>NZ_CP162511.1:2796432-4194648 GCF_040939305.1 Herbiconiux sp. A18JL235
CACACATTCAGAGTGCCAATCATATCTCGCATCCCTGACAGTGGGTTCGTGACACCCGAGGCCGAAATCGTTGCTGCGGGTGGGGGTCGGCGCTATCTTGTCTCTGTGTACGAGCCCGTACACGGACCGGTTCCTCCGACACCGTATCCCTGAACGGCTTCCCCGTCTGAAAGGCGCGAGACCATGACTGACCCCAACGCAACACCGCCGTACGACCCGGCCGCCGGCCAGCCCACTCCGCCCGCCGGGCAGACGCCTCCTCCCGGCTACCAGGCTCCGCCCCCCGGCTACCAGGCTCCGCCCCCGGGCTCGGGCTACCAGCAGCAGCCCGGCTACCAGGGCCCGCCCGCCGCGGCGCCGCTCAGCCCGGCCGAAGACAAGCAGTGGGCCTTCCTCGGGCAGCTCGGTGGCATCCTGGGCTGGATTCCGCCGCTCATCATCTGGCTGGTCTTCAAAGACCGCGGCCCCCTCACCAACCAGGAGGCCAAGGAGTCGCTGAACTTCCAGATCACGGTCGCCATCTTCGTCGTGGGCCTCTACATCCTCGGCACCATCACGGCGTTCATCTTCATCGGCTTCCTGTTCTACTTCCTGGCCTGGGCCGTGCAGATCGTCGGCCTCATCTTCGCGATCATCGCGGGTGTGAAGGTCAACGCCGGCGGCACCTACCGCTACTTCTTCAACTTCCGCTTCATCAAGTAGTCGCCTCGGGCGGTTCTGCCCGGGCATCCCTCGACGTCGCGGTCACCTCCGCCCTCACGGGCGAGGTGGCCGCGACGTCGTGCGTTGCGGGAGGGTACGCCGGTATGCGGGTGTGGCGGAGGCGCTGGTGCCGGTGCGGATGGGCGGGTGCGGATGGGCTGATGCGGATGCGCGGGCCGAAGACCGGCGGATGCGCTGAGGCGGATGCGCGCGACGACGCATCTGGCGGAGACGCTGGGGGTCTGCCTCAGGTGAGGCGGCGCACGACGGCGTCGGCGAGGAGGCGGCCCGAGAGGGTGAGCACGAGGGAGCCGCGGAGCGCTGCCGGCCCGTCGACGAGGCCGTCGGCGATGAGCCCGGCCACCTCCTGCCGGAACTCGGGGGCGAGCGAGCGCAGCCCGAGGCCGTCGCGCACGCGCGCCAGCAGCAGGATGCGCTCGAGCTCGCGCGTCTCAGCGTCGATGGTCTCGCGCCCTGCCGCCGGCGACTCCCCCGCGGCGATGCGCTGGGCGTAGGCGGCGGGGTGCTTCACGTTCCACCACCGGGTGTCGCCGACGTAGCTGTGCGATCCGGGGCCGATGCCCCACCAGTCGTGGCCGAGCCAGTAGCCGAGGTTGTGTCGCGAGCGCTGGTCGGGGGTGCGGGCCCAGTTGCTGACCTCGTACCACTGGAATCCGGCGTCGGCGAGCCGCGCATCCGCCAGCCCGTACATGTCGGCCTGCAGGTCGTCGGAGGGTTCGGCGACCTCGCCCGACCTGATCTGCCGGGCGAGCTTCGTGCCCTCCTCGACGATGAGCGCGTAGGCCGACACGTGCCCCGGCTCGTTCTCGAGCACGGCGTCGAGTGAGCGCGACCAGTCGTCGAGCGTCTCACCCGGGGTGCCATAGATGAGGTCGAGGCTCACCTCGAGACCCGCCTCCTTGGCCCACCGCACGACGAGCGGGATGCGCTCGGGGTCGTGCGTGCGCTCGAGTGTGGCGAGAACGCTGGGCACCGCCGACTGCATGCCGAAGCTCACGCGGGTGAAACCCGCCTCGGCGAGCTCGCCGAGGTAGCGGGCGTCGACCGAGTCGGGGTTGGCCTCGGTCGTGATCTCGGCATCCGGAGCGAAGCCCCAGGTGTCGCGGGCGGCGTGCAGCATCTGCACGAGCTGAGCCGACGGGAGCAGGGTCGGCGTGCCGCCGCCGAAGAAGACGGTGGAGAGCGCGCGGTCGGCGACCCCGGATGCGCGCAGCACTTCGGCACCGAAGCGCATCTCGGCCACGGCCTGGCCGGAGTAGTCGCTCTGCTTCACGCCGCGCAGTTCGGTGGCCGTGTAGGTGTTGAAGTCGCAGTAGCCGCAGCGCACCCGGCAGAACGGCACGTGCACGTAGAGCCCGAGGTCGCGCGTGGCGGACGAGGCCGCTCCCTCGGCGGGGAGCAGTCCGTCGGCGGGAGCGGGGTCTCCCACGGGGAGGATCGACGGCACGGGGAGGCTAGAGCCCTCTCGCCGGGGAGAGGGCGCCGAGGTAGCGCTTCAGGCTGCGGGTCTGCACAGCGCGCACGACGGGGGCGCCGAGCCGGTAGAACCAGGTGCTGCCGCGCGAGAAGGCGCGCACGACCACCCAGACGGAGTCGTCGGCGCGGTGCTCGACCACGAAGCTCTCCTCGCCGGAGACGGGGTGGCCGGGGAGCGTGCCGTAGGCGAAGCCGCGGCGGCCAGGCTCGTCGACCTGGTAGACCACACGCACGGGGGCCTTGAACGGCAGGCCCAGCAGGCGGATGGTGAGCATGGCCGTCGCACCCGGGGAGGCCAGCGGCGTGCCGTCGGGGGCGTACTCCTGCTCGTGAGTGGAACGCTTCGGGCCGAGCGGGGTGCCGAACTCGTCGTAGCGGAGCCCTGCGTAGTCGGCAGACGTGGGTGCCGGAAGCAGCACCTCGCCCACGTCGATGCCCGCGCCGCGCTGCAGGCCCCAGGCCATGAGCTTGGCCGACGCCGTCTCGAAGCGGGCGGCGCCCGAGCCGATGCGGGCCTGGCGCTCGACCGGGCGGTAGCCCTTCGGTGGGAAGTAGAGCAAGTCGGGCGCCTGGGTGGCCCCGACCGCGGCGTAGCTCAGCGGCTCGTCGCGGAGCCGCAGGGCGGCGGCGTCGACGGTGTCGGTGCCCGCACCGGCACCCGCGCTCGCGCCCGCTGCCCGTGCCCCCGACTCCGGGGAACGCCCGCGCTCGCGCTCGGCGACCGTGCTCGGCGCCACGCTACTTCTTGTCCTTCTTCTCGACGTCGCCGGAGAGGGCGGCGATGAACGCCTCCTGGGGAACCTCGACGCGGCCCACCATCTTCATGCGCTTCTTGCCCTCCTTCTGCTTCTCGAGCAGCTTGCGCTTTCGGGTGATGTCACCGCCGTAGCACTTGGCGAGAACGTCTTTGCGCATCGCTCGGATGGACTCGCGGGCGATGATGCGGGCGCCGATGGCGGCCTGGATGGGCACCTCGAACTGCTGGCGCGGGATGAGCTCGCGCAGACGGCCCGTCATGAGCACTCCGTAGGCGTAGGCCTTGTCGCGGTGCACGATCGCGCTGAACGCGTCGACCCGCTCGCCCTGGAGCAGGATGTCGACCTTCACCAGGTCGGCCACCTCCTCGCCCGCGGGCTCGTAGTCGAGGCTCGCGTAGCCGGCCGTCTTCGACTTCAGCTGGTCGAAGAAGTCGAACACGATCTCGCCGAGCGGGATGGTGTACTTGATCTCGACCCGGTCTTCGCCGAGGTACTCCATGCCCTGGAGGGTGCCGCGGCGGCTCTGGCAGAGCTCCATGATGGTGCCGACGTAGTCTTTCGGCGCCAGGATGGCGGCGTTCACCACCGGCTCCGAGACCGCCGAGATCTTGCCCTCGGGGAACTCGCTCGGGTTCGTGACGGTGATGGTCTTCTTGTCTTCGGTGGTGACCTCGTAGATCACGCTCGGCGCCGTGGCGATGAGGTCGAGGCCGAACTCGCGCTCGAGCCGCTCGGTGATGATCTCGAGGTGCAGGAGGCCGAGGAACCCGCAGCGGAAGCCGAAGCCGAGCGCCACCGAGGTCTCGGGCTCGTAGACCAGCGCGGCGTCGCTGAGCTTCAGCTTGTCGAGCGCCTCGCGAAGAGCGGGGTAGTCGCTGCCGTCGATGGGGTACAGCCCCGAGAACACCATGGGCAGCGGCTCGGTGTAACCGGGCAGCGCGACCGTGGCGGGCTTCTGGGCAGTGGTGACCGTGTCGCCCACCTTCGACTGGCGCACGTCTTTCACACCCGTGATGAGGTAGCCCACCTCACCGACACCGAGGCCCTTCGACGGCGTGGGTTCGGGGCTCGACACACCGATCTCGAGGATCTCGTGGGTCGCCTTCGTCGACATCATCTGGATGCGCTCGCGCGGATGCAGCTGCCCGTCGATCATGCGCACATAGGTGACGACACCGCGGTAGGCGTCGTAGACCGAGTCGAAGATCATGGCGCGAGCCGCAGCATCCGGATCGCCGACGGGCGGTGGGATGAGCTCGACCACGCGGTCGAGCAGGTCTTCGACGCCCATGCCCGTCTTGCCGCTGACCCGCAGCACGTCGTCGGGGTCGCCGCCGATGAGACCCGCGAGCTCCTTCGCGTACTTCTCGGGGTCGGCCGCGGGCAGGTCGATCTTGTTGAGCACCGGGATGATCGTGAGGTCGTTCTCGAGCGCGAGGTAGAGGTTCGCCAGAGTCTGGGCCTCGATGCCCTGCGCCGCGTCGACGAGCAGGATGGCGCCCTCGCACGCGGCGAGCGAGCGCGAGACCTCGTAGGTGAAGTCGACGTGGCCGGGGGTGTCGATCATGTTGAGCGCGTAGCTCGCACCGTCGAGCGCCCAGGGCATGCGCACGGCCTGGCTCTTGATGGTGATGCCGCGCTCGCGCTCGATGTCCATCCGGTCGAGGTACTGCGCGCGCATGTCGCGATCGCTGACCACGCCGGTGATGCCGAGCATGCGGTCGGCCAGCGTCGACTTGCCGTGATCGATGTGCGCGATGATGCAGAAGTTGCGGATGAACGCGGGGTCGGTGGAGGCCGGCTGGAGGGCCTTCAGGGCTTGGGGACTCACGCATTCCTCTGGGTCGGGGGTGACGTCCCATTCTGCCATGCCCCGGATGCGGTGGGCCGCGTGAGGGAAGCTGTGCAGAACGTCTCACTTCGTCACGGCTGTGGAATACGCATCCGCCGACCCGGTTAGATCGAGACATGGCTATCTTCCTCACCGGCGCATCCGGATTCATCGGTTCTGCAGTTCTCCGCGCCCTGCGCGCCCAGGGTCGCGAGGTCGTCGCCCTCGTGCGCGACGAGACGAAGGCGCAGGCGGTCGAGGCGACCGGCGCCCGCGCCGTGGTCGGAACGCTCACCGACCGGGAGCTCGTCGAGAAGCTGGCGCTCGAGAGCGACGGCGTCATCCACACCGCCTCCCCCGGCGACGAGACCAGCGCTGCCTTCGACGACGCGGTCGTCACTGCGGTGTTCGCGGGGCTCGAGGGCAGCGACAAGCCGTACGTGCACACCGGCGGCATCTGGGTCTACGGCTCGTCGGCCGAGATCACCGAGCGCTCGCCCTTCGACCCGCCGGCGCTCACCGCGTGGCGGGTGCCGATCGAGGAACGGGTGCTCAGGGCGTCGGGCGTGAAGACGACGATCATCGCGCCGGCCGTGGTGTTCGGGCACGGCGGGGGGCTGCCCAACGTCATCGCGCAGGCGCCTCGGGGAAGCGGTGTTGCCCCCGCGCTGCAGCTCATCGGCTCGGGCGAGCAGCACTGGACCACCGTCTTCGTCGACGACCTCGCCGAGCTCTACGTGCTCGCCTTCGATCTTGCCGACGGCGGTTCGTACTACATCGGCGCCAGCGGCCAGAACCCGACGGTGCGCGAACTCGGCGAGGCGGCTGCCGCCGCCGCCGGACTCGACGGTCGGGTCGAGCCGATCAGCACCGCACAGGTGCACGAGTGGCTCGGCGAGGGGCTCGGCGACGCGCTCCTGCTCGACCAGCAGGCCACCGGCTCCGCCGCGCGCATCGACCTCGGCTGGGAGCCCAACGGGCCCACCCTCGTGGAGGAGCTGCGCTCGGGGTCGTACGCGGGCTGAGCCGCACGGGTCGCTCACCCGCGGCTCCGAGCGCGCCGAACGACGGAGATCGGGCCGCTTTCGGCTGAACGACGGAGGCTCGGCGCGTGGGCGTGACGAGCATCCGTCGTTCGCCGACATGAACCCGGGGTTCAGCGGCGGGCGGGGAGGGCAGCGGCGACCTCGGCGGGGGTGCGGAAGCGGTGGTCGCGCTCGACGGCGTGAACGAGGGAGACGAGGGTCGCGTTGACGGGGGCCGGGAGGCCGAGGTCGGCGGCGGCAGCGACGACGGCGCCGTTGAGGTGGTCGATCTCGGTGAGCTGGCCGCGGCGGATGCTCTGCAGCGTCGATCCGGGATTGGGCGTCGCCCCCATCCGGCGCGCCATCGCTCGGGGCACGAGCTGGGCCAGGATGCGCGGCGCGCGCTGCACGAAGCGGAGCAGGCGGTCGTCGAGGCCCTGCACCGGCGCGAAGCGCACACCCTTCGCGCGGGCGATGCCGATGGTCTCCTTCATGCTCGCCAGGAGCACGGCGCGCAGGCGCCGGTCGGCGATGGTCTGCTGCACGGAGAGTCCGGTGATGGCGGGGAGGGCGTTGACGTGGTTGACGAGGAGCTTGGTCCACTGGGCGCCGGCGAAGTCGTCGGTGGTCTCGAGGGGCATGACCGGCGAGAGCGCCTCGACGGCGATGCGGAGGGCCGCGGCGTCGTCGGGGGGCGTCGTGTGTGCTGCCTCGGCAGGCGACGGGATGCGGGGGATGCGGCCGAGGTAGGTGGAGCCGCTGGCCGTGATGGAGACGCGGCCGGGGTCGAGGTAGGAGGCGGCGAAGAGGGCCAGGGCGCCGACGACCGGGGTGGATGGGAGCTGGGCCGACGCGGCCTCCGCACCACCGAGACCGTTCTGCACCACCACCAGCGGAACGCCGTCGAGAACCGGGGCGTTCGCGGCGAGCGCCGAGCGCGCATCCTGAGCCTTGACCGCGAGCAGCACGAGTTCGGGGCGCCACTCGCCGTTCGCCACGTCGGGCAGGTCGAGGAGCGTCTCGGCGGCGCGGGGCCGGGCGAGGTGCTCGCCCCAGGCGCCCGAGAGGCGCAGCCCGTCGCGCTGCATCGTGGCGAGGTGCTCGCCGCGCGCCGTCACGACCAGGTCATGGCCGGCGCGGTCGGCGACCGCGGCGATCGCCCCGCCCACGGCACCTGCCCCGATGACGGCGATCTTCATCGTGCCGCCGGCGGCGGTGGCGTCGCGGTCGAGGCGGACGGCGCGGATGTGGGTGCGTGGGGCGAAGCCTGAGGGGTGGGCGTCGCATGCAGGGATGCGTCCGGCGTCGCCGGCCCGATGGGCTCGGCGGGCTCGGCGGGCTCGGGCGACGCCTGCGCGGTAGGCGTCGCGGGCACGCCGCGCTCGGGCGAAACCGGAGCGGGGGCGAAGGCCGGGGCCGGGAGGCGGCGGATGCCCTCGAGCAGGTCGTCGAGGGAGGCGGCGACGCAGAGGCGGATCCACCCCTCCCCCATGCGCCCGAACGCGCTGCCCGGCGCGACGGCGACGCGCTGCTCGAGGAGGAACCGCTCGGCCCAGCCGGCCACGTCTCCGCCAGTCGCGTGCGACACGTCGACCCAGAGATAGAACGCGCCGGTGGGCTCGAGGTAGCGGATGCCGCGCTCACTCAGCAGCGCCGTCGCGGCGGCGAGGTTGTCGCGGTAGTGGGCCGCGGCATCCTCGACCGGTTGCTGCGAACCCTCGAGTGCCGCGAGCACCGCGCGCTGTGCCGGGGTGTTGATGCAGCTGATCATCGCCTCCTGCGCCGACCTCAGCAGGGGGGCGAAGCCCGAGGGGGTGAGCAGCCAGCCGACCCGGGCACCCGTGAGCGCGTAGGTCTTCGACGCCGAGAAGACAGTGATCACGCGGTCGTCGTCGCCCCGAGCATCCGCTCTCTCCGGCGCGCTCTCCGACCCTCCGGAGGGTTGGAGCGAGGCGATGCTGACGTGCGGATGCTCGTAGCTGAATCGTTCGTAGACCTCGTCGCTGATGATCCAGAGGTCGTACTCGTGGGCGAAGTCGAGGAGGGCCTGGAGGGTGCGCTCGTCGAAGACGGCTCCGAGGGGGTTCGACGGCGAGTTGACGACGAGGAGGCGGGTGCGCGGTGTGATCAGGCGGGCCAGCTCGGCGAGGTCGGGCGCGAAGTCGTTCTCGGGGCGCAGGGGGTAGGGCACCGGGACGGCGTTCAACAGGTGCGCGTTCATGGTGAACGTGGTGTAACCCGGATCGGGCACGAGCACCTCGTCGCCCGGGTCGAGCACGAGCGACATGGCGAGGAAGAGGGCCTGCGTCGCGCCGTTCGTCACCCACACGCGTTCGACGTCGGTGTGGATGCCGTTGCGGCGGGCGACCTCGCGCACGATCGCTTCGCGGAGCGGCGTGATGCCGCCGTTGGGGGTGTAGGCGGTGTCGTCGTCCGTCCAGGCCAGGGCGCCCTCGGCCAGGATCGGTGGGGCCACCGGCACGTCGGGTTCGCCGATGACGAGGAGGATCACGTCGTCGAGCACGTGGGCGAGCTCGAAGATGCGGCGGATGCCGGACGGCGGCACCGAGTCGGTGTGCGGGGCGAGACGTGGCATAGGATTCCACGGTACCTCCTGCACACGACGGCGAGCCTGTCGCAGATTGATGGGAGGCGCGAGAACTGGTAATGTTGCCTGTTGGCTTACGCATCCACACGTATGTGACGGGTGCGAACAGCGAGTGGCCCATGGCGCGGCTCGGCCGCAGCGGGTCATCGCACCGCACTCATCCGAACAGATACAGAGGTTATTTCCGTGGCAAACATCAAGTCGCAGATCAAGCGCATCGGCACCAACAAGAAGGCCCAGGAGCGCAACAAGGCCGTCAAGAGCGAGCTCAAGACCGCCATCCGCGCCACCCGTGAGGCCGTCGTCGCCGGCGACAAGGAGAAGGCGGCCACCGCGCTGACCTTCGCGAGCAAGAAGCTCGACAAGGCTGCGTCGAAGGGCGTCATCCACAAGAACCAGGCGGCGAACCGCAAGTCGGCCATCGCCAAGCAGGTCGCCGCTCTCTGAGCCGACCTCCCCGGGCTGCGCGCCCGACCCGCACGAAGGGCCCCACTCCGGTGGGGCCCTTCGGCGTTCCGGGGCCTGCCGCGCCGAGCCGCGTCACGTTCTTACGGATAAAGTCCGTGATGAACGAGTTCTTCACGGACTTTATCCGTGAGAAAGCGATGGGTGGCGCGTTGGATGGGCAACGTGAGCGCTGAGCGGGTGGGGTCGGCAGCGGATGCGCGGCGCGGGTGGGGTAGGCGGCAGGAGCGCTGAACTGTGGGAGTGAGCGGCGCGTCGCCACATTCTCGAGGACACCCCGCACCGCGACACGTTCTTGCGGACAAAGTCCGTGATAAACGAGTTCTTCACGGACTTTGTCCGCGACAAAGCGATGGGTGGCGGGTGGGATGGGTAGCGGATGCGCGGCGTGGGCGCTGTGGGGTGGGGCGGGGGCGGCCGGAGCCCTGAACTGGCGGAGTGAGCGGCGCGTTGCCACATCCTCGAGGACGGACCGGGCCGGGCCACGTTCTTGCGGACAAAGTCCGTGATAAACGAGTTTCTCACGGACTTTGTCCGCGAGAAAGTGGTGGGTGGCGGGTGGGCGAGCGCGGCGGGGCGGCGGCGGGGGTCAGAGGGTGCCGCGGGCGGAGATGATGCTGATCATGCGTTCTAGGGCGAAGACGGGGTCGCGGCCGGCGCCCTTGATGCTCTCGTCGGTTTCGGCGAGGACTTGGATGCAGCGGCCGAGGCCCTGGCCGTCCCAGCCGGCGAGATCGCGGCGGGCGCGATCGATCTGCCAGGGGGCCATGCCGAGCTGACCGGCGAGTTGAGCCGAGCCGCCCCGCGCGCCCAGCACCTTCGCCATGGTGCGCAGCTTCATCGCGAAGGCCGCGACCATCGGAACCGGGTCTGCGCCCGATGCGAGCGCGTGCCGGAGGAGCGCGAGCGACTCGCCGTAGTGGCCGGCGAGGGCCGAATCGGCGACCGCGAAGGCGTTGGTCTCGACCCGGCCGGCGTAGTAGCGCTCGACGGTGACCTCGGTGACCTCCTCCGTGGTGTCGGAGATGAGCTGGTTGCACGCGGCCGAGAGCTCGGCGAGGTCGTCTGTGAAGGCCGATACGAGCGCGCGCAGCGCGCCGGGCGTGACCCGCTTGCCCGCCGTTCTGAACTCCGCCGAGGCGAACTCGTATTTGTCGGTGTCGCGTTTGAGTTCGGCGCAGACGACCTCGACCGCGACCCCGGCTGCGGCGCGCACCCCCTCGAGGAGCTTCTTGCCACGAACTCCCCCGCCGTGCCGCAGTACCAGGTAGGTGTCGTCTGCCGGGTAGGCGAGATAGGCGAGGGTCTCCTCGATGAACGCGTCGGTACACTTCTCGACCGCCGAGACGCGGATGAGACGCGGCTCGTCGAAGAGCGAGGGACTCGCCAGGGTCATGAGCTCGCCCGGAGCGTAGGAGGCCGCGTCGATGTCGGTGACCTCGAGGCTCGGGTCTTCTGCCTTCAGGAGGTCGCGGAGGCGACGGATGGCGCGATCGGCGAGGAACCCCTCGGTGCCAGACACCAGCACGACGGAGGCGGGCCGCACCTCGTTCCACGCGATCTGCGGGATGGCGACCTTCGCCGCCGACTTGGCCGGAGCCTTCGCCCCACGTGCGACCGCCATGACACCCTCTTCCGCTTCCGCACCAGCCTAACGGCCACCCACGACACCCCAGGCCGCGAGCCCCGAGTCGCCGGCCCCGGGCGCCACCACCCCACCTACGACCCCGCCCGCACCGTCGGCCAGCACCGGCCCCACCCACCCACGACACCACCCACACCATCAGGCAACACCGACCCCACCCACGACACCGCCCGCACCGTCGGCCAGCACCGACACCACCCACACGGTGCCGCACCGAGGGCGCCTTCGGCTAGGGCGGGCGGTGCTCGCTCCAGACGCTGAGGGCTGGAGGGTCGGCAGCGGAGGCATCGGGGGCTGCTGGCGGGACGCTGACGGTGATGAGGCCCAGGGTGTCGGTGCGGAAGGCCTGGGTGCCCGTGCGGGCGAGGAGGGAGAGAAGTCGGTCGGTGGGGTGGCCGTAGCCGTTGTCGGTGCCCACCGAGATGAGGCCGAGCCGCGCGGAGACTCGCGTATAGAGGCGGTCGCTCTGGTCGGCGGAGCCGTGGTGGGAGACCTTCACGACGTCGACACGGCCGAGACTGCCGGTGGCGACGAGGGCGTTCTGCGCCGATTCGCCGAGATCGCCCAGGAAGAGCGCGGTGAGGGGCCCGGTGAACAGCACGGTGACACTGGCGTCGTTGCCCCGGAGACGGGTGTGGGGCTGGGGCCAGAGGACGCTCCAGCCGAGCGCTCCCAGCTCGCCGTGCAGGCCGCCGACCCCGTCGACGAGGTGGGCTCCACCCTCGTCGAGCCGATCGAGCAGGCGGTCGTCGGCGGCGCCGTCGGGCGGCCCGACGACCGCGGTGGAGACCCGGCCGATCACGGCGTCGACACCACCGACGTGGTCGCGGTCGTAGTGGGTGAGAACGAGCAAGTCGATCCGCTCGATGCCGAGGTCGGCGAGACACTCCTCGAGCGGTTCGGGTTCGGGCCCCACGTCGACGAGCGCGACACTGCCCGCGCTGCGGAGCACCACCGCGTCGCCTTGCCCGATGTCGCAGGCGGCGATCATCCACCCCGGCGGTATCGCGCCGTCGCGCGCGATGACACCGCCGGTCGCGAGCCCGACCGACACCACGACGACGGCTGCACAGCCGCCCGCCACCGCGCGCGTCGCGCTCCGGTGCCTCCGCGCCGCGGCGATGCAGAACACGACGGCGCCGAGCACCGCGAGGGCGACTGATGCGGCGAGCAGGCTGTCGGCGAACGGCACGACGGCGAACGGGAGACCGGCGAAGAAGCGGGCCACCGCCCCGATCCAGGCGGACGGCACCCAGGGCAACCACGCGGCCGCGGAGGCGAGGCCCGGGGCGAGGACCCCGAGCAGGCAGACACCGAGGCCCAGCACGCTGACCGCAGCGGCGGCGGGCTCCGCGAGCAGGTTCGCCGGCACCGTGTAGGGCGTCAGCTGCGGCGAGAGCAGGAAGAGCACCGGCTGGCACGCCAGCTGTGCGGCGACCGGGACAGCGACCGCGAGGGCCAGCCACCGGGGCATCAGGCGGCCGGCGAGCGCTGCGAGCGGCCGGGTGAGCAGGAGGAGCCCGGCAGTGGCCAGCACCGAGAGGGCAAAGCCCGCGCTCCGCGAGAGCCACGGGTCGACCGTGAGGAGCACGACGACCGACAGGAACAGTGGCGGCAGCCCCGCCGCCGGGCGCCCCAGAAGCGTCACCACGAGAACGATCGTCGCCATCGTCGCCGCTCGCAGCACGCTCGGCTCGGGAGTGACCAGCACGACGAAGAGCACCAGGGTCGCCAGTCCGCACACCAGACGAACCCGACGGCTCGCCCCGAGGGCACCGCCGACCAGCACCACGGTACCCACGACGACGGCGCAGTTCGCGCCGGAGACGGCGGTGAGGTGGGTGAGCCCCGTGTTCGTCATCGCCTCGGTCAACTCATCGGAGACCTGCCGGTCGTCGCCGATGGCGAGACCGGTGAGCAGCTCGCGGCCGTCGCCGGGCAGCGACTCGACCGACGCACGGAACGACCGGCGCACCTGATCGGCCCAGTCGAGCCACCACCCCGGCGCGGCGACGACCTCCGCCTCACCTCTGCCGAAGAGCAGGAACTCACGGGAGCCACCGGACTCCACCGCGGTGAGGGTGCCCCGTGCCGCCAGGACGGCGCCGATGCGGAGCGACTCCGGGTCGTCGACCTCGGTGAAGACGAGCACAGGCGAGCGGGCGACCGTCTCGACGTTCCCGGTGGTGAACGTCGCGAGCTCCGCGGGCACCTGCACGCGGGATCGCGCCGAACCGAAGGGCGCCGGGGCGGCCTCCGACAGCCCGGTGACGCGCAGCACCGCCGACCCCATCATCGAGTCTCCCGCGACCGGCAGCTCGGCGGGATGTCGTCTCGGGTTCTGCGCGGCCACGGAGGTGCACACGAGCGCCGCGGCGGCCAGGGTGACCGCGACGATCGCCACAGCCACTCCGGCCGGGCGCCCCTCGGGCACGTCGAGTCCTTCCGGCCTCGGCTCGTCGCGCCGGCGCAGGAGAAGCATGACGACCAAGACGAGCGCGGCGCCCATCCAGAGACCGGCTGCCGCCCACGGCACCGAGTCGGGCAGCCCGACGATCACGAGAGCGGTCACCCACGCCGCCGCGGCCGGCAGCGCGAGCCGCAGGTCTCCGCGCATCACACACGCACCAGGTCGCGAAGACCCTCGAGAGTCTTCTCACCGATGCCGGTGACCTGCAGCAGGTCGTCGATCGAGGAGAACGGGCCGTTCTCGTCGCGCCACGCGACGATGCGTGCAGCCATCGCGGGCCCGATGCGGGGCAGCGTGTCGAGATCGGCCGCGGTGGCCCGATTCAGGTCGATGACCCCGCCCGCGCCCGCGCCCGCGGATGCGCCCACACCTCCGGATGCGCCAGACCCCCCGGATGCGCCCCCCACGCTCCCGGGGGCGACCTCGGGCGGCGCCTCCCCCACCGCGAGCACCCGCAGCTGCTCGCCATCGACGAGCGGCCGCGCCAGGTTCACCGACGAGCGCTCCGCCTGATCGGTGAACCCACCCGCCAGCACGACGACGTCGACGACTCTGGCCCCGCTCGCGAGCTCGTAGACCCCGGGCGCCGCGACGGCACCGAGCAGGTGGACCATGATCGGTGCAGGTGTCGGGTTGCCTCCGTCGGGCGTTTCAGCGGACACCGCAGACACACCGAGCCCAGCAGGTGGCTCGGTCGGCCCAGCGCCCGAGTCAGCGCCGGCACTCCCCGCCACCACCGTCGTCGCCCCCATCGGCGCCAGCGCCGTGATGAGCACCGAGACGACCAGCGCCGCCACCACCAGCACGACCGCCGCCCCGACCCCCACGCGCACCCGCACGGAGGGCCCGGTCGGCGCGGCGTTCGGAGGTGGCTCGGGCAGGGACATGCGGCGAGGCTACGAGCCTCCGCCCGCCCACCGCCTCACCGCCCACGAGTCTGTGGAGACTCCGCTTCCTGATACGGCCTGGGGAGAACCGACCGACCCGCTACCCGGCCGACACCCGACCGACCCGCTACCCGGCCGACACCCGACCGACCCGCTACCCGACCGACCCGCTACGAAGCGGGCCTCGTCACGAAGTTGATCAGTCGCGGCGCCCGCGCCACCACCGTCACGACCTCCCGGTCGCCGATCGACCGCTTCACCGACGCCAGCTCGCGCGCCTCCGCCTCGAGGGCGGCCCCGTCGATCTTCGGCGACACCTCGAGCCGGTCGCGCACCTTGCCGTCGACCTGCACCACGGCAGTAACGGTGTCCTCGGTGAGCAGCGACGGGTCGGCCCCGCGCCAGCCGTAGTTCGCGATCGACGGCTCGTAGCCGAGCCGCTCCCACATGTCCTCCGCGGTGTACGGCGCGAACAGCGACAGCCCGAGCGCGATCGTCTCGACCGCCTCACGAACAGCCGGGTCGGAGCCGCCGGGGCCCGAGTCGATGGCCTTGCGGGCGGCGTTCACGAGCTCCATCAGGCGCGCCACGACCACGTTGAACTTGAAGGCCTCGATGAGCCCGGGCGCCTCGGCGAGGAAACGATGGGTGACCCGTCGCAGCGCACGGTCGCCCTCACGCCAGTTGACCGAGGGCGGAGAGGTGACGTCGGCGGTGAGCCTCCAGGCGCGCGCCAGGAACTTGGCCGAACCGGCCGGCGACACGTCGGCCCAGTCGATGTCGTCTTCCGGCGGCCCGGCGAACGCCATGGTGAGACGCACCGCGTCGACACCGTGCTCCTCGAGCTGGTCGGAAAGCCGAACCAGGTTGCCCTTCGACTTCGACATCGCCGATCCGTCCATGAGCACCATGCCCTGGTTGAGCAGCGCGCTGAAGGGTTCGGTGAATCCGACGTAGCCGAGGTCGAACAGCACCTTCGTGATGAAGCGGGCGTAGAGCAGGTGCAGGATGGCGTGCGTCACACCGCCCACGTACTGGTCGACGGGCGCCCACTTGTCGACCTCTTTCGGGTCGAACGCCTGCGTGTCGTCGTTCGGCGACAGGAAGCGCAGGAAGTACCACGAGCTGTCGACGAAGGTGTCCATCGTGTCGGGGTCGCGGAGCGCCGGCGTGCCGTCGACGGGGTTCGGCACGTTCACCCAGTCGGCGGCCCCGCCGAGCGGCGAGGTGCCCTTGGGCGTGAGGTTCAGCCCTTCGGTGGGCGGCAGCAGCACGGGCAGCTGGTCTTCGGGCACCGGATGCTCGGAGCCGTCGGCACCGTGGATGATCGGGATGGGCGTACCCCAGTAGCGCTGCCTCGAGATGAGCCAGTCACGCAGGCGGTAGTTCTTGGCCGGCCGCCCGGTGCCCGCCGCCTCGAGGATCTCGATGATCTTGCGGATGGCGTTCGACTTCGACAGCCCGTCGAGCGGGCCGGAGTTGATGAGCCGCCCCTCGCCCGCCAGGGCGATTCCCGTGGTGGCGGGGTCGAGGTCTTCGAGCTCGGGCAGGTCGTCGGGGTCGAGCACCGGGATGACACCGGTGACCGGCGCCAGCGTGTCGACGACCACCCGAACCGGAAGCCCGAAGGCGCGAGCGAAGTCGAGGTCGCGCTGGTCGTGCGCGGGCACCGCCATGACGGCGCCGTGCCCGTAGTCGGCGAGCACGTAGTCGGCTGCCCAGATGGGCAGACGCTCCCCGTTCACCGGGTTGATGGCGTAGCGGTCGAGGAAGATGCCCGTCTTCGGCCGGTCGGTCGCCTGCCGCTCGGTCTCCGACGACTTCTGCACCTCGGCGAGGTACTTCGCGAAGCGTTCGCGCACAGCATCCGCGTCGTCTCCGGTGCCCGTGGCGACGAGTTCCTGGGCCAGGTCGGAATCGGGGGCGACCACCATGAAGGTCGCGCCGTAGAGCGTGTCGGGCCGGGTGGTGAAGACCGTGACCTTCTCGTCACGGCCCTCGATGACGAAGTCGACGTCGGCGCCGACGGAGCGGCCGATCCAGTTGCGCTGCATCGCGATGACCTTGGCAGGCCAGGTGCCCTCGAGCTGCTTGAGGTCATCGAGCAGGCGGTCGGCGTAGTCGGTGATGCGGAAGTACCACTGGGTGAGCTTCTTCTTCACCACGACGGCGCCCGAGCGCTCGGAGGTGCCGTCGGGCAGCACCTGCTCGTTGGCGAGCACGGTCTGGTCGACCGGGTCCCAGTTGACCCAGCTGGCCTTGCGGTAGGCGAGGCCCTTCTCGTACATCTTGAGGAACAGCCACTGGTTCCACTTGTAGTACTCGGGGTCTGAGGTGTGCAGCACGCGGTCCCAGTCGAACGAGCCGGCGTACTTCTTGAAGCTCGAGTGCTGCTGCGCGATGTTGTCGTAGGTCCACTCGCGGGGGTCGAGGCCGCGTTTGATGGCGGCGTTCTCGGCGGGCAGGCCGAACGAGTCCCAGCCGATGGGGTGCAGCACGTTGAAGCCCTGCTGTCGCCAGTAGCGCGCCACGACGTCGCCCAGCGCGTAGGCCTCGGCGTGGCCCATGTGCAGGTCGCCCGACGGGTAGGGGAACATGTCGAGCACGTACTTGCGCGGGCGCTTGTCGCCGTCGAGGTCGGTGCTGAACGGCTTCAGCTCCTCCCAGCGGGGAAGCCACTTCTCCTGAAGGGCACGGATGTCGTAGCGCTCGGCCTCGTCGTGTGCCTGGCCGGGCTCGTCGAAGGTGTTCTCGGTGACCACGTGACTCTCATTCATGCTCGCGCAGGCGAACCACATCGACGGCAGATCTGCCGGAAGCAGTGGGTCGCAAGGATCGGCGCGCACGACGCGCCAGCAAACCACACTACTACCCCGGCAGAACGGCCCCGAGAACCCGGAGCAGGGCTGCGGCCTTCAGCCGGGTCTCCTCCACCTCCTCTGCGGCCACCGAGAGGGTCGTGATGCCGCCCCCGGTGCCGACGGATGCGCCGCCCGCCGTCACGACGACGCTCCTGATCACCATCGCCAGCTCGGCAGCTCCGTCGAAGGAGAGGAAGCCGAAAGCGCCAGAATAGACGCCCCGCTCACCGCCCTCGAACCGCTCCAGGTGCCTCATCGCGCTGCGCTTCGGGGCACCGGTCATCGAGCCGGCGGGGAAGGTCGCCCCGAGCGCGTCGACGACGTCGAGACCCGCCCGCAGCCGACCCTCGACGGTGCTCACCAGCTGATGCACCTGCGGATGCGTCTCCACCGCCAGCAGCTCGCTCACCCGCACGGTGCCGAGCTCGCACACCCTGGCCAGGTCGTTGCGCATGAGGTCGACGATCATGAGGTTCTCGGCGCGCTCCTTCTCGCTCGCCAGGAGTTCGGCTGCCAGGCGCGCGTCGTCGGCAGTATCCGTTCCCCGGCGGCGCGTGCCCTTCACCGGGCGCGTCACCACCCTGCCGTCGGCCGAGACGCGCAGGAAGAGCTCGGGCGAGGCGCTGAGGAGCGCTGTGTCGTCGATGCGCAGGTACCCGCCGTGGGCGGTGGGGCTGAGCTCGCGCAGCCGCAGGTAGGTGTCCCAGGGGTCGAACCTCCCTGGCACGTCGAGCGTGTTGGTGAGGCAGAGCTGGTAGGCCTCACCCGCAGCGATCACGCGGCGGCACTCCTCCACGAGGTGGGCGTATCGGGAGAAGTCGTGCCGCGGATGCGCGACCGTGTCGGCACGCGCGACCGACGGTGCGGGGGCGACGGATGCGCGGGCCACCTCGACGAGAGCCCGTTCGGTGCTGTCGAACCAGTCGAGCGCATCCGGCGCCGGGAGGGCGAGCAGGGTCACCTCTCCCGTGGCGTGGTCGATGGCGACGGCCCGCTCGACGAGGAGGAACCGTGACGGGATGCGGCCGGCGGGATGGGCGCGGGGGCCGCGCGTGAGTTCCTCGTCGAGGGTGCCCAGCTCGTACTCGAGCCAGCCCACCCAGCCGAGCCCGAAGGGCGGAGCGGAGTCGGAGGCGGGCGGCATGTCGGGCGCGGGCTCCCCCGACCGGCGCGGGTCGCCGTCTCCGGCGCCCTGGGGTGCCGGCCACAGGTGGCGCAGCTCGCTCCACGATCGCGCCTCGACGACGGTCTCGGCGGCACCGAGGTAGCTCATGCCGGCGGTGGCTCCTCGGCCGCCGTCGAGCCAGAACGCGCGCGGGTCGTCGGCGTGGAGCGCGGCGAACGCGGCGGCCGGGTCGATGCCCACGGCCAGGGTTCGTCGCAGGGGCGTCGGCGGCACTGTAATAGCGTAGTTCGTGACCCGACGGCGAGAGGAGCGCGCATGGCGACGGCCCCGGCCACCTTCGTCTGGTCGCGCGGCGCGCTCGTGGAGCAGGAGCTGCAGCCCCACACCGAGCTGCTCGTCGCCGACTCGTGGCTGGTCGAGGCCTCGGGAACGGTGCGGGCCCTCGATGCACACCGCGAACGCTTCCTCGACAGCGTGGGGCGCACGGCGGGCGACGCCGGCACGATCGCGGCGGCGACCTCGTTCTGGGGTGCGGCGATCGGCAGGCTGAAGGCGTTCCCGCAGGCGCGACTGTTCCCGCGGATCGAGCTGGCGCGTCTTCAGCACGACGACGCCCTCGAGTTGCGGCTGCGGGTGCGGCTCGCACCCCGCCCGCGCACGAGCTCGGTCGTCGTGAGCCATGCCGGAGACGACCCGCGACGGGTTCCGCGTGTCAAGGGCCCCGATCTCGAGCACCTCGTCGCGCTGCGCGGCGAGGCCCAGGAGAACGGCGCCGACGAGATCGTGCTGCTCCACGACGGTCTCGTCGTCGACGGTTCGAGCTCGGCGCTGCTGTGGTGGCGCGGCGAGACCCTCGTGGCTCCGAGCGGCGACCTGGCGAGGGTGGCGAGCGTCACGGCGCGGAGCATCCGACTCATCGCCACGGCGACGGGAACGCGGGTGGTGGAGGAGCGGGCGCGACCTGCCGATCTCGAGGGGTGCGAGCTGTGGGCGGTGAACGCGCTCCACGGCATCTCGGCGGTGGAGCAGTGGATCGACGGCCCCGCGCTCGCCGTGCGCCCCACCCGGGCGGCGACCTGGCGCAAGCGCCTCGCCGCGCTCAGCCGGCCGCTCTGAGCCACAGCCGAAGGCGCCCGCGGACGCTCGCCGGCAGGCCCCGCCCACGCATCAGCAGCCTCAGTCTCGCGGCGCCTCCAGCCGCACCGTCTTCGTGACGAGCTCGTCGTCGACCGGCGTGTGCGAGATGAGCACGACGGCCCGGTCACCCCGCCCCGCTGCCTGCAGCAGGTCGCGCACCAGCGCGTCGGCACGGTCGGGGTCGACGTTGGCCGTGGGCTCGTCGAGCACCAGCACGGGGAACTCGGCGAGCAGGGCCCTCGCCAGTGCGAGGCGCTGCGCCTGCCCGCCCGAGACCAGCGCACCCCGGTCGCCGACCCTGGCGCGGAGGCCGCCGCGGGCGCGCATCCAGTCGCCGAGCCCGACGCGATCGAGCACGGCCTCGAGCTCTCCGTCGGTGGCCGTGTCTTTCGCGAAGAGCAGGTTCTGTCTGATGTCGTCGTCGAAGAGGTAGGGCCGTTGCTCGCACAGGCCCACCACGCGCCGCACCTCGTCGGCGGGGTACTCTGCGACGTCGACTCCGTCGAGCAGGTAGTCGCCGCCGTGGTCGAGAAAGCGCACGAGCACGTGCGCGAGGGTGGTCTTGCCCGCTCCGCTGCCGCCCCGCACCAGGATGCGGTCGCCCGGCTCCACCTCGAACGACACCGGCGCGAGGGCGAGCGGCCGGCCCGCCGCGGCACCGCCCGGCGCCTCGGCCGCGGCGTCACCGCCTCCCGGCCACCGCGCCGTCACCCCGCGGAGGCTGAGCCGCACCGGGCCGCTCGGCGCACGTCGGGTCGCCCGCGGCCCGTCGACCGGGATCCCCTCCGGCACCTCATCGGGCACGACCGAGGCGATGCGGTCGGCGCTCGCCGAGACCTGTCGCCAGGCGCCTGCCGCCAGCGGCACCATCGCGACCACCTCGAACACCGCCAACGGCAGCAGCGCGACGACGGCGAGCGCCGGCCCCCCGAAGCCGCCCGTGCCGAGAGTGGGAACACCGACGACGAGCGTCAGCACCGTCACCAGCCCGGCGACCAGCACCACGAGCGCCGAGGTCGCCCCGACGCCCGCGGAACGTCGAAGCACCGCACGGGTGAGGTCACGATCGGCGTCGGCGAGCCGTTCGCGGCCCGCGGCGACGGCTCCGTAGGCGGTGAGCACGTCGAGATGGGTCAGGTGGTCGGCGAGCTCCGCCTGATAGCTACCGCGCAGGCCTGCGATCGCCCGCTCGGCCCGGCCCGAGACCAGGGCGTTCACCACTGTGCCGAGCACGAACACCGCGACGAGCGCCACGCCCAGCACGAACCCCGCGGCGGGCAGCACGATCGACATGACGACGACGCTCGCGACGGCGGTGAGTCCTGAGACGACGAGGGGTTGCACGACGCGCAGCGGCAGGTTCTGCTGCTCGTCGACGTCTCCCACCAGCCGCGCCAGCAGGTCGCCCCGGCGCGTGCCGCCCAGCCCGTCCGGCGACACCGGCACGAGCCGCTCGTACACACCGACCCTCAGCTCGGGGAGGGTCGCGAACGCAGCATCGTGACTGAACAGGCGCTCCACGTAGCGGAAGGCCGCCCGCCCGAGCGCGAACGCCCGCACCCCCACCATCGCCATCGAGAGGAAGAGGATGGGCGGCATCTCGGCCGCCCGCGTGATGAGCCAGGCCGCCGTCGCGAGCAGCCCGACCGCGCAGAGCGCGGAGAGCAGCCCGAACGCCACGCCGGGGAGGAACCTCACGAGCTTCGGCTGCGCCAGCCGCAGCACCTCGGCGCGCCTCATCGCGCACCCCTCTCGAGGCCGTCGGCGTTGCTCACGGCACGCTCCCCCATCGCGATCACCGCATCCGCTGTCGCGACGAGGTCGGGCCGGTGCGTCACCACCACCACCGCGCGCCCCTCGTCGGCGAGCGCCCGCAGCCCCGCCGCGAAGTGCGCCTCGTGCTCGGGGTCGAGGGCCGAGGTCGGCTCGTCGAACGCGACCACCGAGCAATCGAACCGCCGCGCCCGGTAGATCGCCCGCGCCGCCGAGACGCGCTGCGCCTGACCGCCCGACAGACCCCCGCCGAGCGCGTCGACGACGGTGTCGAGGGCGATCTCGGGTGCCCCGGCGAGCGCCAGAGCGGCAACGGCGAGCGGATGCTGCGGCTCGGCGTCGCCGAGCGTCACGTTCTCCAGAACGGTGCCGGGCAGTACGGCGGCGCGCTGTCCGGCCCAGGCGAGCCAGGGGCGCGGTGCGGGCTGCCCGCCGACGTCGAGCCCGTCGACGGTGATCGACCCGTCGTAGCGTGTGAAGCCGACGAGGGCCGCGAGCAGCGACGACTTGCCGCTGCCGCTCGCCCCGACCACTGCGGTGACCTGCCCGGCCCTGGCCCGCGCATCCAGCCCCTCGAGGGCGATGACCTCCCCGTACCGCACGCGCACCCCCTCGAACGCCACGCCCGCATCGAACGACCCGTCGCGATCGGCCCTCTCAGCTCCGTCAGAGGGCGTGTCGTGACGGGTCGATGTGGCGGCGGCGGCCTCGAGCAGCTCGAACACCTCGGTCGACGCTGCCACCCCGTCGGCCGCCGCGTGGAACTGCGCACCGACGTTGCGCAGGGGCAGGAACGCCTCGGGGGCGAGCAGCAGCACGAACAGGCCCACCTCGAGCCCGAGCGATCCGTCGATCAGCCTGACGCCGATCGACACGGCCACGAGCGCCACAGCGAGGCTCGCCGCGAGCTCGAGCGCGAAGCCGCTGAGGAAGGAGATGCGCAGCACCTTCATGGTCTGCCGCCGGTAGTCGTCGGTGACGGTACGGATGCGCGCCGCCTGCCGATGCTGCCGCCCGAACACCGTGAGCGTCGACAGACCGCCGACGACGTCGAGGAACGCCGTCGACAGCCGCGAGAGCTTCTCCCACTGCTTCTGCTGCACCGATCGGGTGGCGAGGCCGATGAGCACCATGAAGACGGGGATGAGCGGGAGGGTGACCGAGACGGTCAGGCCCGAGATCCAGTCCTGCCACCAGATGACCGCGAGCACCGCCGGCGTCGCGATGCCGGTGAGGATGAGCTGCGGCAGGTAGCGCGAGAAATAGGTGTCGAGCGCGTCGAGCCCCGGCCCGGCCGTCACCCCCACCGCGGTGGTGTTGCGCCCGGCAAGCCAGCCGGGGCCGAGCAGGTCGACGGCGTCGAGCACCCTCGCGCGCAACTGGCTCTTCACCGCGGCGGCACCCCGCGTGGAGTTCACCTCGGTGAGCCAGGCCGCAGCGAAGCGCAGCACCACCACCGCGGTCAGCCCCACCAGGAGCCCGCCGAGACTCGCGAGCGAGGCGCCGTCGATCGCTTTCACCACGATCTGCGTCACCAGGTAGGCGAAGGCGATGACGGACCCCGTCTGCACCACGGCGAGGAGCGCCCCGGCCGCGAAGAACGACCGGGCCGACGCCGCGTAGGTCAGGAGCCGGGGATCGAGGGGTCGCACCTGTCTAGTGTGCCTCGGCGGGGATGTGAGCTCGCGTCACGCGCTTGCGGAACACCCAGTAGGTCCAACCCTGGTAGGCCAGGATGAGCGGCAGGAAGATGAGCGCGACCCAGCTCATGATGGTGAGCGTGTACTCCGACGACGACGCGTTCGCAATGGTGAGGCTGTTCGCGGGGTCGTTGGAGGCCGGCATCACGTCGGGGAAGAGCGCGAAGAACAGGCTCAGCACCGCGAACCCGATGGTGGCGGCCATGAGGCCGAAGGCGAGCTTCTCGGCGCCGCTCCGGTTCGCGAGCACCGCCACCACGAGCGCGACCGCGGCCGCACCCGAGAGGGCGACGGATGCGATGGTGCCGTAGGCGACGGAGGTCCAGACGAGGAACGCGGCGGCGACGACCACGGTGACGATCCCGGCCCTGGTGGCGAGGGCGCGTGCCCGCTGCCTGATCTCGCCGTCGGTCTTCAGAGCCACGAACACCACGCCGTGGGTGAAGAACAGCAGCAGGGTCGTGACGCCACCAAGGAGCGCGTAGGGGTTCAGCAGGTCGAAGAAGGTGCCGATGTAGTCGTGGTTCGCGTCGAGCGGAACGCCGCGCACGATGTTCGCGAAAGCGACACCCCACAGGAAGGCGGGAACCGCAGAGCCGATCACGATCATCCGGTCGAACCGCTTCTTCCACGCCGGCTCGGGGCGCTGGTGCCGGTACTCGAACGAGACCCCGCGCAGGATGAGCGCGGCGAGGATGAGCAGGAGCGGCAGGTAGAACCCGCTGAACAGGGTGGCGTACCACTCGGGGAACGCCGCGAACAGCGAAGCGCCCGCGACGATGACCCAGGTCTCGTTGAGGTCCCAGACGGGTCCGATGGTGTTGATGAGCACCCGGCGGTCGGTGTCGTCTTTCGAGAGGAAGGGCAGTGACATGCCGACGCCGAAGTCGAAGCCGTCGAGCACGAAGTAGCCGACGAAGAGGAAGCCGACGATGCAGAACCAGAGAAGTGTGAGATCCATCATGCGCTCCTAGTAGACCGTCGCCTCGTGCTTGAGCTCGCCGGTCTCCTCGTCGACCGGCGGTGGGGCGTCGGGCCCCTTCCGGATGGCCTTCGTGATGAGTTTGAACTCGACCACCGCGAGCGAGCCGTAGAGCAGGGTGAACACGACGAGCGAGATGAGCACGTCGAGGCCGGTGATGCCGGGAGACACCGCGTCTTCGGTCTTCAGCAGGCTGAACACGATCCAGGGCTGACGGCCCATCTCGGTGAAGATCCAACCCACGATCATGGCGCCGAGCGAGAGCGGGAACGCCCAGACGGCCACGCGCCACATCCAGCGCCACTTCGGCGAACGCCCGCGGCGGGTGAGCCAGAGGCCGACGACGGCGATGAGCACGTGCAGCATGCCGAGCCCGATCATCCAGCGGAACGACCAGTAGGTGATCCAGATGGTGGGCGTGTAGTCGCCGGGGCCGTAGAGCTGCACGTACTGGGCCTGCAGGTCGTTGATGCCCTCCACCGTGCCGTCGAAGGTGTGCGTCGAGAGGAACGACAGGAGGTAGGGGATGCGGATGCTGAACAGCTCGCTCACCCCGTCGGGCGTGCCCAGGGTGAACACCGAGAACGAGGCGTCGGCGCCGGTGGAGGTGCGGTAGAGCGCCTCAGCCGCCGCCATCTTCATCGGCTGGGTCTCCACCATGGCAAGGCCGAGCTGGTCGCCGCTCAGCACCGTCAGCGCTCCGGCGATCACCATCATCCAGAGCCCGAACTTCAGTGCGGGGCGCATGGTCTCGAGGTGCTGGTTGCGGTAGAGGTGCCAGGCCGCCGCGGCGATGATGAGGCCGGCGGTCACCATGAAGCAGGCGAAGATCGTGTGCGGGAAGGCGGCCAGCGCGACCTTGTTCGTCAACAGGGCCCCGATGTCGGTGAGTTCTGCCCGGCCCTTGGCCTCGTTGATCTGGAAGCCCACCGGGTTCTGCATGAACGCGTTCGCGGCGATGATGAAGTAGGCCGACAGCACGCTGCCGACGGCGGCGGCCCAGATGGTCAGCAGGTGCACCCTTCTCGGCAGTCGATTCCAGCCGAAGATCCAGAGCCCGATGAAGGTGGCCTCGAGGAAGAAGGCGAGAAGGCCCTCGAGCGCGAGCGGTGCGCCGAAGACGTCGCCGACGAAGCGGGAGTAGTCGCTCCAGTTCATGCCGAACTGGAACTCCTGCACGATTCCTGTCACGACGCCCATCGCGAAGTTGATGAGGAAGATCTTGCCGAAGAACCTCGTGAGCTGGAGGTACTTCTCCTTGTCGGTGCGCACCCAGGCGGTCTGGAAGATCGCGACGGTGACGGCGAGCCCGATGGTGAGGGGCACGAAGAGGAAGTGGTAGATGGTCGTGAGACCGAATTGCCACCTCGAGAGGATGAGCGGATCGAGTAGTTCGTTCACGAGGGAACTCCTTGCGCGGAAGACCGGGCCACGCTGCCGTCGCAGGGGGTGCGACACCTCGATCCTACCGAGCTTGTATACAAGCAATCAAACCCATCGGGGAATCTCATGGTTGCCCGGCTAGAGTGTTCTGCATGCGATGTGGAATACAAGCATGAACGAGGCGCTGTCGTGGATCCTGGATACCGTTCAGTCGGTAGATCCGCTGGTCAGAACCCTTTTAGCGGGTGTGGCGATTCTGCTCGAGACGAGCGTGCTCATCGGCCTGATCGTTCCGGGCGACACCGTCGTCATCGTCGCCGCAACCGGTGTCGCATCCCCACTTGAATACATCTCTCTCGTCGTCGTCGTGGTGATCGGAGCGCTCTGCGGGGAGAGTCTCGGCTTCGCCATCGGGCGCTGGTTCGGGCCGAAGCTCCGAGCGAGCAGGCTGGGCCGGAGGATCGGTGAGAAGAACTGGGTGCGCGCCGAGACCTACCTCGCGAGGCGCGGCGGCATCGCAGTATTCCTGTCGCGCTTCCTCCCCGTGCTGCACTCCCTCATCCCTCTCACCGTGGGCATGAGCCCGATGCGCTACCGCCGTTTCATGGCCTGGACGGTGCCGGCCTGCATCATCTGGGCCTTCGCCTACGTCTCGGTGGGGGCCTTCGCCGCGGGCTCCTACCGCGAGCTGTCGAAAGAGCTGCACGGCGCCGGCTACATCTTCGTCGCGGTCATCGCCGCCTTCGTCGTCGCGGTCTTCGTGGTGAAGCAGCTCGTCGGCCGCGCCGAGTTACGCCACATGCAGGAGACCCCGCCTCCCGCCGCCGAGGCGGAGGAAGACGGGGTCTCGTAGGCGGAGGGGTCTAGAAGAGCGCGACCTTCGCGAGCCAGTTCTTGGCGATGTTCTCGGCCGAGTCCTGATCGTTGACGCTCTGCGAGTTGAGGTCGACGAGGTCTTCGGCGGTGAGCGCCGCGCTGACCTTGTTGATGACCTCGGTGACCTCGGGGGTCGCCGCATCGGTGTTGATGAGCGGCACCACGTTCGAGGCGAGGAAGAGGCCCTTCGGGTCTTCCAGCGTCACAAGGCCTGAGGTCTTGATGTTCGGGTCAGCCGAGTAGATGTTCACCATCTGCACCGTGTTGTCCTTCAGCGCCTGGATGGTGAGCGGGCCGCCCGAGTCTTCGATGGGGGTGAAGCCGACGGTCACACCGTACGTCGACTGGAGGCCCTCGGGGCCGTAGGGGCGCGTCTGCAGCTCGGAGTTCCCGCCGAGGGTGATGGGCGTCGTGACCTTCGAGAGGTCTTCGAGGCTCGTCACGCCGTTGGCTTCCGAGAACTCCTTGGTGACGTTGTAGGAGTCCTGGTCGGAGGCGGGCGACTGGTCGAGCACCTCTAGGCCCGAGGGCAGCGCACCGGCGAGGGCGGCGTAGACGTCGTCGCTCGTCTTGGCGGTGGTCTCGGGGTCGTAGTACTGCAGCAGGTTGCCGCTGTACTCGGGGAACAGCTGCACCTCGCCGCTCTCCAGCGCCGGCAGGTAGGCGTCGCGTTGCCCGATGTTGAACTGGCGCGTCACCTCGATGTCGTTGGCCTCAAGGGCCTGGGCGTAGATCTCGGCGATGATCTCGTTCGAGTAGTACGCCTGCGAACCGATGACGATGGGGCCGGACGCTGCGTCGCTCGAGCCTGCGCCCGATGTGGACGTGGTGCCCAGCGGATCGCTCGACGCACACCCTGCCAGCGCCACCACAGCGCTGACCGCGACTAGCCCTGCGACGAGCCGGCCTTTCTTGATTGCTGTGAACATGTGATTCATTTCCCTTCTCGGATGGGATTCCCCATCACCGCACGCGGTCGGGGCGACCGTGCGCGGACTTCTCTCTGCTCCGTCGCGGCGACGCCGCGTGGAACCACCAGCCTCTGGATGAGCACGAATATTCCCTCGAGCACCAGCGCGAGCGCCGTGACGAGGATCGATGCGGCCAGGGCCAGCGGGTAGTTCTTGGTGGCAAAGGCCTGGAAGATGAAGGCGCCGAGCGCACCGCCCGACACGTAGGCCGCGAGCGTCGCCGTGGCCACCACCTGCAGCACCGCCGAGCGGATGCCGCCGATCAGCAGCGGGAGACCCAGCGGGATCTCCACCCGCGTCACGACCTGCCACTCGGTCATGCCCATCGCCCGTGCGGCGTCGATGGTCTTGCGGTCGACCGCCTCGAACCCCGCGTAGGCGCCCGCCAGGATGGGCGGGATCGCGATGATGACGAAGGTGAGCAGGGGTGCGCGGAAACCGATGCCGAGCCCGAGGGCGAGCAGGATGATGACGCCGAGGCTCGGCAGCGCCCTGAACCCGCCCGACAGCGACACCGCGACGTCTCGGCCTCGGCCGGTGTGGCCCACGAGGTAGCCGAACGGCACCGCGATGACCGCCGCGATGGCGACCGCCCCGAAGGTGTAGGCGAGCTGCTCGACGAGCCGGGCCACCCACCCGGTCGGGCCGGTCATGTTCGCGGGGTCGAGGATCCAGGCGATCGCCTCGCCGAAGAGGTTCACGAGCCCGCCCCCGTCAGCACGGCGGAGCGGCTGTCGGTGAGCCGTTCGGCCCTCGACTTCTTCAGCCGGTCGCGCCGGTTCCAGGGCAGCACCGCACGGCCGAGCAGCACGAGCGCCAGGTCGAACACGACGGCGATGACGAGCACCGCGACGATACCGGTGGCCACCTCGGCGGGGATGGTGCGCTGCAGACCGTTGAGGAAGAGATAACCGAGGCTCGTGACGCCGATCACCGAGCCGATGGTGGCGAGGCTCACCGTGCTCGCCGACACCACCCGCAGGCCTGCCAGGAGCACGGGCCCGGCGAGCGGCAGCTCCACCCGCCAGAACCGCTGCCAGGGCGAGTAGCCCATCGCCGAGGCGGCCTGCAGCACGTCGGCGTCGACCGACCCGAGACCCTCGGCCGCCGACCGCACCATGAGCGCCACCGCGTAGATCGTCAGCGCCACCACCACGTTGGCCGACGACAGCTGCGGGGTGCCGAGGATGAGCGGCATGAAGATGAACAGCGGCAGCGACGGGATCGTGTAGAGCAGCCCGAGCACGACGAGGATCGTGCCCCGCGACCAGCGGTACCGGTTCGCGAGCCAACCCAGGGGGATGGAGATCACGAAGCCGAGGATGATCGGCGGGATGCACAGGCCGACATGGGTGAGGATGAGTTCCCACACCAGCCCGAGGTTCGACTCGAGCCACTTCACGGCTGGAGCACTCCCGTGGGGGTGCCGAACTCGTCGACGACGACGTCGCGGCCGTCGATGCGCTCGATGCGCAGCATCCGCTTGCCCTTGTCGGCCCCGACGAAGCTGGCGACGAAGTCGTTCGCGGGCGCGGCGAGGATCTCGGCCGGTGTGCCCACCTGCTCGATGTGCCCGCCCTTGGTGAGGATGACGACCTGGTGGCCGAGCAGGAACGCCTCGTCGATGTCGTGGGTGACGAACACCACCGTCTTGCCCAGATCGTTCTGCAGCCGCAGAGTCTCCTGCTGCAGCTCGGCCCGCACGATGGGGTCGACGGCGCCGAAGGGCTCGTCCATGAGCAGGATGTTCGGGTCGGCTGCGAGTCCCCTCGCCACCCCCACCCGCTGCTGCTGACCACCCGAGAGCTGGCGCGGGTACTTCGTGGCGAGAGAGCGGTCGAGGCCCACGGTGTCGAGGAGCTCCAGCGCGCGCTCCCGCGCCTGCTTCTTCGCCACCCCGTTCAGGATGGGCACGGTCGCCACGTTGTCGATGACCTTGCGGTGCGGCAGCAGGCCGGAGTTCTGCATCACGTAGCCGATGCGGCGGCGCAGCTTCACCGGCGCGAGGCTCGCGGTGTCGTCGCCGTCGATGAGGATGCTGCCGGAGCTCGGGTCGATCATGCGGTTGATCATGCGCAGCAGCGTCGTCTTGCCGCAGCCCGAGGAGCCCACGAACACCGTGGTCTTGCGGGGCGGGATGACGAGATCGAAGCCGTCGACGGCGACCGTGCCGTCGGGGAAGCGCTTGGTCACCGAGCGGAACTCGATCATCACGGTCCAATCATCGGTGGACCGCGGACTGCGACCCTCTGAACCAGCCAAACATCGTTCGGCGCAAACGCAAAGCCCCGGAGTCAGAGATCGTCACATTGTTGCCCAGCTGTTGCCGACCCGACGGTGGTACGCCCGTGGGCGGGAGATCAGGAGGCGGCGCCCGCCAGGTAGGCCGAGACCACGGCGCGGCAGGTCTCGATCGCCGCCTGGTCGCCCGCGGGATCGATGATGAAGGCACGCACGAGGAGCGCGTCGGCGATGGTGAGCGCCACGTCGAGGGCTGCGGACAGCCCGCCGCCGTCGGTGAGGCCGAGCTCGGCCACGAGCACGGCGGCGAGAGGCCCGGCGGTGCGCGCGGCGATGGCGGAACCGCCGTCGACCTCGGGCAGCGCCACCTGGTCGCTCAGCCTGATGGAGGTGTACCCCGGCTCGGAGCGGTGCAGCTCGACCGCGGCATCGATGAGGGCGCCGAACGCGGCGTCGAGGGTGGTGGGCTGCAGGGTCTCGAGGCGCTCCACCCCGCTGCGGATGAAGCGCTCATAGCCCCGGCGGCTCATGGCAGCGAGCACGGCGATGCGATCGGGGAAGTAGCGGTACACGGTGCCGATCGAGGCACCAGCCCGCTCGGCCACCATCGCCGTGGTGAGACGTTCGATGCCGACCTCCGCCACGACCGCCGACGCCGCGTCGAGCAGCGCCTCGATGCGTTCGCTGCTGCGCGCTTGGACCGGCTCGTTGCGAACCCCTCCGGTCGACGTGAGCGCACCGCTGATCAGGTCGTTGAATGCCACCGAACCCGTCCCTTCCCGAAGTTCCGACACCTGAGTCTAGATCGTCGTCTCATGAGGATGCATCAATCCGGCTCCTCCCGCGCGGCGGCCACCCATGACAGACTGGACCGGATGCGTTCTCATCCCGTGGCCCTCCCCCGACTTCATCGAGCTGCCCGGATCGACGACGCCATCCACGAGTTCCGGGAGAAGTGGGCGCGCAAGCGCGGCCACCTGCCCACCGTCATCCCCTACGCGGGCTACGGATCGGTCACCCGGGTACGTGTGCTCGGGCGGGTCCTTCTCGCGAAACCGCCGAAACCGGGATCGCGGCGCTCCCTCCCCTGGCGCCGCAAGGAGGAGCGGGTGCGCGGCTGGCGCAGCTTCACCAGCGTGCCGGTGGGCTCGGTCGACGTCACCATCGAAATCGAGGGCATCGTGCGCACGGTGCAGGCCGATCGCGGCGGCGTCGTCGACACCACCGTGGAGGTGGAGCTCGAGCCGGGCTGGCACACCATCACGATGCACACGGAGGGCTCCGACACGGTGGAGGCGCCGGTGAACATCGTGGCTCCCGACACCGATTTCGGCATCGTCTGCGACATCGACGACACCGTCATGGTCACCGCGCTCCCCCGCCCCTTCCTGGCCTTCTGGAACACCTTCGTGCTCAACGAGCACGCACGGACGCCGACGCCCGGCATGGCGGTGTTCCTCGAACGCCTCACCTCGGCGCACCCCGGCGCACCGGTCATCTACCTCTCGACGGGCGCCTGGAACGTCGCCCCCACCCTCACCCGCTTCCTCTCCCGCAACCTCTACCCGCGCGGTCCGCTGCTGCTCACCGACTGGGGCCCCACCCCCGACCGCTTCTTCCGCAGCGGGCCCGAGCACAAGCGGTCGAACCTCAAGAGCCTCGCCGAACAGTTCCCCGACATCCGCTGGGTGCTCATCGGCGACGACGGGCAGCACGACGAGTCGATCTACGGGGCGTTCGCGCGCGAGAACCCCGGCAGTGTCGAGGCGATCGCCATCCGTCAGCTCTCCCCGAGTGAGGCGGTGCTCGCGGGCGGCCGCTCGAAGAGCGCGCACCCGGGCGATGCCACCCGCTGGGTGTACGCGCCCGACGGCGCGGGTCTCGCCGCGCAGCTGCTGTAGCCGCTCCGTCTGATCAGCTGCCCGAGTGCGCCTCGAGGAACTGGTACACCTCGTTCTCGTCCACCCCGGGGAACTTGCCCGAGGGCAGGGGCGACAGGATGTGGGCGTGCAGTTTGGCGCTCGGCCACGCGTTGTCCGACCAGCGCTCGGCAAGCTCGGATGCCGGCTTGCGGCAGCACGACTCGTCAGGGCAGCGGGAGAGTTGCCGCTTGCCGGTGTCGCGGCCTCGGAACCACTTCGCGTCGGCGAAGGGCACGCCGAACGAGATGGAGAACGAGCCGGCGTCGGTCTTGCCGGTCTGCGTGGCGCACCAGAAGGTGCCGGCGGGGGTGTCGGTGTACTGATAGAACTCCGTCGTGCGGTTGGTGCGGGCGAGCGCACCGCGCGCTGCCCAGTTGCGGCACACCAGTTGCCCCTCGACGGCCCCCGTCACGTCGACGGGGAGCGGGAGCCCGTCGTTCTCGTACGCCTTGTAGATGGCGCCGTCCTCCCCCACCCGCAGGAAGTGCACACCCATGTCGAGATGTGCGGTCGAGAGGTTGGTCATACGCAGGGCGGCGGCCTCGTGGGTGACGCCGAACGCGTCGCGGTAGTCCTCCACCGACAGGTCGCGGCGCTGCTTCGCCGCACTGAGGAAGGCGACGGATGCGGTCTCGGGCATGAGGCACGCTGCAGCGAAGTAGTTGATCTCGAGCCGCTGCTGCAGGAACTCGGCGTAGCTCGCCGGAGGAGTGTGCCCGAGAACCCGGTGGGCGACCGCCTGCAGGGCCATCGAGCGGAGGCCGTGACCGCCGGGGATCGATGCCGGCGGCAGGTAGATGCGCCCGTTGGCCAGGTCGGTGACCGAGCGTGCGGAGTGCGGCAGGTTGTCGACGTAGATCAGGGTGAAGCCGAGCTTCTCGGCCAGGAGCGACACGCTGCGGTGGGTCAGCGCACCGGTGGTGTGCCCCACCGAGGCCATCGTCTCCTCGGCGAGCTTCTCGAGATCGGGGAGGTAGTTGTTGCGAGCCCGCATCGCCATGCGGTTCTCGGTGTTGGCGCGGCGCGCCTCCTCGGGGGTGGCGATCGACTCGCGTGCGCGCCTGGTGAGTTCGCGGTGCAGCCCCACCAGCGACTCGAGGGTCTCGAGCGGCAGGTTGCGGCTGGCCGGCACGACGGGGAGCCCGAGCGAGGCGTAGAGCGGGCCGGCCTGCGCCTTGGCGAGCTCGATCTGGAGGGCGGTGCGCGCATCCGGAGCCTCGGGGCTCAGCAGATCGGGAACGGCGACACCCAGCTCGGTCGAGAGCGCCTGCAGCAGCGACAGCTTCGGCTCGCGCCGGCCGTTCTCGATCAGGGAGAGCTGACTGCCCACCACACCGACGCGCGCCCCGAGCTGGTCGAGCGTGAACCCGCGCTCCTTGCGGTGGTGCCGGATGCGTCGTCCGAGCGTGATGAGGTCGGTCGAGTCCGCCATCTTCGCCTCCTGTAAAAATCGGCCGATCTTTCCGAGAGAATAGCCGAATACCGCTCTCCGTGCTCGTCATAGTGGAAATACCGCAGCCACCTTGACGAAGAAGCAGGTCACACGATGAGCATTCTGGAAACCCCCTCCATGGTCGGCGTCGACGGCCCCAGCAAGAACGCCGACGTCAACGAATGGGTGCGCGACATCGCCGCCCTCACCAAGCCCGACTCGATCGTGTGGTGCGACGGATCGACGAGGGAGTGGGACGAGCTCACCAAGATGATGGTGACGCAGGGCACCCTCATCCGCCTCAACCCGGAGTGGCGCCCGAACAGCTTCCTCGCCCGCAGCGACCCTGCCGACGTGGCGCGCGTCGAGGACCGCACCTTCATCTGCTCCGAGAAGGAGGAGGACGCCGGCCCGACGAACCACTGGCGTGACCCCTTCGAGATGCGCGAGGAGCTCACCACGCTGTTCGCCGGCAGCATGCGCGGCCGCACCATGTACGTCGTGCCGTTCTCCATGGGCCCCCTCGGCGGCCCCATCTCGCAGCTCGGCGTGCAGGTGACCGACTCCCCCTACGTCGTGGTGAGCATGCAGCTCATGACCCGCATGGGTGAGGCCGCGCTCGACCTCATCGAGCCCGAGACCCCCTGGGTGCCCGCGCTGCACTCGGTGGGCATGCCCCTCGTCGACGCCGCCGGCGCCCGCATCCCCGACGTCGCCTGGCCGCACAACCCGTCGAAGTACATCAGCCACTTCCCCGAGACGCGTGAGATCTGGTCGTTCGGCTCGGGCTACGGCGGCAACGCGCTGCTCGGCAAGAAGTGCTTCGCCCTGCGCATCGCCTCGGTCATGGCCCGTGACGAGGGCTGGCTCGCCGAGCACATGCTCATCATCAAGATCACCTCGCCGGCGGGCAAGGTCTACCACGTCGCCGCCGCGTTCCCCTCGGCCTGCGGCAAGACCAACCTCGCCATGCTGAACCCCAGCATCCCGGGCTGGAAGGTCGAGACCATCGGTGACGACATCGCCTGGATGCGCCCCGGCCCCGACGGCAAGCTGCGCGCCATCAACCCCGAGCGAGGATTCTTCGGTGTCGCCCCCGGCACCGGCATCACCACGAACCCGACGGCTGTCGACACCGTGTGGGGCAACTCGATCTTCACCAACGTCGCCCTGCGCGACGACGGCGACATCTGGTGGGAGGGCCTCACCCCGAAGGCGCCCGGCCACCTCATCGACTGGCAGGGCAACGACTGGACCCCCTCGTCGGCCACCCCGGCTGCGCACCCGAACTCGCGGTTCACCGTGACCGCCGACCAGTGCCCGTCGATCGCCTCCGAGTGGGACTCCCCCGAGGGCGTCGTCATCGACGCCATCCTGTTCGGCGGCCGCCGGCCCTCGACGGTGCCGCTGGTGTCGCAGGCCCGCGACTGGTCGCACGGCGTGTTCATGGGGGCGACGATGGCCTCCGAGACCACAGCGGCCGCCGAGGGCGCCGTCGGCCGCCTTCGTCACGACCCCTTCGCGATGTTGCCGTTCTGCGGCTACAACATCACCGACTACTTCGGCCACTGGCTGACCATCGGCGAGAAGCTCGGCGCGGATGCTCCCCCCATCTTCTCGGTGAACTGGTTCAGGAAGGACGAGAACGGGAAGTTCCTCTGGCCCGGGTTCTCGGAGAACTCGCGGGTGATCGAGTGGATCGTGCGCCGCATCGAAGGCGAGGTGGAGGTCGTCGACACCCCCGTCGGCAAGCTCCCGAAGGTGCGCGACTTCAACGTCGACGGCCTCGAGCTCGGCTACGAGGACCTCCAGTCCATCCTCTCCGTCGACCGCGCCGCGTGGAGCCGAGAGGCCGACGAGATCGAGCACTACTTCGAGGAGCTCGGCAGCGACCGCATCCCCGACCAGCTGCACCGCGAGCTGTCGACGCTTCGCGCCAACGTGAGGTAGGTATGGTCTGAGACCGAGCCCGGGTCTCAGCTGAAGGTGATCGCCAGGATCGTGACGTCGTCGTCGACCCTGGCGATCGCTATGCGCGCCGTCATGCTGTCGAGGAAGGCCGGTACCGCGGGCTCTGCACGGAGCTCTTCGGCGATGCGGTCGAGGCTCGCGAGCGTGGAGTCGTAGGCGTCGAGCATGCCGTCGGTGACCGACAGCAGGATGTCACCGCGCTCGAGCTGCACCCGCTGCACCGCCCAGCCGTGCTCGTCGTCCTGGAGACCCAGGGGCATGTCATGGGAGGCGAGGCGGGTGGTGGCACCTGCCTCGCTGAGGTGCAGGGTGAGGCCGTGGCCCGCATCCGCGAACTCCACCACACCCGTGCGGGTGTCGATGCGCGCATGGAAGAGGGTGACGAAACCACCCAGGTCGTCGAGGCGAGGGGCGATCTCGCGAGAGGCCCGCCGCAGTGCTTCGTCGGGTGACTCCCCCGCGCCCCCGGCCTCCGGATGCAGCAGAGTCCGCAGCGCTTCGGCCACCGCGCCCGCGCGCGGGCCCTTGCCCATCACGTCGCCGAGCGTCGCCACGATCGCCTCGCCGTCGCCCGACCACCCGTAAAGGTCGCCGCTGACCTCGCCGAACGGAAGGGCGAGCGCGGTGGCGTCGACGGCTCCGGCGTGCAGCGACGGCAGATCACGAGACTGGCTCGCGGCCCCCGCAGCGTCGACGGGCTCCTCGAGCCCCTCGCGCAGCTCGCCCTCGGCCCAGCGCCCGAGGGCCTCGAGCCGGGAGCGCTCCTCCGCGCTCAGCGAGCGCGCGTCGGGGTGCATGACGCACAGGGTTCCCACCGCGAGCCCACCGGGCACCCGCAGTGGCACCCCGGCGTAGGAACCGACGCCGAAGTGGGTGACCGCGGGGGTCTCGCTGAAGCGCGGATCGTGACGCGCATCCGGAACCTCGAAGAGCCCCTCGCCGTGCACCGTGTACTCGCAGAACGCGGTGCCGTACGGGTAGCGGGGCGCCGGCCCGGGCTCGGGCTGCGGCGACTTCACCACGAGCGAGTCGCGGTCGACCATGTTGAGGTACGACATCGGTGCATCGAGCAGGTTCTGGGCCAGGCGCGTGATGCGGTCGAAGCGCTCCTCGGGCGGGGTGCCCAGCACCCCGACCGCGGCCAGCGCCTCGAGGCGCGCGTCTTCCTGGGCGTCGGTGCGTGGTTCAAGCATGGAAGGCCACCTCCGGTGATTCGTGGGCCTTGAAGACCCGGTCGAGGTTCGACAGGCGCAAGATCATCATCACCTGATCGTTCGGCGCCGCGATGCGGAGATCTCCGCCGGCCTGCCGAGCGGTCTTGAGGCAGCCGACCAAGGCGCCGAGCCCCGAGGAGTCCATGAAGGTCACCGCGCCGAGGTCGACCACCACACGCGCGCGGCCCGCCTCGATCTCTCGCCGCACCACCGCACGGAACTCGGGAGCGGCGACCATCGTGAGACGTCCGTCGCCCTTGACCACGGCCACGTCGTCGCCGATGGTCTCGACAGTGAACTGCATGCTCATCGCGCCTCTCCTCCACCAGCCGCCACGGTCTCGTCAGGAACGTACCCCCGGTACCGCACAGCGCCGACGAGCACGCTCAGCATGAGCAGATCGTAGGCCACCCACACCACGTTCACGACCGTACCCACGAACTCGTCCTGCAGCACCACCACCCGGATGATGCCCACCACCACCGCGATCACCAGCACCACCGCGGCGATCAGCTGCCAACGGAGCTTTCGCCACGGCACGCCGGTGGGCGCCTGCTTCGTCTTGGGGGTGACGGCGAAGTCGAGAGGGAGGCGGAAGACGACGTTGCCGAAGGCCGAGACGCACGCCCTGATCCAGACCGGGAACAGCGCCAGGCTGTACTGCTGCCCGCGCCAGGTCGGCAGCCCGCGCGCGGCGACGAGGAACAGCAGCTGGTTCACGATGAAGAAGGGCAGGAAGTGCCAGAAGAACTCCGGCGCCCAGCTGTCGACGGGCAGCACGCCGAAGACGAGGAAGATGACCGGGGCCGCGAGATAGACGATCGTCGCGAACCCGGAGAGGTAGCTCCACATCGTGGAAAAGTACATGAGGCGCTGCGCCGCCGTCATGCCGCGCGAGAACAGAGGGTTCTCACGCAGGAACACCTGCATGGTGCCCTGCGCCCAGCGCAGACGCTGGGTGAGCGCCGTCGACAGGTCTTCGGGTGCGAGACCGTCGGCGAGCAGCTCCTTGTGGAACACGCTCCGCCAGCCCAGCCCGTGCATCCGCATCGACGTCGCCATGTCTTCGGTGACCGAGATGGTGGCGAGCGGCATGACCGCCTGCGCCTCGTCGTCGCGGTCGATGTCGACCGCCCGCAACGCGAGCTGCACAGCCTCGAGTGCGTTGAGGGGCGAGAGGTCGCGGGTGGCGAGGCTCGCCAGCACCTCGTCGGGGTCGAAGGCGACAGGCCCGGCCGCGCCGACCGCGGGACCGAGCGGGGAGCCGGCGGCGGAGTCGCCCGCGGGGCCGCCCTCGGGTCGGGGCTCGGGGCCGGCAGGGAGCCCGGCGATGGCCGCGAGGTCGGCCTGGATCGCCCTGAGGTCGTGGAACACCACCCCCGCGGCAGCCGCGTCGACGCGCCGCTGCAGCGAGTAGGTGACCTCGGCGAGCGGCTCCCCGTTGCCGAGTGCCTGTCGCGCGTGCAGCAACGCCGTCGCGGTCTCGGCCAGCGCGACCGCCGCAGCCGATCCGGCCGGCGCCCGCCGCTGCGCCCTCCGCACGATGCGGAAGGCGTCGCGCAGGGTGCGCGCCACCGCGGCCTCGACCTCCCGCACGTAGCCCACGATGCCGAGCTGCATGAGCGCCTCGCGCCGCAGCACGGCGTTCGACCCGCAGAAGAAGGCCGCGTTCCAGCCGTCCTTCCCCTCCTGGATGGGCCCGTAGAACAGCGGTGCCTGGCTGCCCAGCGGGTCGCCGGTGGCGACGTTGCTGAACACCTGCGGCGTCTGCACGAGCGCCACCTCGGGGTCGCGGAAGTAGCCGAGCGTGTGGTCGAGGATCTCGGGTCGCGGGATCATGTCGGCGTCGAGGATGAGCAGGAACTCCCCGGTCGTCTCCATCAGCGCGTTGTTGATGTTGCCCGCCTTGGCGTGCCGGGGCCGGTCGCTCCACTCCCGCCCACGGGTGATGTAGCCGACCCCGAGCTCCTCGGCGGCGGCGCGCATCTCGGGCCTGTCGCCGTCGTCGAGGATCCAGGTCTCATGAGGCCATCGGATGCGCTTCGCCGCGGCCGCGGTCACACTCACCAGCTCGACCGGCTCGTTGTAGGTGGCGATGAAGACGTCGACCGTCGCGTCGGGTGCGGGCTGCGGCGGAGCGGACCGTGTGCGGGCCCGCCACATGGTGAGGCCGAACAGGGTGACGTCGATGACGCTGTAGCTCTCGGCGACGACGAGCGGCACCGCGATCCACCAGGCCGACCAGTTCACCGACTCCAGCCAGCGCCAGATGACGTAGTTGTAGGCCAGAACGACGGAGGCCAGGACGATCAGCCGGAGCAGCCACAGGCGGAGCTCACTCCGCCCGTCACGTGGTCTGCTCCGCGCATCGTACGTCGCCTCCGCGGGCCCCACATCCCGCTTCGACATCTCCCCGTCACTCCTTCCCGGTTCCCTCCAGCTAATCCCACTCGACAAGAACTCCTCAACAGGCTGGATGCTCGAGCCGGTATCGTGTAGGGGAAACCAGTAGGCACCTCTTCACCTGACACGGTGCCGTCCATATCGCCTGGAGGCCGAATCATGTCCGCACGCATGCCCGAGAAACCCGCTCTCGAAGGCCTCGAGGCGAAGTGGGACGCCGCCTGGTCGGAGCGCGGCACCTACCTGTTCGACCGTACGGCCGCAGCCGAGCAGGGCCGCAGCTGCGTGTACTCCATCGACACCCCGCCGCCCACTGCCTCGGGCTCGCTGCACATCGGCCACGTGTTCTCGTACACGCACACCGATGTGATCGCCCGCTTCCAGCGGATGACCGGCAAGCGCGTGTTCTACCCCATCGGCTGGGACGACAACGGCCTGCCCACCGAGCGCCGCGTGCAGAACTACTACGGTGTGCGCTGCGACCCGTCGCTTCCCTACGACCCCGATTTCACCCCGCCCTTCGAGGGCGGCGACAACAAGTCGTCGAAGGCCGCCGACCAGGTGCCGATCTCGCGACGCAACTTCATCGAGCTGTGCGAGATCCTCACGGTCGAGGACGAGAAGCAGTTCGAGTCGCTCTGGCGCGACCTCGGCCTCTCGGTCGACTGGACGCAGACCTACCGCACCATCTCGCGCGAGGCTCAGGCTGCATCCCAGCTGGCCTTCCTCCGCAACGTCGAGCGCGGCGAGGCCTACCAGGCCATGGCGCCGACCCTCTGGGACGTGACGTTCCGCACCGCCGTCGCCCAGGCCGAGCTCGAAGACAAGGAGCAGCCGGGCGCCTACCACCGCCTCGCCTTCCACGGCGCAGACGGCTCCGACGTTTTCATCGAGACCACCCGCCCCGAACTGCTGCCCGCCTGTGTGGCCCTGGTCGCGCATCCCGACGACGAGCGCTACCAGCCGCTGTTCGGCACCACCGTCACCACCCCGGTGTTCGGCGTGGAGGTGCCCGTCGTGGCGCACCACCTCGCGCAGGCCGACAAGGGCTCGGGCATCGCCATGATCTGCACCTTCGGCGACCTCACCGACGTCATCTGGTGGCGCGACCTCGACCTTCCGAACCGCGCCATCATCGGCTTCGACGGGCGCGTGGTGAGCGAGGCGCCGGCAGCCATCGAGTCGGATGCGGGGCGCGCCGCCTACGCGCAGCTGGCCGGCAAGACGGTGTTCTCGGCCAAGCAGGCCGTGGTGGAACTGCTGCGCGAGTCGGGAGAGCTCATCGGCGACCCCAAGCCCATCACTCACCCGGTGAAGTTCTTCGAGAAGGGCGACCGACCGCTCGAGATCGTCTCCACCCGCCAGTGGTACATCGCGAACGGCGCCCGCGACGAGGAGCTGCGGTCCCGGCTCATCGAACTCGGCAAAGAGCTCGATTGGCACCCTGACTTCATGCGCGTGCGCTACGAGAACTGGGTGGGCGGCCTGACGGGCGACTGGCTCATCTCGCGTCAGCGCTTCTTCGGCGTGCCGCTGCCCGTCTGGTACCCGCTCGACGCCGACGGCAACCCCGTGTTCGACGCGCCCATCCTCCCCTCCCCGGAGTCGCTGCCGGTCGACCCGTCCTCGGATGCCGCGCCCGGCTACAGCGAAGATCAGCGCGGAGTTCCCGGCGGCTTCCAGGGCGAGGTCGACGTAATGGACACCTGGGCGACCTCCTCCCTCACCCCGCAGCTCGCGGGCGGCTGGGAGCGCGACGCGGAGCTCTGGAACGTCGTGTTCCCCTTCGACCTGCGCCCGCAGGGGCAGGACATCATCCGCACGTGGCTGTTCTCCACCATGCTGCGCTCGGCCCTCGAGACCGGCGAGAAGCCCTGGGCGAACGCCGCCCTCTCGGGCTTCATCGTCGACCCCGACCGCAAGAAGATGTCGAAGTCGAAGGGCAACGTGGTGACGCCCGCCGACATCCTCGCCGCCCACGGCTCGGATGCGGTGCGCTACTGGGCGGCATCCTCGCGGCTCGGCACCGACGCGGCCTTCGACGAGAAGAACCCGACGCAGATCAAGATCGGGCGGCGCCTCGCGATCAAGATCCTGAACGCCGCGAAGTTCGTGTACGGCTTCGAGCTGCCCGAGGGCTCGCACGCGGTCAGCAACCCGCTCGACAAGGGCATGCTCGCCGAGCTCGACCACGTCGTCGCCTCCGCCACCACCGATCTGCGCGCCTACGACCACGCCCGTGCGCTCGAGACGGTGGAGCGCTTCTTCTGGACGTTCTGCGACGACTACCTCGAGCTGGTGAAGGAGCGGGCTTACCGCGCCGAGGGAGCGCTCGAGGAGCGCGCCTCCGCGGTCATCGCCCTGCGCACCGCGCTCGAGACACTGCTGCGCCTGTTCGCCCCCTACCTGCCCTTCGCCACGGAGGAGGTGTGGTCGTGGACCCACGACGACTCCGTGCACACCGCGGCGTGGCCGACGGATGCGTGGCCCGCGCTCATGACGGAGGGGGCCGACGCGCGTGTGCTCGCGCTGGCCAGCCGCGCCCTCGTCGCCATCCGCCGCACCAAGACCGAGGCGAAGGTCTCGCAGCGGGTGCCGGTGGCCTCGGCCACCATCTCGGGGCCCGCCGAGGAGATCGAGCTGCTCGAACTCGTCGCCGACGACCTCAAGGCCGTGGGGCGTATCGCCCGCCTCGGCTTCGCCTCCGCGGAGGAGCTCTCGGTGAGCGATATAGTTCTAGCGCCCGAGGAGCAGCCGGAGGGCGCGCGATGAACCAGGAGGCGACGATGCCCATCGAGGTGCGACCCGTGCGAACGGGCGAGTTCTTCCCGTGGCACGCCGCGTACACCGGTTACGGGGAGTTCTACGAGACCCCGCTGCACGACGAGAAGGCCGTGCTGGTGTGGAGCTGGATCATCGATCCGTCGCACGAGCTCGAGTGCCTTGTCGCCGTCGAGCCCGGTGACGACGGCGACGAGGTCGTGGGGCTCGCGCACTTCCGCGAATTCGCCCGGCCGCTCGAGGGCAACCGCGGCATCTACCTCGACGATCTGTTCGTGCTGCCCGAGAAGCGCGCCGGCGGCGTCGGCCGCGCGCTCATCGAGGGCGTCTACGCCGTGGGGCGCGAGCGGGGAATCGCCGTGGTCACCTGGATCACCGCGGAAGACAACGAGACCGCCCGCACGCTCTACGACCAGATCGCCGAGAAGACCGCCTGGGTCACCTACGAGAAGGCACTGTGATGATCCAGCTGGGCACCCGGTGGCTCGTCGGCGACGAGCCACCGTCACGGCTTCCGCAGCCCGTGATCGACGCGATCTACGAGGTGGAGGGCGAACTCGCCGAGCAGGGTGTCGACGCCTCCGAGTGGAGCTGGACCCTCACCTGGCTCGAAGGCAAGCCCGTCGTCGAGCTCGACGACGAGACCACCGTCGAGTACGACCCCGAGACCGACTCGGCGATCGTCACCGCGCCCGAGGGCTGAGGCCCCCGCCCGTTCAGAACCCCTCGGGTAGCCGCGGGGTGTACGGCGCCTCGAGCGCGGCGAGTTCTTCTGCCGAGAGCGTGATCTCGAGCGACGCCACCGCGTCGTCGAGATGCTGCGGCTTCGTCGCTCCGACGATTGGCGCCGTCACCGCCTCCTGCTGGCGCACCCACGCGAGCGCGACCTGGGCGCGCGTGGCCCCTCGCTCGTCGGCGACGCGGCCCACCGCATCCACGATCGCCCGGTCGGCGGCTTCGGCCTGCCCGTACATCGACTTGGTCACGGCGTCGAGACCGTCGCGCTTCGTCGATTCGCCCCAGGGGCGGGTCAGCCGCCCGCGCGCGAGCGGACTCCAGGGCAGCACGCCCACGCCCTGGTCGAGGGTGAGCTTGTGCATCTCACGCTCCTCCTCGCGCTGCAGCAGGTTGTACTGGTCCTGCATCGAGACGAACCGCGTCCATCCGTTCGTCTCGGCGACGTGCTGCGCCTTCTGGAACTGCCACGCCCACATCGAACTCGCACCGATGTAGCGGGCCTTGCCCGATTTCACCACGTCGTGCAGGGCCTCCATCGTCTCCTCGATGGGGGTCTCGTCGTCCCAGCGGTGGATCTGGTAGAGGTCGACATAGTCGGTGCCGAGACGGCGAAGGCTCTGATCGATCGCGTCCAGGATGTGCACCCTCGACAGCCCCTCGTTGTTGGCGCCTGCCCCGGTGCGGAAGAACACCTTCGTCGCGATCTCGATCTCGTCGCGCCTCGCGAGCTCACCGAGCATCCGGCCGGTGATCTCCTCGCTCGTGCCGTCGGAATACATGTCGGCGGTGTCGAAGGTGGTGATCCCCGCCTCGATCGCCTTCTCGAAGAACGGGCGCGCCTGTTCTTCGGGCAGGGTCCACTCGTGGGGGCCGCGGTGGGGTTCGCCGTAGCTCATGCAGCCGAGCACGATGCTCGAGACCTTGAGGCCGGAGCGGCCGAGGCGGACGTGGTCCATGGTCATGATGCGGTCATCCTTTCGGGTCGACGGTGGCGGTCGCGACGGTGCGCCGCCGAGGGAAGGCTGTCCAGAGCATGATGAGGCCCCCGACGAGGAGCCCCCAGAACGCCGAGCCGATGCTCGCTATGGTGACCCCGGATGCGGTGACCAGGAAGGTGGAGATGGCCGGGATGCGGTGGGCGGGCAGTTCGATGGCGCTCGCCACAGCCGTCACCAATGCACCGAGGAGCGCCAGGCCGGCAACAGCGGTGATGAGCACCGGGGGCGCCGCAGAGATGAGGGCCGTGGCGACGCCGGCGGAGAGGCCGAAGACGACGAAGCCGATGCCCGAGGTGACGGTGGCGATCCAGCGCTTCGATCGGTCGGGATGGGAGTCGGGACCCGCCATGATGGCCGCCGTGATGGCCGCGAGGTTCACGGCGTGGCCGCCGAAGAACGAGCCGGCGACGGTGCCGATGCCGGAGGCGAGGAGGGCGGGGCGCGGAGGCACGCTGTAGCCGAAGGTCGACATCACCGCGAACCCGGGAACGTTCTGACCCGCCATGGTGACGATGAACAGCGGCAGGCCGAGACTCACGATGACGAGCGGGTCGAACACGGGGGCGACGAAGCTCACCTGGGGCGCGAGACTCGCGTCGCTCAGCCAGCCGCCGCCGGCCGACACGCCGATGCCGATCGCGGCGACGACCATGGCGGCCGGCACCGCCCACCGCGGCGCGAAGCGGAACAGCACGAGCCAGGTGACGATGACCGGGAGGGCGAGCAGGGGGATCTCGACGGCAGCGGTGATGGGCGCGAGGCAGATGGGGAAGAGGATCCCCGCCAGCATCGCGCTGGCCAGGGGGCGCGGGATGCTCGTGATGGCGCGGCCGAGCGCGGGCCACAGGCCGCACAGCACGATGAGCACGCCGCAGACGAGGAACGCGCCGGTCGCGGCGCGGAAGTCGTTCGTGGTGGCCGAGGCGGCGACGAGAAGGGCGGCGCCCGGCGTCGACCAGGCGAACGAGATCGGCATGCGGAAGGTGGAGGCGAGGACGATGCAGCACAGCCCGCTGGCCACGCAGACGACGAGCAGGCCGCTGGCCGCCTGGGCGTCGTTCGCGCCGACGGCGTGGAGGCCGGCGACGACGAGCACGAACGAGCTCGCGAAGCCGGTGATGGCCGCGACGATGCCGGCGGCGATGGGCTGGATGATGGGAGCCTCCGGTGGGCCGGGCCGTTGCCGCTCGCTGTGCGACGGCCCGCGGCGGAGGCGGGCCGGCCGCGCGGAGCGGCGGGCGGACGAGGAGGACTAGGCCGACTTCTCCTCGCGACGCGCGGGGCGCGGCACGATGGTGGGGGCGGCGTTCTCGAGCACGGCTTCGCGGGTGACGATGACTCGGCCCACCTCATCGGTGGAGGGGACCTCGAACATGATGGGGCCGAGCACCTCCTCCATGATGGCGCGGAGCCCGCGAGCGCCCGTCTGCCGCAGCACGGCGAGGTCGGCGATGGCCTCGAGGGCGTCGCGCTCGAAGTCGAGCTCCACCCCGTCGAGTTCGAACATGCGCTGGTACTGGCGGACCAGGGCGTTGCGCGGCTCGGTGAGGATCTGCATGAGAGCCTCCTGGTCGAGCGGGGTGACCGTGGTGACGACGGGGAGTCGGCCGATGAACTCGGGGATGAGACCGAACTTGTGGAGGTCTTCCGGCAACACCTCGCCGAACAGGTTCGCGTCGGCCTTCTTGCTGTAGAGCGGTGAGTTGAAGCCGATGCCGCGCTTGCCGGCGCGCTGGGAGATGATCTCTTCGAGTCCGGCGAAGGCACCGGCGACGATGAACAGCACGTTCGTCGTGTCGATCTGGATGAACTCCTGGTGCGGATGCTTGCGGCCGCCCTGCGGGGGAACGCTCGCCACGGTGCCCTCGAGGATCTTCAGCAGCGCCTGCTGAACACCCTCGCCCGACACGTCGCGGGTGATGGAGGGGTTCTCGGCCTTCCGCGCGATCTTGTCGACCTCGTCGATGTAGATGATGCCGGTCTCGGCGCGCTTGACGTCGTAGTCAGCGGCCTGGATGAGCTTCAGCAGGATGTTCTCGACGTCTTCGCCGACGTAGCCCGCCTCGGTGAGCGCGGTGGCGTCGGCGACGGCGAACGGCACGTTGAGGCGCTTCGCGAGGGTCTGGGCGAGATAGGTCTTGCCGCAGCCGGTGGGGCCGATGAGCAGGATGTTGCTCTTCGCGATCTCGACCTCGTTCGCCTGCGCCTCGGCAGAGACGATGGCGTTGCGGGCGCGGGTGCGCTTGTAGTGGTTGTAGACGGCGACGCTCAGGGAGCGCTTCGCTGCATCTTGGCCGATGACGTACTCTTCGAGGAAGTTGTAGATCTCTTTCGGCTTCGGCAGTTCGAACTCGCCGACCGCTTCTTCGCTGGCCTCGGAGAGGCGCTCCTCGATGATCTCGTTGCACAGCTCGACGCATTCGTCGCAGATGTACACGCCGGGGCCCGCGATGAGCTGCTGAACCTGCTTCTGGCTCTTTCCGCAGAACGAGCATTTGAGCAGATCGGCGCTCTCTCCGATGCGTGCCATACCCAGCCTCCTCTTCGCTGTTCCCCCGAGCCTAACCCGTACCACCGACGATGTGGCGCAGATACCGGCCCGGGGCGTCGAGAAACCCCCGCCAGTGGGCGACGATCTCGAGTTCCTCCCACGTCGTCTCCCGGATGCCCCATTCCCCCAGCTCGAGAATGGTCGCACCGGGCAGCGCCGCGAGCACCGGCGAGTGCGTCGCGCACACCACCTGCGCCCCGGCCCGCACCAACTCGTCGAGCTGCGCGATGAACCGCAGTGTCGACTGGAACGACAGCGCTGCCTCCGGCTCGTCGAGGCAGAAGAACCCCGGCGAGTCGATCTTGCGGTCGAGCAGAGCCAGGAACGACTCCCCGTGACTCATCTCGTGCAGATCGCCGTCGGGCGACTGCGGCAACGACTCCAGGTAGCTGTAGTACCCGTGCATCGTCTCCGCCCTGAGGAAGAAGCCCCACCGCGGGGCCACCAGCCCCCGTCGCAGGTTCAGCCACTCCCCGAGCGGCGACTCGCTGGCGCGCGTCGTCGCGCCGCCGTGCCGTGTGCCGCCCTCGGCGGGGAACCCGAAGGCCATCGCGATGCCTTCGAGCAGCGTCGACTTGCCGCATCCGTTCTCCCCCACCAGGAAGGTGATGCCGGGAGGGAGCTCGAGGCCGTCGCGACGTATCTGGGCCACCGCGGGCACCGTCATGGGCCAGGAACCGGCGACAGCCGGGGCATCCGCGAAGAAGACGATCTCGCGGATGGCCCGGCTGTCGGTGAGCCAGTCCTGTTCGGACATGAGGCGGATGCTTCGCTCAGCTCTCAGCTGACCAGGGCGGGGACCGCCTTGCGGGAGGTGAGCACCTGGTCGATGAGGCCGTACTCGAGGGCCTCGTCGGCGGAGAGGATCTTGTCGCGGTCGATGTCTTTGTTGACCTCTTCGAGCGAGCGCTTCGAGTGCTTCGAGAGCGTGCCCTCGAGCCAGGTGCGCATGCGCAGGATCTCTCGGGCCTGGATCTCGATATCGGAGGCCTGCCCACCACCCTGGCCGGTGGCCGGCTGGTGGATGAGGATGCGCGCGTTCGGCAGGGCCAGACGCTTGCCCGGCGTGCCGGCGGCGAGCAGCACCGCAGCAGCGGAGGCCGCCTGACCGAGGCACACGGTCTGGATCTGCGGGCGCACGTACTGCATCGTGTCGTAGATCGCCGTCATCGCGGTGAACGAGCCACCGGGCGAGTTGATGTACATCTCGATGTCGCGGTCGGGGTCTTGCGACTCGAGCACGAGCAGCTGGGCCATGATGTCGTCGGCCGAGGCGTCGTCGATCTGCACGCCCAGGAAGATGATGCGGTCTTCGAAGAGCTTCGCGTAGGGGTCTTGGCGCTTGAAGCCGTAGGCGGTGCGCTCCTCGAAGCTGGGGAGGATGTAGCGGTCGCTCGGCATCGTGCCGTTGCGGTAGGCACTCGCACCGAAAGTGGGGGTTTCCATCGTTCTGTTTACCTGTTCTCTAGGAATACGTCGGTGTCGGTGCGGGTCAGGCGTCGGTTCCGCCGCCACCGGCGACGTCGGTGGCGAACTCGCGCACGTGGTCGACGAAGCCGTACTCGAGGGCCTCCTGCGCGCTGAACCAGCGGTCGCGGTCACCGTCTTCGTTGACCTGCTCGACCGTCTTGCCGGTCTGGGCTGCGGTGATCTCGGCGAGGCGCTGCTTCATGCTCAGGATGAGCTGGGCCTGCGTCTGGATGTCGGATGCGGTTCCACCGAAACCACCGTGCGGCTGGTGCAGCAGAACTCGGGCGTTGGGCGTGATGTAGCGCTTGCCCTTGGTTCCCGAGGTGAGCAGGAACTGCCCCATCGAGGCGGCCATGCCGATGCCGACGGTGACGATGTCGTTCGGCACGAACTTCATCGTGTCGTAGATCGCCATGCCCGCCGTGATCGAGCCACCGGGCGAGTTGATGTAGAGGTAGATGTCGCGCTTGGGGTCTTCGGCGGCGAGCAGAAGGATCTTGGCGCAGATCTCGTTCGCGTTGTCGTCGCGAACCTCGGAACCGAGCCAGATGATCCGGTCTTTCAGCAGCCGGTCGAAGACGCTGGATGGGAGAGCCTGTTCGGCCATGTGTTGTCGCTCCAATTCGCTTGCAGTGGTTTGAATCTACTGGGTGGAACGCGCCGCGGGGCGGCTGTTCGCCGTCGGCAGAGTCGCCGGAGGTGCTAGAACAGTCATGCTCCGGGCAGAAGGCCCCGACGACGACGCGAAGGACCATGGATGCCGTTCACCGATCTCCCCCTCGACCTGCTGCGCGAGTACCGCCCCGAGGTGGCGGAGCCGGCCGACTTCGACGCCTTCTGGGAGCGCACCCTCGCCGAGTCGCGCGCCCAGGGCACGGTGGCGGAGCTCAGCCCGGCGACGACCCCGATCACGGCGTTCCGCATCGACGACCTCACCTTCTCGGGCTTCGGCGGCGAGCCGGTGAAGGCCTGGGTCACCCGCCCCCGCGACGCGGAGGGCCCGCTTCCCGTCGTGGTCGAGTACGTCGGGTACGGCGGTGGGCGCGGCCTCGCCGGCGAACGGACGCTCTGGGCCTCCGCCGGCTACGTGCACGTGCTCATGGACACCCGCGGCCAGGGCAGCGCCTGGGGCAGCGGCGGCGACACCCCCGACCCGCACGGCTCGGGCCCCTCAGCACCGGGCTTCATGTCGAAGGGGCTCCACGACCCCGAGGAGTACTACTACCGGCGCGTGTTCACCGACGGCGTGCGACTCATCGACGCCGTCGCGACCCTGGAGGGCGTCGACCCCACCCGCATCGCCGTCACCGGCGGCAGCCAGGGCGGCGGCATCTCGATCGCGGTGGCCGGCCTCGTCCCCGATCTCCTCGGCGTGATGCCCGACGTGCCCTTCCTGTGCCACTTCCGCCGGGCGGTCGAAGCGACCCCGGAGGCCCCGTTCACCGAGCTCGCCCGTTACCTCTCGGTGCATCGCGACGCCGAGAGCACGGTCTTCGACACCCTCTCCTATTTCGACGGCGTGAACTTCGCCCGCCGGGCGACGGCTCCCGCCCTGTTCTCGGTGGCCCTGATGGACCCGGTCGTGCTCCCCTCGACGGTGTACGCCGCCTACAACCACTACGCCGCCGACGCCTCGATGGAGGTCTACCCCTACAACGGCCACGAGGGCGGCCAGATGCACCAGTGGGTGAAGCAGGCCGAGTGGTTGGCCGGGCTGCGCTGACGCGCATCCGCTGAACACGGAAAGGCCCGCATCCGGTGCAGGATGCGGGCCTTTCCGTAGAGGGATCGACTAGTGCGAGTGACCCTCGTGGTCGTGGTCGTGACCCTCGTGGTCGTCTGCGGCGTCGAGGAGGTTGTCGCCCTCCTCGTCGTCTCCGGCCAGCGTGGTGAACTCGGAGATGTCGACGGCCTTGCCGTTCGTGTCGACGACCTTCGCCTTCGACAGCACGATGGCGAGCGCCTTGTTGCGGGCGACCTCGGCCACCATCGCGGGGATCTGGTTCGACTCGGACAGGATCTTGACGAACTCGTTGGGCTCCATGCCGTACTGCGCGGCGGACTGCACGAGGTACTGGGTGAGCTCGTCTTGCGAGACCTTCACCTCCTCGCGGTCGACGACCGCGTCGAGGAGGATCTGGGTCTTGAAGGTGTTCGTCGACGACTCGGTCACCTCGGCGCGGTGCTCGTCGTCTTCGAGACGGTTCTCGCCCTCGAGGTGACGGTGCACCTCGTCTTCGATGAGGGCCGGCGGCACCGGCACGTCGACCTTCTCGAGCAGCGACTCGACGATCTTGGTGCGGGCCTCGGAGGCCTGGCCGAAGGTCTTCTGCTTCTCGACCTGCTCCTTGAGGGAGGCCTTCAGCTCGTCGAGCGTGTCGAACTCGCTCGCGATCTGGGCGAAGTCGTCGTCGGCCTCGGGGAGCTCGCGCTCCTTCACCGAGTTGAGGGTGACGGTGACGAGCGCGTCTTTGCCGGCGTGCTCGCCGCCGAGCAGCGGTGCCTCGAAGGTGGTGGTCTCGCCGGCGGTGAGGGTGTCGAGGGCCTCGTCGATGCCCTCGAGCAGCTCGCCCGAGCCGATCTCGTACGAGATGCCGGAGGCGGTGTCGACCTCGACGTCGTCGACGGTGGCGACGAGGTCGATCTGGGCGAAGTCGCCCTTGGCGGCCGGACGGTCGACGGTGACGAGCGTGCCGAAGCGGCTGCGCAGGCGCTCGAGCTCCTCGTCGACGTCGGAGTCGGCGACCTCGATGGGCTCGACGGTGACCTCGTATCCCTCGTAGTCGGGGAGCTCGATCTCGGGACGCACATCGACCTCGATGGCGAGCTCGAGGTCGCCGGAGAAGTCGGCGGCCTTCGGCCACTCGACGATGTCGGCCTGCGGGCGGCCGAGCGGGCGCAGCTCGTTCTCGGTGACGGCGTCGCGGTAGAAGCGGTCGAGGCCCTCGTTCACGGCGTGCTCGAGAACGGCCTCTTTGCCGACGCGCTGGTTGATGATGGCAGGGGGCACCTTGCCCTTGCGGAAGCCGGGGATGTTGACCTGCTCGGCGATGTGGCCGTAGGCGTGATCAATGCTGGGCTTCAGCTCTTCTGGGGTGACGAAGATCGCGATCTTCACACGCGTGGGGCTGAGCTTTTCGACCGTGGTCTTCACGTTGGGTGTCTCCTGATGGGTTTCGAGAGGTTCGGCCTCGTGTCGGGGCGACAGGATTCGAACCTGCGACCTCCCGCTCCCAAAGCGGGCGCTCTAGCCAAGCTGAGCTACGCCCCGGCGGCGAAATGGCCTCAGCAAGTCTACTGCACACCGTGCGGCCCCGACACCGGGCCTGCACGCAGCAGGGACGAAGCTGTACTACGATGTGTCGGGTGCCGGGTGAGAACCCGGCTCGGGGATGTAGCTCAATGGTAGAGCCTCAGTCTTCCAAACTGATTACGCGGGTTCGATTCCCGTCATCCCCTCGTGACCGAGGTCCCCCCAGGCGGCACCCTCGCCGCCCATGTGCTCCTCGACGCGGTCGTGTCGCAGTCGCCCGACGCCCCGCTCGCCGGCAACATCGCCGTGCTCGAGCTGGCGCTGCAGCGGCTCACGCCCGACTCCGGGCTTCCCGCCGACGAGATCCCCAATCCTGGCGACACCGTCGCCGCAGCGATCGTGTGCCTCTCCTGGCTCGCGGCGCGACTCGCCGCGAAGACGGGCACCTCGCTCGAGGAGGTCGTCGGAGATCTGCGCGAGTTCGTCGATTCGCTCTGAGCTCCGGCGGCTCGCCCTCGCCCCGGTCTAGTCGCGGGCGGGCCGGGACTCCCGCGCGTCGGCGACCGCGCGTGCGACCGCTGCCGCCGCCCAGGTGGCCGTGGCGGCGAGGCGGCGGTCCGTCGCGGGAGCGTCGTCGTGACGGGTCTCGGCATCGGGCATGGTGAACCTCCGGGGCAGGGGTGAACGGGGTTCGCCGGGGTGCCGGGTGAGCTCCCCACCGCCTGGGTAGGGCGGTCGAACCGCTTTCACGCTAACCGATCAGGTGCGTCGCGCGACCGGGCGGCAGGGCAATTCACCCCGCCTCTCACCCCGCACAGCACCCGAGCCCACTCCGTCGGCAGGAGCCCTTGCAGCCGCTCAGCGCGTGAAGCGTGCGGGGAGGTAGTCGGCTCCCGGGGCGATGGCGAAGACCGCGTCGCCCGACGCGAGCGAGAACGCCTCCACGTAGCTCACCGTCTCCCCCGGCGCGAGCGTCGACACCGGGGGCACCCCGGTCGCCCCGTTCACCGGGTCGACGACGGCGTCGGCCTGCTGACCGGCCGCCGACACCGACGACGATTCGCGCAACGCGACCTCCGCATCCGTGCCGTTGTAGACGACGATCGTGAACGCCAGCTGCACGGCTTGGCCGGCTCCCCGCGCCTCCGACGAAGGGACGAACTCGACGGGATCGGCGATGTAGAGCTGGAGACCGTCGTCGTAGGTGACGGTCTGGCCGAAGCGCGCGGCGACCGTGTCGAGCTGCGCGACGTCGGTCGACGGAGCTCCGAAGCCCTCGGCCCCCGCCTCCGCCGCGAGCTGCGGCAGCCCCGTCGAGACACCGACGGCGGCGGTCGCGAGCGACACCGTCACGACAGCTGCGGACACCACCGCCCCGGCAGCGGCGATCCGCGCCGGGCCGCCACGGCGGGCGAGCACCGCGACGCCGAGGGCGAGCCCCAGCACTCCGAGCACCGCGCCGAGCACCAGAAGGCCCGGGACGAGGGCCACGACCACGGCGAGCGCCGCCACTCCGGCCGTTGCCCAGGCCGGCGCAGGATGACGGAGCGCAGCGGAGACGGGTGACGGAGCGTGAGAAGGCATTCCTCCCAGTCTGGCACCGGCGAGGGCAGACGGATGCGCCCTCTCCCACCGATCCCCACCACCGTCGGCGTAGTCTGACGCCATGGGACCTCGTGTGCTCTTCACGGCGGCGGCGACGAGCTACGCCCTCAACTGCGGGCTCGGCGCCTCGGTCGCGGCGGGGGTGGTGCACACCGGCCGGTTCCGCTGGGTGCATCATGCGCTCTACATCGCGACGAGCATCCTGGCCGGCACCGCCGTGGGGGTCACGGTGCTGAAGCGCGCTCTCGGGCGGTCGGCGACCGATGTGCGCCCCGCGGTCGCCCTGCTGCCCGCGGCGGTGCCGCTCACCCTCATCCCGGGCATCAGCGCCCGCACCCGCGGGCATGCGGCCCTCGCCCTCGCAGCCGCCCCGTTCTACGCGGCGGCTCTCGCGCTCGCCTGGAGGAGATAGGCATGGAATTCCTCGACGTCGTCAGGCGACGGAAGACCACGAACGGTCCGTTCAGCCCCGAGCCCGTCTCGCTCGAGCATCAGCGCCTGCTGATGGAGGTGGCAGGCCGGGCGCCCTCGCAACTGAACAGCCAGCCCTGGCGGTTCGTCATCGTCGACGACAGGCGGGTGATCGACAGCATCGCCACGATCAGCGGCGAGAGCATGACCGAGGCGATGTCGAACGGCACCTTCTTCGAGCGCTACAAGCCGTACTTCAGGTTCAGCGCCGACGAGATGGCCGAGAAGCGCAGCGGCATGCTGTTCGACAAGCTCCCCGCCGTGCTGCGGCCGTTCACGAAGCAGGTGTTCACCCCACGCGGGCAGAAGCTGATGAACTCGTTCCGGGTGCCGCAGACCCTCGGCGAGGAGAATCGCAAGCTGGTCGCCGGTTCACCGCTGCTCATCGGCGTCATGCTCGACCGATCGGAGTACCGGCCCGGCGAGCTCAGCTCCTTCTATTCCGTGTTCAGCATGGGGGCGGCGATGGAGAACATCTGGCTGACCACCGTCGAACTCGGCATGGGCATCCAGTTCGTGTCGTTCCCGATGGAGGTGCCGGGCAAGTGGGCCCTGATCGAGCAGCTGCTCGGTGTTCCCGACGACCTGGAGCTGATGGCGGTGTATCGGCTTGGCTACCTGCCTCAGGATGCGCAGCGGCCTGCCATCGACTGGTCGAGCCATGAGCGCAAGCTGCCCTCGCAGTACGTCTTCCGCAACAGCTGCGACACCCCGGAGACCGCGTGGGACGACCCGCGGACGTAGCTGCGCAACCCCCCGTGCGGGGCGCGCGAGCGCGGCACCTCGCCCGCTAGGGTCGAGACATGACCGACCGAGACCTCTCCGGCCCCGAGTTCACGGGCGAGACCGCCCTCGAGGCAGCACCCGTCGAACTCAAGCTCTCGTTCGGGCTGTGGCTCGCCGAGGCCATCTTCGGCATCTTCACGGGTGTCGCCATCGCGGTGGTGGCCGGCATCATCCCCGAGGTCGTCGGCATCGAGGACGACGACGCTGCCGTGGCGGTGTCGGTGCTCATCGGGATCGGGGTGTTCACGGCGGTGATCGCGGTGTTCCGCATCATCTGCTCCGTGTACATGCTGCGCGGGAGGGTGTGGGCCCGCAACACGCTCACCATCCTCGGACTCCTCGGCCTCGTCGGCGTCTGGTCGGAGCTGCAGACCTTCCCGGGCGTCGCGATCGCCCACGCGCTCGTGCTGCTGGTCGCGCTCGTCACGCTCTACCTGCCCCGTTCGAACGCCTACTTCCGCGCGCCTTTCCCCGCATCCGTGCCGAATTAGCCGAGCCTCAGCTGCTTTAGCCCAGCCTCAGCTTGCTTGCGAGCTTCTCACAGCTGAGTACTTTTGATGTACCGGCACAGGGAAGGACACATCATGACCGAGGTAATCACCACTCCTACGAGCACCACGAGCCCCGACGTCGCAGCAGCAGCCGCGCAGTTCCTGGCACCGGTCGTCGTCGAGCTCCAGGCCCTCGCGGTCAACGGCAAGCAGGCGCACTGGCACGTGCGCGGCGCCAACTTCATCGGCGTCCACGAGCTCCTCGATGCGGTCGTCGAGCACGTTCAGGACTACGCCGACACCGCCGCCGAGCGGGTCGTCGCGCTGGGTCTGCCGATCGACGCCCGCATCGGCACCGTCGCTGCCAAGTCGACGGCAGCGGAGTTCCCCGCGGGCTTCCAGAAGTCCGACACCGTCATCACCGCGGTCATCGCCCAGATCGACGTGGCGCTGACCGTCGTGAACAAGGCCGTCAAGGAGCTGGGCGAGATCGACCCGACTTCGCAGGACGTCGCCATCGAGATCGCCCGCGGCCTCGACAAAGACCGCTGGTTCCTGTTCGCGCACGTCGCCGCGTAGTCCGATCCCCCGCGGAAGGCGGGCGTCTCCTCCGGGAGGCGCCCGCCTTTCGCGTTCCGTGTTTCGCGTTCCGTGGTTTCGCGTTCTGTGGTTTCGCGTTCTGTGGTCGAAGGCTTCGGATCGCCTGTCAGAGGGCGCGGTGCGTGACCCGGCCCGCGAGCAGGGTGAGGGCGACCGGCGCGGTGCGGAGCGCATCCGGGGTCGCGGCGTAGGGGTCGAGGTCGACGGCGACGAGGTCGGCGGTGTCGCCGACGGCCACACGGCTGCGGCCGCGGGAGGAGGCCGCGAGGGCGGCAGCCACGGGGATGCGCTGCTCGGGATGCCACGGCTCCCGCCCGTCGCGGGTGCGGCCGACGGCCGCCGCGAGGGTGACCCAGGGGTCGAGCGGGGCGACGGGGGCGTCGGAGCCGAGCGCGAGCTCGGCGCCCGCGGCGAGCAGGCTTCTGAGGGCGAAGGAACGGCCGGTGCGCCCCGCCCAGAAGCGGTCGGCGACGTCGCGGTCGTCCATCGCGTGCTCGGGTTGCACGCTCGCCACCACGCCGAGCCGGGCGAAGCGCTCGAAGTCGGCCTCGGCGAGGAGCTGGGCGTGCTCGAGGGTGGGGCGGCGCCGCGGCGCGGAGGCGTCGCCGGGCCGCTCGGCGTGCAGCGCCTCGAAGGCGTCGAGCGTGAGCGCGTTCGCGTGGTCGCCGATGGCGTGCACGGCCGGCGTGAGCCCGCCCGTGCGACCCCGGCGCAGCAGGTCGAGGAGGTCGTCGGGATGAACGGTGAGCAGGCCCCGCGACTCCGGGTGGCCTTCGAGCCCGGGGTATTCGTCGAAGCAGAAGGCCGTGCGGGTGTTGAGCGAGCCGTCGGTGATGATCTTCGACGGCCCGACCCGCACGAGGCCCGCGGCGTCGAGCGCGTCCGACGAGCGGAGGCCCTCGGCGATCGCCCGGTCGAGGTGCTGCGGGTACACCCCGAACTCGACCCGCAGAAGGTCGTGCCCGGCGGCGAGGCGGCGCGACCACACCTCGTGGTTCCACGCCATCTCGAGGTCGACGATGCCCACGACACCCCGGGCGGCGGCGGCCCGCGCTGCCTCGAGCGCCCAGGCGTCGCTCGTCGTGACGGGCACGTCGTCGAGCTCCCGGTGAACGGCGAAGGCGGGCTCCTCGCGGAGCACGCCGTCGGGGTGCGCACTCTGCCCGAAACGGGCGAGCGCCGCCGTGTTCAGCCAGCAGCAGTGCAGGTCGCCCGAGACCAGCACGACCGGATGCGCGCCCGAGACCGCGTCGAGCAAGGCTGCCGAGGGGGTGTCGAGCCAGAGCGCGTCGCGGAAGCCGTAGCCGATGAGGAGTTCGGATGCGGCGGAATCGGTTGCTCGGGGCTCGCCGACGCGGGTCGCCGTGAGACGGAGTGCGCCGCCCACCAGGGCCGCGGTCTCGGCGGCGGAGGTCGCCGACGAGACGTCGAGTCGACGCGACACGGAAGCCCACTGGGTGAAGTGCACGTGCTCGTCCCAGAGGCCGGGGAGCACCCACCGGCCGCCGACGGCGATCCGCTCGGCCGGTGCCGCCGGGACGGCCCGGCCGGTCGGCACGATCGAGGTCACGACGCCGTCGGTGACGGTGATGTCGACGGCCGAGCCGTCGCCGCCCGCGAGCCGCGCATCCGTCAGCAGGAGGGAGCTCACGCGCCGAAGACCCCCGGGTTGGCCCGGCGCACCTCGGCGGCGAGGGTGGGACTGGCGTAGGGGCCGTCGCCCTCGAGCGCGGTCACGATGCGCTCGACCGTCTCGGCCGGCCGGTTCTGGCTCATCTTCACCTTCGCCACGAAGCGGGTGACGGGCAGGCGGAAGCCGACGGTGCCCGCCGAGATGCGATCGGCGTACTCGGAGTTCTCGGCCGTGCCGCGCATCCGTCTCGGCTGGGGCAGCGGGTCTTCGAAGTGGTCGACGAGCTGCTCGAGCACGTGCAGGTTCTCGTCGGCGGGGAGGATCTCGGGAACCCCGTACAGGTGGGCGGTGACGAAGTTCCAGGTGGGCACGGCGGGGTTGGCGTCGTACCAGCCCGGCGAGATGTAACCGTGCGGGCCCTGGATGACGACCATCACCTCGTGCTCGCCCCACTCGTGCAGCCGCTCGTCGGGGCGGCCGACGTGGCTGAGCAGTGCGAGGCCGCCGGGGCTTCCGGGGCGCTCGTCGAGCAGCACCGGGTAATGCGAGGCGACAAGACCCGACGAGGTCGTCGAGACGATCGTGGCCCACGGGTTCTCGCGCACGAGGCGACGGATCTCGTTCTCGTCGGTGAGGTCGAAGACGGGATTGCGGCGCATCTCAGGCCTGATCTTTCGGGCACCAGTAGAGCTTGCGGCCGCCGAGCTCCTCGAGCACGATGTGAGTGCCGCAGACCCGGCACGGGAGCCCCTCGCGCTTGTAGACCCAGTGGCGGTCTGCGCGGCTGGCCATGGCTTTGACGTAGTCGTCGTCGGAGAGGTCGTCCATGGTCATCATCTGACCGGTGCGCACTCCGAGGTCGAGGAGGTAGGCCCAGTCGCGCCAGAGCGCCCGCGCGGTCTCCTCGGGCACGAGCTTGCCGGGGGTGTGCGGGTTGAGGCGGGCGCGGAAGAGCATCTCGGCGCGGTAGACGTTGCCGATGCCGCTGACCACCGACTGGTCCATGAGCAGGAGGGCGATGACCGTGGGCTTCTTGCGCACCGCGTCGACGAAGCGCTGCTCGGCTTCGGCGGAGTCGTCGAGAAGCGGATCGGGCCCGAGTTTCGCGATCACCGCGGCCACCTGGGCGGGGTCGAGCACCTCGCAGGCGGTGGGGCCGCGGAGATCGGCGACGGCGGTCTCGGTGAGCAGGCGCACGCGCACGGCACCCACGGGCGGTGGCGGGAACTCGGTGAGCTCCTCCCCCTCCTTCTCCTGCTCCGACATGCGGAGCCGTGAGCGGCGGGGCGCGCCGATCGAGCTGATCGAGTCCTCACCGTCGGCATCGTCGATCGCGAGCTCGTCGAGGGTGCCCTCGCCCTGGCGGCCCAGGGTGTCGGCCGCGGCATCGTCGCCGTCACCGGCCGCCGCATCCGTTCCGCGCTGGTTGGTCTGGCCCATCCGGCCGCCCGCCGAACGGATGGTCGCGTCGGCGGTGATGTCGCCGGCGAAGTCCCAGGCGCCGTAGATGCCGAGATGCACGCGGAGCCAGAGGTCATCGCCGAACTCGAGGAACATCTGCTTGCCCACGGCGCGGGCGGCCGTCATGGTGCGGCCGTCGAGCAGCGCAGCGCCCTCGGCGAAGCGGCCCTGCGGCGAGCTCGCCGAGATCTGACGGCCCACGAAGTTGCGCGCGAACTGGCGCGCGATGCGATGGACGGAGTGGCCCTCGGGCACGGTTGCTCCGACGCCTAGGCGTCGACGACGCGGTCGGTGATGGTGCCGGTGGTCTCGTACTCGGCGATCTGCGCGATGCGCCGCACGTGACGCTCTTCGAGGGAGAAGGGCTCGTTCACGAAGAAGTCGATGAGTGCTGTCGCCTCCTCGACGGTGTGCTGGCGGGCGCCGATGGAGATGACGTTGGCGTCGTTGTGCTGCCGGGCGAGCTTGGCCGTCGACTCGTTCCACACCAGTGCCGCGCGCACCCCCTGCACCTTGTTCGCCGAGATCTGCTCGCCGTTGCCCGAGCCGCCGAACACGACCCCGAGGGCCTCGACGCCGGCGCGCTGGTCTTCGACCACGGCGTGGGCGGCGTTGATGCAGAACGAGGGGTAGTCGTCGATGGGGTCGTAGCTCTCGGGCCCGTGGTCGACGACCTCGTGGCCGAGGGCGGTGAGGTGCTCGTTGATGTGTCGGCTGAACTCGAGTCCGGCATGATCGGTGCCGATGTGGATGCGCATTCCTTCAGCATATTGCGCCCGTCCGACCTCGACCCGGCGTCGCGCGAGGGCGGCGCGTTAGGCTGCGCGGGTGCCGTTCACGATCAGTCATGCCGTCGTGGCGCTGCCGTTCGTGCGCACGCCCCTCCCGGCGGGCGCGGTGGCGATCGGGGCGATGACCCCCGACCTCCCGCTGTTCGTGAGCGCCGGCCACGGCTACGGAGTCACGCACGGGTGGCCGGGGCTCCTGCTGGTCGACCTGCCGGTGGGGCTGGCGCTCTTCGCGCTCTGGCGCATCCTGGCGCGCCCGATCCTCCCGGGCGTGCTTCCGCTCCCCGTCGGCGAGCGCCTCCCGGTCGCCTGGCGCGGCACCCCGGCCGACGGCGCCCGCACCCTCTGGAGCGACCGCGGTCACCCGCGCGCGGCGACCGTCGGGGCCGCCGTGCTCGCCACTCTGATCGGCATCCTCACCCACATCGTCTGGGACGCCTTCACCCACACCGGCCGCCTCGGCGCCGCCCTGCCCCTGCTCGACGCCCCCGTCGCCGGTCTGCCCCTGGCGGCGTGGCTGCAGTACGCGAGCTCGGCGCTCGGCCTGGCCGGGCTCGTCGGCTACGCGCTGTGGTGGTTCCTCCGCCGCCCGCGCACGCCGAGCGGAGACGCCGGCCCCCGCTCGGGCCGTCCGCATCCGCTCGTCGTGGTGGCCTTCTGGACGACCACCGCGGCACTCCTCGCGATCGTGCTGGTGGCGACCGCCCGCATCGTGCTCTAGAACTGGGGGTCGCGGGTGCGGGAGCGCTTGAGTTCGAAGAAGCCGTCGTAGGAGGCGGCGGCGACGATACCGTCCCAGAGCGTCAGCGCCATCTCGCCGGTGGGGGCGGGGCTGATGACGGGGCCGAAGAAGGCGGTGCCGTTGACGGCGATGACGGGGGTGCCGACGTCTTGGCCGACCCGCTCGATGCCGTCGAAATGCGAGGCGCGCATCTGTTCGTCGTACTCGTCGCTCTCGGAGTAGGCGGCGAGCGAGGCCGGCAGCCCCACCTCGGCGAGCGCTGCGGGGATGACCTCGTCGGGGTCGAGCGAGCCGCCGGGATGGATGCGCGTGCCGAGCGCGTCGTAGAGCGGCTTCACGACCTCCTGCCCGTGCAGCTCGGCTGCGGCGGCGACGAGGCGCGTGTAGCGGAGGGCGCGCGGGAAGAAGGCCTTGTACGACTCGGGGATGTCGTCGCGGTCTTCGTTCAGCACGGCGAGGCTCATGATGTGCCAGGTCACGTCGAGGTCGCGGTGGGCGGCGACCTCGTCGACCCAGCGGGAGGTCATCCAGGCCCAGGGGCAGGAGGGGTCGAACCAGAAATCGACGGCGGTCTTCTCGGTAGTCATGACCCCATCCAACCACTCGCCGAAGGCACTCCCGCCACTGTCTGCCAGGGCGCATCTGACTAGGCTGAAGGCGCAATCGAATAGGAGAGCAACGTGCCTGGAGAAAACCTCACCCGCGCAGAAGCCCGCGAGCGTGCCGCCATCGTCGACACCTCGAGCTACGACGTCGTCCTCGACCTCACGACAGGTCCCGAGACGTTCCGCAGCACCACCACCATCCGTTTCACGGCCACGCCGGGAGCGTCGACCTTCGTCGACGCCATCACCCGCACCGTGCACTCGGTCACCTTGAACGGCGAGTCGCTCGACCCGGCCGTGGTGAGCGACGGCGTGCGCATCCAGCTGCCCGAGCTGGCGGCGGAGAACGAGCTGGTGGTCGACGCCGACATGATCTACACCAACACCGGAGAGGGCCTGCACCGCTTCGTCGACCCGGTCGACGACGAGGTCTACCTCTACTCCCAGTTCGAGGTGCCCGACTCGCGCCGCATGTTCGCCGTGTTCGAACAGCCCGACCTCAAGGCCACCTTCGCCTTCACCATCACCGCCCCCGACTACTGGGAGGTCGTGTCGAACTCCCCTACCCCCGAGCCGGTGGATGCGGTGGCAGGCCAGAGCAAGACCTGGGCCTTCGAACCGACCCCCCGCATCTCCTCCTACATCACCGCCCTGGTCGCCGGCCCCTACGTGGTCGAGCGCAGCGAGCTCACGAGCGCCGACGGCCGCGTCATCCCGCTCGGAGTGTTCAGCCGCGCCTCCCTCTCGCAGTACATGGACGCCGACTACATCTTCGACAAGACCCGCGAGGGTTTCGAGTTCTACGAGAAGCAGTACGACTTCCCGTATCCCTTCGCGAAGTACGACCAGCTCTTCGTTCCCGAGTTCAACGCGGGCGCCATGGAGAACGCGGGTGCGGTGACCTTCACCGAGACCTACGTGTTCCGCTCGAAGGTGACGGAGGCGGTGCGCGAGCGCCGCGTCATCACCATCCTCCACGAGCTCGCCCACATGTGGTTCGGCGACCTCGTCACCATGCGCTGGTGGAACGACCTGTGGCTGAACGAGTCGTTCGCCGAGTACATGTCGACCCTCGCCGCCGCCGAGGCGACGGAATGGAAGGAGGCGTGGACGACCTTCGCCGCTATGGAGAAGAGCTGGGCCTACCGGCAGGACCAGCTGCCGTCGACGCATCCCATCGTCGCCCCCATCAACGACCTCGAAGACGTGCAGGTGAACTTCGACGGCATCACCTACGCCAAGGGCGCCTCGGTGCTGAAGCAGCTGGTGGCCTGGGTGGGCCAGGAGGAGTTCATGAAGGGCGTCGCCGCCTACGTGAACAAGCACCAGTTCGCCAACACCGAGCTCACCGACCTGCTCGTCGAGCTCGAGGCCACGAGCGGCCGCGACCTCACCGAGTGGTCGCAGCTGTGGCTCGAGACCGCGGGCGTGAACACGCTGCGGCCGGCCATCGAGTACGACGAGAACGACGAGATCACCTCCTTCGCTGTGCTGCAGGAGGCGCCGCTGGAGTGGCCGACCATCCGCCCGCACCGCCTCGCCATCGGCTTCTACGACGTCGAGGACGGCAAGCTCGTGCGCACCTACCGAGTGGAGCTCGACGTCGACGGTGAGCGCACCGAGGTGCCCGAGCTGAAGGGCCGGGCCCGCCCCGCCCTCGTGCTGCTGAACGACGACGACCTCGCGTACGCGAAGATCCGCCTCGACGGCTACTCGCTCGACACCGCCATCGACCACCTCGCCTCCATCGAGTCGCCCCTCGCGCGCTCGCTGGTGTGGGGTTCCGCCTGGGACTCGACCCGCGACGCCGAGACCCCGGCCCGCGACTTCGTGCGCCTGGTGCTCGGCAACATCGCCACCGAGACCGAGTCGACGACCATCCGCACCGTGCTCGGACAGCTCGTGCTCACCGCCTCGAGCTACGTCGCACCGGATGCGCGCGACGAGACCATCGCGGAGGCCGCGACCGCGCTGTGGAAGCTCGCACTCGACGCCGCCCCCGGCTCCGACGCGCAGTTCCAGTTCGTGAAGTTCTTCGCCGCCCTCGCCACCACGGAGGAGCAGCTCGAGAACGTCGGGCACCTCGCGAACGGCACGGTCGAGCTCGAGGGTCTCGAGATCGACACCGACCTCACCTGGGAGCTGCTCATCGCGCTGGTCGCGGGCGGCAAGGCGGGCGAGGCCGAGATCGCCGCGACCCTCGAGGCCGACAACACGGCGTCGGGAGCGCAGTCGGCCGCCCACGCGCGCGCGGCCGTCCCCACGCTCGAGGGCAAGACCGCGGCGTTCGACTCGCTGGTGGCGGTCGACACCGCTCCGAACGCGATCGTGCGCGCCACCGGTCTCGGCTTCCAGCGCGCCAGCGACCCGACACTGTTCGAGCCGCTCGTCAACCGCTACTTCGAGTCGCTGCAGACTCTGTGGGAGACCCGCAGCTACGCCATCGCGTCGTCGGTGATCAACGGGCTCTACCCTGCAGCCCTCGCGAACCAGGAGCTGCGCGACGCGACCGCCGCCTGGCTCGACGCGAACCCGGAGCCGCCCGCGCTCCGCCGCATCGTGATCGAGAACCTCGCCGGTGTCGACCGGGCGCTGGCCGCGCAGGCACGCGACAAGCGCTGAGGCGTAGAGGGGTACGCGCCGAACGGTATGAGAATCGTGCTGCCGAGCCCGGAGGGGGCTCGGTGCCACGATTCCCATACCGTTCGCGCAGACCTTCACACACCTGGTGCCAAGGCGGGCGAGCGTAAGCTCGGGGGCATATGAATTGGGACACCTTCTGGGGAGCCGTCAACTCGTTCTACACGAGTTGGGAGATTCCCATCAGCATTGTGCTCATCGTCGTCATCTCGATCATCGCGCGCGCCATCCTGCTCTACGCGGTCAAGCGGCTCGTCGATCAGGTGGTCACCGGGGTCAAGAAGAAACAGAACGTCACCGACACGCAGGCGCTCGTGGCATCTCCGCTGGCCGCCGTGCGCATCGTGCAGCGCACCCGCACCATCGGTACGGTTCTGACGAACGTCATCAACGTCACCGTGGTGATCGTGGCGATCATCCTCGTCATCACGACGATCGACCCCACCATCATCGGTTCTCTCGCGCTGCTCACCGCAGCCCTCGGTGCCGGCCTCGGCTTCGGCGCCCAGAACATCGTCAAGGACGTGCTGAACGGCCTGTTCATGGTGTTCGAAGACCAGCTCGGTGTGGGCGATGTCGTCGACCTGGGCCCGGCGACGGGCGTGGTGGAGGCGGTCGGCATCAGGGTCACCCAGGTGCGCGACGTGAACGGCACGCTGTGGTTCGTGCGCAACGGCGAGATCCTGCGCGTCGGCAACATGTCGCAGGGCTGGTCGAGGGCCATCATCGACCTCGCCATCCCCTACGACGCCGACCTCGAGCAGGTGCAGGAACGGATGCTCGCCACCGCAGTCGAGATGGCCGACGAGCCCAAGTGGCGTTCGCGCATCATCGAGCGGCCCGAGATCTGGGGCCTGGAGTCGATCTCGGCCGAGGCCCTCGTCATCCGCCTCGTGGTGAAGACGCGCACCTCGGCCAAGGACGACGTGGCGCGCGAGCTGCGAATCAGGCTGAAGCGCGCGCTCGACGCCATCGACGTGACGCTGCCCTCGCTGAACTCCGTGGTGCTCTCGGGCTTCGAGGGTGCCGCGAGCGTGCGGGGTGCCCGGCCTCCCCGCACGAAGCCCATCGCGACGGCGACGGATGCGGCCGCCGACCCACCCCCGCCCCGCGGCCTCCGCAAACCCCGCGGCTCGAAGGCCGGCGACGACCCCACCGACTGACGGAACGACCCGCGCTCGCGCGCATCGCCTGAACACCGAGGAACCCATGATCGAGCTCACCCCCAAGAGGCCCGAGCAGCCCGAGCGCACGTTCTACGAGCAGGTCGGCGGCCACCCCACCTTCGTGGCGCTCGTGTCGACGTTCTACGAGGGCGTCGCCACCGACCCGGTGCTGAAGCCGATGTACCCGGCCGACGACTGGGACGGCGCCGTCGAGCGACTCACCCTGTTCCTCGAGCAGTACTGGGGCGGCCCGGGAACCTACAGCGAGCAGCGCGGACACCCACGGCTGCGGATGCGCCACAACCCGTTCAAGGTCAACCCCGACGCGCGCGATCGCTGGCTCGCACACATGAGGGTGGCGGTCGACTCGATCGAGTTGTCGCCCGCCGACAGAGATCTGCTCTGGGGTTACCTCGAGCGCGCCGCACATGCCATGGTGAATACCTTCGACGAGTGAGGCGGGCCGGCCTCGCCGTCCCTCTGACGAAGGAGTCGCCATGCCCTCATCGACCGACGTCGTCGTGGTGGGCGCGGGCCTCGCCGGGCTCGTCGCCGCCTGCGAGGTGCTCGACGCCGGCAAGCGCGTGACCGTGCTCGAGCAGGAGCCCGCGGCCTCGCTCGGCGGCCAGGCCTGGTGGTCGTTCGGCGGCATCTTCCTCGTCGACAGCCCCGAACAGAGGCGCATGCGCGTGCGCGACTCCCTCGACCTCGCCCGCCAGGACTGGCTCGGCAGCGCAGGCTTCGACCGGCCCGAAGACGACTGGGGTTCCCGGTGGGCCGAGGCCTACCTCGAGTTCGCGGCCGGCGAGAAGCGGTCGTGGTTGAGGTCGAAGGGGGTGCGCTTCTTCCCCGTCGTGGGCTGGGCCGAGCGCGGCGGCGGGCTCGCCACCGGGCACGGCAACTCCGTTCCCCGCTTCCACATCACCTGGGGCACGGGCCCCGGCGTGGTGGAGCCGTTCGTGCGCCGCTTCCGCGAGGGTCTGAGCGCGGGTCGCGCGAGCATCCTGCACCGTCACCGGGTCGACGAGCTGGTCGTGCAGGACGGCACTGTGGTGGGGGCGGCCGGTGCCGTGCTGGCGCCGAGCACCGCGGCGCGGGGCGAGGCGAGCTCGCGCGAGGCCGTGGGGTCGTTCGAGGTGCGCGCGGAGGCCGTGATCGTGGCGAGCGGGGGCATCGGCGGCAATCACGAATTGGTGCGAAAGCTCTGGCCGGAGCGGCTCGGCCGTGCGCCCGGCTCGATGCTCTCGGGCGTGCCGGCCCACGTCGACGGCAGGATGCTCGGCATCACCGAGCGCGCCGGCGCACGCCTGGTGAACACCGACCGGCACTGGCACTACACCGAGGGCATCGCGAACCATTCGCCGGTGTGGGCCGACCACGGCATCCGCATCCTCCCCGGTCCCTCGTCGCTGTGGCTCGACGCCACCGGGCGCCGGCTGCCGACACCGCTGTTCCCGGGGTTCGACACGCTCGCGACGCTCGAGCACATCCTGACGACGGGGCACGACCACAGCTGGTTCGTGCTCACCCAGTCGATCATCGAGAAGGAGTTCGCGCTGTCGGGCAGCGAGCAGAACCCCGATCTCACGGGCAAAGACCTCAAGCTCCTGGCGCAGCGGGTGAGGCCGGGTGCGCCGGGGCCGGTCGAGGCGTTCAAGGAGCGCGGGGCCGACTTCGTGGTGGCGTCGAGCCTGCCGGAGCTGCTGCACGGGATGGTCGGGTTGCAGCCGGGCGGAGCGGGCGGGCCGCTCGACGTGGAGCGGGTGCGGCGCGAGGTGTACGCGCGCGACCGGGAGCTCGCCAACCGCTTCAGCAAAGACGCCCAGGTGACGGCGATCCGCGGAGCGCGGGGCTACCTCGGCGACCGGTTGATCAGGGTCGCCAAGCCGCACCGCCTGCTCGACCGGAACGCCGGGCCGCTCATCGCCGTGAAGCTGCACGTGCTCACGCGCAAGACGCTCGGGGGCATCCAGACCGACCTCGACGGGCGGGCGCTCGACGCCGGCGGAGAAGCCGTGCCCGGGCTGTACGCAGCCGGGGAGGCGAGCGGGTTCGGCGGTGGCGGGATGCACGGGTACCGTGCGCTCGAGGGCACGTTCCTCGGGGGGTGCCTGTTCTCGGGGCGCGCTGCGGGGCGGGCCGCGGCGCGGGTGGGATGAGGGCGCGCATCGCGCCCTCGGGCACGGCGGCGGCAAGGGCTCAGCGGCGCACGAGCACGTGACCGCGCTTCATCGACAGGCGCGACCAGCCGCCTGAGACGAACACCGAGACGGGGTCGTCGAGCTTCACGAAGCCGAGGCTGACGGCACAGAAGGCGGCGCCGGCCGGGATGCGCAGGGTCGGGTCATCCGTCTCCCCCACGCTCACGGGCAGGTCGCGGCCCCACACCTCGGAGCGCACCCGGTGCACGAGGTGCTCACCCGGGTCGGCGGGAACCCCCGCAGCGACCTCGGCGATGCCCTCGCGGGCGGCGTCTTCGAGCACGCGCGGGTCGATGCGGCCCGTCGCCACCCAGCCGCCGCGCGGCGGGCTCACCCCGGCCCAGGCCACGCCGCCTTCGACGGGCGGCAGCGGCACCTCGACGTTGCCCTCGGAGGCGTTGCTCATCACCGAGGCCTGCGCCAGGCGGTCGAGCAGGGGCCTGATGGCGACCACGACGTCGAACGGCTCCGGATGCGACAGGGCGAAGGTGCGGAGGCCGAGCACGGTGGGGGTGCTGTCGAGCAGGCCCTTCGGGGTGAGCGACGCGGTGTAGGCCGCGAGCACCCCCATTCCGCCGATGAGACGCACCGCAGCTCCACCGTCGACACGCGCCGCGCGCCCGAGGTAGACCTTGAGGTCACCGAGGGAGGCGGCGTCGATGAGGCTGAGCGAATTGACCATTGCTGCTGTCTAAACTACTTCACAGCACCCGCTCCGGGCGCCCATCCCGCCCGCGTCGCCGACCGGAGGCACCATGCCCGATCCCCTCGCCGGATTCCTCACCACCCTCGACCTGGTCGACACCGGTGCGCGCACCACGGAGGACATCTTCACGGGCCCGTCGCAATGGATGCCGAACGGAAGGGTGTTCGGCGGTCAGGTCCTGGCGCAGGCGCTCGTGGCGGCGATCCGCACCGTCGACCCCGCGCGGGTGGTGCACTCTCTGCACGGGTACTTCCTGCGGCCGGGTGATGCGACCGCAGCCGTCACCTTCGCCGTCGATCGGCTTCACGACGGTCGCTCGTTCTCGACCAGGCGCACGCAGGCCTACCAGAACGGCGTGCCCATCCTCTCGGTCATCCTGTCGTTCCAGATCGAGGACGAAGGCTTCGAGCACCAGGTGGAGATGCCGGGCGACATCGCCGACCCGGAGAGCCTGCCGAGCGCCGTGGAGTCGCTCGCCGTCGTCGACCACCCGATCGCCCGGGCATGGGCCGAGGAGCGCGCCTTCGACATGCGGCACGTGCCGTCGCCCATCTACTTCACCGTCGACGGCGACCGGGTGGCGCACCAGGCCGTGTGGATCAAGGCGCTCGGGCGTCTCCCTGACGACCCGAACATCCACCGGGCGGCGCTCGCCTACGCGAGCGACTACACCATCCTCGAGCCGGTGATGCGTCGCCACGGCATGTCGTGGGCGCGACCCGACCTCAAGATGGCGAGCCTCGACCACGCGATGTGGTGGCACCGCTTCGCCCGCGCCGACGAGTGGCTGCTCTACACGCAGCGCTCGCCCAGCGCGAGCGGCGGGCGGGGGCTGTCGCTCGGCGAGATCTACGACCGCGACGGGCGGCTCATCGCCTCGGTGGCGCAGGAGGGGATGGTGCGGGCCGGCAGGCCGGCGCCGGGCGCGCCGCAGGGCTGAGCCGCGCGGCTCGTCAGGCGCGGCGGCGGAAGGTGAGCGGGTCTTCGAGGTAGGGCTCCCAGGCCTCGCGCTCACGCGCGTCGATGCGGCGCGGCCGATCGGTCGCAGCGTCGACGAGCACCAGAGTGGTCGACGCCTTCACGAAGGTGAGCCGCGGCTCGACCCCCTGCGGCGTCTTCACCTCGTAGTACACGTCGAGGCTGGCCCCTCCCAGGTGCCCGATCCACAGCTCGACGTCGATCGGCTGCCGGATGTAGGGCATCGAGCGCACGTACTCGATCTCCTGGCGCGAGATGACGCTCTTCGTGTCGGCCTCGGGGCCGGCGTCGATCACCGCCGTCGACCAGGCCGCCTGATCGGGCGAGGTGAGGTCGCCGTCGACCCAGAAGGCGAACACGCGCGCCTCCTCGAGGATCTTCAGCATCGAGGCGTTGTTGACGTGCCCGTAGGCGTCGAGGTCCGACCAGCGCAGCTGGATCGGCACGTGCAGACGCATCGGCGGCGCTCCCTACTCGTTCTCGCCGCGACTAGTCGCGTGTGAGCTTGCGGTAGGCCGAGCGGTTGGGCTTCGCGGCGTCGGGCCCGAGGCGCTCGATCTTGTTCTCCTCGTAGGCCTCGAAGTTGCCCTCGAACCAGTACCAGTTCGACGGGTTCTCCTCGGTTCCCTCGTAGGCGAGGATGTGCGTGGCGATGCGGTCGAGGAACCACCGGTCGTGGGTGATGACCACGGCGCAGCCGGGGAACTCGAGCAGCGCGTTCTCCAGGCTGCCGAGGGTCTCGACGTCGAGGTCGTTGGTGGGCTCGTCGAGCAGCAGCAGGTTACCGCCCTGCTTGAGGGTGAGCGCGAGGTTCAGGCGGTTGCGCTCACCGCCCGAGAGCACGCCGGCCTTCTTCTGCTGGTCGGGGCCCTTGAAGCCGAAAGTCGAGACGTAGGCGCGGGCCGGAACCTCGGTCTTGCCGACCTGGATGTAGTCGAGCCCGTCGGAGACCACCTCGAACAGGGTCTTGTTCGGGTCGATGCCGCCGCGCGACTGGTCGACATAGGAGATGTCGACCGTCTCGCCGATCTTGAGGTCGCCCCCGTCGAGCGGCTCGAAGCCGACGATGGTCTTGAACAGCGTCGACTTGCCGACACCGTTCGGGCCGATGACACCGACGATGCCGTTGCGCGGAAGAGTGAACGACAGGCCGTCGATGAGCACGCGCTCGCCGAAGCCCTTCTTGAGGTTCTTGGCCTCGATGACCTGCGCACCCAGGCGCGGGCCGACCGGGATCTGGATCTCCTCGAAGTCGAGCTTGCGGGTGCGCTCGGCCTCGCTCACCATCTCCTCGTACCGGGCGAGACGGGCCTTCGACTTGGCCTGGCGGCCCTTGGCGTTGCTGCGCACCCAGTCGAGCTCTTCGGAGAGGCGCTTGGCGAGCTTGGCGTCCTTCTTGCCCTGCACCTCGAGGCGCTCGCGCTTCTTCTCGAGGTAGGTGGAGTAGTTGCCCTCGTAGGGGTAGAGACGGCCGCGGTCGACCTCGGCGATCCACTCGGCGACGTGGTCGAGGAAGTACCGGTCGTGGGTGACGGCGAGCACGGCGCCGTGGTACTGCGAGAGGTGCTGCTCGAGCCAGAGCACGCTCTCGGCGTCGAGGTGGTTGGTGGGCTCGTCGAGCAGCAGCAGGTCGGGCTTCTGCAGCAGCAGCTTGCAGAGAGCGACGCGGCGCTTCTCACCACCCGAGAGATTCTTCACCTCGTAGTCGCCCGGAGGGGTGCGCAGGGCGTCCATGGCCTGCTCGAGCTGAGAGTCGAGGTCCCACGCGTCGGCGGCGTCGATCTCCTCCTGCAGGGTGCCCATCTCGGCGAGCAGGGTGTCGAAATCGGCGTCGGGCTCGGCCATCTCGGCGCTGATCTCGTTGAAGCGGTCGAGCTTGGCCTTGATCGGGCCGACGCCCTCCTGAACGTTCTCGAGCACCGTCTTGTTCTCGTCGAGCTCGGGCTCCTGCATGAGGATGCCGACGGTGAAGCCGGGGGTGAGCTTCGCCTCGCCGTTCGACGGGGTGTCGAGGCCGGCCATGATCTTGAGGATCGTCGACTTACCGGCACCGTTCGGGCCGACCACACCGATCTTGGCGCCCGGGAGGAACGCCATGGTGACATCGTCGAGGATCAGCTTGTCGCCCACAGCCTTGCGGGCGCGCACCATGGAATAGATGTATTCGGCCATGCCTACCAGTCTATGGGCCGGGTCTGACCGATCAGACACGCACCGGTGCCGAGGGCGGGTGCGACCATGCTGGCGTATTCGCCGCGACCGTACTGCCCGATGAGGCAGTCGTCGCCCCACTTGACGGAGAACTGCACGGAGTCGGCCTCGACCCCCACGGTGGTGGTGTCGACGGTCACCTGCATGGCGGCGATATCGAAACCGTTGTCGCGGAGATTGCTCGTGATCTCGACTCCCCCCGCGTCGGGATTGGACGCGATCAGAGCGCGGTTGACCTGGTCGAAGAAGGGCTGGTTGTCGGCTGCCGAGCCCCCGGGAACGAGCACGGCCGCCTCGGTGGACGGCGCCGAGGTGGCGGGCGCAGAGCCCGAGGGGGCCGGCGCACCCGCGGTCTGTTCGACGTCGTCTCCCCCACCGCCGACGCAACCAGCGAGACCCGCGGCGAGGAGAGCCGTGAGCAGGACGACACCGGAGCGCCTCGCGCCGGCTGCGCGGCCGCGGCCACCTCGCGACGGGGTGATGACCGCTTCCGCTGTGGTCCGCATCGTGGGCAGTGTCCTCTCGATCGCCGCATCGGCGCGGTCGTCGCGCCAGGGTCTGAAGCCTCACCGAGTTTATGCGCACCGCGACGGCAGCCACCTGGGAGTACGGCCAGCGCGCCGTGCTCGAGCCCTGCTGTCGGCTTCAGCGCACTGGGCGTCGGCCGGCCATCGAGGATCGGAACGTCGGCCCGCGCCGCTCAGAACGGCAGAAGGGCCGCGTCGTCGGGCTTGTCGGACGGGTCGAAGAGTTCGGCGGGGCTGTCGGCGCCCTCGTGCTCCGCCTCCGCATCGGGGTGGCCGTCGCTCTCGCCGAGACCGAGGCCCGAGCCACCCGAGAGCGAGCCGCCGAGACCCGGTGCCGCCCACCCGGCGGCATCGACGTCGCCACCCGGGCCGGCGGCCGGCGAGGCGGTCTCGACCGAACCGGCCACAGCATCCGTCACCACGGGCGACGCGGGAGGCCCGGGGTTCGCGAGCACCCGGGTGAACACCGCGGTGCCGCGCGCCAGGTCGTGCCCGACCGCCTCGGCCTCGATGTCGACGCTCGTGCCGGTGCGCTCCCCGTTGTCCCACGTGCGCACGCGAAGGCGACCCGAGATGACGAGCGGCTGCCCGACCTGCACCGAGCCGACGAGATTCAGGGCGAGGTGCCGGAAGCCCGACACCGAGTACCAGTTGGTCTCGCCGTCGACCCACTTGTTCTGCTCGCGGTCGTAGCGGCGCTGTGTGGAGGCCAGGCGGAAACTCGTGATCTCGAGACCGGAGTTCGTGGTGACGTGACGGGGCGGGGTCGCGACGACTCCGGTGACGGTGATGAGGTCGGGCATCGGATGCTCCTTGCAGTTCGGTTGACGAATGCATCGAGTCTCGAGATCACCGGAGACGCAGAACGCCCGCGACCTCGATCTGTGGACGAGGTCGCGGGCGTCTAGGGTTGTGGAGGAGTCAGGCCGCCTTGATGTACTTGGCGTAGGCCTTGCGCACCTTGTTCACCTTGGGCAGCGCGACCGCCATGCAGTAGCCCTGACCGGGGTTCTTGGCGAAGAAGTCCTGGTGGTACTCCTCGGCGCGGTAGAACTCGCCGAGCGGCTCGAGGGTGGTGACGATGCCGCCGTCCCAGAGATCGTCGGCACGCTTCAGGGCCTGTTCGAACAGCGCCTTCTGCTCCTCGCCGTCGTAGAACATGGCCGAACGGTACTGCGTGCCGATGTCGTTGCCCTGGCGGTTGAGCTGGCGCGGGTCGTGGAGGGTGAAGAAGACGTCGAGGATGACGTCGTCGGGGATGACGGCGGGGTCGAAGGTGACGGCGACGGCCTCCGCCTGACCGGTGGTTCCGGTGCAGACCTGCTCGTAGGTGGGGTTCGGCACGCCGCCGCCGGTGTAGCCGGAGACCACCTCGCTCACTCCCTCAAGGGTGCGGTAGACGGCGTCGAGGCACCAGAAGCAGCCTCCTGCGAGAACGAAAGTGTGCATGGTCGGATTCTACGGCCCAGGGCGCGACCCGATGTCGGTGGTGCGCCGTAGCCTGCCCTCATGAACGCCTCCAGCACCACGACCGGTCGCCCCGCCCTCCGCCGCGTCCGAGAGGGGTACTGGAGGGTGACCGCTGCATCCGGCCATGTGCTCGGCTACGTCGAGCTGAACGAGGGCGGGCACGGCGAACCCACCGTGCGGCGCTTCACGGCGAAGCGGCTGCTCCCCTCGCTCGTGGTCGTACCGATCGGCGAATTCGGGTCGGCGGAGGAGGCGCTGGAGTGCCTGCGTTGACGCAGATCACAGTTCCTCCCACACCGGCCCGTCGCATCTCCCGACCCGAGATGCGGAGGTAGTGTGCCGCTCATGGAATGGTGGAATGGTTTCGCTCGCTGGTTGTACTCGGCCGACGGCGAGTACGTCGTGTCGAGCATCGTCTTGCCTGCCGCCGCGATCATCGTGGCGGGCCTCATCGCGGCCTGGGTCGCGCACTCGGCCGTCAAGCGCCTCCTGGCCAAGCACGACCGCGAGCTGCGCGTCTCGGCCATCGCCGCTCTCATCGACGCCGCCGAGCAGGCGTCGGTGTGGAACTCCCTCACCCCGCAGGAGCAGATCCTCGCCGACCGTGCCACCGGGCAGGCCGACATCCAGGTGCGCCTGCTCCCCATCAAGGGCTCCGACGTCGCCGCCAACTGGGCGGCGCACGCTCTCGGCGAGATGAAGCGCAACTCCGCGACCTTCGGCTACCAGATCGAGCCGGCCGTCATCGAGTTCCGCGATCGCCTCGTCGACTGGCAGCAGCGGCCCGGCCGGGCCCGCAAGGTCTTCCAGAGCGACCTCGACCGGTGGGCCGCCCAGGGCGACTCGGCCGAGCGAGAACTGCTGGCCCAGCAAGACGCCTGGGTGGCGCAGCAGCACCACAACCAGTACGCCGACCCGCAGTCAGGCACGCCGCAGGGCTCGCCGACCGGCGCCGGCACCCCGGTCGGCTCCGGCGCGCAGGCCGCTTCGGCCTCAAGCATCGACACGCCCACCGTCGCCGTTCCGGTCGACACCTCGCACATGCGCCCGTCGGCCCCGCTCCCCCCCACCCACGAGCCACGCCCGACGGTGCAACAGGTCGCCTCCGGCACGGGCTCACGCGGCGTCGACCGCCGCGCCCCCTCGAACTCCCTCGGCGACCTCGAACTCACCACCGACCCGGGCGAGTCGCGTGCCGCAGGCGAACTCCCTCCCCCGGTGAACGCCTTCCCCCCACGCGGCACCCACGACTGACGCCACGGGAACGCGGTGTGAGGCGCACGGGTGTGCGACCCGGCGTCTCCGTCGAAGAGTCAGACGAGAAGACCGTAGAGAGCGACGTCGAGCCGACTCTCGCCGATCGGCAGCGCCTGGCGCAACAAGCCCTCCCTAGCGAAGCCGAGTCGCTCGGCGACACGGCAGCTGCGGCGGTTGCGCTCCGCCGTGCGGATCTCCACTCTCCGAATGCCGAGTTCGGCGGCGTGCTCGATGAGGGCCGAGCAGGCTCGCGAGACGATCCCTCGCCCCTCCTCGTGCCGGTCGATCCAGTAACCCAGTTCTGCGTTCGCCAGGTACTCGTCGAGTGTGAGCGACGCGGAGCCGATGGGCTCGCCGCCTCGGAGAATGACCGTGGGAACCACCTCGCCGCGAACGAACCGATCGAGCTGAACTCGAGTGAAGGCGGCCTGGCCGGGCTCGCTCTGCTCACCCTGTGCCCACGGCTCCCACTCCCGCAACCGGTCGATGTTCTTCTCCGTCAGCCGGTGCATGGCAGGCACCATGGCACGAGTGCGCAAGGCCAATGAGTAGCCATGGCCGAGATCGGCAGTGAATCGCATGTCGCCCCCTGGACGTGATCGGTGCCCCCGGCCGGACTCGAACCGGCGACCGACAGATTAGAAGGCTGCTGCTCTATCCACTGAGCTACGGAGGCGACGCCAAAAGGCTACTACGCCACCCGCCGATGATCCGATTTCGAGCTGCCGCCGGGCCCGCGTTACCAGGCGCCGGCGAGGGCGGCGATGCCGGCGAGGAGAGAGGCGAGGGCGATGACGAGCGAGACGGCGATGAGCACGACGTGCACGACGAGGAAGCGGGTGGGCTTGCCCTGAGCGTCGCGGGAACGCGGGTCGCGGGTGATGCGCTTGAAGAACTGGGGCCAGACGAGGGCGTTCCAGCCGGCGTTGACGAAGAGAAGGATGGCGAGTGTCGTGATCATCGCCGCCAGTCTAGGCAGCGACTACCGCAGCCGCCCTGCTGCGGCCGCAGCGACGGGCCGGCGTCGGGGGCACGGCCTAGACTCGTGAACATGAGTGCTCCTTCCGACCGACTGGTGTGGATCGACTGCGAGATGACGGGGCTCGACCTCGACGTCGACGAGCTGGTGGAGGTGGCGGTCGTCGTGACCGACTTCGACCTCAACCTCGTCGACCCGGGCTTCGCCATCGTCATCAAGCCCGACGACTCCGCGCTGGCGAACATGAACGACTTCGTCACCACGATGCACGAGACCAGCGGCCTCGCCGAGGAGATCCCCCACGGCGTGACCCTCGCCGACGCCGAGTACCAGGTGCTCGAGTACATCCTGAAGTTCGTCCCCGGCGCCCAGCAGGCCCCCCTGGCCGGCAACACCATCGGCACCGACCGCGCCTTCCTCGCGAAGTTCATGCCCCGCGTCGACTCCCACCTGCACTACCGCAGCATCGACGTCTCCTCCATCAAGGAGCTCGCCCGCCGCTGGTTCCCGCGGGTCTACTTCAACGCCCCAGAGAAGGCGGGCGGGCACCGTGCCCTCGCCGACATCCTCGAGTCGATCCGCGAACTGCAGTACTACCGCAAGGCGGTGTTCATCGCCGAACCCGGCCCGAGCTCGGCCGAGCTGAAGACGGTCTCGGCCGACGTGGTGTCGGAGTTCGCCTCGCGTTTGTAATAGCCGGGCGATGTATTAGACTGTTCTCTCGTTGCCCCGTGATTCACGTCACGAGGTGAACATGGTGGATATAGCTCAGTTGGTAGAGCGCTGGCTTGTGGTGCCGGATGTCGCGGGTTCGAGTCCCGTTATTCACCCCACGGGTGGCCGTGAGGCCACCGCCCCGGAGGACGCCATGGTCGAGATGACGCCCGACGAGTTCGAAGAGATCGTCTCCGACGAACTCGACCGCCTCCCCGACGACATGCTCGATGGCCTCGAGAACGTCGTGTTCGTCGTCGACGACAGGCCAGAAGACGGCTCGCTCGACCTGCTCGGCCTCTACGACGGCGTCGCCGTCACCGAACGCGGCCAGTACGGCTTCGGCGAGATGCCCGATCGCATCACCCTCTACCGCGAGTCGCTCCTCGCCATCTGCGACGACCTCGACGAGGTGCGCGACCAGGTGCACATCACACTCGTGCACGAGATCGCCCACTACTACGGGATCGACGACGCCCGCCTGCACGAACTCGGCTGGGACTGACCGCACCGCACCACCCCACCGATACCGTTCAGTCACCGCGTCGCTCGGGGGCGACGCCCACCCCACCGCCTAGCCTTGACGACATGGCGGATTCCTCGGCGGCCTGGAAGGCCCTGCGCGCAGTCGGCATCGTCGTGGGCGTCTTCGTCATCCTCGGAATCGGCGTCTACGGTCCGGCGACACTCGTCGGCCCCCTGCCCACCGCCTCCGCCGCCCTCGCCGAGGCCCCGAACGAGGCGAGCGGAGCGTTCACACCCGCGATGCCCGAGACCGGCGCCTCGGCCGTCGTCGCCGACGTCGCCACCCCGGTGCTCGCCACCGGCGGCCTCGACGAAGCGGTGCCGATCGCCGGAACCGCCAAGGTCGTCACCGCCCTGGTCGTGCTGAGCGAGCGCCCCCTGCTCGCCGGGAGCGACGGACCCGACATCCCGATCACCCCGGCCGATGTCTCGGAGTACAACCGGTTCGTCGCCGAGAGCGCCCGCGCCGTTCCGGTCTCGGCCGGCGAGTGGTGGTCGCAGCGCGAGGTGATGGAGGCGATGCTGCTCGGCTCGAGCAACAACCACGCCGACCTGCTCGCGAAGTGGGCCTTCGGCTCGGTCGACGCCTATCTCGAAGCCGCCGACGCCTGGCTCGCGGCGCGAGGCCTCGACGGCATCACACTCGTCGACACCAACGGCCTCGACGAAGACGACGTGGGCACCGCATCCGACCTCGCCCGGGTGAGCGCCCTCGCCTTCTCGGAGGCCTCGATCGCGGAGATCATGAGGCTCGACACGGCGTCGCTGCCGGGCGGACGCTCGGTCGACAACCGCGCCTCCTACCAGTCCGAGCTCGGCTACACCGGCATCTCGCGCAGCTACACCGACGAGGCGGGGGTCTGCTTCCTCTTCGCCCTCGACCCGAGCGGCGGAGCTGCGGAGGCCGGCGCCCAGGCCGACACCGACACCCCACCCGCCCTCATCTACGGAGCGTTCCTGCGAGAACCCGATTGGGACACCCTCGACGCCGACCTCGCCGACCTCGCCGCCTCTGCCGCGGGCACCGTCGCCCCCACCCCCGTGGTGAGCGAGGGCCAGAGCTTCGTCACCTACACCACCCCGTGGGGCGAGACCGCCCACGGCGTCGCCACCTCGACCGAGTCGCAACTGGTGTGGGTGACGACACCGCTCGAGTACCAGGTCGACGCGAAGCAGCTCTCCACCGGCGTGAAGGGCGAAGAGGTGGGCACCGTCACGGTGACGACACCCGACGGCCCGGTCACGGTGCGTCTCGAGCTCGACGGCCGCATCGGCGACCCGGGCCCGCTCTGGCGCCTCCTCAACCCGGTGCCCGTCATCACGGCGTTCATCGACTCGCGCACCCAGGACTGAGCCGATACAGGACTGAGCGGGCCCAGGACTGAGCCGGCACAGGACTGAGCGGGCACAGCCCTCCGCTCACCACGGAGCCGCTCAGGTCGGCACGACCACCGTCGCCCGCTCCCGCGGGTTCTCCCGCGCTACGAACTGCCGCCACTGTCGCTCCCACCTGTCCCACTCGCGGGCGTAGAGCTCGCCGTCTCGGGCGAGCGCCCGGCGCTTGCGTTCGTCGTCGTCGGTCTCGACCCAGACGCGCAGGTCGGCCAGCGCCGCATTCTCAGCGCTCAGCGCTCCGCAGCCTTCGACGACGAGCGGATGCGCGGGGTCGACGTCGACCCACTCCGCCGGCCGGTCGGCGGCCCAGTCCCAGCGCTGCCACCGTGCGGGTCGACCCGCCCGCAGCGGCCTCAGCAGGTGTTCGGCGACGTGGGCGCTCGCGGCGTCGAGACCATCCCAACCGGGGTAGATGTCGTCGAGGTGCACGAGTGTGGGCCGGTCGGCGCCGGCCCACTCCGCGAGCAGCCGCTGCGCGAGCGCGGTCTTGCCCGAGCCGCTCGGCCCGTCGATGAGGATGACGGTCATGCTGAGGTTCCCCCGATCATCCGATGACGAAGTTGATCGAGCCGGTCGCTAACGACACGCTGAGCGCCACCGCTCCGATGCCGGCTCCGGCGGCGACGAGCATCCACTCCCGGGCTCCGAACACCGACACCCGCGCCCAGGTGCGGGTCGTGGTGCCGCCGAAGCCCCGCGCCTCCATCGCCGTGGCCAGCTTGCTGCCGCGCCGGATGGAGAGCACGAGCAGCGCGAAGGCCTGGCTCGCGAAGCGGCGCACCCGCCCCAGGTCGCCGAGCCCGCGGGCGCGGCGGGCGAGTTCGAGCTGTCGCCAGTCGTCGAGGAACAAGCCGATGAGGCGCATGCCGGCGAGTGCCCCGAGCACGAACCGGCTGGGCAGGTGCCAGACCTGAGCCAGCCCATCGGCGAGGTCGGTCGGGTCGATGGTGGCGAAGAGCACCACGGCGGGCAGCCCCACGGCGAGAATGCGGAGGGTGGTCGCAACAGCCAGCGCGATCGACCCGTCGGTGACGTGCACGAGCCAGAACTCGAGGTACGTCGTGCCGGAGGCGACCCCGTAGAGCAGTGTGGTCACTCCCGCGAGCGGCGCGGCTATCCAGATCGCGAGGGTACGCCTGAAGAAGGCGCGCGGCGCGAGCCCTGCCCAGACGAAGAGGATGCTCTCGAGGGCGAGCGCGACCGCCGCCGACACCCAGTCGATGGTGACGATGAGCAGCGCGCTGAGCAGCAACGAGGCGGCGAGCTTCGCCACCGGGTTCACGGCGTTCATCCGATCACCACCTCGAGGTCGGCGAGCGCCTCCACGAAGGCGCGGTCGTGGGTGACGGCGACGAGCGCGGTGCCCCGGTCGAGCTGCGCGCCGAGGAGCAGCACGAGCTCGGCCCAGGTGCGGGAGTCCTGCCCGAAGGTGGGCTCGTCGAGCACGAGCGCGGCGGGCCGCGCGACGAGCGCCGACGCCACCGAGAGTCGGCGCTTCTCGCCGCCCGAGAGCGTGTAGGGGTTGGCGGCGAGCAGCCGGTCGAGTCGCAGACGCCCCGCCACCTCGGCGACCCGCTCCGCGATCTCGGCGTCGGGCAGGCCGAGCGCGCGCAGCGAGACCTCGAGCTCGGCGCGCACCGACCCGGTGACGAACTGGTGCTCGGGGTCTTGGAACACCACTCCGATGCGGGTCAGCACCTGCTTCGAACCCCAGTCGCCCGGGTGCACGCCGGGAACGGATGCGCGCCGGCGTCGCCCGAGAAGGGAACGGATGCTCGTCGCTGCCCGTTCGTGGAGGTCGCGCTCTCGGCCGTCGACACCCCGGAGGCGCTCCGAGGCGAGCACCTCGCCGCCCGCGGGCGGCAGGAGCCCCGAGAGGGTGAGTGCGAACGTCGACTTGCCCGCCCCGTTGCGCCCGGTGACCGCGACGGCCCGCCCGGTGGTGACGACCGTGTCGCCGACCCGGGCTACGGGCGCGCCGGGCGCCCGCGTGACGGTGAGGTCGCGCGTGGTGAGCAGCTCGGCGCCTGCGGGCGCAGCTGCGGGTGGGGCGAACGACTCCGCGCTCGTCGCGGCGCCCGCACCCGCACCCGCGCCCGCGCCCATGCTCAAGCTCGCAGCGGCACCGTGGCCGTCGCCGCGACGCACCCGTCGCCCCGCGAGCGGGTCGATGCCCGGCACCCACACGCCGTCCCGCGCGAGCTCCGCGCCGCGCTCCCGCAGCACCTGATGGGGGGTGCCGTCGGCGAGAACTCCCCCGCCCGGCTCGAGCACGACCACCCGGTCGACGACGTCGAGCCACACGTCGACCCGGTGCTCGATCACCACGAGGGTGGCCCCGGTCTCGCCGACCACCCGCGACACGACGTCGCGCACCTCGACGACCCCCTCGGGGTCGAGGTTCGCGGTCGGCTCGTCGAGCAGCACGACTCCGGGCAGCATCGCCATCACCCCGGCGAGCGCCACCCGTTGCTTCTGCCCTCCCGAGAGCGCGGAGGTCGAGTGGTCGAGGGCGAGCTCTCCGAGCCCGACCGAGTCGAGCGCCCGCTCGACCCGCGGCCAGATCCGCTCGCGCGGAACGCCGAGGTTCTCGCACCCGAAGGCGACGTCGTCGCCCACCCGCGCCAGCACGAGTTGCGAGTCGGGGTCTTGCAGGAGCAGGCCGACGCGCCCTCTGGCGTGCCGCGCATCCGTGCCGCCCACCTCGAGGGTGCCCTCCTCCTCGCCCTCGTCGGCACCGCCGAGAACGCCCGCGAAGGCGTGCACGAGGGTCGATTTGCCGGCGCCGGAGGCGCCGAGCAGCAGCACCCGCTCACCCGGCTCGATGGCGAGGTCGACTCCGCGCAGCGCCCACGACTCGCGGCCGGCGTGCCGCCAGCCCCACGAGCGGGCGCGCAGACCAGCAGGAGCGACGGAAGCGGGAGGCCCGCCCTGGGCCGGGGTGCCGCCTGCAGCACCCGCGGCGGCGCCCGCCACCCCTCCCGCCCGGCCCGAGCGCGACTCGCTGCTCACGCCCGCGCCGTCACCTCGCGACCGGCGGCGAAGCGGTTGAGCGCCCCCGTGCGGGCGAGCGCCCTCGCGATCACCCACGACAGCAGGCCCGCGACGATCGCGCCGCCGATGACGGCGCAGGTGATGTAGACGGCGTAGAAGGTGCTGCCGAGCCCCGGGTACCAGAGGATGGAGTCGTTGATGCCGAGTGCGAGACCGGCGCCGGCGCCGGCCAGCACCGCCACGTACACACGGTAGTTCGCGTAGAGGAAGGCGGCGAACACGATCTCGGCGCCGAGCCCCTGCACGAGGCCCGACACCAGGGTGAGGGGGCCCCACTGCGTGCCGACGAGCGCCGACACCGCGGCGGCAACGAGCTCGGTGTAGATGGCGGCACCCGGCTTGCGGATGATGAGCCCGCCGAGCACCCCGGCGAACAGCCAGACGCCGCCGGTGAGCGATTGGGCGCCCGGGAGCAGCGCTTCGAGCGGCGTGGCGATCGGTGTGTAGCCGATGCCCCAGGCCCAGAAGATGAGCCCGGCGGCGACGCCGACGACGCTGGCCACGACGATGTCGACGACCCGCCAGCGGAGGTTCGGACGGCGGCGGCCGGAGGTCGCGGCGGCGGAGGTGGTGCTGGTGTTGACGGTGGAATGCACTGGTCGTGCCCTTTCGTTCGGTGGAAGGGGCACGGGTTGGCCGAACGCTGCGCGATCGACGGATGCGCACTGGTGCACGAACCGCGAGCGCGCCGCAATCGCGGCGTAGAGATGCCTCCCTGCGCTGGCATGATCCAGATCAGGTTCGACGGTCGAAGGTTGAGAACCTTCCTCTCAGCCCGGCTCACCGGACTCCCGTGTAGGAGCGAGTATACGCCCGCGAACGCCTACTTCTTCAGCGCCCGCACGAACTTCGCGAGCGACCACCCGGTGGCCACGACCACGGGCAGGGAGACCGCGAGCAGCGCGATGAGGTTGGGCTCGAAGGTGGCCTTGCCGTCGGGGCCGGTGACGTACGCGCCGATCGGTACGCTCAATCCGCCACCACCGAAGCCCTCGCCGCCGGCGTCGCCCGCACCGAGCTTCTTCTCGGTGGCGCCGGGAGAGGATGCGGTGCCATTGCCGCCGCCGAAGCCCGCCCACACCAGGGCGACCGGAACGAAGCTCGCGCCGTCGATCTCGACGGGTGCTCCGTAGGCGGCGTTCACGCCGATGGACTTGGTGGCGTCGGTGAGTGTTTCCACGAGGTTGGCCATGGCGACACGCTACCGCGATCGGGCCCCCCTGAACAGTCCCGCACGAGCCCTGTCGCCAGCCGATGGCCGCGGGGCGGTAACCGGGTACGGTGATCGGAGAATCGACAGGAGAACCCATGGAATCGTGGCCAGGATCGGCCTACCCGCTCGGCGCCACCTACGACGGCAGCGGCACCAACTTCGCCCTCTTCAGCGAGGTGGCCGAGCGCGTGCAACTCTGTCTCTTCGACGACGACGGGAACGAGACCTGCGTCGATCTGACGGAGGTCGACGCCTTCGTCTGGCACGCCTACCTGCCCCTGGTGCAGCCCGGCCAGCGCTACGGCTACCGCGTGCACGGCCCGTACGACCCCGAGAACGGGCTGCGCTGCAACCCCAACAAGCTGCTCCTCGACCCCTACGCGAAGGCGACGAGCGGTGAGATCGACTGGGACCAGTCGCTGTTCTCCTACACCTTCGGAGACCCCGACTCCCGCAACGACGACGACTCCGCGTCGCACATGACCTACGGGGTGGTCATCAACCCGTTCTTCGACTGGGCGGGTGACCGCAAGCTCCGCATCCCCTACAGCCAGAGCGTCATCTACGAAGCCCACGTCAAGGGCCTCACCGAGCTGCACCCCGATGTCCCCGAAGAGCAGCGGGGCACCTACGCGGGCCTCGCGCATCCGAAGGTCATCGAGCATCTGCTGAAGCTCGGCATCACGGCGATCGAGCTCATGCCCGTGCATCAGTTCGTGAACGACTCGACGCTCATCGACAAGGGACTCAGCAACTACTGGGGCTACAACACCATCGGCTTCTTCGCTCCTCAGTCGACCTACGCGTCGGCGGGCGACCGCGGGCAGCAGGTGCAGGAGTTCAAGGGCATGGTGAAGTCGCTTCACGCGGCGGGCATCGAGGTCATCCTCGACGTGGTCTACAACCACACCGCGGAAGGCAACCACCTCGGCCCGACCATCAGTTTCCGCGGCATCGACAACGCCGCCTACTACCGCCTGGTGGAAGACGACCAGCGGTACTACATGGACTACACCGGCACGGGGAACACCCTCAACGTGCGCCACCCGCACTCGCTGCAGCTCATCATGGACTCGCTGCGCTACTGGGTGACCGAGATGCACGTCGACGGCTTCCGCTTCGACCTCGCCAGTGCGCTGGCGCGGGAGTTCTACGACGTCGACCGCCTCTCTACCTTCTTCGAGCTCGTGCAGCAAGACCCGGTGGTGTCGCAGGTGAAGCTCATCGCCGAACCGTGGGACGTCGGCCCCGGCGGCTACCAGGTGGGCAACTTCCCCCCGCAGTGGACGGAGTGGAACGGCAAGTACCGCGACACCGTGCGCGACTTCTGGCGCGGCGAACCGTCGACGCTCGGTGAGTTCGCCAGCCGCTTCACCGGCTCGGCCGACCTCTACGAGCACTCCGGCCGCCGTCCGGTGGCGTCGATCAACTTCGTCACCGCCCACGACGGCTTCACGCTGCGCGACCTGGTCTCGTACAACGAGAAGCACAACGACGCCAACGGCGAAGACAACAATGACGGCGAATCGCACAACCGCTCGTGGAACTCCGGCGCGGAGGGCCCCACCGACGACCCCGAGGTGCTCGCACTGCGGGCACGGCAGCAGCGCAACTTCATCGCGACGCTCGTGCTCTCGCAGGGTGTGCCGATGATCCTCCACGGCGACGAGCTCGGTCGCACCCAGGAGGGCAACAACAACACCTACGCGCAGGACTCGCCGCTGTCGTGGGTGCACTGGGACAGCGAAGACCTGCCGCTCATCGAGTTCACCGCGGCGGTGCTGCGTCTGCGGAAGGAGCATCCGACCTTCCGGCGCAGCCGCTTCTTCGACGGCCGCCCCGTCAAGCGCGGCGCCGGCGAGCCCCTGCCCGACATCGTCTGGCTGAACTCCGACGCCAGCGAGATGCAGCCCGAGGAGTGGGATTCGCCGCTCTCGCGCGCCGTCGGGGTGTTCCTCAACGGAAACGGCATCAGGGCACGGGATGCGCGGGGGCAGCAGCTCACCGACGTGCACTTCCTCATCTACTTCAACGCTCACGACGAAGACCAGGAGTTCACGCTCCCGTCGATCGAGTACGGCGAGAGCTGGGACATCGTGATCGACACGGCGGGCGGCGCGGCCGACGCGACGGCGCTCGAAGCCTCCTCGACCCTCTCGGTCGGCGGCAGGTCGCTCGTCGTGCTCCGCGCCCACCGCGAACCCGAGGTCGAACCCGACCACTCCGTCGCGGCCTCGCTGTCGGCGCAGGCGGACACCACCACCATCGTCATCCCCACCACACCGTCGGTCGGCTGACCTCTACCGAACAGGAGACCACCGGATGCGCATGCCCCGGTCGACCTATCGCCTCCAGCTCACCGCCGACTTCACCCTCTGGGATGCGGCGCGACTGGTTCCCTACCTGAAGCGCCTCGGCGCCGACTGGGTGTATCTCTCGCCCATCCTGCAGGCCGAGCACGGCTCGCAGCACGGATACGACGTGACGGACCACTCCCGCGTCGACGAGGAGCGCGGCGGCCCCGACGGGCTCCGCGCCCTCTCGACAGCGGCCCACGAGGCGGGCCTCGGGGTGCTGGTCGACATCGTCCCGAACCATGTGGGAGTGGCGACGCCGTCGCAGAACCCCTGGTGGTGGGACCTGCTGAAGCACGGAAGGGGATCCCGCTACGCCGAAGCCTTCGACGTGGACTGGGATGCCGGAGGCGGGAGGCTGCGCATCCCGGTGCTCGGCGACGACTCGCTCGACGCGCTCACCCTCGAGCGCGCCGGCGCCGGCGCCGGCGGCGAGCCGGTGCTCGCCTACTACGACCACCGCTATCCGATCGCGCCCGGCACCGCCGACGACGGCGCCGACGCCGAGACGGTGCACTCCAGGCAGCACTACGAGCTGATGAACTGGCGGCGGGAGAGCACCGACCTCAACTACCGCCGTTTCTTCGCGGTCTCCTCCCTCGCCGCCGTGCGGGTGGAGGAGCCGTGGGTGTTCGACGAGTCGCACGCCGAGATCAAGCGCTGGTTCGACGAGGGCCTCGTCGACGGGCTCCGCGTCGACCACCCCGACGGTCTCGCCGACCCGGGCGGGTACCTCGAGCGGCTCGCGGAGCTCACCGGCGGCGCCTACGTGCTCATCGAGAAGATCCTCGAGGGCGACGAGCCGCTCGAACCCGACTGGCCATCGGCCGGCACCACCGGCTACGACGCCCTCGCCGTGATCGACCGGGTGTTCGTCGACCCCGAGGGCGAAGCGGCGCTCGACGCCCTCGACCGCGAGCTGCGGCTCGCGAGCGGCCTGCCGGTCGAGAGCTATGCCGAGATGATCCACGGCACCAAGCGCGGCATCGCCGACGGCATCCTGCAGGCCGAGGTGAGGCGCATCGTGCGCGACCTCGAACGAGCGGGCGGCCTGCCCACCGCCACCGACACCGCCGTGGTCCGCGATGCGGTGGCCGAGCTGCTCGCCTGCTTCCCCGTCTACCGCTCCTACCTCCCCGAGGGGCGCGAGAAGCTCGACGAGGCGCTCGAGCTCGCTCTCGGGCACCGGCCAGAGCTCGAGGGCGTGCTGCGGGAGACCGCGGAGGCGCTCGGTCGCACGGGCACGGCTCCGAGCATCCGGTTCCAGCAGACCTCGGGCATGGTGATGGCGAAGGGCGTCGAAGACACCGCCTTCTACCGCTACACGCGGCTCACCTCCCTCACCGAGGTGGGGGCCGACCCCGACCACTTCGCCGTGACCGTGCCCGAGTTCCACGAGGCGCAGAGGCGCCGGCTCGAGACACTACCCGGCAGCATGACGACGCTGTCGACCCACGACACGAAGCGGGCGGAGGATGCCAGGGCCCGCATCTCGGTGCTGGCTGAGCTGGCCGAAGGCTGGGGCGGGGCTCTGGCGAAGATCCGTTCTCAGCTCCCGCTCGGCGACGGCCCGTTCGAGAACCTGCTCTGGCAGGCGATCGTGGGCACCTGGCCCATCTCCGAGCAGCGGGCGAAGGCCTACGCGGTGAAGGCCTCTCGCGAGGCGGGCGTCTCGACCGGGTGGCTCGACCCTTCCGACGAGTTCGAGCGCCGATTCGAAGCGGCGATCGAGCAGGTGTACTCCGACCCGGTGGCGCGGGGTCTGGTCGAGAGCGTGGTGGCCACGATCACGGATGCGGGACGCTGCAATTCGCTGTCCGCCAAGCTGGTGCAGCTCACCACGACCGGCGTGCCCGACGTCTATCAGGGCAGCGAGCTCTGGGACTTCTCCCTGGTCGACCCCGACAACCGCAGACCCGTCGACTTCGGTGAGCGCTCCGACCTGCTCGAGCACCAGGACGCCGGGGAGGCGCCTGCCGTCGACGAGCTCGGTGCCGCCAAGCTGCTCGTGGTGTCGGTCGCTCTGCGGCTGCGCCGCGACCGGCCGGAGCTGTTCACCGGTTACCGCGGGCTCGAGGCCGCGGGCCCGGCCGCATCGCACCTCATCGCCTTCGATCGCGGCGGCGCGATCACGGTCGCCACCCGCTTGCCGATCGGGCTCGCCCGAAGCGGCGGCTGGCGCGACACCACGCTCGACCTGCCGACGGCACGCAACGGGTACGTCGACGCCCTCACCGGCAGGCTCGTGGGCGCCGGGCCCGTCAGTGTGAGCGACCTGCTGTTCCATTATCCGGTCGCGCTGCTGCAGCGCATCGACGACGAGGACTGAACGAGATGACCGAGAACGACTTCGCCGTGTGGGCGCCCCGACCGGCGCGGGTGGAGCTGCTGCTGCGCGAAGCGGGCAGCGGTGTGGGCGCGGGAGCCGCGCGCATCCGCACCGTGCCTCTGCAGAAGAGCGACGACGGATGGTGGCGGCCGGAGGCGGGCACCGTGACGTGGAAGGCGGGTCTCGACTACGGCTACCTGCTCGACGGCAAGGGTCCCTACCCCGACCCACGCTCGCGCCGGCAGCCCGAGGGCGTTCACGGCCTCTCGCGCACCGACGACCCCTCGGTGTTCGAGTGGCGCGACGACTCGTGGGCGGGCCTCCCCGCCGACCGTGCAGTCATCTACGAGCTGCACGTCGGCACCTTCACCCCGAAGGGAACCCTCGGCTCGGCGCGCAAGCGTCTCGACCACTTGCGCTCGATCGGGGTCACCCACGTCGAACTGCTGCCCGTGAACGGCTTCAACGGCGTGCACAACTGGGGGTACGACGGTGTCGCCTGGTTCACGGTGCATGAGGCCTACGGCGGCCCGGAGGGGTACCGCACCTTCGTCGACGCCTGCCACGCGGCGGGGCTCGGCGTCATCCAAGACGTCGTGTACAACCACCTCGGCCCGAGCGGCAACTACCTCCCGCTCTTCGGCCCCTACCTCGACGACGGCTCGAGCAACACCTGGGGCACCAGCGTCAACCTCGACCACGACGGCAGCGCGGAGGTGCGCCGCTTCATCCTCGACAACGCGCTGATGTGGCTGCGCGACTACCACGTCGACGGCCTGCGGCTGGATGCGGTGCACGCGCTGGTCGACGACGGCCCCGTGCACCTGCTGGCCGAGCTCTCGGCCGAGGTGGAGGAGCTGTCGGCCTCGACCGGGGTGCCGCGGATGCTCATCGCCGAGTCGGATCTCAACGACCCGGTGATGTTCCGGGCGCGCGACGACGACGGATACGGACTCGACGGGCAGTGGAGCGACGACTTCCACCACGCCGTGCACGTCAACCTCACCGGGGAGACCACGGGCTACTACGCCGACTTCGACTCGGTGGGGGCCCTCGCCAAGGTGCTCACGAAGGGGTTCTTCCACGACGGCACCTACTCCAGCTTCCGTGAGCGCGACCACGGCGTCGAGCTCGACCGGGCGGCGACGGCGCCCTGGCGGCTCGTGGTCGCGTCGCAGAACCACGACCAGATCGGCAACCGGGCGATCGGTGACCGGCTGACGGCGACCCTCGGTCTCGACGACCTCGCCATCGCGGCAGCGCTCACCCTGCTCGGCCCGTTCACGCCCATGCTCTTCATGGGCGAGGAGTGGGCGGCGTCGACCCCGTGGCAGTTCTTCACCTCGCATCCGGAGCCCGAGCTCGGCGAGGCCACGGCGAAGGGCCGCATCGCCGAGTTCGCGCGCATGGGCTGGGACGAGAGTGTCGTTCCCGACCCGCAAGACCCCGAGACCTTCGCTCGTTCGAAGCTCGACTGGCACGAGCTCGACGACCCCGCGCATCCGGAGCACCGGGCGATGCTCGAGGTCTACCGGGCACTCGCGCGGGTGCGTGCGACGCTTCCACCCGGCGACGAAGTGCGGCTGGCGGAGATCTCGGTGGAGTTCAGTGAGGAGGAGCGCTGGCTGGTGCTGACGCGGCCCGCCATCACCCTCGTGGTGAACTTCTCCGACGAACCGCGCGCCCTCGAGACCATCGCTCCGGGCACCGGCGAGGTGCTCGTCGACACCCATGCCCTCCTGCACCCCGCTCCTCCGTCGCGGCACGCCGGGCGCCCCCTCGACGTCGCCCCCCACAGCGTGATCGTCACGGCCCTCCCCTAGCGGCGGGTGCCGTTGCGCTCCGCGGTCTCGCCGGAGGCGGGTGAGCGCATGAGGGAGGCGGGGCGCAGGATGTCGGTGCCGAAGCGCGCGGCCACCTTGTCGATGGTGCGCTCGGCGTCGTGCCACCCTTCGGAGGGCACCGTCTCATCGGCCCAGAGCGAGGGTTGGTGGAGCGTCTCGCCCGCCTCGGTGAGCTGCTCGACGCGCACGCCGATGAGCCTGACGGGGGCGCCGTCCTTCCAGGCGGCCTCGAACACGCTCGACACCTCGTCGTAGATGCGCTTGCCGAGGTCGGTGTGCTCGCCGAGGGTGCGCGAGCGCGAAATGGTGGTGAAGTCGGAGAAGCGGAGCTTCAGCGCCACCGTCTTGCCCACGAGCCCGGCGGCACGCAGCCGCGCGGCGACCCGGTTCGACTGGTGCAGCAGTTCGCGGCGCAGCACCTCGGGCGAGCGCTCGTCGACGTCGAAGGTGCGCTCGTGCCCGACGCTCTTCTCCTGCGAGGTGGTCACGACCTCGCGCGGGTCGATGCCGTTCGCCAGCTCGTGCAGTCGCGTGCCGGCGGCCTCGCCGACGGCGGCCACCACCGTGCCGAGCGGGGCGGCGGCGAGCTCGCCGACCGTCATGAGGCCGTAACGCTCGAGGTGCTCGGCGGTCTTACCGCCCACACCCCAGAGCGCCCGCACGGGAAGCGGATGCAGGTACGCCAGCACCTCCGACGGGCGGATGACGAGCATGCCGTCGGGCTTCGCCCTCCCGGAGGCGAGCTTCGCCATGTACTTCGTGGGGGCCACGCCCACCGAGCAGGTGAGCCCGGTCTCGGCGAGCACCCGCGCCCGCAAGGCCGTAGCGATGACGTCGGACTCGCCGAGCAGCCGCCTGGCACCCGACACGTCGAGGAAGGCCTCGTCGATGCTGAGCGGCTCGACGAGCGGCGTGACCTCGCGGAACAGCGCCATCACCTGGCGCGACGCGTCGCGGTAGCGCTCCATGTGCGGCTCGAGCACGACGGCCTTCGGGCACAGCCTCAGTGCGGCGCCGACGGGCATCGCGGAGTGCACGCCGTACGCGCGCGCCTCGTAGGTGGCGCTCGTCACCACGGCGCGCGCCGAGCGCCCCCCGACGATCACCGGCTTGCCCATGAGCTCGGGCCGCTCGAGCAGTTCGACGGAGGCGAAGAACGCATCCATGTCGACGTGCAGGATGGGCGGACTGGGCTCCATGCTGAGAGCCTAAGCCGCGCCACCGACATCGTGGGCACCCGCTCTCGGCCCGCCCACCGGATGCGCTCAGAATTCACACAGACGACAAGAAAAGACTGTGCGGTGGCCGCGCTCGCTGCCCCCGGATCCGAAAGTCACCCGTGAACGCTCTCCTCGACCTCGGCATCCTCTCCGGGCCGCTCGTCATCGCCGTCTACCTGCTCGCGGCCGCGGCGTGCGTGCTGCTCGTCGTGCGCCGACCCGGCCCGCGCTGGACCCGCCGCGCGTGGCTGGTCACGGCTGCCGTCGCCGCGGTCGTCGGGGCACTCCTCGGCCTCGGGCTGACCTGGCTGCTCTCCGATCAGCTCGACCTGTTCGGCGCCGTGCTCACGCCGGTCGTGCGCACCTGGATCGCGGTGGGCTTCGCCGCCATCGCCGTCGCCGCGGCCTCGCTCTGGCACCCCCGGCCGCTCCGCGGCGTCGCCGCGTCGCTCGCCATCGTGCTCTTCGCCGCCACGACGGCCATGTCGATCAACATCGACTTCGGGCAGTACCCGACGGTGCGCAGCGCACTCGGCCTCAGCGCCTTCGCGGGCAACGCGCTGCCGAGCTTCGGCCCCGACGGCTCGCCCACCGACTCCGCCTCGGGCGGCGGGGCCGACTCGACGGCTGCCCTCGCCGACTGGACACCGCCGGCCGGCATGCCCGCGCAGGGCTCGGTGAGCTCGGTGACCATCCCGGCCACCGCATCCGGCTTCAAGGCCCGCCCCGCCGTGGTCTACCTGCCGCCGGCGGCGCTCACCGCCAACCCGCCGAAGCTGCCCGTGCTCATCATGATGTCGGGGCAGCCCGGCACCCCCGACGACCCGCTGACCACCGATCACCTGCAGCAGAGCCTCGACGCCTACGCCGCGGCCCACAAGGGTCTCGCCCCGATCGTGGTCTCGCCCGACCAGCTCACCGACCCGGCCGTGAACCCGATGTGCGTCGACTCGCCGATCGGCAACTCGGCGACCTACCTCACCGTCGACGTGCCGAACTGGATCCGCGCCAACCTCCCGGTGCTCCCCTCCCCCACCTACTGGGGAATCGGCGGGCTATCCCAGGGCGGCACCTGCTCCATCCAGCTCGGGGCCGCGCATCCGGAGCTGTTCAGCGCCATCATCGACGCCTCGGGCGAGGAGTTCCCCACCCTCGGCGACGAGCAGAAGACCATCGACCAAGGCTTCGGAGGGGACGCGGCCGCGTACGCCGCCGCGCATCCCGCGGCCATCATGGCGGCGAAGGCCCCCTACACCGGCACCATCGCGGTGTTCGGTGTGGGCAGCGCCGACGACGCCTTCAAGCCGGGCGTGCAGCGCCTGTACGCCGACGCGAAGGCCGCGGGCATGGACGCCACCTACATCGAGGTTCCCGGCAGCGCCCATGACGCCACCACCTGGTCGTCGGTGTTCCAGCAGGGTCTCGGCATCGTCGCCGACCACTGGGGTCTCGACCGGTGACCGCGGCACCCGGTGGCCGGGTCGCTCACGAGGTCGTTCGCGAGCGCCGCCCGGCCGTGACCCGAGTGCTGCGCCTGGCCAGACGGATGCTGCGCCTGGCACGCAGCATCCCCGTGGCCTGGGTGGTCACCGCGCTCGTCGTCGCGGCCAGCGTCACCCGTCTGGCGTTGAAGCCCGGGCGGGCCCGCGGCGGCATCGACGCCTTCGTGGCGACCGGCTACGACGCCGTGTTCGTGCACCACGACTGGGCGTCGACGCTCACCTCGGTCTTCTTCGTGCGGGCTCTGCCTGCGCTCCCCGTGATCGCGATCGTCGTGCTCGTCGGTGTGGGCTGGGCCGAGCGGCGCTTCGGTCATCTGCGCACGATCGTCGCCTTCGTCGTGGTGACTGTGGTGGGGATCCTCCTCGGGCTCGGCGTGCAGGCCCTCGGCCTCGGGCTCGACCTCTACGCCGCCGAGGTGACGCGCACCTACCGCACCGTCGACCCCGTGATCGCCGTCGTCGGGGTGGTGATGGCTGCGAGCGCCTTCGCCGGGCCGCTGCTGCGCCGCCGGGTGCGGGTCGTGCTGTTCCTCGCGGTGCTCGTGTTCGTGCTGTACTCCGGGCACCCCTCCGACCTGTACCGGCTGTTCGCGGCCATCGTGGGGCTCGTGCTCGGCATGCTGATGCATCGCGCGGCGACGGGCCGCGCCTCGGCCGGGGCTCCGGGTGTCGTGCCGCGCGCCACCCGCCGCGAGACCCGCACCCTCCTCGCGGCGGTGGTGGCGGTCACCGCGCTGGGGCCGCTGGTGTCGATCGTGTCGCCCTCCGGTCCCGGCATCCTCAACCCGCTGGGGGTGCTGTTCCGCGACCCGCTGCGCGACTATGCGGCTGCCGCGGTGCGCTGCGAGACCGCCACGCTCACGAAGCACTGCGCCGAGGTCGTCGCGCTCTCGCGCCTGGACGGCCCCGGCGCGGTGCTGCTCACGCTGCTGCCGCTGCTGGCCCTGCTCATCGCCGCGTGGGGGATCCAGCGCGGCCACCGGGTCGCCCTGTGGCTCGCCATCGGGGTGAACGTGGTCTCGGCCGTCCTCGCCGCCGTCTACTTCGGGTTCATCCCCCTCGTCGCCTCCGACTCGCGCTCGTCGCTGCCTGCCCGCCTCGCCGAAGACCATCTGGCCTTCGAGGTGGTGAGCGCGGCGGTACCGCTCCTCATCGCCGTGCTCCTGGTGTCGTCGCGGTGGCTGCTCCCCGCCCGCTCCGACGGCAGCGACGGGGCGCTGCGCTTCCTCGCCAGGGTGACCGCCCTGTTCGTCGTCGTGGCCGCTGTCTACTTCGTCGTCGCAGCTCTCGCCCGCGACCAGTTCACACCGACCGCGAGCCTCGGCGACCTGCTGCTCGACCTGCCCGAACGCTTCGTGCCGACCGGGTTCCTCGCCCTCGAGCCGGCCGACATCCTGCCCGAGGGGCCGGTCGCGGTCATCGCCACGCAGTGGGTGGGTCCGCTGTTCTGGATCGGCGTCGTCGTCATGGCCGTGCTCGGCATGCGACCCCACCGACCCCGCGGCGGCGAGAGCGACGACTCGCGCGTGCGGTCGCTGCTCCACACCGGCGACGGCGCGACCGCCGCCGACGCCCCGTCGACCCTCAGCTGGATGGCGACCTGGCCCGGGCACCACTACTGGTTCTCCCCCGAGGGAGGCGCCGTCGCGTACCGGGTGGTGAACGCCGTGGCGATCACGACCGGAGACCCGATCGGGCCGCGCTCCGCGCATCCGTCGACCGCCCTCGGGTTCGCCGCGTACTGCATCGAGCACGGGTGGACGCCGGTGTTCTACTCGGCGACGGATGCGGTGCGCCGCACCCTGCGCGAGGCCGGCTGGTCGTCGCTGCAGGTGGCGGAGGACACGGTGGTGTCGACGGCGGGCTGGTCGCTCGACGGCAAGCGGATGCAAGACCTGCGCAGCTCCATCAACCGGGCCGACCGGGAGGGCGTGCACGCGGAGTGGGTGCGCTTCGGCGAGCTCGGCGCCGCCACCCGCGCCCAGATCACCGAGATCTCGGAGTTCTGGGTGGCGGAGAAGGGCCTGCCCGAGATGGGCTTCACCCTCGGCGGGGTCGACGAGCTGACCGACCCCGAGGTGCGGCTCATGGTGGCCGTCGACGCCGAGGGGAGCGTGCAGGGCGTGACGAGCTGGCTCCCCACCTTCCAGCAGGGCGAGGTGACGGGGTGGACCCTCGACTTCATGCGGCGCAGGCCCGACGGCATGAACGGGGTGATGGAGTTCCTCATCGCCCGCACCATCCAGCAGGCGCAGCTCGACGGGGTCTCGTTCGTGAGTCTGTCGGCGGCGCCGCTGGCCACGAGCGGAGACGACGCCCCCGGCGTGCTGAGCTACCTCAGCCGGGTGCTCGAACCGGTCTACGGGTTCCGGTCGCTCATGCGGTTCAAGGCGAAGTTCCGCCCCGAGCACCGGCCGCTCCACCTCTGCTGCCCCGACCCGCTCGCCCTCCCCGGCATCGGGTACGCGCTCGGGCGGGCGTACCTCCCGACCACCTCGACCCGTCAGGCTGTGCGCGCGCTCCGTGTGCGGTGAGTGCGCCCTCCGCAGGGGGTGAGCAATCTCCGCGCGGGAGTAGCGTGGCGAGCATGGAATTTCGATACCTCGGACGCAGCGGACTCAAGATCTCGGAGATCACCTACGGCAACTGGCTGACGCACGGCTCGCAAGTCGAGAACGACATCGCGACGGAATGCGTGCGGGCAGCGCTCTCGAACGGCATCACCACCTTCGACACAGCCGACGCCTACGCGAACACGGCGGCCGAGGTGGTGCTCGGCGACGCGCTCGCCGGCGAGCGGCGCGAGTCGCTCGAGATCTTCACGAAGGTCTACTGGCCCACCGGCCCGAAGGGCCCGAACGACTCGGGGCTCTCGCGCAAGCACATCCTCGAGTCGATCGACGGATCGCTGCGCCGGCTGAAGACCGACTACGTCGACCTCTACCAGGCGCACCGCTACGACTACGAGACACCGCTCGAAGAGACCATGCAGGCCTTCGCCGACGTGGTGCGGCAGGGCAAGGCGCTCTACATCGGCGTGAGCGAGTGGAACGCGGAGCAGCTGCGCGCCGGCCACGCGCTCGCCCGCGAGCTCGGGGTGCAGCTCATCTCGAACCAGCCGCAGTACTCGATGCTCTGGCGCGTGATCGAGGGCGAGGTCGTGCCGGCCTCGGAGGAGCTCGGTATCTCGCAGATCGTCTGGTCGCCCGTGGCGCAGGGCGTGCTCACCGGCAAGTACAAGCCCGGTCAGCCAGTGCCCGAGGGCAGCCGCGCCACCGATGAGAAGGGCGGCGCCGACATGGTGAAGCGCTTCCTGCGCGACGACGTGCTCGAAGGGGTGCAGCGGCTCACGCCGGTCGCCGACGAGCTCGGGCTCACGCTCGCGCAGCTCGCCATCGCGTGGGTGCTCGCGAACGAGAACGTCGCCTCGGCGATCATCGGCGCCTCCCGGCCCGAGCAGGTGGAGTCGAACGTGAAGGCCGCGGGCGTGACGCTGCCGCAGGAGGCGCTCGACCGCATCGACGAGGCGCTCGGGGGTCTCGCCGAGCGCGACCCGGCGCTCACGACGTCGCCGGAGACGCGCCCCTGAGGCTCGGGCGGGGCGCGTCGGCCTCGGCGTGACCCGCCGCCCCTCGCGGGGTGCGCCGGGTCGACGCCTCGCCGCGGCTTTCGGGGTGCGCCGGGTAGGCGCGGCTCGCCGCGGCTTTCGGGGTGCGCCGGGTTGGCGCGGCTCGCCGCGGCTCGCGGTCGGCCGAGACTACAGCGGGCGTGAGAGCAGCGCCACCACGACGCTGCCGCCCTTCGTCGCCTGCCGGCCCACCTCGCCGAACCCCAGCCGCCCGTGAAAGCGCAGCGAACCCGGGTTCGGCGGCTCGACGTTGACCTCGCAGTCCACCTCGGCCGCACCCGCTTCGCGGGCACCCTCGAAGACCGCCCCGTAGAGCCGCTCCCCGAGGCGCGCGCCGCGCTGCCCCTCGGCCACCACGATGCGGTCGACATAGCTGAAGTCGCCGCCGCGTTCGCTGAACCAGCGGTAGTTCTCGCTGGCGTAGTCGAGACCGGGCGGCAGGGCGATCACGAAGCCGAGCACCGCATCCGGACGGGTCGGGACGACGGCCCCGACCGCCGTCGACGCCCAGGCGAGCAGTTCGGCCATCTCACGCTCGTCGATGTCGTTCACGGCGGGAACGCTCGCCCGGTTGAGGAGCACCAGCCCCGGCACGTCGGCGGGCGTCAGCGGGCGGAGGACGAGGTCGGGTGCGCTCTGGTTCACGCCCAGAGCCTAGCGGGCGCGATCCCGGATGCGCTGTGTTCGCTGTGCGCGGACCATGCGCATCCGCCGGCCGGGTGAGGAATGCCGACGCGCACGCCATCCTTGTCATGAGAGATCGTGAAGGAGCACCGATGACCGACGCCACCCTGCCCCTCGTCGAAGCCAGCACCTGGCTGCGACTCCAGGAGCGCGCACACCGCGGTTTCGCCGCCCGCGTCGCCGCGGTCTCCGACTGGGACGGACCCACGCCCGACACCGAGTGGACGGTGCGCGACCTCGTCAGCCACGTCATCGAGGAGCAGCAGTGGGTGCCGTGGCTGCTCTCGGGCCTCAGCACGAGGCAGGCCAAGAGCAGGCTCCGCCCCCTCTCCGCCGACCTGCACCACGAGTGGCACGTCTACTCCCTCGCCGCCACCACCGCCTGGCACGACGCCCGGCCCGAGGCCGAGGTGAACCTCGCGTCGGACACGGTGACGACGATCGAGTACCTCAAGGAGCAGGTGGCCGACGTCACCATCCACACCTGGGACCTCGCCCGGGCCGTCGGCGCGGAGGAGACCCTCGACGAGGAGCTCGTGGCGGCGGTCTGGACGGTCTTCGAACCCCAGCGCGACACCCTCGAGGCAAGTGGCCTGTTCGCCTCCCCCGTGCCCGTGGCCGAGGATGCGCCGCTGCAGTCGCGCCTGCTCGCCCTCACCGGCCGCGACGACCGCCGCTGAGCCGGGCCGGGGCTGGGCATGGTACGGCCCCCAGCCCCAGCGGACGGCGGCCCCAGCTTGCCCCGGCCCGCGCGGGCCGGCGCGAGCTACGACGCGGAGGCGCGCTCCAGCACGAGTTCGCGCACGCGAGCGGCGTCGGCCTGGCCCTTCATGGCCTTCATGACCGCGCCGATCACCGCTCCGGCGGCCTGCACCTTGCCGTCCTTGATCTTGGCGAGCACGTCGGGCTGAGCGGCCAGCGCCTCGTCGATGGCGGCGATGAGCGCACCGTCGTCGGAGACGACAGCGAGGCCACGCGCATCCACGACCTCCTGCGGGGTGCCCTCGCCGTCGATGACGCCCTCGAGCACCTGGCGGGCCAGGCGGTCGTTGAGCGCACCCGAGTCGACAAGGGCGACGAGCGCCGCGACGTCGGCGGGCGCGACGAGAGCTGATGCCTCTGCCGAGCGCGCGTTGGCGAGGCGGGAGATCTCGCCCGACCACCACTTGCGTGCGGCCTGCGGCGACGCACCGGCCTCGACCGTGGCGGCGACCTCGGTGAGAAGACCGGCGTTCTGCACGTCCTGGAACTCGAGGTCGGTGAAGCCCCACTCCGCCTTCAGACGGCGCCGGCGGGCGGCGGGCGCCTCCGGCAGCGCCGCCCGCAGCTCTTCGATCAGCTCGGGCGAGGGCACGACCGGCAGCAGGTCGGGCTCGGGGAAGTAGCGGTAGTCGTCGGCATCCGACTTCGGGCGACCCGCGGAGGTGGTGCCGGTGTCTTCGTGCCAGTGGCGGGTCTCCTGGATGATCGTGCCGCCGTCGGCGAGGATCTGCGCCTGGCGCTGGATCTCGTACCGGATCGCCCGCTCGACCGAACGCAGCGAGTTCACGTTCTTCGTCTCGGTGCGGGTGCCGAGCGGAGCCGGCTCCTCGCCGGGCGCGGTGCGGCGGCGCAGCGAGATGTTCGCGTCGCAGCGCAGGTTGCCGCGCTCCATGCGCGCCTCCGAGATGCCGAGGGCGATGACGATGTCGCGGATGGTCGACACGTACGCCTTCGCGAGCTCCGGAGCATCCTTGTCGGCGCCGTAGATGATGTCGGTGACGATCTCGACGAGCGGCACGCCCGCGCGGTTGTAGTCGACGAGCGAGTACTCGGCACCCTGGATGCGGCCGGTCGAGCCGCCGACGTGGGTGAGCTTGCCCGCATCCTCCTCCATGTGCGCGCGCTCGATCGGCACCGTGAAGATGCGGCCGTCGGGCAGCTCGACGTCGACCGAGCCGCCGTAGGCGATGGGCTCGTCGTACTGCGAGATCTGGTAGTTCTTCGCCAGGTCGGGGTAGAAGTAGTTCTTGCGCGCGAAGCGGCTCGATTCGGCGATGGAGCAGCCGAGTGCTAGGCCGAGACTGATCGAGTACCGCACGGCCTGCCCGTTCACGACCGGCAGCGAGCCGGGGAGCCCGAGGCAGGTGGGGGTGATGTTCGTGTTGGGCTCGCCGCCGAAGTAGTTCGGGGCGGAGGAGAACATCTTGGTCTTCGTCGAGAGCTCGACGTGCACCTCGAAGCCGAGCACCGGCTCGAACAGCTCGAGGGCCTTGTCGTAGTCCATCAGCTTGGCCTTGGCCATCAGACGGCCCCTTCCTGCGCGGCGCTCATCTCGCCCGGGGCGAGATCGGGTGCCTGACTGATCAGCGTGTGACCCCACTTCTCCTCGAGCAGTCGCTCGAGCGCGCCGCCGACGGTGTAGAGACGGGCGTCTTCGCGGGCGGGGGCGAGGAACTGGATGCCGACGGGCAGTCCGTCCTCCCGTGCGAGACCGACGGGCAGCGAGATGCCGGGGATGCCCGCGAGGTTGGCGGGGATGGTCGCGATGTCGTTGAGGTACATCGCCATCGGGTCGCCGTCGTTGGCGCCGAGCTTGAAGGCCGTGGTGGGCGCGGTGGGCGAGACGAGCACGTCGACGCCCGCGAAGGCGGCGGCGAAGTCGCGCTGCACGAGCGTGCGCACCTTCTGGGCGCTGCCGTAGTAGGCGTCGTAGTAGCCGGCGCTCAGGGCGTAGGTGCCGAGGATGATGCGGCGCTTCGCCTCGGCGCCGAAGCCCACCTCGCGGGTTGCCGCCATGACGTCTTCGACGGTGCCGCCGCCCGGGGGGTTGACGCGGAGGCCGAAGCGCACCGAGTCGAACTTGGCGAGGTTGGAGGAGGCCTCGGCGGGCATGATGAGGTAGTAGGCCGAGATGGCGTACTCGAGGCTCGGCAGGCTCACGTCGACGATCTCGGCGCCGTTCGCGGCGAGCAGCTCGAGCGCCTCACGGAAGCGCTCGAGCACGCCGGGCTGGAACCCGTCGCCGTCGAGCTCGGAGATGACGCCGATCTTCAGGCCCGCGACATCCGCTCGTCTGACGGCCTCGGCCATACTCGGCCAGCTGTCGGTGAGCGAGGTGGAGTCGAGCGGGTCGTGCCCGCCGATGATGTCGTGCAGCAGCGCCGAGTCGAGCACGGTGCGACTCACCGGGCCGATCTGGTCGAGGCTCGAGGCGAGGGCGATGGCGCCGTAGCGGCTCACGCCGCCGTAGGTGGGCTTGACGCCCACGGTGCCGGTGACGTGCGCGGGCTGGCGGATGGAGCCGCCTGTGTCGGAGCCGAGAGCGAGCGGCGCCTCGAAGGCGGCGACGGCTGCGGCCGACCCGCCGCCGGAGCCGCCCGGGATGCGCTCGAGGTCCCAGGGGTTCCTGGTGGGGCCGTAGGCGGAGTGCTCGGTGGAGGAGCCCATGGCGAACTCGTCCATGTTCGTCTTGCCGATGGGCACGAGGCCCGCCGCGCGCAGCTTCTTCATGACGGTGGCGTCGTAGGGCGGTATCCACCCCTCGAGGATCTTCGAGCCGCTCGTCGTCGGCATGTCGTTCGTGACGATCACGTCTTTGATGGCAATGGGCACGCCGGCGAGCGGATGCAGCTCCTCCCCCGCGGCGCGGCGCGCGTCGACCGCAGCGGCGGCGGCGAGGCTCAGCTCGGCGTCGGTGTGGAGGAAGGCGTGAACGTCGGCGTCGACCGCGTCGATGCGATCGAGGTGGGCCCGGGTCGCTTCGTGCGAGGTGACCTCGCCCGCTGTGAGCTTCGCGGCGAGCTCGGAGGCGGAGAGGCGTACGATTTCGTGCTCGTGGTGGCTCACTGCTCCTCCCCCAGGATGGCGGTGACGCGGAAGCGGGAGCCGTCGTGGTCGGGCGCCCCGGCGAGTGCCTGCTCGGGGGTGAGCGTGTTCCCCGGAACGTCGTCGCGGTAGACGTTCTGCAGCGGGATGGGATGGCTGGTGGCGGGCACGTCGGCGGTCGCCACCTCGGACACCTTCGCCACGTTGTCGACGATCGAGGCGAGCTCTGTGGTGAGGCTCTCGATCTCCTGGGGCGTCAGGGCGATCCGGGCGAGGTTCGCGAGGTGCGCGACCTGCTCCTGGGTTATTTCGGACATGGTGCTCCGGTGTTCTGTTCGCGAGGGGTGTTCCCCGATTCTATTCGTTCGCTCCGCTGGTGACCCTGCGCACGAAGTCGAGGGTCTGGCGCAGAGCCACCTGGGCCTCAGGGCGGTCGAGCTTCAGGTGATACTCGTGCGGGAGCGGAGGTTCGTGATCGGGCGGCCAGAACAGGGTGGTGACGTCGATGCCGGAAGCGCGCATCCGTTCGCTCATCGGCACCGACTGGATGCTCGTCAGACCGTCGCCGTTGCCGCCCGAGATGAAGACGGGAGGGAAGGGGGCGATCGGATGCCCGGGGTCGTCGGGGTCACGGCCGATCACGTCGATCGTCGACATGGTGAGCGCGGCGCCGCTGTGCGACCAGTCCTTCTCGCCGGTGAGCGCCCAGAGCGCTGTCTTGAACCCCCAGCCGGCGACGCCGTGCACGTCGGCCATCGCGGCGATGTCGTAGACGCCGCACTGCAGGATGACGCCGCGCAGCTGCTCGGGCCGGAGGGAGGCGCGGAGACCGAGAGCCCTGGCGTACTCGGGATCGACGGTGAGGGCGGCGAGCTGGCTGGCCAACTGGGCGCCGGCGGAGTCGCCTGCGAGCACGAGGCGTTCGGGGTCGATGCCGAGCTCGGTCGCGTGCACGGTGAGGTGGCCGAGGGCCTCGTCGAGCTGGCGCACCGCTGTGGGGTAGGTGGCTTCGGGCGCCACGGTGTAGTCGAGGGCGACGGCCGCGAAGCCCGCTGCGGCGACGTGTTCGAGGTAGGGGACGTTGTCAGCGGCGACGCCGGAGATCCAGGCGCCGCCGTGAATCCACACCACCGTGGGGAGCGGTACGTCGCGGGGGTGGGCGGCGGGCAGCACGAGGTCGAAGGTGGGGGCTCCCGCTTGCGTGTAGGGGATGCGGGTGGCGATCTCGATGTGACGGGCCGGCGGGTGGCGCCGCAGCTCAGCGGTGTTCCTCACCGCCCCCCGCTCGAACGCCTTGCGGATCACGAGCACCGACGGCCACGGCGTCGACCGCAGCACGATCGCGACGCCACCCGCGACGGCAGCTACGACGCCGGCCGCGGCGGCGAGCCGCTTCACCACACTCATGGGGAGGTGCCGCCCGTCAGGTCGTGGGTTCGTCGGCCGGAACGTCGCCCGTAGGGGCTTCGCCCCCAGGGGTCGCGGTGGCGTCGGCAGTCCCGGTCTCGGGGGTGTCGCCCTCGATGGCCTCGACGGTCTCGACCTCCTCGGTGGGGGCGAGAGCCGCGGGCCCCTGCGTGACGAGAAGCGCGAACTCGGCGGCGTCGATGATGCGGAGGCCGAGGGCTTCGGCCTTGGTGAGTTTCGACCCCGCGCCCGGGCCGGCGGCGACGAAGTCGGTCTTCTTGCTGACGCTCGAGGCGGCCTTGCCGCCTGCCTGGATGATCGCCTCGAGCGCGCCCTCCCGGGTGAAACCCTCGAGTGACCCGGTGGCCACCACGGTGACGCCCTCCAGCACGCCACCTGCGCCCACCGCGGCGCCAGGACCGGGGTGGCCGGGCGTCGCGAACTGCACACCCGCCGCTGCCCACCGCTCGATGATCTCGACGTGCCAGTCAACCTCGAACCAAGCGATGAGGGCGTCGGCGATGATGCCGCCCACGCCGTCGACGGCGGCGAGCTCGTCGCGGCTCGCGGCGCGGATGGCGTCGAGCGAGCCGAAGTAGTCGGCGAGAGCGCGCGCGGCGACCGGCCCCACGTGCCTGATGCTGAGCGACACGAGCATGCGCCAGAGCGGCTTGGTCTTCGCCTTCTCGATCTCGTCGAGGAGCTTCACAGCGTTCGACGACGGTACGAACTCCTCGTCGCCCGCGAAGTCGGCCCCCGTGGCCTCGGGGTCGTAGGGCGGGTCGGACTTCTGGCGCTTGCGCCGGAACGGCGCGACGACCTTCGGCGACGACCCGTCTTTGTCGAGCTTCTCGAGCCCGGTCTCGGAGTCGCGCACCACCACGCGGATGGGGAACAGGTCTTCCATCGTCAGCGAGAACAACCCCGCCTCGGTGACGAGCGGCGGCACCTCGGGCTCGAGCGGCTGCGTGAGCGCCGCGGCACTCACCTCGCCGAGCACCTCGATGTCCATCGCCCCGCGCGAACCGACGTGCTCGACGCGCCCCCGCACCTGGGCGGGGCAGCTGCGAGCGTTGGGGCAGCGCAGGTCGACGTCGCCCTCCTTCGCCGGCGCGAGCTTCGTGCCGCACGAGGGGCAGTTCTCGGGCATGACGAAGGCGTACTCGCTGCCGTCTCGCAGTTCGACCACCGGGCCGAGCACCTCGGGGATGACGTCACCGGCTTTCCGCAGCACCACGGTGTCGCCGATGAGCACACCCTTGGCCTTCACCACGTCTTGGTTGTGCAGGGTCGCCTGCCGCACCTCGGAGCCCGCGACCTCCACCTTCTCCATCACCGCGAACGGCGTGGCGCGACCGGTGCGCCCCACGCTCACGACGATGTCGAGCAGCTTCGTGTTCACCTCTTCGGGCGGGTACTTGAAGGCGGTCGCCCAGCGCGGCGCCCGGCTGGTGGCACCGAGCTCCTCGTGCAGGGCGAGGTCGTCGACCTTCACCACGATGCCGTCGATCTGGTGCTCGACCGAGGCCCGGTGGGCGCCGTAGTACCGGATGAACTCGGCAACCTCGCCGACGGTGTCGAAGACCTTGAAGTGGCTCGAGGTGGGCAGCCCCCACTCGGCGAGCAGCCCGTACACCTCCGACTGCGCCGAGACGGGCGGGTTCGGCCACGCCCCGATGCCGTGCACGAGCATGCGCAGAGCCGACAGGCGGGCGTTCACGAGAGCGAGCTGCTTCTCGTTCTTGCCCTCGCTCTTCTGCCGGAGCGACCCCGCCGCGGCGTTGCGCGGGTTCGCGAACACGCGCTCCCCCGCGGCCTCCTGGGCGGCGTTGAGGTCGTCGAAGGCAGCCACCGGGAAGAAGATCTCGCCGCGCACCTCCACCAGCGGCGGATGCCCTGACCCCGCGAGCCTCGCGGGGATGGACGCGATCTTCAGCACGTTGTCGGTGACGTCTTCACCCACCACGCCGTCGCCGCGAGTGGCCGCCGTGACGAGCACGCCGTTCTCGTACCGCAGGTTGATGGCGAGCCCGTCGATCTTCAGCTCGCTGAGGAAGCGCACCGTTGATGAACCCGAGTCGCGCACGACCTTGGCCGCCCACTCGTCGAGCTCCTCCTCGCTGAACACGTTGTCGAGGCTCAGCATGCGCTCGGCGTGCGTGACAGGGGTGAACATGGTGGTGACGGCGCGGCCGCCCACCGTCTGCGTGGGGCTGTCCTGCGATTGCAGCTCCGGATGCGCGCGCTCGAGCTCGCCGAGACGGCGCACCATGAGGTCGTACTCCTGGTCGGAGACCGTGGAGGCGTTGTTCTCGTAGTACTCGTCGCGCAGTTCGAGGATGCGCGAGGTCAGCTGCTCGGCCTCGGCCTTCGCCGACTCGAGATCGCTCGGCGTCTCGCTCGGCAGAGTGTCGGCCGACGCAGGCAACGTACCCGCCTGCTCGGCCGATGCAGCGCCCGCACCGCGACCACCGCGCGCCATCAGCCTGCCGCCCCGACGGGTACGGCGCTCACCGTGCGGTCGATGGTGCACTGGCCGAGCACGCGAGTGCCCACATAGACCACGGCGGTCTGACCGGGGGCCACCCCGTTCAGCGGCCTGCACGGGGTGACGACGAGCTCGGTGCCGTCAGCACCCTCACGCACCCGCGCGACGGCCTCGACCGGGTCGGCGTGCGCCCTGATCTGCACCTCGCACTCGAATTCGAGCTCGGGGTGCTCGGGCGGGAGACCCGCCCAGGTGAACCGCGAACCGGCGATCTCTGCGATGTCGAGCGCCTCCTTCGGGCCCACCACCACCTCCCGCGTGACGGGGCGCACCTCGAGCACGAAGCGCGGCTTGCCGTCGGGAGCAGGCGTGCCGAGCTTCAGCCCGCGCCGCTGCCCCACGGTGAACGCGTGCGCCCCCTCGTGCGAGCCCACGACCTCGCCCCCGCGATCGAGGATCGGGCCGGGGGCCGTGCCCACCTTGTCGGCGAGCCAGCCGCTCGTGTCTCCGTCGGGGATGAAGCAGATGTCGTGGCTGTCGGGCTTGTTCGCGACCGAGAACCCGCGAGCGGCAGCCTCGGCCCTGATCTCGGCCTTCGACGGCGTTGCACCGAGCGGGAACAGGCAGTGCTCGAGCTGCTCGGCCGTGAGCACGCCCAAGACATAGGACTGGTCTTTGGCCCATGCGGCAGCGCGGTGCAGTTCGCGGTTGCCCTGTTCATCGGTCGTGAGGGTGGCGTAGTGACCCGTGGCCACGGCGTCGAAGCCGAGGTCGAGGGCCTTCTCGAGCAGCGCGGCGAACTTGATGCGCTCGTTGCAGCGCATGCACGGGTTCGGGGTGCGACCGGCGGAGTACTCGGCGATGAAGTCGTCGACCACATCGGCCTTGAAGCGCTCCGAGAAATCCCACACGTAATAGGGGATGCCGATCTTGTTGGCGGCACGCTGGGCATCCATCGAGTCTTCGATGGTGCAGCAGCCGCGGCTGCCGGTGCGCAGCGTGCCCGGCATGCGACTGAGCGCCAGGTGAACACCCACCACGTCGTGGCCTGCGTCGACGGCACGGGCCGCCGCCACGGCGGAGTCGACGCCGCCGCTCATCGCTGCGAGAACCTTCATGCCGTCCAGCATACGTGCGGCCACCGACAGCGGGACGGGCCCGATCCGGGCGCACCGTCGAGCGACCCGATGGGGCCTGTTCACACCGCGGTCAGGGGATTCCCCAAGCTCCGGGTGCACAATGATGTCGATGTCAGCACTGCTCGAGTCGCCCCGTCGGGCCGCACCGCAGAGTGCGCGCCGCCGGCCCCGCGCGCGCACCGGCCTCGCCATCCTGGTGACCGTTCTCGCCCTGCTGCTGGCAGGGCTGCTGGCGTTCCACCGCTTCCTCCCCGACCTGCTCGGTCTCGGGCTCCTCGTCGACTCCGCCCTCCCCTGGTTCGGGCTCGCGGTGCCGGCTCTGTTCATCGCCGCGCTGGTGAGCCGCAGCAAGGCTGCGATCGGCTCGGCGCTCGCCTCGGCGCTCGTCTGGGCCGTGCTCTTCGTGCCGGCGATCGTGCCGTTGTCGTGGAGCGCGCCCACCGCATCCGCCACCACCCTCACGGTGGCGAGCCAGAACGTGGAGGACGGCTCGGGCACGGCAGCCGAGTCGGCGACGGCCCTCGCCGCGACCGGCGCTCAGGTGATCGCCCTGCAGGAGATGGACGCCGACGCCCGCGACCAGGTCGAGGCCGTGCTCTCGGAGAGCCACCCCTACTCCTACGGCATCGGCACCGTCGGCATGTGGAGCACCTACCCCATCGAGAACGCGCAGGCGCTCGACCTCGGGCTCGGCTGGCAGCGCGGCATCGCCGCCGACCTCGCCACCCCGACGGGTGCGGTGAGCATCTACGTGGTGCACCTCGCCTCGGCCCGTCCGGGCGACCACGCGACACGCGACGAGATGCTCGCGAACCTCGCCGACTTCGTGCCGCGCGACGAGAACGAGCGGCTCATCATGGTGGGCGACTTCAACGCCGGCTCCTCCGACCGGCACCTCACGGCGCTCACCGACCAGCTGAGCGAGCCCAACCAGAACGGCGGCGGCTTCGGGTTCACCTGGCCCGCCTCGGCTCCCGTCACCCGCCCCGACCACCTGCTGCAGCGCGGCCTCCAGGTCGTCTCGAACGAGACCATGACCGCCGGCGACTCCGATCACCTCGCGCTCGTCACCACCCTCGACCTCGCCGCCGGATAACCACACCGCGACGACCGCAGGGGTTCACACCACGCGATCGGCGAAGCCCGCCTTGCGCGCCGCCGCATACGCGGCCGGCAGCGCCGCCACGAGCGCGTCGACCTCGGCCTCGGTGGTGCCGTGCCCGAGCGTGAAGCGGAGCGCTCCCCGCGCCTCCGCCTCGGGCACGCCCATCGCTGTGAGCACGTGCGACACCTCGGGTACCCCGGCCTGGCAGGCCGACCCGGTCGAGACCGAGAACCCCGCCATGTCGAGCAGGAACAGCAGCGAGTCGCCCTCGCATCCCGGGAAGGTGAAGTGCGCGTTGCCCGGCAGCCGCCCCTCGGGCGACGGGTCGCCGCGCAGCACGGCCTCGGGCACCGCCGCACGCACCCCGGCCACGAGCCGGTCGCGAAGGGCGGCAAGGCCGACCAAGAACGTGTCCGCACCGCCCATGGCAGAAGCGCCGGAAGCGCCAGGCACCCCACGCGCCGCCGCAGCGAACCCCGTGGCCCCCGCCACGTCTTGCGTGCCCGAGCGCACCCGCTGCTGGTTGCCTCCGTGGATGAGCGGCTCCACCTCGCTCCGCCGCGCCACCACGAGCGCCCCCACGCCCACCGGCCCGCCGATCTTGTGCGCCGACACGCTGAGCAGCGCCGCCCCCACCGCACCGAAGTCGATCGGCACGTACCCGTAGGCCGCCACCGCGTCGATGTGCACGGGCACCCCGAAGCGCTCTGCGACCGCCACGAGCTCGGCCACGGGCTGCACCGTGCCCACCTCGTTGTTCGCCCAGAGCAGCGTCACCAGCGCGACGGATGCTCCGTGCACCGACAGCGCCTCCTCCAGCACCGAGGGCGCCAGCCGCCCCAGCTCGTCGACGGGCAGCACGATCACGTTCGCCCCCTCGTGCCGCTCGAGCCACTCGACGGCGTCGACGGTGGCGTGGTGCTCGCCGCCCGGCAGCAGCACCACGGGCCGCGCGGAATCCTTCTGCCTCGCCCAGTACAGCCCCTTCACCCCGAGATTGATCGACTCCGTGCCGCCCGAGGTGAACACGACCTCGATCGGCTCGGCCCCGAGCGAGGCGGCGACCACCTCGCGGGATTCTTCGAGCATCCGTTTCGCCTGCTGCCCCTGCGAGTGGATCGACGACGGGTTCCCCACGAGTCCCAGGGCATCGACATAGGCCTCACGCGCCACCGGCAGCATCGGCGTGGTGGCCGCGTGATCGAGGTAGACGGGCATGATCCCCTCCGGCGAACGGGGTGTGTGGAACCGATTACAGACGTGTGCGACGGTGCAACTACTCTATGTCTCATGACTCAGGCCGACCCCCTCGCCCGCCTCGGTGTCCGTCAGACCTCGAACGGCGGGGAGCTCAGGGTGTGGTCGGCGACCGCGACGAGCATCGAGCTCTGCCTGTACGACCACAAAGACCCCAACTGGGTCTACAAGAGCGTTCCCCTGGTGAAGGATGCGAACGACGTCTGGTCCTGCCGCACCCGCAGTCTCGTTCCCGGTCGCCGCTACAGCCTGCGGGTCGACGGGCCCGCCGGCCCGCAGAACGCCTTCGACCCGAGCCTGGCCCTCCTCGACCCCTACGCGAGGGGGCTGGCACGCACCGGGCACGAGCAGTGGCGCAGCGTCGTCGTCGACGAGGAGTTCAACTGGAACGGCGTCGCGAAGCCGAACACACCCCTCGACCACACGGTGGTCTACGAGGCCCACGTGAAGGGCCTGTCGAAGATCAACACGCGTATTCCGGAGGGCCTGCGCGGCACCTACGCGGGCCTCGCGCACGAGAAGAGCATCGGCTACCTGAAGAGCCTCGGCGTCACCGCCGTGCAACTGCTGCCCGTTCACGCCTTCGTCTCCGAGCAGCGGCTGAAGAAGCAGGGGCTCACCAACTACTGGGGCTACAACACCCTCGGGTTCTTCGCACCGCATCCGCTCTACGCCTCGAAGGCGGCGCAGGCCGAGGGGCCGAGCGCGGTGCTGCGCGAGTTCAAGGGCATGGTGAAGCTGCTGCACGAGGCCGGGCTCGAGGTGCTGCTCGACGTGGTCTACAACCACACCGCCGAAGAGGGCCGGATGGGCCCGACCACGAGCTTCCGCGGCATCGACAACTCCCACTACTACCGTCAGACCGCGCAGGGCGACTACGTCGACGTCACAGGATGCGGCAACTCGGTGAACACCTCGGTCGAGGCCGTGGCGCGGCTCGTGCTCGACTCGGTGAAGTACTGGGCGAACGAGGTGCAGATCGACGGGTTCCGCTTCGACCTCGCCGCCACGCTGGGGCGGAACGCCGACCACTACTACGACAACCGGCATCCGCTGCTCACCGCACTCGTGAACGACCCTGAGCTCGCGGGCGTGAAGATGATCGCCGAGCCGTGGGACGTGGGGATGGGCGGGTGGCAGACCGGCAACTTCCCGCCCGGGTGGTCGGAGTGGAACGACCGCTTCCGCGACCGCATGCGCAAGTTCTGGCTGCGCGACATCAAGTCGATCCGCGAGAACGGCAACCCCGGCGACGGGGTCGGGATGCTCGCCACCCGCATCGCCGGATCGTCGAACACCTTCGCCCAGCAGCGCGGCCCGCTGGCCTCGATCAACTTCGTGACGGCACACGACGGATTCACCCTCGCCGACCTCACCGCCTACAACGTCAAGCACAACGTCGGCAACGGCGAGGCCAACCGCGACGGCACCGACAACAACATGTCGTACAACCACGGCATCGAGGGGCCCACGACCTCGCGAAGCATCGAACAGGCCCGCCGGCGGGCCATGCGCAACCTCATGGGCACCTTGCTGCTCTCGGCCGGTGTGCCCATGATCACCGCCGGAGACGAGTTCGGCCGGTCGCAGAAGGGCAACAACAACGCCTACTGCCACGACTCCGAGCTCACCTGGATCAGCTGGGACAGGCGCACCTGGCAGAAAGACCTCTGGCGCACCACCCAGCACCTCCTGCGGATGCGGCGCGAGAATCCGGCGCTGCGGCCGGTGCGCTACGGCGTGTTCGGGGAGCGCACCCCGAGCTCGAGCCAGATGGACTGGTACGACGCCGCCGGCGAGTCGATGTCGATCAGCGACTGGAACTCGCCCGAGAACCGAACCCTGCAATACGTGGCGGCGTCGACACCCGAGCACGAGGAGTTCAACCGCATCCTCACCGTGATCCACGGCGTCGAGTCGCCCATCGACATCACCCTCCCCGTTCACGACGGTGTCGAGGCCTACGAACTGCTCTGGGACTCCTCCGTCGACGTGCCGGAGACCCACCAGCACGACGCCCCCCTGCCCCGCTTCTCGCCGGGCCAGGTGGTGTCGGTCGCGGCGGCCTCGCTGCAGCTCTATCGCGCTGTGTGATTGCTGGCCGGGCCGTGCCTTCGGCGCGGCTCGGCCAGGCCGCGCCGGTCCTCGCCCGGCGCGGCGCGGCATGTGAGTGGGCGGTCGCTGGCGCGGCCGCCCACTCACCGTGGGTCGTCTGAGCGCGGCCTGCAGCTTTGCCGCGTCTACCGCCGCCCTGTCGACGCCGAGGCTGCACGGCCGGAGGGGAGGGCGAGGGCGGTGAGGGCGGCGGCGAGGAGGGCGGCGGCGCCGACCCAGATGGCGGGGACGGCGGCGTCGACGTAGCCGTCGGGGGTGAAGCTGCCACCGGCGCCGGTGAAGACGGCGGTGAGCACCGCGATGCCGAGGGCGACTCCGATCTCGCGGAGCGTCGAGTTGGTGCCCGAGGCCTTCGCGTTGTCGTCTGCGGTCATGGTGGCCAGCACCGCCGTCGACGACGGCGCGAACACGAGCCCCATCCCGACCCCGGCGAACACGAACGCCGGAACCAGTGCCCCGTAGTCGAGCGTGGTCGACAGGATGAGCGCGATCCAGCCCACGCCCGCCGCCTGCAGCAGCAGCCCCGCCACGATGAGGGCGCGGGTACCCACCCGGGAGGCGACGAGACCGGCGAGCGGCGCCACCACCATAGGCGCCAGCGTCCACGGCATGGTCATCACGCCGGCCTCGAGCGGCGTCGCCCCGCCCACGATCTGCAGGTACTGGATGAGGATGAACACCGAACCGAAGATGCCGAAGCTGAACACCAGCCCCACCACGTTCGCCACCGAGAAGCTCCGGTCGCGGAACAGCCGCAGCGGCAGCAGCGGGTTCGGTACGCGCCGCTCCCACAGGATGAACGCCCCGATCAGCAGCGCACCGAGCACGAGCGCCCCCATCACCTCGAGGCTCCCCCAGCCCGCGTCGTTGCCCCGCACGATGCCGTAGACCACGGCGAGCACGCCTCCGCCCGCGAGCAGCACGCCGAGCAGGTCGGCCCGCAGTCGCGCCCCGAAAGAGTTCGGCAGGGCCAGCAGCACCAGCGGGATGCTGACGACTCCCACCGGCACGTTGAGCCAGAAGATCGCGTCCCAGCTCCAGCCCTGGATGACCGCTCCCCCGATGAGCGGCCCGAGTGCCACACCCAGCCCCGAGATGCCGCCCCAGATGCCGATCGCCAGGGGGCGCATCCGCTTGCTCACCGAGCCGACGAGGAGGGTCAGCGACAGCGGCATGAGTGCTGCCGCACCGAGCCCCTGCACGGCGCGGGCGGCGATGAGCATCCACGGCTCGATCGCCATCGCGCACAGCGCCGAGGCCAGGGTGAACACCGTGATTCCGGCGAGGAACACGCTGCGGCGGCCCAGCCGGTCGCCCAGCGCGACGGCGAGCAGCATGAAGGTCGCGAAGCTCAGCGTGTAGGCGTTGACGAACCACTGGAGCTGCTCGACCGACGCGCCGAGCTCGCGGCCGAGCACGGGCAGCGCACTCGTGACGACCAGGTTGTCGAGGGTGGCCATGAACATGGGCACCGAGGCGGCGACGACGGCGAGCCAGACGGGCACGCGGCGGCGAGCGCCGGCGCGGGCCGCGGGCTGAGGTGCCGGTGCTGTCGGCAGCGAGGAATCGACGAGAGTCATGGGAATCCCTTCGGAAGCTTGTGGTAATCAGATGATTACTTAGCAGCACGATAAGTAATCGACTGATACCATGTCAAGCGTGAGCGAGACGAAGACGAGGATGCCCGCCGACGAGCGCCGGGAGCTCATCCTCGACGCGGCGACCGCCGTCTTCGGCGATGCCGGCTACTACGGCGCGACGACGGATGCGGTGGCCCGCGCCGCCGGCGTCAGCCAGCCCTACGTCGTGCGCATGTTCGGCACGAAGGAGCAGCTGTTCCTCGACGTGCTGGGCCGGGGCCTCGAGCGCATCTTCGCCGCCTTCCGCGAGGCCATCGCCGGCGACCCCGAGGTGCCGCTCGAGCGCCGCCTCGGCCTCGCCTACTTCGCGCTGACCGCCGACCGCGGCATCCTGCTCTGCCTCATGCACGCGTTCGCACTGGGGGCCGACGCCGTGATCGGGCCCGCCGCCCGCTGCGGGTTCCTCGACGTGTACCGCCTGCTGCGCGACGAGGCCGGCATGACCCCCGAGCAGGCGAACGGGTTTCTCGCGGGCGGCATGCTCGCCAACGTGGTGCTCGGCGTGCGCATGTTCGACGACTTCGACACCGACCCCGACGTGCGGGAGCTCATGACCTCGGTCTTTCCCGAGAAGCTCGACCTCGTGCGCGCCTCGCACCCGCCCGTGCGCAGCGGCGCACCGCCGCGCGCCGGCTGACGCGCCGGCTCAGCGCGCGACCGCGATGAGCCCGAGCTCGGCAGGCGACGCGAGGTTTGCGTGCTTCGGCACGACGCGTACCGTGTACCCGAACGAGCCCGCCCGCGAGAGCTCCACCGTGCCGGAGTAGACGTACTCCCCGCCCGCCTCCGCCGAAGACGACGGCGTCGACGAGGTGGTCAGCTCCACCGTCGCGGCGTCGGAGATGTCGTCGCCGTGCACCGCGTGCCCGTAGACCACCTCGACCGCGACATCGTGCGGGGTGAGGCCGTCGAGCCCGACGTGGGCCCGCACGTGCAGCACGTCGCCCACCTGCGGGGTGTCGTCGAGCCCGCCCGACTCGACGTGGTTCACCGACACGCCCGACCAGGCGGCGCGCACGCGCTCCTTCCACAGCGACAGCTCGCGGGCAGCTTCGTGGTCGTCGGCGGTCATGGCACGCTCGGCCTCGGCGGCCGGGACGTACAGCCGCTCGACGTACTCGCGCACCATGCGCTCGGCGCTCAGCTCGGGCGAGAGGGCGGCGAGCGTGTGACGGATCGACTGCATCCAGTGTTCGGGGATGCCGTCGGCGTCGCGGTCGTAGAAGCGCGGCGCCACCTGGTTCTCGAGCAGGTCGTAGAGCGCCTCGGCCTCGAGGGCGTCGCGCTCCTCGCCGTCGCCCGCGGAGTCGGCGGTGGGGATGGCCCAGCCGTCCTCCCCGTCGTAGTACTCGGCCCACCAGCCGTCGAGGATGGAGAGGTTGAGCCCCCCGTTCAGCGCCGCCTTCATCCCCGAGGTGCCGCAGGCCTCGAGGGGCCGCAGCGGGTTGTTCAGCCAGACGTCGGTTCCCGGGTAGAGCAGCTGAGCCATGCCGATGTCGTAGTTCGGCAGGAAGACGATGCGCTGGCGCACCTCGGGGTCTGAGGCGAACTGCACGAACTTCTGGATGAGCCGCTTGCCCTCCTCGTCGGCCGGATGCGACTTGCCGGCCACCACGAACTGCACCGGTCGCTCGGGGTTCAGCAGGATCGACTTCAGCCGCACGGGGTCGTGCAGCATGAGGGTGAGCCGCTTGTAGGTGGGCACACGCCGCGCGAAGCCGATGGTGAGCACCTGCGGGTCGAGCAGCCCCTGGTACCAGGCGGGCGGGATGCTGTCGGGGTTCTGCTCACGCCACGCCTCGGTCACCCGCCGGCGTGCGTCGTGCACCAGCTGGCGGCGCATGTCACCGCGCACCGCCCAGAGCTCGGCGTCGGTGACGGCGTCGGAGGCCCAGTCGGCGGTCGTGGTGTCGCCCGTGCCGAGCTTCGTGCGGGCGAGCTCCTGCAGCAGCGGGTCGGTCCAGGTGGGGGCGTGCACGCCGTTAGTCACCGAGGTGATCGGCACGTCGGCCTTGTCGAAGCCCGGCCAGAGCCCGGCGAACATGCCCCGGCTCACCTCCCCGTGGAGCTTCGACACCCCGTTGGCGCGCTGGCCGAGGCGCAGCCCCATCACGGCCATGTTGAACACCTCGGGCGAACCGCCCTCATAGTCCTCGGCGCCGAGGGCCAGCACGCTCTCCACCTCGAGCCCCGGCAGCATGTCGGTCGAGAAGTAGCGCTCCACGAGCGAGCGCTCGAAGCGGTCGATGCCCGCGGGCACCGGCGTGTGCGTGGTGAACACGGTGCCGGCGCGCACCACCTGGAGCGCCTCGTCGAAGGAGAGCCCGCCGCCGATGAGGTTCGAGATGCGCTCGAGGCCCTGGAACCCGGCGTGGCCCTCGTTGGTGTGGTAGACCTCGGGCATCGGCGAGTCGGTGAGCTCGGCGAGCACTTCGAGGGCGCGCACACCACCGATACCGAGAAGCAGCTCCTGCAGCAGACGGTGCTCCCCGCCGCCGCCGTAGAGCCGGTCGGTGACGCTCCTGAGGTCGTCGTCGTTGTCGGGGATGTCGGTGTCGAGCATGAGCAGCCGCACCCGGCCCACCTGAGCCTGCCAGATGCGGGCGTAGAGCGCTCGGCCGCCGGGGAGGGCGAGCACGATCTGGGCGGCGGTGCCGTCGGCCTGGCGCAGCACCGACAGCGGCAGGCCGTCGGGGTCGAGCACCGGGTAGCTCTCCTCCTGCCAGCCGTCGCGGGAGATCGCCTGCGAGAAGTAGCCCGAGCGGTAGAACAGGCCGACGCCGATGATGGGCACGCCGAGGTCGGAGGCGGCCTTGAGGTGGTCACCCGCCAGGATGCCGAGACCACCGGAGTACTGAGGCAGCGCGGCGGCGATGCCGAACTCGGGCGAGAAGTAGCCGATGCTGCCGGGGCGTGGGCCCTCGAGACCCTGGTACCAGCGCGGTTCGGTGAGGTACGCGTTCAGGTCGTCGCGGAGGCTGTTGGCCCAGGCGACGAACCCGGGGTCGGCGGCGAGCTGCTCGAGGCGTTCGGGGCGCACCGCGCCGAGAAGAGCGACCGGGTCGCCGAGGGTCGCCTTCCAGTCGTCGGGCGAGATGTGGGCGAAGATCTGCCGGGTGGGTTCGTGCCACGCCCAGCGGAGATTCGCCGCGAGCTCGCCGAGTGCCCCCAGCGACTCGGGAAGCACGGAACGGACGGTGAATCTGCGAATTGCCTTCACGCTGGTGACTCCTCTAGGAACGATGTGCCCGATCGACCCCGCCAGCCTAGGCCAGGTGCGTTTCGACCGGGTGAACAGCATCCGGCGACGCGTTGCGGGCCGATGCAGAGTGGGTAGGGTCTGAGTTGTGGCAGCTACGCGTAAGAAACCTGCATCCGCCCCGGTCACGAAGCCGGTCGCACAGCCTGTCGAGCCGGAGACGGCCCTCGAGCCGACGAAGGCCCTCGAGCCCGAGAAGGCCTTCGAGCCCGAGATCGGCCGCATTCCCGTCATCGACGTGTTCCCCCAGGTCGACGGCGGGCGCTGGGCCGCGAAGGGCTTCGTGGGCGAGGTCATCCCCTTCGGCGCCACCGTCTTCCGCGAAGGCCACGACGCCGTCGGTGCGCACCTCGAGCTCGAGGCCCCCGACGGCACCGTCACCGACCGCCCGCTCACCCGCACCTTCAGCTGGGCCGACGAGTGGAAGACCCTCGCCCAGGTGACCTCGGAGGGCGCGTGGCGGTTCCGCATCCGTGCCTACTCCGACGACTACGCCACCTGGGAGCACAACGCCTCGGTGAAGATCGCCGCCGGCATCGACATCGACCTCATGCTCGCCATCGGCGAGCAGCTGTTCGCCCGCCTCGCAGCCGAGCCCGAGCGCGACGCCGCCGACCGCGAGCTGTTCGCCCGGGTCGCCACCTCGCTCGGCCAGACGGCGGGCCCCGTGCCCGAGCGTCTCGCCGCCGCCTACTCGGCCGAGGTGACGCATGCGCTCCGCCGCCACCCCGCACAGAGCCTCGTCACCTACTCGGCCTGGCACCCGCTCCGCGTCGAGCGGGCCCGCGCCGGTGTCGGCGCCTGGTACGAGTTCTTCCCCCGCTCCGTCGGCGCCGTGCAGCACGACGACGGCAGCTGGATGAGCGGCACCTTCCGCACGGCCATCGACCGGCTGCCCGCCGTCGCCGCGATGGGCTTCGACGTGCTCTACCTGCCGCCCATCCACCCCATCGGGGAGGCGTACCGCAAGGGGCGCAACAACACCCTCGACCCGAAGCCCGGCGACCCGGGATCGCCCTGGGCGATCGGCGGCGAGGCCGGAGGCCACGACGCCATCCACCCCGACCTCGGCACGGTCGACGACTTCAAGGCGTTCCTTTCCGCCACGAGGGCGAACGGGCTCGAGCTCGCCCTCGACTTCGCGCTGCAGGCGTCGCCCGACCACCCGTGGGTGAAGGCGCACCCGGAATGGTTCACGACCCTTCCCGACGGCTCCATCGCCTACGCCGAGAACCCCCCGAAGAAGTATCAGGACATCTACCCCATCAACTTCGACAACGACCCGGCGGGCATCCGCGCCGAGGCGCTGCGGGTGCTGGAGTACTGGATCTCCCTCGGCGTCACGATCTTCCGGGTCGACAACCCGCACACCAAGCCACTGAACTTCTGGGAGTGGATCATCCACGAGGTGAACACCGCGCATCCCGAGGTCGTCTTCCTCGCCGAGGCGTTCACGCGGCCCGCGGCGATGCAGGGGCTCGCGAAGGTGGGCTTCCAGCAGTCGTACACGTACTTCACCTGGCGCAACACGAAGACCGAGATCGAAGAGTTCTTCACCGAGCTCGCGCACGACACCGCGGCGTTCTTCCGCCCGAACCTGTTCGTGAACACTCCCGACATCCTCACCGAGTACCTGCAGTTCGGCGGGGTCGCCGCCTACCGCATCCGTGCCGTGCTCGCGGCCACCGGCGCCCCCACCTGGGGCGTGTACTCCGGCTACGAACTCATCGAGAACGTCGCCCGACCCGGTGCCGAAGAGAACATCGACAACGAGAAGTACGAATACAAGGCGCGCGATTTCGCCGCCGCAGAGGCGGAGGGCCGCTCCATCGCGGGCGACATCACGCGGCTCAACGAGATCAGGCGCGCGCATCCGGCCCTCGGGCAGCTGCGCAACCTGCACGTGCACGCCAGCGACGACGACGCCATCGTCGTGTACTCCAAGCACCTCGCCGCCGAGTTCTCGCCCACCGGTGTGGCCGACACGATCATCGTCGTGGTGAACACCGACCCGCACTCGGCTCGCGAGACGACGGTGCACCTCGACCTCGAGAAGCTGGGGCTCGCCCCTGGCTCGACCTTCACGGTCACCGACCTGCTCGGCGACGGCGTCTGGGAATGGTCGGAGCACGACTACGTGCGCCTCGACTCCTTCAGCCGGCCCGCGCACATCCTCCACGTCACTCCCCAGGAAGGCGGCGCATCCTGATGCCCAGCCCCGACGGCTCCACCGCTCTGACCCTCCCCGAGATTCCGCTCGACGTGCTCCAGCGTGTCGCCGCCGGGTCGTACTACGACCCCCACTCGGTGCTCGGCCAGCACCTCGTGCACGCCGAAGGAGTGAGCGACCCGATCACGGTCATCCGCACCCTCAGGCCGCTTGCCGAGGAGGTGAGCGCCGTGCTCTCGAACGGAGCGCGTGCCCAGCTCACCCACCTCTGGGGCGGCATCTGGCAGGGCTTCACCCTCACCGGCCTCAACGACTACCAGATCGAGGCGCGCTACGCCGACGGGTCGGTGTGGACCGCCGACGACCCCTATCGCTACTCCCCCACACTCGGCGAGGTCGACCTGCACCTCATCGGCGAGGGCAGGCACGAGAAGCTCTGGGAGGTGCTCGGATCACGCGTCGAGGAGAAGTGGGGGGTCGACGCTGCCACGGCCGGCACCGCCTTCGCCGTGTGGGCGCCCCATGCGCAGGCTGTACGCGTGATCGGTGACTTCAACGGGTGGGACGGGGTTCGTCACGCCATGCGCAGCCTCGGCGGCACGGGAGTGTGGGAGCTGTTCATCCCCGGCCTCGGGGCGGGCAGCAACTACAAGTTCGAGATCCTCACCCAGGACGGCAGGTGGGTGCAGCGCGCCGACCCCATGGCGCGGTACACCGAGGTGCCTCCGCTCACGGCCTCCGTCATCGGCACGTCCTCGTACGAGTGGGCCGACGGCGACTGGATGCGCACCCGCGCGACGATCGACCCCCACACCAACCCGATGAGTGTCTACGAGATGCACCTCGGCTCGTGGAAGCCGGGGCTCGACTACCGCTCGCTCGCCGACGAGCTCATCCCGTACCTTCAGCACCTCGGGTTCACCCATGTCGAGTTCATGCCGCTCGCCGAGCATCCGTTCGGCGGATCGTGGGGCTACCAGGTCACCTCGTACTACGCGCCCACGTCACGGTTCGGGCACCCCGACGACCTGCGTTACCTCGTCGACCGGCTGCACCAGGCGGGCTTCGGCGTTCTGATGGACTGGGTGCCGGGGCACTTCCCCAAAGACGAGTGGGCGCTCGCCCGCTTCGACGGCGAGGCACTGTACGAGCATCCCGACCCGCGTCGCGGCGAACAGCCCGACTGGGGCACGCTCGTGTTCGACTTCGGCAACAGCAAGGTGCGCAACTTCCTCGTGGCGAACGCGCTGTACTGGCTCGAGGAGTTCCACATCGACGGCCTCCGGGTCGACGCCGTCGCCTCGATGCTCTACCTCGACTACTCGCGCAAGGAGGGCGAGTGGATTCCGAACCAGTACGGCGGCCGCGAGAACCTCGAGGCCATCAGCCTGCTGCAGGAGGTCACCGCCACCGCGTACAAGACCAATCCGGGCATCGTCATGATCGCCGAGGAGTCGACCTCCTGGCCGGGCGTCACGCATCCGACCGATCGCGGTGGGCTCGGCTTCGGCATGAAGTGGAACATGGGGTGGATGCACGACACCCTCGATTACATCGAGAAAGACCCGATGTACCGGCAGTACCACCACGGGGAGATCACCTTCTCGTTCCTGTACGCGTTCAGCGAGAACTTCATGCTGCCGATCTCGCACGACGAGGTCGTGCACGGAAAGGGCTCGCTGCTCGCCAAGATGCCGGGTGACCACTGGCAGAAGCTCGCGAACCTTCGGGCCTACCTCGGGTTCATGTGGGCCCACCCGGGCAAGCAGCTGCTGTTCATGGGCCAGGAGTTCGGGCAGCCGTCGGAGTGGAGCGAGGAGCGGGGGCTCGACTGGTGGATCCTCGACCAGCCGGTGCACCAGCAGCTGCTCGGTCTGGTGTCACGGCTCAACACGGTCTACAAGGAGAACCCGGCGCTGTGGTCGCTCGACAACGAGCCCGCGGGCTTCGAGTGGATCGACGGCGGCTCCTCGTCGCAGAACCTCGTGTCGTTCCTGCGGTGGGACGCCTCCGGCAACCCCATCGCGGTGCTCATGAACTTCTCGGGCCAGCCCGTCGGACCCTACCGCGTGGGCCTGCCGTTCGGCGGCCGCTGGGACGAACTCGTGAACACCGACGCCGTCGAGTACGGCGGCTCGGGCGTCGGCAACTACGGTTCGGTCGAGGCCGAGTACGTGCCCTGGTCGGGCCGCCCCGCCTCCGTCGAACTCACCCTCCCACCCCTCGCCGCCCTCTACCTCCGCCCCCGCAAGAGCTAGCAGTTCAGGTCGCCGCCTCGCGCCGAACGTAGGCACGGGGCCGAAAGCTGCGGGCAGTACTCGACGACCCGAGGTGAGCGCGCGGCCGCGCCAGCGACCGCACGCGAACATGCCGCCCGGCGCCGGGCGAGGACCGGCGCCGGCCGCCGGAGCCGCGCGCAGCACGGCCCCGACGGGAACCAGCACAGCCCGGCGGGAACTAGTACAACAACGCCGCGAGACGCCTGCGCGCCGCAGCCACCCGCGGGTCTTCGGCTCCGACGACCTCGAAGTACTCGAGGAGACGGGTGCGGATGGCGGTCTTGCCGTCGGGGGTCTGGGTGGGGAAGAGGTCGAGCAGGCGGCCGAAGGCGTCGTCGATGTGGCCGCCCGAGAGGTCGAGGTCGGCGACGAGGAGCTGGGCGTCGAGGTCGGTGGGGTTCTCGGCGGCGGCGGAGCGCACCTCGTCCATGGTCTTGCCGTCGAGGCGGGCGAGGAGGCTCACCTGGGCGAGCCCGGCCACAGCGAGGGTGTCGCGCGGGTTCTGGGCGATGGCCGTCTGGTACTCGGCGATCGCGGCCTGGTAGTCGCCGCGTTCGATGGCCTCGTAGGCCTCGGCATGGTGCGGGGGCAGGGGTTCTTCGACCGGGGCTGCCTCGTCGCCGTCGGCAGCATCCGTGTCGCCGACGGGCACGGTGCCGGTGACACCGTTCTGGGCGGCGAGCTGAAGCACCTGCTCGAGCACGGCGCGCACCTCGTCTTCGGGGTAGGAGCCCTGGAACAGCGACACCGGCCGGCCGCCCACGATCGCCGCCACCGTCGGCACCGACTGCGCCTGGAAGGCCTGGGCGAGCTGCGGGTTCGCCTGGGCGTCGACCCCCACCAGCACGAGGCGGCCGCGGTAGTCGGTGACGAGCCTGGTGAGCACGGCGGTGAGTTCGACGCTCGCCTCGGCCCAGTCGGCCTTGAGGTCGACGATGACGGGCACCGAGTTCGACAGCTCGATGATCTGGGTGAAGTTCGCGTCGCTGCCCTCGATGACGAGCGACGGCACGGTGCCGCCGGCCGCTCCTCCGCCGGTGCCCGGCGCGGGTGCCGGCGCGTTGGCGCGGTTCACGAGCGACGACAGGTCGACTGCCCCGCGGAGGCTTCCTGCGGGGGGCGGGGGCATGCTCACGGCAACTCCTTCGCTTGGATGAGGCCCTGGGTGAAGCCCAGGAGCTCCGCCTTGCCGGCGTCACCCGACGGCGGGATGTAGAACAGCAGCTGGTAGTCGTAGACGGCCTCGGCGCCCTTGGCGGTCTCGGTGACGCCCGAGAGCGCCTTGACCGCACCTTCGGGGCTCACGGTCGCGCCCGACTCGACCGGCTTCACCGTCTCCGACTCGCGGAGCTCCACAGCCACGAGGGCCCCTGAGCCACTCGTCGCGAGCGCGATGTTCTGCCCGTCGGCGGCGACCTGGGCGAAGTCGAGCGACGCGGTGGCCGGGAGGGCGCCCTTCTTCGTGTTCTTGTAGTCGGTGCCCACCTGGGTGCGCAGCGTGTCGCCGTCGGGGTCGATGAGATCGATGTACTGGCTCGCGTCGCCCACGCTCAGGATGTCGGCGTAGGCCGTCTTGAGCTCGTCGGGGGTCATCTTCAGCAGCTTCGTGTCGGGTGCGAGCTTCGTGGTGCCGACACTCGCGGCGGCGACGGGCGGCAGGCTGGTGTCGGGCTCCAGGGTGATCTCGTAGTACACCTTGTAGTTCGAGCGCGGGGTCTCCTGCATGAGCATGAGCGCCACAGGCGGCACCGAGGTGTCGTCGCCCTGCACGACCGTGAAGACGGTCTTCGGCCACACGTTCGACGCCTGCGGGAGCGCCACCTGAAGCGGGCCGGCCGGGATGGCCTGCGGCGCCGGGTACTCCGGGTAGGCGCCGCGGATGGCGTAGGTGGCGGTGCGCAGCTCGAGAGCGGGGCCCGAGAAGCGCTGGGCGAGTGTGTCGGCGTTCGACGAGGCATCGGCCTCGGCGGTGACGGTGGAGATCGTGCCGACGATCGCCTCGAGCTGCGCCTCGGTGACGGCGGGGCTCGGGGTGTCGTCGTCGACGGCGGTGGTCGGCTCCGTCTCGGCGCCCGGGGTCGCCGACGGGTCGGGGGTGGCGGTGGCTGCCACGGTGGCACCGTCGGTGGCGACGGGCTCGGCGGCCTGCGGCCAGTAGTCGGCCGAGCATCCGCTCACGGCCAGCACCGAGGCCAGCACGACGGGCGCGGCGACGAGCGGAGCGATGGAGCGGCGCCCCCGCTTCATCCCCGACTCGATGGCGTTGGTGCGCGACGGCGAGAAGCGCTTGCCCTTCGGCAGCGCGGGAGGCTTGCGGCGCGGGCGGTGCGAGCGGCGCATGTGGAGGAGGCCTAGCACGAGCAGCACGAGACCGGCGAGCAGGAAGGCGACGCCGGCGACCAGCAGCGGGCCCACCCACGGGGTGGCGTTCGCGATCGGCCAGGAGAGCTTGACGTTGCTCGGCGCGGGCTGGGTGCCGTCGGAGGCGACGATGACCGAATAGCCGGCGGGCAGGTTGAGGGTGCGGAACATGGCGCCGTCGGCCGAGAACTGCTCGAGCCAGAGGTCGCTGCCGGCGGGGTTCGCCGAGCCGCTGGCCACGTTGTCGGCACCGTCGGGGTTCGCCTCGACCGCGGTGGAGACGAGGTCGCCGGTCTCGGCGTCGTAGCCGACGCTGTCGTACGACGAGCCGTCGAGCCACGCCTTGACGTCGGTGGTGCGGCCGTAGGCGGCGAAGACGGTGTCGCTGCCGCTGAGCTCGAGGGTCTGCCGGCCGTCGTGCGCGCGCAGCGCGTCGGAGTCGATCATGACGTAGGGCGCGGCACCCTCGATCGCCACCGACGACGACACGGTGTTGGGCGGGAGGAACACGGTTCTCTGCGCGATGCCGGCGCCGATCAGCGCGGTCGCGATGATGAAGGCGAGGATAGCGAAGATGAAGCGCACGGATTCTCCTGACAAAGACATTAAAAGATAGCCGATTCGCCCCGCCCGCCCGTACAGCGAACGTTCAGGAGTCACTCACCACGACACGATCGACGCTCGGGTCGATACCGGATCGTGATCTCCGCCTCCCCCATAGTATTGAGCAACGTCCCGCCCGACGACGCCTGAGGGAGACCCTGTGAAGATCCAGAACGCGTTCACCCTCGGTCTGGTGGCCACGCTCGGGGTCGGCGTGGGCCTGTTGATCCTGGGGGCCGTAGCGTCCCTGGCCACGATTCTCACCTACATCGGGGTGGCGATCTTCATCGCTCTCGGCCTCGATCCGATCATCTCCTGGCTCGAACGCAAGCGCTGGCCGAGGTGGCTTGCCATCCTCACCGTACTGGTGGCTGTTCTGGGCATCTTCACAGGCCTGGTCTTCGCCGTGGTGCCCATCATCGTCGAGCAGACATCCCAGTTGATCGATCTGGTGCCCACCATCGTCAACCAGGTGCTCGACCAGAACTGGCGCGACAGCCTCACCGATCAGCTCGGCGGGTTCATCGACGTCAACGAGGTGTACAACGCCGTCGTGAACTACTTCGCCGACGCCGGCAACGTCACCGCACTCGCCGGTGGCGCGCTGCAGGTGGGCATCGGGGTGGCCAGCGGGGTGTTCGGCACCATCATCGTGCTCATCCTCACCCTCTACTTCACGGCGTCGCTCAATCACATGAAGCGCGCGGCGTACCGCCTGGTGCCGGCCACGAAGCGCGAGCGCTTCGCCGACCTGAGCGAGCAGGTGACGGGGGCCGTGGGCCGCTACGTCGTCGGCCAGATCAGCCTTGCGCTCTGCAACGGCATCCTGAGCTTCATCTTCCTGTCGATCATCCAGGCGCCGTTCTCTGCGGTGCTCGCCTTCCTCGCCGGGATGCTCTCCCTCATCCCCCTGGTGGGCACCATCTCGGGGTCGACGATCATCGTGCTGGTGTGCCTCATCCCCGGCCTCGGTTCGCCCCTCACGGCGCTGGTGGCCGGTATCTACTACCTCGTCTACATGCAGGTGGAGGCGTACCTGCTCAGCCCGAAGATCATGAACCGGGCTGTCTCGGTCCCCGGCGCCATCGTCGTCATCGCCGCGCTCGCCGGCGGCACCCTGCTCGGTGTGCTCGGAGCCCTCATCGCCATCCCCATCGCCGCAAGCATCCTGCTCATCATCAAGCAGGTCGTCATCCCCCTCCAGAACGAGCGCTGAAGTCGCCCGTCAGCCCACCTCATAGGTGGTGGGGAGGGGGTAGGCGTGGGCGTTGGTGCGGGCGACGATCTCGTCGAGCACGCGGCGCACCTGGGCCTCGCCGACCCAGAGGTGCTTGCCGCCCTCCACCTCGACCAGGTCGAGGCTCGGCACGCTCGCGAAGCGCTCGCGCGCCTCGGGCGGCCGGAGGTAGTCGTCGAGCTCGGGCACGATGGCCACGAGCTGCGTGCCGTTGCCCTCCCAGGCGGCGACCTCGGCATCCGTGGCACGGTGCAGCGGCGGTGAGAGCAGGATGGCACCCTCGATCGGGTACTGCGCGCCGTACTTGAGGGCGAGCTCGGTGCCGAACGACCAGCCGACGAGCCACGGATGCGGCAGCCCCCGCTCCGCAACGAAGTCCATCGCCGCCTTCACGTCGTAGCGCTCGGCGTCTCCGCCGTCGAACTCGCCCTCGCTCGTGCCACGCGGCGAGGTGACGCCGCGCAGGTTGAAGCGCAGCACGGCGAGATCGGCGAGGGCGGGGAGGCGTGCTGCGGCTTTCCGCAGCACGTGCGAGTCCATGAAGCCACCGTGGGTGGGCAGCGGATGCAGGGTGACGAGCGTGGCCACCGGCTCGCCCGAGAGCGGCAGCGCCAACTCCCCCACGAGGGTGAGCCCGTCGTCGGTGTGCAGTTCGATCTCCTCGCGCCGAGCGGGCAGCTCGACGCCGGCGCGGATCTCGGTTGCGGTCATCTCAGGCTCCGATCCTCCAGCAGTGCGTGTGCCAGTGCCTCCGGGCGGCGAGGTCGCTCGTGTCACCGAGCACGCCGTCGGCACGCCAGGTGACGAGGTGCGCCGTGCCCGGCGCGATCTGCTGACCGCATCCGGGGCAGGTGTAGGCCTTCACGGCCGCCGCACCCGACACCGGCTGCACATTCCACTCGCCGTCGCGGCGCTGCTCGACGCGCTTCCAGCCCGAGATCATGCGCTCGAGGCCGGTCTCCTCCTCGTCGCCTCCCCCGCCGGTGCGACGGCGAGGGCGGTTGCTGCGGGGCATGACTCAAGTCTACGAGGGCGGGGAGCGGTGCATCGATGAGCCGACGAGCACCGCCTCTAATGCGCGTCGGACCCGTCGCTCGGTTGCAGCCGCGACTCCTCCTGATCGAGCATGAGCTGCGCCCGCACCAGGATGCGCGAGCTGTAGCTGGCCCTGCCTCGCGCATCCAGCAGCGCGAGACGCTCGGCCCTCAGCACTTCGAGCCTCAGCACCCGGTACTGCCGGTGGGGCGCTCCCTGGTCTCCGCTCGAATCGGGCCCGGCCGACCGCGCCCGTTCCCAGGCCGACTCGCTGCGCAGGTCGGCGTCGGTGCGCACGCGCTCGACGACGCCCTCGACGACCTCCTCGCCGTCCGGGAGAACGAGCTCGGGGGTCTCGAGCACCTGCAACCCGGCCTCGCGCAGCTCGTCGACCAGTGTCGCGAACTCGGCGTGGTCGGCTGCCTCGTCGACGCCGCGGATGCGCAGTGTCCTGATGATCCACGGCAGCGTTCCGCCCTGCAGCAGCAGTGTGACGACCGACACCGTGAAGGCGATGAGGATGAGCTGGCTGCGGTACGGGATGTCCTCCGGCAGCGATTGGGCGGCAGCGACCGTGACCACGCCGCGCATCCCGGCCCAGGTGAGCACGAGGCCGCCCCGCCAGCCGGTGGCCTCCCTGGCGTCGTCGGAGTGCGGGTCTCTGCGGTGCGCCCTGGCTCGCTGCGCCGCCAGCAGCGGCCCCACGAAGAGGAAGCGGATGACGAACAGCGCCGCCGCCGCCCCCAGCCCGAGCCCGACCGCACCGATCGCGTCGAGGTCGTCCGCCGTGGCGCGCGGGTTCAGTGCGTCGAGGAAGATGTCCTTCAGCTCGAGCCCCATGAGGAAGAACACGCCGTTCTCGAGCAGGAACTGGATGGTGCGCCAGTTCAGCCGCTCGCTGATGCGCGTCTGAGCGGTGAAGTGCTTCGCCCCCATGTGCCCGGTGTACAGGCCCGCGACGACCACGCTGAGCACCCCGGATGCGCCGATCGCCTCCGCAGGGATGTAGGCGATGAAGGGGATGACGAACGAGATCGCTGTGGTGAGCACGGGGTCGTGGAGCTTCGACCTGAAGAAGACGGTGATGAAGCCGACGACGAGCCCGACCGCCACCGCGATCACCGACGAGTACGCGAAGTCGACGGTCACGCCGCCGAAGCCTCCGAGCGCGATGGTTCCCGCAGACGCCGCGATCGCCGTGCGCAGCAGCACCAGGGCGGAGGCGTCGTTCACGAGGCTCTCCCCCTCCAGCACGGCGATGAGTCTGGGGGGCAGCCCGAGCCGCTTGCCGATCGAGGTCGCAGCCACGGCATCCGTGGGGCTGATTACCGCGCCGAGGGCGATGGCGGCGGCGAGGTTCAGATCGGGGAGGATCATGAACAGCAGGAACCCGGTGACGAGGGCGCTCACGATGACCAGCAGCACCGAGAGCACCGCGATCGAGCCGAAGTTCTTTCGGAAGTCGACGAGCGGCAGGTTGATGGCGGACGAGTACAGCAGCGGCGGCAGCACGCCGGCGAGGATCCACTCGGAGGGAACGTGCACGGGCGGCACCCCGGGGATGAGCGAGATGCCGATGCCGATGACCACCAGCAGGATGGGGGTGGCGAGACGGAGCTTCGGCGAGAGGGCCGAGACCCCGACCAGGATGATCAGGCAGACCACCGCGATGATCTCGGGCTTCATGCGCTCAGCCTAGCGAGTGCGCCGAGCGGTGTCGGGGCGAGCCGGGGCCGCGTGGCGGTGGCTCAGTACCAGCCGCGGTTCACCGACGAGGCCCATGCCTCGCACGGCGAGCCGTAGACGCCCATGATGTAACGCAGACCCCAGTCGATCTGCACGTTGGGGTCGCTCTCCCACCCCGGGCCCATCTTGCTGCCCGGCAGCGCCTGCGGAATGCCGTGGGCACCGGAGGAGGCGTTGTGGGCGAGCGGATTCCAGCCCGACTCCTTGTTCCAGAGCGCGAGCAGGTAGTAGTACTCCTGGATGCCGAAGCCGTAGCCCTGCAGCGCCGTCCAGGCGATGCCCTGGTAGCTCGAGGGGTCGGGCTCACCCGGCGTGGGCACGACGTTCGCCGAGCATCCTGCAGCGGCGCCACCGCCGCCGCCACCCGACGACGGGCTCTTCGCCACGGGCTGCGCCACCGGCTCGGGTGCGGGCGGCGGGGGCGGAGGTGGCGGATCGGTGATCGTGTAGTCGTCGCGCTGAACGGATGCTGCGGCGGTTCCCGACACCGCGAACGACTGCGCAGACACGGCAGCGGCGACGATCTCGGGCGCGTACGACTCCGAGGCGTTGGCGCCGGTGAGGTGGGGCTCCATGGCGAACAGGGCCACGAACGAGGCTGCGACGCCGAAGGCGAGCACCTGCAGCCCGACGCGGAGCGCGGGCGGGGTCGACTTTCGGAGCAGTGTCATCGGTTCAATACCAGTGGTTCGCGTCGGAATGCGCAAGGGCCGAAGCCGGATCGCCGTAACGGCCCTGGATGTAGTCGAGGCCCCAGGTGATCTGCGTGGCGGGGTTGGTGAGCCAATCGGCTCCCGCGGCCGCCATCTTCGAGCCAGGAAGAGCCTGCGGGATGCCGTAGGCGCAGCTCGACTTGTTGAGAGCGTTCACCCGCCAGCCCGACTCGCGGCTCCAGAGCGCGAGGAGGGCGTCGAACTGCGCTCCCGTCCAGCCACGGGCCGCTGCGAGTTCGGCGGCGACGGCTTGCGCTCCGGCGGGGTCGGCGACCGCCGCGTTCGGGTCGGGACAACCGGAGTCGTCCGACGACGAGGACGACCCCGACGAGCCCCTCGGCACAGACACCTCGACGATGACGGGCTTCGGCGCCTCGGTGACGGAGTAGCCGTCGCGGAACACCGAGGCCGCGACCGAGCCGCTCACGTCGAGGTTCTGCACCTCGACGTCGCCCTGGGCGAAGGTGCCGTCGAACGATGCGACGGCGGGCTGCACCTGGAGGTTCGGCGCCACGACCGTGACGAAGGCGCACGCCGTGACTGCCGCGAGACCGATGACCTGGAGGACGGCCCTCCCGCGCTTCGGGGTGCGCCCGACGGCACCTCGAGCCCGTGGTGCGGGCTGCGGGCGCGCTTCGGTCAGGGAGTGCTTAGCCACGATTCGAACGATTTTAGCCCACTCAGGCCGATGGCGCCTCCGTCGATCCGGATCCGGTCGATGCGGCCGTTCCGGTCAGCGCGGCGAGGGTCGCGCGCCGGGCCGCCTGCTCCACGGGGTCGGGAACGGGCAACGAGGCCAGGAGCCTTCGCGTATACGGGTCGCGCGGGTCGTCGAGCACCTCGGCACCCGTTCCCTCCTCGACCAGCCGCCCGTGGTAGAGCACGGCGATGCGGTCGGCGAGCAGGTCGACGACAGCGAGGTCGTGGCTGATGAACAGCGCCGCGAAGCCGAGCTCGCGCTGCAGCTCGGCGAACAGCTCGAGCACCCGCGCCTGCACCGAGACGTCGAGGGCCGAGGTGGGCTCGTCGGCGATGAGCAGAGTCGGGTCGAGCGCGAGCCCGCGGGCGAGGCTGGCGCGTTGCCGCTGGCCGCCCGACAGCTCGTGCGGGAAGCGGTCGCCGTAGCTGCGCGGCAGCTGCACCGCCTCGAGCAGCTCGTCGACCCGCGGGCGCGCCGCCGCCGGGTTCTTCGCCCGGCCGTGGATGACGAGGGGCTCGGCGACGGCGTCGGCGATGGTGAGCAGCGGGTTGAAGCTCGCGGCGGGGTCTTGGAAGACGAAGCCGATGTCGGCGCGCAGCGGCTTGAAGCGGCGCTCCGAGAAGCCGACCATCTCGTGGCCGAGCACCGTGAGCGAACCACCGGTGGCTCGCGTGAGGCCGCCGATGGCGCGCCCGATGGTGGTCTTCCCCGAGCCGCTCTCGCCCACGAGACCGAGCACCTCCCCCGGCGCGATGCGGAACGACACGTCGTCCACGGCGCGGAACGGCTTGCGCCCGAGACGCCCCGGGTACTCGATGACGAGGTGCGCCGCCTCGACGACCGGCGCGGCGCCCGTGCCGGGCTCGGCGGCGGTGCGCGCGGCACCCACCCTGGCACGCTCCTCGGTGCCGGCTCTGCCCTGGCCTATGCGCGGCACCGCGGCGAGCAGCCGCTTCGTGTACTCGTTCTGCGGCGACGCGAAGAGGGTGCGCACATCCGCTTCTTCGACGACCTTGCCCTGGTACATGACCGCCACCCGGTCGGCGAGGTCGGCGACCACGCCCATGTTGTGGGTGATGAGCACGATCGCCGTGCCGAACTCGTCGCGGAGCCGCCGCAGCAGGTCGAGGATCTCGGCCTGCACCGTCACGTCGAGGGCGGTGGTGGGTTCGTCGGCGACGATGAGCCCGGGGTTCAGCACCAGAGCGGCAGCGATGACGATGCGCTGCTTCTGACCGCCCGAGAACTGGTGCGGGTAGTGGTCGACCCGGGTCTCGGGCTGGGGGATGCCGACCTTGCGGAGTATCTCGACGGCCTCGCGCTTGGCCTCGGCCCGGGAGAGCCTGCGGTGGGCCCGCAGCCCCTCGGCGATCTGCCAGCCCACGGTGTAGACCGGGTTGAGTGCCGACGAAGGCTCCTGGAACACCATCGAGACGTCGGTGCCGCGGAGGGCGCGCAGACGCTTGCCGTCGAGGGCGACCACGTCGTTGACCGCCGTGCCCTCCCGGTTCGACAGCAGTACGGCGCCGCCGGTCGTGGCCGTCTCGGGCAGGAGGCCGAGGATGGACTTCGCGGTGACGGTCTTGCCGCTGCCGCTCTCGCCGACGATGGCGAGCACCTCGCCGCGGTCGACCCTCAGGCTCACCCCGTCGACGGCCTTGACGGCCCCGGCGTCGGTGGCGAAGGAGATGGTGAGGTCGTCGATCGCGACCACCTCGCTGGGGGCGGTGCCTGCGCTGGGGGCCGTGCTTGCGCGGGGGGCTGTGGCGCGCATCCGGTCGCTCATGAGTTCTCCTCCCGGATCTCGACGTCGGAGGGCAGCGAGCTGTCGACCGAGGTCATCGACACCGTTCCCGCTGCCGCCTTCACCCGCTTGCGGCCGCGGAGTCGCGGATCGGCGAGGTCGTTGAGGCTCTCGCCCACGAGGGTGATGCCGAGCACCGAGAGCACGATGGCGAGACCCGGGTAGAGCGCTGTCCACCAGATGCCGCTCGTGACGTCGGAGAGCGCCTTGTTGAGGTCGTAGCCCCACTCCGCCGCCGCCGTCGGCTCGATGCCGAAGCCGAGGAAGCCGAGGCCGGCCAGAGTGAGCAGCGCCTCCGACGAGTTGAGGGTGAAGATGATCGGCAGCGTGCGGGTGGCGTTGCGCAGCACGTGGCGGAACATGATGCGCGGTGCCGAGGCCCCGAGCATCTTGGCCGACTCGACGTAGGGCTCCGCCTTGATGCGGATGGTCTCGGCCCTGATCACCCGGTAGTACTGCGGGATGAACACCACGGTGATCGAGAGTGCCGCGGCGAGGATGCCGCCCCAGAGGCTCGACTGCCCACCCGAGATGACGATGGAGAGCACGATCGCGAGCAGCAGCGACGGGAAGGCGTAGATGGCGTCGCCGATGACGACGAGCACCCGGTCGAGCCAGCCTCCGATGTAGCCCGAGACGAGGCCGAGCAGGATGCCGACGAAGATCGAGCAGAGCACGGCGATGATGATGACGAGCAGCGCCGTCTGCGCACCCCAGATGACCCGGGAGAACACGTCGTAGCCACCCACGGTGGTGCCCATGATGTGGGCTGCGCTCGGCGGCTGCTGCGCGCCGAAGGAGCCCTGGGCGTCGCGCAGCTGGGCGAAGCCGTAGGGGGCGATGAGCGGGGCGAAGATCGCGACCAGCACGAAGATCGCGGTGATGACGAGGCCGGCGATGAGCATGCCGCGCTGCAGGCCCACGCTCTGACGCAGCTGCTTCACGACGGGGAGCCGGCCGAGGAAGCCGTTCTTGACCGGGGGCAGTGCGGCCACCGGTTCGCGGTCGAGGGAGGTGCTCATGGTCAGTACCTCACCCTCGGGTCGATGAGCGCGGCTATGACGTCGACGATGAAGTTGGTGACGGCGACGATCACCGCGAGCAGGGCGACGATGCCCTGCACGGCCACGAAGTCGCGGGCGGCGAGGTAGGCGGCGAGCTGGAAGCCGAGGCCCTTCCACTCGAAGGTGGTCTCGGTGAGCACCGCCCCACCGAGCAGCAACGCGATCTGCAGCCCGATGACGGTGATGATCGGGATGAGGGCCGGCTTGTAGGCGTGCTTGCGCACCAGCCGGAACTCCCCCACACCCCGCGAGCGCGCAGCGTCGACGTAATCGGTGCCGAGCGTGCCGATGACGTTCGTGCGCACCAGCCGGAGGAACACGCCCGCCGTGAGGAGACCGAGTGCGATGCCCGGGAGCACCGCGTGCGAGAGCACGTCGCCGATGGCCGCGGGGCTGCCGAGCGAGATCGCGTCGATCAGGTAGATGCCGGTCTTGTTGTCGAGGGTCTGCATCGACAGCTCGGTGCGGGTGGACGCGCGGCCGGCGACGGGGAACCACTGCAGCCAGACCGAGAAGACGAGCTTCAGCAGCATGCCGGCGAAGAACACCGGGGTGGCGTAGCAGAGGATGGCGAACACGCGCAGCACAGCATCCGGAACCCGGTCGCGGAAGGCCGCCGCGAGCATCCCGAGCGGGATGCCGACGATGAAGGCGACGATGAGGGCGTAGAACGCGAGCTCGAGGGTGGCGCCGCCGTAGGTGAGCAGCACCTCGGTGACCGGCCGGTTGTCGCTGATGGTGTTGCCGAAGTTGCCGGTGAACACCTGCCCGAGGTACTCGAAGTACTGCACCAGCACGGGCCGGTCGTAGCCGGCGGCGTGGATGCGCTCCTGCAGCTGCTCGGCGGTGAGCCTGCCGCCCTGCGCAGCGGTGATGGGGTCGCCCACCGTGCGCATGAGGAGGAACACCAGGGTGACCAGGATGAAGATGGTCGGGAAGATCAGGAGGAACCTGACCAGGAGGTAGCGGCCGAGGCCACCGCCCGCGCTCTTCGGTTTCGGAGCCACCACCGACGGTGCGTCGGTCGGGAGCAGACTTGTCGTCATCGTTGCCAATCAGTCGGATCGTGCAGACCGCACGAGGGGCGACCGGTTCGACCCGGCCGCCCCTCGTGCGGAGCTCGGTGCTAGCCCTTGGTGAGCGGTGCGTAACGGAACTTGAACGAGGCGTCGAGCGTGACGCCGTCGACACCGGTTCCGGCGACGGCGACCTGAGCGCCCTGGAGGTAGGGCACCGTCGACAGGTCGAGTGCCTCCTTCGCCTGGATCTCCTCGATGATCGACTGGCGCTCGGCCGGGTCGGTGGTGGTGGCCTGCTTGAGGATCAGGTCGTTCACCTCGGGGTTCGAGTAGTGGTTGGCGAGGAAGTTCTCGGTGAGGAAGAACGGCGTCAGGTAGTTGTCGGCGTCGGAGTAGTCGGGGAACCAGCCCAGCTGGTACGCCGGGTACAGGTCGGCCGTGCGGTCTTTCGCGTACTGGACCCATTCGGTCGACTGCAGGTTCACCGTGAACAGGCCAGACGACTCGAGCTGGTCTTTGATGAGCGCGTACTCGTCGCCCGAGGAGGGGCCGTAGTGGTCGGGGCTGTACTGGAGGTTCAGCTCGATCGGGCTGGTGATGCCCGCCGCGGTGAGCGTCTCCTTGGCCTTGTCGACCGAGGGGCCGCCGTTGCCGTCGCCGTAGGTCTCCTTGAGCACCTCGGTGGCGCCGGTGAGGCCGGCCGGCACGAAGGAGTACAGCGGGGTGTAGGTGCCCTTGTAGACCTGGTCGGCGATCTCGTCGCGGTCGATCAGGTCGGCGACGGCCTGGCGCACCGCGAGCGACTTGGCGGCGTCTGCCTCGGGGGTGGTGGCGCCGAAGGGCTGCGTGTCGAAGTTAAACACGATGTAGCGGATCTCGCCGCCGGGCCCGTCGTAGACCTTCACCTTGTCGTTGGAGGAGAGGTCTTCGACGTCGGTCGCGGACAGGCTCCGGAACGCCACGTCGATGTTGCCCTCCTGCACGTCGAGCTTGAGATTCGACGAGTCGGCGTAGTACTTCGCGTTGATGGGCGACTCCGCCGCCGGGAGCACACCCTTGTAGCCGTCGAAGGGCTCGTAGGAGATGAGGTTGTTGAAGTCGTAGCTCGAGATCGTGTACTGACCCGCGAACGCCTCGCCGTCGACGATCTCCTCGTCGGGGGTGACCGCGTCGGCGGCGAAGACCTCCTCGTCGACGATCGGACCTGCCGGGCTCGACAGGATCTGCGGGAAGACCTGGTCGTTCTCGCTCTTGAGGTTGAACACGACGGTGAGATCGTCGGGAGTGTCGACCGAGTCGAGGTTGTACAGCAGCGACGACGGCCCGTTCGGGTCGGCGATGGCGAGCTGACGGTCGAAGCTGAACTTCACGTCGGAGGAGGTGAGCTCGTGCCCGTTGGCGAAGGTGAGGCCCTCCTTGAGCTTCACGGTGTACTCCGTGGGCGCGGTGAACTCGGCGCTCTCGGCGATGTCGGGCTCGACGTCGGGGCTGCCGTAGGGGGTGTTCATGATGAACGGGAACACCTGGTTCATGACGGCGAAGGAGCCGTTGTCGTAGGAGCCTGCCGGGTCGAGCGTGGTGACCTTGTCGGTGGTGCCGACGATGAGCGCTTCGCCACCGGAGGGTGCGTCGTTCGAGGATCCGGCCGAGCAACCGGCGAGGACGAGGGCGAAAGCCGCCCCGCTCGCGGTGATGACCAGGGCGCGCCGAGCGCGAGTGAATGCGGATGACATATCCGTCATGACCTCTTCCTGTTGTGTGTTGCTGTGAGAAGTCATAGCTAACACAAAGAGTCATCGTCACCCAACCGGGGGGCATGGTCAAGAGGGTTTCTTTACCCGATCGAAATGTTCACGCGGATAATCGCCGCCCGACGACGGTTTCGCGCGCGTCTGCCGACGGGGCACGGAGCCTGCAATGACGGGTCGCGGAGCGCGTCAGCGCACGGCGAGCATGACGTCGACCACGGCGTCGAGTACCGCATCGACCTGCGCCTCGCTGTAGCCGCCGCGGCGGGAGCGGAAGGCGACGGTGCGCACATCCGTGACGCTCACATCCGCCCCCGATCGGAAGTACTCCACCAGGTGGTCGGCGAACTCGTCGACGTCTTTCGGGTGGTAGCCGATGCTCAGCGGGCCCGCCTTCGTGAAGCGCTTGCCCTCGGGTCGTTCCAGGCGGGCGAGGATCTCGGCGGCGCGCTGACGCGCCTGCTGGTACCAGCGCTCGTCTCCGGCCTCGCGGTAGGCGGCGTCGCGCTCGCGGAGCGCGAAGGCGTCTTCGAGGCGCTCGAGTGCCGCGTCGACGGCGGGCGGGTAGTAGCCGCCCTTCTGCATGGTGAAGGCGGTGCTGCGCACCATCTCGCTGGTGAGCACCGGGGTGCCCTCGGGGCCGGCGGCGCGCTCGTCGTACGCCAGTCGCGCCTTCGCGAGGAAGTCGTCGACCTCCTCGGTGTCGTAGCCGAGGCTCGAGCTGCGGGTGCGGGGAAACGGTACGCTCACGGGTCTATTGTGCCGAAGATCAGCCTGAGAAGATCACCCAGAGCATGTACGCCGCCGCGGCCGAGGGCAGCATGGAGTCGAGCCGGTCGAGGAAACCGCCGTGGCCCGGGAGCCAGGAGCTCATGTCTTTGATGCCGATGTCGCGCTTCAGCAGCGACTCCGCTAGGTCGCCCGCCGTCGCCGTCGCGGCGATCACGGCGCCGAACACGAGACCCACCCACCAGGGCTGCCCGAGCACGAAGAGCGCCAGCAGCACGCCGCCGATGAGAGCCGCGGCCACAGCTCCGGCGAGGCCCTCCCAGGTCTTCTTCGGGCTGATGGTGGGGGCCATCGGATGCTTGCCGAAGTTGAGCCCCGTCGCATACGCCCCGACATCGACGAGCACCGTCACGACGATGAAGGAGAGCACCCACCACTGGCCGCCCTCCTTCGACACCAGGAGCACCGCGATGCTGCCGAGGAACGACACGTACACCTGGACGAACACGCCCGCACCGAGGTCGCGCAGCGCGGCGAGCGCCCCGCGGTGCTCACGGGCGACGGCGATCTCGACGAGGCGCCAGAGCGCGACGGCGACGACACCGCCGATGAACACCAGCCACTGTCCCTCGGCCTGCCAGTAGTAGGCGGCGGGTACCATCGCCGCGCCCACCACGGCCGCGGGCACGCGGGGCACCGTGATGCCGGCATGCCGGAGGGCCGTCGCCAGTTCGAGCGTGCCGAACACCACGAGGGTCACGGCGAACACCATGAACAGCTCTTTGATGACGACGAGGCTGAGCACCACGACGCCGGCGAGCACCACGCCGATGAGGATCGCCGAGATGAGGTTGCGGCCCGAGCGCGCCGTGATCTTCTCGTTCGCCTCTTCGAACTGCTCGCGGCGCGCCCTCACCTGAGCCTGGATGTCGGCTCGGGAGAGCGGGCGCGCGCGCTTCACCGACGACGGCCTCGGCGTCGGTGGGACTCCCTGGTCGTGGCTCATGCGGCGTCGACGGTCGAGGTCAGACCTCGAGGAGCTCGGCTTCCTTGCGTTTCAGGGCGTCGTCGATGGCGTCGACGTGGCTCTTCGTGACCTGCTCGAGTTCTTTCTCGCCCCGGGCCACCTCGTCGTCGCCGACCTCGCTCTTCAGCGCGTCGAGGTCGTCCTTGGCCTTACGGCGGATGTTGCGCACCGACACCTTGCCGTCTTCGGCCTTGGTTCGAACGATCTTCACGTACTCCTTGCGGCGCTCTTCGGTGAGCTCGGGAAGGGTGACGCGGATGATCGTGCCGTCGTTCGTGGGGTTGGCCCCCAGGTTCGGCATGTCGCGGATGGCCTGCTCGATGTCGCGGAGTGCGGCCTTGTCGTAGGGGGTGACGATGAGCGAGCGCGCCTCGGGGTTCTGCAGCGAGGCGAGCTGGGCCAACGGGGTGGGCGTGCCGTAGTACGACACCAGGATCTTCTGGAACAGGGCCGGGTTCGCCCGGCCGGTGCGCACGTTCGAGAAGTCGTCTTTGGTGACCTCGACGGCCTTGTTCATGCGTTCGGTGGCATCTGCCAGTACATCCGCGATCACGGGGAGCTCCTTCGGTGGATCAGTGCTGTCAAGTGTAGTCAGTGGGCCTGAGGGCTCACCGGCTCAATGGCTCGTGGCGACCAGGGTGCCGATGCGTTCGCCTCGGATCGCCTTGGCCACGTTGCCCGCGGGCTCCATGCCGAAGACGTGCATGGGCATCCCGTTGTCCATGCAGAGGCTGAATGCCGTCGAGTCGACGACCTTGAGCCCCTGGAGGAGCGCGTCGTTGTAGGTGAGGGTGTCGAGCTTGATCGCCTCGGGGTTCACCCGGGGGTCATCGGAGTAGACCCCGTCGACGCCGTTCTTGGCCACCAGCACCTCGTCGGCATGGATCTCGAGGGCACGCTGCGCCGACACGGTGTCGGTGGAGAAGTAGGGCAGGCCGGCGCCCGCGCCGAAGATGACGACGCGCCCCTTCTCGAGGTGCCTGATGGCCCGGAGCGGGATGTACGGCTCGGCGACCTGGGTCATCGAGATCGCCGACTGCACGCGGGTGTCGGCACCCGCCTGCTCGAGGAAGTCCTGCAGGGCCAGGGCGTTCATGACGGTGCCGAGCATCCCCATGTAGTCGGCGCGCCCGCGGTCCATCCCGCGCTGCGAGAGCTCGGCGCCGCGGAAGAAGTTGCCGCCGCCCACGACGATCGCGACCTCGACCTCTTTCGCCGCCTCGGCGATCTCCTTGGCGAGACCGGAGACGACGTCGGGGTTCACGCCCAACGCTCCACCCCCGAAGGCCTCACCGGAGAGTTTGAGGAGTACCCTGCGCTTGCCGTCCGGCTCTGACATCCGTCGTGCGTCCCTTCGTCGTGTCCGTGTTCAGGCTACAGAGAAAACGGGCCCGGGTCGTTCGACCCGAGCCCGCTTCCTGGGGTGGTGTTACGCGCCGACCTTGAATCGGGCGAAGCCGGTGACCTGGATGCCCGCATCGGCGAGCACCTTCGAGACCGAGAGCTTGTTGTCCTTCGCGTAGTCCTGCTCGAGCAGGGCGACCTGCTTGAAGTAGGCGGTGACGCGACCCTCGACGATCTTCGGCAGAGCCGCCTCGGGCTTGCCCTCGTTCTTCGAGATCTCGGTGACGATCGCACGCTCCTTCTCGACGGCCTCCGCGGGCACGTCGTCGCGGGAGAGGTACTGCGGGTCGGCGAACGAGATGTGCTGCGCGATGGAGCGGGCGGTGTCGGCGTCGGAGCCGGAGTAGGCCACGACGACACCGACCTGCGGGGGCAGGTCTTTGCTCGTCTTGTGCAGGTAGATCTCGAACGAGTCGCCGGTGAGGCGCGCGATGCGGCGCAGCTCGATCTTCTCGCCGAGGATCGCGGCCTCGTCGTTGATGAGGTCGGCGACGGTCTTGTCACCGGCGGAGGCGGCCAGGGCCTCCTCGACGGTGGTCGAACCGGCGGCGAAGACGGCCTCGAGAACGGCGTCGGCGAGGGCGATGAACTTGTCGCCCTTCGCCACGAAGTCGGTCTCGCAGGCGAGCTCGATGAGCGTCGCAGCGCCATCGCCCTGCTTCGCGGCGACGAGGCCCTCGCTGGTGGAGCGGTCGGCGCGCTTCGCGTTGCCCTTGGCGCCCTTCAGGCGCAGGATCTCGACGGCCTTCTCCATGTCGCCGTCGGCCTCGACCAGGGCGTTCTTGGTGTCGACCATGCCGGTGCCGAGCTGCTCGCGCAGCGCCTTCACGTCGGCCAGGCTGATGTTTGCCATGTTTCTGTGTACTCCTTGAAAAGGTTGTGGTCGGTGTCAGCGTGCCGTTCAGAGATGAACGGCGGGCGACTACTCGGCTGCGGGAGCCTTCTCGGCGTCGGTCGCCTCGGCTTCGATCTTCGCCTCGGCGTCGGCGTCGGAGACCACGTGGTGCTCCACGACGAGCGACTCGTCGGTGACGGCGGCGAGGTCGGCCTGCGCGGCGGCGTCGGCGTCGTTCTCCTCGGTGGGGGTCTCGGCGGCGATCACCTCGGCGACGGCCTCTGCGTTCTCGGTACCGGTGACGAGCCCGTCGACGGCCTCGATCTTCTCAGCCTCCGACTGCGGGTTCTCCGAGGCCTGGAGGAGCTCGCGCTCCCACTCGGCCAGGGGCTCGGCCTGCTCGCCCTCTTCGGGCTTCTGGTGGCGCTGGATGAGACCCTCCGCCGCGGCGTCGGCGACGATGCGGGTGAGCAGCGCGACCGAACGGATGGCGTCGTCGTTACCCGGGATGGGGTACTGCACCTCGTCGGGGTCGCAGTTGGTGTCGAGGATGCCGATGACGGGGATGCCGAGCTTCTTGGCCTCGTCGATCGCCAGGTGCTCCTTCTTGGTGTCGACCACCCAGAGTGCCGACGGGGTCTTCGACAGGTTGCGGATGCCGCCGAGCGACTTGTGCAGCTTGTCGAGCTCGCGCTTCTTGATGAGGAGTTCCTTCTTCGTGAAGCCGCTCTTCGCGGTGTCTTCGAAGTCGAGCTCCTCGAGTTCCTTCATGCGCGCGAGGCGCTTGGAGACGGTCTGGAAGTTGGTGAGGAGGCCACCGAGCCAGCGCTGGTTGACGTAGGGCTGGCCCACGCGGGTCGCCTGCTCGGCGATCGACTCCTGCGCCTGCTTCTTGGTGCCGACGAAGAGGATGGTGCCGCCGTGCGCGACGGTCTCCTTGACGAAGTCGTAGGCCTTGTCGATGTAGCCCAGCGACTGCTGCAGGTCGATGATGTAGATGCCCGAGCGCTCGGTGAAGATGAAGCGCTTCATCTTGGGGTTCCAGCGACGGGTCTGGTGTCCGAAGTGGACGCCGCTGTCGAGCAGCTGGCGGATGGTGACGACGGCCATGGCCGTACTCCTTCTGTTCTCGGTTGTCTTCCGCGACGGTGGCCGCGGATCCTGGTGCCCGGCGCGCATCCGGCCTCGTCTCGCCTCGCTCGCGAGGGTGACGGGGACCGATCGGATGCTGCTGCCTGGTGGGCACGCGAAGTCACCCCGGCTGGCGGGGTGCTCCGAGAACTATATCACCCGGGTGCTGCGCCTAGCTCGGGGCGTCGACCGACTGCCTGCTGTTCTTGCGCACGACCTTCAGACTGTCCATGCTCTCGAGCGAGCGGCCCTTCGTCTCGGGCACCGCGAAGAACACGAAGAAGAACGACACCAGCGCGAAGAAGGTGTACAGACCGTACGTGAAGGTGAGCGAGAAGCCGGAGAGAGCGGGGAACGTCTCCGTGATGGCGAAGTTCGTGAGCCACTGTGCGGCGGCGGCGACACCGAGCGCCTTGCCGCGGATGCGGTTCGGGAAGATCTCGCCGAGCAGCACCCAGACGATGGGACCCCAGGTGGCGCCGAAGAAGATGACGAACAGGTTCGCACCGACGAGGGCCAGCGGGCCCCAGGCTCCCGGCAGCTGGGGGGTGCCGCCGTCGGTCACCACGGCCTGCGAGAACGACAGCGCCATCAGGCCGAGCGACACCACCATGCCCGCCGAGCCGGTGAGCAGCAGCGGGCGGCGGCCGATCTTGTCGACGAAGAAGATGGCGATGAAGGTGACAGCCACGTTGATGACGCTCGTGACGACGGAGATGATGAAGCTCGTGCTCTGATTGGTGGTGTCGAAACCGACCGACGCCCAGAGGCTCTGCGAGTAGTAGAAGATGACGTTGATGCCCACCAGCTGCTGGAACATCGACAGCAGGATGCCCACCCAGACCACCGGCAGGAGGCCGAGCATCTTGCCGCGAAGACTCGCGGTGCGGGCGTTCTCGCGGTCCTCCTTGAGGCCCCGCTCGATGTCCTCGAGGGCGGAGTCGACCTCGCTCTGCGGCATCACGCTGGCGAGCACCTCGCGGGCGTCGTCGCGGCGGTCCTTCCCGGCGAGGAAGCGGGGCGATTCGGGCAGGCGCCAGGCGAGCAGGCCGTAGACGATCGCCGGCACGGCGCAGGCGATGAACATCCAGCGCCAGGCGTCGGCGCCGAACCAGAGCGGCTCGTTCGCGCCGCCCGCCGCACCCTGCAGGAGGGTGTCGGAGAGCAGGGCGGCGAAGATGCCGAGGGTGATGGCGAGCTGTTGCAGGCTGGCGAGCGCGCCGCGCACGGCCTTCGGCGCGATCTCGGCGATGTAGGCGGGAGCGATGACGCTCGCGATGCCGATGCCGAGACCGCCGATGACGCGCCAGGCGATGAGGTCCCAGACGGCGAAGGCGAGCCCCGAGCCGATCGAGGAGACGAGGAAGAGGGCTGCGCCGATGAGCATCACCGGGATGCGCCCGATGCGGTCGGCGATGCGGCCGGCGACGTAGGCGCCGATGGCGCAGCCGAGAAGAGCGGATGCGACGGTGAAGCCGCTGAGAAGAGGGAGGCTGCCGAGGTCGAAGTCCTCTTCGATCGCCTTGACCGCGCCGTTGATGACGGAGGAGTCGAAGCCGAAGAGGAAGCCGCCGAGCGCCGCGGCGATGGAGAGGGCGATGACCTTGCGTCGCAGCTTCTTCGAGGCGGCATGGTCGTCGGCGGTGCGTGGGGCCGAGCCCGCTCCCGTCGTTCCGGCGGTGTTCCGGGCAGGGTCATTCGACGCCATGGCGCACTCCTTCGTACCAGGTCGAGGAGCGCATCCGATGCGACTGCCACTCCCCCACAACTCCGATACTGGCACGGTTCCTCCACATCCGTGTCGTTGAGCCGTGTGCCGCGGGCGTTTCGTGACGAGAGTCGTCGCATGCGGATGGGCTTGGCGTGGTTTGCACGTGAAGGGCGGCGCGGTCTTCGGGCTGCGATTGCCGGGGTGGGCGTGGTGATCTCGCTCGCGACCCCGAGGGTCGACGGGCCTCTGTGGGCGTCGCCGGTGGAGCCGACGGTCGTCGTCGCCGAGTTCCGCGCGCCGGCCACCCCGTACTCGGCGGGGCATCGGGGTCTCGATCTCCTGGCGGTGCCGGGCGGCGTGGTCGTCGCACCCGAGTCGGGCGTGGTCGCCTATACCGGCGTGGTGGGCGACCGGCCGGTGATCGCCATCGAGCATCCGGGCGGGTACCGTTCGAGTCTCGAACCGGTCGCAGCATCGGCGGCGCTGGCGGTGGGCGACGCCGTGGCCCGTGGGCAGCCGATCGGCACCGTGGCGGCGGGCGGGCACTGCGCGGCGGGCTGCGTGCACCTCGGGGTGAGGCTCGACGGGGAGTACCTGAACCCGCGCCTGCTCTACGGAGGAGTGCCGCGGGCGGTGCTGCTGCCGCCGTGAGGCGGCGGTGCTGCGGTCAGGCGCGCGGGTGGGCCTGCAGGTAGGTGCTGCGCAGGCGTTCGACCGTCACGTGGGTGTAGATCTGGGTGGTGCCGAGACTGGCGTGACCCAGGATCTCCTGCACCGCACGCAGGTCGGCCCCGCCGTCGAGAAGGTGTGTCGCTGCCGTGTGGCGGAAGGCATGGGGGCCGGCCGGGCCGCTGCCCGGCACGTCGTGGAGCAGCTGGGCGACGAGTTCGTAGACGGCTCGGGTGCCGAGCCGTCCGCCGCGGGCACCCAGGAAGAGAGCGGTGGGCGGTGCGGGACGTTGGCTCGCCAAGGCCAGCCTCCCTCGGGCGAGGTAGTCAGTGAGGGCGAGGTGGGCAGGGCCTCCGAACGGCACGACCCGCTCCTTCTGGCCCTTGCCGAGCACCCGCACGGTGCGGCGGTCGAGGTCGACATCGGTGAGGTCGATACCGACGATCTCGGAGACCCGCAGCGCCGAGGCATAGAGCAGTTCGACGAGCGCGAGGTCGCGCAACGGCACGGCCTCACCGTCGGTGGCGCGTAAGCGCAGCCTCTCGAGCACGACGTCGACCGAGTCGTTCGAGAGCACCCTCGGGAGCGCCCGGTCGGGCTTCGGCGCCCGCAGACGCGCGGCCTGGTCGACCTCGATGTACCCCGACCGTCGCAGCCACGCCGAGAACCCCTTCGCGCTAGCCGCCCTCCGCGCCAGCGTCGACTTCGCGAGCGACTTCTGCGATGCGGCCCAGAGCCAGTCGCGGTAGAGCTCGAGATCGAGCCCGTGCACGCCGGTCACCCCACGCTTCTCGGCGAAGGCCCCGAGATCGACGAGATCGGAGGCGTACGAGCGCACCGTGTGCTCGGAGTACCCCCGCTCGAGCCGCAGATGCCGGTCGTACTCCGCCCGCGCCTCACCGATCTCCATGCCACCAGCATGCCTCCTCCACCCCCGCCGCCTCGATCGCCGCGCCCATCGGAGGCGGGGGCCTCGAGGTCAGTCGGCGCGGGGTTCGGAGATGGGCGGAACCTGACGGGAGAAGCGCTCGAGCTGCTCCGCCTCGGGAAGGGCGTAGAGGGTCTGCACGAAATCGCGGTCGAAGCCGCTCACCACGGGGAAGTCGCCGATGGGCACGATGGAGTGCACGACGCGGTCGCTGTAGACGTGCACGATGCTGAACGACTGCCCGCCGTCGCGGCCGACCAGGGCTCCGCCGCCGGCTGCGGCGACGTCCATGGTGTAGCAGGTGGCCGCCGCCACCGACACCGGCACGCCCGCGAAGGTGCTCGTCGTGGAGTAGTGGAGATGTCCGCCCAGGATGGCTCGCACGTCGCTGCCCTCGAGGACCGCGGCGAGCTCGTGCTGCCGCTGCAGTTCGAGCACAGGCATGAGCGGGATGCTCGTCGGCACCGGCGGATGATGCAAGGCCACGATCGTGCCCTCGGGCGCTGGCTGGGCGAGTTCTTCCTGCAACCTCCGGAGCTGGTTGTGCGACAGCTCACCGTGATGGAACCCGGGCACGCTCGTGTCGAGCGCGATGAGCCGCAGTCCGCCTAGCATGATCGTCGAGTCGATGGGCTCGGTCGAGGCATCCTCGTCGAGGAGCTCGGTGCGCAGCCATGCCCGGTCGTCGTGGTTGCCCATCACCCAGACGACCCGCGCTCCGAGCCGCTCGGCGGCGGGATCGACGATCGAGCGCACCCGACGATACGCGTCGCCTTCGCCGAGGTCGGCGATGTCGCCGGTGAACACGATCGCCTCGGGGCGGATGCCGCCCGCCTCCAGCTGCCGGAACGCCTGAGCCAGGGTCGCATCGGTGTCGACCTTGCCGTAGAGGAGCCGCTCGCCGGCGAGGAAGTGGGTGTCGCTGATGTGGACGATCGTGTGCAGGGGCTCCCCGTACTGGCTCATGCTCCCAGTGTCTCAAAACCCCGTGACCTCCATCCCTCACGTTCTCAGCCACCCGGACTCCGTCTCTCTGGCTGCGCCTTCGAGGAGCAGCACCCCGAGAGCGGCGGCGACGGAGCGCGGAGCGAGGCCGGTGAGGCGGGCGAGTTCGGTGACACCGCGCGGACTGCGTCTGCTCAGGGCATCGAGCAGCCGCGTGCCGTCGGGCCCGCGCGCGCCGCTGCCGCGGCGCACGTCATTCCGCTCGGCGTCTCCAGCCGCCCAGCCGCTCGCGGCATCCATCGTCGAAGGACCCACGAGCTCGGCCACCTCCTCGGCCGAGGTGACGCAGGTCGCGTCGTACTCGCGAAGCAGTCGATGGCAGCCCGCCGACGTCGCACTCGTGACCGGCCCGGGCACCGCGCCGATAGGTCGCCCGAGGGCCGCCGCGTGCCCGGCCGTGTTGAGCGAGCCAGAGCGGAAGCCCGCCTCGACCACGACGGTGGCCAGGGTCGCCGCCGCGATGAGACGGTTTCGCTGGAGGAAGCGCCATTTGGTGGGAGAGGAACCGCAGGGCAGCTCCGACACCAGGGCGCCCGTCTCGGCGATCCGCAGGAGCAGGTCATGATGCGCTGCGGGATACAGTCGATCGACCCCACCCGCGAGGAACGCGACGGTGCGCCCGCCCGCCGCGAGCACGGCGCGATGAACCATCCCGTCGATGCCGTAAGCGGCACCCGAGGTGACGGTGACGCCCCGGTCGACGAGGCCGGCGGCGATCTCGGCCGCCATGTGCTCGCCGTAAGAGGTGGCGTCGCGCGACCCGACGACCGCGATGGAACCGGCCCCGGGCGCGAGGTGCTCCGGGTCGCCGCGCACCCAGAGCGCCAAGGGCGCATGCACGCCGAGATCGAGAAGACCCGGGGGCCACCACGGGTCGCCCGGCATCACGAGCGTGGCCCCGAACCGCGCCGACGCACGGAGAGCCGAGACCACGGTCGAGGAGGAGAGCCGCGGCGCCCACCGCTCGATGCCCGAAGCGAGGTCGGCGGTGGTGAGCTCGTCGGTGAGACCGGCGGGAAGCTCCGCATGCCAGCGCTCCGCCGGCTCGCGCTCGATCAGCAGCGCCAGGGCGCGGCCGGCACCGAGCGCCTGCGTCACGGCTCCCGCCACGGCGTCACCCGGCTCCGCCAGCGTTCCCCAGGCGGCGACTCCGAAGCACCGCTCCACCTCCTCGTCCTCCACGGCAGGGCCGCTCGCACCTTCCCGATATGACCCCGCTCCGCCCGCGCCCTCCCCGCGCGAACCCCCACCGACCAGGCCATGACCGAGCGGTTCCGCAGCTCCCACACCCTCACCGAGCGGCCCCTCGCCTCCAGCGCCTCCACCTCGAGCACCCTCGCCGATCCCGCCCTCTCTCCGCGGTCTGCCACCGCGAACTCCCTCCACGAGCGACCTCACGAGCGACGCATCGAGCTGGTGCACCGGCGACGCATCCCCGGCGCTCATACGGCCACCGACTTGCGGAGGAACAGCGCCCACCCGATGTGGTGGCCTGTGGGCGACCCTCCGGCCGCGCCGCCGGCGTCGTCGTCGAGATCAGCGAGCGTCCACGCGACCCGCAGCACACGGTCGTAGCCGCGCATGGTGAGAGTTCCGCGTTCGAGCGCACGATCGATCGGCGCGGTGACGGACGCGGGAAGACGCTGAGCACCCGATCTGTACCAGGCACCGGGAACCTCGGCGTTCGTCTTCCACCCGCTCCCACGAAGCCTCTCCGCGCTCACCTCCCGAGCTCGCATCACGCGCTCCCGCGCGAGCGCGGTCGTGGTGTGCGGCACCGCCCCCGGACCGTCGTCGGCAGCCAGTCGCATCGCGGCGGAGGTGACCCGGTTCACCCTCAGTTGCAGGTCGACCCGGTCGAGCAGCGGACCCGACAGCCGGGCCAGGTAGCGGCGACGGGCGATCGGCGTGCAGGTGCACGCGATGTCGGTCGCCCCGAACTGCCCGCAGGGGCAGGGGTTCGCCGCGAGCACGAGCTGGAACCGCGCGGGGAACTCGGCGACCGCCTGCGCGCGATGGATGCTGATGCTGCCCGATTCGAGTGGCTGCCGGAGCGCGTCGAGTACCGACGCCGGGAACTCGGGGGCCTCGTCGAGGAAGAGCACGCCGTTGGCCGCCCGCGCGGCCGCGCCCGGACGGATGATCTTCGAACCGCCACCCACGAGAGCCGCCGCCGACGTCGTGTGGTGCGGACTCTCGAACGGCGGCCGGGTGATCAGCCCGCTCACGGGGCGCCCCGCGAGCGACGACACCGACGTGACCACGAGCGACTGCTCCGCATCGAGATCGGGAAGCAGCGCCGGGAGGCGCTGAGCGAGCATCGTCTTGCCCGCCCCGGGCGGGCCGAGCATCAACAGGTGGTGGCCGCCGGCGGCGGCCACGACCAGCGCCTCGACCGCGTCGGCGTTGCCGACGACGTCGGACAGGTCGCCCGCACGCGCCTCGTCGGCGCCTCTCGACGCGAGCACCAGCGGTTCGACGAGCCTCGGCTCGAGCTCGGCACCGTGCGCGATGAGCGCGTCGCGGAGCGACGTGACCGCCGTGACCCTCACGCCCGGCACGAGCGCCGCCTCGGCCTCGTTGCCCCGGGGCACCACGAAACGCGAGTAGCCGGCCGCGCGCGCCGCCACCATGGCGGGGAGCAGCCCGCTCATGGGCCGCACCCGCCCGTCGAGGCTCAGCTCACCGAGGTGCACGACGCCCTCGATCGCCGACGCATCGACCGCACCCTCGGCCGCGAGCACGGCCACCGCGATGGCGAGGTCGTAGGCGGAGCCCTGCTTCGGCAGCGACGCCGGCGACAGGTTCACCACGATCTTCTTCGTCGGGAGCGGGCACCCGTCATTGGCCGCAGCGGCCCTCACGCGGTCTTTCGAATCGGAGAGGGCGGCATCGGGCAGGCCGATGATCTGGAAGCCGGGTATCGCATCCGCGATGTGCGCCTCCACCTCGACGACGGCACCCGACATCCCGAGCAGCGCGACCGAGACCGTGCGCGCCACCATCAGCCGACCGCCTTGAGGTGGCGGACATGGGGCTCACCGAACTCGGGCCACACGATTCCCACCACGTCGACGCGCGCGTCTGCGGGCCGGTGCACCTCTCGCTCGGCGACCCACTGCCGCAGGAGCAGGTGGAGCCGCCGCAGCTTCGCCTCGGTGATGGCCTCGAAGGGATGCCCGTAGGCGGGCGACGACCTCGTCTTCACCTCCACCACGACGAGGCAGTCGGCGTCGTACGCGACGATGTCGATCTCACCGACGTGGCAGCGCCAGTTGCGCTCCACCACCCGGTAACCGCTCTGCTCGAGGTGTGCCGCCGCCAGGTTCTCGCCCCGCCGGCCCAGTTCGTCTTTCGCCTTCATCGTTGCCTCCGCGACCAGCCTGGGGAGGCAGGGCGGAGCGCAGGGCGCAGGAGACGGATCTGTGGACGGGCGTCAGAAAAGCACGGTTGTGGAGAACCCGTTACTCGTCGAGCGCGAGCTCCTTCGGCAGCTCGAAGTCCTTGCTCGAGAGCTCCTCGACGTTCACGTCTTTGAAGGTCAGCACCCGCACCGATTTCACGAAGCGGTCGGACCGGTACACGTCCCACACCCAGACGTCGTTCATGGTGAGCTCGAAGTAGAAGTCGTGCTCGGTGTCACGACGGCTGAGCTCGACCTCGTTCGCGAGGTAGAAACGGCGCTCGGTCTCGATCACGTACTTGAACTGGGAGACAACGTCGCGGTACTCGCGGTACAGGGCAAGCTCGACCTCGCGGTCGTAGTCCTCGAATTCGTCTTCGTCCATCGTGACTCCAGTCTAAGCCGCCGAGTCGGCGGTCTCCGCCGCAGCGTCGGCGCCGGGCCCACCGGCAGCGAGGTCTCCGACCCGGTCGAGGCCGTCCATCCCCTCGAGGTCGAACAACGAGACCGCGCTCGCCTCCGCCTCGGCGACGGCGAGCATCTTCGACAGCCAGGTGTGCCGGTGCAGCTCCGTCGGCCCGAGCGACAGGATCGCGTCGCGGTGCTCCTCGCTCGCATACCCTTTGTTGCGCACCCAGCCGTAGCCGTCGTAGCTGCCGTGGTGCTCGATCATGAGCCGGTCTCGGGCCACCTTCGAGATGACGGATGCTGCGGCGACCGACGCGCAGTCACGGTCGGCCTTGATCTTCGTGCGCACCGTCACCGGGTGGGGCACCGCAGCCGACAGCCAGTCCCACTGGCCGTCGAGCACGATCGTCGTGGCGCTCACGTCGATACCGGCCGTCGCGAGCTCGGCGAGGCCCCTGGCGCCCGCGAGACCGAGGCACGCGCTGATGCCGAGCCGGTCGATTTCCTCGGCAGAGGCGTAACCCACCGCATGAGCCACGCTCCAGCGCCGAGCTACGGGCGAGAGCTCCTCACGGCGCGCCTCCGACAGCATCTTCGAGTCGCGCAAGCCCTTCGGCACCCGCGTGCCGTTCGTCACCCGCACCACGGCGAGGCCGACCGCGACCGGTCCGGCGAGCGCACCGCGCCCCACCTCGTCGCAGCCGATCACGAACCCGGTGCGCTCCGGCAGCAGCGAGCGTTCGAAGCGGAGCGTCGGGTCGGCGACGGGTGCCATCAGCGCGCCCCCGGGAGCGCCGGGGCCGCGATGGCGCCGACCACGGCATCCGGAGCCGGCCCGGCGGCAGCAGGGGCGGAGGCGGGCGTGGGAGCGGGCGACCCCTCGGTTCCACCCGACGGGACACCCGCCGGAGCCACGGTGGGGATTCCGTCGAAGACGGTGGCGTAATTGTCGAGCCACGTCCAGTGGTCCATCGGCCAGGTGACGAGGATGGCTCGGCCCACGACGTTTCGGACGGGCACGAATCCATTGCCGGGCTTGTCCTGATTGAAACGCGAGTCGGCCGAGTTGTAGCGGTTGTCGCCCATCACCCAGAGGGAGTCGGCGGGAACGGTCACCTCGAACGGCTCCTGCGAGACCGCAGAGACGCCGTCGGGCAGCTTGAGGTACGCCGACTCGTCGAGTGGCACGTCGTTCACCGTCATCTGCCCGAGCGCGTTGCAGCAGGCGACGGTGTCGCCCGGCAGGCCGATGACCCGCTTGATGAGGTGGTCGTTCGCGTCGTCGGCGGCGAGGCCGACGCCCTCGAGCACCCAGTCGACGGCGGCGGCGATGGGATTCTTCTGAGGTTCCGCAGTCGGCGGAAGCCACCCGCCCGGGTCTTTGAACACGACGACGTCACCACGGCTGATCGGGATGAGCGAGGGCTCGAGCTGGTTGACCAGGATGCGGTCGTTGATCTGCAGCGTGTTCTCCATCGACCCGGAGGGGATGTAGAACGAGCGCACCAGGAAGGTCTTGATGAGCACCGAGGCGAGCAGCGCGATCACGAAGATGACGAGCAGGTCGCGCGCGAACAGCCAGGCGCTCCGGGAGCGCTTGGACTGCCGGGGCCTCCGCTCGGGGGCGGTGTCGTCGCTCGTGTCGTACGAGGGCACTGATGTATCTGTCATTTAACCGCCTGAGCTCCCGACCAACTGTAACGGTCGGGAGCTCAGGATAGCTGGGTGGAGCGACTACGCGTCGCGCTTCTCCTTGATCTTGGCCTTCTTGCCACGGAGGTTGCGGAGGTAGTACAGCTTCGCGCGACGCACGTCACCGCGGGTGACGAGCTCGATGTGGTCGATGACCGGCGAGTGCACCGGGAAGGTGCGCTCCACGCCCACCTGGAAGCTGACCTTGCGCACGGTAAAGGTCTCGCGCACGCCTTCGCCCGAGCGGCCGATGACGACGCCCTGGAAGACCTGGATACGCGAGCGCGTGCCTTCGATGATGTTCACGTGCACCTTGACGGTGTCGCCGGCACGGAAGTTCGGGATGTCGCTCTTGAGCGATGCTGCATCGACGGAGTCGAGGATGTGCATGGTGTTGTTCGCAATCTGTACCCGCCACAGGTCGACTACGGCTTATTGTCGGTCGAGGTCGTGCCCGAGAAATGCTGGCTCCCCTGTGGCAGAGCCTGGCCGCGGCACAATCGTCAATTGTGCCATACGCATCGCGGGCGGCGCAAAAGCCGGCACGAGCATCCGTCGCCCTGGTCGACGACGAGCGGATGCGCGGGGCTCAGATGCGCGGTGAGGCCGGCCCGTCGCTGGTCTCGATGACGATGTAGTCGCCGTCGTTGCGCGGACGACGCGGGGTGTTCGTGATGCGCGCCGCCTGTGCTTCGTAGTTCGAGAGCGCCTCGCGCACGCGGCGCCTGGTCTCCATGACGAGCTGGATGATTCCCGACCAGAACAGGGCGATCACGGCGACGATGGCGAGGGTGCCGAGAAGGCCCGTCGCCTCGGTGAAGAAGCCGACGGCGATGACGAGACCGTGCAGCACGGTGAGCAGCCCCACGTCGAGCCACGACACGGCGCGCTCGGCCCGCACGTCTTTGCGCGCGAAGATGAGGGCGGCGGTGGCGAGCATGGCGACGGTGAGCATCATGACGCCGACGATGAGGCCGATGATCTGCCAGCCGGTGGCGGCAAAGATGCCCCAGCCCACCAGGATCCACGCGGGGAGGATCACCGCAGCGGGGAACTGCCAGTAGAAGAAGGCCCGACGGATGATCACGAGGTCAAGAGTATGCAGCCTCTCCGGATGTTCGCTGAGTCCCGGGTGGGTAGGGTCTTCATGGACACGAAGGAAGGTACCCGCATGATCGAGCTCAAGACCCCCGCGGAGATCGAGGAGATGCGCCCCGCCGGCGCGTTCGTCGCCGAGGTGCTCACCGAGCTCTCGCGGCAGGCGGCGGTGAGCGTGAACCTGCTGAAGCTCGACCGCATCGCCCACGACATGATCAAGGCTCGCGGGGCGGAGTCGTGCTACATCGACTACCACCCGTCCTTCGGCGCATCGCCCTTCGGCAAGGTGCTCTGCACGAGCGTCAACGACGCCGTGCTGCACGGGCTGCCGTTCGATTACGCGCTCCGCGACGGCGACGTCGTGAGCCTCGACTTCGCCGCCTCGGTGAACGGGTGGGTGGCCGACTCGGCGCTCACTGTCGTCGTCGGCACGCCGCGCTCCGCCGAGGACACCAGGCTGATCGAGGTGACGACGGCGGCCCTCGAGGCGGGGATCGCCGCCGCGCAGCCGGGCGGGCGTCTCGGCGACATCTCGGCAGCGATCGGCGCTGTCGCGACCGAGGCGGGCTACGGGGTGAACACCGATTTCGGCGGCCACGGGGTGGGCCGCACCATGCACGGCGACCCGCACGTACCGAACCAGGGGCGTGCCGGGCGCGGACTGCCGCTGCGGGCCGGGCTCGTGATCGCGATCGAGCCGTGGTTCCTCGAGACCACCGACAAGATCTACACCGACAAGGACGGCTGGACGCTGCGCTCGGCCGACGGGTCGGTGGGGGCGCACATGGAGCACACGGTGGCGATCACGGAGGACGGGCCGCTCGTTCTGACGGCGCGGTAGCGGCTGCGATCCCGCGGCGCGCGTGCGGTGCGGCGCGGCGCCGCACCCGCCGCGCTACTCGGGCGGCAGCAGGTCGGGTCGCACGCGCCGCGTGCGCTCGAGCTGCTGCCCGCGGCGCCACTCGGCGATCGCCCGGTGGTTGCCGCTCAGCAGCACCGGAGGCACCTCGAGCCCGCGCCAGCTCGCCGGCTTCGTGTAGCTCGGGTACTCCAGCAGTCCGTCTTCGTGCGACTCCTCGACCAGACTGTCGGGGTTGCCGACGACGCCGGGGATGAGCCGCCCGATCGCCTCGATCATCGCCATGACGGCCACCTCGCCGCCGTTCAGCACGTAATCGCCGATGCTCACGAGGCGCACTTCGGCACGCTCGGCGGTGTTCTCGAAGACGCGCTGATCGATGCCCTCGTAGCGACCGCATCCGAACACCAGGTGCTCGCGGGTGGCAAGCTCGCGCGCCATCGCCTGGGTGAAGACGGTGCCGGCGGGCGAGGGGAAGATGACGACGGGCGCGTCGGGACCCTCGGCCGGGCCGGCCTCGGGCGCATCGCCCAGCACCGCGTCGAGTGCCTCCCCCCACGGCTCGGGTTTCATCACCATGCCCGCGCCGCCGCCGTAAGGCGTGTCGTCGACGGTGCGGTGGCGGTCGTGCGTGAAGTCGCGCAGCGAGTGCGCCGTCACCTCGAGGATTCCCGACTGGCGCGCCTTGCCGAGCAGCGAGATGTCGAGCACGTCGAAGAACTCGGGGAAGATCGTGACGACGTCGATGCGCATCCCCCCAGCGTAGCTTCGCCGCTCAGACTGAGCCGCCGCACGCGGTAGCCGAGACGCGCACCTGGCCGATGGCGGTTCGAAACCGCACGAATGACGAAGACCGAGGCGCATATGGCCTCGGTCTTCGAAATTCTTGCGTTAATGAACGCCGTCGGGGGGCGCGGCGGCGGGCGACGCCGCGGCAGGCGCCGGCGGCTCGTCGTCGGGCAGCTCCTCGAAGAGCCCGGCGGGCGGGGTGACCGTGACGGTGCCGGCAGCCAGGTCGACGGCGGGCACGATCGCCTTGACGAACGGCACCATCACCTCGCGGGCGTCGGCCGTCTTTACCACGAGCAGGTCTTGCGCGGGCAGGTGCTCCACCAGCTTCACGGTGCCCACCTGCTCGCCGTCGCGCAGCACACGCAGCCCGACGAGCTGGTGGTCGTACCAGGCGTCCTCCTCGTCGGAGGTGGCGTCGGCGTCGAGGTCGATCCAGAGGATCGCCTTCACCAGCGCCTCCGCCGCCGTGCGGTCGGGCACGCCCTTGAAGAACCCCACCGGATGCCCGTTGTACCAGCGCAGTTCGGCCAGTTCGAGGGTCTTCCCGTGCCAGGGCGACGAGGTCGGCACCTGGAGGGTGAACACCGCGCCCGGAACGAATCGTCGTTCCGGGTCGTCGGTGAACAGTTCGAGCTTGATCGCGCCTTTCAGGCCGTGGGCCTTGGTGAGGCGACCGACTCGGAGCTGGGTCTTCTCGTTCTCAGTAATCGGTGTCCACCACGTCCACCCGCACCCGACGTCCGTCGGCAAGTGCGGTCACGAGGGTGCGCAGCGCCTTGGCGGTGCGCCCGGAACGACCGATCACGCGGCCGAGGTCGTCGGGGTGCACACGCACCTCGAGAACCTCGCCGCGTGGTGAGCTCTTCGTGATGACCCGCACCTCGGCGGGGTTGTCGACGATCCCCTTGACGAGGTGCTCGAGTGCGGGAGCGAGCAAGGCTACGCCTTGTCCGCGGCGTCTTCGGCGGACTCGACTGCCGCCTCGTTCGCCTCGGAGTCGGTCGCTGCTGCGGCCTCGGCGTCGGCGGCGGCCTCGGCCTCGACTGCGGCGGGCTTCTCGGCCTTGGGCTTCAGCACCGGCTTCTTCTTCTCGTCGGCGACGAAGGCTTCCTTCTCGCCCTTGACCTTGACGGTCGACACGGCGTCTTTGTCGCCCTTGAACTTGCCCCAGTCGCCGGTGAGCTTCAGCAGCGCGGCGACCTGCTCGGTGGGCTGCGCGCCGACCGAGAGCCAGTACTGGGCGCGGTCGGAGTCGACCTGGATGAGCGAGGGCTCCTCGGTCGGGTGGTACAGACCGATCTCCTCGATGACGCGACCGTCGCGCTTGGTGCGCGAGTCGGCGACGACGATGCGGTAGTAGGGCGCACGGATCTTGCCGAGGCGCTTCAGACGGATTTTGACAGCCACAATTCTCCTGTGTGATCTATGAGGTGGGCGAACTGACGACCGTGAGCGTGGGGGCACACTCGGCACAAGCTCTGAGGGATTCCGTCACGGCCTGATTAGAGGGTCGGGCGCAGACGGACTCGACTGGCTATTCTGACAGATAACGCCGCACAAGCGGTAATTCTCGAGGGGTGCAGATGGAGATCAAGTTCGCCGAGTCGGAGCGCTCGACCCTCGGGATCGAGTGGGAGGTCGCCATGGTGGAGCGATCCTCCGGCGATCTGGTCTCGGCGGCCGACGTCGTGCTCACGGCCCTTCGGGGCGAGGGCGACGCCCCGCATCCGCACATCACCGAGGAGCTGCTGCTCAACACGGTCGAGCTCGTCAGCGGCGTGCACCACACGGTGTCGGATGCGGTCGACGACCTCCAGGGGCAGCTCGCCGAGGTGCGCGCCATCACCGACCCGCTCGACGTGGAGCTCATGTGCGCGGGCTCGCATCCCTTCGGTCAGTGGTTCGAGCAGACGGTGACCGACAAGGAGCGCTACCACAAGCTCATCGACCGCACGCAGTGGTGGGGTCGCAACATGATGATCTGGGGCATCCACGTGCACGTGGGCATCGACGATCGCGAGAAGGCGCTGCCGGTGGCGAACTCGCTGCTCGACTACTACCCGCACCTGCAGGCGCTCAGCGCCTCGAGCCCGTTCTGGGGCGGCGTGAACACGGGGTACGCCAGCAACCGGGCGCTCATGTTCCAGCAGTTGCCCACCGCGGGGCTCCCCTACCAGTTCGGCAGCTGGGCGAACTACGAGGAGTACGTCGCCGACCTGGTGAAGACCGGGGTGATCAGCGACCACACCGAGGTGCGGTGGGACGTGCGGCCGAGCCCGCAGTGGGGAACCGTCGAGATGCGGGCCTGCGACGGGCTGTCGAGCCCGGAGGAGATCGGGGCGGTGGCCGCGTTCATCCAGTGCCTCGTCGACGACATGTCGGAGAAGCTCGACGCCGGCGAGGTGCTTCCCACGATGCAGCCGTGGTTCGTGCGCGAGAACAAATGGCGCGCGGCCCGCTACGGCATGGATGCGGAGATCATCTTGAACGCCGCCGGCGACGAGGAGCCGGTGTCGGATGCGATCCGCCGCGAGCTGGAACGCCTCGCCCCGGTCGCCGAACGGCTCGATTGCGTGGCCGAGCTCGACCAGGTGAACCTCATCCTCGACAACGGCGCCAGCTACCAGCGCCAGCTCAGGGTCGCCGAGCAGAACGGCGGCAGCCTCCGCGCCGTCGTCTCCTCCCTCACCAAGGAACTCCGCCACGGACTGAAGCCCCTCCCCGCCAAACCCGAGGAGCCCCAGGAAGACTTCGTCATCTAGAAGGCACCCGCACCCACCCGCAACTCGGAGGCGAGCCGCACCGCAACGGGCCCTTCCCAGACAACCCAAGGTGAAGGGGTGGCCGCGCCAGCGACCACCCCTTCACATGTCGCGCCGCGCCGGGCAAGGACCGGCGCGGCCGGCCGGAGCCGCGCGCAGCACGGCCCCGGCCGCAGCCAGCACAGTCAGCGCACTGAGTCGCGCCACTTTACGAGGTCGCGCACCTCGTCCATGGCGATGTCGGGGCCGGAGACGCCGAGGGTGAAGAGGGTGACGCCGAGTTCGAGCTGACGGTCGCGGTCGCGGAGGGTGGAGTTGTCGGCCGAGCGGGTGCCGACCGAGATCTCGATGTCGGAGACGTCGCGCTCGACCTTCTCGCACCACTCGCCGAGCACTCCGAGCTTCCGCTCGAGGGTTTCGGTGTCGGAGAAGGAGTGCCAGATGTCGGCGTGCTGGGCGACGATGCGGAGCGTCTTCTTCTCGCCGCCACCGCCGATCAGCACGGGGATGTCGCGGGTGGGCGCGGGGTTGAGCTTCGCCCAGCGCGCCTCGATGCGCGGCATCGCCTCCGAGAGCGCGTCGAGGCGCTGGCCTGCGGTGCCGAACTCGTAGCCGTACTCGTCGTAGTCGCGCTCGAACCAGCCCGAGCCGATGCCGAACACGAGCCGGCCCTCCGCGCCGTCCTTCGCACTGATGTGGTCGACGGTGCGGGCCATGTCGGCGAGCAGGTCGGGGTTGCGGTAGCTGTTGCAGGTGACCAGCGGGCCGAACTGGATGCGCGTGGTCTGCTCGGCCCAGGCGGCGAGCATGGTCCACCCCTCGAAGTGCAGGCCGTCGGGCTCGCCCGAGAGCGGGTAGAAGTGGTCCCAGTTGAAGGCGACGTCGACGTCGAGGTCTTCGAGCTCGGCGAGGGTGTCGCGGATGGTGGCGTAGGAGGAGTGCTGGGGGGCGATCTGCACGCCGACGCGCACAGGGCGGGAGGTTGTGGTCATGAGTGTCAGCTTAGGCACCCTGACCCCCTGCGCGGCAGCCGCCTCCGGAGAAGTCCCCGAGTGGTCAGCGGAGGAACCGCTGCAACGCCTCGAGCTCTTCGGGGCTGGGGTTCGCGGAGCCGTTCGCGGCCTTCGAGCCCAGCCCGAAACCTGCGCCCCCGCTCGTGCTAGCGGTCACCGCCGGCTTCTCGCCTGCCGCCCGTGCCGCGTTCTCAGCTGCGCGCTTCGCCGGGTTGCCCGAGCGCGATCCGCTCTTCTTCTTCGCCTGCTGCTTGCCGCGCCCGCCCCCGAAGCCGGCGCCCGGGATGGGGCCCATGCCGGGAACGTTCGGCACGCCGCCCTTGGCCACCGTCTTCATCATCTTCGCCGCCTGCTCGAACCTCTGCACGAGCGAGTTGACGTCGGTGACCGTCATGCCCGAGCCGCGCGCGATGCGCAGGCGCCGTGAGCCGTTCAGGAGCTTGGGGTTCGTGCGCTCGGCGGGGGTCATCGACTGGATGATCGCCTCGGTGCGCACGATCTCGCGCTCGTCGAAGTTCTCCAGCTGCTGCTTCAGACCGCCTGCGCCGGGCAGCATGCCCATCATCTTCTTGATGGAGCCGACGTTGCGCAGCTGCTGCATCTGCTTCAGGAAGTCGTCGAGCGTGAAGCTGTCGGTCGCGAACTTCTCGGCGACCTTGCGCGCCTCTTCCTCGTCGAAGGCCGACTGCGCCTGCTCGATGAGGGAGAGGATGTCGCCGAGGTCGAGGATGCGCGACGCCATCCGGTCGGGATGGAATGCCTCGAAGTCGTCGAGGGTCTCACCGGTCGAGGCGAAGATGATGGGGCGGCCGGTGACCGAGGCCACCGAGAGCGCGGCACCACCGCGGGAGTCGCCGTCGAGCTTCGTGAGCACGACGCCTGTGAAGTCGACGCCCTCCTGGAAGGCGCGGGCCGTGGCCACGGCGTCTTGACCCATGATGGAGTCGATGACGAAGAGCACCTCGTCGGGGTTCGTCGCACGGCGGATGTCGGCGGCCTGCTTCATCATGTCAGCGTCGACGCCGAGCCGGCCTGCGGTGTCGATGATGACCGTGTCGTACTGCTTGTCGACCGCGAACTTGATGGAGTCTTTCGCGACCTGCACCGGGTTGCCCACCCCGTTGCCGGGCTCGGGCGCGTAGACCGCGACCCCCGCCTGCCCACCCACGATCTGCAGCTGGTTGACGGCGTTCGGGCGCTGCAGGTCGGCGGCGACGAGCAGCGGCGTGTGGTTGTCTTTGGCGAGCCACTTGGCGAGCTTGCCGGCCAGGGTCGTCTTACCGGCACCCTGGAGGCCCGCGAGCATGATGATTGTCGGCGGGCGCTTGGCGAACTCGAGCCGCCGCTGCTGACCGCCGAGGATCTGCACGAGCTCCTCGTTGACGATCTGCACGACCTGCTGCGCGGGGTTCAGCGCACGGTTCACCTCGTCGCCGAGGGCGCGCTCGCGCACCTTGCCGGTGAACTCCTTCACGACCTCGAGCGCGACGTCGGCGTCGAGCAGGGCGCGGCGGATCTCGCGGACCGTCGAGTCGACGTCGGCCGGGCTCAGCTTGCCCTTCGTGCGGAGGTTCTTGAAGGTTTCCGAGAGCCTGTCCGAGAGATTTCCAAAAGTAGCCATGGTGCACTCAGTTTAACCGGTGCGGGGCCGGGAGCTCGGCGTGCTCTGGGCGAACACTCGATTCGTTAGCAATGCTAATTAGCGTATGCTAACGATATGTCCGCTGTCCTTCCCGCCGCACCCGCGCATCCGTTCGCCGCCGAGCTGCGTGGGGCGACGCTGCGGCTGGCCCGCCGGCTGCGGCTCGAGAAGGCCGACGACGAGCTGAGCGACGGTCAGACCAGCGTGCTCGCCTACCTCGAACGTCGCGGGGCCCAGTCGCCGGCCGCCCTCAGCGCCTTCGAGCACGTGAGCCCGCCGTCGATGAACCGCACCCTCAACGCCCTGCAGGAGGCAGGTTACGTCGATCGCACGCCGAGCTCCGACGACCGGCGCATGGTGTCGGTGTCGTTGACGGATGCGGGGCGTGCCGTCGTGCAGGAGACCCGCCGCCGACGAGACGCCTGGCTCGAGCAGCGACTCGACGAGCTGAGCGCCGACGAGCGCCACGCGCTCACCGAGGCCGCGACGATCATCCGGAAGCTGTTGGAGGCGTGAGCGCCGTCTTCCGTTCCCTGGCGACGATCGACTACCGCATCTGGTTCGCCGGCGCCCTGGTGTCGAATGTGGGCACCTGGATGCAGCGCACGGCCCAGGACTGGATCGTGCTCACCGAGCTGAGCGACCACGATGCCGTCGCGCTCGGCATCACGACGGCGCTGCAGCTCGGGCCGCAACTGCTGCTCGTGCCGCTGTCGGGCCTCATCGCCGACCGCTTCGACCGCCGCCGCACGCTCATGCTCACGCAGCTGGCGATGGGCCTGCTCGGCGCGGCCCTCGGCGCGATCGTGCTGGCGGGGGTCGCGCAGCTGTGGATCGTCTACGTGTTCGCGCTGCTGCTCGGCATCGCGTCGGCGATCGACGCCCCGGTGCGGCAGACCTTCGTATCGGAGCTCGTGACCGGGCCGAACCTCGGCAACGCCGTCGCGCTCAACTCGGCGTCGTTCAACGCCGCGCGCACCATCGGGCCCGCCGTGGCGGGGCTGCTCGTCGTCGCGGTCGGGGCGGGGTGGGTGTTCCTCATCAACGCCGTCTCGTTCGTGGCCGTGCTGGTGTCGCTGAGGTTCATCCGCCCCTCGCGGCTCGTTCCGGTGACGCGGGCGCCGCGCAGCAAGGGCCAGCTGCTCGAGGGTTTCCGCTACGTGCGGGGCCGGCCCGACCTCCTCGTGATCTTCGTCATCGTGTTCGTCATCGGCACCTTCGGCTTCAACTACGCCATCTTCACCTCGACCATGGCGACCGTGGAGTTCGGACTCGACTCGGCGGGCTTCGGGCTGCTCACCTCGATCATGGCGGTGGGCTCGGTGGCGGGCGCCCTGCTCTCCGCGAGCCGCGACAAGCCGCGCGGGCGGCTCGTGGTGACCGCCTCGCTGGGGTTCGGCCTGTCGGCACTCGCCGCCGCGCTCTCGCCCGGCTACGCGTTCTTCGCGATGGCGCTCGTCGCCATCGGATTCGCCGGCCAGGTGCTCATGACGACGGCGAACGGCACGGTGCAGACCACCACCGACCCGGCCATGCGCGGGCGCGTCATGGCGCTGTACATGGCCATCTTCATGGGCGGCACCCCGATCGGCGCGCCCGTGCTGGGGGCGGTGGCGAATACGCTCGGGCCGCGCTGGGCACTCGGCGTCGCCGCGCTCGCCGGGGTGGTCGCGTTCGTCATCGGTGCGGTGTGGCTCGTGGTGTACCGCGACGCGCGGCTGCGGTGGGTGGAGCGCGTGGCGGGCGGGGCGGCGCTGCGGCTGCGGGTGCCGCTGCGGCTCGAGTTCGGCCCGGGCGACCGGATGCGCGACCAGGTCACCGCGACGGGGTCGTTCTCGGGGGTGGCGGCCTCCGAGGAGTTGCGGGAGGACCTCGAGACCGAGGAGGCCGACGCGCGCCGGGCCTGAAGCGCGTCCCGGGCCCGGGACGTGCGACAGTGAGGTCATGAGGCACGGAATCGTCATCCTCCCCCAGCACTCGTGGCCCGAGTCTGAGCGCCGCTGGCGGCTCGCCGAAGAACTCGGCTTCGCCCATGCCTGGACCTACGACCACCTGTCGTGGCGGTCGCTCGCCGATCAGCCGTGGGGCGCATCCGTTCCCACGCTGACCGCCGCGGCGGTGGTGACGTCGCGCATCCGTCTCGGGTTGTTCGTGGCGTCGCCGAACTTCCGGCACCCGGTGCCGTTCGCGAAGGAGCTGGGCACGCTCGACGACGTGTCGGGAGGGCGGTTCGTGCTCGGCGTGGGGTCAGGCGGCACGGGGTTCGACGCCTCGGTGCTGGGGCAGGCGCAGCTGACGCCTCGCCAACGCCACGAGCGGTTCGCGGAGTTCGTCGAGCAGCTGGATGCGCTGCTGCGGTACGAGGAGGGCGGCTCGCGCTCGGGCTTCTCCTTCGACGGGAAGTGGTTCGCGGCGCGCGACGCCCGCATGGTGGGGACTCCGGCACAGTCGCCGCGGCTCCCCTTCGTCGTGGCCGCCAACGGGCCCAAGGGTCTGGCGCTCGCGGCGCGCTACGGCCAGGGCTGGGTGACCACCGCGCACGACGACCTCGTGGGCGCGGAGCGCTGGCGACTGCTCGCCGAGCTCTGCCGCAGGCTCGACGACGCGCTGGCCGCCGCAGGGCGCGACCCGCGCTCGATCGACCGGTACCTCTCGCTCGACTCCGAGGCGTTCTTCTCGCTCTCGAGCGTCGGCGCGTGGGACGACGCGGTCGGCAACGCCGCCGAGCTCGGCTTCACCGACGTCATCGCCCACTGGCCACGCGACTCCGGCATCTACGCCGGGTCGGAGGAGGTGCTGGTCGAGGTGGCCTCGCGCTTCGCCGGCTGAGGCCGTCTCGGGTGCCGGGGCGGGCCTTCGCTCGGCCGAGTGCCGCGGTCTCCGGTGGCGTGGCGAGCATCCGTTCGCCTGCCCCCATAATCGAACCATGACGGGCGACGAGCGGGAGGTGCCCGAGGCGACCAGACCGGCCGGCACGCGGGCGGCGAGCGTGTTCGATGTGGCGAAGGTCGCCGGGGTGTCGCATCAGACCGTGTCGCGGGTGCTCAACGACCATCCGAACGTGCGCGCCTCGACCCGGCAGAAGGTGCTCGACGCCATGTCGGAGCTCAGCTACCGGCCCAACTTCGCGGCGCGGACGCTGTCGTCGAGCCGGTCGCGCATCCTCGGCATCCTGTCGACGTCGAGCGGGGAGTACGGGCCGGCCTCGACCATCGCCGCGGTCGAGGCGGCGGCGCGACGGCGGGGCTACAGCGTGAGCATCGCGAACGCCGACGGGCTCGACCCCGCCTCGGTGGCCGAGGCGCTCGACCATCTCGGGAACCTGTCGGCGGAGGGCATCATCGTCGTGGCTCCGCAGCTGGGGGTGATGGATGCGCTTGTCGCCGCCTCGTTCACGATCCCGTACGTGACGACGCAGGAGCTCGCGCTGGCGGGGGGCGCGCGCGGCGGGTTCCGTGGCGCGGGTGCGGGCGCGGCGGGTGGCGCGGGCGCGGGCGGGGCGGGCGCAGCGGGTGGCGCCGGTGCGGCGGACGACACCGGTGGGGCGGGCGCGGGCGTGGCGGGTGGCGCCGGTGCGGCGGGTTCGCCGGGCGGCGCCCGTGGCGCAGGCGCGGCGGGCGGCGCCGGGCTGGCGCCCGACCAGGTCGCGGGAGCGCGGCGGGCGGTGGCCCATCTCGCCGGTCTCGGCCACCGGCGCATCGGGCACATCGCGGGCCCCGCCGACTGGATCGATGCGCGCTCGCGCCGCGTGGGGTTCGAGCGGGAGCTCGCCGACCGCGGGCTCAGTGCCGCCGCCGTGGCGACCGGCGACTGGAGCGCCGCGTCGGGCTACCGCGCCTTCGGCGAGCTCGCCGAGTTCGACGTCACCGCCGTGTTCTCGTCGAACGACCAGATGGCGCTCGGCGTGCTGCACGCGGCGCACGACGCGGGGCTCGCCGTTCCGCGCGACCTCAGCGTCGTGGGTTTCGACGACGCGCCCGAGGCCGCGCACTACCTGCCGCCGCTCACCACGGTGCGCCAGGACTTCGCCGAGATCGGGCGCCTCGCGGTCGACCGACTTCTCGACGGGGCGACGGATGCGCGCGACCGGTCGTCGGAGACCCGCCTCGTGGTGCGGCACTCGACCTCGTCGCCGTCTCGCTGATCGGTTTTCCCCAGCCGACGGCTCTGAGAAGTCATCCACAATCAAGGGCTGGTTGTTCCCCTCGGCACCCCCGTGCCGTACACTGATCGACGAATTGTGATCGATCACAATGCCGTGATGCGAGCCGGGAGAACGCGCTCCCCGCTCGAGTGAGGAGCTCCCATGACGTCAGCCGTCCCCCCGGAGGCGACGAGCCCCGAGGCCGCCGCCATCCTCGGCAGGCGCACGTCCCTCGGCATCGAGTTCGGGTCGACCCGCATCAAGGCGTGCCTGATCGACGACGACGCCACCGTGCTCGCCGTGGGGTCGCACGACTGGGAGAACAGCTTCGTCGATCGCCTCTGGACGTATCCGCTCGACGAGGTCTGGACAGGCCTCCAGTCGGCCTACGCGGCGCTCGTCGCCGACGCCGAGGAGCGTCACGGCGTGCGGCCCGAGGGCTTCGGTGCCATCGGCGTCTCCGCCATGATGCACGGCTACCTGCCGTTCGACTCCGCCGGCGAACTGCTCGTGCCGTTCCGCACCTGGCGCAACACGACCACCGGCGTGGCCGCGGCCGAGCTCACCGAGCTCTTCGGCGTGAACATCCCGCTGCGCTGGTCGATCGCCCACCTGCACCAGGCGGTGGTCGACGCCGAGCCGCACGTGGCGGAGATCGACTTCGTCACTACCCTCGCCGGGTACGTTCACCGGAAGCTCACCGGCCGCCGTGTGCTCGGTGTCGGCGATGCCTCCGGCATGTTCCCGATCGACTCCACGACGAGGGACTACGACGCAGAGCTGCTCGAGCGCTACGCCGGGCTCGCCGCCCCGCGTGCGGCCGGCATCGACCTCGCTGCCGTGCTCCCCGAAGTGCTCGTGGCCGGCGAGGCCGCGGGCGAGCTCACCGCGGAGGGGGCGGCGCTGCTCGACCCCACGGGGGCACTCGCCCCCGGCATCCCGTTCTGTCCGCCGGAGGGCGACGCCGGCACGGGCATGGTCGCCACCGACGCCGTCGCTCCCCGCACCGGCAACGTGAGCGCGGGCACGAGCATCTTCGCCATGGTGGTGCTCGAACGCCCTCTCGGCGGCCTCCACCACGAGCTCGACCTGGTCACCACACCCGCCGGCGACACCGTCGCGATGGTGCACTGCAACAACGGGGCGAGCGAGCTCGCCGCGTGGGCCGGCCTGTTCGGCGCCTTCTCGACGGCTGCGGGTACCCCGCTCGGCTCCGACGCGGTGTTCGACGCCCTCTTCGGCGCAGCCCTCGAGGGTGAGGCCGACGCCGGCGGGCTCCTCGCCTACAACCACCTCGCGGGCGAACCCATCGCCGGGCTCGACGAGGGCCGACCGCTGGTGGTGCGGAGCCCCGACAGCAGACTCACCCTCCCCAACTTCGTGCGGGCACAACTCTACGGGGTGTTCGGCACCCTCAGCCTGGGCATGCGCGTGCTGAGCGACGAGGGGGTCGAGCTCGACCGCATGTTCGCGCACGGAGGGATGTTCCGCACAGCAGGGGTCGCGCAGCGCTTCCTCGCCGGCGCGCTCGACGCCCCCGTGGCGGTCGCCGCCACCGCCTCCGAGGGCGGGGCCTGGGGCATCGCCGTGCTCGCGTCGTTCCTCAGGGCACGCACGCAGGCCGCCGGGGCGGGCCAGGCACTCGACCTCGGCGCCTACCTCGACGACACGGTGTTCGCGGGCGCGGAGTTCTCGACCGCCGAGCCGCTTGCGAGCGACGTCGCCGGCTTCGCCGCCTATCTCGAGCGCTACCGCGCCGGCCTCGCCGTCGAGCGCGCCGCCGTCGAGAACCTCGGCTGACCCACCGACCGCCGCACACCGTCCGACTCCGCTCGCACTCCGCCCCCGCCACCCGACCACCGCCACCGCGCGAACCAAGGCCACACACCAGCCACCGACCACCGCACCACCCGCGCCCCGACGGGGCACCGCATCCGCCCCGCCCCGACCGCTCCACCGCATCCGCCCCACCAGGAAGGACCGACACCGTGACCACCACGGAGCCACCCGCCGTACCCGCCCATCTCGAGGAGACGATCGCGCGCCTGCGCACCGAGGTCGCCGCGCTGCACGCCCAGCTCACCCGCTACGGCCTCGTGGTGTGGACGGGTGGCAACATCTCGGGCCGTGTGCCGGGAGCCGACCTCTTCGTCATCAAGCCCTCCGGCGTCGACTACGACGACCTCGCCGCCGACAACATGATCCTCTGCGACCTCGACGGGAACGTCGTTCCGGGAACCCCCGGTTCCGACCGCTCCCCCTCGAGCGACACCGCCGCTCACGCCTACGTCTACCGCAACATGCCCGACGTGGGCGGTGTCGTGCACACCCACTCGCCCTACGCCGTGGCCTGGGCGGCGCTCGGCGAGCCGATCCCCTGCGTCACCACGGCGATGGCAGACGAGTTCGGCGGCGAGGTGCCCATCGGCCCGTTCGCCATCATCGGCGACGACTCCATCGGCCGCGGCATCGTGGAGACCCTCCAGGGCCACCGCTCCCGCGCCGTGCTGATGAAGAACCACGGCCCGTTCACCATCGGCAAAGACGCACGCGACGCCGTCAAAGCAGCGGTGATGGTCGAAGACGTGGCCCGCACCGTGCACTTCTCCCGCCAGCTCGGCACCCCGCAGCCGATCGCCCCCGAGGCCATCGACGCCCTCTTCGACCGCTACCAGAACGTCTACGGACAGAACCCGACAGGATCACTGAATTGAGCACTCGCACTCCTCTCTCCACCTCCCTCGACCCCTACGAGATCTGGTTCTTCACCGGCAGCCAGAACCTCTACGGCGAGGAGACCCTGCGCCAGGTCGCCGAGCAGTCGCAGGAGATCGCGGCGACCCTCGAGGCCGCCTCCAGCATTCCCGTGAAGATCGTCTGGAAGCCCGTGCTGAAAGACTCCGAGTCGATCCGCCGCGCCGCCCTCGACGTCAACGCCGACGACTCGGTGATCGGCGTCATCGCCTGGATGCACACCTTCAGCCCCGCCAAGATGTGGATCGCCGGTCTCGACGCCCTGCAGAAGCCGCTGCTGCACCTGCACACCCAGGCCAACGTCGAACTCCCCTACGCCGAGATCGACTTCGACTTCATGAACCTCAACCAGGCGGCGCACGGCGACCGCGAGTTCGGGTACATCCAGACCCGCCTCGGCGTGGCCCGCAAGACCGTCGTGGGTCACGCCTCGAACCCCGAGGTGCAGTCGAAGATCGGCGAGTGGGCTCGCGCCGCCGCCGGCTGGCAGGCCGTCAAGACGCTGAAGCTCGCTCGCTTCGGCGACAACATGCGCTACGTCGCCGTGACCGAGGGCGACAAGACCGAGGCCGAGCTGAAGTTCGGCGTGCAGGTGAACACCTGGGGCGTCAACGAGCTGGCGGATGCGGTGGCCGCCGCTCCGGAGTCGGAGATCGACGCGCTGGTGGCCGAGTACGAAGAGCTCTACGACGTCGTGCCCGAGCTCCGCGCGGGCGGCGACCGCCACCAGTCGCTGCGCGACGGTGCCGCCATCGAGATCGGTCTGCGCTCGTTCCTCGAGGAGGGCGGCTTCGGTGCCTTCACCACGAGCTTCGAAGACCTGGGCGCGCTGAAGCAGCTGCCCGGCCTCGCGGTGCAGCGCCTCATGGCCGAGGGCTACGGCTTCGGCGCCGAGGGTGACTGGAAGACGGCGATCCTCGTGCGCGCCGCGAACGTGATGGGCGCAGGCCTCCCCGGCGGCGCGAGCCTCATGGAGGACTACACCTACGACCTCGTCCCCGGAGCCGAGACCATCCTCGGCGCCCACATGCTCGAGGTGAGCCCGTCGCTCACCTCCGCCAAGCCGAGCCTCGAGATCCACCCGCTCGGCATCGGCGGCAAAGACGACCCCGTGCGCCTCGTGTTCACCGCCGACCCCGGCCCCGCCGTCGTGGTGGCGATGAGCGACCTGCGCGACCGCTTCCGGCTCGTGGCGAACGTCGTCGAGGTGGTCGAGCCGCGGGCGGCGCTCCCCCACCTCCCCGTCGGCCGCGCCGTCTGGCGCCCTGCGCCCGACTTCGCCACCTCGGCCGCGGCCTGGCTGACGGCAGGCGCCGCGCACCACACGGTGATGTCGACGGCCGTGGGCATCGAGGTCTTCGAAGACTTCGCCGCCATCGCCCGCACCGAGCTCCTCCGCATCGACGCCGACACCACCCTGCGCGGCTTCGCCAACGAGGTGCGCTGGAACCAGGCGTACTACCGGCTCGCCCAGGGCCTGTAGGTTCTCGGGTTCACGCGACCCGAGATTCCCCGACCAGAGGAGGCCGGCCGCATCCGATTACTCGGTGCGGCCGGCCTTCGCCGTACCGAGGGGCCCTCTCAGAACCGCGCCTCTTCGGCGAACGGGTCGCGCACGCCATCGGTGGCTCGCACAGCACGGGGCCGGTAGCCGTCTCGGGCAAGGTCGACGACGGTGGCGACGATTCCGAGCACAGCCGCGAGCGCGAGAACGATCAGCATGAGAATCATGAGCACCTCCGAGGGATTGGCATGGCATCAGCGGATGGCGACCTGAGCTGGACGCCGATTGGCTCTACTCTCCCGGATCCTCGCGGTCCACTTCAAGATGCCAATATGCGAGCAGTGGAGTGCCCTGCCTCAGCGGCACGCAGTAGCGTGGACGGCGATGGACTTCGTCACCTCTCCCACCGGCGGCACCCGGATCGCGTACCGCGTGACGGCGGCCACGACTCCGACGGTCACCGCCGCACCACCCGCACTGCTCGTGCACGGCACCGCTCTCTCACAGGCCATCTGGCGCGGCTTCGGCTATCTGCGTGAGCTCGCCGCCGACCGGCCCGTCGTCACCGTCGATCTGCGCGGCCACGGGCGCAGCGACAAGCCACGCGGTATCCATGACTATGCGATGCAGCACTTCGTCGACGACGTGATCGCGCTGCTCGACCACCTCGGGCTCGACCGCGTTCACTACGCCGGATACTCCCTCGGCGGCCGGCTGGGCTTCTCGCTGGCCGCCGAGCATCCGCAGCGCCTGGCGAGTTTCGCGAGCATCGCCGGGGCGCCCGGCACGGGCTCAGGCGTGTTCGATCGGGTGTTCTTCCCGGACAGCATCGCCGCCCTCGAGCGCGGCGGGGTCGAGCTGTTCCTCGAGGAGTGGGCCGCAGCATCCGGACACGACATCGACCCCGCCACCCGCGGAGCGTTCCTCGCGAACGACGCCGCCGCCCTCGCCGCCTACATGCGCGCGGCGGAGCAGGCCGAACGGGTGGAGGATGCGGCGATCGCCGCGCTCCCGATGCCGGTGCTGCTCGTCGCCGGCACCCGCGACCGGCCGCGGCTCACCGCTGCCGAGCACGTGCGCGCGCTGCTGCCCGAGGCGCGGCTGCTGCTCGTCGAGGGCGCCGACCACGGCAGCACGCCGCGGCGGCCGGAGGTCGCGCCGGCGCTCCGCGAGTTCTTCGCCGCCGTCGACGCGGCAGCAGCCTCCGCCTGACTCGCGCGACACGACGGAGTTCTCCCGGCGAGACGGGCTCTGACTCCGTCGTGAGGACGTCACGCGCCGAGCTTCCGTCGTTGGGCCGAGGCGCGCGGCGCGGCGCCGCGCGTCAGCCGACGAGGTTCTGCGCGAAGACGTGAGGGGTGAATCCGGTGAGGTCGTTGATGCCCTCGCCCTGGCCCACGAGCTTGATGGGGATGCCCGTCTTCTCCTGCACCGCGAGCACGAAACCGGCCTTGGCCGAGCCGTCGAGTTTCGTGATGACGAGCCCCGTGACCCCGGCGTGCTGCACGAACGCGTCGGCCTGGGCGAGCCCGTTCTGACCGGTGGTGGCGTCGAGCACGAGCAGCACCTCCGACACGGGCGCCTGCTTCTCGATGACGCGGCGGATCTTGCCGAGCTCGTCCATCAGCCCGCCCTTGGTCTGCAGTCGGCCGGCGGTGTCGATGATGACGATCTCGGTGCCGTTCGCCGTGGCCCGCTCGATGGTCTGGAACGCCACCGACGCCGGGTCCTGTCCCTCGTGCTGCGGCCGCACGATGTCGACGCCGGCACGCGTTGCCCACGTGGCGAGCTGCTCGACCGCGGCGGCACGGAAGGTGTCGGCCGCGCCCACCACGACCGAGCGGTCGTAGGTGCGGAGGAACCGCGCGAACTTGCCGATCGTCGTCGTCTTGCCGACGCCGTTCACGCCGACCACCAGTACCACGGCGGGGCGCTCGGTGAGCTTCAGGGTGGGGTCGTACTTCGAGAGCCGCTCCTCCATCGTCTCGCGCAGCATCCGTTGCAGGTCGCGCGGGTCGGTGGTGGAGTAGCGCTGAACCTTCGCCCGGAGGTCGTCGACGACCTCCTCCGTGACGGTCGGGCCGAAGTCGGCCTTGAGAAGAGCGCTCTCGAGGTCGTCCCAGGTGTCGTCGTCGATGGTGCGCTTCGCGAACATGCCGCGGAGCGCGCCCGAGAGCGACCAGCTGCGTTCAGCCAAGACGCTCGGCGACCTCTCGTGCCGAGGGGTTCGTGGCGGTGGAGCCATCGGGGAAGACGAGGGTCGGCACCGTCTGGTTGCCGCCGTTCACCGAGGCGACGAGCTCGGCGGTGCCCTCGACCTCCTCGATGTTCACCTCGGTGTAGTCGATTCCCTGGGCTTTCAGCTGCTGCTTGAGGCGCGCGCAGTAGCCGCACCAGCTGGTGGAGAACATGGTGACGCTGCCGGCATCCGGCGTGTAGGTGTCGATGGTAGGGGCGCTCATGTCATGCATCTCCGTCGAACATGGTGGTGACCGATCCGTCGCTGAAGACCTCGTTGATGGCCCGCGCGATGAGCGGGGCGATGGGCAGGATGGTGAGCCTGTCCCAGTGCTTCTCGGCCGGCAGCGGCAAGGTGTCGGTGACCACGACCTGGTCGATGAACGGCGACTGGAGGATCTGCGTGGCCGGGTCGGAGAACACGGCGTGAGTCGCCGCCACCACGACACCGGTGGCGCCGTTGGCCTTCAGCGCTTCGGCAGCGGCGACGATGGTTCGGCCGGTGTCGATGAGGTCGTCGACGAGAAGGCACACACGGCCGCGCACGTCTCCGACGATCTCGTGAACGCTCACCTGGTTCGGCACCCGCGGGTCGCGGCGCTTGTGGATGATCGCGAGCGGCACGCCCAGCTTGTCGCTCCAGATGTCGGCGACGCGCACGCGGCCCATGTCGGGCGAGACCACCGTGAGGGTCGACGGGTCGAGCGACTTGCGCATGTGTTCGAGCAGCACGGGCATGGCGAAGAGGTGGTCGACCGGGCCGTCGAAGAAGCCCTGGATCTGCGCGGCGTGCAGGTCGACCGACATGATGCGGTCGGCGCCCGCGGCCTTGAACAGATCGGCGACCAGACGGGCCGAGATGGGCTCGCGCCCGCGGCCCTTCTTGTCCTGCCGGGCGTAGGGGTAGAACGGCGCGACGACGGTGATGCGCTTCGCGCTCGCGCGCTTGAGGGCGTCGACCATGATGAGCTGCTCCATGAGCCACTCGTTGATGGGCGCGGTGTGCGACTGGATGACGAACACGTCGCTGCCGCGCACGCTCTCGCCGTAGCGGATGTACAGCTCGCCGTTCGCGAAGGTGCGCGCCTCGGTCTCCACCAGGGTGGTGCCGAGTTCGGCGGCGATGTCCTCCGCCAGCTGCGGATGCGCTCGTCCCGAGACGACGACGAGGCTCTTCTCCGTGCTGGCCTTGATTCCGGACACCTATTCTCCGATCTGTTCGGCCGACGAGGCCTCGTGCGCGGCGGCGGCCGCGGTAGCAGCATCCGTACCCGGCCGGTTCTGTTCGACCCACCCCGCCAGGTTGCGCTGCGGGGCCACGTTGATCGCCAGCGAACCGGCGGGCACGTCTTTGCGAACCACCGTTCCGGCACCCGTGTAGGCGCCGTCTCCGATTCTAACCGGGGCGACGAACACGTTGTGCGAGCCGGTGCGCACGTGCGAGCCCACCTGGGTGCGGTGCTTGTTCACGCCGTCGTAGTTGGCTGTGATGGTGCCGGCGCCCACGTTCGAGCCTGTGCCCACCTCGGTGTCGCCGATGTACGACAGGTGCGGCACCTTGGAGCCCGCGCCGATGTGCGCGTTCTTCGTCTCGACGAAGGTGCCGATCTTGCCGTCGGCGTCGAGCACCGTGTTCGGCCGCAGGAAGGCGAAGGGACCGACGGATGCTCCGGCACCGATCACCGAGAGCGTCGCGTCGGTGCGCTTCACCACGGCGCCCTCCCCCACCTCGCAGTCGACCAGGGTGGTGTCGGGGCCGACGACGGCGCCGCGGGCGATGCTCGTCGCACCCTTGATCTGGGTGCCGGGGAGCAGGGTGACGTCGTGCTCGAAGCTCGCCTTGAGGTCGATCCAGGTGGTCGCGGGGTCGACGACGGTGACGCCGTTCAGCTGCCAGCCGCGCACGATGAGCGCGTTGAGCTTGGCGGCGGCCTCGCTGAGCTGCGCGCGGTCGTTGATGCCGGCGACGAGCCACGGCTCGGAGACCGGCACGGCCGCGACATCCGACCCCGCCCGGCGCAGCAGGCCGATGACGTCGGTGAGGTACTTCTCGCCCTGGGCGTTGTCGGTGCTCACCCGGGCGAGCTGGTCGCGCAGCTCGGCCAGGCCGAACACGTAGACGCCGGCGTTGATCTCGCGGATGGCGAGCTCGGAGTCGTTCGCGTCTTTGTGCTCGACGATGCGGTCGAGCAGACCGCCGTCGCCGCGCACGATGCGGCCGTAGCCCGTGGCGTCGTCGAGCACGGCGCTCAGCAGGGTGGCGGAGGCGGCGCTCGCCCGGTGCTCGGCGACGAGACCGCGGAGGGTGTCGGCGTCGAGCAGGGGCACGTCGCCCGAGACGACGAGCACGTCGCCGTCGAAGTCGGCGGGGAGTGCGGCGATGGCCTGCTCGACCGCACGGCCGGTGCCCGCGACCTCGTCCTGGTCGGCGATGATCGAGGAGGGGAAGTGGTCTTCGATGACCTCGACGACGCGGTCGCGCTCGTGGCGCACGACGCTCACGGTGTACGCCGCATCCATCTCGCCCGCGGTGGCGAGCACGTGGCCGATGAGGGGGACGCCCGCGATCTCGTGCAGGAGCTTCGGGGTGCTCGACTTCATGCGGGTGCCCTGGCCCGCGGCGAGGACGACGATGGCGAGGTGGGGGTCGGTCATGGTGCTGCCTCAGATCTTCCTCGTAACCGAGCCAGCGCAGCTGACTCGGCGCTGGCGTCGCGGAATCGCGGTGCGATTCCCATAGCTCCGGCGCGCAGCTCCGCGACCAGGACTCGAACCTGGACCTAACAGCTCCAAAGGCTGTCGTGCTGCCATTACACCATCGCGGAACATCGCCGGGCGATGCAGTAGTCAAGTCTGCCAGACCCTGGCGGTGCGCGGACCACGGCGCCCTGGGCCGATGCGCATAATGGGGGAATGACCAACCGCGACGCACGCGACACCGTCGACGAGATCGTCGACGCGTGGGTGCGCGAGCATCCGGGGCTCGACTTCTCGCCGCTCAAGATCCTCTCGCGCGTGACCCGGCTGGCGAAGCAGCTCGAGAAGACGCGCCGCGCGTCGTTCGCCACCGCAGGGCTCGAGCCCTGGGAGTTCGACGTGCTCGCCGCACTCAGGCGCGCGGGCGCACCGAACGAGCTGAGCCCGAAAGCGCTGCTCGAGCAGACCTACGTCTCGAGCGGCACCATGACGAACCGCATCGACGGCATGGTGCGGGGCGGCCTCGTCGAGCGCCGCACCGACCCGAACGACGGCCGCGGCGTGCTCGTGTCGATGACGGCGGAGGGCCGCGACCGCGTCGACCGTGCCATCTCGCATCTCGTCGCCGCCGAGACCGAGTTGCTCTCGGGCCTCAGTCGCGCCGAGCAGGACCGCCTCGCCGCGCTCCTCCGCCGCCTCTCCCTCGACATCGCCTGACGCCCGCGGGGCGGATCGTCCAAGCGGTATGAGAATCGGCCCATCGAGCCTGTCCACGGCTCGGCACCTCGATTCTCATACCGCACGTGCGGGCATCAGCCGTCGAGCTGCTCCGAGAGCTCGAGCCAGCGGGTCTCGAGCTCGGAAGTCTGGGTCTCCAGTGCGGTGAGCTCGGCGGTGAGGGTGCCGAGGCCGAGGTAGTCGGACTGGTCGAACTCGGCGATGCGCCGGTGCAGCTTCTCGATGTCGCCCGTGAGCTTGTTGATCTTGCGCTCGAGCGACGAGCGCTCCTTCTCGGCAGCGCGCAGCTCGGCCCCGGCGAGCGCGGGGCCCGACGCGGCACCGGATGCGGCGGAACCGGATGCAGGGGAACCACCGGGCTGCACGGCGGCGGGCCCGCCCGCCCCCACTCCCGCGGCCCTCAGCCGCAGGTACTCCTCGAGCCCGCCGGGGAGGTGCCGGAAGCGGCCGTCGAGCACGGCGTACTGCTGATCGGTGACGCGCTCGACGAGGTACCGGTCGTGCGACACGACGAGGAGCGTGCCCGGGAACGAGTCGAGGAGGTCTTCGAGGGCGGCGAGCATGTCGGTGTCGAGGTCGTTGGTGGGCTCGTCGAGGATGAGCACGTTCGGCTCGTCGAGCAGGATGAGCAGCAGCTGCAGCCGACGCTTCTGCCCGCCCGACAGGTCTTTCACACGAGTCGAGAGCTGGGCGCTGGTGAAGCCGAGCCGCTCGAGCAACTGGCCGGGGGTGAGTTCCTTGCCGCCGGCGACGTACGAGCTGCGGTAGCGCCCGATGACCTCGCTGACCCGGTCGTTCTTCACGTCGTCGAGCTCGGCGAGCTGTTGCGTGAGCGTGGCGATCTTCACCGTCTTGCCCCGCTTCACCGTGCCGCTCGTCGGCTGCACGGCGCCCGTGACCAAGCCGAGCAGCGTCGACTTGCCCGCCCCGTTCACGCCGAGGATGCCCGTGCGCTCACCCGGCGCGATGCGCCATTCCACGCTCTCGAGCACCTTCTTGTCGCCGAACGACACCCCGGCGTCGATGACGTCGACGACGTCTTTGCCGAGACGCGCCGTCGCCATCTGCGTCAGTGACACCGTGTCGCGCACGGGCGGTTCGTCGGCGATCAGCTCCTCGGCGGCGTCGATGCGGAACGTGGGCTTCGAGGTGCGGGCGGGCGCGCCGCGGCGCAGCCAGGCGAGCTCTTTGCGCAGCAGGTTCTGGCGCTTGGCCTCGCTTGCCGCTGCCATCCGGTCGCGCTCCACCCGTTGCAGGATGTAGGCGGCATAGCCGCCCTCGAACGGCTCGATGATGCGATCGTGCACCTCCCAGGTGGAGGTGGAGACCTCGTCGAGGAACCACCGGTCGTGGGTGACCACCGCGAGTCCGCCCTGCGAAGCGGGCCAGCGGCGCTTGAGGTGCTCGGCGAGCCAGGCGATGCCCTCGACGTCGAGGTGGTTCGTGGGCTCGTCGAGGAAGACGACGTCCCAGTCGCCGACGAGCAGCGCCGCGAGTGCCACGCGGCGGCGCTGCCCTCCCGAGAGCGTGCCGACGACCGCGTGCCAGTCGAGGTCGCCGAGGAGGCCCGCGATGACGTCGCGCACCTTCGCGTCACCGGCCCAGACGTGCTCGTCGAGGTCACCGACCACCGCCTGGGCGACTGTGAGAGCCGGGTCGACGGTGTCGGCCTGGTCGAGCATCCCGAGCGTCACGCCGCGGCGGCGGGTGACCCGGCCGCCGTCGGGTTCGATGCGGCCCGAGAGCAGTTTCAGCAGCGTCGACTTGCCGTCGCCGTTGCGGCCCACGATGCCCACCCGGTCGCCCTCGTTGAGACCGATGGTCACGGAGTCGAAGACGACACGCGTCGGATATTCCAGGTGGAGCGCCTCGGCGCCCAGAAGATGAGCCACCCGTCGAGGCTACCCGCTCGAGCCGCACGGCCCGCCCGGCAAGTCGACGAATGCTCGGCTCGGGCCGGTAGGATGGGACGATGGATGCCGCCGACCGCAGCTTCACCCTGGCGCTCGACGGGCACGAAGCGGTGTTGAAGCTCATCCACGCCGAGACCGGAAGCTACCGACTGAGTGTCGACGGCATCCCGCAGTCGATCGTGTCGACCTCGCACCCCGAGCTGCTCGACTGGCCGTATGTGCGGCAGATCGGCAGGCTGCTCGACGCCGCGGCGCCTGCGGGTGCTCCCCTGCGCTGCCTGCACCTCGGCGCGGGCGCCCTGACGCTCCCCCGCTACGTCGAGCACAGCCGGCCGGGGTCGCCCCAGGTCGTGGTGGAGTACGAGCGTGAGCTCGGCGAGGCGGTGCTCGCGGCGCTGCCGCTGCCGCCTCGGCACGGGGTGCGCATGCTGTACGGCGACGCGAGGGAGCTCGCCGAGCGCGCGGCACCGGCCGAACTCGGCGCACCCGTCGAGTTCGCGGTGATCGACCTCTGGGAGGCGTCGACCGTGCGGGCTCGGGTGGCGAGCCGCGAGTTCTACGCGCTGGTGTCGAGGCTGCTCGCGCCCGGGGCCGTGGTGGCCGTGAACCTCCTCGACGGGGCGCGGTTCGAGTACGCCCGGCGCCAGGCGGCGACCCTCGCCGCGGTGTTCCGGCACGTCGCGGTGGTGCTCGCCGAATCGCCCACCTCCGATGGGAGCGATCCGCTCGACAACGTGCTCGTCGTGGCGAGCGACGAGCCTCTGGTCGTCGTGGCGCAGCCCGAGCTCTTCGCCGAAGCCGGCGAGGGGCCCGGCGAGCCGCCGTTCGTGCTGCACGGTGGCGCACTCGAGAGCTGGGTGGGCAGCGTGCCCGAGATGACCGACGCCACGGCCACCGACTCGCCCTCCCCCGATGACCCCCGCTTCGGCGGCGACTGAGCGCCGGTCGCGCACGAAACGGGGGCTGCGCAGCGCTACGGGCGCGGCTTGGGGGGAAGGGTTCCCATGACGGTGCCTTTCTCGATCGGGACGTCGAACAGGGGAACGGTACAGCCGCGCGGGGGACGCGCACCCTGAGCAATTGCTACTCAGCTGTCAGTACGATGATCGGGTGCCTGCAGCCCCGATCGACGCCATCATCCGCTGCGGAATGACCGAGACCCCCGACTTCCCCGAACCGGGCATCCTGTTCCGCGACCTCTCCACTTTGTTCGCCGACCCCGAGGGGCTGCCTGCCGTGGGCGCCGCTCTGGTCGGCCGCCATGCGGAGCCGTCGCCGTTCGGCGCAGTGGATGCGGTGGTCGGCATCGAGGCGCGCGGCTTCGTGCTCGGCACGGCGGCGGCGATGGCCGGCGGGCTCGGCATGCTCGCCGTGCGGAAGGCCGGCAAGCTGCCGGGTGAGGTGCTGACCGAGAGCTACGCGCTCGAGTACGGCACCGCGTCGCTCGAGGTGCACCCCGAGACCCTCCCCACCGGATCGCGCGTGCTGCTCGTCGACGACGTTCTCGCCACCGGTGGCACGGTCGCGGCGACGGTGCGCCTCATGCAACGCGCCGGTTGGGTGGTGGCGGGCATCTCGGTGGTGATCGAGCTCGACGGGCTCGGCGGTCGCGCGGCGGTGGCGGCCGAGACCGACGCACCCGTGCATCCGCTGCTCGTGCTCTGACCCCAGTCATCCACCCGTCACGAACCGCCCTCTCGTCAGCCCTGAAGGGCGGATCGTGACGGGTCGATCGTGCGTCCCGGCGGGTTACCGTCGTGCACGCGCGGAGGCGGGCTCAGTCTCCGTAGACGCGCGCGCCCGCGACCGGGCCCGTCACCCGCACCACCTGGTAGCGCGCGGCGCTCAGCGCGATCTGCAGCTCGAGGGCGCCGTCGAGGTCGGGCGCGAGGAAGGCGATGGTCGGACCGGAGCCCGACACGATGCCGGCCAGCGCCCCGTTCGCCTCGCCGACCTCGAGCACGGTCGAGAGGCCGGGGTTCAGGTGCAACGACGGAGCCTGAAGGTCGTTGTGCAGCGACTCGGCGAGCATGTGCGGGTCGCCCGCGCGCAGCGCCTGCAGCACGTCGGCGTCGACGGTGGGCTGCCCTTGCGCGGGGAAGATGTCTTGGGCGTGGCGTTCGCGGTGCCGATCGAGCTCGCGGTACACCTCGGGCGTGCTCACCCCGTGGTCGGGCAGCACGAGCACCCACTGGAACTGACCCTTGGCGAGCGCAGGGCTCAGCTGATCACCGCGCCCGGTGCCGATGGCGGTTCCGCCGGTGAACGCGAAGGGCACGTCGGCGCCCAGCTCGCTCGCCAGCGACAGCAGTTCGTCGCGGCCGAGGTCGGTGCCCCACAGCGTGTCGCAGGCGAGCAGGGTCGCCGCGGCGTCGGCCGAGCCACCGCCCATGCCGCCGGCGATGGGCACGTTCTTCTCGATGCGCAGCCGCACGCCCTCGCGGTACCCGGCCCGGCGGGCGAGCAGGCGCGCCGCCCTGATGGCCAGGTTCGACCCGTCGGTCTCGAGCCGGCTGGTGTCGATGTGGCCGCCGAACTCCACCGAGAAGTCGCTCGCCGGGGAGGCGTAGACGTCTTCGTAGAGCGAGACCGCCTGGTAGGCGGTGGCCACGTCGTGGTAGCCGTCGCCCATCACCGCGCCGACCTTGAGGAAGACGTTGATCTTGCCCGGGGCCCGCACGTGAACCGCGTCCGTGGCACCCCGATTGCTCATACCGTCGACCTTATCCCACGCGCGAGCGGGCCCCTCACAGGGTGCCGGGCGGCCCGGCACGAGCCGTCGCGGCACCGTCTCGGCCGCGGTGCGCGGGCTACGCCAGGAGGGCGACGGCCTCGTCGATCACCCGTGCGGGGTCGTCGCGGTGCACCGAATGACCCGCACCGTCGACCACGGTGTAGCTGAGTGAGGAGGCCGCCGCGTGCATCCGCTCGCCTTGCTCGGCCGTGAACGAGGCGCCGAGCGCCGGGTCGGCAGCGAGCACGTGCACAGGGGCGGCGAGGGTCGTCGCCGGCGCCTCGAGCTGCCAGGTGCCGGCGTTGTCGCGCAGGGTGCGCTCGACCACGAACGGGCTCACCACCCGGGCGGCATTCACCTTCTGCACGGCGTCTTCGACGTGCCAGAGCGGATGCTCGCGCAGCAACGCACCCGGGTCGAGCCGGTCGCCGTGAAGGTCGGCAAGCAGGTCAGGGAGGATCTGCTCGGCCTCGTCGTCGCCGAGGGCGAGCACGGGGTCGATGAGCAGCAGCCTTCGCGCCCAGGCCGGGTCGGAGGCAGCGGCGACCACGGCGACGGCTCCGCCGAGGGAGTGGCCGACGACGAGATCCCACGGGCGGCCCGTGGGCGCGGCCGCGCCCGGCGCGCCTCCGTCGGAGCCGGCCGAGCCGGGCACCAGGGCCAGGACGTCGGCGGCGTAGTCGGTGAGGCGGTAGCGGGTCGATCGTGGGGAGAGGCCGTGGCCGCGGAGGTCGGGGGCCGTCACGCTCCAGCCGCGGTCGGCGAGCTCGGAGGCGATGCGCCACCATGTGCCCGCCGCGGAGGGCAGCCCGTGCAGGAGGAGCACTCGCGGGCCGCCGCTGTCGCGTGCGCCGTCGACGCCCCAGTGGAGCGTGGCGAGGCGCACCGGCACCGGGGGCGGGCTGGGGGCGGACGCGTCGGTCATGACATCCCATCCTGCCATCGGGGCGGTCATCCGATCTCCCGCCGACCCGTGGTCGCGCCGGCCGACGGTGACGTCGCCGCCGCCCATGCCGAGGCGGAGGCTCGGCGGTCCGGTCGCAGCGAGAGCGCGGCGGGCGCACGCACCCCGTCGGCGAGGTCGGCGACGAGCACGCCCACGGCGGGCGCGAAGCCGGTACCGAGGTCGGACAGCGCCGTGGCCACGGTGACGGGACCGACGCGGTCGATCACCGGATGCCCGTCCCGCGTCGACACCGCGACCTCACCCCGCTCGGCACCCTGTTCGTGATCGAGCCCGGGCAGCCACTCGCGCACGTAGTGCTGCAGCGCCGTGCGGCGGCGGCGCTCGGAGCGGAACCCCACCCCCGCATCCGGAGCCGCTGCGGCCCCGGGTGCCGACCAGACCACCTCGGCACCGTCCCCCGCGGGGGCACCCCACGCCGAGCCCCGCCAGTACCCGCTGCGCCGATCACCCACCACGGGATCGTGCCTCCAGATCGGCCAGGCGCCCGAACTCACCGGCCCGCCGTCCCCCGCACCGCCGCTCCCAGCACCGCCGCTCCCCGCGCCGGCGCTCCCTGCGCCGGCACTCCTCGCATCCCCGGCTCTCGCGATGCCGCTCCCCGCGCCGCCACCGCCAATCTGCGCGCCGCCGCTCTCCGCACCACGGCTGGCCGCGCCGGCGCGCGCCGCGAAGCGCGCGGGCTGCTGCTGGCTCACCACGAGGCGCGGCAGCACGAGCACCCCACCGGCCAGCTTCGCCGTGCGGGCTCCGACCGCCACCACGAGTCGGCGGCACTCGAACTCCCGCACCTCCTCGAGCGCCTCACCCGCCGCGCCGACCGCGCAGACCTCGACCAGCGCGCGCTCGTCGCCCAGCACCCGGATGCGCGTCACCCGTTCGCGATACCGGAACTCGACACCGACGGCGACGGCTGCGCCGCGCAGCGCTCCGACTCCCGCGCCGGCCTCGATGCGAGCCGCCCCGGGAACGTGAAGCACCGACCCGGCGAACCGGATCCCCGGCCACAACCCCGCCGCGGTCTCCGCCGCGAGGATCTCCGCGTCAGCCGAACCCCCGGCCCCGACCGCACGACCGGACAGCTCCGACCCCGGCATCCAGAGCGCAGACCCGCTGTCGAGCAGGCGCCGGCCCAGCAGCGACTCGAGCACACCCCAGTGCTCCCTCGCCTCCGCAGCGAGCCTGAGCGTCAGCGCGTCGGCAGTGAACGGAGCGAGCGAGCAGACACCCCGAGCTTTCTCGGCGACCTCCGCACCCTCGAGCTCGAACACGACGACCTCGGTGCCCCGGCCCGCCAGCTGCCAGGCGGCGGCCGAACCGGTCGCGCTCGCGCCGATCACGATCGTGTCGATGTACCTGGCCACGCTTCGACGCTAGGGGCGACGCGACCGGAGCGCCGCCGCGCCCGACACACAAGGTAAGACCGTGACGCCGTGTGACGCGTCCGCGTTCGAAACCGCACGTATGACGAAGACCGAGCCCATAGACGGCTCGGTCGTCGTCTTTCTTGCAGTTTCGAACCGCGACTAAGCGCCCGCGCCCGCGCCAGCGCCAGCGCCAGCGCCCCAGGCGCGCGCGATAGCGAGGAAGGCGTGCACGTCGAGCTGCTCCCCCCGCGCCATCGGGTCGACCCCCGCCGCCTCCAGCACCCGCGTCGCCGCAGCCGAGTCACCGAACAGCGTCGAGAGCGCCTGCCGCAGCATCTTGCGCCGCTGCCCGAACGCGGCGTCGACGATCTCGAAGGTGCGCACCCGCAGCTCTTCGCTGTCGAGTCCCTCGCCCACGCGGTCGAAGCCGACGAGCACCGAGTCGACGTTCGGCACGGGCCAGAACACCTGCCGGCTCACCTGCCCCGCCGTGCGCCACTCGCCGTACCAGGCGGCCTTCACGCTGGGCGAGCCGTACACCTTCGACCCCGGCGCAGCAGCCAGCCTGTGCCCGACCTCCGCCTGCACCATCACCACCCCCGAGCGGATCGACGGGAAGTGCTCGAGGAAGTGCAGCAGCACCGGCACCGACACGTTGTACGGCAGGTTGGCGACGAGCCTCGACGGCTCGTCGGGGAGCGACAGGATGCGCATCGCGTCGTCATGCACGACGGTGAGCAGGGCGTCGGGCGCGAGCTGCGCGGCGGTCAGCGGCAGCTGCGCCGCGAGCCGCCCGTCGATCTCGACGGCGACGACCGACGCGCCCGCCTCGAGCAGCCCGAAGGTGAGTGAGCCGAGCCCCGGCCCGATCTCCACCACCGTGTCACCCGCCTCGACCCGCGCCACGCGCACGATCTTGCGCACCGTGTTGGCGTCGATGACGAAGTTCTGACCGAGCTTCTTCGTGGGCGTGAGGTCGAGCAGCGCCGCCAGGTCGCGGATCTCTGCCGGCCCCAGCAGACTCACGGATGCGTCGCTCACGACGCCTGCACCGGTTCGTCCTCCCAGCGGCCGTAGACCAGCTCGGTGTTCGACGAGATCTGCGCGGCGAGCATCGACACGTCGGTGCCGAGGTGCGCCGCCATGGCGCGCAGCGTGTGCGGCACGAGATAGGGCGCGTTGGGCCGCCCGCGGTAGGGCATCGGCGTGAGGTAGGGGGCATCCGTCTCGACCAGGAGGAGCGAGCGCGGCGCCACCTCGAGCGCCTCGCGCAGGTTGCCCGCGTTCTTGAAGGTGACGTTGCCGGCGAACGACATGTACCAGCCGTTCTCGGCGCAGATCTCGGCCAGCTCGGCGTCGCCCGAGAAGCAGTGGAAGACCGTGCGCTCGGGCGCACCCACCCGCTGCAGAGTCGCGATGACTTCCGCGTGCGCGTCGCGGTCGTGGATCTGCAGCGCGATGCCGTTCTCTTTGGCGATCTCGATGTGCGCCTCGAACGAGCGGTACTGGGCGGCCCGCCCCTCGTCTCCGGTGCGGTAGAAGTCGAGCCCGGTCTCCCCCACCGCGCGCACGCGCGGCCAGGAGGCGAGCTCGGCGATCTCGGCGAGCGCGTCGTCGAGCCCGCCCGCCTCGTCGTACACGGGAGCCTCGTTGGGGTGCAGGGCGACGGCGGCGAGCATCCGGGGCTCCTTGGCGGCCTGTTCGGCCGACCAGCGCGAGGTCTCGAGGTCGGTGCCGACTTGCACGACACCCCGCACGCCGACCGCGGAGGCCCGGTCGAGCTGCTCGTGGTAGTCGATGGGGTCGAGGCCGTGGGCGATCTCGAGGTGCGTGTGGTTGTCGTAGACCGGCACCACGAGCGCCTCGGGCAGCGGCGGGTAGGCCTGCTCGGTGCGGTCGGAGGGCTCGCGCTCACGCAGGAAGGCGGGCTGCCCCTCGCCGCTCGGGCTCGGCGCGCTCGAGGGCTGGGCGTCGCTCGCGGAACTCACGCGGTGGCCTCGACCTCGATGCGCGGGAAGAGCGCCTCGAGGGGGGTAACGCGCGGCCCGCCCGTCCAGTCGAAGGCGGCACGGATGGGCTGCTCCTGCACCGTACCGGAACCCGACAGGGCCGTCCACAGTTTGGCCGCTGCCTCGGGCACGACCGGGGAGAGCAGCACGGCGAGGGTGCCGAGACCGCGCACCGCCGTGTTCAGCACGGTGGCGAGCCGATCGGCGTTCGCCGGATCTTTCGCGAGTGCCCACGGCTCCTGCGTGGTGATGTAGCCGTTCAGTTCGTCGACGAGCTCCCAGATGCGGGCGATCGCCTCGTGCACGGCGAGGCGTTCGATGGCCTCGTCGGCGGCGGCGGTCACGCGGCGCTCGGTGTCCCGGATGCTGCGTTCCGCATCCGTCACCGCTCCCTCGACCTGGGCAGGCACGACACCGTCGAAGTAGCGGGTGACCATGGCGACGACGCGCGAGGCGAGGTTGCCGAAGCCGTTGGCGAGCTCGGCCTGGTAGCGGGCCGACAGGTCTTCCCAGGAGAAGGAGCCGTCTTGACCGAAGTTGATGGCGCGCAGGAAGTAGTAGCGGAACGCGTCGGAACCGAAGGTGTCGGTGATCTGCTCGGGGGCGATGCCCGTGAGCTTCGACTTCGACATCTTCTCGCCGCCGACCAGCAGCCAACCGTGGCCGTAGACCTGCTTCGGCACCTCGAGCCCGGCGGCCATCAGCATGGCCGGCCAGATCACGGCGTGGAACCGGGCGATGTCTTTGCCCACGATGTGGGTGGCGGGCCAGAGGCGGGCGAACTTCTCCTCGTCGTAGCCGTAACCCGCGGCCGTGGCGTAGTTGAGGAGGGCGTCGAACCAGACGTAGACGACGTGCGAGTCGTCCCACGGCACCTTGATGCCCCAGTCGAAGGTCTGGCGTGAGATGGAGAGGTCTGTGAGGCCGCGGCTGACGAACGAGACGATCTCGTTGCGCACGCTCTCGGGCTGCACGAAGTCGGGGCGCGACTTGTAGAGCTCCAGCAGCTGGTCTTGGAAGGCGCTCATGCGGAAGAAGTAGTTGCGCTCCTTGAGCAGCTCCACCGGCTTCGAGTGGATGGCGCAGACCAGCACGCCCTCGTACTGCCCGGTGCCGTCGACGAGGTCGGAGGGCTGCTTGTACTCCTCGCAGCCGACGCAGTAGTAGCCCTCGTACTCGCCGGTGTAGATGTGACCGGCGTCGTGCAGGCGCTGCAGGAACAGCTGAACGTTCTTCTCGTGCCGCGGCTCGGTGGTGCGGATGAAGTCGTCGTTCGAGATGTCGATGGTCTGAAGCAGCGGCTCCCAGGCCTCGGCCACCAGCTTGTCGGCCCACTCCTTCGGGGTGACGCCGTTGGCGGTCGCGGTGCGGAGGATCTTCTGCCCGTGCTCGTCGGTGCCGGTGAGGAACCAGGTGTCGTCGCCGGACTGTCGGTGCCAGCGGGCCAGCACGTCGGCAGCGACCTCGGTGTAGGCGTGCCCGATGTGGGGCACGTCGTTCACGTAGAAGATCGGCGTGGTGACGTAGAAGGAGGAGCCGTCGGACATGCTCACCATCCTAAAGGTCGGGCCGGGTGGGCCCGGCTTGTGTGACGGGCGGGCCAGCCCGGGCGCGCGGCGGGCCCGGGCTCGCCCGCGCGCTCACTCCATGCGCAGCACGACCTTGCCCACCACGTGCCGCTCGGCGAGGTGGTCGTAGGCCTCGGCAACCCGCTCGAGCGGATAGATGGTGTCGACGGGCACCGTGAGGGCGCCCTCGACGATCAGTGCGGCGAGCTCGGCGAGCGTGCGGGCACCGCCGCCTGCGGCATTGCCGTCTGCCTTCACCCCGTGGGTTCGGGCGGCGTCGAAATCGGCGATCGTGTCGATGCGCTCGGGCGCGACGCCGAGTTCCAGGGCGAGCTCGACGTTGCCGGCGCCCACCGTGTCGATGAAGGCGTCGACGCCCCCGGCCTCGCCGCCGCCCGGCAGCGCGGCGACCGCATCACGGATGCGCACGGCCACGCCGTCTCCGTACTCCACTGGCACGATCCCCCACGACCGCAGCACGTCGGCGTCATCGGCGCGGGCGGTGCCGATCACCGTCGCCCCGGCGTGCTTGGCGAGCTGCACGGCGAACGCGCCGACGCCTCCGGTCGCCCCTGCCACCACGACCACGTCGCCCGGCTCGACCTCGACCGCGCGCACCGCGGCGACCGCGGTGGTGCCGGCGACGTACAGTGTCGCCGCCTCCTCCCAGGTGACGGCGTCGGGCTTCGGCACGATGTTCTCGACCGGTACCACCACGTCGGTGGCGTGCGCCGACCTGGTGTCGCTGAAGCCGATCCCCTCGTCGCCGAGACTCACTCCCGTCACCCCGTCGCCCAGGCGCTCGACGCGCCCGGCGAAGTCGCTGCCCTCACCGGAGGGGAAGGTGGTGGGGAACATCTCGTGCAGCTCCCCCGACCGGATCTTCGCCTCCCCCGGGTTCACCGACGACGCCACGACCGACACCCGCACCTCACCCGGCCCGGGCTCGGGTCGTTCGACCTCGACGACCTTCAGCACCTCGCTGCCGCCGTACTCCTCGAACCGCACTGCCTTCGTCATCGCGACCTCCCGCATCCGTTACCCCTCAAGCCAACCACCGTCGGGCCCGCTGCGCCGCTCGCCGACATCGACGTCCGACCGGATCACTCGCTCGCCCGAGCTCCGGAATCCGGTTCCGATAGTCTGAAGGGAGCGAGCGGCGGCGGCGTCGTGAGCATCGACCGAACGGAGCCGCAGATGAGCGTCGAGCCACCCGCGAGCGACAGCCCCGAGCGCCTGGTCGGTGCCGACCGGGTGCTGGCCGTGCTGCTCGAGCTCGCCGAGCATCCGACCGCCGTGTCGCTCGACGAGCTCGCGCAGCGGCTCGCCAGCCCGAAGCCCACCATCCACCGCGCGCTGACCGCGCTCCGTCGCGCGGGGCTCGCCGACCAGAGCGAGCGCGGTCGCTACGTGCTGGGCGACGAGTTCATCAGACTCGCGCTGCGGCACCACGAGGCGCGGCCCGACACGGTGCGCATCGCGCCCGTGCTCCGCGCCCTCACAGAGCGCTTCGGCGAGACCGCCCACTACGCGGTGCTCGACGGCACCGACGTGGTGTACCGCGCGAAGGAAGACCCCGACGGCGGAGCCGTGCGGCTCACTTCGATGGTGGGCGGGCGGAACCCGGCCTACCGCACGGCCGTCGGCAAGCTGCTGCTCGCGCAGACCGTCGGCTCGGAGTCCGACCTCCGACGGATGCTCGGAGCCGGCCCCTCGACGCCCCTCCCGGCCCGCACACCCCAGACCATCACGACCGTGCCGGCCCTCTGGGCCGAGCTGCAGAAGACCAGGGCGCGCGGCTTCGCCGTCGACGACCAGGAGAACGAGCCGGGGGTGAACTGCGTGGCGGTGCCCGTGCATCCGGCCGGCGAGAGCCGGGTCGCCGGGGCGGTGAGCGTGAGCGCGCTCGCCTTCAGGCTGCCGCTCGGCGAGCTCGTCGAGCGGGTGCCCGAGATCGTGGAGATCGTGGGCGCGGCGCGCTGAGTGCCGCGACCGCGGGCCGCGGCGCGCGGTGCGGGGCACAGGGCGTGCCCGCTCCCCGCCGCCCCCGGCGCCCGCCGCCCGCGGCCGCCGCCCGCCGCGACTCAGTAGGTCGCGCGCCCGCCGCTGATGTCGTAGACGGCGCCGGTCGAGAAGCTCACGCCGTCGGAGCTCAGCCAGGCGACCAGCTCGGCGACCTCCTCCGGACGGCCCACCCGCTTCATGGGGATGAGGCTGGTGATGTGCGCGAGCACCTCGGGCGCCGTCGTGTCGTTCATCGGCGTGGCGATCACGGCCGGGGCGATGGCGTTCACGATCACGCCCGTGGTCGCGAGTTCCTTGCCCGACGACTTGGTGAGCGCGATGACCGCGGCCTTCGAGGCCGAGTAGATGGACAAATTCGGGTTGCCGTCCTTGCCGGCCATGCTCGCGAAGTTCACCACGCGCCCCCAGCCGCGCTCCACCATGCCGGGCACGACCGCGCGCATCATCCCCGCCACCCCCACGACGTTGACGGCGAGCACCGAGTGCCACTGCTCGGGCGTGGTGTCGAGCAGCGGGGCGTTCGGCCCCACGATGCCTGCGGAGTTGATGAGGATGTCGACGGGGCCCGCATCGGCGACCGCCCGTTCGATCGAGGCGGGGTCGGAGACGTCGAGGTGCACGTCGGCACCCGGGGCGATGTCGCCCGTCACGACCTCGATGCCGTCGGCGCGCAACCGCGTCGCCGAGGCCGCGCCGAGGCCGCTCATACCTCCGGTGACCAGTGCTCTTCTCATCGGCGGAGTGCTCCTTCTGCGGTGGTGATGGTGTGAGGGGCGGCGGGTGCGCCCGGGGCGGCGGCGTCCGCGGCGATGGTGCCGTCGAGCCCCGGCGAGCCACCGAGGACGCCGACGGCTGAGACGTCGACGAGCGCGCCCGCCGCGTCGTCGACGGCGTCGGGAAGGCGGTGGAGGGCGGTGGCGGGCACGGCGACCTGGTCGGCGAGGGCGCCCGGTCGGCCGCCGCGCACGCCCAGCTCGGTGCGCGAGGCGCACACCCGCTGGTAGCCGCTCCGGCAGCGACGGCAGGTGCCGCAGCCGAGCATGGTGTCGCCGGTCACGCGCGCGCCGAGCCACGAAGGGTCGACGCCGTCGCCGATGTCGGTCACCGTGCCCATCCACTCGTGGCCGATGCGGATGGGGTAGCTCGCGTTGCCGTCGTGCAGGTACTGCATCTCGCCGGTGAAGAACTCGACGTCGGTGCCGCAGATGCCCGCGCGGGCCACGTCGACGACGACCTCGCCGGGAACGGCGACGGGAGGGGCGACCTCCTGCACCTCGGCCCGACCGGGGCCGGTGATGACGAGGGCCCTCATCGCGCACCGACCACCGTCTGGCGCTGGGTGCCGAGCCCGGCGATGCCGAGCTCCATCACGTCGCCCTCCTGCAGCCACACGGGAGGGGTCAGCCCCATCCCGACGCCGGGGGGCGTTCCGGTGTTGATGAGGTCGCCCGGCTCGAGCACGAGGAACTGACTCACGTAGTGCACGATCGTGAGCGGGTCGAAGATCATGGTCGAGCTCGACCCGTCCTGCCGGCGCACGCCGTTCACGTCGAGCCACATCGCGAGGTCCAGCACGTCGTCGATCTCGTCGGGGGTGACGAGCCACGGCCCGGCCGGGTTGAAGGTCTCGGCCGACTTGCCCTTCAGCCACTGGCCGCCGCGCTCGAGCTGGAAGGCGCGTTCGCTCACGTCGTTCACCAGGGTGTAGCCCGCGATCGCGTTGCGCGCATCCTCGGTGCTGTCGAGGTAGCTCGTGCGACGGCCGATGACGATGCCGAGCTCGACCTCCCAGTCGGCCTTCGTCGCCCCGCGCGGCAGGCGCACGTCGTCGAAGGGCCCCACCAGCGTGTTGGGCGACTTGGTGAAGAGGATGGGCTCCGCCGGCACGGCCTGCCCGGTCTCGGCCGCGTGGTCGGCGTAGTTGAGGCCCACGCAGAGGATCTGGTGGGGGCGCGCGATCGGCGCTCCGACGCGGAGACCCTCGAGCGGGAGCCGGCCTTCGCCAGAGGCCAAGCGCCGCTCCACCACGGGACGGATGCGGTCGAGACCGCCCAAACCGAAGAACTCCTCGTCGAAGTCGCCGACGACGTCGGAGAGATCGACCCAGGAATCGTCTCCGGCGAGCACGCCGGGCTTCTCGGCTCCCGCTCGACCGACCCGGAGCAGCTTCATCGTGTCCTTCCCGGGCGAGACGCACGCCGTCGGCCCTGACACGCACCACCTTAGGGTGGGATTTCATCATTTGTCACGCTATTCCTATAGTCGGAATAGCGTGAGTAATCGAAAGAGCTCGACGCGGCGCCTCAGCGCTGCCGGGCCTCCAGGGCTCCTTCGTAGAGATCGCGACGGCCGAGACCGGTGGCCTCTGCGATGGCGGCCGCGGCATCCTTCATCCGCTGTCCGTCGGCGACGAGTTCGAGCACCTGCTCGACCCCGGTGGCGAGGTCGATCTCGAGGGCGGCCGCACCCGCCACCACGAGACAGATCTCCCCCTTCACCCCGGCCGCAGCCCATTCGGCGAGCTCGGATGCGGTGCCCCGCTTCGCCTCCTCGTACAGCTTCGTGAGCTCGCGCACCACGGCGACCCGGCGGTCGGGGCCGAGCACGGTGGCGAGATCGGCGAGCGCGTCGGCGATGCGGTTGGGGGACTCGAAGAACACCATGGTGCGGCGCTCGCGCGCGAGCTCGCGGAACGTCGCCAGCCGCTCCCCCTGCTTCCGCGGCAGAAATCCCTCGAAGGTGAAGCGGTCGGTCGGCAGTCCCGACAGCGCGAGTGCGGTGACGACGGCGGAGGGCCCGGGCACGACGGTCACGTCGACTCCGGCGTCGATCGCGGCGACGACGAGCTGGTACCCGGGGTCGGAGACCGCGGGCATCCCGGCGTCGCTCACCAGCACGAGGTCGCCGTCGCGTGCGAGCTCGACGAGCGATGCCGCCTTCTCGCGCTCGTTGTGCTCGTGCACCGGGATGAGGCGTGGTCGGTTCTCGATGCCGAGAGCGCGCAGCAGCTTGGCCGTGACCCTGGTGTCTTCGGCGGCGACCACCTCCGCCGACTCCAGCAGTTCGACGAGTCGCTGCGAGGCGTCTTTGAGGTTGCCGATGGGCGTCGCCGCGAGTACTAACATCTCCACAGTCTCCCATCAGCCCGAGACCGTCCACAGGATGCCCGGGTGACGGATGCGCACACCCTCTGCCCGTTAGCATGGCCGGGTGAGCACAGAGGTGGCGACCGACGCCGATTCGTCGCCCGCACCCGAGGCGGCCGGCTACACCGGGCCCACCGGGTCGCGGCTCGACGACTGGTGGCTGCGGCTCATGGCCACCCCGGCACGCGAGCGCCTCTGGCGCTGGGGCGGGCCGATCGCCGTCACGCTGCTCGCCGCCGTGCTGCGGCTGGTCAACCTCGGTCACCCGCACTCCCTGGTCTTCGACGAGACCTTCTACGTCAAAGACGGCTGGTCGACCTGGAACCTCGGCTACGAGGCGAGCTGGCCCGCCGACGTCGACGCGCAGTTCGCCGCGGGCGGCGCCGACCTGTTCAAGACGGATCCGTCGTTCGCCGTGCATCCGCCGCTCGGCAAGTGGGTGATCGGCGCCGGCATGGCGCTGTTCGGGCCCGACAACTCCTTCGGCTGGCGGTTCTCGGTCGCGGTCTGCGGCATCCTGCTCGTGCTCCTCACCGCCCTCATCGGCACGATGCTGCTGCGCTCGACGCTGCTCGGCACCATCGCCGGGTTCCTCCTCGCCATCGACGGGCACGCCATCGTCATGAGCCGGGTGGGCATCCTCGACGGCATCTCGGCGCTGTTCCTGCTGCTCGGCTTCGGCGCGGTGCTGCTCGACCGGCAGTGGCACGCCACGAGGTTGGCGGCCGCCGTCGCGGCACGGGAGAAGGGCACGGGAGCCGTGCCCGAGTGGGGGCCGGTGCTGTGGAACCGGCCCTGGGTGCTCGCGGCCGCGGTGGCCTTCGGGCTCGCCTCCTCGGTGAAGTGGTCCGGCCTGTACTTCCTCGCCGCGTTCGGCGTGTACCTCATCGTGGTCGACGCCCTGGCGCGGCGCCGGCTCGGCATCCCGTTCTGGTTCAGCTCGGCCGTGCTGAAGCAGGGCCCCGTCACGTTCCTGCTGCTCGTGCCGCTCGCGCTGGTGAGCTACCTGATCACCTGGGCCGGCTGGTTCGCCACCTCCGGCGGCATGTACCGCACCTGGGCGCAGAGCAACAACGGCGAATGGACGGGTGCGCTGTCGTGGGTGCCGCTCGCGGTGCAGAACTTCTGGCACCTCGAGACGGCGGTGTACAACTACCACGTCAACGAGCACTCGCCTCACCCGTATCAGGCGAACCCGCTGAGCTGGCTGTTCCTCGTGCGGCCCACGCAGATGTATGTGAACCAGGTCGACGACAGCGTCTGCGGCGGACAGACTTGTTACGAGAACATCACCTCGATCGCGAATCCCATCATCTGGTGGTGCGCCACTGCAGCGCTGTTCTACCTCGTCTACCGCCTCGTCGTGAAGCGGGAGTGGCAGGTCGGGCTCATCCTCATGGGCATGGTCGCCGGGTACCTGCCGTGGCTGCTCTACATCAACCGCACGGTGTTCCAGTTCTACACGATCGCCTTCGAGCCCTACATGATCCTCGGGCTCGCCTTCGTCATCGGGCTCGCACTCGGCTCACGGGGCGACCCGAGACCGCAGCGCACCAGGGCCCTGCTCGTCGTCGGCGCGTTCCTCGCCCTCTGCGTGCTCGTGTCGGCCTGGTTCCTGCCGGTGTGGACGGCGATGCCCATTCCGTCCTGGTTCCTCAGCCTCCACTACTGGTTGCCCACGTGGCGCTGAGCCGCGGGACGGCGGCTCGGCTCGCCCTTCCCGGGCTGCTCGTGGCGGGTGGCGCGGCCGCGCTCGCCTTCGGCCTCCATCTGGCGTTCCCCGTGGTGCCGCAGCTCACGGCGGCGGTGGGGCTCGGCATGGTGGCCGGGCAGGTCCCGGCCGTGCAGCGCCTCCTCGATGGCGCGCTGAAGCCCGGCATCGCAGTGGCGGCGAGACGGCTGCTGCGCATCGGCATCGTGCTGCTCGGGCTGAAACTCAGCCTCGTCGACATCGCCGGTCTCGGCGGGGAGACCATCGTCGTCATCGTGCTGGTCGTCACCATCACCTTCCTCGCCACGCTGTGGTTCGGAAAGCTGCTCGGCCTCCCCGGCACCCAGCCGATCCTCGTCGCGGCCGGCTTCTCCATCTGCGGCGCCTCGGCGGTCGGGGCGATGAGCGCGGTCACCCGCAGCAAAGACGACGACACCGCCACGCCCATCGCGCTTGTCACCCTCTGCGGCACGCTGGCGATCTTCGTGCTGCCGGTACTGCGCATCCCGCTCGGGCTCTCGACCGAAGACTTCGGCGTATGGGTGGGCCTCAGCGTGCACGACGTCGGTCAGGTCGTCGCCACCGCGCAGATCGCGGGGCCGGCGGCGCTGGCCGCGGCGGTCGTGGTGAAACTCACCCGGGTGCTGACCCTCGCACCGATGGTGGCGGTGGTGGGTCTGGTGGAGCGGCGGCGAGACGCCCGCAACGCGGCGCTGCCCGCGGGCCACCCCGACATCGTCGACCGCCCGGCCACGAAGCGGCCGCCCATCGTGCCCCTGTTCATCGTGGGCTTCATCCTCGCCATGCTGGCCCGTACCGTCGTCGTGCCCCTCCTCGACGACACCGCCTCCGGCGCCGTGCTCGAGGTCGCCGACGTGGTGCAGACCATCCTGTTCTCGCTGGCGCTGTTCGCGCTGGGATCGAACATCCGCTTCCGGGCCCTGGCCCGCACCGGGTGGCGGGCTCTCATCGTGGGGCTCGCATCGTGGGCCCTGATCGCCGCCCTGTCGCTGGGGGCGGTGTATCTGCTCGCGTGAGCTGCGGGCGGCGCGCGGCGGCGGCCCGGTGAGCTGCGGGGGCGGCCCGGTGAGCGGCGCGCGGCGCGCGGCGGCGGCCCGGTGAGCGGCGGGCGACGGCCGCCGCGGGGGCGGCGCGGCGGCGACCACGTGAGCGGCGGGCGACGGCCGCCGCGGGGGCGGCGCGGCGGCGACCACGTGGGCGGTGGGCGACGGGCGACGGCGACCACGTGGGCGGTGGCCGCCGCGGGGGCGGTGGGTGGCGGGCGGCGGCGACCACGCGGGCGGCGCGCGGCAGCCACGGTGAGCGGTGGCGGTGGCGGCGGCGTGGGCTGCGACGCGTGAGCCGCATCGAGCATCCGCTCGCTGTCGCCCACCGGCTCAGTGCGTGAGCTTCAAGCCGATCACGCAGGCGACGATGCCGAGCACGAGCAGCGCGCGCACGAGCGAGAAGCCCTCGCCGCCGAAGGTCATGCCGTAGATGACGGTCAGCGAGGCCCCGATGCCGACCCACACCGCGTAGCCGGTGCCGACGGGGATGGTGCGGAGCGCATAGGCGAGCCCGCCCATCGAAGCGAGCAGTCCCACGCCGAAGACGACGGTCGGCCACAGCTTCGTGAAGCCCTGCGACTTGCCGAGCGCGGTGGCCCAGACGGCCTCGAGAACACCGGATGCGATGAGCACGATCCATGACATGACAGTCCACTCCCTGGATGGTCAGTCTTGTCGCGTGCCGGGTACTGCGCCCTCGTCCGGAGGCCGCTCGGCGGCCTTGCCTCCAGTGTCGCACGGGAGGCTGCTCAGCGCCTGTGCACGGAGGAGCGGACGGGCGGATGCGCGGGGTGCGGGAGCAGATGCGCGTCGGTGGCACCGCCTAGGCTTTGTGCGTGAGCGATGCCAGGCACTCGAGCGCCACCGGGCACACGGGCCCCGTGCGGGTGACCGTGCTCGGGCCCGTCGCGGTGCTCGCCGCCGCCGGCGAACGGCTGGAGCCGGCCGGCGTGCGAGCGAGAACGCTCGTCGCGGCGCTCGCCCTCGCGGCTCCCCGACCGCTGGCCCCGACCCAGCTCATCGACGAGGTCTGGGGCGACTCCCCACCGGGAGGCGCGAAGGCAGCGCTGCAGACCCTGGTGTCGCGCCTGCGCGCGGCGGTCGGCGACGAGGTCGTCGAGTCGCTGCCCTCCGGCTACCGACTCGGCGTCGAGCCCGACGAGATCGACCTCGGTGCCGCCGAGCTCGGCCTCGATCGAGCGCGGGCAGCGCTCGACGACGGCGACGACGCCCGAGCGCACGCACTCGCACGCGACGCGCTCACACTGTGGAGCGGAGAGCCCGGTGCCGATCTCGGCGAGACCGCGGTGGCCGATGCCCTCCGTCACCGCGCGGCGGTCGCCTCGCACGGTCTCACGATGGCCCAGGCGACGGCGGCTGTGCGACTCGGGCGAGCCCACGAGGCGGAGGAGCTCGCCGAGCGGCTGACCGTGCTCGCGCCCTTCGATGACAGCGCCCGGCTGCTGCTGATGCAGGCGCTCGACGCGCTCGGCAGGCCGACCGAGGCGCTCGAGGCGTTCGCCGACTTCCGGGCAGCTGTGCAGGAGGCTTTCGGGACGAGCCCGTCCCCTGAACTCCAGGCCTTGAACCTCGAGCTGCTCGGGCGGGAGGGCGAGGCGCCGGCGTTCGCATCGTCGCCGGCCCCGGTGCCTCGCCCGGCGGGAAGATCGGCGACGGCGACGGCGACGGGGCCGGAGGCGCCTGAAGCACCTGCCCTCATCTCCTCTCGTCTCACGCTCTCCGCCCCCGCCGCGATCGTGCGGGGCGTGCGGGCGGCACCCAACGAGCTCATCGGCCGCGACGACGACCTCGTCGCGCTCGAACAGCTCCTTCACCGCTCCCGCGTCATCACCGTGCTCGGGCCCGGCGGACTCGGCAAGACCCGCATCGTGCACGAGCTCGCCGCGCGTGCGGCGGCGTCCGGAGCGTTCGAGTCGATCGTCGTCGTCGAACTCGCCGGTGTACGGTCGGGAGACGACGTGGTGTTCGCGCTCGCTGCGGCCCTCGGCATCAGAGAGGTGGCGACGAGCCGACGCATCGGAGACCAGGTGGTGCGGGCCGATCTGCGCACGCGCATCCTGAACCGGCTCGGCGAACGGCGCACCCTGCTCGTCGTCGACAACTGCGAGCACCTCGTCGAGGCGGCCGCCGCGTGGTGCGCCGAGCTCACGGGCGAGCTGCCCGAGCTGACCGTGCTCACCACGAGCCGCACACCGCTCGCCATCTCGAGCGAGCGGGTCTACGCGCTGCCGCCGCTCGGGCGTGCCGCGGGCGGGGCGGGCGGCGCGGGGGCAGCGGGCGGGGCGGGTGCAGCCGCCGCAGCCGCCGCGGGGGCGACAGCGGGTGCAGCGGGCGGTGCGGATGCGAGAGCGGGCGGTGCGGGTGAAGCGGGGAGTGCGGCGGCAGCAGCATCCGTCACCTCTGTCTCCTCTGTCTCCTCAGTCGCCCCGCTCGGCTCCCTCCCGCCGGGCTCCCCCGCCCAGCTCGACGACCCCGCCGTACAGCTCTTCGTCGACCGGGCCACGGCCGCCCGCCCCGACGCGCTCCTCCCCCTCGATACCGTGGCGCGGCTGTGCTCTCGCCTGGACGGCCTGCCGTTGGCCATCGAGCTGGCGGCGGCGCGCATCCGTTCGCTGTCGATCGACGAGATCGAGCGCAGGCTGTCGAACCGCTTCGTGCTGCTGGCGGGCGGCGATCGTTCCGCGCCCGAGCGGCACCGCACGCTGTTCGCGGTGATCGAGTGGAGCTGGAACCTGCTCGGCCGCGACGAGCAGCGCGCCCTCGCGAGTCTCTCCGAGTTCGCCGACGGTTTCGGCCTCGAAGGCGCGGCTGCGGTGCTGGGCGTCGACGAGCTCGCCGCGCTCGACCTTCTCGACGCGCTGGTATCGCAGTCGCTCGTATCGATGGTCGAGGGGCCGGTCGGCATGCGGTACCGCATGCTCGAGACGGTGCGCGAGTTCGGACAGCAGCAGCTCGAGCGTGAAGGCCGGCGAGACGCGGTGCGCGACGGCCTGTTCGGCTGGGCCGACGGGCTGGCGCTCCGCCTGCTGCCCGACACCGACGGTGCTCGGCAGGTCGAGACCTTCGCGGCGATCGCCGTCGAGGAGGACAACCTCATCGACCTCCTTCGCCGCGCCATCGACGCCGGGCGCGACGAGGTCGTCGCGTCGGTGTTCGCGCTACTCGGCTACTATTGGTCGCTGCGAAGCGCGCACAGTGAGGTGCTGGCGTTCAGCCGGCCCGTCTACGAGGTGCTGCAGGGGTACAAGCCCGAGGCGTCGCGGCGCGACCTGCTCACGACCGGGCTCGTGGTGGTCGTGGCGACGAACCTGCTGATCGATCTGCGCTTCGCGGTTCGGCCGCTGTCGCAGCTGAGGCGTCTGGTACGCGAGCATCCGCCGGCCGACGAGCGCCTGGCGACGATGGCGGGCGTGCTGCTGGCGTCGGGAGACGAGAACCTGCTGCGCTCGCGCGTCGAGGTGGCCATGGGCTCGTCGCACCGGCCCACCGCGCTGCTCGGCACGATCATGGGCAGCGTCTGGGCCGAGAACGAGGGGCGCCGGGCGGATGCGGTGGCCTACGCCCGTGCTGCCGCCCGCCTCGCCGAGTCGCTCGACGACACCTGGGGCGGGGCGATGGCCGCGCAGATGCTCGGCGCCCTGCACAGCCAGAGCAACGAGCCGACGGATGCGCTGCGCTGGGCCGAGCAGGCCCGTCTCGGTCTCGCACGGCTCGGCGCCGCCGACGACCTGCGGCAGATCGAGTGGGTGATCGCCAGCAACCAGATCGCCACGGGCGAGTTCGAGGCGGCGCGAGAAGTGTTCGAGCGGCTCGTGGTGAGCCCGGGTGAGAGCGACGGCGTCGACATCGCCGCGATAGGCAACTCCGGCCTCGCCGAGCTCGCCCGCGCCGAGGGCCGCTTCGCCGAGGCCCGCGAGTACTACGCCCGCGCCATCGACACCTTCGCCTCCGCCCCGCGCATGCGCGCCTCCCCCTGGTACCTCATCGTGCTCTCGGCGGCCCTCGTCGCCCAGACCCTCGACGCCCCGCACCTGCTCGCCGCGGCGCTCACGGACGCGTGCGCGGGTGGCTTGGGTGGCGCGGCGGGTGGCTTGGGTGGTGCGGCGGCCGGCGCGGTGGACGCAAGCACCGCCACCGGCCGCGCGGTGGCCGCCGGTGCCGCGGACGGGGCAGTCACGTCCTCCCCGATGGCCATCTCGAACCTCGGGGCGCCCGCCGCCGAGGCCGACGCCCGCGGCACGGCCGCCGCCCACTTCGCCGCAGAGCGCCTCACGCTGGCTCGCCGTCTGCGTTCGCGCACCCTGGCGACCCTCCGCCTGGGCGGACGTGTCGACCACCCCGTGCTCGGCGCCTCCGTCATCGGACTCGCCGTCTGGGTGCACCCCCTCCACCCCGAGCTCACCCTCGAGCTCCTCGCCCTCGCCGAGTCGATGGGCGCCCGCCAGGACTCCCCCGCCCTCCACCTCGACGCCCTCCTCACCCGCTTCGCCCACCCCCATCCCGCCGCCCCCGCCGACGGCGCATCCGCCCCCGACCCGCTCGCCGCCGACCGCGCATCCGCCGCCCCATCCGGCCCCCACCTGCTCGACTCGGCCCGCGCATCCGCCCCCGACCCGCTCGCCGCTGCCCGCGCATCCGCCGCAGCTGTGCCCGCCGCCGAGCGGCCCGCCCGCATCGCCGCACTTCTCGCCACCCCCGCCCCGTGGTCGTGGGGCTGGCACTGACCCCGCCCGCAGACGACTTCCACCCTCGCCGAACCCCGCACGGAAACAGCGAAACCCCGCGGCAGGCCGGCTCGAAGCCACCCACCGCGGGGCCCGGACGCCACCGCGCCCGCACGCGCCGCGCACGCGCCACCCACGCCGCGCACGCGCCACCCGCACTGCGCGGCCCGCGCTCACGCCTTCTTCATGTACGCCCGCACCGTGAGCGGCGCGAAGATCGCGACGATGATCGCGGCGCCGAGCAGCGAGATCCACGCGTCGCTCGTCCACATGCCGTTGTTCGCGAGGTCGCGCACGGCCGTCACGAGGTGCGACACCGGGTTGATGTTCACGAACCACTGCAGGAACGTCGGCAGCGTGTCGACGGGCACGAACGCGTTCGACAGGAACGTCAGCGGGAACAGCACCAGGAACGAGATGCCCTGCACACTCGACGCGCTGCGGGCGATGACGCCGAAGAACGCGAAGATCCAGCTGATCGCCCACGAGCAGGCGATGACGAGCAGCCCCGCCAGCACCACGAACCCGAAGCCGCCGCCCGGGCGGTATCCCATGATCACGCCCATCGTGAAGGTGAGCGTGGTGGCGATGGCGTAGCGCACGGTGTCGGCGAGCAGCGCGCCGGCCAGCGGTGCGATGCGGGCGATGGGCAGCGACTTGAAGCGGTCGAACACGCCCTTGTCCATGTCTTCGCGCAGCTGGATGCCGGTCACGACCGACGTGGTGATCACGGTCTGCACGAGGATGCCCGGAATGAGCTGCGGCAGGTAGTCGGCGATGCTGCCCGCGATCGCCCCACCGAAGATGTACGTGAACATCAGCGTGAAGATGATCGGCTGCAGCGTCACGTCGATGAGCTGCTCGGGCGTGCGCCTGATCTTGATGAGCCCGCGAGCCGCCATGCTGAACGAGTTCTGCACGGTCTGCGCGATGCTGACGTGGTTCTTGAGGGTGCGGCTGGCCCCGGGGGCGATGGTGGCGGGGGCGATGGTCGTGGTCATCGGCTGGTCTCCAGTTCGAGTTCGGATGCGGCGGCTGCGTCGCCGGGGGCGGCACCCTCGGCGGTTCCGGATGCGCGACTCGCGTCGGCAGCATCCGTTCCGTCTCCGGCGGTGTGCCCGGTGAGGGCGAGGAACACCTCGTCGAGGGTGGGCTGCTGCACCGAGAGCTCGGCGACGGCGATGCCGTCGGCCCGCAGCCGGATGAGCAGGTCGGTGACCGAGTCGGGGTCGGTCATGGGGGCGGTCACGCGCCCGGCCTCGGGGCTCAGCACCGACTCGACGCCGAGCACGTCGAGGATGGCGAAGCGCGCCCGCTCGAGGTTCGCGGCGTCGGCCAAGCGCAGCAGCAGCGAGGCCTGGCCGACCGAGCCCTTCAGCTCATCCGCCGTGCCCTCGGCCACGACGACACCGCGGTCGATGACGGCGATGCGGTCGGCGAGCTGGTCGGCCTCGTCGAGGTACTGGGTGGTGAGGAGCACCGTCGACCCGGTGGAGACGAGGCGCCGGATGGTGTCCCACATCTGAGCGCGGGTGCGCGGGTCGAGGCCGGTGGTGGGCTCGTCGAGGAAGATGAGCGGCGGCTGCGAGATGAGGCTGGCGGCGAGGTCGAGGCGACGGCGCATACCACCCGAGAACTTCTTGAGGGGGCGTTTGGCTGCTTCTGTGAGTCCGAACTCCTCGAGGAGCTCTGTGGACTTCTTGCGCGCATCCCGTCGGCTGAGCCCGTTGAGGCGGGAGAACAGCACGAGGTTCTCGGTGGCGCTGAGCGTCTCGTCGACGCTGGCGTACTGGCCGGTGACGCCGATGAGCTGCCGCACCACCTGCGGCTCGCGACGGATGTCGTGGCCGAAGACGGTGGCTTCGCCCCCGTCGGGCTTCAGCAGGGTGGCGAGCATGCGGATGGTGGTGGTCTTGCCGGCGCCGTTCGGGCCGAGCACGCCGTAGACGGTGCCGGTGCGCACGCTGAGGTCGACGCCGTCGACGGCGCGGTTGTCGCCGAAGACCTTGACGAGTCCGTGGGCTTCGACGGCCCAGTCGCCGTGGATGCGGGCGTTCGGGTTCATGGTCGACATGCGGTCTCCTTTCGGGAGGTTCGAGGTGAGCGTCTCGCTCTGCCACGACTCTCCTCCCGGCCTCTTACCCGGCGCTGACGCGCCGCTTACACGCGGCGCGTGCGCGGCCCCGCCCCGCGCACGTTCTCCCGTACAAAGTCCGTGAAGACTGCGGTTTACACGGACTTTGTCCGTGAGAACGTGGGCGCGAAGCCCCCCCCCCAGACGGGCCCCGCGCATCCGGCTTCCCGAGCCCCTACCACCGCCCTCTCGGCTCTCGCCACCGCCCGCTGATCCGCCCCGCGCATCCGGGTCCCCTATCCACCCCACTTTCTTGCGGACAAAGTCCGTCGGGAATGCGGTTTGGACGGACTTTGTCCGCAAGAAAATGGGCTCGGGGCCCGCCGGCCCGGCCCACCCCATCCCCGCCACTTTCTGCGGAGAAAGTCCGTGAAGAGTGCAGTCTTCACGGACTTTGTCAGTAAGAAACTGCCCGCGGGGTGGGTCAGCGGGCGGCCGCGAGGGCCGAGGCGGTGGTGGCGGGGAGGCGGCAGACCGCGTCGTGGCAGAGGTAGGCGGTGGGCACGCCCGACGGGGCCGTGCGGCCGGCGAAGAGCTCGAAGCCCGCCGAGGCGAGCATCGCCGCCGCGGACTCGCTCGCGACCGCGACGAGATCACTCGTCGCCATGCGCACCGCCGCGCGGAGGCCCTCGGCCGCCATGCGCGTCTCCTCAGACACCATCGGCGCGCGCTCCTCGCGGGCGCCGTCGCCATCGCCGCCGCTGTCTGGGCCCGCGCCGCCGCCTGCAGGGACGGCGTCGCCGTCGGGCTCGATGAGCACGAGTTCTTCGAAGGGGGTGGAGAGGCGGGTGAGCAGCTCGAGGGTGGTGCCGAACGAGATGGGGCGGGTGACGGCCAGGGGCGCCACTCGCGAGACCGCCGATATCACCGCCGACCGGTACTCGCGCCGACCGGTAAGCGCGTGCAGCAGCAGGGCCGCCGAGCACACGGCGCTCGACCCGGAGGGGTACGCCCCCTCCGAGGGGTCGAGCTCCACCGCGAGCCCCCGTGCCCCGAGCACCGGGTCGCCCCCGCCCGGCACCGAGAAGCCGGCGTCGAGCACCGCGTCGACGAGCATCCGCCCCGCCTCCGCGTACCGCACCGAGCCGGTCGCAGCACCGAGCCGCAGCAGGCCCTCGGCGAGCATTCCGTAGTCTTCGAGGGTGGCGCGCGCCTCCGACGCCACACCGTCGACCGAGGCACGCACGAGCACCTCGCCCCGCATGTGCTCGGCGAGCAGGAAGTCGGCGGCGTGCCGGGCGGCGGCGATGAGCGCCGGGTCGTCGAGCGCGAGGCCGGCGCGGGCGAGTGCCGAGATGGCGAGCCCGTTCCAGCCGGTGAGCACCTTCTCGTCGAGCGCCGGCGGGCTCTGCTGCGCGCGGCCGGCGGCGTCGAGCAGGTAGTACCCGCCCTCCACGCGGCGCCCGTCGACGGTGCTCTCGGAGTCTTGCGCCGACGCGAAACCACCCCCGGGCAACTGCATCACCGAGACCAGGAACGAGGCCACCCCCGCGGCGGTGTCGCGGGCCCAGCTGCCCTCGGGCGTGGCGTCCTGCGCCCACGCGATCGTGTACGCGTCGAGCAGCAGGGCGTTGTCGTAGAGCATCCGTTCGTAGTGCGGGTCGCTCCAGTCGCGGCGGGTGGCGTACCGGAAGAACCCGCCCTCCACCGCGTCGCGCAGCGGCGACTCCGCCATCGCCCGCAACGTGCGGTGGGCGAGCTCCCGCGCCCCCGGTGCCGGCGACGCGAGCAGGAAGCGCAGCACGGGTGCCACCGGGAACTTGGGTGCTCCGCCGAACCCGCCGTCTTGCGTGTCTTCGTACTCGAGCAGCTCGCCGACGGCTCCGGCGAGCGCCTCGGCGCCGGGGAGGGCGACGTCGGGGCCCGTGTCGGCCGCCCCCGCGGCTCCGACCGCTGCCGCCACCTCGCCCGCCAGAGTCTCCACCTCACCGCGCCGAGCCGTCCATGCCTCCCACACCGCGTCGAGCACCTGCCGGAACGACGGATGCCCGTCAACGGGCACCGGCGGCGAGTAGGTGCCCCCGTAGAACACCTTCGCGTCGCCCGTCGTGAACACGTTGAGCGGCCAGCCCAGGTTCTGCGTGAACGCCCCCGCCGCGGCGAGGTAGGCGGAGTCGACCTCAGGATGCTCCTCCCGGTCGACCTTCACCGCCACGAACCGCTCGTTCAGCACGGCGGCGAGCGCAGGGTCGCTGAAGCTCTCGCGCGCCATGACGTGGCACCAGTGGCAGGTGGAGTAGCCGATCGACACCAGCACCGGGACATCGCGGCGCCGGGCCTCGGCGAACGCCTCCTCGCCCCACGCCCACCAGTCGACCGGATTCTCGGCGTGCGACCTCAGATACGGGCTGATGGCGGAGGCGAGGCGATTCGTCATGCGACGGCGCTCCCCTCAGTACTTCTCACCACGGACTTCTCGCCCGCCCGAACCGGCACGTCGAGCCGGTTCTGGGGCGGCGGGAAGGGGCAGACGTAGAAGTCGGCGAAGGCGCAGGGCGGAAGGTACGCCCGATTGAAGTCGACCTCGATCTCGCCGCCGCCCGCATCGGCCCGCAGCTTGAGGAAGCGGAAGCGGTAGGTCTCGTCGCCGTTCGTGGTGTCGCCGAACACCACGAGCATCCCGCTCGCATCGCCCGTGGCCACCAGCTCGACCTCGCGCCCGTCAACCTCGAGCGCGATGGTGCCGGCCAGCCGCGAGCTCTCGACGTAGCCGTCGACGAGGTGCAGTTCGACGGTGGCGTCGACGGGGGCCGGCGTGAACCGCCCCTTCAGCACCCACGCCTCGTCGGGAGAGTAGGCGCTGATGCCGTCGACGGATGCGCGGCTCGTCGCTTCGGGGTCGAGCACCCGCACGGCGACGTCGTCGTCGCGCCGGAAGTGCCGCAGAAGCAGCCGCCCGACGAGGGTCTCACCGCCCTCCTCGATGGTGAAGTCGTCGCCCACGACCGCCCCGTCGTCGAGGTGCCACGACCCTTCGAGCCCGTGCAGTCGCTGCGGCTCGGCCGTCAGCCAGTGGGTTGCCACCAGCGAAGCCGTGCCGTGCGGGGCGGTGACGGTGCGCAGCCTGGCCTCGTGCCAGCTCCCCCAGGCCTTCTCGAACTCGCTGTCGCTCATGGTCAGAGCGTACGCCCGGCCTCCGACAGCGAGCAGGCAGCACCCGAGAAGCCTTCCGCCGCGCGCCCCACTACGAGCCACCCGCCGCACCCACGGGCCTCCCGTCGTAGGATGGAAGGCTCATGTCTGCCGACTCCCCCCTCCGCATCGTCTTTCCTCCCGAGCTGCCGGTCAGCCAGAAGAAGGACGAGATCGCGCGCGCCATCCGTGACCACCAGGTCGTGATCGTGGCGGGCGAGACGGGGTCGGGCAAGACGACGCAGCTGCCGAAGATCTGCCTCGAGCTCGGCCGAGAGTCGATCGGCCACACGCAGCCGCGGCGGCTCGCCGCACGCACCATCGCCGAGCGCATCGCCGAGGAGCTCGGTCAGGAGGTCGGCGGGCTCGTCGGCTACCAGGTGCGCTTCACCGACCGCGCCTCGAAGGCGACGCGCATCAAGCTGATGACCGACGGCATCCTGCTCAATGAGATGAACCACGACCGGATGCTCTCGCGCTACGACACGATCATCATCGACGAGGCGCACGAGCGCAGCCTCAACATCGACTTCCTCCTCGGCTACCTCAAGCAGCTCCTCCCCCGCCGCCCCGACCTCAAGGTCGTCATCACGAGTGCGACCATCGACCCCGAGAGCTTCGCCCGTCACTTCGCGGATGCGGAGGGTCGCCCCGCTCCCATCGTCGAGGTCTCGGGTCGCACCTTCCCGGTCGAGATCAGGTACCGTCCGCTCGCACCCGAAGCGCCCACCGACGACCCAGACGACGACGACGCCGACGCCGACGCCATCGACCAGCGCCCCGCCCGCGCACCACGCCCATCCGGCGCACCCGGCGCCTCCGCCCCCGAGCCCAAAGACCTCGTCGAGGCCATCGGTGACGCCCTCGACGAGCTCGCCCGCGAGGCCCCGGGCGACGTGCTCGTGTTCCTCTCGGGCGAGACCGAGATCCGGGATGCGGAGGAGGCCCTCCGAGGCCGCCTCGCGTCGAGCGGGCGCATCGCCGACACCGAGGTGCTGCCGCTCTACGGGCGGTTGAGCGCCGCCGACCAGCACAAAGTCTTCCAGCGCAGCTCGACCCCGGGCGTCCGTCGCCGGGTCGTCCTCGCCACGAACGTCGCCGAGACCAGCCTCACGGTGCCGGGCATCAAGTACGTGATCGATGCCGGCACCGCGCGCATCAGCCGGTACTCGGTGCGGTCGAAGGTGCAGCGCCTGCCGATCGAGGCGATCTCGCAGGCGAGCGCGAACCAGCGCTCGGGCCGCTCTGGGCGCACCAGCGACGGCATCGCGATCCGCCTCTACTCGCAGGAGGACTTCGAGCGGCGGCCCGAGTTCACCGACCCCGAGATCCTGCGCACGAACCTCGCCGCGGTCATCCTGCAGATGATCTCGCTCGACCTCGGCGACATCGCCTCGTTCCCCTTCCTCCAGCCGCCCGACTCCCGGGGCATCAAGGATGGTCTCGATCTTCTCGCCGAGCTTGGCGCGACGCGCAGCGTCGCGAAAGGCGGCAGCCCCGCCGGCCGTCAGGCCGACGGCGCCGCAGCAGCCTCGAAAACGCAACCAGCGACGGCCTCGAACGCACCCCAACTCACCCGCATCGGCCGCGACCTCGCCCGTCTCCCCATCGAACCCCGCTTCGCCCGCATGGTGGTGGAGTCGAAGCGCACGAACACCAGCCGCGAGGTGCTCGCCATCGTGGCCGGTCTCACCATCCAAGACCCGCGCGAGCGCCCGCTCGACAAGCGCGGGCGCGCCGACGAGCTGCACGCCCGCTTCGCCGACCCCACGAGCGACTTCCTCACCCTGCTGAACCTCTGGAACTACCTGGAGGAGAAGCAGCGCGAGCTGAGTTCGAGCGCCTTCCGCCGCCTGTGCAAGGCCGAGTTCCTCAACTATCTGCGCATCCGCGAGTGGCAAGACGTCTACCGGCAGCTGCGTCAGCTCGCCAAGCCTCTCGGACTCACCCTCGGCGAGCCGAGCGTGAACCCCGACGGCATCCACCGTTCTCTGCTCTCCGGGCTCCTCTCGCAGATCGGCCTGCGCGACCAGGCCAAGCGCGACTACCTCGGAGCCCGCCAGACCCGCTTCATGATCTTCCCCGGCTCGACCCTCGCCAAGAAGCAGCCGAGCGCCGTGATGAGCGCCGAGCTCGTCGAGACCAGCCGTCTGTTCGCCCGCATGAACGCGGCGATCGACCCGGCCTGGGCCGAGTCGCTCGCGGGCGACCTGGTGAAGCGCAACTACTCCGAACCGCACTGGGAGAAGAAGCAGGGTGCCGCCGTCGCCTACGAGCGGGTGACGCTGTTCGGGGTGCCGATCGTGGCACGCCGGCGCATCCAGTTCGCCCGGGTCGACCCGGAGTACGCACGCGAGCTGTTCATCCGTCACGCGCTCGTCGAGGGCGAGTGGGAGTCGCAGCAGGCCTTCGACCGCGCCAACCGGCAGTTCCGGCGCGAGCTCGAACAGCTCGAGGAGCGCTCGCGGCGCCGCGACATCCTGCTCGACGACGAGGCCGTGTTCGAGTTCTACCAGGCGCGCATCCCGCGCGACGTGCTGTCGCAGCGCACCTTCGAGGGGTGGTGGAAGAAGGCTCGGCACGACGACCCCGACCTCCTCAGCATGACCCTCGAGACCCTGCTGCCCGAGGGCGCTCCCGAGGTCGACGAGACCGAGTTCCCCGCGATGTGGCAGCAGGGCGACCAGCGCCTCGCGCTGAGCTACCGCTTCGAGCCGGGCGCCGACGACGACGGCGTGACGGCGACGGTGCCGCTCGCTCTTCTGCCGCGACTCGAGGAGCGCGCCTTCGAGTCGCAGGTGCCCGGGTTCCGGCGCGAGCTCGTGGTGGCGCTCATCAAGGTGCTGCCGAAGCGGCTGCGCGTGAACTTCGTGCCGGCCACCGACTGGGCCGGTCGTCTGCTCGACGAGATTCCGGATGCGCAGGGCACGTCGGGCGCAGACTCCCCCGCCTTCCTCGACGCGCTGGCGAAGACGATGACGCGTCTCGCCCACGTGCAGGTGACGGCTGCCGACTTCGAGCGCGACCGTCTGCCCGAGCATCTGCGAGTGACGTTCCGGGTGGTCGACGAGCGGGGGCGCACGGTCGGCGCCGGGAAGGATCTCACGGCCCTGCAGTCGAAGCTCGCCGACGCCGCCCGGGCGAGCATCGCGCGCGCGTCGGGCGCGGGCGCCGGGCGCGGCGTCGGCGACGACCCAGCCTCGAGGGTCGCCTCCGCCGCGCCCCGCCGTGGAGGAGGCAGCGCCGGGAGCAGCCGCGGAGGCCCGGGCACCCCGGGTGCCCCCGGCACGCCCGGCACCCCCGCCTCCGGCCCCCGCTTCGCCGAACGCACCGGCCTCACCGCCTGGACCTTCGGCGACCTCCCCCGTCACGTCGACACCGCCCAGCACGGCGGCGTCATCCGCGCCTACCCCGCCCTCGTCGACCAGAAGACCTCCGTCGCGCTGCGCCTGCTCGCCACCGCCGACGAGCAGCAGCGCACCACCCCGGCCGGCGTCCTCCGCCTGCTCGAGCTCGCGGTGCCGAGCCCCGCGTCGTACGTGCGCGACCACCTCACGCAGAACGAGAAGCTCCTGCTCGCCACGAGCCCGTACCAGAACGTGAACGCCCTCTTCGACGACGCGATGCTCGCTTGTGCCGAGGAGGCTCTCCGAGCCCTGCATCCCGACGGGCTCGTCTGGTCCGCAGCCGAGTTCGAGGCCGTGCGCGACCGCCTCTCGAAGGCGGTTCTCCCGCTGCTCGATCAGACCATCGCGACAGTGGTGCGCATCCTGAGCGGTGTCCGCGACGTCGAACGCGCCATCAAATCGGTGACCAGCATGGCGCTCGTGCCTGCGGTCACCGACGCACGTGAGCAGCTCGCCGCGCTCGCCTTCCCCGGGTTCGTCTCCCACACGGGTCTCGCCCGCCTCGGCCACCTGCCGCGGTATCTCGCGGGCATCGTCTACCGGCTCGAGAAGCTACCCGACAACCCTGCGCGCGACCGCGCCTGGATGACCGAGGTGCAGACCGCGACCGCCCGGTACACGGATGCGGGCGGCCGCCTTCCCGTCGCCCCGCATTCGCCCGAGAACCTGGTGCGGGCCCGCTGGCTGCTCGAGGAGCTCCGCATCAGCCTGTTCGCCCAGCCCCTCGGCACCGCCGAACCCGCCTCCCTGCAGCGCATCACGAAGCTCCTCGTCTAGGGGGTGTCCCCGCGCCGCGCGGTCGTCTCACTCGCCCCGCGCATCCGTTAGCCGCGCTGACGAGACGGTGAAGCATCCTTCGGGTGTCCAGAGGCGCCGGAGCGGCTTCGACGCCCGAGGCGGCGACTAGACTCGTTCGGTTATGAGCAGCTACGCCACCCTCCTGAAGACACGCGGAGTCGCGCGTATCATCGCTGCTCAGCTCACCGCGCGTTTCCCGTTCGGCATGCTGTCGTTGGCGTTCCTGCTGCACATCGAGCACACCTACGAGTCGTACGGTGTGGCGGGTCTCGTGCTCGCGGCGCTCAGCATCGGGCAAGCGATCGCGGGGCCGTTGACGAGCCGGTTGATGGGCGTCTGGGGGATGCGACCGGTCATCATCACCACGATGATCATCTGCGCCCTCGCCATCACGACCATCGCCCTGTTCCCCATCGGCATCGCCGCCGACATGGTCGTGGCGTTCATCGCAGGACTCACGATGCCGCCCATCCAGCCGGCGGTGCGCACCATCTACCCCAAGATGGTCAACTCGCAGCAGCTCACTCCGCTGTTCTCCCTCGACGCCTCGGCGCAGGAGATCATCTGGATCCTCGGCCCCGTCGTCACCACCTTCGTCTCCCTGCAGATCGGCACCGCCTGGGGGATCCTGCTCGCGGTGGCGTTCCTCATCGGCGGGGGAATCTGGTTCGTGACGAGCCCCGAGCTCGGCCGGGTGCGCATCCCGAGGTCGAAGCGCAAGCTCGGTGTGGTGCTGAAGAAGCCGCCCGTGCTGCTCGCGACGATCGTGGGCTTCCTGCTCGTGGCGGCATGCGCGGCCATCGAGGCCGGGGTCGTCTCGACCTTCGGCGAAGGGGGCGCGGAGGCGGGCTTCGTGCTCGCAGTCTTCGCCATCGGCTCACTGGTCGGCGGCCTCGCGCTCGGTCACAAACCGATCGGGCCCTGGGCGCTGGCGCGCCGCATGGCGATCGTGTTCATCGGCACCGCCATCGCCGCCGCGTGGCTGAATGTGTGGTGGCTCGCCGTCACGCTCTTCATCGCGGGAATCGGCATCGCACCCGCCCTCGCGGTGATGTTCGCCATCGTCTCGGCGAGTGTGCGCTTCAGCGACACGGCGGAGGCCTACGGATGGGTCGGCACCGGCCAGCTCATCGGCGCGGCCCTCGGGTCGTCGCTCGCCGGCTTCCTCATCGACGGCATCGGGTCGGTGGGCGCGTTCCTGGTGGCGGCGGGGCTGGCGCTGCTCGGGTTCATCGTGCCGTTCGTCGGCAAGCGGTTCCACCCCGACCTGCGCGGGCGTGACGCGAGCCCCATCCCCGACACCGAGCCCGTGGGCATGGTCAACTGACCTCCGCCGTCCCGGCTCCTCGCGAGCCGGTGTCTGCTTGACTGGGCTCATGGTCGACGCGCTCTCACCGCTGCTCACCCTGAACGACGGCGCCCGCATGCCGCAGCTCGGTCTCGGCGTGTACAAGACGGGCGACGACGAGGCGGCGGATGCTGTGGCCTTCGCCCTGCAGAACGGCTACCGTCTCGTCGACACCGCGTCGATGTATCTCAACGAACGCGGCGTCGGCGAGGGAGTGCGGCGCAGCGGGGTGCCGCGACAGGAGGTGTTCGTCACCACCAAGGTGTGGCACACCGACAACGGCTACGACTCGACGCTGCGCTCCTTCGACGAGTCGCTCGCGGCCCTCGGGCTCGACTACGTCGACGCCTACCTCATCCACTGGCCTGCACCGCTGCGCGACCGCTACGTCGACACCTGGCGAGCGCTCACGACGTTGAAGGCGGAGGGGCGGGCGAGGTCGATCGGCGTCGCGAACTTCCACCCGAAGCACGTCTCGAGGCTCATCGACGAGACCGGGGTGGTGCCGGCGGTGAACCAGGTGGAGCTGCATCCGTGGCTTCCCCAGCACGCGCTGCGCGCCTTCGACGCCGAGCTCGACATCGTCACGCAGGCGTGGTCGCCCCTTGCCCGCGGCCACGTGCTCGAGCCCGCGCACGGCGGTTCGGTGCTCGCGCAGTTGGGCGAGAAGCACGGGAAGAGTCCCGCGCAGATCGTGCTGCGCTGGCACGTGCAGAGCGGCATCGCGGTGATTCCGAAGTCGGTGACGTCGGCGCGCATCCGGGAGAACATCGACGTGTTCGACTTCGTGCTCGACTCCGACGACCTCGGCGCTCTCGCCGCGCTCGAGACGGGAGAGCGTACGGGGGTCGACCCCGACGAGCGCAACTGAGGGGCGGGCGTTCGCTCTGGGGTGCGGGCGTTCGATCGCGTGTGCGGCGTTCTATCGCGCCCGATGCCTCAGCCGCGCAGCGCCTGCGGCCCGATCACCGAGAGCAGCTGCAGCTTCTCGTAGCTCTCGCTGCCCGGAACAGCGGTGTAGACGAGGAGCATCTGCGAGCTCTCGGCGTCGAGGAGGCTCTGGCAGCTGAGCTCGAGCTCTCCGAGTTCGGGGTGCACGAAGTGCTTCGTGTCGCGGGGGCGTAACCCCACCTCGTGCAGCGCCCACGTGTCGCGGAACTCGGCGCTCCGCTCCTGCAGCAGCTCGACGAACTGCGCGGCCCGCGAACCGGAGCCGCGTTTCGTGGCGAGCTCGCGGAGGCCCGCGGCGAACAGGCGGGTGAGGAACTCGTGCTCCTCCGTCGCGTAGAGCGCGCGGGTCGACGGGTCGGTGAACCAGCGGAACCCGAGGCTGCGTTCGGGCCCGCTGAACCGCGTGAGGTCGCCTGTGAGTGCGACGCCGAGTCGGGTCTGCCGCAACGTCTCGCCCAGTTCGGTGACGATCTCGGCGGGGGTGTCGTCGAGCCGGTCGAGGATGCGCAGCATACCCGGGCTGATGTACTCGGCGGCCCCGCCCCTGGCGGGCGGGTTGTGCCCGGCGAGCCGGAACAGGTGGTCGCGCTCGGCGAGCGAGAGGTGGAGGCCCTGGGCGATCGCGGTGACCATCTGCTCCGACGGCTGCGGGCCGCGTTCGCGTTCGAGCCTCGAGTAGTAGTCGGCCGACATGTTGCAGAGCACCGCGACCTCCTCGCGGCGGAGCCCGCTCGTGCGGCGACGCACTCCCTGGGGCAACCCGACGTCGCTCGGCTGCAGCGACTCGCGGCGTCGGCGGAGGAACTCCGCGAGGCCGGCTCGGTCGATCTCCATGCGATGCCCTCTCGTCGCCCTCCTTTCTATACGACCGCGCGATGCGCATCCACGGACCAGCGATCCCAGGATGCGGAGGTCCTGAACGCGGGCTCGCCGCGACGGGAGCATGGGTTCATCGCACCTCGCCACCGCCGCAACCCCCTCGAAGGAGCCCGACATGCCTCGCCCCCACCCCGACATCTCCCTCCCCGACCTCACCGGCCGCCGCGCCCTCGTCACGGGGGCGAGCGACGGCATCGGACTCGTCATCGCCACCCGCCTCGCCGTCGCAGGCGCGTCGCTCCTCCTGCCGGTGCGCAATCGCGCCAAGGGCGAGCGTGCTGTGGCGACCATCCGCGACTCGGTTCCGGATGCGGCGGTCACCCTGCACGACCTCGATCTGTCGTCGCTCGGGTCGGTCGCCGCCCTCGGGGAGGCGCTCCGCGCATCCGGAGACCCGATCCATCTGCTCGTCAACAACGCGGGCGTGATGACCCCGCCCGACCGCCAGGAGACCGCCGACGGCTTCGAGCTGCAGTTCGGCACCAACCACCTCGGCCACGTCGCGCTCGTCGGCGAACTGCTGCCCCTCCTCAGGGCCGGGAACGCCCGGGTGACCTCGCAGATCAGCGTCGCCGCCAACTCAGGAGCCGTGAACTGGGACGACCCGAACTGGATGCATGCCTACAACGGCATGCGCGCCTACAGCAGCTCGAAGATCGCCTTCGGCCTCTTCGCCCTGGAACTCGATCGGCGCAGTCACGCCGAAGACTGGGGCATCACCAGCAACCTCGCCCACCCGGGCGTCGCTCCGACGAGCCTGCTCGCGGCGCGCCCCGAGCTCGGGCGGTCTTCCGACACGGCAGGGCGCCGGCTCATCCGCTTCCTGTCGTCGCGGGGCATTTTGGTGGGTACGGTCGAGTCGGCAGCCCTTCCCGCCCTCTACGCCGCCGCCAGCCCGGATGCGGTGGGCGGCCACCTCTACGGCCCCCGCGGCCCCGGCCACGTCGGTGGCGCCCCCGCCGAGCAGCCCCTCTACTCACGCCTCACCTCCCCCGCCGACGCCGCTCGCATCTGGGACCTCTCCCTGCAGCTCACCGGCGTGCCCATCCGCTGAGGAGGCCGCTCTACGGCTTGGACGGGTGATGCTATCACCGCTATCATCGGTGCTGGGAGGCCAAGATGGCGGCGATCATAGTGAGAAACCTCGACGACGATGTGCGGAACCGCCTGCGCGAGCGCGCTGCCAGCCACCAACGCTCGATGGAGTCAGAAGTCCGCGCGATCTTGACCGAGGCGGTCGCCGAGCCGGGACTCGCGCAGGCGTGGCTGGAGCTCGCGTCCGAGGTCCGCTCCGTCGGCCGCGTGAGCGGCGACGAGGACGAGCTCGTGCTCCCAGCTCGGTCTCTTCCGCGGAAGATCGACTTCTCGTGATCGTGCTCGACACGAATGTGCTCTCGGAGCCACTTCGGCCGAATCCGTCTCCGGGGGTCGTCGACTGGCTTGCCGGGCTGCACGAGCCGGTGGCCATCACCTCTGTCTCTTTGGCCGAGCTCTGTCGTGGGGCGGGCGCACTCCCCCGCGGTCGCCGCCGCCAGCGACTCGAGGAAGGTATCGAGAACGTGGCGCGGGCTTTCCGCCGAGACCTGCTCCCCTTCGAGGGGAATGCTGCGCGAACCTACGCGCGCATGGATGAGGCCCGCACTCGTGCCGGCCGACCACTGAGCGTCGAGGACGGCATGATCGCAGCCATCTGCGCCAGCACGGGCGCGACCCTCGCCACGAGAAACGTCTCCGACTTCGAAGACCTCGACATCGACCTCGTCAATCCCTGGAACCTGGGCTGAGCAGTCCTGCGTGAGCGCGCGGCCTCAGTCGCAGGCGATGCCGTCGCCGTCGCGGTCGAGGTCGTAGATGTCGGAGCCGATGACCTGCACCGGGCCGCGCACGTAGGAGGGGCCGTTGCCGCTGCCGCCGGCGCAGTCGACGTCGGAGTCGATGGGGACGCAGGCGCCGGCGTAGTTCGGGTCGCATCCGCCACCGGGTGCGGCGGCTTCGGGCTGCGGCTCGGGCTCCGGGGCGGGCGGGGGTGGCGGCTGCCGGGTGCCGATGGCGGTGACCTCGTCGACGGGCGCGACGGTGACGGTCTCCGACACGAGGCGGCGGGCGGTCTCGACGCCGTCGACGACCGTGAGCTCCCAGCGGGTCACCTTCTGGCCGGCGACTCCGGCGGTCACGACCACGTTCGTTCCGACGTCGACGTTCGGGTCTTCGTAGGTCGATGCCCCGAAGGCGATGGCCTCGGGCACGTCGACCATGACGAGCGACGGGGCGGGCCTGGGGGTGGAGGTCGGCTTGGAGGTCGCCGTCGGCTTCGGGGTCGCGGTGGGTTCGGATGCGCGGGTGGGGTCCGCCACCGACTCCTGGCCCGTTCCGCTCTGGGCGCTGATGGCCGCGCCGTCACTCTGCCCGCCGGCGAGCTCGGTGGCGACCGGGCGCGGCGCCACCAGCGCACCGAGCAGGAGAACGGCGACGGAGATCCCGAGGGCGGCACCGCCGGCTCCCTTCGTGCGCGGCAGGTTCAGCCATCCCGCCCGACGGGTGGCGAGCGTGTAGACGCCGGCGCCCACGCCGAACAACGCCACGACGATGAGGAAGCCGCCGAAGCCGGTGCGGGTCGCACCGATGAGTGCGAGGAGCACGGCGATCGCCGCGACGATCCAGGTGGTGAGGCTCGGGCGCCAGCGCTTCGTCGCCTGCCCGCCGCGAGCATCCGGTGTCGGCGTCGGCAGCGGCGGGAAGGGCGTGTCGGTGGTCTGCGCCCAGGCGGTCGTGAACTCGGTCCATCGGGTGCCGTCCCACCAGCGCTGCTGGCGGGGGTCTTTCGGGTCGGCGTACCAGCCGGGGGCAGCGGGAGGAGTCGTCATCGGGTCTTCGCATTCGGGTCGGGGTCGCCACCACGGGCGACCTACCGAAGGCTACGACTGTCGACCAGTGCTCAGACAGCCCCTTTTTCGGGGGTCTTGCGGCCGCGAGGAGCCGCCTCGACCCCACCGGCGGCACCCGTGGCGGAGCCCCCACCGAGCGACAGCGTGGCGGCGAAGCCGATCGCGAGGAAGGCGGCGGCGGCGAACGCCGAGTACTTCGTGCCGTCGGAGAACGCGATCTTCGCATCCTCGACGGTGTCGGCCATCGTCGGGTCTTTCTCGAGCCCCGCGATGGCGGCTCCCGAGCTGTCGACGACCTGCGACACCACTTGCTCCCGCGTCGCATCCGGAACTCCGCGGTCGGACAGGCGCGCGTCGAGCTGCGCGCCCGCCGTGGTGAACAGCACCGTGCCGAGGATGGCGATGCCGAGCGCCGAACCGATCTGCCGCGCCGTGCTCTGCGTGCCGGAGCCCTGCCCGCTCTGCTCGAGCGGAACATCCTTCAACACGACGCCGGTGAGCTGCGCTGTGGCGAGACCCACCCCGAAGCCGTAGACGAACAGGAAGGGGATGAGGAGCCCCCACGCGGTGTCGGGCCCGATCACCACGCCGAGGCCCGCGACGCCCACGATCTCGGCGGCGAGGCCCACCCGCACGATGACGACAGGGCGGATGCGGTTGCCGAACGCGCCGGCGAAGCCGGAGGCGACGAACGACCCGACGGCGAGGGCCAGCAGGATGAAACCCGTCTGCAGGGCGTCGAAGCCGAGCACGTTCTGCAGCCACAGCGGCAACGAGAGGATGATGCCGAACTCGCCGAGCGACACGATCATGGCGGCGATGTTGCCGTTGCGAAAGCTCGGGATGCCGAACAGCGCGAACGGCAGCATCGTGCTCTCGCCGCGGCGCATGCGGCGGCGGCCCCAGAGCACGAAGACGACCCCCGCCACGACGGCGAGCGCGAAGGCGAAGGGGATGGGCGAGATGTCGAAGGGCCAGGTCCAGTCGCCGATGGCCGGGGCGGTGTCGGTGAACCACCAGCCGTAGATGCGGCCCTCGATGAGTGCGAACACGAGGCTCGCGCTGGCCACGACGGAGAGGAGGGCGCCGACGACGTCGATGCGGCTCGGTGCGCCTGGGGCGCCGACGGGCGCGCCGGGGACTGCGCCGGGCGCTGCGGCACGAGCGTCCGCCTCACGCGACTCGCGCACGAACAGCAGTGCGCCCACCACGATGATCACGCCGAGCGGTATGTTGATGCCGAACGCCCACCGCCACGAGAAGTACGTCGTCAGCCAGCCGCCGAGCAGCGGGCCGACGGCAGTCATGCCCCCGATGGTGGAGCCCCAGATGGCGAACGCGAGCGCGCGCTCACGACCCCTGAACGTCGCGTTGATGAGCGAGAGCGTGGTGGGCAGCACCATCGCGCCGCCGACACCCTGCACGACCCGGGCGCCGATGAGCAGGTCACCGCTCGGTGCGGTGGCGGCCAGGATGCTCGCCCCGGCGAACACGATGACACCGAGGATCAGCATGCGGCGTCGCCCGAAGCGGTCGGCGAGCGTACCGAAGACGAGGAGCAACGCAGCGAAGACGAGGGTGTACGACTCCTGCACCCACTGCACCTGAGTGGAATCGATCCCCAGATCGTCGATGATCGAGGGGATCGCGACATTGACGATGGTGGAGTCGACGATGATGAGAGCCACCGCCAAGCTGATGAAGACCAGTCCGAACCACCGGGTGCGTGCTGACATGCCGTCGACCTTCTCTCGATCGCCCTGTTCGATTTCGCTAATCATCTTAGCGATCTCCGCCGCGTACCGCTCGGTGGGATTGTGGGTCTCATGGGGAGTCAACAGCAACGCACATCTCTATCGACCCGGGCGACCGTCGTGGCCGTCACCGCCTCGGTACTCGTCATCACGGGCTGTACGGGCGCGGGCACACCCACCACCGACGCGACGCCCGCGCCGAACGCGTCGGCCTCCCCCGCCGCCGCCTGCGAAACGGAGGCCACTCCGTCCGCCGAGCCGGCTGCGGGCGGGGCCGAGTTCGTCACGCCCGCCTCCCTGTGCGAGATCGACGGTCGAGCGTGGCGTTCCACGGGCTTCACCTTCATCACCAACTCCACCGACTGGGGCGACGCGCAGACCCCCGAGTGCGACGCAGCGCGCGTCGATGCGTACTGGTACAACCGCGAACGTGTGCAGGAGACCCTCGCCACGATCGATCTGGAGTCGGATGCGAGCGACGCCGCGACGTCGCTCGGTCTCGTGGGCGTCGCCGTGATGCCCGTGCCCGACCCCGACGAGATCGACCGGCCGACCGACGCCGCCGACCCCGACGCCATCGTGCCACCGGCGACCCCGGCCGACGCCGTCGCCCTCATCGACGCCGAGGTCGCCGCCTGCCTCCCGGGCTCCGAGCAGACCGTCCAGGAGCACGGCCCCTGGCGGGGAGTGCGCGGCCCTGCGTCGGGCGACGACGGCGAGGTACTGAGCTGGTGGGTCGCCGGCGACACCTCGTGGGCGTGGGTGGAGGCCTACATCTCCAGCAGCCTCACCGCCGACGAGGCCGCCGAGTTCGAAGAAGCCCTCGACACCGTTCTCGACGCGCAGGCCGACCTCATCGGGGCGTAACGGCCGCGCCGAGGCGGCTACTGCACCGTCGCGGCGCGGCGCCGCGCCGAGGCGGCTACTGCACCGTCGCGGCGCACCCCACCTCCTCGCGTCCCCACCTCCCCGAGGCCAGGCGCGCCGCAGCCTTAGAGAGTACGTCCGCCGTCCACGGTCAGCACCTGCCCCGTCATGAACGCCGAGCCCGGCGTGAGCAGGAACCGCACGACCTCGACGATCTCGTCGAGCGACGGCCGCCTGCGCAGCGCTATCTGCTCGACGTCCCGCGCCTCGTCGGCACCCCCGCCACCCGCCTCTGCCCAGAGCTGCCGGATGCGCTCGGTCGGCACCGTTCCCGGCGCGACGACGTTCGCCCTGATGCCCGCCGGGCCCACGTCGCGTGCCAGGTACTTCGTGTACATGATCACCGCCGCCTTGCTCACGCCGTAGTGCGCGTACGCACCGTCGGCCGTGGGTGCGATCCCGTTGATCGACGACATCGTCACGATCGACCCGCCCCCGGCCTCCCGCATGCCGGGCACCGCCGCGGTGCAGGAGTTCACCGTGGTGACGAGGTTGCGCTCGAGCGCAGTGAGCAACGAGGCCGCCTCGAGAGCACCCGCCTTGTTGTCGTGCAACGCCCCCGATCCACCGCCTGCGTTGCAGACGAGTCCGCGCACGGGAGCCCCGAAGTCGGCGGCGATCCGCGCGAAGGTTTCCCGCACCGCCTCGGCGTCGGTGAGGTCGACCTCGTACCCGCGGCTGTCGTGCCCGGCCTGCCGCAGCTCCTCGTCGGTGGTCTCGGCGGTCATCGCCGCCGCCTCGCCGTCGAAGGCCCGGTAGGAGCGCAGATCGAGGTCGACGACGGCGAGGCGCAGACCGTCGGCGGCGAGCGCGTGCGCGATGTGCCGTCCGAGCCCTCTGCCCGCACCGGTCACCACGACGACGTCGGCCGTCACGGTCACCCCTCCCACGCCCACGACACGAGCGTGCCGGGGTACCCCAGGGTCACCCACACCCGCCCGTGAGCGACGCACACGTTCGTGGGGTCGCTCCCCGCTCCGAGCGGCACCCGCTCGAGCACCCGCCCGGAGAGATCGAGCACCTGAACCTCGTCACCGCGACTGCCTGTGACGATCAGCCGGTCGCCGGCGAGGATCATCCCGTCGGGCGCCATGTGCTCGTCGAGCACCGACCAGTCCTCCGCGGGGTCGAAGCCGCCGTCGGGCCGTCGCGGGAAGCGCACGATCCGGTTCGCGTAGGAGAGCCCGACGAGCAACGACCCGTCGGGGTGGAAGGCCAGACCGTTGCAGAACCCGTCGACGGTGGCGACGACCCGGGCGCGCCCATCCGGAGTCACCGCGTAGAGGCGACCCGTCTCGAACCGCTCGAAGTCGGGGATGACCTCCCAGTTACGAGGGTCGGTGAAGTAGAGCGTCCCGTCGGTGTCGAAGACGAGGTCGTTCGGCCGCAGCGGCCCGTCGGCGAACTCGGCGAAGTCGGCGAGGTCGAGCTCGACGAGGTACTCCGCCCACTCGCCGGTGACGGGCTCGACACGGTGCACGGCTCCCGGATGCTGCGGCTCGGCGAACCGCAGCGTTCCGTCGGGCATCGGCCACACGCCCCCGTTGTTGGCGACGTAGAGTGCCCCGTCGGGCCCGAGCCGCAGCCCGTTGGGCGAGCCGGGGAACTCCGCGACGGTCTCCACTCCCCCGCCGACCGGGTCGTAGTAGCGGAGGGTGCGGTCGCGCAGGTCGACGAACGCGATGCGCCCGTCGACCAGCTCGACCGGTCCTTCGGGAAAGCCGAGGCCCTCCAGATGGGTGGTGATCTCGGGCATCGTCACTCGGCGCCCGCGACGTTGCCGAACTTCTGCAGGATGCCGGTGTCGTAGAGGTAGGTCGAGCTCTCCGGGAGCTCGGGCATCTCGATGAGCGTGTCGGTGCCGGCCTCGAAGAAGGTGTCGACGTTGTCTTTCTCGAGGATGACCATCGGCGGGCTGGTGAGCTCGGGAATGTCGGCTCCGGCCGCGGTCGCGGCGGCCATCGAGAGCAGGAACTCGCCCCAGTAGGCGAAGAAGCCCATCTGCTCGGTCACCCAGACGTCACCCTCGCGGATGTTCTTGAGCGCATCCGTGCTGCCGCCGTAGCCCGAGACCATGGCCTGCTCGGTGCGGCCCTGGTTGTCGAGGGCGCGCAGCACCCCGACGGTGGTGTCGTCGCTCACGGTGTAGATGACGACGTTGCGGTCTTTCGGAATGGTCTGCAGCGCCTGGAGCGTGGCGTCGTAGCCCGAGTCGATGGTGAGACCGAGGTCGCCCTGCAGGCCTTCGTCGGGGGTGATGACGGTGGTGGTGGGCTGGATGTCGTCGCTCGACACCTTGGTCATGCCGGGCACGAGCTCCGAGAGCTTCGCGTAGAACGCGGTGGCGGCGATGTTCACCGAGGCACCGAGCTCCGAGGCCTGGCCGATGACGACAGTCGTGTTCGACGCATCCCAGCCCCGGTCGGCCATCTGCGCGGCCATCGCCTCGGCCCCGAGGCCGGAGAGGTAGGGCTGGTCGAAGTTGAACAGCGGGCAGCCCTCGACGGGCACGTTCACGGCGATGCACGGGATGCCGGCGTCGGTGAACTTCTGGCCCACGCGGGTGGTGGCGTCGGCGACCGAGGGGAACTCGATGATGACGTCGGGGTCGGAGGCCACCATGAGGTCGGCGTTGCTCAGCATGGTGGTGGCGTCGCCGGCGTTGTCGTAGACCTCGACGGTCGCGCCGAGTTCCTCGGCCTGCTTCACGAAGGTGTCGGCCTGGTTGACGTAGACCTCGGCGGCCGAGGTGGGGATGGCGAAGGCGAAGGTGAGTCCGGTGAGGTCACCGCTCGCGAGTGCCGAGTCGGTGGCTGCGGAGTCTCCTCCGGTGCCGCTGCTGCAGCCTGCCGTGACGAGGCCGGCGACGGCGATGACGGAGACGGCGGTGAGACGGAATGCGTGACGTTTCATGGTGCGCCTTTCGGGTGATGAGGGTGATGGGAGTGATGAGGGTGATGCAGGTGAGGAGGGAAGGGTGGAGTGAGACAGGTGGTGCGGGATGCGATGGTGACGAAAGAGGGAAATCAGGCTGCGCGTCGCGCCCGTTCCTGGATGCGGCTCAGCGTCACGGCGGCGAGCAGCACGAGCCCGGTGACGACCTGCTGGTAGAAGCTCGGCACGTGCAGGATGCTCATGCCGTTCGCGATGACGCCGAGCAGCAGCACACCGATCACGGCGCCCGGCACGGAGCCGCGGCCTCCTGTCAGCGCCGCGCCGCCCAGCACGACGGCGGCAAGGCTCTGCATGGTGGTGGTCGCGCCCATCGCACCCGAGGCGGCGAGCAGCTGGCTGGCCGTGACGATCCCCGCCATCGCCGCGAAGAATCCGGAGAACACGTAGACGCTGCCGCCGATGACGGTCACCCGCACGCCGGCGAGCCGAGCCGCTTCGGGGTTGCCGCCGACCATGTAGATGCGGCGGCCGAGCACGGTGTGCGAGAGCAGCAGGTGCATGACGATCACCAGGGCGATCATGAGGAACACGTGCCACGGCACCGTGCCGATGGCGCGGTCGCCGAGCACGCCGGCCTCGGCGGGAACCGTGAGCGTCTGCCCGTTGGCCAGCGTGAACGCGAGCCCCGCGGTGATCGACATCGTCGCGAGGGTCGTGATGAGCGGGTTGATCTTCAGATGCACGATGAAGTACGTGTGCACGAGCCCGACCAGGATGCCCACCGCGAGACACACGGCCATCGCGGCGATCATGGGCACCCCCGCGGTGGTGAGGTTCGCGAAGGTCACCGCCGACAGCGGCAGCACGCCGCCGATGGAGAGGTCGAAGCCGCCCGAGATCACGACGAGCAGCTGCCCGAGCGAGGCGAGCATGATGACGCTCGCGGTGATGACGATGGTCGAGGCGTTGTTCAGCGTGAGGAAGTTCGGCGCGAAGATCGCGAAGCCGACGACGACCACCACGAGGAAGATGCCGACCGTGGCCAGGGCGGGCAGCCGTGACAGGGAGAACGAACGGGTATCAGTCATGGGAGACGGCACCTCCAGCGGCCGTTTCGAGTGCGATGCTCTTGGTCTTGCGGTCGTGGGTGAGCTCGTCGACGACACGGCCGTCGCGCATGACGACGAGCCGGTCGGTGGCGTCGATGGCCTCCTGCACGTCTGAGGTGACGAGCACCACCGCGGCTCCCTGCCGGGCGAACTCGGCGAGCTGCTGATGGATCTGGGTGCGCGAACCGATGTCGACGCCTCGTGTGGGTTCGTGCAGCACGAGCACTCGCGGGGCGGCGGCGAGGCGGCTGGCGAGCAGCACCTTCTGCTGGTTGCCGCCGCTCAGCTCACCGACCTCCTGCCTCACCGAGGTGCACCGCACATCCGTCTCCGAGGCGAGTCGTCGTGCGCCGTCGAGCTGAGCCTTGCCCTTCATGACGCCGATCGGGGTGGCGTAGCGCCCGAGCTCCATCACGGTGATGTTCTCGCTGATGGTCTGGTTGAGGGCGAGCCCGTCGGTCTTGCGCTCGGCGGGAACGTAGGCGATGCCGAGGGCGCGCGACCTGATGGGCGTCGAAGGCACGGGCGTGGTCGTCGAGGCACCCGCGCCGGGAGCCGCGCCGGCCGACACCGTGCCGGTCACCCGCCGCTCGTGCCCGCCCAGCGCGCGGGCGACCGTCTCCGCCCCCGAACCCACGAGCCCGAAGATCCCGACGATCTCCCCCGTCCGGATCTCGAGCGACACGTCGTCGATGGCGGGCTGCTGCTCCGAGGTCCAGCCGTCGAGCCGCAGCGCGACCTCGTGCGACATCGAGGACGTGGCCTGCTGGGTCGCGGGCGCCTCGTACTCGGCGCCCAGCATGAGGTTCACCGTGCGCCCGAGGGTGGTGTCCGCGGTGGCCGCGCGGTCCTCCATCCTGCCGTTCCGCAGCACGACGATCTCGTCGCTGATCTCGAACGACTCGTCGAGGTGGTGGCTGACGTACACCAGCGACACCCCGGCGGCCTTCAGTGCGCGAAGACGCTCGAGCAGGAACTCGGTCTCGCGGGCGTGCAGCGACGCGGTCGGTTCGTCGAGGATGAGCACGCGCGCGTCGCCGAGCAGTGCCTTCGCGATCTCGACCAGCTGACGCTCGGCGAGCGAGAGGTCGATCATGTCGCGCCGCACATCGATCGAGAGGCCGAGCCGATCGACGGCCTCGGCTCCCGCCTTGCGCAGCCAACGCTGCGTCACACCCCACCGACCGCGCGGCCAGTTCGGCATCATGAGGTTCTCGGCGACCGAGAGGTGGGGCACGTAGGCGAGCTCCTGCGGAATGATCTCGATGCCCTGGGCGCGCGCCTCGCGGGGGGACTTGAAGGCCACCTCCGTGCCGTCGAGGCACAGGGTTCCGTCGCTCTGCGGTGTCTTGCCCGAGATGATCGACAGCAGTGTCGACTTGCCGGCTCCATTCTCGCCCACGAGGCCGATGCAGCGCCCGGGCACGAGTTCGAGATCGATGCCCTGCAGCACCTGGTTGCTGCCGTAGCGCTTGCCGATGTCGCGCAGTTCCATCATGAGGGGTCCACCAGACGCATCGACGGGGTCTGGCGCGGGCGCCATCCGCGCTCCCGGCTGGCCGGTGTCGCCTGCTCGTTCACGACCAGCCGGCCGGAGCGCAGCATGGTCGTGGCGAGGGATGCCGCCTCGTGCACCTCGGCGGCCACGCTGGAGAACAGCGACTCGGAGCGGTTCGAGGGCACCGAGACGGTGAAGGAGCCCACCGGGTTGTTCTGGGCGTCGAAGAAGGCCGACGACACGCAGCACACGCCCTCGTGGAACTCCTCGTCGTCGATGGCGTAGCCACGGCCGCGCACCTCGACGAGCTGCGCCACGAGTGCCGGGTACGAGGTGGTGGTCTTCGGCGTGAGCGCGGCGAGCTCGACCCCCGAGAACATGGCGGCGACGATGTCTTCGGGCAGGTGCGCGAGCACGCTCTTGCACGAGGCCCTCGCATGCATGTTGCCGCTGTACCCCACCTCGAGCTGCTTCACGACGAGCGGATGCGTGCCCCCGATGAACTGCTGCATCACGATGCTGCCGTGGTACCACCCGCAGACGTAGGCGGTCTCGCGGGTCTTGTTGTGCAGGCGGCTGAGCAGCGCCGAGATCTCGGGCGACGGGCCGAACCGGGTGTCGAGGTGGTGGCCGAGGGCGCCCGCGCGAGGCCCGACGTCGTACGTGCCGCCCTCGACGCGCACCACGTAGCCCGCCTGCTTGAGCGTGCGCAGCAGGTGGTAGCAGGTGCTCGAGCGCAGCCCGATGGTGCTGGCGATCATCTTCGCCGTGGCCTGGCCGTTGCTGGTCGCCACCAGTTCGAGCACGTCGAGCCCGCGGGTGAGCGTCTGCAGCAGGGTCGCTTCGGAGCTCTGCGCGCCCCGGGCGGGCATCCGGTCGTGATCGGTCATGACAGCTCTCCTCGTTCGACGGCAGCCGACAACTCCACGAGCGTGGTCGCGAGCACCGCCGTTGCCCGCTCGACCTCGTCGTCGAGCACGTACTCGTCGACGCTGTGGGCGCGGCTGAGGTCGCCGGGGCCGAACACCACGGCGGGGATGCCCGCGCCCCTCAGCACGCCCGCGTCGCAGCCCGCGGTGAGCCCGCGCACGAGCGGTTCCTCCCCCAGCGCCCGCTGGGCTGCGGTGAACGAGCTGACGAGGGCGTTCTCGAGCGGCAGCTCCCACCCGATCGATCCGTCGTTGTCCCAGCGCAGGGTGGGCGGATGCTCGACCAGCCAAGGATCGCCGGCGGCGGCCTCCGAGACGGCGGCGGTGAGGGCGTCGCGCACCTCCTGCAGCGACTCGCCGGGAAGCACCCCGATGCGGCCCGACATGGAGGCGTGAGCCGGGACAGCGGCACGCCATCCGCCGCCGTTGAGCACGCCGATGACGAGCGGAACGGAAGTGGGCACGTGGTCCATGAGCGGGTGGCGGTGGCTCTCGGCGCGACGGGCGCCGAGGGCGTTCACCGCCTGGTAGAGCGAGACGAGCTTGGCGAGGGCGTCTTCGCCGCGCCACGGCTGCGAGGTGTGCACATCGCGGCCGGCCACCTCGATGGTGAAGAACAGCACTCCGGAGTTGGCGGGCACGACGGCGCCGTCGGTGGGCTCCATCACGATGGTGGCGAGGCGCTCGGGGAGGGCCTCGAGCGAGGCGATCGTGCCGAGACCGGTGGTCTCCTCGCCGGCGATGAGCTCGACGGCGAGGTCGAAGGCGAGTTCGACGCCGGCGTCGGCGAGTGCCTGGAGCGCGTACATCGCGCTGACGCATCCGCCCTTGTTGTCGACCGAACCGCGGCCGAAGACGGCGCCGTCGCGGCGCACGCCACCGAAGGGCGCGTCGCTCCAGTCCTCCTCGTACATCACCGGCACCACGTCGTAGTGGGCGTTGACGGTCACGACCGGCTTGCCCGTGCGGGGCCCGAACCAACCCGTGATGTTGGCGCGTTCGGTCATGCGCGGCTCGGCGAGGCCGCGCTCGGTGGCGCCCACCGCGGTGTGGGCGAGTACCTGCTGCTCGACCGGCCACCCGCGCTGCTCGAACCACGACGTGAACGCCCGGGCTGCGCGGTCTTCGTACCCGCTGACCGTCTCGAGCTTCACCACGTCGCTCAGGAACTCGAGCGACTCCTCACGACGGGCGGCGACACTCGCCGCGAGTGCGGTGGGGTGGGTGGGTGCGATTGTCACGAAGGGGCCTCCAGTTTTGGCGATGACTCAGTAAAGAGCCATGGCGGCACGGAATGCTAGTAAATGAAATCGCTTTTGCAGTATTTGAAGCGATGACGCGAGAACGTAACAAAGCCCTGCGGAGACGGGGTGCCGGATGGAAGAGTCGCACCATGGAATTCCTCGTACGCATGTCGGTGCACTGGCCCCTCGAACGCGAGCTCGCCGAGGAGCTTCGCCGGGCCGAGGGAGCCCGCGCTCGCGAACTCGCCGATGAGGGCGTGATCGTGCGGCTCTGGCGCATCCCCGGCACCACGGCGAACTGGGGTCTGTGGCGCGCCCCCGACGCCACGGAGCTGCACGCGGCACTGATGTCTCTGCCGCTCGCTGCCCATGCCGAGTTCGAGGTGCAGGCGCTCGCCGAGCATCCGAACGATCCGGCGGCGCGGCAGCAGACGCCCGCCCCGCCCCCGCCTAGCTGACCGACCAGCTCGCCGAAGCGTGCCGGGCGACCCGTTCGAAGTCGAGCGGCAGGTCGATGCCGGTCACCCCCTCTCGGGGCGTCGAGGGCCACACCACACCGTCGACGAGCGGATGCGCGGGGTCGAGCAGCGGCTGGACCGGCTCGGCTCCGATGCGCGCCGGGATGGTCTCGACGAGCCGCACGGCCGACGAGCGGGCGGCGAGCGGTGCGTGGACAGGCGCGAACACATGCGGCGCGACCCCCACCCCAGCACTCTCCGCCGCGTCGACGGCGTCGAGGGCGAAGGTGTAGCCACCGCTCGCGGTGGCGTCGACGCGCAACAGGTGCGCGAACGGCAGCAGGTCGAGGGCGCCACCGAGCCCCACGAGGTCTTCCCCCACGGCGAGCCGCAGCTCGGGTGCCCGCTCGACAAGGTGCTCGAGGGGCCGCCAGTCGGGGCCGGGGAACGGGTCTTCGATGAACGAGACGCCGAGGTCCCAGAAGCGGCGGGCGGTCTCGACCGCCGCGGGGTCGAAGGGGCGCAGCCCACCGTGCAGGTCGACGGCGATCTCGACGTGGCCGTCACCGCCCGAGCCGCGCGCGGCACCCGCAGCCGAGCCCGCCCTGCCACTCAGCGCGAGCTTCCCCACGTGCCGCCCGATGCCCGCGACGAGCTCGACGTCGTCGTCGACGTCGAGTCCGGGCACCATCACCTTCACCGTCGTCGCCCCTCCCTCGACCAGTGCGGTCACCTCGTCGAGCAACTCGCCGCGGGTGCGCGTGTCGGCGAAGTAGCCGGCCACCACGAGGCTTCCGGGCTCGGTCACCGCACGCTCACCGAGCATCCGTTGCACCGGAACGCCCGCCTCCTGCGCCACGACGTCCCAGAGCGCGATGTCGATGAGCGACGCGGCGCGCACGAACGACGCCCACCCCGGCATGAACCTCGCGCGGAGGTCTCCCTGCACGGCCCGCGGGTCGACCCCGAGCCCGCGGTCGAGCGCCGTGGCGAGGGTGCGGAGCGCCTCGAGCAGCGGCGTTCCGCGCGAGTACCCGATGGCCCGCCCGACCCGCCCGCCGTCGGTGCGCACCCGCACGACGACGTAGTCGCGGGTGGTGTAGAGCATCGCGCCGAGGCGCACGGGGCGGGCGAGAGGCAGGGGACAGAGCCAGGCGTCGATGCCTGTGACGGTCAACATCCCAAGAGTATGACGCACGCTTGGAGCGACCCCACCGCTGACCTATCGTTGCGATCATCATGCAGAACTTCACCGCGCTCGACGCCGACATCTACCCCCTGTGCCTCGGCAGCAACACCTTCGGCTGGACATCGGAGGAGGCCGAGTCGTACGCCGTGATCGACGCCTACGTCGAGGGCGGCGGCACCTTCATCGACACCGCCGACAACTACTCGTGGTGGGTCGAGGGCAACAAGGGCGGCGAGTCGGAGACCATCATCGGGCACTGGATGCGCGACCGCTCGGCCCGCGAGAACGTCGTCATCGCCACCAAGTGCGGCCGCCATCCCGAGTTCGCCGGGCTGTCGCGCTCCAGCATCCACCGCGCCGCCGAGGCCTCGCTCGGGCGACTCGGCACCGACTACATCGACATCCTGTACTCGCACCGCGACGACCCCGCGTACCCCCTCGAGGAGACCGTCGCCGCGTTCGACGAATTGCGCGTGGCCGGCAAGATCAAGGCCGTCGGCCTGTCGAACTACTCCGGCGACCGCATCGCCGAATGGATGCGCATCGCCGACGAGAACGGATTCGCCCGCCCCGTCGCCCTGCAGCCGCACCTCAACCTCCTGTTCCGCCGCGAGTTCGAGACCGATCTCCGCCCGGCGATCGAACGCTTCGACCTCGCCGTCGTCCCCTACTTCGGCCTCGCCAGCGGACTCCTCACCGGCAAGTACCGCACCCGCGACGACATCGACGCCAGCCCGCGCGCATCCATGCTCGAGGTCTACTTCAGCCCCGAGGCGCTCGAGGTCGTCTCGGCCCTGGTCGAGGTGGCCGACGCGCACTCGGTGTCGCCCGCCACGGCCGCCCTGGCCTGGCTGCGCGTTCAGCCGGGCGTCGTCGCCCCCGTCGCCAGCGCGAGCCGGGTCGACCAGGTGCAGGGCCTGCTCGATTCGACGACGATGGAGTTGACCCCCGAGGAGATGAGCCGGCTCGACGCGCTGAGCTCCGAGCTCCCGATCGAGAAGGACGAGGCATGACCGACCAGCCGAAGACCGCGATCGTCACCGGCGGCGCGAGCGGCATCGGGGCCGCCGTCGTGCGGGCCCTGCTGGATGCCGGCCACACCGTCGCGGCCCTCGACCTGAGCGCCGACGCCCTCGAGGCGGCCTGGAGCGACGAGCCGGGCGTCATCCGTCTCGCCGCCGACGTCACCGATCGCGCCGCCGTCACCGCTGCCGTGGACGAGGCGGTCGCCCGGTTCGGCGTGCCGGGCGTGCTCGTGAACTGCGCGGGCATCTACCGCGCCTCGAACCTGCTCGACACCACCGACGCCGACTTCGACGCGGTGGTGAACGTGAACCTGAAGGGCACCTTCCTCCCCTCGCAGATCGTCGCGCGGGCGATGGTCGCGGCGGGCGTGCCGGGCTCGATCGTGAACATCACCTCGGTGGCGGCGAGCGAGGCCACCGAGGAGAACGGAGCCTATGCCGCGAGCAAGGGAGGGGTGACCGCGCTGACCCGAGCGCTGGCCGTCTCCTTCGCCGAGCACGGCATCAGGGTGAACGGGGTGCAGCCTGGCCCGATCGCCACACCCCAGGGTCTCGCGGCCGTCGCCGACCCCGTCTACGCCGAGAGGATGGTGGGCCGGATGCTGCTGAAGCGTCTCGCCGATCCCGCCGAGATCGCAGCCGCCGTGGTCTTCCTCGCCGGAGACGGGGCCGGCTTCATCACCGGGTCGATCCTCACCGCCGACGGCGGAGTGCTCGCGCACCGCTGAGCCGCCGCGGTCCTCCTTCTTTACCTCCGATCCTCCTTTCCCTCCGATCCTCTTCCCCACTCGTTTCCCACTCGCGCGACCCGCGCATCCGACTCCTCAGGAGAGCGACATGACCACTCCCACGCGCTGGAACCCCGACACCGTCGCTCCGCCCATCGGCAAGTACAGTCACCTGACGTCGGTGCCCGAGGGCAAGCAGCTCGTCTTCATCGCCGGGCAGGTGGGCAACGACACCGACGGCGTGATCGCCGAGTCGGCCGAGGAGCAGACGGTGCTGGCGCTGCGCAACATCGAGCGGCTGCTCGCCTCGATGGGGGCGACCCCGGCCGATCTCGTGCGGCTGCTCACCTTCGTGTCGGGCACCGAGTCGATTCCCGGATTCGTCGCGGGGCGCGACCGGGTGTTCGCTGAATGGTTCCCCGAAGGCGACTACCCGGGGCACTCGCTCGCGGTGGTGGCGGCGCTCATCAAGCCCGAGATCCACATCGAACTCGAGGGCTGGGCGGCCGTGGACGCGCGGCCGTGACGGAGCCCGATTCGCCGCTCGCGCCCTCGGCCGCGCATCCGCTAGACCAGGCGGGCTTCCGCGCACAGTTCGACGCCCTCCGCACCTGGGCCTGGCTCGACACCCCGGGTTCCCCTCCCGGTGCGACCCCGGTGCTGCAGGCGCTCACCTCGACCCTCGGCGACTGGCAGCGCGGCGAGTTCTCGTGGCGCGACTGGGACTGGGCCGCCGAGGATGCCCGCGAGGCCTTCGCAGGCTACGCCGGCGTCGAGAGCAGTCGCGTCGCGGTGCTCGGCTCGGTCGCCGAGGGCGCGGCGACGGTCGCCGCCTCCCTCCCGCCGGGGCCGGTGGTGGTGGCCGACGACGAGTTCCGCAGCACCCTCTTCCCGTGGCTCGCGCTCGACCCGGAACGCAACCCCGTCGTGCGGGTGCCGTCGCGCGGCGGATTCACGCCGACCGACGATCTCGTCGCCGCGGTGCGCGAGGGCACGGCTCTCGTCGCGGTGAGCGACACCCTCACCTCGAACGGCGTGCGCCCCGACTTCGCGGCGCTGCGGGAGGCGACGGATGCTGTCGGCGCGCGCCTGTTCGTCGACCTCACGCAGTCGTACGGCGTCTTGCCGTTCGACATCGACGCCATCGCCCCCGACTTCGTCGCGGTGCACGGCTACAAATGGATGCTGTGCCCGCGCGGGGCCGCCTGGATGATCACGCGCCCCGACCGCCTCGCCGAGCTCACGCCCCTCCTCCCCAGCTGGAAGAGCACCGCGCCGCCGTTCGGCTACTTCGGCGGCGAGCTCGACCTCCCCTCGGATGCGTCACGCATCGACACCTCCCCCGCCTGGTTCTCCTTCATCGGCGCCCTCGCCGCGATCGACCTCCTCTCCCGCCTCGACCGCACCGCCGTCGAGCAGCACGTCACCCGGCTGGCGGCGCGCTGGTGGGAGGGTGCACAGGAGCTCGGCTTCACGCCGGTCACCCCCTTCCAGCGCACGCACATCGCCGTCGTCGACGCGGGCGCGTTCGACGGAGAGGCGATCGCCCGGCACCTCCTCGAGGCCGGCGTCAAGGCCCAGGTCTCCGGCTCCCGCGTGCGCGTCGGCGTGCACTACTTCAACGACGACGACGACATCGACCGCACGCTCGCGGCGATGGCCGGCGCGCGCCCGCAGCGGCAGGCCGACTAGTCGAGCGGATGCGCAAGGTCGCGGAGCGCACCGGTCGGCAACGCGATCCACCCCTCCCGCTCGGCCTGGGACCTGACCTCGGGCCAGGGCTGCGCGCTCGACCCGATCGCCGCGCTCCGCGCCGCGAGAGCCGCGACCAGGGCATCGAGCGCGTCACCGGAGGCGACCATCCGCTCCTCGAATCCGCCCAGCTCGATCCACGGCGCGGCCTGCTTCAGCTCGGCCAGCACGCGCCGGCGCGCATCCGCATCGACCCGATAGTTCCTCGTGTCGATCCCCCACAGCCGCAACGACGCCCCCGGGTACACCTCCACCACGAGCCCGCTCCCCGACCGATCGACCTCCACCCCGCTCTCGCCGAGCCGAGCGAGCAGCCCCGCGCACCGCATCGCCGTCAGCCCGAGCCGATCGGTCGACACACTCAGCGGCCACCGCCCCGTCACCTCTCGCGCCCGCCGGTCCGTCTCCCGGTAGGCGAGTCTCCGCCGCCACTCCATTCCCCCGTCCACCTCCCCTGCGACCGCCCGCCCCGCCGCGTGCGCTGATACGAAGTCGACGAATGCGTCCGGCCAACCCAGCGCACAGTCGATCCCGAGCTTCTCCACCCCGCCGGCCACCCCCACGATCGCCGTGTCGTCGACCCCCACCGTCACCTCGACCAGCCGCGCGCGAGCCCCAGCGCCATCGGCGCCCCTCCCTGCCCACTCCACCACCGCGAGAGCCGTCCCTGCGGCTTCAGCGGCGAGATCCACTCCGGCAGTCAGCATGCCTCCCAGTCTGCTCGTCCCACTCCGCACCCGCTCGAGCGCTCGCCGCGATCCGCTCGGGCCGGAGGAGGTGCGTCCGTGAGAGACTGACCCCGATGACCATCCGCACGGCACGAACGACCCTCGAACCCATCTCCGGGGCGCTCGCGCAACGCATCATCGATCGCGACGAGCGAGACGGTGACGCGTGGCACCCGGAGTATCCCTTCGCCGACGAGCTCGGTCCACTCCGAGCGCTCGCCGCGTCGCCCACGACCGATCCCGTCTTCACCCTCTACCTCGTCCGCGACGCACACGGTGTCGCGGTCGGAGGGTTCGGCTTCTTCGGTCCGCCCGATCACACCGGCACCGTCGAGTTCGGCTACGGTCTCGTTCCGTCGGCGCGCGGCAAGGGGCTCGCGACGGAGGCGGTCATCGGAGCCCTCGAGCACGCCGCACAGCACGGGGCCTTGCGGGCACGGGCCGACACGGATGTCGCGAACAGCGCGTCGCAGCGCGTGCTCGAGAAGGCGGGCCTCAGCGAAATCGAGCGCACCGGGACGACGGTCTCGTTCGCTCGCGAGCTCGAACGCCCCTGACGAGCCCGCGCCGCATCGAGCAGGCGGGCGCACCGAATCACGTAACGCAAAGTCATCTCCCACCACGACCCCCGCCCGCGTCGTAACCTGCTAGGGCAGTGCGAAACGAAGCCTCGCGTCCGATCTGGACACGCCTGCGACATCCGAATCCGTGGAGTCGCGCCGTCGTGGCTCTTCCCCGTCAAGGAGCACTGACATGACCAGCATGATGAGCACCCGCCTCGCCGACGCCCGGAGCACCCGCGCCTCGCGCATGTTCCGCGCCGCTCGCGACTGTGCGGGGTGCTGTCGATGACGAACCTCGGCTTCTCCCTCGACTTCACCCGCTTCGACGACGGCTACCGCCCCCTCGCCAGCTCCCGCATCACCACCAACTTCGCCAACCTCGCCCGCGGCGAGAAGCGCAAGGAGAACCTGCGCAGGGCGTTCGGCATGATCGACGAGCGTTTCGACGACCTCGCCGCCCGCATCGGCGTCGACGGCACCCGCTACGGGCTCGAGCTCGACATCGTCTCGGTGAGCCTCGATTTCCAGGATGCGGACGGCCGCAGCACCCACGACGCCGTCCCCCTCATCGAGGTGCTGCAGACCACGATCCTCGACCGCGCCTCCGGCGAGTGCCTCCCCGGCATCGTGGGAAACAACTTCTCGTCGTACGTGCGCGACTACGACTTCAGCATCCGGCTGCCCCAGCACGCGGCGAGTGCCGCGGCCGGCGAGCCCCTCCCCGCCGACTTCGGCGACCTCCACGGCACCCTCTTCAAGGCCTTCGTGCGCTCCGACGCGTTCGCCGAGCGCTTCGCGAAGCCCCCCGTCATCTGCCTGAGCGTCTCGAGCAGCAAGACGTACCACCGCACCGACACCGAGCATCCGGTTCTGGGGGTCGAGTACCGGCAGAGCGCGTACTCGTCGACCGACGCCTACTTCGCCAAGATGGGGCTCGGCGTGCGATTCTTCATGCCGCCGGGCAGCCGCGCACCCCTCGCCTTCTACTTCGACGGCGACCTCACGGGCGACTACAGCGACCTCGAACTGATAGCGACCATCAGCACGATGGAGACGTTCCAGAAGATCTACCGGCCCGAGATCTACAGCGCCACGGATGCCGCGGGGCAGGAGTACCGGCCGAGCCTCTCGAACCCCGACTTCGAGCCGACGGGCATCGTCTACGACCGCGAGGAGCGCAGCCGCCTCGCGATCGAGCAGGGGCGGTTCGCCGAGGAGCACTTCATCGATCCGCACAAGGAGGCGTTGGAGGAATGGTCGGCGGGGTTCGCGGCGCGCGAGCGCAACGTCGATCCCTTCCCCGACGGCTCCCCCGCCCACGACGCCCCCGCCCGCCTTCTCGCCCCGCAGGGAGCCCGCTCATGACCACCCTCCTCCCCACCTCCACCGCCGGCAGCCTACCCAAGCCCGCCTGGCTCGCCGAGCCCGAGAAGCTCTGGTCGCCCTGGAAGCTCGACGTCGAGGTGCTCGACGAGGGCCGCCGCGACGCGCTCCGCCTCTCCCTCTCCGACCAGCAGCAGGCCGGCATCGACATCGTGAGCGACGGCGAGCAGACCCGCCAGCACTTCGTCACCACGTTCATCGAGCACCTCGACGGCGTCGACTTCACCAAGCGGGAGACCGTGCGCATCCGTGACCGGTACGACGCATCCGTTCCCACCGTGGTCGGGGCCGTCACCCGTGAGAAGCCGGTGTTCGTCGATGATGCGCGTTTTCTCCGGTCGCAGACCGACCAGCCCATCAAGTGGGCGCTCCCCGGACCGCTCACCATGGTCGACACCCTCTACGACGCCCACTACAGGAGCCGCGAGAAGCTCGCGTGGGAGTTCGCGGGCATCTTGAACGAGGAGGCGAGGGAGCTGCAGGATGCGGGGGTCGACATCATCCAGTTCGACGAGCCCGCGTTCAACGTCTTCTTCGACGAGGTGAACGACTGGGGCGTCGCGGCGCTCGAGCGGGCGATCGAAGGGCTGACCGTCGAGACGGCGGTGCACGTCTGCTACGGCTACGGCATCAAGGCCAACACCGACTGGAAGGAGACCCTCGGCTCGGAATGGCGCCAGTACGAGGCGATCTTCCCGAAGATCCAGGCGTCTGACATCGACATCGTGTCGCTGGAATCGCGCAACTCGCACGTGCCGATCGACCTCATCGAGCTCATCCGCGGCAAGAAGGTGATGGTCGGGGCCATCGACGTGGCCACGAGCACCGTCGAGACGCCCGAGGAAGTGGCGGAGACCCTCCGCGAGGCCCTGCAGTTCGTGGATGCCGACAAGCTCTACCCCTCCACGAACTGCGGCATGGCGCCGCTTCCCCGCAGCGTCGCCCGCGGCAAACTCGCCGCCCTCGGCGCGGGCGCCGCCCTCCTGCGTGCGGAGCTGCAGGCGTAGCATCCGACCGTCCGCGATGACCAGGTGCTCGGTGAACTGAGTGGTTACCGAGCACCCGCCCTCGCGTCATTCTTCGGATGCGGATGCGGGTCGGCGCTCCAAACAGACGAGGCGGGGTCGATCGTCCCACGACGGGACCTCGACGAAACCTCGCGAGCGGTAGAGCTGCACGGCGGCCTCGCGCCAGTCCCAGACAGTCAGGCGGGTCGGCAGCGCGTGCCCGTCGAGTGCCGCGTCGAGGAGCGCCGAGCCGACCCGCCGGCCTCGCGCCGCAGGGTCGACCCAGACGCGCTTGATCTCCCGCGCATCCGGGCTCGGCTGCACGACCGCTACACCCACCGGCTCGCCCGCCAGCTCCGCCAGCAGCACGATCGCGTCGGCGTACGCCCGCCGCGGGTCGTCAACCTCACTGCGGTACCGCTCGGGCAGGTCGCGACCGTCGACGGATGCGGATGCGGACGCAGACGCAGACGCCCCCAGGCGCTCCGCCTTCTCCGCCTCCGTCTGAACGAGGTACGCCTCGACGAGGTGACTCACCGCCCTCGCGTCATCGCCCTCGACATCCGCCTCACGCACCGTCACCGAGTCCACGTCGCTCTGCATCCCTCGATTCTGACAGCGCACGAGGGCCCGATCCGAATTGCGCCCGCCGGGCCGCGCAGCCGCGCCTACGCCACCGCGCCCAGGATCGCCGACGTGCGCCCCGCCCCATCGCGCACCCGCTCGCACTCCTCCGGGCTCGAATGCTCGGTGATCTCGATCACCTCGTCAAGCCGCCGCCTGGCCACCTCGAGGTCGGCGATCACCCGCGTGATGCGGTCGCGCTCGCTGTGCAGGCTCTCGAGCATCTCGGGTGGGGCGTGCCCGGTGTCGACGCACGGCAGGATGAGCGCGATCGTGCGACTCGCGAGACCCGCCGAGAACAGGTGCTGGATGAGCCGCACCCGGTCGACGGCGACCTCGCCGTAAACCCGCTGGCCGCTCGGCGTGCGCTCGGAGTGCAGGATGCCCTGCTCCTCGTAGTACCGCAGTGCCCGCGTGCTCACGCCGGCCCGTTCGGCGAGCTCGCCGATCCTCATGTCGCTCATCGCGCATCCGTTCTCCATGTCGCCGACGCCGTGTTCGCCGTGGGCGTGACGCCCGACTTGCCCTTGACGTCAACGTGAAGTCTTAGCGTAGTCGACGGATGGCGCCCCCACCCGCGGTCGCCCCACGTGAAAGGAACACCATGAACATCGCAGGATCCGTCGCCCTCGTCACCGGCGCCAACCGCGGCATCGGCCGCAGCTTCGTCGACGAGCTGCTCGAGCGCGGCGCGGCCAAGGTCTACGCGGCCGTGCGCCGCCCCGACGCCGTGCCATCGGGTGAGTTCGTCGACCCGCGCGTGGAGGTGCTGCGCCTCGACCTGCTCGACGACGCCTCGGTGACGGATGCTGCGGCTCACGCCACCGACGTCACCCTCCTTGTGAACAACGCGGGCATCACCACCGCCGCGAACCTGCTCGGACCCGACGACCTCACCGGCGTGCGCCGCGAACTCGACACGCACTTCTGGGGAACGCTCGGGGTGATCCGCGCCTTCGCCCCCGTGCTGAGGGCGAACGGCGGCGGCGCAATCGTGAACGTGAACTCGGCCCTGTCGTGGTTCTCGACCAACGGCGCCAACGGCTATGCCGTCGCGAAGGCCGCCGAGTGGGCCATGACCAACGGCGTGCGCCTCGAGCTCGCCGCCCAGGGCACCCTCGTGCAGGCCCTGCACCTCGGCGCTGCCGACACCGACATGATGGCCCGCTACGACGGCCCGAAGATCGCCCCGCGCGCCGTGGCCGCAGCGTCTCTCGACGGCATCGAGTCGGCCGCGATCGAGGTGCTCGCCGACGACTGGTCGCGCCTCGTGAAGGCCTCCCTCGCGAACGACCCCTCCGCCTTCTACGCCGAGGCCCTCGCCCCCCGCGCCTGACCCGGCGCGACCGCACGCCGCCGGCCGGCCGCCCACCTGGTGCGGCCGGCCCGCGGTCCCTTGTGAGTCCGCATCCTTCCGCCCACCCCGGGGGCTTCGATGTGCGATCAGTAGACGCTTGACCTATGCCCGAGCCGCACGGCGACGACCACGAGCGTTTCGTCTCGCACTTCGACCAGGAGGCGGAAGTCGCCGATGCGGTAGCGCCAGAAGTGCGACAGATTGCCGCTCAGCCGCTTGCCTCGCGCACGAGGGTCGTCGAGTTCGGCAAGCCCGTCCAGGTACGTCAGGATGCGAGCAGCGACTACCCGATCGAGTTTGCGGACAGCCTTGTCGAACTCGGGGCTCGTCTCAACCGTCCAGCGGGTCAAAGTCCCAACTCGCGGCGAAGCTCGCCGAGCGGACGGGTGGTCTGCTCAGACCCGACCCACTCCGCTGCTGACTCTTCTGCCCACGCGGCATCGTCGACCTCGTCCAGGTGGCTCACGATCGCCTCATGCACGAACTCCGCGGCTGGTTGGCCGGTGCGCGCGGTCACCGCAGCGATGCGTTGCTGCTCGTCGTCGCTCAGTTCGATCGAAAGTGACACATCATCTCCCTCACGCAGTCGCAGATGGTGTACCGAGAATATCTGCTCGGCAGCCCGCCCGGCAGTGGTGTTGGGCGTGAGCGCTGGGGATGGCATGGCTCCTACTTCCGCGGTCGTTGACACAGCATCGGCGTAGGGATGGCAGTCACACTACGCGGTCGATCGCCCACATCGGATTTCTCCACAGGTCAGCATGCACCTCACAACCACACCGTCGCCAACCACACCGCCACCCCCGCGACGATGAGAAGCACCGCGTTCATCCACACCGCTTCGCCCCGCCGGAGGTGCACAACCCCCGCCCCCACCTGCACGAGCACGAGCCCGACCGCCGCCGCGAACGCGAGCCACGGGGCGATGCCGACGAGCTGCGGCACGATGAGCCCGACCGCGCCGAGCACCTCGAGCACGCCGATGGCCCGCACGGCAGCGAGCGGCAGGTCGTCGACCCATCCCATCATCGGCCTGAGCGCATCCTTCGACCGGATGCTCTTCAGAGCGCCCGAGTAGACGTAGAACACGGCGAGCAGCCCGGCGACGATCCAGTAGGCGATGAGCATGGCGAACCTCTTCCTTGGTTACGATGAGTAAGCATTGCCAGCATGGGCGCTCGGAAGAGGCCTTACAAAAGGCACACGCGTGTAACGAAGGGCGAGCGGATGTCGGACTACGAGAAGGTCTGCCTCATCCGCGGCGACCAGGGCCGCGCCATCCGCACGCTGCTCGACCGCATCGCCGACAAGTGGACCCTGCTCGTCATCGCCACCCTCCACGAAACCCGCCTGCGCTTCACCGACCTCCAGCGCAGCGTGCCGGGCATCTCCCAACGGATGCTCTCCCGCACCCTCGGACACCTCGCCGAAGACGGCCTCGTCACCCGCACCTCCTACCCCGAGGTTCCTCCCCGCGTCGAATACGAGCTCACCCCGAAGGCGCACACCCTCCTGCCCCACGCGATCGCCCTCGCCGATTGGGCGGTGAAGAACATCGAGCCCGCCTCCCCCGGCGACGACTCCACCTCCCAGCGGCCGTAGCGGCCGCCCGCGCTCACCGCCCCGCCGACAGAAACCCCTCGAGAACCGCGTACGTCTCAGCCGGCGCCTCGAGATGCGGAAGGTGCCCCGCGCCTTCGATCTGGGCGAACCGCGCATCCGGAATCGCCGCCGCGAGCGCACGCCCGTAGGCGGGAGTCGCGATCCGGTCGCTCGCACCCCACGCCACGAGGGTGGGCGCGGTGACGGCCGCGAGGCGTGCGAGCAACGTGGGGTCACTCATCGCCGACCCCGCGATCGCCGCCAGCGACCTGGCATTCCCGGCCTGCACGGCCCGCTCGGCGTCGGAGAGCCCCGCCGGATCGACGAAGCCGCGCTCGGCGTCGTGCCACGCGCGCTTGGCGAGCTGCCGCGGGCTCAGCGAGAAGAAGTCGGCGATCGGCTCCCCCGCCACCTCCACTCCCACAGAGTCGATGACGACGACGCGGTCGACGAGCCCCTCGAATCGCGGGTCGATGGCGGCCCGCACGGCCATCTCGAGTGCGATCCATCCGCCGATCGACGACCCCACCAGCGCCACCCCGCCCCGCGCGCGCACCTGCGCATCGTCGGCCGCGAGCAGCTCAAGGTAGTCGTCAGCGAGCTGCGCGACCGAGGTCAGATCGGCGGGCCGCTCAGTGCAATCCCACCCCGGATGCGTCGGCGCGAACACGTGCCGCGTCGCGCCGAGCCGCGCCACGAGGGGCGCGACGGTGCGCGGCCCGCCACCGCCGTGGAGCACGAGCGCCGCGGGCAGCGACGGGTCGCCTGCCTCGGTGACGGATGCGTGGGAGGCAAATTGTCCAATCATGATCACTCCAAATCAACATACTTATATAAAGTTGCTGATACAGTAGCACCATGGCAACCGATCTGGAACTGCTCGGGCAGGCGTTGAAGCGAGCGCAGTACCGCAACCACCGCACGATGGACGCCGCGCTCCGCACCGCCGGCGTCAGCCTCGTGCAATGGGACGCCCTGCGCGCCATCGACAACCTCCCCGGCGCATCCGGTCACGACCTCGCCGTGGCGACGTTCCAGACCGACCAGTCGTTCGGCACCCTGGCGACCCGCCTGATCGCCCGCGGCTGGGTCGAGCGCACCGCCGGCCGCGGCCGCCGCCTCGAGTACACGCTCACCCCCGTCGGCGCCGACGCCCTCGCCGCCGGGCACCGGGTGGTGTCGGCAGAACTCCCCACCCTCTTCGCTCCCCTCGACGAGGCGCAGCGCGCGGCTCTCTTCGAGGCGCTGTCGCTCCTGACGGCAGAGGCGGGCACGGAGCCGAAGGCGGAAGCGAACGCGTCGGTGAAGTAGAAGCGCCGGATACGATCGGAGAGAGCGACGACGACCAAGCCACGACGTCGGCACCGCAGCGTGGAGGAGGCCAGGATGTTCGGCTCCCGCAAGAGGCAGAGCCTCACCGACATGATGGCGCAGCTCAGGCCCGATCTGAGCCGCGAATCACTCGGCGTCGGCCCCGACTTCCCGGGTGTCGCCCCGAACCCGATCTTGAGCGGCGCCGCCCGCCGTCGCAACGCGGAGCTGCGCACGGGCGTGCTCGCGCTCGGCGTTCTGGTCGACTGGCGGGAGGTCAGCAGCGACGGCAGCCCGCGTGTGGTGCTCATGCTCGACGTGGAGACCGCCGAGGGCGTCACGTTCCGTGGCATTGCAGACCAGAGCCTCACGATCACGGCGCTCACCCGGCTCGCTCCGGGCCAGATCTTCCCGGTGCGCTACCGGCCCTCCGTCATGGATCACTACGTCGCTCTCGCCCCCGACGCCGACCCCGCCGACGTGCAACGCCTCACCGACGCCATCGCGAGGCGCAAGCAGGCCTGATCGACTCCATTCGGCCCTGTACGGGCGACCGGCCCGGGTCTACACTCTCGGGCATCGCGTCACTCCCCATCCGTGCACCGCCGACATCCCGGAGTCTCCCTTGTCCGCAAAGAACCCCACCGCCGATCTCGACGCACCCGAACTGGAGCGGCGGTTCCCGCGGCGCCTCCTCTTCGCCGGGGCCGCCACTGCAGCCGCCGGCGTCGCTGTCGCCGCCACCTCGGGAGCCGCCGAACCGGCGGCCGCAGCCGCGGCCAACACCCCCTGGATGCTCGGCGGCAACTCGGGTGTCACGACGAGCAACTTCCTGGGTCCGACCACCTCGGGCATCCCGCTCATCTTCAAGACGAAGTCGAACACCTCCTCAGCCTTGTCGGAGAAGATGCGACTCACCGCGCAGGGTCGGCTCGGACTCGGAGTCACCGACCCGGCCGCCCGGGTCGACGCGGTCAGCAGCAGCATCGGCGTGAAGGGCACCAGCACCTCGACGGGAACCGACGGCCGTGGTGTGCAGGGCTCCGCTCCCGAGGGCTACGGTGTCGAGGGGCGGTCGACCAACTACATCGGCGTGTACGGCAAGGGTGGCTACACAGGATGCTACGCCGAGGGCGGCAGTATGGGCGTGACAGGCATCGGCACCGGCACCGGCAGCTACGGCGGGTACTTCTCTGGCAGAAGCTACGGGGCGATCTTGTTCGGCGACAACTACGGCATCTACGCGAGCGGCAACGTCGGCGCCTTCGCTCTCGGGTCGACGACGGGAGTCTACGGTCAGACGAGCAACCAGAACGGCGCGTCGGTCTTGGGCGACGGCGGCCAGTACGGGGCACAGGGCATCAACGGCCGCACGGCCGGCGTGCGCGGCGACTCCGGGTACGTCGGGGTCTGGGGCGAGGCGCCCACCTACGGCGTCTACGGCAAGTCGACCGCTACCAGCGGTCAGGTCTACGGTCTCTTCGGCGAGACGGCGAGCCCCGCGGGCTACGCCATCTGGGCTCAGGGCCGGATGCACGTGAACGGCACCCTCTCGAAGAGCGCTGGTTCGTTCAAGATCGACCACCCGCTCGACCCCCAGAACAAGTGGCTGTCGCACTCCTTCGTGGAGTCGCCCGACATGATGAACATCTACAACGGCAACGTCACGACCGACGCGAAGGGCCTCGCCACGGTCACCCTGCCCGCCTACTTCGAGGCCCTGAACCGCGATTTCCGCTACCAGCTCACCGTCATCGGCACGTTCGCCCAAGCGATCGTCTCCCGCAAGGTGGCGAAGGGCAGCTTCGACATCGCCACCGACAAGCCGGGCATCGAGGTGTCGTGGCAGATCACCGGTATCCGCCAAGACACCTACGCCACCGAGCATCCGATCGTCGTCGAGGAGCAGAAGACCGACGCCGAGCGCGGCGCCTCCTCCAACGCCCGCAGCGCCACCCCGGGAGCACCGTCGTTCGCCCCCGTCGCCGACGGCACCCCCGCGGTCCCGGAAGCCCCCGCCGCTCCCACGCCTCCCAAGCTCCGCCCCCAGTCCAAGTCGACCGCCCCATCCACGGCCCCCTGAGTCGCTGCTGCCTCTTGCGGACATGGCCGCTTCAGGGCGTGCCCTCTTCACTACTCTGCCGATATGAGCGAGGACGCCCCCCACACCCTCAGCCGCCGAACCGTGGTCGGAGCCGTCTGGGCCGCGCCCGTCGTGCTCGCGGCGGCCGCTGCTCCTGCGGCCGCCGCGAGTCAAGACACCCGTCGGCTCGATCTCTACGTCTCGCCCCCGGAACGGTTCGGGCCTCCGGGAGAGCAGTTCGCGGTGTTCACCCAGTACATCATCCGGGTGACGAACGACAGCGCTACAGAGATCCCCGCCGGCGGCCTCACCGCAACCGTGCTCCTCGCGCCGGACTTCTTCTTCGCGGGTCACGACGGTGTATCCACTTGGACGGCCGGGCCCCCAGACAGCTCCGGCGCCACGAGCACCCTCGTCTACACCGCCACCGTGACGGCGGGCGAGATCGCGGGCCCGCTGGAGATCCTCCTCGGCAAGGCGAGAATCGGCCAGACTCCGCCACCCGTCGCCACCATCACGCTCAGCGCCACAGGGTTCCCCTCAGCCTCAGCAGGCCTGCCCGTCGTCTACGGATGAGGATGCGGCCAGCGCGGCGTTAAGAAAGTTATGGCTGCGATCAACCGCGTCGACCGGCGCAGCCAAGCGTTCGATCGCCGACCGGCAACGGATTCTGGAACACCGCCCACATCGACGCCGAGTACGACCTCATGCTCGCCGTCGCGTTCGACGAGATCGACTCCATCGACGAGATCGCAGCCTGGCTGAGTGCGCGCTTCAGAGCACCGGACCGTGAGCGACCGAAGCTACACTCGACACACGCAGTGACGAGTGCCCGTGCGCTGCGAGTTCGATCGCCGAGAAGCGCCGGGAGCAGCTCGATGGAGTCCGAAATCACCCCTGAAGACCTGGCCAGCGCGCCCGCGAGCGCCCCCGAAAGGGTAACTCTCCTCCTCACCACCGCCGGTGTCGTCAGCTACGCCCAGGCGAACGCCCGCCTCTCCGCCCTCGAGTCCGTCACCATCACGAACCCGGGCCCGATGCTGCGCGCCGCCGCCCTCGCCATCGAGGCGACGGATGCGTTCGGCTCCCTCGGCACTCCCACCACCACCCTCATCGACCTCGCCGAGCATGCGACAGTCACCCTCTCCGACCTCACCCTCTACCTCGACCCGGCGACCATGCTCGCCGTCGACGAACAGCGCCCCGGGCGCATCACCGCTCGCCTGACTGACACCGACGGCACCACACGAGCCGAGGCATCCGCCGACGTCGACGTGCTCGCCGCCTCGCAGTGGCGCACCAACCCGGTGCAGCTCGGCATGGAGCTGCTGCCCGCCTACGTGCAGCCCAACGCCGCCGCCATCCAGCCCCTCCTCCACGAGGCGGGCGAACTCCTCGAGCAGCGCACCGGCGACCGCAGCATGACGGGCTACCAGCTCGAAGACCCGAAACGGGTGGATGCGACGGTCGAGGCGATCTACGAGGCCATGCGTTCCCGACGCATCCGCTACGCCGAACCGCCTGCGAGCTGGTCGAGCACCGGCCAGAAGGTGCGCACCCCCGCCGAAGTGCTCGAGGGCCAGGTCGGCACCTGCCTCGACACCACGGTCGTGCTCGCCGCAGCACTCGAACAGGCGGGCATCAACTCGACCCTGTGGATCTTCGACGGCCACGCCTTCCTCGGCTACTGGCGTCAGAACAGCGAGCTCGGCTCCGTGGTCGAGTTCGAACCCGGCGACCTCGTCAACCGCACGGCGCTCGGTCACATCGTGCTGATCGAGACCACGGCCGTCACCGACTCCCGCAACGGCGACTTCGACGAAGCGAAGAGGGCAGCACGAGCTCGCATCGAGGGCGCGCCGAGCACGTTCATCGGCGCGATCGACGTCGGAGCCGCCCGCTCGGCGAGTATCTTCCCGCTGCCGTCGCGGTCGGTGGAGCCCGACGGCACCGTCGTCGTCACCGAGTACCGCGTCGCCGCGCGAGTAGCCCTGCGCGACGGCCGGGACGCCGCACCGGCCAACCCCGACGGCGCCGGCGCCGGCACGAAACGAACCGCGCCCCCGCGGGTCGCCCAGTGGAAGAACTCCCTCCTCGACCTCAGCCTCCGCAACCGCCTGATCAACTTCACCGACCGCGCCGGTTACTCCCTCGCCGTGCCGAGCGCCTCCCTCGCCCTCCTCGAAGACCAGATCAACTCGGGCATCAACCTCTCGCTCCGCCCGTCGAACGCGGTCAGCGCCGTGGATCGCGAGCGCAAGATCCAGTTCGGCCGCGACCTCCCCGACGACACGCGCGCCCAGCTGCTCGCCGACCGCAAGGAAGCGTACGTCGACATCAGCGAGGAGTCGTACGCCACCAAACTCCGCTACCTCGCCTACAAGGCGAAGACGATCGTGGAGGAGACCGGCGCGAACAACCTCTACCTCGCGTTCGGGATGCTGCACTGGTCGTTCAACGACCGCGAACTCCGCTCGCCCCTGATCCTCATCCCCGTCAACCTGACCACGGCGAATCGCGGGTCGCTCTACCGCCTCACCCTCGACGAGTCCGGCGCATCCACCCCCAACTACTGTCTGCTCGAGAAGCTGTCGCAGGCCTTCGACCTGACGATTCCGGGTCTGGCCGAGCCGGCTCAGGATGGCGCGGGCATCGACCTGCAGGCGGCCTTCACCGCCGTGCGGCAGGCGATGCTGGATGCGCATCTCCCGTTCCGGGTCGAGGACTCGGTGAATCTGGGCATCCTGCAGTTCGCGAAGTTCCGGCTCTGGAAAGACCTCGACGAGAACTGGGAGTCGCTCGCCGGCAACCCGCTCGTGAAGCACCTCATCGAGACGCCGACGCTGCCGTTCGTCGACCCGGTGCCGCCGGCGACGGACGAGAACGCCGTCGATCTCGACGCGTTGAGCGCCCAGTGCCCGGTGCCCGCCGACTCCTCGCAGCTCGAGGCGGTGGCCGAAGCCGCGCATGGCCGCACCTTCGTGCTCGAGGGCCCTCCCGGCACGGGCAAGTCGCAGACCATCACGAACCTGCTCGCGAAGGCCCTCGCCGACGGCAAGCGCGTGCTCTTCGTGGCCGAGAAGCGTGCCGCCCTGTCGGTGGTGCAGCGCCGGCTCGACGAGATCGGCCTCGGCCCGTTCTCGCTCGACCTCCACGACAAGGGTGCGCGCCCCGCCGCGGTGCGCGCGCAGATCAAGGCGGCTCTCGAACACCGGGTCACGATGGATGGCGCCGCCCTCGCCACCAACCTCGAGATCGCGAACTCCAACCGCCGCACCCTCTCGCGCTACGCCGAGCGCCTGCACGAGAAGAACTCGGCCGGCCTCTCCCTCTATTCGGCGCGCACGAGCGAGCTGTCGGCGGATGCGTTCGTGCCCGCGATGCCTGTCCCCTCGGGCCTCGTGTCGGGCGGCTCGGCCGACGACTTCGAGGCGATCCGGGAGGCGCTCCGCGACCTCCCCGAAACGGCCGACTATGTGCGCCCGCAGCGGGTGAACCCGTGGGGTTTCGTGATCGACCGACCGGATGCGCCCGTCGACTCGGCCGCCGCCCACACCGCCACGCAGAACCTCGACCGAGCGATCGCCGCAGCCCTCGACGCCGGCGTGGCCTTCGACACCATCGTCGCCGCCCACGACCCCGAGCAGCTCGCCGACTGGTCGCGCATCGACGGCTACCAGCGTGAGCCGCTGGCCATCATCGACGCGGCCCGCGACACGACGACACCCAGCGCCTGGAACACGGCGGCGCAAGCGGTCGTCGACCAGCTGACCGCTCTGACGCAGTCACCTCCAGCCTGGTTGCAGCAGGCCCAGCCCGAGGCTGTCGCCCTCGACATCGCGGGCATTCACGCCGAGGCGATCGCCGCCGACCAGTCCAGTTTCTTCGGCCGTAAGAAGCGCCGCCGTGCGGTCGCGGCGCGGCTCGGGCCGGCCTTGCGCTCCCCCGGCGCGGTCGACCTCAAGCAGCTCTCGACCCTCACCGGCCAGATCGCCGAGTCGGCCGGTTACCTCCAGTCCCTGCGCACTCACGTGCAGCAACTCGCCGGCGTGCGCATCGGCGCTGACTGGAACCCGTTCCGTCCGGCCGACGCGGACTCCGTCACGGCGCAGATCGCCTGGCTCCGCTGGGTCGGCACGACCATCGGCGTCCGCCCCGGTGAGGATCCGGATGCGTTCACGCGCGAGTGCCGCCGCCTCTACGAGACGACGCCGCCGGACGCATCCAGAGCTGCCGCGATCGCAGCGCTGGCAACAGCATGGTCGGCCCTCATCACGGCGGCCCACACCACAGCAAGCGATCTCGGCGCGTGGGCCTCCGGCCCGGCGGACAGGACGGGCCACGTTGCCTTGACCGATCAGACCGCCCCGACCAGCCAGTCTCCTGAGCCCCAGCGCCAAACCTTCTTCGCCGCTTGGGCCGCCACCCGCGCCGGCCGCAACCTCGACTCCCCCACGCCCGTCGCCCTCGACCGCTGGCTGGCCTTCACGCGCGCACTCGAGCCGCTCCGCCGCCGAGGTATGGCCGAGGCGGTGAAGGCGCTCGAGTGCGGCGAGCTCAGTGCGGATGACGCGCGTCTGTCGTTCGAAAAGGGTCTCGCCGCGGCATCCGTCGACGAACGCGAACAGAGCACCGGCCTCGCCGACTTCGACCCGACGGCCCACAACCGCTCGATCGAGCGCTTCACCACGAGTGCGCTGGCGATCCGCGCCGAACTGCCGAACGCCATCCCGGCGCACGTACTGGCGCTGCGCCGGTTCGACTCGTCAGCACCGGCCGGCCAGGTGGGCCTCCTGCGCCGCCAGCTCGAACGGCAGCGGGGCGGGATGAGCGTGCGCACCCTGCTCGACACCTTCGGCGAGCTGATCACGCAGATCCTGCCGATCACGCTCATGTCGCCCGAGTCGGTGGCGAGGTTCTTCCCCGCGAAGCCGGGCCTGTTCGATGTGGTCGTGTTCGATGAGGCCTCGCAGATCCGGGTGGCGGATGCGGTGGGTGCGATGGGCCGCGCCGGTTCGGTCGTGGTGGTCGGTGACAGCAAGCAGATGCCGCCCTCCAGTTTCGGCGAGACGGCGCTCGACGCCGACGACGAGGTCGAGCTGTCGGCCGAGGTGGTGCAAGACGAGGAGTCGATCCTCTCGGAGTGCGTGCAGTCGCAGGTGCCGAGCAAGTGGTTGTCGTGGCACTACCGCAGTCAGGATGAGTCGCTCATCTCGTTCAGCAACCACCACTACTACGAGAGCCGGCTGTCGTCGTTCCCGGCGCCGTTGCGTGCGGCCGAGCGGTCGTCGTTGGATGGCTACGGTGTCTCGCTGGTGCGGGTGAACGGCACCTTCAACCGTGCGGGCAAGGGCAAGGAGCTGCGCACGAACCGCATCGAGGCGGAGGCGATCGTGGCCGAGATCCGTCGCCGTTTCGACGCGGCCGTGGCTCTGGCCGGGCCGGATGTTCCCCTCGCCGATTTCGAGGCCCCATCCCTCGGCGTGGTCACGTTCAACGCCCAGCAGCGCGACTTCATCGAGAACCTGCTGCGCGACACGGGTGACGAGCGCATCCTGAACGCCCTCGACCACGACAGCGAGGGCTTGTTCGTGAAGAACCTCGAGAACGTGCAGGGCGACGAGCGCGACGCGATCCTGTTCTCGATCGCCTTCAGCGTGAACGAGAAGGGCTTCCTCCCCCTGAACTTCGGCCCCCTGCAGCGCGCCGGCGGCGAGCGCCGTCTGAACGTGGCGGTCACTCGAGCCCGCCGCCAGGTCCTGTTGTTCGCAAGTTTCGACCCGTCGGAGCTGCGTGCCGAGCAGACGAGCTCCATCGGCGTGAAACACCTGAAGTCCTACCTCGAGATGGCGGCCGGCGGCTCCGACGCCCTCGAGGCCGACCCCCGCCGCACAGCGATCTTCGACCGCCACCGAGACGACATCGCCGCAGAACTCCGGATGCGCGGACTCGCGGTGAAGACGGACGTCGGCCTTTCCGACTTCCGCGTCGACCTGAGCATCGCCCCCGCGGACGCGCCCGACCGCCCGGTGTTGGCGGTGCTGCTCGACGGCGACTCCTGGAAGTCTCGCCGCACGGTCGCCGACCGCGACAGCCTCCCCACCGAGGTCCTGAAGAACCTGATGCGCTGGCCCGCAGTCGAGCGCGTCTGGCTCCCGGAGTGGTTGCACGCCCGTGAGGCGGTCCTCGACCGCCTCGAACTGGCGATCGCCGACGTCCAGGCGGCCGCCGCCAACACCGAGCAACTCGCCCGAGTCGACTCGCTGGTCGAGCAGGCCCTCGAAGACGACGCGGAGATCGAGAGCCCCACTTCGTCGACCACCGCAGCCGCTGTCGACGTCTACGAAACCGAGGGCGAATCGCCAAGCGACCTCACGCCAACGAACCCGCCGGGCCTCTTCCTGAAGCTCGGCGCCACGTCTCCCACCTCCCCCTCCACCACCGTCGACCTCATCGAGCCATACACCCCATGGACGCCCCGCCGCGTCGGCTCGACCGCAGTCCTCGACGCCCTCCCTCGCCAAGACGCCGCCCGAGCAGTCGAGGCAGTCATCCGCGAGATCGTGGCAACCGAGGGCCCCGTCCATCTGGTGCGTCTCGCGAAGCTCGTGGCAGCCGCGTTCGACCTGAATAAGGTCGCGCAGTCCCGAGCAACGGCCATTCTCCACTTCGTCCCCGCGGAAATGAAGGCCCGCTCAACCGAGCCCTTCGCTTGGCCAACCGAGCTCGATCCGTCGACCTGGCGGCGGGCTCGCGCGACGCAGCAGGGCGACGTCCGCGCACTGGATCAGGTCCCTCTAGTGGAGATCGCGAACGCGATGTCGATCGTCTCCGAGGCGTCGGCAGGTCTGGCAGAGCCCGACCTCAAGCGCGAGGCCCTGTCGATCTTCGGCGGCAAGCGAATGACCGACGCGATCAGCGCTCGTCTCGATGCGGGCCTCACGTGGGGCCTCGAAAACGCCCGCTTGGAGCGCACAACCCTCGGCATCATCCAGCCGATCAACCCGAGCTGAGGCCAGTCCTCTACGAACGCGGCGGCGGCCCAATGTGTCCGCTGCCGGGTGAGGACGGAGTCTTGTCCGGTTGGAGCCATAGTCCCCCGCCCGCTGCGCGGGCTCCCGCCAGACCCGATGCCTATGGCTCCAATCGGACGAGCCACCATCCCCACCCTCTCGTTCGATCGAGAGCGCGGCGTCGTCCTGCGGGAGCTCAAAGGGTGACCGACATCACGACGTCACCTGATGCGGCGACCACCAACCGCAACTCTCGGGCACCTTCACTCAGCCTTCCGTCGAAGGCGAGCATCACCTCCTCCGGAAGCACCATCCCGCCCGACGTCGCTGTCCTCCACTCATACGGCCCACCCCGATCGTCGCGAAGCTCCAGCTGCAAGTCGAGCACCTGACGCACGAACCCCTCGGCCAGCCCGACCATCCGCACCACGATCCCCCCAGTCCCACACCTCGACGAACGACCCGACAAATGGCGAGCCACCGGGCAGAACCGAGACCTGATTCACGATGATCAGCGTCGGCGGACTGCTACTGACCCCGGACGACGGCCTCATCGGGTCACCTTGAAGTCGCCGTCGCTCTCGACGCGCGGCTTATTAAGCACTCATTGGCCCGTTTGCTGACAATTGCTCATTCCCCTAGTCTGATCGGAGTTCGGGGGAACGGATATCCATTGAGTGCTATCCGATCGAAGGGTCAACGATGATCACATTCCCCATCAACCGAACCGCGCAGGGCAGTCTGGGCGTCGCAGCCGCAGTGGCGATCGCCTGCGCCGCTCTTTTCTTCGCGCCGGGAGCCGCATCAGCGAGCACGCTGACCGACAGCGAGGTCACGCCCCCGGTCCAGGTGGAGCCGATCGATCCGAACGATCCCGTCATCTACAGCGATGGAACCATCACCGGCGGCGATAGCAACCTGTTCGGCACCGACCGCTGCGGCAGCACAGCTTCCTTCCCGCAATTCGGCGCGTACGGTCCAGAGTCGCAGGCGACGTGCTCGTTCTTGGGTTCCCCGGGTGCTCAGGTCGGGTACACCTGGTCGATCGCTCCGTTCTCTCGGTCCGAGGCGTGCGTATCTGGACTTGGCTACAACGCCGCCAGATCGCCCGTGTACTTCGGTGTTGGATGCGGAAAGAGCGGCGCGAAGAATGTCGCGTGGGGCAACGTGGCCGGCTATCAGAAGCTCAAGGCGTATGCGACCGGTCTGCTGGCGGGCGGCATGATCGCTTGGCACTGACGCCAGCCGGTCGGCGAGTCGCCGCGGCGGGATTCCTCTCGCTCGCGGCGCTCGCCTGCTCCTCATGCACGACATCCCAAACACCAATCACCGCTGGAACGTCCCTGACCGATCAGCTTGCGTCATTGACCGAACCGCTTGAGTGCGCGAGCACGTATCCTCTCGACGACGACGTTTACCACGAGCCTTCGATGCGGGGTCTCATCTGCGTCGACAGCGATGGCGGCATCACGCAAGTGCGCGCATACGCTTCCACGCTCGCGGCCACCGTCGCGCTCCAGGACTGGGCGCTCGACCCCACCGATCAGTGGCTGCTGTACGACGCCAACTGGTTCGCAATCGGCCCTCGTGTTCAGGTCGACGCCGTCGTCGCCAGCTCCCAGACCCGAGCGCTGCCCACGCAAGACCTTCCCTCTCTCCCCTCGGACTATCAGCCGAACCCTCTCGACGAGTAGTGCATCCAGTTCGTCAGCAGCACGGCCAACACGTTCCTCACCGAACCGTCCCAGTTCAACGCCGACAGAGCGCCTTTGGACCAGCTGGTCGCAGGCGTAACCAGCGAAATCGAGTCGCTAGTGCAGCAACCGAAAACGGCTGAACTGCGCAGCCTGTCCCCCGACGACATGTCCTTCGAATCCGAGTTCTCCCGCCTGGGCCCAGAGTTGAAGGCATTCTGTCGCAATTTCACCCCGACCGACCGGAGCCACTAATGCCCCCACGCCTCACCGCTCGCAAGATGTTCATCGCGGGCGTGATCCTCACCGCCATCGGTGCCACCCTCGCGCTAGTCACCGACGGATGGCTGGGTTTGCTCTTCGAGTCGGCCGCCTTCCCCCATGCGATCGCCGGCACGATCGCGACGCTGGCGAGAGAGATCGCCATGACGCTCGGGCTCGTGCTCGTCGGTGTATCGCTTCTAGCTCGCGTCCTGGAGCCATCCGTACCGAGCTAATTCCTCACCAAACGCTCCCCGAAGCTGGTCCCATCTCACCCATTTGGAGGCCAAGAATCGCTCGGATCCGGTGCGCACAATCTTCAACCCGTTACTCTTCATTCCGAAAATGCCACCTTCGTCGAGATGTCGGGCCCGCACCCTAGTCTGGTTACATCCAGCATGAGGGGAGGTTCAGCGATGCCGGGAGGCAAGAAGCTCAGCCGTAGCGAATTGATCGGTGACGCCGGCATAGCTCTCATCCACGGCAGAGTTGCCGAGATGGGACACGCGTGGCGCGCTCAGAACCTCGATGCCGGTATCGATGGCAGCATCGAACTGCGTGACCCGGCTACGGGCGAGATGAGTAACCAGCACGTCTTGGTTCAAAGCAAGGCGAGCAACAACCCGTTCGCTGGGGAGACCAATGATCGGTTCCATTACATCTGCGACGAGCGCGACCTCGATTACTGGATGAAGGCGTCTCAGCCGGTGCTTCTGGTCTGTTCACATCCGGAACTCGGTGAGGCCTGGTGGGTGCACATCCAGAGCTACTTTGCCGAACCAGCGCGGCGCGCCGATCGACGTGTTGACTTCACTAAATCCACGATGCGACTCGCCGGCGATATTTCGGAACACCTCTTCGCGATCGCCGATCCGGAAGGCCGCGCCCACACTCCGGTGCCCGTGTTAAAGACTGAGAAACTGACCTCGAACTTGGTCAGCGTGCTTACACCACGCGTTGCGCTCTCGTATGCAACGACAGCGCGAAAGCCCGGTGACGTCTACCGCGCCCAGCGCCCCACGGAGCTGCCTCGTCGTCACGACTTCGCTGTGGCTAACGGGCGAATTTGGACATGGTCGCAAGCCGACGGCACAGCTCTAGAAGCCGCAACTCAAGGTTCCCCCGAGGCTCACGACATCGATTTTCTGGCAGGCGACGGCGATTCCGGGGAGAGATTAGTCGTACAGCTACTCAGCGGAGCGCTGCGAGACGATCTCCGGGAAGACTGCGACATGGACCTCAACCGACGGATTCTGTACTTCCGAGCGCCTGAAGACCTCAGCATGCGAAAGTGGCACACGGGAGGATCACACTCACGGACGGTTTTTAAGGGGTACCCGAGCAAGAAGGACCCTTCAAGAATGAGCTATTACCGACACGCCGCCCTCAGCTGGCGTTTCCTACGCGCCGACGACTATTGGTTCTGTGCGCTCTTGCCCGACTACTACTTCAGCTGGGACGGCCGACATGAGTCCAACTTCGCAGCGAGCCTCCTCACCAAGATGAAGCAGATGGATCGTCATGCGGCGGTCCGTCAAGAAACGCTGATGTGGGCGTCGATTCTTCGCCGCGAGGGCAACTTGATCGAGACTCCCCGCTCACGCATCCTCGAGTTCGGCGAGCTTCAGTCCTTCGTCATCGACCGCGGCATCGACGACAGCGCCTGGAAGCGCCCGGTGGAGCCGGCGGTAAACAGTGGAGACACGGAACTCGACCTCTTCGGTGATTCCGCGTGAAGCTCGCATTCATCGATGAGCCCGATCTTGAGTTCGCGAACGGAAGCCGCCACACGGATCCACGGCACGGTGTCACGTTCTATGGGCCAGCGGATCTCAACAGTTCTGGATCACGCACGATCCGCGTAGGCATCGTTGGCACCAAGGAAGCGATCGATGGAGTGAAGCGTTGGCTGGACAGCTGCCGCACCCCGATAGCCGCGAAGCGCAGCCATTTGACAGGACTCTTCGTAGCCTTTCCAGGGTTCGCAACGAACGCCGGGTTTCACTCGACGATCGTATGGGACTCGCGGCTCGAGCGCACCATATCCGCCAGCGAACTGCGAAAACTCGACGGCATGAACCCTCTGAGGGCTATCGAACAAGCTGTCGAGCTCTACGATTCCGAGCTGTCCGCGCTCAACGAGGAGCCGGGCTGCGACGTCGTCATTGTCTGTCGACCTGACTCCCTGCCCGAGCAAGTCTCGACCATCGGCAACTCGGACAAGCCATGGCAGGACCCGAAGGTTGTTTCCGTCGGAGCTGACTTCCGAGCACTTCTCAAGGCTCGATCACTCAAGACGTCACGCCCAATACAGATCCTGAGGCGCGACACGTGGGACCCATCGTTCAAACCAAAAGACCGAGACGAGCGTCGAGGCCAGCAGGACGACGCAACGAAAGCATGGAATCTGCACACTGCGCTCTATTACAAGGCGGGTGGAATGCCCTGGCGCATGACACGCGCCCCGCAGGACCTGACGAGCTGCTACATCGGAGTTGCGTTCTACCGCACCACCGACGGCGAGACACTTCAGACCAGCGTGGCCCAGGTGTTCAATCAACGAGGCGACGGCGTCATAGTACGCGGAGCACCTGCGCGGCAGTCCAAGGGAGACCGACAGCCGCATCTGAGCGAAGCCAATGCCAAGGACCTGCTCGTGCAATCGCTAGCACGCTATCGATCTGAGCACCGAACGATGCCAGCGCGAGTCATGTTGCACAAAGCTTCGTCATTCACCGACGCAGAGCTGAGGGGATTTCGCGCGGGTGCGGATGCCGAGCACATAGACCTGCTGGAACTGATCTGGCTACCGCACCACGATTCAGTCCGTCTATTTCGCCAAGGGGAACAGCCGCCCCTGCGGGGAACTCTGCTCTCACTTGATGACAACCGGCACGTGTTATATACACGAGGGAGCGTTCCGCTCTACAAGAGCTACCCCGGCATGTATGTCCCATCGGCGCTTCCCTTTCGTCCCGCAGACGTCGAATCCAGTGCGGATGAGATCGCGACGGAGCTACTCATGCTGACGAAGATGAACTGGAACGCCACGCAGCTGGATGGCCGTCTGCCTATCACCCTTCGCACGGCGGATTCGATCGGGGACATTCTGAAACACCTACCTGAAGGCGAGATCCCCGCACCACGCTACGCGTACTACATGTAGGGTTCGGTGGCGGGCGGGCGTGAAGAACGAAACTAGTGACAACTGATCGTCAGTGCTGGGAGCGGCTCGCGGGAAGGATGTCATCATGCCTGCCCCTATCCCAGAGAGTTCCGCGAAGACGTTTTTGCGGTTCCTCGTAGCCGCAAGAGGGGCGTCAGTGTCAAGCAGAACGCCACCGATTTGGGTATCAGTGGAGCTGACGCTGTAGAACTGGCTGAGCGATCGAGTACGAACATCGCAACAGACGCGTCAGTGTATGGAGCCAGGACGGGTAGATGGCTCGGATCGTGGAAGTCAACACCGCCTATCTCTGACCGATGGCGCGTTCAGGTGCTATCAGCCCGCCCGGCGTATGCGGGCCGGCGGATAGGATCGAGTTATTTCCAGGAGGCCATATTGCAGGACGAACTGCGCCCGCTCGTCAAATCGCGGCAGCGCGTCGCCGATCACGGTGAAGTGTTCACGCCGCGGTGGATGGTGGAGGACATGCTCGACTTGGTCAAGAGCGAGACTGAGCGCATCGACTCGCGGTTTCTTGAGCCAGCTTGCGGGTCTGGAAACTTCTTGGTGCCGGTCCTCGAACGCAAGTTGACGGTTGTTCAGTCCAGGTATGGACAAAGCAACTTTGAGCGCCGCCACTATGCGCTGTTTGGACTGATGTGCATCTACGGGATAGAGCTACTACCGGACAACGCGGCCGAATGTCGCGACAACTTGGTGAGTACTTTCGCTCGGGTTCTGAAGCTCGACGCCGATGACGGCTTGGTAGCTGCGGCCGGAGCGGTGGTGGCCGTGAACATCGTGCAAGGAGATGCCCTTGCGATGACCGATGCCCACAGTACCGCCATTGTGTTCCCTGAGTGGGCATATATAGGTCGGGGAAAATACCAACGCCGCGACTTCCGGTTCGACGCCCTGACGCAACGCTCCGCGGCATCGGGCACGCTCTTCGACGCATTCGAGGAGCACGAGATCTTCACTCCACTACGCGCATACCCAGCCATGACCTTCGACCAGATCGCCCGAGGATCGCAACATGACCACATCCGCACTTGAGGCCAAAGCCAGCTTTTCGCTCCGAGCTCACAACCCGGATGTTCTGACGTGCATCGCGAACCTCTCCAACGACGAAGTGTTCACACCGCCCGCACTCGCGAACCAGATGCTCGACATGGTGGCTCGCGCCTGGGCCGATTCCCACGACGGCGGTCAGATTTGGAACAACGCTGACGTCAAATTCCTCGATCCCTTCACGAAGTCGGGCGTGTTCCTACGCGAAATTGTCTCACGCTTGATCGACGGTCTCGCTCACCAAATCCCAGACCTGCAGGAGCGAGTCGATCACATTCTGACCAAGCAGGTCTACGGCATCGGGATCACACAACTGACTGCGTTACTGGCAAGGCGCAGCGTCTATTGTTCGAAGGATGCCACGGGCGAGTACTCCGTGGCGAAGAGTTTCGATCGTGACTGGGGCAATATTTGGTTTGAGCGCACGCAGCACACTTGGGCAGGTGAGAAGTGCTCCTATTGCGGCGCATCGAAAGCGGGCTACGGGCGCGGCGACGAGTTCGAGACTCACGCCTACGCCTTCGTCCACACGACCAACCCGCGAAAATTACTTGCGAAAGTGTTTGGAGCCGACATGCAATTCGATGTGATTATCGGAAATCCGCCGTACCAACTTGCCGATGGCGGCGGCACAGGATCAAGTGCGCGTCCGATCTACCAGCTGTTCATTCAACAGGCACAACTGCTAGAGCCGCGCCTTCTTTCAATGGTGGTCAAAGCCAACTGGTACACCGGCGGAAAGGGCCTCGATGGTTTCCGCGCATCCATGCTCGGTGATCGCCACCTGCGTCGATTAGTAGATTTCCCCGATTCGCGTCAAGCTTTCGAGGGGGTAGACATTGCGGGTGGCGTCTGTTTTTTTCTGTGGGATCGTGACAACCCCGGGGACTGTGTCGTGGAGACGCGGATCGGCGGTGAAACTATCACCGCGACACGGCGACTCGACGAGCACCCCGTCTTCGTGAGGGACAATCGAGCGCTTGAAATAGTGGAGAAAGTAAGTGCGCCCGGCGCGGCGGCATTTTCTCGGCGCGTGTCTGCGAGAAATCCTTTCACCATCGACGCCCGTCATGAACGTGATAAGGAGGGCGAACTCTATTTGTACGCAAGCGGCGCAGACGGCCGCGTAGACCGCTCATATGTGGCACGGGGACACTCTCTCATTGACTCCTGGAAGGTGCTGGTCTCTAAGACCTCGAGTGAGCATGCCGGGCAGACAGACAAACAGGGGCGACGCCGAGTGCTCTCACGAGTGGAAGTCATGCCACCAGGGTCGGTCGCCACAGGCTCGTACCTCGTGGTCGGACCCTTTGACTCTGAGAAGGAAGCATCCAATGCCGCGAACTATCTGCGGACCCGATTCGCGCGATTCCTCATTTCTGCCGTTCTGCTCACTCAGAACATGACTCGCGCGTCGTACGACTTCGTCCCGGACCGCGACTTTACGAGGGCATGGAGCGACATCGAACTCTATGAGCAGTATGGACTTACCGAAAGTGAGATCGTGTTCATCGAATCGCAGATTAAACCCATCGCGGTCGACGCTGAGGACAAGGATGCCTAGGCTCACCGACGAGCTCCTTCCCACGAAACCCGAGTCGCGTCCGCAGCTCTATGCATGGTCATCCGATGAGGTAGCGCCGCGCTGGCGCGGCTGCCTGAAGGTTGGGCAGACCACGCGCGATGTGAATACGCGAATCCGCGAATCACAGGGCCAAGCACGCGTCGGCTACACCGTCGAGGTCGCCGAGCCTGCGGAGCGTTCTGACGGGTCACTGATCAGTGATGTCGAGGTGCGCCAGCGTCTCATTGAGAAGAACTTTGAGAACGTCGTCTTCGAGTCGAGCACCGAGTGGATGCGTTGTACCGCCGACGATGTGAAGACCGCGATCGCTGAGCTTCGAGCCGGTAAGAAGTATGAAGGCACGCACCACGCTACGTTTGCGATGCGCGCCGAGCAATCATCTGCGGTCGAAAGCACGCTCGAGTACTTTGATAGCCGCTGGGCAGAAGACTCGGGCGCCGTGCCGGAATTCCTTTGGAATGCAAAGATGCGCTTCGGTAAGACTTTCGCCGCATACCAGCTCGCGAAACGCATGGAAGCCAAACGCGTGCTTGTCATGACATTCAAGCCCGCTGTTGAAGACGCGTGGGACATCGATCTAAAGACGCACGTCGATTTCGACGGGTGGCAATACCTGTCCCGCAAGACGGGCGGCGACCCTGCGACTGTCGATCGCAACCGGCCCTTGGTGTATTTCGGGTCATTCCAGGACCTTCTGGGACGAGACGCTGCCGGCAATTTCAAGGCTAAGCACGCCTGGCTTTCCGAGCTCACCTGGGATCTGGTCGTCTTCGACGAATACCACTTCGGCGCATGGCGTGATGCCGCCCGCGAATTGTTCGAGGGCGAAGACGACAAGTCGCAAAAGAAAGGGACCGAGGACGAGTTCAGCAAGGATCTTGAGACGTTCGCTGAGAATCTCGAGGAGACAGGCCTTGACGAGGACGCCTTCGTTCCGATCAAAGCGCTCGCCTACCTCTATCTCTCGGGGACACCGTTCAAAGTGCTCAAAGAAGGACGGTTCATCGAAGAACAGATCTTTAACTGGACATACACCGATGAGCAACGCGCAAAGCAGGCGTTTGCGCAGGAGTTTCCCGACCAACCGAGCCCTTACGCCGCCCTCCCCGAAATGCGCTTGCTGACATACCAGATGCCCGAAGAGCTACTTGCGGTCGCGAGCCAAGGAGAATTCGACGAGTTCGACCTCAACGCGTTTTTCGAGGCGAAGGTAGTCGACGGTGTCGCAGAGTTCGTGCACAAAGACGACGTGCAGAAGTGGCTCGACATTATTCGCGGCAACTATGCGCCCACTCAGGTTGACTATCTAAAGTCCGGCACTCGTCCGCCATTTCCTTACTCCGACACTCGCCTTTTGCCATACCTTCAGCACTCACTCTGGATGCTGCCGCGAACCGCAGCCTGTGGCGCAATGGCGAATCTGCTTGCCGAGCCGCACAACGTCTTCTGGCACGACTATAAAGTCGTCAATGTCTCTGCCCCTGGCATCGGAGTCGGACTCGACGCTCTCCCGCCTGTTCGCCAGGCGATCGGTAGCGGGTTCGACACCAAGACGATCACTCTCACCGTGGGTAAGCTCACGACCGGGGTGACCATACCGCAATGGTCCTCGATCCTCATGCTCCGCAATCTGCAGGCACCCGAGACATATTTTCAGGCGGCGTTCCGAGTTCAGTCGCCTTGGACTATCCGCAATCCAGATGGCGATAACCCTTCGCGCGAGGATGTCCTCAAGCCTGTCTGCTTCGTCTTCGATTTCGCGCCGACGCGTGCCCTTCGTCAGATGAGCGATTACGGAACCGGACTCGCACCTGAGGAACGCAACCCGGAGAATGCCGTCGAAGAGCTGGTGAAGTTCCTGCCCGTCCTTGCATACGACGGATCACACATGACGCAGGTTGACGCCGCCGGTATCCTCGACATTGCTATGGCGGGGACCTCTGCGACGCTTCTTGCCCGCAAGTGGGAGTCGGCCGTCCTCGTCAACGTTGACAACTTTACGCTTCGGAAAATCATGGACTCTCAGGCGGCACTGGATGCTGTGATGAACATCGAGGGATTTCGAGCGCTCGGCTCCAACGTCTTCGAAACTGTCGTCAACAAGAGCGAAGCCGTCAACAAGACTAAGAAAGAAAAGGGCGATGATCTAACTCCCGGCGATAAGGCCGAGCTGTCAACTGAGGAGAAGGAATACAAGTCCAAGCGAAAGCAGATCCAAGAAAAGCTGATCAAGTTCGCGACTCGTATCCCGGCGTTCATGTACCTGACGGATTACCGCGAGAACACACTGTACGATGTCGTAACGAAGATCGAGCCCGAGCTTTTCAAGGCGGTAACAGGTCTGACGGTTGACGACTTCAACCTGCTCGTGTCGCTGGGTGTCTTCAACGCCGGGCACATGAACCAGGCAGTATTCGCGTTCAGGCGCTACGAAGACGCATCACTCTCGTACACAGGAATAGCCGTGAACGGCGGCCGCCGACGAATCGGCCTGTTCGACACCGTCGTCGCCGCCGAACCTGAACGGCACATGTCCTGAAACCAATTTCCGCACGCGCCACAGATCCCTCGGCAAGTTCAAACTGATTCCGGCGAGCCAAGAGCAACCGAGGTGGGCCCGCAAGTGTCATGTGTTTAGCCCCGGGCGACGCCAGTCGAATAGAATTGATTGGAATCACCATCAATGAACTCGGGGAGGTTTCGATGACGAAACTGGTGTACGGCAAAAACGGGCAAGTGGAGTTCCTAAGCGAAGCAGAGAAGCGAGAAGCATTCGATTACCTGATCAGCTCGCCGGACGTCGAGTTCCTGGTCGAGCAGAACCAGGAGCAGGGCGCCTGGGCTCCTGAGAAGCGCATTCACTTCCATAGCGAGATCGGCGTACCCGCGGCCCTCGTACGGAACTGGACAGCAGGTCGCAGTGGCATCGTAGCCCGAATAAACTGTGCGGAGCTCTACGACGAGGTTCTTCCGCTGAGAGAGGTTTGAGATACGCAGCTGCGTACGCGAAGCTTGATTGCTTCGAGGCCACCGCGCTCCGGGATGAGTAACAGCGCGACTACGGACCAAGGGGGGTGCCAGCGTTGCAGCCGAACGTGAGGCGCCAAAGTCATGGTCGCCTCGGAGAGTATCGGAGATCGAATCGTTGATCGGGAAGCTCACAACAAAGTGACAGCCAGATCCCGGACTGTGAACATCTAATTCGCCCGAGTGAGCTCGTTTCCTTCAGTCCTACTTGCGAGCTTCACCACTGAAACGTCTTGTTGCGACCGCCTGTGAGGAATCGGTGTCAATACTTCGAGATCGGTCTCGTCTAGAACGTCGTGCAACTAGGACTATGACACCACAACTGCACCCTAAGCGTCTTCGACATTAGAGCCGTTTGCTCTAATCCAAAGCGCATCAGCGCAGTCGTCTGAGCAAGCCTTCCACGGCATGATCCGAAGTGCCTTCGGCACGCGAATCCCACAGTTTCGGCATCGACGAAGTTGGCCTGCGGTGTACCCCCGATCAATCAGCAGAACGTGGCAGTCAGCATTGCCCCTGCTGGCGAGGTATTGCTCGGACTCGTAGAGAGACTTGGCCAGATCCTTCCACTCAGACTTTGGTTCGGGATCGTTTACCCAGTCGGAGAGCAAATGAATGAGGGCTTCCTCGGCGCATAAACCATCATTCCGCGCCAGACGCCTGAACTCATCGGCGAGATACGTCGGAACGATTACAGAGTTGAACATAGTTTGAGGTGTCATACCACCAATGATACGGGGTGGATGTACACCCCGCAAGTGGTTACCTCTGGCACCATTAGTCAATGCCCAATCAGCCCAAGACGCCGCACAAGTCTTTCCGAATTCCGCCCGAGCTTTATTCAGCTGCTCAGGCAAAGGCGGCGCGACAGGGCCGGACACTGACCGAGGTCGTGAAGGAACTACTCCAGAGCTACGTCGATTCTGCAGACTGACAAACCGTGGCGTTGCGAGACGAACTGCTTTAGACAGCCTCGCAGAGCGGGGTCGTGGATGTAGACGGAGGTGCCGCGGATGCTCTTCGTGAATAGCAACCGCGTAGACATTCTGGATATACCGAAGCAGGTCCTCGTTGGATTAGGTGTGACCGAGCGCGTTGTCCACCTCCTTGCCCCTCTTGTCCAAGCACGGGGCGCGGTCGACGACGATGCGGCCCGTCGTCGTGTCGAAGCGGAGGTCGAGGCCGATGATCATGCCGGCCTCGTTGAGGCGGGGAGTTGGATCGCCCTTCCCCTGCTGGCCTTCACAGGCCTACAGCGGCCAGCCCGAAGTTCGCCTGGTCGGGTGTGACCCCCTCGCCGTACTCGCTCGCCAACTGTTCATACAGCCCGTCGCGGGAGAAACCTTGGATTTCAAGGTACGACTTGGCTGATTCAGCGGCTTCCTGATTCCAGTCGACGGCGCCGGTGGATCTTAGATAGGCGATCGCAAACTCGGCGTCTTCGGGCGTGAACCCTTCGCCGTACTCGCTGGTTAGCTGCTCAGTGAGCCCGACGCGCGAGAAGGCCGAGAACGACAGGTAGGACTGGTCCGAGCGGACCGCGCTGGACTGCGCGGTGGTCATCGCAGGCGTCTCGGGCTTTGCCGGCGTCTCTGGCTGTGCGGGTGCCGGTGCGGCGGCGGCCGTCCAGTTGCTCCGCGACGCGAGCGAGAGTTTTGCGGCCTAGCAGGTGCAGTGCTGCGCGATTCGCCCCGGTGCGCGTTGCGCGTTCTGATCGACGATTGCCACGGCCGGCCATCGTGTGGTGATGATCGAGTCGGGATTCGCCGCGGAAGCGATTCACGTTCTGAACCGGTACTTCAGACTGCTGGTCAGTTCGGCTCGTAGGGCGGCGCCTCACCCCAGCCCCAACGGGGGACGGGCGCCTCGGGCACGGGCTCGGCACCGGGAGCCGAGTTGGCCACGGCGATTCGCGTGCCCCACTCGGCGTAGGCCATCAGCGCTGAGCGCGCTTCGGGATCGCTCGGGAGTTGGCCTCATCCGCGGCCCGGCTGAGCAGTGTTACGAAGCGGAGTCGCTGCTCGGCACTGATGTTGAGCCCCAGGTGCTTCGACACCATGCGAGGGTACCCACCGTGCTCGGCGGTGTACGTCGCACGGCCGCCCAGCACCTCGGACCACCATGCACTGACCCCATCGCGATGCTCGCGAGTGACCTTGCCTCCGAACATCGGCGCCAAGAGGTCTTCGCGCTCGACCGCGTCGTAGAAACAGTCCAACCAGCGCCCGACCGCAGCCGATCCACTCGTAGACACTCGGAGGTTGAACCATGCGCAAAGGCTACGCCCAGAGGTGGCCGCGAACCGAAGCGATGACGCCTCAGGCTCACGCAACATCCCCCGGTGCCGACGCCACTCGGCTCCGGGCGGCCGAAAGCGGGCGACGTGGGGTGGGTGATCCGGTCGAGTCATAGGCATCGGGCCTGGCGGGAGGCCGCGCAGCGCCGCGGGACTATGACTCGACCGGATCACCCACCCCGCGGCGCCCAACCACCCGAGTCGCTGAGGTGGCCGAAACAGACCTAGGTCTATTCCTCGCGCCACCGGGCGCAGGAAACATGAGTAACGCAACGTCGGGCGAGCCTTGAGACTCCGCCGACGTGCATCCACGTTTCGACCCGAGCCCGATGAGGTGCTACATGAAGCTGTTCGTAATGAGTGGTGCCGCCGTGATCGCCGCTGCGACGCTCTCCGGCGTTCTGGTTCTCGCCCCCACGGTGGCCTATGCCGACACCGCGGGAGCGCCGGCGCCGTCTCTGGTCGTTCAGGATGCGCTCGAGGGCTACCCGACCGTCGCCTCGCTGGCGAGTGCATTCACGGACGCGGCTCCTGACGCCGTCATCACGTTGAGTCAAGACCTCACGGGTGTCGCATCCGACCCCGTCGTTTCGGTGCGCGACGGCGGGGCGGTCACCCTCGATCTCAACGGGCACACACTGAAGCTGACCCGCGACGACCTGCGGGCGGCCATCGAGGTTCCTCCGAGCAGCAAGCTGACGGTCACCGACACGACCATCGATCACACCGGACACCTCATCGTCGACGCCAACGACGGTGCCGGTATCGGCGGCGCCGCGCTCGGGCATCCTGGCGAGGCTCCCGGATTCGGGACCATCGTGATCGCCGGCGCGAAGGTCGACGCGACCTCGCGCACCGCCGCAGCGATCGGTGGCGCCGAGAACGGCGGCGCCAGCGGAGACATCACGATCACCTACAACACCGTGGCCAACTTCAACTTCGGCAGCACCGTGACGGCGACATCGCAGTACGCCGCCGGCATCGGCAGCGCGATTTTCAGCCGATGGCAGGGAGCCGTCACGCTCACGGGGCACAGCACCGTCACGGCGACCGGTGGATTCGCCAGTGCCGGCATCGGCGGCGGCCCTGACAGCACGATCGGAACGATCACGATCAACGATGCAATCGTGGATGCGACTGGCGACGGCGGTGCTGCCGGCATAGGTGGCGGGGCCGGCGCCCACGGTGCGCTCCCGCCCATCATTATCGTCAACGGCAACATCGACGCGAGCGGGGGACCCACCGGAACCGGGATCGGCGCCGGCGCCCGAGGCATTGACGGGGCGGCCCCGGTCAGCCTGACGATCAGCGGACAGTCCATCGTGACCCCGTCCGCATCCAGTGGCGTGGCGATCGATCTGAGCGCGGAAGGCTCGCAGCTCACCGTCGACAAGAGCGAATTGTGGATTCCGTCCGGCAACTCGGTCACGATTCCGGCGGGCATGACCGTGAACAACGACGGCGGCACGATCGTCGCGAGGGGCACGATCGCCAACCACGGCACGATCCGCACCGTCAACGGCGGTCGGGTCGACTCCCCCGAGAACGTGTCCGACAACAACACCACGATCAAGTGGGACGGCAACGGCGGCACCGCACCTGTCGCCCAAACGCACATCTTCGCGCGAACCCTCGACGCTGCGGGTGACGTCACCTTCCCCCTCCCGGTGCGCGACGGATACGTCTACGAGGGTTGGTACCCCAGCACCGACGGCGGCACGCGGCTGACCACCGACACGGATCTCGGTGGCGGCGGCCCGAAGACCCTCACGTACTACGCGGCATGGGCCCCGCCGGGCAGCGCGGGCGCCCCACCGGCTGATGGTTCGGGCGCTGGCCAGACCGGCACCGCCGGCTCCGGAACCGGCGCGACACTCGCCGCGACGGGCTCCGGCGTCGGCACCTGGGCGCCGGTGGGCGGCTTGGTTTTGGCGATCGGCATCGCTCTGACCGCAATCGCTGTGGGAGCGGCCAGGCTCCGCGGCGGAGCGGCGGGGCAAGGAAATCGACCTGCACGCCCGGGATCGCACTGAAGTAGCCGTGCAGGACGTTCAACACCTTTCGAACCGAGGATGCAGTCACGGTTCACGAGGATGGGGACACCGTTCACGGGCCCGATCGCTGGAGGATGGCAGCGTGACGCAGAGGTGGATGCGCCGTCGCTCACGCCGCGCCGTCGCCGACTCATGACGTAGGCGGCGAAGGTTCCGCGGCTGCTGTAACTGGGTACCCGTTCCCATGCGTCATCTTCCACGCAGCCTCGTTGCGATCTCGGTGCGGTGATCATTTCCGTGGGGCGATTGGGGAGATGGGGTCAAACCGTGTTCAGGTGGTTGTTTGTGTGTGGCTGCTGGGCAATCGTCGGCAAGCGCGGAGCGCGCGGCAGCTTTTTCGGGGGTGGGCGTCTACCCGGTAGTGGCCGTCTATTCGTGATTCTGTAAGCACTGCCGCGCGCTGCGCGCTTGCCATCGAGGTGATGGCTGGTCGCCGAGATCGAATGATGAGCGGTGGGACGGTCGGTCATCATCTTTTGTGACTGGCGGTCGAATTAAACGACTTTTCATCAGGTATTACTGATAGAATCTCAGTATGAGAATCTCCTGCCGGCTGAGCGAGATCGTAGGCGATCTCCGCGCCGTGATGGGCGAGGTCGCGGAGCTGCTATCCGGGTTCTCCGACGACGAGGTGCTTGAGGTGATGGCCGCTGTCGAGACTGTGGGGCGGGTGGTTTCGGCGGGGCAGGTTCGGGTTGCCGGGGAGGTGGCGGTGCGGTCGCGGAGTGAGCTCGGTGACGAGGGGTTGAGTCGGGCGCAGAACTTCACCAGCCCGCTCAAGCTCGTCGCGCACGTGACGGGGGTGTCGGCGCGGGAGAGCAAGGCTCGGCTTGAACTCGGGAGGCGGATGCGCGGGGCGATGCTGCTTGGCGGGGGCGAGGGGCCGGTGCCGTTCCCGAGCGTTGCTTCGGCGCTTAATGAGGGTGGGCTCGGGGTGGAGGCGGCGGCGGTCATCGTCAGGCAGTGCGGTGAACTCGCCCAGCGGGGGTGTGGGGTTGATGTGGTGGCCAGTGCCGAGCAGACCCTCGTCGACGAGACCCTCACGAGGGGCCTGTCGGCTGACCAGACGGCGAAGCTCGCCATCCGCCTGCGCGAAATCCTCGACCCCGACGGCGCCGAACCCCGGGACGAACTCCACCAGCAGCAGCGCTCACTCACCATCGCGCAGGCCAGCGACGGCATGATCCGCGGGAAGTTCGCCCTCACGCCTGAGCAGGGCGGAATCTGGCTCGCGAGCATTCAGGCGATGCAGAGTCCCCGCGTGACCGGGCCGCGGTTCCTCAGCGAAGACGAGGCGATGGCGGAGTTCGCGACCGCTGACACGCGTACGCAGGCGCAGAAGAACGCTGACACCATCACCGAGCTTCTCGCCCGCGCCGCTGGCTCCCCCGACATGCCACGCATCAATGGCGCCACCACCACCGTCAACGTCCACATCACTCTCGACGACCTCGAGGCAGGGCGTGGGGTGGGTTGGATTGACGGCGTCGATGAGCCCGTCCCGGCTTCGACCGTGGCGCAGCTGCGCTGCCACTCCCCCCTCGCCGCCACCGTGTTCGGCGATCGGGGCGAGGTGCTTCACCACGGCAAGACGAAGCGACTGTTCACCGCCGCTCAGAACCGGGCCCTCGCCGCCAGAGACGGCGGATGCGTCTGGCCCGACTGCGACAGACCACCCTCCTACTGCGAAACACATCATGCCGACGAATGGGTCTCACCCGATCATCCGCCAGGCCGCACCGACATCGACAACGGCGTGCTGCTCTGCCACTTCCACCACTCCCACCTCCACAAATCAGCGTGGAGACTCGTCATGCGCGAAGGCGTCCCGCACATCGTGCCGCCCCGATGGATCGACATCACCCAAACCCCCATACCTACCACCCGCCGACCCACCGCCCGGCCACAGCACTACGCCGCCTGAGCATCGGCCGAGGGCAGCCGTAGAGGCCGCCCTGCCTGCGCACTGCGCCCGAGACCGAGCCGCCGCCGACGCCGCCTTCGACCATCACCATCGCGGTCAGCCCGCGGGCACCCGTCAGAGACTGCCCTTACGGCGCCGCACACCGAGCACCACGAGCACGATACCCACCACTACGAGGCCCAGGCCGATGAAGAGCCACGTCGGATCGCCCGTCATCGAACTGCCCGGAATGAGGTTTGCCCCCTGGCCGGCGAAAAGGGCACCGAACACGATGGCGACGATGCCGATGATGATGAGCGTCAGGCGCCCCGCTCTGGTTCCCATGCGGGTCACGGTACTCCCCCTCACACATTGTCGAGAGGGGGCTGTCATGCAACTGTTGACTATGGTTCGCATCGGGGGGCATCCGCTCGTGGGGGCGATCCCGCTGATTGCCGGGCTCTCGGTCTTCGCGGGGTTCGCGCTTGCCGTGCCCCTGTCAGGGTTGTACAGCTGGCTCGGCGCAGGCGCCTGGAGTTACGCGCTCGCCTTCATCACGCTGCTGATCCTGTTCGGTGGCGGCATCTCGCTGGGTTTAGGCCTGGCCTACGGCACGGTCGCGTGGGATGCTCAGCGGCGCGTCGCCCGCCTGCGCGGGCGGGAGGTACCGCTCGACTCGATCACCGAGCTGTGGCGATCGATGTCGGATTCCGGCACGGCCACCTACCTCAGCTACCGATTCGTGTCGGAGGAGGGCCCCTCGGCGCGGGTGCTCGTGGCGGGGCGGCCCATGCGAGGGCTGAGCGCCGAGGGCCTCAAAGCACTCAGCGAATTCGTGGCCGCATTGCCAGCAGGCGCCGAGGCGAACCGCATCGACGCGGATGCTGCACGAGCCGTCGACGAGACGGGGCTCACCGAACGCCAACGCGCGGCCGCCGTGACGATCATCGGAGTGGGCGGTAAGTCGCGAGTGTCGCCGGCCACGCTGCTCGCCGAGCTGGCACCATTCATCGAACCTCGAGACGGGAAGAGCGCATCCGGGAGCCCCTCAGCAGTCGGCTCAGCCCGCTCCACCAGCCATTCGGAACCTGCGGGCTCCATCTCGAGCGACGAGGCCGCGCGCATCCAGGCCGAGTGGGCCGAAGCGGACGCTGCAGCCGCCGCTCAGCTGACAGCCGAAGTATCGACCCTCCAGCGCCTGCGTCGCACCGCCTTCTGGGTCACGGTGCTGCCCATCGTGGTGGCCGCGGGCGCGATCGTCATCGCGGTGATCGCCGAGACGGCGGGTGGGGGCTCGATCGAGTCCGATCTCAACGACTCCATCGGCATCAGCGTGCTCGGCGGCATGGTGTTCGGCGTGCTGTTCTACCTGGCTTGGTGCGCCATTGCCGACGCAGACATCCGACGTCGGCGCCGGCTTGCGGATGCCGCGTGGAACTCGCTTCCCGCATCCGATCGCCACCTCGGCATCGCGATGCCCCTGCTCGCCGCCTTCAGCCAACCTGCGCTCCGCCTGCGGCGAGGGCTCGCGTTCGGGGCGAGCGTGGTCGGGCTGATCGTGGCGCTGGTCGGGATCATCATGGTGATCGAGCCCGACGACGTTCCGCTCATCGGCGCGATCGGCGCGATCGTGGTGGGCGGCGGCATGATCGTGTGGTCGGTCTTCGCGTTCATCGCTGTGCAGCGGGCGAAGCGCCGGGATGCCGAGCGGCTCGTGCTGCTCGCCGGATGGCGGCTGCTGCCGCCGCTGGTGCTCGACACATGACGAAGCCACCCGCCGCCTGGCCGGTCTGGCTCGTGTTCGGCCTGTTCATCATTCCCGGTCTCATCGGGCTCGGCCTCCTCGGCGGGGCCAAAGACTCCGCCCACGAGCGTGTCGCCTTCACCGAAGACGCCGCCGGCCGCAGCGTCGTGGTCACGGGCCGGCTCAGCGACGTCGAGACCAACCCGGGGCTGCCGCAGGCCACGGCCTACTACTCGGCCGAGATTCCGGATGCGCGCGGAGGGTCGGCCACGACGGTTTCATTAGCCGGCGATGAGCACTGGGGCTTCCCACCGTCCTCCGACTTCCCGAAGGAGCTCGACTTCCTGATCGTCCTCGACGATCCACCGCGCGGAGTCGCGCACGGCCCGGTCGGCAGCCTTCACGAGGTCTCCGACGCCGACGTCGCGACGGCTCAGAGCGACTTCGCGGTCGCGCAGGGCCTGTGGATTGGCGGCATCGTCGTGTTCTGGGTGCTGCTGCTCGGGCTGCCCGCGCTCGCGATCTCGTTCACCCTGCGCCGCCGCCGTGCGGCCCGCGCCGCTGCACCTCCCCCGATCGGCTCGACGCCGAGAATCTGAGAGGTTGCACCCGGCGCGGGCCACCGGAGACCGTCACCGATAGCTTGCGAACCGCAGATCCCGTGCCGCAGGGTCGAGCGCCCACGAGGCACCCGAGTCGCCGCTGAACGACGCGCGTCCGTTGGCGTACCGGGAGTCCTCCGAGTACGCGAAGCCGTACGAGTTCGACGTGCCGTTGCCCGTGCTGCCCGGTGACGAGATGGCGATGCCATAGCTCTGACCGGCGGTGAGGGCACCGAAGGTCACGTCGAAGCGCGTGGCACTTGTCGACACCGACGCCGCACCGATGGTGCGAGTGGCGACTGTGACCGTGGGCTGGCCCGAGCTGTTCAGCTGGTACACCTTCACCACCAGGTCTCCGGCGGGGCTGCCGTTCTTGTACGCCCAGATCGCCGCGCGCGTGTCAGCCGCCAGGGGCACGAACGACTGCATGCGCTGCACCGTGCCTCGAATGTCGCGGTAGCTCTGGAACGCGCCGAACTCGTTGCTCTGGTCGAGGATGGGCGTGCCCGCGTCGTAGCCGATCGCCGGCACCCACGACACCTGCGCACCGGCCGCAGCATCCACCTCGAACCGCACCACGTCGCCCGCTGTCACGGCGAGAGCGTCGAGGTTGAGCTCGACTCCCGTCGCCGAGGGCTGCACCGTCTGCGCCGGATAGGCCTGGTTGCCGTTCACCGTCACCCGCACCACAGCGGCGCTGCCGCCGACCAGCAGGGCCCGGCTCCGCATCGAGATCGTGCCGGTCGCCGGAGCCGTCCAGGCCCGCGAGACCGCGAGTGTCGACGACGGGTTCGCGAGGAACGCCGAGACGAAGGCCGTGCCGCTCGTGTACGAGCCCGCCGACGCACTGTAGGGCAGGCTCGTCCAGCCGCCCGACCCCGACTTCGACGCGTACGACCAGGCGTTCGCCGAGGAGCTGAAGTCACGGGCGGCGTACCAGGCCGACGCGTTGCCGGCGACGTCGCGGTTGTTCGAGAAGATGTACCCGCGGAAGTCCTCCCCCGGCCCCGACACCAACAACTGGCTCTGCTGGTAGAGGTTGTTGTTGATAGTTCCCGTGGGGGTGAAGCAGTTGGAAACCCGACGGATGCCGCCGTCACCGTTCGCCCCGTTGCCCTGGATGAGGTTCGACGAGATCGTGTTCCAGTCGCTGTGGTCGAAGGTGTCGCTCGACCCGCACGCGGCACTGCGGATGGCCAACGAGCTGATTCCCGCACCGTAGTTGCCGGTGATGGCGTTGTTGAAGATGCTCACGTTCGACGTCGCGTACTCGAGGTCGATGCCCATCTGATCGGCGGCAGAACCGACGTTCGGCACGTTCGCGACGATGTTGTTGGCGACGACCACGTCTTTCATGCGCATGAGCACGATTCCCGCCGTGCCGTCGCGCGAGTGGCAGGCGCCGGCCCGGTCGATGACCGAGTTGCGCAGTGTGGAGTTCTGCATGTTCATGAGGGTGATGGCGTTCGGGCAGTCGGCCCGGACATCCCCTCCCCCGTCGAGGTCGTGGAGGTTGAGGCTGTCGAACACGGCGTTCGTGATGAGGCTCGTGCCGTCGGTTCCGTCGGTGCTGCGCACGCCGTTGCACCACCCGACCATCACGCCCATGTTCGACGCCGTCACCTCGACCCGGGTGACGACGAGACCGGTCAGCGCGGTCTGCGAGGAGGTGAACGGGAACGTGGTGACGCTTCCATTCTTGGTGGCGGGCCCGGTGATGGCGACTCCGGCCGAGGTGTACAGACCCGGAATCGGGGACTGGCTGCAGGTGCCGTCGTAGACGGGGTTGTTGCCCTGGGCGATACCGGTGATGTGGTGGGCGTAGATGTCGCTGATGGTGAGACCCGAGTGGTTCAGCGTGCTGTAGTACGCCTGCACCCCGACGGCGGCGTGGCTGATCTCGAGGTTGCGCACGGTCACGTTCGACACGTTCTCGAGGTACACCCCGCGATCGCTGTTCGCGCCGCTGCGCACGATTGCCGGCCGCGCGCCCGAGCCGTAGGCGTCGACGACGATGGGCGCAGCCGCCGTGCCCGAGTCGTCGATGCGCAGCTCCTGGTTCCAGGTGCTGCCTCGAGCGAGACGGATCTCATCGCCCGCGACGAGCGTGGCGCTGTTCACGTTCGTGAAGTCGCACCACGGGGCGGAGGGCGAGGTGCCCGGCCCGGAGTTGGAGCAGCTGACGGTGGACACGTACCGAACTGTGCCCGCCGCCTGGGCGGGGGCAGCAGCTGCCAGTCCGGCGACCACCAATCCGGCCGACACGACCACGGCCGTCACGGCTCTGTGGAAACCTCGTTGCACGGGTACCTCCTCGTACTCGTTGAAACATTTAACTCGCCACAGTAGGCGGTCGTCGGTGAAGAATCAATGCCCAGATCGACGCGGAGGCGCGGGGCGGCACGGGGACTTGATAGATTCGCTGATGCAGAGCAAGGGGGCCGGGGCGTGAGTCAAGACGGCGGGTCGACCATCCGGGATGTCGCCGAGCGCGCGGGCGTGTCGATCGCCACGGTGTCGAACCTCATCAACGGCACGAAGTTCGTCAGCCCCGAGCTCGCCGACCGCATCGAGGCAGCGATCGTCGACCTCGGCTTCGTGCCCAACCGGGCGGTTCGCACCCTCCGGGGCATGCGGATGCGCGTCATCGGCCTCGTCGTCCCCGACGCTCTCAATCCCTACTTCATCGAACTCTGGCGCAACGTGCAGCGCGCGGTGGGCGACCGCGGGTACGTGGTCGTGCTCTGCGACACCGGCGGCGACCTCGCGGCTGAGCAGACCCAGCTGCGGAGCCTTGCCGAGATGCGGGTGCAGGGCGTGCTCATCACCTCGGTCGACGACAGCCGCGTCGACCTCCGCGCCCTCCGCTCGGCGGGTGCCAAGGTCGTGCTGCTCGGCGACCCCAAAGCGGGCTCGGGGGCCTCGTCGATCAACATCGACCAGCGCAGCAGCGGGTACCTCGCGATGCAGCACCTGCTCGAGATCGGGCGGCGGAACGTCGTGTTCGCCGGTGGCCCCCGGGCACGCCACCTGCTCGAAGACCGGATGGACGGCGCTCAGGCGGCGATCGACGACAGCGGCCTCGCCGACGTGACGTTCACTCGGATCGACTCCGACGACCCGTCGAGGTTCGAGGAGAACGCTCACGTCGCCTCCATCCTCGCCGAGGCCCCCCACACCGACGGCGTGATCTGCGCCAACGACGTGATCGCCATCGGCCTGATGGAGAACTTCTTGCGCCGCGGCATCCGGGTGCCCGACGACATCGCGATCGTCGGTCACGACGACATCCGCTTCGGTGCCGACTCGATCGTGCGCCTCAGTACGATCCGTCAGCCGATAGCCGAGATCGCCGACCGCGCGTGCGAACTGCTCCTCTCCGACGACGACCGGGCGGAGGCCGACCACCTCGTGCTCGACGTCGAACTGGTGCGCCGGGAATCGAGCTGACGGAGCACTCGCCGCCGTCGGGCCAGGGCGCTCACGACGCATCCGGTCGCGTGAACGTGTAGGAATGAGCTCCCGCCGCGACGGAGACGGTGCGATCGGGCAGCGTGATCTCGGCTTCCGCCCCGGGCGGCACCTCGACGGCCAGGGTGCCGCTGTCGCCCACGAGTTGCCATGAGACGCGCACGAGCCCGTGCGGCGATTCGAAGGTGGCGTCGACCGGCGAGAGCCGGGCGTCGAATACCGGGCGGATGCGCAGGCGCCGGTAGGCGACGGAGTCGTCGGCCTGGTCGACGCCCCCGACCGCCCGGTACAACCATTCGCCGACGGAGCCGAGCGAGTAGTGGTTGAAGGAGTTCATCCGCACGTCCTGGAAGCCACCGTCGTCGGTCCAGCCGTCCCACCGCTCCCAGATCGTCGTCGCACCGTGCCGAATGGAGTAGCCCCACGACGGGTACGCCGTCTGCAGCACCAGGTCGACGGCCAGGTCGGCGCGGCCGATCGAGGTGAGCACCGGGCAGAGCAGCGAGATGCCGAGGAATCCGCTGGTGAGACGGGCACCTCGCGACTCGATCTTCTCGACGAGACGACGGCCGAGGGCGTCGCGGCGCTCGGCGCTCACCAGGTTCCAGGCCAGGGCGAAGAGGTAGCCGCTCTGCGTGTCGCCCCTGAGGCGCCCGTCGGCCTCCACGAACTCGGCCTCGAAGAGGGCGCGCAGAGCCCTCGCCTCGTCTCGATACCGCGCCTCGTCGGCGGCTCGCCCGAGCACGGCGGCGCTCTGCGCCACGAGATCGAGCGAGTGGATCTGGTACGCCGCAGCCACCAGCGCGTGCGGAGTGTGCTCGTCGACCGACAGCCAATCGCCGTAGTTGTTCCCCAACGAGCTCTTCCACAGGCCTCCGCCGTTGTGCTCGGAGACCCACCTCACCCAGTTCTGCATCGCCGGGTAGTTCGCCTCGAGCAGGCCGCGGTCGCCGTACTCGCGGTAGAGCTCCCACGGCACGATCACAGCGGCGTCTCCCCAGCCGGGCGCCGCCTCGTCGAACTGCCGATTGCCCGGGATGCGCGGAGCGACATCGGGCACCCGCCCGCTGGAGTCCTGAGCCGAGTACAGGTCGTCGAGCCAGCGCTGCAGGAAGGGGCCGACATCGGCGTTGAACGCGGCCGTGCGCAGGAACACCTGCGTGTCGGCGGTCCAGCCGAGGCGTTCGTCGCGCTGCGGGCAATCGGTCGGCACGCTGACGTAGTTGCCGCGCTGCCCCCAGACGATGTTCGAGTGCAGCTGGTTCACGAGTTCCGAGCCTGTGCTGAAGGTGCCCGTGGGCTGCAGATCGGATGCGAGCACCACGGCTCGAACGTCGGCAGCCTCGATCTCGCCTTGCGCGCCGCTCAGCTCGACGTAGCGGAAGCCGTGCAGAGTGAAGCGCGGCTCGAACTGCTCGTCGACCTCGCCCGCGCAGATGTAGAGGTCGCGCGCTTCGGCGCTGCGGAGGTTCTCGGTGTAGATCTCGCCGTCGGCCGAGAGCATCTCGGCGTGCCGGAGCTGCACCACGGTTCCGGCGCTCTGCCCGCGGAGCCGCAGGCGGAGCCTGCCCACGAGGTTCTGTCCGAAGTCGATCAGCGTGCGGTCGCCGCGCCGCGTGATCTCGACCGGCTCGACGGTGGCGACGGCCCGCACGGGCGGCGCGCTGATGCCGCACAGTATCGAGGTGTCGCGATCGGCGACCTCGGCGAGCGCCCAGGCCGAGTCGTCGTACGGTGCCGTCTCCCACCCGCTCGTGTCGAACGCGGGGTCGTGGTACTCCCCCATAAGCAGGTCGGCGACGCGGATGCGGCCGGTCGACGAGCGCCACTGCTCGTCGGTGACGAGCTGCACGTGTCCCCCGTCTCCCCACGCGTCGAGTTGCGCGATGAGTTCGGGACGGTCGCCGTAGAGCCGGCTCTGCTGCCGGGTGTCGTAGCCCGTGTACCCGGCCCACCACCCCTCGGCCACCACGACGGTGAGCACGTTCGTGCCTTCACGCAGGTGGTCGGTGACGTCGTGCACGCGGTACTCGATGCGGGTCGGGTAGTCCGACCAGCCGGGCGCCAGTTCGTCGTCGCCGACGGGGCGGCCGTTGATGCTCGCGCGGTAGATGCCCCGCGCCGAGATGGCGAGCCTCGCGCGGTCGGGGCGCGCATCCAGCTCGACGGTGCGGCGGAACTGCACGGGAGGAGCGGAGTACATGGTGCGCCAGGAGCGTGGGAGGCGGTCGGCGGGAACCTCGAACGGCTCGCCGTCGGGGCCGGAGACCGGCGCCGCGCTCGCAGCGATCCAGGATGCGCTCCACGACTCCACGTTGAGCGCCAGCTCGAACGTCGAGGTCGCTGCAGGCCCCGAGCCGATCTCCACCGTCCAGCGATACGAACGGCCCGGCATCAGACGATCGGCGGGCACCTTCGCGTCTCGCTGGTGGGGTGCGATCGGAATGGTGAACTCCTGCTCCAACCCCGATTCGACGAGACGGATGCTGCCTCCGGCACCCACCTCGTCGGTGGGGTGATGGCGCCAGGTGAGGCGAACATCCGTGTGGTCGAGGCCGAGGGGGTTGTCGAGGCCGTTCGCTCGCAGGTCATACATGGCGGGCACCCTGCTCCCGCGGGAAGGCGTCGCGCACCGCCTCGAGGTAGGCGAGCCCGTTGTGGGTGTCGGGCAACAGATAGGAGCCCTCCGTCCACTCGTTCCACGCGTTGATCGTGACCTCCCGGTGCTCCCCGCCGTGCCGGCGCTGGAACTCGGCGGCCAGGGCCAGGCCCTCCCTGAACGCGTCGAGTGATGGTTCGAACCCGGGGATCCACGGATAGTGACCCTGTTCGTACGCGACGCGAGGGTCGCAGCGGGGCGACGGGTCCCATCCGCAGGTCACATTCGGGTGGAACGGGATGGGCAGCTCGGCCCGGTAGCGCTCGTACTCGTCGAAGGCACGGCGGGCGACGCCGGCCCACGACGGGTTGCTCGGGAAGTCGTAGGCGACTGCAGGGTCGAGGTGGTGCACCCAGACGTAGGAGCTCGCCGAACGGGCGCCGAGCTTCGCGATGATGTCGGCCGGGTCGGTGAGTCCGACCTCGGAGGGGAGCACGGCGAACGACCAGACGACGATGTCGAGGTGGAGCCCAGGGAAGCCCGCGGCTCGGGTGAGGGCGTCGAAATGGTCGAAGGCGTCGCGTACTGCCTCGATGCTGCCGAAGGCCGAGATGAGGTTGCCGATCTCGTAGACCGAGAAGCGGGGGCGCCCGTCGATGAGCGTGTGATTCGGGTGGCTGAAGTAGTTCTCGACGACGTAGGCGGCCATTCGATCGAAGTGCTCGCGGGTCGTCCTGCCGGGATAGATGAGCGCGTCGGGCACCGTCGGGGAGGCCGAGGGGAAGGCCTCCAGCCAGTCATGGTTCGCCCACATCAGCGAGAACTCGAGCCGGTCGCGATTCGCAGCCTTGAGGAATCCCTCTTCCAAGGCACCCTGCAGGTACGGCTTGCCGTCGTACCAGTACCAGTCGAAGATGAAGCCGTCGATGCCGTGGTCGGCGGCGAGGTCGATCTGACCGGCCATCACCTCGGGGTCGGCCTCGTTCTCGTAGCCGCGCAGCGGCACCCGCGGCTGCTGGTGCCCGGGGAAGCGCGGAGTCGCCTCGCGCACCAGGTCCCACTCCGTCCATCCCTCTCCGTACCGCGCTTCGTTCGCGGGGTCGGGATGGTAGTCGGGGAAGTAGTAGGCGAGAACCTTCGGGCGGACGTTGTTCATTTGACGGATCCTCCGGACAGTCCCTGACGGAACTGCCGCTGCAGTAGAAGGTAGAGAGCGACGAGCGGCAGGCTGATGAGGATGTTCGCGGCGAACACCTTCGGCAGCTCGATCAGGCGATCGCCCTGGAAGTAGTTGGGAATCTGCGTCGCGACCTGGAGCCCGGTGCTCTGCAGGAAGATGAGCGGCAGCACGTACTCGTTCCAGGCGGCGAGGAACGTGAACAGCGCCACGACGGCGATGATGGGCCGGCACAGCGGCAGCAGAACGCTCACCAAGTAGCGGGTCGGGCCGGCGCCGTCCATGCGGGCCGCCTCGTAGATCTCCGGCGGGAGGCCGCCGATGTAGTTGCCCATGAGCAGGATGCCGAATGGGATCGACACCGCGGTGAGCGGCAGGATGACCGCCCAGAAGGTGTTGAAGAGCTCGAGCTGCTGCATCAGCGCGTACAGCGGCACGACCACGGCGACCACCGGAAGCGCGAGCCCCGACAGCAGCACCAGCTTCAGCACCCTGGTTCCGCGCGGGCGGAGCGTCTCGAACGAGAACGCCGCCAGCAGCGCGAGGGCTGTCGTCGCGACCACCGTCACCGTGGCCACGACAAGACTGTTGCGGATGAAGTCGAGGAACGGCGTGCGCGCCAGCACGTCGAGGTAGTTGCCGAGGCCTCCGCCGTCGAGCGAGGTGGCGACGATGAGCACGAGCGGAATGGCGAACGCCACGAGCGCGGCGAGCACGAGGAGCTGACTCAGGATTCGGCCGGGCAGGGACTGTTTGTTGAACATGGCGCTAGCCCTTCTTCGTGCTGAGGCGGATCTGCAGCGCCGCGAATACCAGCGCGAGCACCACGAGCGCCACCGACAGGGTCGCCGAGTAGCTCGCGTCGAACTGCGGGATGCCGAGTCGGTAGATGTAGGTGGAGAGGAACTCGGTCGAGGTTCCCGGCCCGCCGCCCGTCGTGAGGAACACCAGCTCGAAGGCCTTGAGCGCCCCGATCACACCCAGCACGATGAGGATGAGGTGAGTTCCGCGGGTGAGGGGGAAGAGCACCGACCACATCAGGCGGAAGGTCGAGGCGCCGTCCATCCGCGACGCTTCGATGACCGAGTTGTCCACCTGCCCGAGTGCCGCGTCGTACATCACGAAGCTGTAGCCCGTGAACTGCCAGATGTTGATGGCAGCGATGCACAGCAATGCCGTGCCCGGTGAGGCCAGCCAGGGGTGGTCGAAGTCGGCGAAGCCGATGCTCTGCAGGAGCTGATTGAAGCCACCGTCGGGCGTCAGCAGAAAGCGGAAGCAGGTCGCCACGATGGCACCCGAGAGCACCACCGGAACGAAGAGGAGCGTACGCAGCAGCCCGGTGCCGAACGACCTCGTTCGCACGAGCACCGCCAGCAGGAACCCGAGCACTAGCTGCACCGAGACGGTCACCACGGCGAAGACGCCGGTGTTGGCGAGGGACTGCCAGAACACCGGGTCGGCGAACATCCGCGCGTAGTTCGCACCGCCGACCTCCTGGTGTGTCGGCGAGACCCCGTTCCACTGCCAGGTGGAGATGACGACGTTCGAGATGATGCCGTAGTGCACGATGCCGATGACGAGCACCAGGGCGGGGAGGAGGTAGAGGTAGCTCTGCGTTCTACCTCGGGGTCTGGCGACGCTGGGCGCCGTCGATGATCTGCTCACTGTTCGTGCTTTCCGGGTTCCCGGGCGGGTGGGGTGAGCCACCCGCCCGGGAGCCGCATCGTCACCCTCGGGCTACCGCGTCCGAGGCGGTCTGGATGGCTTCGAGAGCATCCTGAGGCGATTGCGTGCCTGCGGCGACCGCCGACAGCGCCTGGCCGATGGCTGTCGCGAGATCGGGGTAGGGGATCTCGCGGTACCCGACGAGGTCGGAGAGCGCGGCCTTCTGCCGCTCGATGTCGGCAGCCTGCTCGGGCGCCACGACGTCGTCGGTGAGGGTGGGAGCGTCGAGCAGGGCGGGGAAGCCGCCCTGGGCACCGATCAGCTCCTGGCCGCCGCCGGCGGTGAGGAACTCGACCAGGGTCGCCGCGGCCTCGGCATTCTTGGCGTTCTGGCTGATCGCCCAGCCCGAGGCGGCTCCGCCGAAGAGCGCGGTGGGCTCGGAGTCGGCGTCGGCAGCGGGGAAGGGCGCCGAGAGGAAGACGCCGTCGATCGGCGTACTGACGCCCTGCTGCGACACCTCGAGGCCCGCCTTGGTCATGGTGCCTGGGGTGTTGAACGTGCCGAGCGCGATGAAGACCGCCTCGTTCGAGAGGAAGGAGTTGAACGCATCCGGGTACTCCGCCTGGGCGGTGGCGCCACTTCCGGCGACGCCCTGCGTGAAGAGCGAGCTCCAGGCCTCCATCGCTGTGGTCATCGAGTCGGAGGTCCACGGCTTCTCGCCGGCGATGGCGTCGTAGATGTAGCCAGGCTCGGCGCTGTTGGCGAGGGAGAGGAAGACGTCGGTGTTCACCCAGGCGTCTTTCGCGCCCTGGGCCAGGCAGGTGTAGCCGGCGGCGGTGACGGTCTTGCAGGTCTCGATCCACTCCGGAACCGTGGTGGGCACCGTGATGCCGAGCTGGTCGACGAGCGTGTTGTTGTAATAGATGAGCCCCGAGCCGACGAGGGCCGAGGGCAGCGCGGCCTGCTTGCCGTCGAGCTGCAGCTGCTCGGTGGCGGTCTCGTTGAACAGATCGGCCCAGTCGTCGCCGAGGGCGGGCGAGATGAGCGGGCCGAGGTCTTGGGTGAGCGGGCCGTAGTTCTCCAGGAGAGTTCCCGAGGCGATCTGGAACACGTCGGGGCCGTCGTTGCCGGTGAGTCCGGGGCGGAGAGCGTTGAGGTAGTCGTTGTAGCTGTAGGCCTGCACCGTGACGTCGATCTCGGGGTGCTCGGCTTCGAAGGCCTCGAGAAGGGCGTCGCTGGTGGGGGTGAAGTCCCAGCCCCACCAGGTGACCGATGCGGCGTCATCGGAGGACGCGTCATCGTTCGACGGGCTGCATGCGGCGAGGGTGATCACCACCGAGCCTGCGAGTACGGCGGCGGCTCCGCGCCTCCAGCGTGCGTTCATTCCCTGTGCTCCTTTGCTGAGTGAAATGTTTAACTCGTGCGCCATAGTACAAGATCTGGAGCACTGCGCAACACTCGGTGCCCTCGAGTGCGCGCAGTACTCTCCAGAGACGCGCGGTACCGCGTCATGACAATGATGAATGCTCGATAATTGACGAATGCCCACCGTCCCGAGCGTCCGCGTCTATGTTGACGGATTCAACCTGTATCGCCGATGCCTTCAGGCGCGACAGCATCTGAAGTGGTTGGATCTCGTCAGCCTCTGTCAGAAACTCATGCCCGAGCACCACGTCGACCATGTGCACTATCTCACCGCACACCTCCGACCCGGACTGCTCGTCGACCCGCAGTCACCGGTTCGTCAGCAGATGTATCTACGAGCCCTTCGTGCGCATCCGGCCGTCTCGATTCACCTCGGTTCATTCAGGAACGACAAGCGGTTGATGCCCGTGCACCCGCAGAGGATCGACCATGCGACGGGGCGGTGGGTCATGACGGCCGTGCGCAAGCTCGAAGAGAAAGGGTCGGATGTAAACCCTGGCACTCGGATGACTGCCGATGCAGTCACCGGTTCAGCCGACATGGTCGTGATGCTGTCGAACGACTCAGACCTCGCCGGTACGATGCGGATGCTGAAGCATGAGTATGGCTTTCGCACCGGCATCATCTTCCCGACGCCGAGTTCTCGTAGCTCAAAGGAACTCATCAAGACCCAGCCCGACTTCGTGGCCCACGTCACGGAGGAGGCGCTGGCGGCGAGTCAGTTTGCCGAGGTGCTTCGGGACTCGAATGGATCCTTCCATCGGCCGCCGAAGTGGACTTAAATTCCGAAGGCCCCAGTCGCCTGAGGCCTTCTAACCGGTAACCGAAGTATCCGGGGGTGTAATGGCTATCCTACAGCTTCAAGTCGAACTTTTGCCCTCTCTCGCGGCGGCGACTTCGGCGCCGCGGTCGGTCGACCAGAAGCCGGCCACCGCATCCTGAACCTCCGGGGCGGTGATGTTGGCGCCGAAGAGGGGGCCGTGGGGCTGGAGCACGATGCTGTCGTGAAGGGTGCCGACGGGAACGGGGTCGAAGCCCGCGGCATCGACGAGGGTGGAGACGGCGGCGAGCGCCGGGGCGTCGTCGGCGGCGAGGGCGATGGCCTTGCGGTCGGCGGCTCCGGCGGGGCGCAGGCCCTCGTCGAGGTCGTGGTAGCCCATGTGGTTGAACCCCTTCACAATGCGCGACTCGGCGAGGAACCGCTGCACGAGTTCGCTCGTCGACACGCGTGGGTCGTCGAGGTCGTCGCGGAGGCCGTCGACCTCCCACCAGTAGTTCATCGCGTCGACGACGACCTTGCCGGCGAGGAGATCGGCCGGGATGCTGCGGTACTTGCCGAGCGGGAGGGCCAGGATGACGATGTCGGATGCTCGGGCCACCTCCTCCGCCGTCGTCGCGACCGCGCCGGGAGCGAGAACGTCGATAATGAGGGAGATCTTCGAGGGGCTGCCGGATCCCGCTATGAGCACGCGGTAACCCGCGGCGAGGAGGAGACGGCTGAGCACGGTGCCGACCTTGCCGGCGCCGAGGATGCCGATCGTGGGGAGGGCGGGGAGGGTGGCGGTTTCAGGCATGGGTGGAGCCGATCTTCGCCAGGGGGTGGGTTGGCGCATCCATCGACTGCTCAGCGCCGACCGCCGACGCTGCCAGCAGCTCCCGCACCCGCGGCGCCACCACCGTGCCGAACAGCTCGATGGTGCGTGCCCGCGCCTCCACCGACAGGCCGCCGATGTCGTACTTGAGGTCGAAGCGGCTGATGCCGAGCGACTGCGTCATGCGCACGATCTTCTGCGCCACCGTCTCGGGCGACCCCACGAACAGCGCACCGGTCTCGAGCTCGAGGTCGTAGCGCTCGCGCGTCGGCGGGTAGAAGCCGCGCTCGCGCGCCATGCTCGTGACGAGCGGCTGCCACGAGCGCCACCAGGTCTCCGCGGCCTCCTCATCCGTGTCGGCGATGAGGCCGAGGGCGTGCTGGCCGACGGGCTGCGCCGGCTGACCGAACTGGGTGAGGGCACGGTGGTAGAGGTCGACGTGCCCCGCGAAGCGCACGGGCTCACCGCCGATGATGGCGAGCAGCAGCGGCAGCCCGTACCGCGCCGCCCGGATGACCGACTCCGGGCTCCCGCCCACGCCGATCCAGGTCGGGATGCCGCCCGGCCGCATCCGCGGGTGCAGCGTCACGTCGGTGAGCGGGGTGCGCACGGTGCCCTCCCACGTCACCGACTCCTCCCGCTGCAGCCGCATGAACAGCTCGAGCTTCTCTTCGAACAGCGTCTCGTAGTCGTCGAGCTTGTAGCCGAACAGGGGGAACGACTGGGTCTGCGATGCACGCCCCAGCACCAGCTGCGCCCGCCCGTTCGAGAGGGCGTCGAGGGTCGAGAACTCGTTGTAGAGCCGCACCGGGTCGTTGGTGCTGAGCACCGTAACGGCGGTGCCGAGACGGATACGCTCCGTCGCGGTCGCGATGCCCGCCAGCAGCACCGGGGTGGCGGAATCGACGTAGCCCTCGCGGTAGTGCTCGCCGAGGCTGAAGATGTCCAGGCCGACGCGTTCGGCGTGCTTCGCCTCGTCGACGAGGAGGCGGACGGTCTCGGCGTCGGTGTAGGTGCGGGGCGTGGCGGCGCCTCCGCTTGTCGTCGGCACGTCGCCGAACGAATTGAGTCCGAATTCGATCATGATTGACATGTCAACTAGGAGGACCCGTGGAGAATTCCCGCCCCGCACGCCGGCGCCCGTCGCCCACCTCGCACGACCTCCGGGTGTGGCGCGATTTCGTAGAGGCCGGTGCGCGCATCCGCTCGCTGCTGGCCGCGCGACTGCAGGCTGAGTCGGGTGTGTCGGCCGGCGACTACTCGGTGATGCTCGCCCTCTCGGAGGCACCCGAGAAGCGGATGCGCTCCTCCAAACTCGCCGAGACCGTCGGTTGGGAACGCAGCCGACTCTCGCATCACCTCGGCCGCATGGAGAAACGCGGGCTCGTCTTGCGCGCGCCCTCCTCTGCCGACAGTCGCGGGGCCGAGGTCACGCTCACCGCGGAGGGCGCCTCGCGGTTCAGGGTGGCATCGGTTGCCCACCTCCGCGCGGTGCAGGAGCTGTTCGTAGAGGCATTCGAGTCATCGTCAGAGGCCGACCTCGACGCCGTCGAAGCGACGACCGCCGCGCTCAGGCGCCACCTCGATGGGTTCAGCCGACGCGAGCCCCACCCCGACGAGGAGTCACGGTTCAATTGACAAGGCCCGCCCCACCCCCGAAGTAGGGGTTCCTTGCCTGCCCCAAAATCGACACTCGTCCACTAGCGTCAGTGAAGAGTTCAAGGGGGAGCAATGGAGTTCGAAGAACGTCTCGTCGCTTTGGCGGCCAAGGTGCAGAATCAGCGTGAAGCAATTCAAACCGAAGAGGCCACCAAAAACGCCTTCGTCATGCCATTCATCTCGACGATTCTCGGCTACGACGTGTTCAACCCACTGGAGGTCGTTCCGGAGTTCACCGCCGATGTAGGCGTGAAGCGTGGAGAGAAGATCGACTACGCAATCATGCGCGAGGGCGAGGTTCAGATCCTCATCGAGTGCAAGACGGCTACGGGCCAGCTGAAGATCGAGCATGCGTCCCAGTTGTTCCGCTACTTCGCTGTGACGAATGCGCGGATCGCCGTCCTCACCAACGGCGAGGTTTACAACTTCTACACCGACCTGGATGCCCCAAATCGAATGGACGAGAAGCCCTTTCTCGTTCTTGATCTTTCCGACATCGACGAGACCACCATTCCCGAGTTGAAGAAGCTCACCAAGGACGTTTTCGATCTCGACTCCGTCATCAGCGCCGCAGAGGAACTCAAGTATGTCGGCGCTCTGAAACGCGAGATTGCCCAGCAGTTCAGGGAGCCGTCGGACGAATGGATCAAGTTCTTTACCTCTCGCGTGTATGAGGGCGCATACACACAGAAAGTACGGTCGCAATTCACGTCGCTCGTGGCCAAGGCTGCGCGTCAGTTTCTCAACGAGCGGGTCAATGACAGGTTGAAGACCGCCCTTGGTGCGACTGCTCTGCCAGTGGCGACCTCCGGCTCCGGCACACCACCCGCCATCGAGAGCCAGGCCGTCGTCGAAAGAGACCTCGTTCACAACAGCGACGAGGTTGAGACGACGCTCGAGGAACTGGAGGGGTACCAGATCGTCAAGGCCATCGCCTGCTCGGAGGTGAAGCCCCATCGTGTGGTGCATCGAGATGCGAAGTCGTATTTCGCAATCCTGCTCGACGACAACAACCGCAAGCCCATCGCTCGCCTGTGGTTCAACGGTAAGAAGCAAAAATATCTGGGGCTGTTCGACGCAGAGAAGGTCGAAACCAGGGTCGCCATCGAGTCCTTGGACGAGATCTACGAACACGCGGACGCAATTCGAGCATCAGTCCGCCGCGGCGCAGAGTAGGCGCAGCAGTGTGGGACTCCTTTTGGACCGATGTGCTGGTGGCTGTCATTGCAGCCGCACTCACAGGGGCTATCGCCTACGTCACCTACAAAGTGAGCTTTCGGCGGGTCGAACGCCAGGCGGTCAGCGCGTTGATTCGTCAGCTCAACGAACGGCGGGCGTTCTATCCGGTCAGTGATCCATGGGAAGTGCCCAATGCCCGGACGTCGGACGACTACGAGCGGGTGTCAGCCAGTGTGGTGTCGGCGCGCCGTGAGATAGATAACACTCGAAGGTCCGTCGGACAACGAGAGATCGAGAAGTCATTGACCTCGATGAAACGCGCCTGCAATCGGTACCTAGAACGCAGTGCAGCGACACCCGATCGGTACGTGATCCTGCTCATGGAACTTCGCACTGAACTAGCGAAAGAGATACGGTCGATGCGTTCCGTCCGTCGCGGGTTACCCGAGGGCGAACCTGGAGACGGGGCTCTCTGACAACGAGTCGCCGCAACGCGACTCTCCCTACTCAGCCGGCGGCGCGGGCCGCCTCGCCCGGGTCGGCGAGCACCAGGGCGGCGCCGTGCTCGCGGATGCCCGCGGCGGCGGCGTCGCTGAGGGCGGTGTCGGTGATGACCACGTCGACCTCGTCGAGCCCGAAGATGCGGTAGCGGCCGAAGGTGCCGTACTTCGACGCCCCCGCCACGAGCACCGCCTCCGAGGCCACCTCGAGCGCCGCCTTCTTCAGCTCCACTTTCGACTCGGCGGGGGTGGTGACGCCGCGCTGCAGATCCCACGAGCTCGACGAGAGGAACGCGACATCCACCGACAGCTCCCGCAGCGTCAGCGCGGCAAGCCGCCCGACCGTCGACTGGTTGGCCTTCTCGACCCGGCCGCCGAGGGCGATGATGTCGACCGTGGGGTGGTCGAGGAACGAGCTCACCACGGCGAGGTCGTTCGACACCACGGTGAGGTCGGCGACCCCGTCGAGGTAGGGGCGCATGGCCTGGATGGTCGTGCCGGCATCGAGGAAGACGGTCATCCCGTCGCTCACCAGCCGGGCGGCCTCGCGGGCCATCGCATCCTTCTCGATGAGATCCTGGGTCGACTTCTCCAGTCGCGACGGCTCGACCGACAGCCTCGACGAGATCTTCGCCCCACCGGGCGTCGCCAGCACCCGGCCGGCCGCCTCGAGCGCGGCGATGTCGCGACGGATGGTCATCTGACTCACCCCGAGCAGCGCCGTGAGCTGGTGGTAGCTCATCACCGACTCGCGCCTGAGGTGCTTCACGATCAGCTCGCGCCGCTGATCGGGGATCAACGGCGTCTCATCCGAATCGGACACGGCACCTCCTTGTCGACGCGACCAGCTTAGGGCGTGCCCGGCGCGACCGCGGTCGACCACGGCGTGCCCCACTTCTCGCTCAGCGCCACCACATCGGCGGGCGGCAGAACCCGCCGCGGGCGACCCTCGGTGAGCAGCGCGATGCGGCACGCCTCCTCGAGCTCGATCGCGGCCTCCACCGCGGCCTGCGCGTCGACCCCGCTCGTGATCTGCCCGTGGTTCGACAGCACCGCCGCCTGGAACGGGAAGTCGAGAGCGCCGACGAGCTCGCCGAGCTCGGGGCTGCCGGGAACCCGGAACGGGATGAGCGGCGCCTGCCCCACCCGCATCACGAAGTACGGGGTGAGCGGCGGCACGGCGCTGAACTCGCTCCACGGCTCGAGGCACGACAGCGCGACGGCGTGCGGCGAGTGCACGTGCACCACCGCGGTGTGCGACGGGTTCTTCGCGTAGAACGCGAGGTGCAGCGAGGTCTCCTTCGAGGCGCGCGGCCCGTCGAGCCGCTCCCCCGAGCGATCGAGCACCGCGATGTCGTCGCGGGTGAGTCGACCGAGGTCGGTGCCGGTGCCGGTCGCGTAGACGAGGTCGCCGCTCCTCACGCTGAGGTTGCCGCTCGAGCCCGGGCTGATGCCCGCCGCCGCGATGCGCGCACCCATCGCGATGACCGTGTCGCGCAGATCGAGCAGGGTCACTCCGGGAACGGATGCGTCGGTCACGACAGTGCCTCCCAGGCCGAGATGAACAGGTCGTCGGCGCCGAAGTTCCCCGACTTGAGGGCGAGCGCCACCTCGGTTCCGGATGCGCGGCCCGCCCCGCCGCCCGCCTCACCGGTGCGCGTGAGCGACCAGCAGACACCGGGAGCGAGCTGCGGGCCGATGAGCAGCCGCGCGCAGCCGAGCGCCGTCGCGACGGCACCGGAGGTCTCGCCGCCCGCCACCACGATGCGGCGCACGCCGAGACGCTCGACCGCCTCGACCACCACGCGCGAGAGCACGGCCTCCACGGCCTCGGCAGCCGTGGGCCCCGCGGCGGCCTCACCGGCCCGGATGTCGTCGAGCGTCGCCACGGAGTACACGACCGGCACGGCCTCCTCCGCGAGCCCGGCGAGCCACTCAGCCACCTCGCCCACGACGGCATCCGGTGCCGCGATCGCCCGGTCGACGTCGAGCTTGAAGCCCGCTGCGCCGGAGGCAAGCGCGTGGGCGATCTGCGCCCGCGTCTTCGCCGAGGCACTTCCGCACACCACGAGCCGCCGGCCCGCCGGCGCGTCGAAGCGCTGCGAGGCGGGGTCGTGCTCTCCGCGCATCCCGAACGCCAGCCCGGCGCTGCCGGAGAGCACGCGCCAGTCGCGGGTCGCCGCCTGCACGGTCTGGAGCTCGGCGTTGGTGGTGGCGTCGACGACGAGGTACGCGGCGGAGGAGGCGTCGAGGGCCGCACGCACCGCATCCGGGCCCTGCCGCACCACCTCGACCGGCACCTCGCCGATCGTGCGCGTGGTCTGCGGCTGCAGGATGCTCGCCACCCGCGACTCGGTCATCGGCGTGAGCGGGTGGTGACGCATCGGGGAGTCGCTGAGCGGCTCGCCGTTCACGAACAACTCGCCGTGCACGACGGTGCGCCCGTTGTCGGGAAAGGAGGGGACGACGACGGTGCGGCGCTCCCCCACCTCGTCGAGCACGGCGTCGAGCACGGGCCCGATGTTGCCCGCGGGCGTGGAGTCGAAGGTGGAGCAGTACTTCACGAAGTACTGCTCCGGGTCGAGCGCGGCCAGGCCGCGGAGCGCGGCGAGCGACTGAGCGATGGCGTCGGCTGCGGGGATCGTGCGGGTCTTGAGCGCCACGACGACGGCGTCGAGCTCGGCGAGGTCGTCGGTCGCCGACCTCAAGGCGTCGGCACCCAGCAGCACCGCGACCCGGAATCCGCGCTCGCGCAGCGAGGTGGCGAGGTCGGTCGCTCCGGTGAAGTCGTCGGCGATGGCGCCCAGACGCAGCAAGGGGACTCCTCTTCGAGATGGCGGATGCACGGGTTCGGCTCCGCCATCTCATCACATGTGAATCGATGTTGCAAAGTTTGAAAATTTGTTGCGATCGTGTGTATGGTGGGCCAATCGTCAGATCGACCGCGTGGAACGAGCCGCGCAGATGGGACCAATGGTGACCTCCCCCGTGCACCCGCCGCAGCCAAGCACCCCTGTGCGCGTCGCCCTCACCGGAGCGCGCGGCGGGTTCGGCCGCACCTTCCTGGCGCAGGTGCGCGCGGTGCCGCGCCTCGTGGTGACCCAGCTGATCGACCCCGACACCGCGGGCGTTGCGACCATGCTCGACGAGCTCGGGTTCGGGGTCGACGCGCGAGAGCGAGCCGCCCTCGTCGCCTCCGCCGACGCCGTCGACTGGGCCGACATCGACGTGCTCGTCGAGGCCACCGGCCGCATCGACGCCGGCTACGACTACGCCTCCACCGCCATCGCGCACGGCGTGCACGTGGTGATGGTGAGCAAAGAGGTCGAGTCGCTCGCCGGCGTGAGCCTCTCCGCCGCCGCCACCGCGGTCGGCGTGCGCTACCTCCCGGGCGACGGTGACCAGCCCGCGAACCTGCTGCGCCTGCTCGACTGGGTGGAGCGCACCGGCCTCGAGGTCGTCGCCCTCGGCAAGTCGGGCGAGTACGACCTCGTGCTCGACCCCGCGGCAGGCACCGTCACCCAGCTCGACGAGACCGTCGACACCCCCGACCTCCCCGGCCTGCTCACGCTCGGCGACGACGTGACGGCGACGCTCGCGGCACGAGCATCCGCCGTCTCGGCACTCAAGCGCTCGGCCGCCGCCGACTCCTGCGAGATGGCCGTCGTCTCCCTCTACTCCGGCGCCCACGCCGACGTCGAGGCGCTCCACTACCCGGTCGCCCGCCCCGACGAGCTCGCCGACATCTATGCGGCTCGTGCCGACGGGGGGATCCGGATGCGCGACCGCGTCGTCGACGTCTTCTCCATGCTCCGCCTCCCGGGCGAGGCCAGCTTCGCCGGCGGTGTGTTCGCCGTCGTGCGCACGAACGACCCCGTCACGTGGCAATTGCTGCGCGGCAAGGGGCACATCGTCTCACGCTCGGGCGAGTACGCCTGCCTCTACTGGCCGTATCACGCGATGGGGGTCGAGACCGTTCTGACGGTGCTCGACGCGTTCGACGGCACCGCGCCGGCGCGCACGCCCCGGCAGCACACCGTGCTCGCCGCGCGCGCCGCGGCACCGCTGTCCGCGGGCACGCGGTTCCGGGTCGAGGGGCATCACCACGAGATCGCCGGGGTCGCTACGGCGATCGTCGACCGCGAGGTCGCGGCCGGGGTCGCTCCCTACTACCTGCTGAGCGGCGCGGCGCTCACGCGCGACGTCGCCGAGGGCGAGCTGATCGAGCTCGCCGACCTCGACGAGATGCCGGCCGGGGCGCTCGGCGCCTTCACCCAGGGGTTCGCGCTGTGAACGCCGAGACCCTCCAGCGCGAGCTTCTCCCCGAGGGCTACGACCTCCGCATCCTCGACGCCCACCACCACTTCTGGAACCTCGAGAGCGAGGGCAGCTGGCCCTGGATCCAGCACGAGTACAACCCCGACTTCTTCCTCGGCGACTACAACGCCATGCGCCACACCTTCCTGCGCGAGCAGTACCTCGAGGCGACCCGCGGCTGGAACGTCGTCGGCACCGTGCACTGCGAGGCAGAACGCGCGCGTGACGAAGAGGTGGCCGAAGACGAGTTCCTCGGGTCGCTTCACGACGAAGACCCCTGCTTTCCGGCGGCCGTCGTCGCCCACGCCTCGTTCTTGAGCGACGACCTCGACGAGGTGCTCGCGGGGCATGCCGCGCATCCGCTGGTCAGGGGCATCCGGTCGAAGCCCGTCATCGCCTCCCACGCCGCGGGCGCGCGGGCGGGCGCGGTCGCGGGCCGACCCGGGTCGCTGCAGGACGAGCGCTGGGCCGCGGGGCTGCGGAAGCTGCCGGAGCACGGGTTCTCGTACGACCTGCGCGTGCCGTTCTACCACCTCGCCGAGGCAGCCGACGTGCTGGCAGGCATCCCGGGTCTTCGGGTCGTCGTCAACCACTGCGGCCTGCCGCTCGACCGTAGCGACGAGGGCCTCGCCGTCTGGCGCGACGGGATGCGGCGGCTCGCCGCCCTGCCCGACGTCAGCGTGAAGGTGTCGGAGCTCGGCCTCTACCGCAACGTGTGGAACCGCGACTCGAACATCGCGGTCGTGCGCGAGACCCTCGAGACCTTCGGCTTCGACCGCGCGATGTTCGCCTCGAACCTGCCCGTCGCCACCCTGACGGCACCCACCTTCGACGATGTGATGGAGGTGATGCTCACCGGCGCTGCCGGAGCATCCGTCACCGAGCTCGACCAGCTGTTCCACGCCACGGCCGCGCGGGTGTACCGCGTGAGCCTCCCGAACCCCACCACAGAAAGCTGACCATGACCACTGTCAACGACGACAAGCTCTTCCGCAAGGTGATGCTGCGCGTCCTCCCCCTCGCCATGCTCGGGTTCTTCCTGTCGTACCTCGACAGGGTGAACATCGGCTACGCGCAGGAGACGATGAGCGCCGACCTCGGCTTCTCCTACGCCGTCTACGGCCTCGGTGCCGGCCTGTTCTTCGTGGGGTACTTCATCTTCGAGATCCCCTCGAACCTCATCCTCGCCCGCGTCGGCGCCCGCAAGTGGATCGCCCGCATCATGATCACCTGGGGCATCATCTCCGGGCTCATGTTCTTCGTGAACAGCGAGTGGCTGTTCTACCTGCTGCGGTTCCTGCTCGGTGTGGCCGAGGCGGGCTTCATCCCCGGCATCCTGTTCTACATGGCGTCGTGGTTCCCGCCGAGCCGCCGCGGCCGTGCCTGGGGCATCTTCTACATCGCCCTCGCCTCCTCCGGCCTCATCGGCGGCCCCGTCTCGGGCGTCATCCTCGCCAACATGGACGGCATCGGCGGGCACGCCGGCTGGCAGTGGCTGTTCTTCATCGAGGCCATCCCCACCGTGCTGCTCGGCATCGTCATCCTGTTCGTGCTGCAGGAGGACTACCGCACCGTGAAGTGGCTGAAGCCCGTCGAGAAGGACCGCCTGGGCGCGCTGCTCGCCGCCGAGGCGCCGGCCGGCGGCCACACGCCGCTGCGTCAGGTGTTCAAGAGCAAGCTGATCTGGATGCTCACGGCCGTCTACTTCTCCTACAACTTCGCGCTCTACGGCATCAGCTTTTGGCTACCGAACCTCGTCGGCGAGCTCGGCTTCGCGGGCCCCATCGCCATCGGCTTCATCTCGGCGATCCCGTCGCTGGCGGCGATCGTGTCGATGGTGACCTTCGGCTTCCTCTCCGACCGCGCGGGCGAGCGCAAGAAGTTCATCGCCGCCGCCTTCGTGCTCTCGGCGATCGGCTTCGCGCTGTGCATCGTCGCGGGAACGTCGAACCCCGTCCTCGGCGTCATCGGGCTGTCGCTCGCCAACGCGGGTGCCCTGTCGATCCCGGCGATCTTCTGGAGCTTCCAGACCTCGATGCTCGCGGGCACCGCACTCGCCGGCGGCATCGCGCTCATCAACTCGACCGGAAACCTCGCGGGCTTCGCCGCCCCGTACCTCATCGGCGCGGTGAAGGACTCGCTCGGCTCGGCGACCGTGGCGCTCTACATCACCGGCGGCATCATGCTGCTCGGGGCGGTGCTGGTGCTCACCATCAAGCGCAGCGGGCGGGTGCCGCGCGAAGACGACGTGACGCCCGTGGCCGGCATCGGGTCGGATGCGGCTCCGGATGCGGCGTCGGAGCTCAGACCACAGGCAGGTCGGGCCCGGTGAGTCGCTGCAGCGAGCCGCCGCTGATGTACGACAGATAAGGACGCAGGGTGCCCGTGCCGGTCGGTTGGTCGGCACGGGCGATGGTGAACAGCTTCAACCGCGGGGTGTCGGTGTAGTAGTAGTTCACCGAGCCGAAGTTCGTCGACGAGAACTGCGTGGTCGACGAGACGTTCGTGAAGCTGCCCGACCCCGTGGGCTGGATGATGAACGACGCCGGCGACCCGAACTGCATCGGGCCCGGGTCGAAGGCGAGAGTCGCCTGTCCGCCCGGCGCGATCGAGGGGACGTTCCACGACCACTGCGCCTGCGACGGGTTGTTGAGCAGGATCGGCCAGTCCACCACGAGCGGCGCCGCGGGCGCCTGCGGCGACGGGGAGGTCGTGGCGAGCACCGTCGTCGAACCCGGCATCAGCTCCGCGGTCGAGAAGGTGACCACGGCCCCCGGCGTCGTCTCGCCCGGGGCGAGGGTTCCCGCCCAGATGAAGATGACGAGCGAGCCGGCGTTCTGACCCTGCTGCCACCCCTCCCCGACGATCGACACGTTCACCGTGAGCTCGGCCGGCTGAGTCACGTTCACGACGACGGTGTCGAGCGGGCCGGTCGTGGTGTTCGTCACCGAGAGCGTCGACGTGGTCATGCGCACACCCGTCGAGGGAATGGATGCGGTGCTCGCCGACCAGGCAGGCGTCGCTTCGCCCGCGGTGCTCGCCGCAGCGGCGGGTGCCGCGGCAGCGGCCACCACGACGGGTGCCGCCCACGCCGCGCCCAGGATCGTGCGGCGCTGCACGCCGAGTCGCACGTCGTGCCGGTCGAATTCACTCATGGCCTGTCCCCGTCCCCCGCGGTCCCGTCAAGAGTATGCGAGGGATGCGCGTGAGGGAATCGCAGGCGTCACCTCAGACAACGCTGATGTACGTCGGGTAGCTTCGCTGCTCGTGTCGGAGTCAGAAGAGCACGAGAGCGTCGGGCGTCACGAGAGCGCGGCCGCGCGACCGGTGTCGCGCGCCGCAGGCATCCGCGTGCGTGAAGCCGATCTCGGGGCGAGCACGCCGATCGGCGGCGGCCCGGCCACCGAGGTGCACCGCCTCGACAGCTTCACTGTGCCCGGGCACCGCGGCGGGCTCGCGTTCGTGCGGTTCCGCGACGTCGAGGCTCCGTTCTGGAACTCGGCGACCCTCGCCCGGCTCGTCGCCCTCCGCTGGGCGCTCGACGCGGGCGACCGGGCGACCCTCGACGGGGTGGCGGCGTGGCCGCTGGCCGTGGTGGAAGGCGACGACGGGGCGGCCGTGGGGTGCCTCGTGCCGTTGGCCGCGCATCCGTTCTACTTCGTGCCCGCCGAGGAGCGCGGGAGCAAGTCGCCGCAGCACGCGCGCTGGCTGGTGAGCGCGCCGAAGCGGGCGCGGCGAGCCGGTGCCGCACCCGTGTCGGAGCGCGACCTGCTCACCCGCATCACCGTGCTCGCGCGGGTGTGCGTGCTGGTCGAGCTGCTGCACCGCAACGACGTGGTGTTCGGCGACCTCAGCGAACGGTCGGTGCTTTACGGAGTCGGCGAGGTGGCAACGGCGTTCGTCGTCGGATGCGAGGGCGCCGCCTTCGCGGGCGACGAGACACTGCAGCGCAACAGCGCGGGCTGGGCGGCGCCCGAGGCCTACGGCGAGGCGGATGCCGCGCTCACGACCACCCCGTCGGTGCAGACCGTCGCGACCGACCGGTACAAGCTCGCGCTGCTCATCCTGCGCGTGCTCGCGCCGGCGGGCGAAGGGCTCGAGCGCAGTCGCGACCCGGAGCGCCTCCGCACCGTGCTCGACGCGACCGGAGTGCAGCTGATGACGGATGCGCTCGCCGACGACCCGGCGCACCGCCCGACCGCCGCCGAGTGGTACGGCTACCTGAGGGGGGTGCTGCTCGAGAATCTCGCGGCACCCGTCATCCGGAGCGTCGAGGTGAGCCCCGCGCTCGTGGCGGAGGGCGACGAGGTGCGGCTCGAGATCTCGGTGTCGGGTGCCCAGCAGGTGACGATCGAACTGCCGGGTCGCGCGTTCATCACCCGCGAGGTGTCGCGGCGCGTGGTGTCGGAGCGGTTCACCGCGCGGCAGAGCGGGCGCATCAGCGTGCGGGCCCGCAACGCCCACGGCGAGGTCGAGGTGCTGTCCGATCCCGTGCGGGTGCTGCCCGTGCCGACGCCCGGGCGGCTACCCGTGGCGACGGTCGAGGTGCCCGGGTCGCTCGGCGTGCTTCCCGACCTGGCGCCGTTGCAGGCGGGGCTGGGCATCGCATCCGGAGCCGAGTCGGATGCGGGCGGCTCGCCCTACGAGCGCATGGCGGCCCTCCGAGCCCGCCTCGACGCCGACGCGATGCCCCTGAACGACGTGCTGCGCATCGGGCTCGAGGCCGAGCGCGCCTCCCGCGACCACGCTGCGCTCTTCCCCTCGTTCGAGAGGTTCCTCGGGGAGCTGCTGCCCCCGGGCGGGCCCTCTCTCCCCCCTGAGGCGCGGGGCCCGCGCACTTAGGGGCTGCGCCCGCGCGTTGGTCGCGCAATCTGCTCGCATTTCGCGGAATGGGAGCTTTTTGCGCGACCAACGCCTCGCGCGAACCACCTCAGTCGACCGTGGGGAGCACGACGACCTTGCCGCGGAGCGTTCCCGCCGTGGCCTCGGCGTGCACGGCCGCGAGGCCCGAGAGGGTGACGCGGCGCGCGACCTCGACGCGCACGGCGCCGGAGTCGACGAGCGAGGCGATCTCGGCGAGCTGGGCTGCGTCGCTGCGCACGTAGACGACCACAGAACGGACGTTGCGTGCCTCGTCGTCGGGGGCGGGCATCCAGGCCGTCGTGCTCACGACCACCCCGCCGTCGCGCACGCGGCCCACCAGGGCGGTGAACTCGTCGGCCTCGAAGGGCGCGAGGTTGAGCAGCACGTCGACCGGGGCGTCGAGCGCCTCGACCGACTCGAGCACCGAGGATGCGGTGTGGTCGATCACCTCGTCGGCCCCCGCCGCGCGCACCGAGGCCGCCGAGCGCGGGCTCGCCGTGGCGATGACGTGGGCGCCGGCGCGCTTCGCGAACTGCACGGCGAAGCCCCCGACGGTGCCGCCGGCGCCGGTGATGAGGATGCGCTGGCCAGCAGCGAGACCCGCCTCGTCGAACAGGGCCTGCCACGCGGTGAGTGCGACCGACGGGATCGCCGCCGCGTCTTCGAGTGCGATCGAGGTCGGCGCCGCCACCAGGGCCTCCGCCGGAGCGACGACGAACTCCGCGGCGGCACCGGGCGCCGTCATGGGCAGGAAGCCGATGACCGCGTCGCCGACGGTGAGCCCGTCGACGCCCTCGCCGAGAGCGTCGACGGTGCCGGAGACGTCGTAGCCCGGGGTGTGCGGCAGGGTAACGGGGATGGGCAGGAAGCCCGCCCGGATCCCGTTGTCGGCCGGGTTGAACGCCGACGCGGCGACGCGGAGGCGCACCTCGCCCGCACCCGGAGCGGGAGTCTCGACGTCGTCGATCTGCAGAACCTCGGGGGCTCCGTGCTGGTGGAAACGTGCTGCCTTCATGATGGTGTCCTTTCGTGGATTTGCTTCGATCTCGAAGCATCTGTCTCGACTGTAGCAGTGCTTCAATATCGAAGCAAGTAGAATGGGCACATGACCGACGAGTCGACCGATGCAGCGCTCGATCCCGCCGAACTCGGCGCTTACTTCGCTCTCATCGAGGTGAGCAGCCTGCTGCGGCATGCCGTCGAGCAGCAGCTCAAGGAGGCGGGCGACCTCAGCTACGTGCAGTTCCAGCTGCTCGCCACCCTCGGCGACTCCCCCGACGGCAGCAGACGGATGACCGACCTCGCCGACGGGGTCGTCTACAGCCGGAGCGGCCTCACCCACCAGGCGGGGCTGCTCGAGAAGGCCGGGCTGGTGACTCGCGCGCCGTCACTCGAGGACGAACGGAGCGTGACGGTGACGATCACGCAGACCGGTCGCGACCGGCTCGCGACGGTGTTTCCGGGGCACATCCAGGTGCTGAAGAAGCTGTTCCTCGCGCCGATCGACGCCGACGACGTGGCCGAGCTCGGGCGCGCACTCTCGGTCGTTCGCGACCACATGAGGTCGAACCCGCCGCGCTCCGCGGCGCCGCGCCGCCGGCGCTGATCCACCGCCTGCGAGGCGGTGACGTGCGCTCGCGCCTGAGTGACCGGTAACTCACAATCGCTCTCCCGCCGGGTGGAGCCCCGACAAGGCGACAGATGCGCTGGTCATGTTTTTGATAGTGCGCTAACATCACAGCATGATCCGTCAGCCTCCGACGGCGGAGGCGCATCGGTGACCACCGATCCCCGACGGATGAGATCACACGAAGGAGTGTCCTCATGATCACGTCATCCCGACGCCGGTTCACCGGCCGCCTCGTCACCGGCGCCGCAGTTCTCGCCGTGTCAGCCCTCGCCCTCACCGGGTGCCGCGCCGGCGGCGGCCCCGCCTCCGACGAAGACAAGGCGAGCGGCGACGGCCTCGTCATCGGCTGGAGCCAACGTGGCATCAGTGGCAGCGACTGGTGGAAGACCCTCGTCGAGGGCGGCCAGGCCGAGGCCGACAAGATCGGCGCCCGCATCGAGCTTCTCGACGCCAACGGCGACACGGTGCGCCAGAACGCCGACGTCCAGACCCTCATCACCAAAGGTGTCGACGTCGTCGTCATGAACGCCAACGACCCGATCGGTGTCGGCCCGTCGGTTCAGGCGCTGAAAGACGCGGGCATCCCGCTCGTGACCGTCAACTCGAACCTCGACGAGAGTCTCGTGCCCGACATGTTCTGCTACGTCGCCGAAGACCAGGAGTACACCGGCTCGCTCGCCGGCGAGGTGGCCGCGAACAAGGCCCTCGAGAAGTTCGGCGACACAGGCCAGATCAAGATCGTCGGCATCGGTGGCTTCCCCGGCGACGTGCTGAGCGATCTGCGCTTCAACGGCTTCATGGAGGGCTACCAGAAGGTGATGGATGCCCACCCGGGCATCCAGACCACGAAGCTCGACACGAAGTACGGCGAGTGGAAGCCCGACAAGGCCCTCGCCCCCATCCGCGACGTGGCCACCGCGAACCCCGACCTCAAGATCGTCTACAGCATGAGCGACGTCATGAACGGCGGCGTGGTGCAGGGCCTCCAGCAGGCGGGCATCTGGGGCGACGGCATCATCCTCGCCAGCTACGACGGCGGCATGGTCTCGGTGAAGGAGATGATGGACGACCCCACCGGCCCGCTCCAGGCCACCGCCTCCAACCAGCCCTGGGACCAGGGCGCCACCGCCGTGAAGATGGCCCTCGCCGCCTTCAACGACGACCAGTCGCAGTGCCCCGACAAGACCCTCTACATCGACACCACCGTCGTCACCCCCGAGAACGCGGCCGACTACTACGTGGCCGACGACACCTACGTGAAGGCGAACGAGGAATGAGGGGCGGCCCGATCGAGCTCGAGCTCGACGGCATCACTAAGGGCTATCTGGGCGTTCAGGCCCTGAAGGGCGTGACGTTCTCGGTGACGAAAGGCTCGATCCACGCCCTCGCCGGCCAGAACGGCGCGGGTAAGTCGACCCTGGTGAAGATGCTTTCGGGAGCCGAGACCCCAGACGGCGGCACCATCCGCCTCGGCGGGAAGGATATGCGCTTCCGTGAACCGACGGATGCACAGAACGCCGGCATCCACACCATCTACCAGGAGCTCTCGCTGGTGCCCTCGCTCTCCGTCGCCGAGAACATCTTCCTCGGCCGCCTCCCCCGCCAGGCGGGCAAGGTCGACTGGGCGCGAATGTACCGCGAGGCTCAGGATGCGCTGGCCAGGGTCGGTTTCGACCTCGACGTGCGCGCACCGGTCGGCAGTTTCTCCACCGCGGAGCAGCAGGCTGTCGAGCTGGCGAAGGCGCTGCACAAAGACGCCAGGGTGCTTCTGCTCGACGAGCCCACCTCCACCCTGCCGAGCCCCGACGTCGAGAAACTGTTCACGGTGCTGCGGTCCCTCGCCGCCGAGGGGGTGACGCTGCTTTTCATCTCCCATCGCATGGACGAGGTGTACTCGCTCTGCGACGCGGTGACCGTGCTGCGCGACGGGTCGACCGCCGCGGAGTTCGACACCGCGGACTCGGCCCCCTCCGACGTGGTCACAGCCATGGTCGGCAAGAGTCTCGAGGGGTCGATCGCCGAGACGGCACTGCGAGGCGAGCGTTCGCCGCGCCTGGGTGTCGGCCGCGGTGACGAGGTGATCCTCTCGGCCGACCACCTCTCCGACGAGGGTCACGTCGACGACGTGTCGTTCGAGCTGCGGCGCGGCGAGGTGCTCGGCATGTCGGGGCTCATCGGGAGCGGCCAGTCGGAGCTGGCCGGCCTTCTCGCCGGAGCCCGGCGGCGCGCATCCGGTTCCATCCGCATCGACGGCAGGCGGGTCGATCTCTCGGCACCCCGCGACGCCATTCGGCGGGGGATCGGGCTGCTCCCCCAAGACCGGAAGACGGCCGGCTTCGTGCCCGACCTCGGGGTGGCCGCAAACATCACACTCGCGAGCCTGCCCGCCTTCAGCCGTCTGAGCGTCATCGACTCCCGCCGCGAACGCCGGGTCGCCGCCGATATGGTGACGCGGCTCGGCATGAAGGTGTCGGGGGTCAACCAGCCCGTCAAGACCCTCAGCGGCGGCACACAGCAGAAGGCCATCCTGGCGCGCTGGCTGGTGCGCAAGTCGCGCATCCTCATCTGCGACGAGCCGACGCGCGGCGTCGACGTGGGCGCGAAGGAGGACATGTACGAACTCCTCCGCGACTACGCCCGCGGCGGCGGCACCGTCATCATCGCAAGTTCCGAGATCACCGAGGCGATGATGTGCGACCGCGTGCTCGTGATGGCCCGGGGAAAGGTCGTCGCCGAGCTCGACCACGACGAGATCGACCCGCAGGGGAAGGCGATCCTCAGCCGGTTCGCCTGAGCCCCACGACTCACCACATCCACTCCTGAGAAGAGCGAAGAAGCCCATGTCCCAGAACACCCTCCGGCCACCGGTCGGGAACTCCACCGCCGCTACACCGCCCGAGCCCAGCACCGCGAACCGGATGCGCAGCCTCGGCAAGCGCCTGCTCGGCAAGAGCTACCTGCTGCTGGTGCTGCTCGCCATCATCATCGTCGGCTACTACGTCTCGGCCGACTTCCTCACCCTGAGGAACGCCGAGAACGTCATCGCCGCCGCCTCCATCGTCGCCGTGCTTGCAGTCGGCCAGTTCTTCGTCATCCTCACCGGAGGCATCGACCTCTCGGTGGGCTCGATCCTCGCCATGTCGACGGTGATCGTGGCGCTCACCCTCCAGACAGGCATGTCGGCCGGTCTCTCGGTGGGCGTGACGCTGCTGTGCTGCGCCGCCGCCGGGTTCGTCAACGGCCTGCTGGTGGTGTGGCTGCGCATCCCTCCCTTCATCGCCACGCTCGCCATGATGAGCGCCGTCAAGGGCTTCAGCTACATCATCCAGTCGACGAGCCTCATCCAGATCCTCGACGACGCGTTCATCCAGGCCTTCTCGAGCGGCACCGTGCTCGGCGTGCGCAACCCGGTCGTCATCTTCATCGTGGTGGCGGTCATCGCCGCCCTGGTGGCGAAGTTCACCACCTTCGGCCGCTCGCTCTACGCCATCGGCGGAAATCCCGAGGCGGCACGTCTCTCCGGCCTCCCGGTGGCCCGCAACCTCATCATCACCTACACCCTCTCCGGCATCCTGGCCGGCCTCGCCGGGCTCATCGCCGCCGCCCAGCTGCGGCAGGGCAGCTCGCTCATCGGCGTCGGCTACGAACTGGACGCGATCGCCGCGGTGGTCGTGGGCGGCGCGTCGCTGATGGGCGGCAAGGGCGACCCGGTGAGCGCTGTGATCGGCGTGTTCGTGCTCGCCACGATCATCAACATCATGAACCTCGTCGGAATCTCGTCTGAGCCGCAGCTCGTCATCAAGGGCGCGGTGATCGTGATCGCGGTGTTCCTGTCGAGCGCGGGAGGAGTGCAGCGCATCTCGCGCTTCTTCTCGAAGCTCTTCGGCGGCCGGGGCCCGGGCCGGCGCGCGGCGCTCGCCCGCTGAGCCATGGCGCGCGAGCAGCCCGCGACCGGGAGAAAGGTCAGGATGATCGACGTGGCGAGACTCGCCGGTGTCTCCCACCAGACGGTCTCGCGTGTTCTCAACGGCTCCGACAGCGTCACCCCCGAGATGCGCGAACGCGTCGAGACCGCGGTCGACCGGCTGCGCTACCGCCGCAACCCGGCGGCCAGGGCCCTCGTGACCCGGCAGAGCATGAGCATCGGCATCGTGAGCTTCGGTCTCGCGCAATTCGGTCCCTCGGTCGCCCTGACCGGCATCGTCGACGAGGCGAGACGGGCGGGCTACGCCACCAACCTGGTGAGCCTCACCGCACTCGATCACGGCGCGATGCAGAACGCGCTCGACCACCTCATGGCCGACTCGGTCGACGGCGTGATCGTGCTCGCCCCGTTGGAGGCCGCCTTGGTCGCGATCGGGAGTCTCTCCCCCGAGGTTCCGCTCGTCGTCTTCCACCCCGGTGGCCCGGCGACGCTCGGTACGATCGCCACCGACGAGGTGGCAGGTGCGCGGCTGGCGACCGTGCACCTCATCGAGCTGGGGCACGGCACGGTGCACCACGTGTCCGGTCCCCCTGGGTGGCTAGGAACCGCCGCTCGGCTCGAGGGCTGGCGGGGTGCGCTTGCCGACGCCGGCCTGCCCGCGCACCCGCCGGTCGAAGGCGACTGGACCTCCGAGTCGGGCTATGACGCCGGCATTCGTTTCGCCGACGACCATGCCGTGACTGCGGTGTTCGCCGCCAACGACCAGATGGCGCTCGGGGTGGTGCGCGCCCTCGTCGATTCCGGAAGACAGGTGCCGGGCGAGGTCTCGGTGATCGGGTTCGACGACGTTCCCGAGTCGGCGTTCTTCAGGCCCGCACTCTCGACCGTGAGGTTCGACTTCAGCGAGGTGGGCCGTCAGGCGGTCGACCACGTGCTCGAACTCATGGCCGGGCGCCAACCCGCGGCACCGCGCCCGGTCGCACCGCAGCTTCTGGGGCGCACCAGCACCGCGCCCCCACCGCGAACCAACGAACAGAGAAAGAAGAGATCATGACAACCCTCCGACCCCTCGGCCGCACCGGCTTCTCGGTGTCGAGCGTGTGCGTGGGCACCAGCGCCCTCGGCAGCTTCCCCGCCCAGTACGGCTATGAGGTCGACGAAGACACGGCGGTCGCCACCATCGAGCGCGTCTTCGACGGCCCGTTCACCTTCGTCGACACCAGCAATGAGTATGGCGGCGGCGACAGCGAGCGTCGCATCGGCACCGCCATCCGCCATCGCGGCGGCGTGCCGGAGGGCCTCGTCGTGGCCACCAAGGTCGACCCGCTGCCCGGCTCGACCGACTTCTCCGGCGATCGCGTCAAGCGATCGGTCGAGGAGAGCCTCGAGCGGCTCGGCCTCGAGCGTCTGCAGCTGGTGTACCTGCACGACCCCGAGAAGATCTCGTTCGAGGAGGGTGTCGCGGCGGGTGGCCCGGTCGAAGCGCTCATCGAGCTGCGCGATGCCGGGGTCATCGAGAGCCTCGGCGTGGCCGGCGGCCCCATCGATCTCGAGTTGCAGTACCTCGACACGGGGGCGTTCGACGTGATCATCAGTCACAACCGCTTCACCCTCGTCGACCAGACCGCAGAGCCGCTGCTCGACCGGGCCGCGCGCGACGGCGTCGCCGTCGTGAACGCCGCGCCCTTCGGCGGCGGGATGCTCGTGAAGGGCCCGTCGGTGGTGCCCACCTACTGCTACGCGCCGGTGTCCGACGCGACTCTTGCGCGCGTGCAGCGCATGGAGGACCTGTGCCGGGAGCACGACGTGCCCCTCGCGGCCGCGGCCCTGCAGTTCTCCGTGCGAGATGAACGCGTCACCTCGACCATCGTCGGAATGTCGCGCCCGGAGCGGGTCGACGCGACCGTCGAGCTTCTCGAAACCCCCATCCCCGAAGACCTCTGGAGCGAGCTCCTCGAGCTCGCCCGCGTCGGACAGAACGGAGTCGAACGATGACCAGGAAGAAGAACCCCGAACCCGTCGACGTGGTGATCGTCGGCGCCGGTGCCGGCGGCGCCACCGCGGCCAAGGTGCTGAGCGAGGCCGGCCTCACCGTGGTGGGCCTCGAGCGCGGACCGTGGCTGAAGCCCGAGCACGCCTCCGGCGACGAATTGAAGTTCCTCAACCGCAACTTCATCTGGCAGGACCCGAAGCTGAAGCCCCGCACCTACCGCCAGAACGATAGCGAGGAGGCGGTGGTCACGAACTTCTCCGCGACCCCTCAGGTGGTCGGCGGCGGCACCACGCACTGGGGCGGGATGGTGCCGCGCATGACCCTCAACGACTTCAAGCTGCGCAGCATCCACGGCGACGTGCCGGGCGCGAGCCTCGTCGACTGGCCCATCAGCTATGACGAGCTCGAGCCGTACTACACCCGGGTGGAGTGGGAGTTCGGCACTTCGGGTCTCGCTGGGGCGAACCGCTGGGAGGCACCCCGCAGCAAGGGCTACCCCACCAAGCCGTCTCCGCTCAGTCAGATCGGCCGCACCTTCGCGACCGCGATGGACAAGCTCGGTCACGGCACCTTCCCCATGCCGCAGGGCATGGTCACCGAGCCCTACCGCGGCCGCCAACCGTTCAGCGAGAACGGCTTCTGGCAGCAGTACCCCGATCCGGGCACCGGCAAGTCGTCGACGCTCATCAGCTTCATCCCCGACGCGATCTCCACCGGCCGCTACGACCTCCGCTCCGACTGCTACGTGAGCGAGATCCTCGTCGGCGCCGACGGCAGGGCGACCGGGGTGCGCTACCAGGACGAAGACGGCGATGAGTTCGTGCAGTACGCCAAAGCGGTCATCGTCTGTGCGGGCGGCATCGAGACGCCGAGGCTGCTGCTCATGTCGAAATCGGCGCAGCATCCCGACGGCCTCGGCAACGGCAGCGGACTCGTGGGCAAGAACGCGACTTTCCACCAGTACTCGTTCTCGGTGGGCCTGTTCGACCGCGAGGTGCACGACCCGCTCTACGGCTGGGCCGGGCACTACATGAGCCTGTGCTCGTTCGACTTCTACGAGACCGACGAGAGCCGCGGGCACATCCTCGGCTCGCTCATCTTCCCCTCGATGATCGGGCACCCGGTGAACTGGAGCTTCCCCGGCCGCCCCACCTGGGGCGCCGCCGCGAAAGACGCCGACCGTGAGTTCTTCAACCACAGCATGAAGATCGGCATCCTGCTGCACGATCTCCCGGTCGAGAGCAACCGGGTCGACCTCGACCCGACGGTGAAGGATGCGTGGGGCCTGCCGGTCGCCCGCATCACCCATACACCCCATGCGAACGACTTCGCGCAGGAGCGCTGGCAGGTGAAGAAGAACGGCGAGATCCTCGAGGCGGCCGGCGCCTCCCGTGTCGTGCCGGTGAACATGGAGCGCATCACGGGCAACACCTCGCACGAGCTCGGCACCACCCGCATGGGCGACGACCCCGCCACCTCGGTCGTCGACCGCTGGTGCCGCTCCCACGAGGTGCCGAACCTTTACGTGTTCGACGCCAGCTTCTTCCCCACCGCCACCGGCATCAACCCGGCGCTCACCATCATGGCGAACGCCTGGCGCTGCGCCGACCGCATCCTGCAGGTCGACCGCCACGGCTGGACCACCGACTGACGACGACACCGACTGACGACACCCCGAAGAAAGGACTGAGACATGGGACAGGCAGAATGGGTGACCGCGCCCATCTCCACACGAGACGACGACGAACCGTTGTTCTTCAGCGAGCACGAGTGGGCGACGGTCGAGGCGGCAACGGCCCGCATCATCCCCACCGACCACCATCCCGGCGCCCGGGAGGCCAAGGTGGTGCGCTTCATCGACCGGATGCTCGCCGGCACGCAGTTCATCTTCCCCGCCGCCGACGGCAACGGCTTCCTCCGCATGGAGGGGCTCGAGGAAGAGGCCTGGCGGGAGCGCATCGAGGCGAGGCAGGGCTTCTACCGTGACGGGGTGCGGCAGCTCGACGCCCTCGCCGGGAAGCACGGAGCGTCGACCTTCGTCGCGCTGGACGACGAGGCGCAGGACGCCGTGCTGGAGGAGCTGTCGGGAGCGTCGAAGCCCGGACGGTTCGCGCTGAACGACGAGGGGGTCGGTCTCGGTGGGGCGCCCGCCGGAAACCAACCCGTGAACGAGGACTTCTTGGAGTTCTTCCCCCTCCTCGTGCTGAACACGCGTCAGGGGTTCTACGGCGACCCCGTGTACGGCGGCAACGAGAACCGCGTGGGCTGGGGCGTCATCGGCTTCGACGGCCCGCCGAGCCTGGCCTCGACGATGGACGGCAGCTACACCACCCGCGCCTACATGGTCGAGGGCGCCGAGTGGCCCTACGAGCGGCACCCCGCGGTGCTGCGCTACCGGCGGCCATGAGCGGCGGCCCGCCCGTGGCGACGACTGTCGATCGGCGCCCGGGCGGGCATAATGAGCAGATGCCTCGCGCCGCCTCAGCCTCCCCGACAAGCACCCGCGGAGAACGGCTCGGCTCGCGTTCGCAGGGGCCGCGCATGATCGACGTGGCGAAGCTCGCGGGGGTGTCGCAGCAGACGGTGTCGCGTGTCGTCAACGGGGCGCAGAACGTCGCTCCCGAGATCCGCGAGCGCGTCGAGCGGGCGATCGAGCAGCTGCGGTACCGGCGCAACCCGGCCGCGGCCGCCCTCGCCAGCAATCGCACCATGACGATCGGTGTGGTGAGCTTCGAACTCGCGGTGCTCGGTCCGTCGGTCGCCCTCTACGGGATCTCGGAAGAAGCCCGCCGTCACGGCTACTCCACACGCCTGGTGACCCTGGGATCGCTCGACCGCCACGCCATCCGCGCCGCCCTCGAATCGGTCGGGCCGGATGCGGTCGACGGCATCATCGTGCTGGCACCGCTCTACGAGGCGATCTCGGTCATCCAGAGCCTCGACATCGGTGTGCCGATGGTCACCTTCGAGCAGGGCACGCCCGCGAGCCCGACCAGCATCTCCATCGACGAGGTGCGGGGAGCGAGAGAGGCGGTGCGGCACCTGCTCGAACTCGGTCACGAGACCGTTTGGCACGTGCAGGGCCCCGAGGGCTGGATGGCGACGACCGCCCGCGCCCGCGGCTGGGCCGAGGAGCTCTCCGCCCAGGGCCGAGTGGCTCCGCCCGCGTTCACCACTGCCGACTGGTCGGCTGCCGAAGGCCACCGGGTGGGGCGGATGATCGCCGAGACACCCGAGGTCACCGCGGTCTTCGCCGCCAATGATCCGTTCGCGCTCGGCGTGGTGAAAGCGCTCGATGAGGCGGGCATCGACGTGCCCGGCTCGGTGAGCGTCGTCGGGTTCGACAACGTCAAGGAGTCGGCCTTCTATCGGCCCGCGCTCACCACCGTGACCCTCGACTTCGAGCAGATCGGTCACACGGCGGTCAGCCGCATCCTGGCCATGATCAAGGGCGCGGCCGACGAGGTCATCCCGCTCATCCAGCCCGAGCTGGTGGTGCGGCAGACCACCGCTCCGATGCGGCAGCCCTGAGCACGATAGTGCGCTAACACCAAAGAGCAAGCAAGCCGCAGGCCCGCATCCGCCTGCTTCTCTTGCGTTGATGTCGTCGACGTGGTTACTCTGAGTGAGCGCTAACTCAGATCCGTCGGATCGAGTTCGGTGCACTTCGATCAGCGCGGATCAGCTCCGCGTTCCTTACGGAAAGAGAGCACGAACATGGTCGACCCCTTCGTCGTCGTGGCAGTGTCGCCCCGAACCTTCAGCGTGAAGAATCCGGGCGATGGTGTGGCGAATGTGAAGCGAATCAACGAGTTCATCGACACCGCCGTCATGGTGGGTCGCTGGGAAGGCGCGCCGGTTCGACTGGTGGTGCTTCCCGAGATGGCGATTCAGGGCATGATCGCCAACTTCCCCGGCAACCGCGAGAAGGAGCGTCACTTCGCCGTGACGATCCCCGGCCCCGAGACCGACGAGCTGGCCAAGAAAGCCCGCGAGCTCGACACCTACATTGCGGCCGAGCTGTACATGGTCAAAGACGACGACTTCCCCGACCGCCACTTCAACGTGGCGTTCATCATCGACCCGCAGGGCGAGATCGTCTACAAGCGCTACAAGGCCACCAGCGACGCCTACGAGGGCGGGATGCTCGGGAACATGAACCCGCACGACGTGTGGGACGAGTGGATCGAGAAGAAGGGCAACGGCAACGTGATGGATGCCATCTTCCCGGTGGCACGCACCGAGATCGGCAACATCGGCATCGCCATCTGCCACGAAGGCGTCTATCCCGAGGTGGCACGCGGTCTCGCCATGAACGGTGCGGAGATCATCATCCGCCCCACCCTCATCGAGCCGGCCGTGCAGAACGGCATGTGGGAGCTGCAGAACCGCGCCCACGCCATGTTCAACTCGGCCTACGTCGTGGCCCCGAACCTCGGCCCGGAGTACCGCGAAGACGGCGGCGTGCAAGACCTCTTCGGCGGCCAGTCGATGATCGTCGGCCCCCGCGGCCAGGTGCTCACGCAGCAGCGCGGGTGGACCACCGGTGACTCCTTCGTCTGCACCACGATCGACATCGAGGCACTGCGGCGGGCGCGCGTGGCGAACGGGCTGTACAACCAGTTCAAAGACCTGCGCACCGAGCAGTACCGGGCCATCTACGACCAGCCGATCTACCCGAAGAACCAATACCTCGATGCGCCGCCGACGGAGGGCTGGCTGGCTCGCGAGCACCAGACGCGTGCCGACAACATCGAGAAGCTGATCGAGCGCGGAGTGCTGACGCCCCCGACGGGGTACAGAGAGTAGGCACCCTTCTTCTCTAGTCCGTCATGAACGCCCCCTCCTCCGGTTCAACGGGAGAGGGGGCGTTCGTCCCTTGTGTGCCCCACAGGCACGTGCCAGGAAACGTGGATGCGCGTGCAGTAGCTTCGCTCCTCGTGTCAGGGCGAGCCTGCGCGGTCGAGCGCGCATCCGCTGTTCTGGCCGAGATCGCCTCCCCGAAAGGTCGCCGCTGAATGGCTCGTCGCTACAACTCGAACCCCGTCTCCAACGCCATGGCGTGGCTCGGCGGGGCACGGCTCGACGTGCTCGCCGACACGCCTGGTGACCGGGCGCGGTTCGTCGCGATGGGCGGGGTGATCCTCAGCACGGCGCTGCTCAGCGCGGTGTCGGCGGCGTTCGCGCTGTCGATGGCGGTGGGGGCGCCGCTCGCGGTGGCGATCGTCGTCGGTGTGTTCTGGGGTGTCATCATCCTGAACCTCGACCGGCTGCTCATCATCGGCATGGCCAAGCAGAAGGGCGTGGCGCGCAACATCGGGCTCGCCATTCCCCGCATCGCGCTCGCGCTCATCATCGGAACGGTCATCTCGACGCCGCTGACGTTGCAGATCTTCGCGGCCGAGATCAACTCCGAGATCCAGGTGATGCAGGCCGAGGAGAAGGCGGCGTTCGAGGAGCGGATGGCGTCAGACCCGAGGTTCGCGGCCATTCCGGGGCTCGAGGAGTCGATCGCGGCGAACCAGGCCATCGTCGACAAGGGACTGCAGACCGATCTGTCGGCCGACCCGAACTACGCGGCGGCGCAGGCGGCGACCGCCTCGGCGCAGGCCGCGTACGACGCCGCGCAGGCGGCCTACCTTGCCGAGATCGACGGGAGCGGGGGGACGGGTGTGCGCGGCGACGGCCCCGTCACCGCGTCGAAGCTCGCCGCCCTGCAGACCGCCGAAGCGCGCCTCGACGCCGCCAAGCAGGCGGAGGCCGCGGCGCTCACCGCCGCGCAGTCGAACCTCGAAGCATCCGCTCAGAGTCGGCTCTCGGCGGCGCAGGACCAGCTCGCCGCCGACAAAGCGACCCTCGCCACCGCGCAGGAGCAGCGGGCGGCCGAGCAGGCCGCGTACGAGAACGCGGTCGACAACAGCGCGGGGCTGCTGTCGCGGCTCGACGCGCTGTTCCGCCTTGGAGAGAAGAACGCGCTCCTCAACGTCGCGCACATCATGATCGCGGCCCTGTTCGTGTGCATCGAACTGCTGCCCGTCATCGTCAAGGTGCTGTCGAACCTCGGCTCGCCCACCGCCTACGACCGGATGCTCGACGTGCGTGAGGACAGCGAGGTGTCGGGCGGTGAGATCTGGGCTCGCGAGAGGGCCCGGGCGATCGAAGCCGAGGCGTCGGTGCAGGTGTCGGTGGCGTCTGACCGGGCCGAGCAGCAGCTGGAGTTCGGCAAGCGGATCAACGCCGCCGTGCTCGAGCAGCAGGAGGCCGTGATCTCGCGGGCGCTCGAGGTGTGGGGGTCGTACGCGGGGGCGCGGGCCGCCGCGCGCATGGAGGAGTGGGAGCGGGAGCTCGAGTCTGGGGAGGCGGGTCAGGGCGCGGGTGCGCTGGGCGCGGGTGGCCCCGCGGCCGACCCGCAGGAAGCGGCTCCGGCCAAGCGCTGGCCCTTCTCCCGTAACGGCGCGGGCAACCGCACCACCCCCGTCGCACGCGAGATCGAGTGGCCCGCCCGCTTCGCGCCGAGCCGCGAGGACTCGTCCTCCCGCCCGCGCGACCTCGCGGAGACGACCCGCTTCGACGCGCTCCTCGGTGGGGCATCCGCCGACCAGGGACTCGCACCCGCGCGTGACGACGCGCCCACCGAGCGCTTCGACCGCCCGAACCCGCGAGACGCCGACCGAGACGCCACCGACGAGCTCGCCGACCTGTTCCGCGACACCGCCGAGCTGTCGACCTCGGCCGGCCGCACCCCCGGCGATCCGCCGACCCGCCCTCTCCCCCGCAACTCCGACCGCGCCGACTACCTCCGCCGCGCCGGCCTCCCCGACAACCTCTGAGGGATCGGCGCAGCGGCCACGACGAGCATCAGGTCGTGATGTAGAGGGGCATCATCGCGAAGGGGATGACGGAGGCGGCGATGGCGATCGTGCTCACCCAGCGGGTGGCCGAGGGGCGGGAGCCGAGCACCGAGATCATGGCGACGAAGAGGCCGATGGCGGCGAACCACAGCGGAATCCACGTCGGAACCCGGATGACGAGCAGCACGATCGCCGCCAGGCCCGCGAGCAGCGCCACGATCGCGATCGGGTTCACCCCACCCCGGGGGCGCTGGAGGGTCTGCGGGCGCTGAGTGGGGTCGTCGAGTGCGCTGGTCATGGGGGCTCCGTCCGTTCTGCTGGGGGCTCACGGCGTCTCGCTCGTGACTCACGACCCTACGACGACCCCGCCCGGGCAGCATCCGGGGCGCGGTGACACCCGAAGACGTGGTAGCGGGCGCTCACACGAAACGCATATCGTCAAATGTCGAGTTGACGGAACCCTCGTCGACGCGAGACGAAGGATGCACGTGACGCCGAGGCATGAACGATCCGCCCCGAAGCACGCGGCGGAGTCGTCGCAGTCGGCGATCGCGGGAATCGACCGGCGTCTCTTCCTGGGCATCGTGGGGGCAGGAGCGGTCGCGGCAGGCGGCGGTGTGTTCGCCGCGGTGTCGAGCTCGGCGGCTCCCCGATCCCCCGTCGCCTCACCCGTAGCGACGGCGACGGCGGGCGCCACCCCGGTCGCGGCGACCGCGACCGCCACCGCGACCCCCACACCCACCGAGACCCCGACCCCGACGCCGACCCCCGAACCCACCCCGGCCCTGCCGCCCGTCGAGAAAGTCGCCCTCCCCGGCGGCGCCATCACCGAGCTCCCCGGCCAGGGGAACCTGCTCGCCTGGACGGTCGACGACGGGTCGAACGCCGATGTCATCCGCCTCTACACCGAGTTCGCGGCCGCGACGGGCACCCGCCTGACCTTCTTCCTGAACGGAAGCTACGGCGGCTGGACGCAGAACGCCGACCTCCTCCGCCCGCTCGTGCAATCGGGGCAGATCCAGCTCGGCAACCACACCCTCGACCACGTCGACCTCACCAGCCAGAGCGATGCCGGTGTTATCGACCAGCTGCAGCGCAACCACGACTTCATCCTGAACACCTATGGCGTGGATGCGCGCCCCTACTTCCGCCCGCCCTACGGCTACCACGACGCACGCGTCGACCGTCTCGCCGCGAGCATCGGCTACACCTGTCCCGTGCTCTGGTACGGCTCGCTCTCCGACTCGGGGCTCATCACCGAGCAGCAGGTGATCGACTTCGCGACGCAGTGGTTCCTGCCCCAGCACATCATCATCGGGCACCTCAACTACCTGCCCGTCACCAACGTCTTCCCGCAGCTGTCGGCGCTCATCGCCGAGCGCGGGCTCCGCACCGTCACCCTCGACGACGTGTTCCTGCGCTGAGCCCGCCCGCCCCGGGCGTGGCGGGCCTGAGCATCTGCTGGAGGAGGGTGCCCCGAGCGGATGCGAGGCCTATCGTTGAGTATCGTTGGCGGTTCTCGAGGAGGTCATGATGAGCGGTTCGTTCGGGTCGAGCGGTTTCGGTACGGGTGCATTCGGCGGCGGGTCTGGTTCGCAGACCGACGGGCTCTGGCGCGCGATGGAGCAGCTGCGCGAGCGCTTCGAGAACAAGGTCGGCTCGCGGATGGGCCGTGGTGACGTGCGGGCCGCCGTGCTCGCGCTGCTCGCCGAGAAGCCGATGCACGGGTACCAGATCATCCACGAGATCGAGGAGCGCAGCGGCGGCAACTGGAAGCCCAGCGCCGGCTCGGTCTACCCGACCCTCCAGCTCCTCGCCGACGAGGGCCTCATCGCCGCCGAGGAGTCGAACGGCCGCAAGACCTACTCGCTCACCGAGGCGGGCCGCGCCACCGTGGCCGAGGCCGACGGCACCGAGCCGTGGGGCGCATCCGACAGCGCGTCGGGCTCGGGTTCGGGCTCTGGCTCGGGTTCTGACGGGTGGCGCAACCCGTTCGGCATGGGCGGGCGCGGCGACACCGACCGCGGCGCGCTGCCGAAGGCCGGGTTCGAGCTCGCGCAGGCCGCCGCTCAGGTGGGCCGCACGGGCACGCCCGAGCAGGTGAAGCAGGCGGTCTCCGAGCTCGAGGATGCTCGCAAGCGTCTGTACGCCATCCTCGCGCAGGACTGACCCGGGTGGCAGAGCTCCCGCCCGGCTCCGACCGGGCCAGAGACCCGCGCGCGCCCGGTGCCGGGCCCGCCGACACCACGCCGCTCGAGTGGGCGTGGGGCCGCCCGAAGCCCGGAGTGGACGACGCCGACGACGACGCCGCGACCGCCTCACGCGGTGACGAACCCACCATGGTGTTCGACCTGCCGATGGCGGCGGCGCGAGCGGCGGCTGAGGCCGATCACGAGGCTCGCGACGCAGCCCCCGGCGACGCCGAGCCCACCGTGGCGTTCGACCTGCCGATGGAGCTGGCCCGCCTGGCAGCCGACGCGAGCCATCACCACGACGATGCGATCGAGGAGGTGGACGCCGCTCTGCCTGCCGCGCCGACGCAGCCCGCTCCGGCCGGTTCCGCGCCGCCTGCGCCGGCGCGCCCCGTGACCGCGCCGCCCGCCGCGGCCCCGTCCACACCCGCCCCGCCCCCGCTGCCCGCCGCCCCCACCACCGTCATCGGCACCGCCTCCCGCGCCCCCGACACGCGCAAGCGCTACCGGCGCATCCTGCGCTTCGCCGGGTGGAACCTCGCGGTGACCTGGTTCTTCGAGCTGCTGCTGCCCCGCATCGGCCTCACCCGCATCGCCGAACGCACCCGCCCGAAGCGCATGCAGCGCTTCGCCCGGCGCTTCCACGTGCTCGCCGTCGAACTCGGCGGGCTCATGATCAAGGTCGGCCAGTTCATGTCGTCGCGACTCGACGTGCTGCCGCCCGAGATCACCAAAGAGCTCGAGGGCCTGCAGGACGAGGTTCCGCCGGTGCCGTTCGAGCTCATCAAGCAGCTCGCCGAGGCCGAGCTCGGCCTTCCGCTCTGGCGCGCGTTCACCTGGGTCGACGAGACGCCCGTGGCCGCGGCATCCCTCGGTCAGGCGCACCGCGCACGCCTCGCACCCGCCGACGCCGCCGACACCGGGCTCGACGCCGTCATGCTCAAGGTGCAGCGCCCCGGCATCGACGCCATCGTTGAGGTCGACCTCGCCGCCCTCCGCCGCGTGGGTCGCTGGCTGAGCCACGTGCGCCTCGTCTCCGACCGCGTCGACGCGCCCGCACTCGTCGAGGAGTTCGCCGCCACCTCGCTCGAGGAGATCGACTACCTGCACGAGGCCGCGAACTCGGTGCGCTTCGCCGACGACTTCGCGGCCGACGCGCGGGTCGGCGTGCCGCAGGTGGTGTGGGAGCGCTCGACCCGCCGCGTGCTCACCCTCGAAGACGTCACCGCCATCAAGATCACCGACGCCGACGCCCTCCGCGCCGCCGGCATCGACCCGGCCGACGTCGCCCCCGTGTTCGCCGCCGTCATGTTCGACCAGCTGTTCACGAACGGCTTCTTCCACGCCGACCCGCACCCCGGCAACATCTTCGTCACGCCTCTCGCGCCGCCGGCGGATGCGCGACCCGGCGACCCCGGCGACCTCGACGACGCGAGCGAGACGGATGCTGCGGTCGCGCATCCGTGGCGCCTCACCTTCATCGACTTCGGCATGATGGGAACGGTTCCGGCGAACACCCGTTCAGGGCTCCGCAAGATGCTCATCGCCGCGGCCTCGCGCGACGGCAAGGGGCTCGTCGCCGCGGCCCAAGACCTCGGGGTGCTGCTGCCGTCGGCCGAGACGAGCGAGCTCGAGCGAGCGCTCACGCAGCTCTTCGCGCGCTTCGGCGGGATGGGGTTCGCCGAGCTGCGCGAGGTCGACCCGCGGGAGTTCCGCGACTTCGGCGTGGAGTTCGGGCACGTGGTGAGGTCGCTGCCGTTCCAGCTGCCCGAGAACTTCCTGCTCATCATCAGGGCGATGTCGCTCACCTCGGGGGTGTGCAGCGCGCTCGACCCGTCGTTCAACCTGTGGAACTCGGTCGAGCCGTATGCGCAGCAGCTCATCCGCGAGGAGCGCGGCAACCTCGCCCAAGACCTCGGGCGGCAGGCCCTCGAGAACCTCCAGCTCGCCTGGCGGCTTCCCAAGCGTCTCGACGACCTCGTCACGCGCGCGGAGGAGGGGCGCCTCGTGGTGTCGAACCCGGCATTGGAGCGCCGCGTCGGCCGCCTCGAGCGCACCGCCCGCCGCCTGATCTCGGGCGTGCTCTTCGGCGCCGTCTTCATCGCGGGGGCCATCGTGCGCGCCGACGACGCCGTCTTCGGCACGGTGCTCATGATCGTGTCGGTGCTCCCCCTCCTCCACGCCCTCTTCGCCGGCCGAACGGGCCCGCGCGACCGCTGACGCGCGTCGGCTATCGTTCTTCCGGGGGCGGATGGTGCGCGCCTGGATCAGGGGGCATGTGGTGGAGACGAACACTCCGGGCGGTCGCCTTCGGCGGTGCGCGCTCGGCGCTGTAGTCGGTGGCGTCGCCCTCACCCTGAGCGCGTGCGCCGTCGCCCCGTTCCTGCCCGGTGGGGGAGGTTCGGATGAGCGCGAGCCCGCGCCCACTCCGTCCGCGTCAGCGTTGGCGGCGGCGACGTCGACCGTGTACGGGTTCGTCCTCATCGACGACCCGTTCATCACTCCCCAGCAGCTCGCCGAGCGCGCGCAGCACGAGTGGGACACCGGCGACAACGGCTGCCTCGCACCCGACGGCTATGCCGACATCGTCGCCGGAGGCGAGGTGCAGGTGCTCGGCGCCGACGGCGTGATCGCCCGGGGCGTCGTCGAGGCGGGCGAGTTCAACAGCGATGCGATGGTCGCCAACGACATCGTGGGCTGCGGGTTCCCGATCGTGATCGAGGGCGTGCCGCAGGGCCTCGACGTCTACGGCCTCCACGTCGGCGGGGAGCTGCGCCCGGCCTTCAGCTTCACGGCGAGCGAGATGCGGAGCGGCCCGCGACTCATCTTCGGGTAGCGGACCTCTTCGCCCGTGCGGCGCCGCTCGGCGCGCGACCGGCGGGGCGACTCGCGCCTCGGGCGGTGGACGGCTGCTGGCGGAGGGTGAAGGCCCAGCACGCCGCGGCGCCGACGATCGCGGCGAGAGCAGAAAGGCCGAGGGGCGGGAACTCGGGCCAGTCGCCCGGCATGTCGGAGCTCGCCCAGACGAACAGCCACACCGTCGAGACGGCGGTCGAGCTGCCGAGCCACCAGACGAGGTCGCGCACGAACCCGGGCGGCGCCCGCCGCGAGCCGCGCCGACGCGCCGCGAGCGCACTCACCGCACCGATCGCGAGCGCGACCACCCCGAGCGCCACGACGAGCGCGAGGGGGAACGCGTCGCGCACTTTCTGCAAGACGAGCGCACCCGGGTCGGGCCCGGCGAAGGTGCCCGCCGGGTAGTCGAGCATCGCCCCGAGATCGTTGACCCGCAGCTCGAACGGGAAGCCGTTGCCGTCCTCGCGCACGTCGAGCAGGTATCGGGTGCCGCCGGCCACGGGTTCCCGGCTGTCGATGGTACCGGTGTCGTCGGCCGCGTCCGAGGCCACCCGCCCGAACGGCACGACCGTCTGCTCCCACAGTCGGGCGCTGTCGGAGGAGTCGGTGTCTTCCGTGATCCAGCCGGCGGCGAGCGCCGAGCCGGCCAGCGCATCCGGGATCGTGAGCGACAGCGTCAGGGGCGACGGCGCGTCGTCCTGCTGCCAGCCGGGCGACGACTCCCAGCCTTCGAGCAGCGCCGTCCAGCGCAGCCGGTCGACGGTGTCGGAGCCCTCGGCGACCCGCGCTCCCGTCGCAGCCAGCACGGGCGAGGCCAGCTCGTATGTCACGACCACCTCGTGCTCCCCCGTCAGCACCTCGCGGAACATGGTCGTCATGAGCTCCGTGTCGCCCTCGCGCGACGCGCGGTAGGCAGCATCCGTTCCGTCGAGCGTCACCCCCGTCACGGCGAGCCCGAGCTCCTGGCCGTCGGCCCGCGTCGGCCACTGCCGCACGAACTGCGGAACCTCGGAGGTCGACTCGGTCGCGAAGTCCACGACGATGCGTTCGGTGACCGCGAGCCGCGCGCGCCTGTCGTCGTCGACCGTGAGCACGGCGTCCGCCTCGAACGAGCGCACCTCGTTGAAGTACGTGCCCGGGATGTCGCCCGAGTAGGCGACGGGGTCGAGCGACCGCGGGTACGGGTTCGGCAGCACCGCGGCGGCGGTGACGGAGGCGGCGAACAGCACCACCGCCACCACCCGCACCAGGATGCGCGGCGCACTCAGGAAGTCGCTGCTGCGCCACCCGCGCGAGGCCGCCTGGTCGCCGAGCTCGCCCTCGATGAGGCTGAGCACGCGCCGCCCGGTGTCGCGGGCCTCACCCCGGCCCGACGCCACGACGGCGTAGGCGAGCAGCGGGTCGCGCGTCGTCGCCCGATCGAGCAGCTGCGTGCGCTCGGCGTAGACCCCGATGCCGAGCAGGTGCTGCCGCACGAGCGCACCCTTCCTGGTGAGCGGGCGGGCGGTCAGCGCGAGGGCGAGCACCACGAGCGAGATCGCCGACGACACCACCACGAACGCCGCCGGCCACCACACCACGGCGAGCGGCTCCTGGTGGGAGAGCTGGCGCACGAGCCCCCACTGCAGGAGGGTGAGCGCGAGCGGGGCGGCGATGAAGACGTCGCGCACGAACCCGGTCGGGATGCGGCGCAGGCCCCCGCGCAGCTGCCCGGCGTATTCGGAGGCGGAGAGGTAGCCCAGCGTCGCGCGCACCCGGTCGCCGAGGCGGCCGGTGCGGCGGGCGGCACGCGCCGCAGCCCGCAGGAGCGCGGTGCGGTCGGGGCGGCCCCTGCCGCTCACCGCCTCGAGCGCCGAGGCGAGCTCGAAGGTGCGCGGGGTGCGGAGCACCTGCGCGGCGGCACGCGCGCTCAGGCCCTTCGGCGGGTCGGACTGCGCGACGAACCACGGGCGACCCCGCGCGTCGCTCCACGCGACGGCCCGCGCCGCGAGCGCGAGCAGCAGGGTGACCGCGAGGAACAGCAGCGGCAGCAGCGGCCCGAAGCTCTGCACGAGGAACAGCGGTGTCGGCGGCGGCATCACGAAGGTGCCCGGCTCGAACACCATCGTGAACCGTGCCGAGGCGTAGGGCGGGATGTTCTGGTCGTTCGTGAAGCCGTAGCTGACGGCACCTGGGGGCGCACCCGCACCGGCCGGCGGGTCTTCGGGGCTCAGCCACTCGCCGGCGGCGAGCAGCGTCCACGCCAGCGCGCCGCGCGGCTGGCGCACGAGGGCGTCGTCGAGCTCGGCCGGGAGCGTGATGCTCACGTCGAGCCCGCTGAACGCCTGGGGCCACGACGGGCCGAAGACGTCCCAGGCGAGCAGGTCGACGGATGCTCCGGTCGCCTCGTCGACATCGGTGTAGGCGAGGTCGTGCAGGCGGTAGTGGAGCACGAACTCGTGGTCGCCGCTGAGGGGGGCGGTCGTGCTCGTACCCGGGCTGAGCGTCAGCGTCAGCTGGTCGCTGCTCTCGGAACGATCGACCGTCGCCGGCTCGCCGTCGACCGTCACCTCGATGTCGGAGGGGTCCAGTGCGTGCCCCTCGTACTGCGTGGGCAGCACCCGCACGATGCCCGTCTCCGCCACACCGTCGGGGAAGAAGGCACCGATGGTCTCCACGACCTCGGCTTCGAGCCGCCCCTCGTCGGTGCGCTCGATCGTGTAGTCGACGTCGAAGTCGCGGGCGATCCAGGTGTCGGTGGCCGTCGAAGCCGACCCGGTGATGTCGTCGAGCGACATCGGCTCGTTGATGACCGGCCCGAACAGCAGCACGGCACCGGCGAGCGCGACCACTGCCCAGAACGCCCGCAGGCCGCGGCGCAGGCGCGTGCCCCCGTGCGAGCGCAGCCACGCCTCGAGCCCGAGCAGCCAGCGCGAGAGCAGGGCCCAGAGCGGGGTGTGCTGCGGGCGGGGGTCGGGTATGCGGTCGGCGTCGTCATGCACTGCGCGCGCGTCTCCCACGTCGTCGATGTCCCCCGTCATCCGTTCGAGTCTAAGGCGGCGCGGCCGGGCAGCACAGAGGGCCCCGGGTCACCCGGAGCCCTCTGCGACGCGTGCGACACCGGTCAGTCGCGCAGCGACTCCTTGTAGTCGTTCTTCGCCTTCGTGGCGTCGCGCTCGGCCTCGGCCTTCTTGACCTCGTGCTCGGCCTTCGCCTCGTCGGCCTTGTCGCTCAAGCGCTCCTTGGTGTCGTCGAAGGCCCGGCCGATCTTCTTGCCCGTCGCCTCGGCAGCATCCTTCGCGTCATCGATGAATCCCATGGGGGCCTCCTTCGTCAGTAGCTGATGGTGCTCAACCTACGACCGTCGGCGCGCATCCGCTCGTCCGTCGGCCCCGAGAGACTGAATCGGGCGGGATGCGCAAGCCCCTTGGCGAATTCATCGAGGGTGCCCGGATAACGAGCGGATAACCATCGCGGCAATCCCAGCCGGTGCCCAGACAAGCGCCCCTACCGTGAGTGCCATGAGACGAATGATCCTCGCATCGACCGCTGTCGTCGCCGTGCTCGTGCTGAGCGGATGCGCTCAAGCCGGTGGGTCGTCGCAGTCCGCCGACGGCCCCGTGATGGTCGAACCGGCACCGGGAGCGCGCGACGGAGGGGTCTCGTCGGCCGAGGGCGGCTCGTCGGCAGTCGACTCCGCGGCCGTGGATCAGAGCGTCATCACCACCGGCTGGATCACCGTGACCGTCGACGACCCCACAGCAGCCGTCGACGCCACGGTCGATCTCGTCGAGTCGCTCGACGGGCGGATCGACTCGCGGTCGCAGCAGGCCGGCTCCGACGAGTCGCGGTCGAGCGCCCAGCTCGTCATCAGGGTGCCCGCCGATTCGGTCGACGCCGCCATCGAGGGCTTGCAGGAGCTCGGCACCGTCGACTCCGTGTCGCTCAGTTCGAACGACGTGACGCTGCAGGTGCGCGACCTGGATGCGCAGATCAAGGCCCTCCAGGCGTCGGTCGACCGGCTGCTCGACCTGGTCGACCAGGCCGCCACCACCGCCGACCTCGTGGAGCTCGAGACCGCCATCTCCGACCGGCAGGCCCAGCTCGACAGCCTCAAGTCGCAGAAGCAGTACCTTTCCGACCAGATCGCCTACTCGACACTCACCGTCGACCTCACCGAGAAGGGCGCCCTGCCCTCGAGCGCCCCCGGCGACTTCTGGAGCGGCCTCGCCACCGGCTGGGCGTCGCTCGTGGCGGCGATGTCGGGGCTCGTGGTGATGATCGGGGTGCTCTTGCCCTGGCTGCTGCCGCTCGCGGTGATCGCGGCGGTCTGCGTGCTGATCGTGGGGTTGTCGCGCCGCGGCGCACGGCGCCGTGCGGCGCGGGCTGGGGCCGCGGGCGCGGGTGGCGCGGGTTCGGGCGGCGCGATCCCGACGTACGTGACCGCACCGCAGCCCAGCGCGTACTCGGCGCAGACTCCGGCCACGGCCGCGCCGGCCGCCCCGCAGAGCTACGGGTCGCCCGCCGTGGCTGCTGATGCGACTGCCGACACGTCGCGCACCGCCGACACCGCGGTGCTGGACGACCCAGCGACCGGTTCGTCTCCAGCGGAGGCCGACTCCGCGCATCCCGGCACGGCCCACCCCGCGACGGGCGACTCGGAGCCTGACCACCCCGAAGGCCGCGGCACCCCGCCCTACCCGGGCTCGTAGCGCCAGCGCGCGAGGTCGGTGAGGGTCGGCGGCCTCAGCGGGCGCCGGCGACCCAGAGGGTGCGGCGGAGCTCGAGGAGGCGGAGGGCGGCTTCGTCGATGCGCGACTCGGGAATGGTGCCGGCGCGCACGGCCGACGCGATGGCCGCCGAGAGGGTCGGCACGTCGACGGTGCTGTTGTAGAGCAGCAGGTCGTTGCCGGCGGCGACCGCGGCGATGGCGTTCGTGGTGCGGTCGGCGTAGGCGTCGACGCCGGAGTTCTCGAGCATGAGCAGGTCGTCGGTGACGGCGACGCCCTCGAAGCCGAGCTCCTCGCGCAGCACGCGGTGCCACTCGGGCGACAGGGATGCGGGGGCACCGTCGACCGAGGAGTACACGAGGTGCCCGAACATCACCATCTCGGCGCCGGCGTCGACGCCGGCCTGGAAGGGCGGCGCGTCTTCGGCGAGCCACTGCTCGTAGCCCAGGTCGGTCGTCGGAATGGAGGTGTGCGAGTCGCCGCCCGCCGCACCGTGGCCCGGGAAGTGCTTGAGGGTCGAGACGACACTCCCCCGTTCGGCCGCCACCGCCGCCGCCACCCGGGCACTCGCCGAACCCGGATCGGCCCCGAGCGACCGCTCGAAGATGAACGACGACGGGTCGGAGGTGACGTCGGCGACGATGCCGAAGTTCACCGTCATGCCGGTCGCATCGAGCAGCGCGGCGCGCTGGGTGAAGGCCTCGGTGGTGGCCTCGACCGGCTCCGACTTCAGCGTGTCGGCAGCGGGATAGCCGTCGTCACGCAGTCGCGCCACGATGCCGCCCTCCTGGTCGATGGCGATGAGGGTGGCGAGCCCGTCAGACTCGTGGAGCGCACCGGTGAGCGCCGCCGCCTCCGTCGCGCTGCCGGGAACGTTGTCGCCGAGCAGCAGCAACCCGCCGGGCTTGGTGGCGACGAGGTAGCCCTGCAGCGCCGTCGGGTCGCTGCCCGCGACGTGCACCATGAACATCGAGGCGATCTTCTGCTCGAGGGTCATCGAGTTCAACCGAACCTCGGCATAGGCACGGATGCGCTCCTCGGCCGAGAACGCCGGGAACGCCGCCCGCAGACGGGCGGGTTCGGTTGCGGCGGGCGTGGATGTCGCGGCGGGCGTGGAGGTCGCGGCGGGCGTCGGCGCAGCCGTCGAGGTCGCCGGCGTCGCGGCGCCGGCAGGGCCGCCGGACGTGACTGCGGCCGCACCGAGCACTGCGCCCACCAGAAGCACCCCCGCCGCCGCGCGAACGCGAGACGTGACGAGGCGCGAGGGCTGCCGGCGCATCACTCCGGCACAGGCCCGAGCAGAGCGTTCGCGACTGTCGAGTGGGCTGACTCGCCGTCGGAGGGGTGGAAGATGCCCGCGACGACGTCGCGGTAGAGGCGACCGAGCTCGCTCGAGGAGGCGATGGCCGACCCGCCGGAGACCCGCAGCGCCAGGTCGACGACCTCGCGCGCGGTCTCGGTGGCGCGCACTTTGAGGCCGACGAGCTTCGGGAACCAGGCCGCCCCGTGGGCGACGAGCTCGTCGACGTCGCGGGCGAGCGCGTCGATCTGCGGCGGGATGCCGTCGTGCAGGATCGCCGCCTCCGCCACCTTCCACCGGATGTCGGGGTCGTGGGCGTAGGGGCGCCCGCCCGCCTTCAGCGAGGTGCGCCGATGAGCGGCCTCGACGGCGAGCTCGATGGCCCGCTGACCGATGCCGGTGTAGACGGCGGCGAGCAGGATCTCGAAGGTCGAGAAGATGCCGAAGATGAGCGGGTCGGGGCTCGGGCCCACCGCGAGCTTGCGGAACACCCGCTCGGCCGGCGCCACCGCACCGTCGAGGATGGTCGTGTTGCTCTGGCTCGCCCGCATGGCCAGTGTGTCCCAGTCGGAGAGCGTCTCGATTCCCGGCGTGCCCCGCGTGAGGAAGGCGTGGACGAGGCGGGGCGACTCGGGGTCGGAGTCGTCGCGACCGAAGACGCCGAGTCTCGTCCACACCGGTGACAGCGAGGTGAAGATCTTGCGGCCGGTGTAGGCGTAGGAACCGTCGGCGCCCGGCACCGCTGCCGTCGTCGACCCGAACAGCACGAGGTCGTTGCCCGCCTCGCTGTTGCCGAAGGCGAAGATCTCGCCGGCCGCAGCATCCTGCAGCACCCAGTCGAGCGAGGTGTCGCCGCGGTCGCGGAGCACCTTGGCCACCCCCGTCCAGACGAGGTGCATGTTGACGGCGAGGGCGGTGGCGGGCGCTGCCGTGGCCAGCCGCGTCTGCTCGTGGGCCACCCGGGCGAGGCTGAAGCCGAGGCCCCCGAACTCCTCGGGGGCGAACATGCGCAGGTAACCGATGTCGGTGAGCTCGCGGAGGTCGTCGTCGGGGAAGCGGTTCTCGCGGTCGTACGTCGCCGCCCGCGACCGGATGCGAGCGAGCAGCTCGTCGTCGATCAGCGAGTCGGCAGGGGTCGGATCTGCCATGCCGTCAGCGTACCCGCGCCCTCTGACAGCGGCATGGGTGGGCTCAGCCGAACAGGCCCCACTCCCCGCTCCTGTCGGCGGAGGACTCCCCATCTTCGGCTCCGACCACGACGGCGGCCGCGTGCCCCGGCGTGAGCTCGAGGTATCGCCCCGCGTTGCGGAGGATGCCCGCCCGCTCCTCCTCCGAGAGCGAGCGCCGCACCTTCGCCGGCACCCCCGCCACCAGCGACCCCGGCGGCACCACGGTGCCTTCGAGCACCACGGCCCCCGCCGCCACCAGCGACCCGGCGCCGATGACCGCGCCGTTCAGCACCGTCGCGTTCATGCCCACCAGGCTGCCGTCTTCGACGGTGCACCCGTGCAGCACCGCACCGTGCCCGACGCTCACCCCCGCACCCACCGTCACGGGGCTGCCGAGGTCGGTGTGCACCACCACGTTGTCTTGCAGGTTCGAGCCCTCACCCAGCACGATCGGGTCGTTGTCGCCGCGGAGCACGGCCCCGTAGTACACGCTCGACCGTGCAGCGAGGGTGACCCGGCCGATGACGGTGGCGGTCGGCGCCACCCAGGCGTCGACGGCGATCTCGGGGGTGGCCCCGTCGTAGCTGATGATCATCGAGACTCCTTCGTCGTGTGCTGCTCGTCGTGTGATGCTCGTCGTGTCGTGCTCTCGCCGCTACAGCCTGAACCCGAGCCGCGACACGATCGCCGCCTCCTGGTAGTCGAGCTGCTCCAAGAACTCCCGCGCGGCGTCGTCGTCGAGGCGGTTCGCGTCGCGCTCGTCGGCGACCGCGTCGCGCTGCGCCTTGAGCACCCGGCGGTAGAGGGTGCCGAAGGTCTCGCCGTAGGCGCTTCTGCGCTCCACCTCGGCAGCGTCGACGGCGTCGCGCTCTGCGTCGGCGGACTGCCGCTCGGCCATGGCGGCGACCCGCTCGACGAGCGACGGATCGACTCCGGGCGGCGGCGAGGCCACGAACTCGGCGAGCACCTTCGACGACGCCTTCCGCGCCACTTCGAGTGCACGGGCGGCCTGCTCCTCGTCGAACTGCTCCTGCTTCGGGTCGCTGAGCTTCAGCGCGCGGATGAGGAACGGCAGCGAGAGCCCCTGCACGAGCAGCGTTCCCACCGCCACGATGAACGCGATGGCCTGGATCTCGGCCCGCCCCGGGAACGGCTCCCCCGAGGCCAGCAGCACCGGAACACCCGCTGCGGCGGCGAGCGTGACGACCCCGCGCATGCCCGTCCAGGAGACGACGAGGCTCTCCTTCCAGCCGAGGAACACCGGGAACCCGCGCGGGCGCCTGCCGCGCGCGACGCGAGCCTCGTTCTCGCGCTGCACCCGTTCGCGCATCCGCTCGTCTGAGGCGAACTTGCGCCTCATCAGCTTGTCGCCCAGGAAGTTGCGCCCGAACGACAGGAACACCCACACCGGCCTGATGAACAGCACCACGAGCAGAACGAGCGCGCCGGCCCCGAAGACCGCCCACACCGACTGCCCGGCCTCCTGCAGATCTTGGATGACGAAGCGCAGTTGCAGCCCCATGTAGGCGAACACGAAGGCCTCGAGCAGCACGTCGAGCGAGCTCCACACCTGCCGCTCCTGCAGCCTGGTCTGGTAGCCGGCCCGGCTCGACGACGAACCGATCGCGAAGCCCGCGGCCACCACCGCGAGCACGCCGGAGGCCTCGAGCTGCTCGGCGAGCAGGTACGCGGCGAAGGGCACCACGAGCCCGAGCACCGTCTCGAGGCTCGAGTCTTTGAGCAGTCGACGGATGGCCGTGGCCACGAACGCGAGCACCAAACCGACGAGCACGCCCACGAGCGCGCTGTACCCGAACAGCAGCACGGGGTTCTCGAACAGTGTGTGGGTGCCCACGACGGCGGCCAGCGTGATGCTGAACATGGTGAGCGCCGCGGCGTCGTTGACGAGGCTCTCGCCGGTGAGGATCGACATCACGCGCTTCGGCAGGCCGAGCTTGCGGCCGATCGCGACAGCGGTGACGGCATCGGGCGGGGCGACGATGGCCCCGAGGATGAGCGCGGTCGCGAGGGTGAGCGACGGCACGATCCACGATGCGAAGCCCCCCACCACGAACGCCGTGACGACCACGAGGCCGACGCCGAGCCCGACGATGGGGCGGAAGTTGCGGGCGAAGGAGACGAAGGAGAAGTTGAGCGCCGCCGAGTAGAGCAACGGCGGCAGCACGAGGCCGAGGATGATCTCGGAGTCGAGCTCGAGACGGGTGAAGCCCGGGATGAAGGAGGCGGCGAAGCCGACCAGCGTGATGACGAGGGCAGGCTGGAGACCGCGTCGCTGGGCGATGCCGGTGACGGCGATCGCCCCCACGATCACGAGAAGCAGCTGGACTCCGTTCACGGTGCCACCCTAGCGGAGGCCTCCGACGCCCTAGTCTGATGTCATGGACGACCCGATCGACGCAGTCTCGTTGATCACCGAAGTGCTCAGCTGGATCGGCGTCGTGACCGGGATCGTTCTCGTGGTGGCGGGGTTGATCCGCCGGGCCGTCTTCACCGGCTGGCAGCAGACGCTCGGCGTCGTCGTGATCGACGGCCGCGGGGAGCGGGTGTACCGCTGGCTCGGCGACGACGGGGTGCTGTACGAAGCGCCCGCGAACGACGACGAGACGCAGGTGCTCGAGCCGGGCGACGACGTCTCGGTGTACGTGAATCCGCGCGATCCGTCGGTGGGGCGCGTCGACGACCCGTCGCATGAGGGCAGGGCGCTGCGCACCACCGGCTGGATCCTGCTCGGGCTCGGCGTCGTGGCGATCGTCGTGCAGTTCGTGCTGTTGTTCGTGGCGGGTTGAAGCGCGTGTCGAAGCCGAGCCGCCCGCACGCCCTCTCTGGCGTGGTTCCCCTGGTACGGATGCGGGGGCGCGACGTCGATGAGAAGGAGCGCGTCTCCACCCCGCTCGAGCTGCTCTTCGACCTCACCTTCGTGGTGGCCGTCTCCTCGATCGTCACCCAACTCGCGCACGCGGTCGCCGAAGACCACGTCGCGATGGCCGTCCCCAACTTCCTCATGGTGTTCTTCGCCATCTGGTGGGCGTGGCTGAACTTCACCTGGTTCGCCTCGGCCTACGACACCGACGACGTGCCCTACCGCCTCTTGACGATGCTGCAGATGGGCGGCGTGCTCGTGCTGGCCGCCGGGGTGCCGAGCGCCTTCGAGAACGGCGACTACCTGCTCATCACCATCGGCTACTTCATCATGCGCATCGCACTCGTGGTGCAGTGGTTGCGGGCGGCGGCGCAAGACCCGGAGGGCCGGGCCACCGCCCTGCGCTACGCCCTCGGCATCTCGGTGGTGCAGGCGCTCTGGATCGTGAGGCTGTTCACCACCGGCGGTCTCCCCGACGGCTGGCAGATCGCGATCTTCGCGTTTCTCGCGGTGTGCGAGATGGCGGTGCCGTTGTGGGCCGAGCGTCCGCGACAGACGAGGTGGCACCCGCATCATGTCGCCGAGCGCTACTCCCTGTTCGTCATCATCCTGCTGGGCGAGTCGGTGCTGGCGTCGAGCGTCGGGGTGCAGGGCATCGTGAGCGCGGGCGCGGGGTCGGGGCCGTTCGTGCTGATCGCCGCCTCGGGTCTCGCGCTGCTGTTCGGGTTGTGGTGGATCTACTTCCTCGAACCGGCCCACGAGGGTCTCGAGCACAACCGCTCCTGGTCGTACTTCTGGGGGTACGGGCACTACGTGGTGTTCGCCGCACTCGCCGCCGTGGGCGCGGGCATCGAAGAGAGCGTGGAGGCGTTCGGGCACGAGATCGAGGCGCCCATCCAGGTCATCGGGTGGGCGATCGCCCTCCCCGTGGCGGTGTTCCTGGTCGCCATGCAGGTGCTCTACCGGCCGCTCATCGGGCGCACGGTCATCCCGGCATGGCTGTCGCTCGGGGCAGCGGCGGTCATCCTGCTGCTGCCGCTCCTCACCGAGGCGATCGCCCTGCCGTTCGTGGTGCTCCTGATCACCCTGGTCGTGGCCGCGGTCGTCGCGGTCACCATCCTCGTGCGCCGCCCGCGCGGCGAGAACCTCCTCCCGACGCCGACGCCCTAGTCCTCCGGTTCGTCGACGTGGCGCAGGATGTCGCCCGGCTGGCAGCCGAGCACCGAGCAGATGGCGTCGAGCGTCGAGAAGCGCACCGCCTTGGCCCTGCCGTTCTTCAGGATCGAGACGTTCGCCACCGTGATGCCCACGGCTGCCGCGAGGTCGCTCACCGACATCTTCTGCTTCGCCAGCTCCACGTCGAGGTCGATCACGATCATCAGACCACCTCGGAGAGCTCGTCGTGCAGCTGCATCGCGGTGTGCAGCAGGTGCCGCATCACGACCACCAGCAGCGCGAGCGCTGCCGCAGCCCCGGCGATGGCGGCGGCGAGCACCGCGACCGTGGCGCCCTGCGCATCCGTCGCCGCCCCTGTGACGAGCAGGTAGATCAAGCCCGCCGCCGAGATCGCCGCCCCGACCGCGAGCGCACCGATGGCGGTGTCGACCCAGCGGTCGGAGCGCCGAGCCACCTCGAAGATGCGCGCGTCGCGCGCCAGCGAGACCAGCGCCCACACGCACACGAGCACGACCTCGATGCAGACGAGCCCGCCGACGGCAAGCACCGTCACCACGGTGGCTGCAGGTGTGCCGACGCCGAGCATCTCCTGGGCGAGTGAGCCGCTCGTCACCTGGGCCGTGACGGCGCCGGCGAACAGCAGGGCGAGGAGGGCACGCAGGGCGCCGATGACGATGGCTGGCATGGGTCTCCCGTCGACCGATCTTCGACATGAATTTATCGATATTCGTGCATTTCATATCGTTTTTCGATATGTTAACGAACTCCACCTTACCGCAGGGGGTGCACGATGATCCAGCAGACAGCCACCGCGATGCCCGATGTCGACCTCGACGCCGACGTTCCCCACCGGCTGAGCAGTCCGTTCACGGAGTGGGCCGACTACTTCGAGAAGAACCTCGAGCGGCACGCCCGCCTCGACGCCACGATCCCGTGGCAGAGCACGACACCGCTCTCCGCCTTCGACGCCGCGGCCATCGCCCGGTCGCTGCAGCGCTTCGAGCTCGGCGAACGGGGCGAGGGCACGAGCCTGCGCGCCAAGGCGCGACTGCTCGACGACCCCGTCTACGACACGACCCTCGGCTTGTTCGTCGCCGAGGAGCAGAAGCACTCGGCGCTGTTCGGCCGTGCCCTCGAGCGCTTCGGCGTGCATCCGCTCGGCGCCCACTGGTCTGACGCCGCCTTCGTGCGACTGCGGCGACTGCTCGGGCTGCGCACGGAGATCATGCTGTTCCTCATCGCCGAGACGGTGGCGCTCGAGTACTTCTTCGCGCTCGAGCGCTCCGACGACCCCGTCATCAGGGGCGTGGCGCGGCGGGTGCTCACCGACGAGGTCGAGCACATCCGCTTCCAGGTGGCGCAGCTGCAGCTGTTCTTCGCCGGGGCCACGACGGGAACACGGATGCTCGCCGCCGCAGCATCCTGGATCGTCGCCGTCGGCGCCGCCACCGTCATCGCCCTCGACCACGGCCCCGCGCTCCGCATCGGCGGCATCGGGCCGGTGCGGTTCTGGGGGAAGGGCCTCCGGCACTTCCGCCGCGCGCTGAGGTCGGCACTCGCGCCGTGAGGGGAGGAGTGGGCCGCGGGCTGCGCCCTACTTCGTGTCGTCGTCCTTCGTGTCGTCGTCGAGGAGGTCGCGGAGCTCGCGGCGCAGCACCTTGCCGACGTTCGACTTCGGGAGTTCGTCGCGGAAGAGGATGCGCGTGGGGCGCTTGTAGCCGGCCAGCTCGCCCTTCAGGTAGGCGCGCAGCTCGCCCTCGGTGAGCGACGGATCGCTCGGCACGACGAAGAGCACGATGGTCTCGCCGGAGCGGTCGTCGTCGACGCCGATGACCCCCGCATCCTTCACCTTGGGGTGGAGCATCGCCACCTCCTCAACCTCGCTCGGGTAGACGTTGAAGCCCGAGACGACGACCATGTCCTTCTTGCGGTCGACGATGGTGAGGAAGCCGTCGGGAGCCATGGTGGCGACATCGCCGGTGAGCAGCCAGCCGTCGCGGAGCACCGCGGCGCTCGGCTCGGGCTGGTTCCAGTAGCCCGACATCACCTGCGGGCCGCGTACGCAGAGCTCGCCGGGTTCGCCGAGCGGCACGACGGCGCCCTCCTCGTCGCGGATCTCGATGTCGGTCGACGGCAGCGGCAGCCCGATCGTTCCGACCCGCGGCGTCTCCCAGGTCGGGTTCACCGACACCACGGGCGACGCCTCGGTGAGCCCGTAGCCCTCGAGCATGTCGCCGCCCGTGACCTCGCGCCACTGCTGGGCGGTGGCGCTGCGCACCGCCATGCCACCGGCCACCGCGAGCTTCACACCCGAGTGGTCGAGCGCGCGGAAGCCGGGATTCTCCATCAGGGCGCCGGCGAGCGAGCTCACCAGGATCAGCACCGACGGCTTCGTCTTCGCCAGGGTCTTCACCAGGTCGTCGGTGTCGCGCGGGTTCGTGATGAGCACGTTGTGCGAGCCGTAGGCGAAGAAGGCCAGCGCATTCACCGTGAGACTGAAGATGTGGTACAGCGGCAGGGCCGCGATGACCGTCTCCTCCCCCTCGTGCAGTCGCAGCTTCATCGGCGCGAGCATCTGCGCCTGATTGGCGAGCAGGTTGTGGTGGGTGATGATCGCGGCCTTCGTGCCGCCTGTCGTACCACCGGTGTACTGCAGCAGAGCGGTGTCCTCCAGGCCCACCGCGGGCAGCCTCACCCCGGGGCCGCCGGCCGTGGTCGACGCTGTCGCCCGGCGAACGCCACCGAGCCTCGCGCCGCTCGCCAGCGCATCCCGCCATCGGGTGACGGAGACCGCAGAACCGCCCGGGAGGTCGTGCGCCGGCACCATGTGCCGCACCCGCTTCACGACGAAGTTGGTCACCACGCGCTTGAGCCCGGGCAGGAGGTCTCCCACCTCGGTGAGGATGACGTGCCGGATGCTCGTCTCGGCCACCACGCTCGCCAGCTTGTCGGCGAAGTTCTCGAGCACGACGATGGCGACGGCACCCGAGTCGACGAAGACCTTCTTCATCTCGTGGGCGGTGTAGAGCGGGTTCGCGTTCACGACGACGAGCCCTGCCTTGAGGGCTCCGTAGACGGCGATCGGGTACTGCAGCAGGTTCGGCATCTGCAGCACGATGCGATCGCCCTTGGCGAGGCCGAGGTCGCCCACCAGGTAGGCGGCGAACTGATCGGAGAGGCGCTTCACGTCGGCGAAGCTCAGCACCGCGCCGAGGTTGGAGTAGGCGGGCTTGGTGGCGAAGCGCGAGCAGGTCGCGTCGACGAGCTCACCGAGCGAGGAGAACGGCACCTCGTCGATCGTCGGAGCCAGCTTCGGAGAGTAGCTGGTGAGCCAGGGCCTGTTCGCGTAGTCGTTCATCGCCTCGTCGCTGTCGCCTTCTTCTCCGTCGAGCACATGGATGCCGTCTCACGCTACCCGCTATGGTCGAGCCATGAGCAACGACGACGACGAGTACGACCGCCCCAGTGGGTTCATGGGCCGCCTCGGCCGCGCCCGCGCGCTCACCTGGATCGTGATCGTCGGGCTCGTCGCGCTCAGCATCGGAGCCATCTCGATCGTGGTGATCCTGCAGAACTCGATGTGAGTTCGGAGGCGCGCCGCGGCGGGTCAGCTCAGGGGGTCGGCTCAGGGGGTCTGCTCAGGGGTTGAGCGCGGGTGAGCCCTCTTCGGGGGTGTTGTCGTCGACGAGCTCCTGGTCCCAGTCCTTGAGCGCCTGCTCGGCCTCTTCGCGGGAGTCGAACGGGCCGAGCGACGGGGCGCCCGGGAACTCCTCGGGGTTGAGGTCGGTGGTGACGAAGTAGGTCACGATGTCGTCGTTCTCGTGCTCGACGATGCGCAGGTCGGTCATAGCGCCGACTCTACCGACTCAGACGGGCGGATGCCGGGATCGCCCGTGTGGGGCGACCCCGGCATCCGGTCGTGAGGGTGGGACGGGTGGGTCTCAGGCGGGGCTCAGAAGTCGAAGCCGCCACCGAAGTCGCCGCCGCCGAAGTCTCCCCCGCCGCCACCGAAGTCGCCGAAGCCGCCGCCCCAGTCGCCGCCGGCGTCGGCGGAGACGTCGCCGCCGGCATCCGCACCGGGGTCTGCCCCGGCGTCGGTGCCGCCGTCGCCTGTATCGGTGCCGGTGTCGGTGCCGGTGTCGCCCGTGTCGGCGGCCTGATCGACCCCCGGGTCGGGGAGGAAGGCGCTCACGAGCGCCGAGCCGATGACGTAGCCGGCCACGGTGCCGAGCAGCGACGAGGCGACCATGCCGCCGAAGCCCATGCCGCCGCGACCACCCGCGCCGCCGCCGTTGAACGAGCGCTCGAGGGTGCCGGGCTGCCGCAGCTCGGAGCGGGTCGCCGATTGGGCGAGCGACCGCGGGTCGTCGCCGCGGGGCTGCTCGCCCGCCGGGGCGTTCTCGCTCAACTGCTGGAACAGGATGCGGCGCTGCTCGGGCGTGAGCTTCGTGAACGCCTCCTCGTGCACCTGCTCGATGGTCTCGGGCGGTGCGGTGCGGAGGAGGTACCGGTAGCGCTCGACGGCGATCTCGTCGTCGGTGCGGGCCGGCCGCGCGGGGTTCGCGGGCTGCGCCTGCGGGTACTGCTGCGCCTGCGGGTACTGCTGGTTCTGCGGGTACTGCTGCGGTTCTTCTCGGCCAAGGAGGCGGTCGAGGAATCCCATGGTGATCGCTCCGATCTCAGCGGCGCCGAACGCGCCGACACTGGATTCCATCCTGGTCTCGGAGTGTGTGGATCGGCTGAGCACCCGCCCCACCTCCGCTGTGCGGCACCCGGGTGACCGGCGGGAGGGCGGCGGTCGGCGGGCGGCGGGCCTACCCGGCCGGGAGGAGGAAGGCGTCGGAGACGAGGGCGCGCACGGCGGGGAGGAGGTCGGCGACGAGGAGGGACTCGTCGACACCGAGCACCTCGGCTAGGGCGGCGCAGAGGGCGCGCACGCTGAGGTCGCCGTCGCAGGCGCCGACGAAGGCGGCGAGCGCCGTGTCGAGGGGCGCGGTGCGGGCGAAGCCGCCGCCCTGGCGGAGGGTCATGACGACGGGGTCGTCGTGGCCGGGCCAGTAGTGCCGCTCCTCCGTGACGTCGGAGGCGTAGACCAGGGTCGACGCGAGGAGCGCGTCGTCGTCGCGGTGCGCCTGCCAGTCGTGTCCGGCGAGGCACGCCTCGAGGTGCGCCCCGAGCCCCGCCGGGTTCGAGCCGACCGCCTCGGCCACGCGCTCGTAGCGCGCCATCGCGGGGGTGGGCGCAGCCGATGCGGTCGCTCGAGCGCCCTCCGCCGGACGCCGCAGGAGGACGTACCCGAAGCCGACCTCGCGCACGCCGCGGGCGTCGAAGTCGTCGAGCCAGGCGCCGTAGAGGGCGGCGAACTCGGGTGTGCCCGGCCGGGTGCCGCCGTCGCGGATCCACGTCTCGGCATAGCTGGGTGCATCCTGCCGCTCGCGCTCGACGACCCAGGCGTCGAGCTCGGCACCACCCGACTCCACCCACGAGCGCACCCGTTCGAGCCCGTCGCTCCCGCCCTCCTCGGAGCCCGGCGGCGCGGCCCGGTACTCCCAGTTGCCGAGCAGCTGCGCGATGCCCCCTGGCGTCAGGTGATCGGCGGCCTCGCGCACGACCCTCTCGACGAGCGCGTCTCCGACGAGCCCGCCGTCGCGGTACTCGTACAGGGGCACGCCGTCGACCCGCGGGGTGATGACGAAAGGCGGGTTCGAGACGATGCGGTCGAAACGCTCGCCGGCGACGGGCTCGAACAGGCTGCCATGCCGGAACTCGATGCTCTCGATGCCGTTCAGCCGCGCGTTCAGCCGCGCGATGTCGAGCGCCCGCTGCGAGATGTCGGTCGCCACCACGCGTCGCGCGTGCCGCGAGGCGTGCATGGCCTGGATGCCGCAGCCCGTTCCGAGGTCGAGCACCGAGTCGACCGGCGTCGGGATCATGAGCCCGGAGAGGGTCGTCGACGCCCCGCCGATGCCGAGCACATGGTCTTTGTCGAGCGCGCGCCCGAGCACGGCTTCACCGAGGTCGGACACCACCCACCAGCTGCCGGCCCCCAGCGTGTCGACAAAACTGTAGGGTCGCAGGTCGAGTGCAGCGCGCATCCGGCCAGCATCGCCGCCTGCGGGCACGACCAGCCCGAGCTCTTCAGCCCCGGCCACCCTGAGTCGCGGAAACGCCGCCGCCACTTCGCCGATCGGCAGCGCCTGCCCGAGCAGGAACAACCGCGCGAAGCTCTCGACCGGCGTCGACGGGGTTCCGGATGCGCGCCCCGCGTCGAGCGCCCGCACCGCCGGCTCGGTCTGACCCCGGAACAGTGCCGCCGCCGCGGCGTCGCCCCAGAGGCCGTCGACCAGGTCGACGCGGTACCGGCCGGCGGTGAGGTCGTCGCGGAGGAGATCGATGAGGTGCTGCACGTGGTCCATTCAACAGCGTCCCGCCGACACCGGTGGCCAGGACGGAGAACGATGGTCGAGTGTCACCCGTCGTCGCTACAGTGACCTCATGGTTCTCACGAATGCCGATCCGCTCGTCGCCTCGACCGCGTCGGGCGCGGTGCGCGGGCAGCTGCTGAACGGCGTGCGGAGCTGGCGGGGAATCCCCTACGGGGCCCCGCCCACGGGCCCGCTGCGCTTCCGTGCACCTCAGCCGCCCGCGCCGTGGGACGGGGTGCGCGACGCTCTGCACTTCGGCAACGCGGCACCCCAGCACGAGAACAAGGCGGTCGCGCTGCCCGCGGGCGTCACCCAGTCGGAGGACTGCCTCTACCTCAACGTCACGGCACCCGAGACGGCCGGCACCGGTGCCGGCACCGGCGATCTCAAACCCGTCATGGTCTGGATCCACGGCGGCGCCTACGTCGCCGGCTCGAACGCCCAGCCGCTGTTCGACGGCACCCACCTCGTCGCGAACGGCGACGTCGTCTTCGTCGCCCTCAACTACCGCCTCGGCGCCCTCGGGTTCCTCGACTTCTCCTCGTTCTCAACCCCCGAGCTGACCTTCGAGACCAACCTCGGCCTCCGCGACATCCTCGCCGGTCTCGCCTGGGTGCAACAGAACATCGCGGCCTTCGGCGGCGACCCGGGCGACGTCACCCTCTTCGGCGAATCGGCGGGCGGCGGATGCGTCACCACCCTCCTCACCTCGCCGGCCGCGGCCGGCTTGTTCCATCGGGCCATCGCCGAGAGCTCCCCCGCCACCAGCGTGTACGGGCCGGAGCGGGCGGCACGCGTCGCCGCACGCTTCCTCGAGTTCGCGGGCGCGCATCCCGATGCGAGCGGTGCCGAGGGGCGACACGACGACGAAGAGGGCCCGCGCACCATCACCCCCGACGAGCTCCTCACCCTTCCGGCCGAGGTGCTGAGCCAAGCGGCGTTCGAGCTCGTCGCCGCCGTGTCGGCCGACACCCCGGGCACCCTCGCCATCGGGCCGGTGGTCGACGGCGACATCGTTCCCGTGCACCCGATCGAGGCGTACGAGGCCGGCAGCCAACTGGCGCTCCCCCTCATCATCGGCACGAACCGCGACGAGGCGTCGCTGTTCCGCCTCATGAAGTCGCCGCTCATGCCCATCACGCAGACCTCGGTGCACGCCATGTTCGAACAGATCGCGCTCGAGCGGCCCGAGCTCGACGTGGCGGCACTCGAACCGCGCATCGAGGGCGCGTACCCGCACTTCCCGCATCACCGCACGCCGTCGGAGGTGTCGCGCGACGCCGGCTTCCGCATGCCCTCGATCTGGCTCGCCGCCGCCCACAGTCACGTCGCCCCCACCCGCATGTACCGCTTCGACCACTCGACCCCCGCCCTACGGCTGCTCGGCATCGGAGCCACCCACGGCGCCGAGATCGCCTACGTCTTCGGCAACTTCGAGATCACGAAGAAAGACTTCAGCTTCAGGCTCGGTGGGCGCGATGCGGCCCATTGCCTGAGCGCCGTCATCCAGCACCGCTGGCTGGCGTTCGCCGCCGGTCGCGACGCCGTCGGTCCGGGCGGAGAACCCTGGCCGCTCTATGACGAGACGACCCGCAGCACCCTCGTCTTCGACCACGGGGAGACCGTCGTCGACGACCCGGATGCAGCGATCCGCACCGCCTGGGGTGACACGGTCGTGTCGTTCGGGTGACTACCGGCGTCGGCGGCTGAACACCGCATCCGTTTTCATCTGCGACAATCGAGTCGGCCTCCGGCGTGTTCGCGCGGAGTGGCCCCTCTGCTTCCACCACGCATCGCCGCCCCACCCGTTGAGGGCTCTGACTTGAGGAGAACACTGCTGTGACGACGAACGTGCGCCTTGTCGCTTTCGATCTCGACGACACCCTCGCGCCCTCGAAGGCCCCCCTCGACCCGCGCATGGCCGAGCTGCTGGTGAGGCTGCTCGACGCGGTGCCGGTGTGCGTGATCTCGGGCGGGCAGTTCGGGCAGTTCCAGTCGCAGCTGGTCGCGAACCTTCCCGAGGCGGCCGGGCAGAACCTCGAGCGCCTTCACCTCATGCCCACCTGCGGCACCCAGTACTACCGGTACGACAACGGTGACTGGGCGCAGGTGTACGCCGAGAACCTCACCGAGCAGCAGAAGACGGATGCGCAGACCGCGCTGGTCGACTCGGCCAAGAAGCTCGGGCTGTGGGAGGAGCAGACGTGGGGGCCCATCCTCGAAGACCGCGGCTCGCAGATCACCTACTCCGCACTCGGACAGCAGGCGCCCATCCCGGCGAAGGCCGCATGGGACCCGACGGGCGCGAAGAAGGAAGCCCTCCGCGCCGCCGTCGCGGAGCTGCTCCCCGAGCTCGAGGTGCGGTCGGGCGGGTCGACGTCGGTCGACATCACCCGCAAGGGGATCGACAAGGCCTACGGCATCAACCGGCTCGCCGAGCTCACCGGCATCCCGGCGGAGGAGATGCTGTTCGTCGGCGACCGCCTCGACGAGGGCGGCAACGACTACCCCGTCATCGTGACCGGCATCGCCACCCACGCCGTCGAGGGCTGGGAAGACACCGCCACCTTCATCGAAGGCTTCCTCGCCACCCGCGCCTGATCCGCGCGGCGCGCCGCCGCCCGCACCCGACCCGCGCGGGCGCCGCCGCGTGCCTTACTCCCCCCTGCTCGGCTTGCCGAGGTCGATCTCCGTCTCCTCCACGTCGATCTTCGCCAGCACCGCCTTCACGGCGCGCTCCTGGTACCGGCCCTCCGCGCGGGCGGCGAGCACCGCATCCCGCTCGGCCGCGATCATCACCCGCCGCAGCCGCGCGTAGGCCTTCGCGGGCGGCTCCGCCCCCTCCTCCCCCGGGTTCTGCAGCGCGTCGTTCAAGAAGTTCGCGTTGATGCGGAGGCGGTCGACGACGCGCTGGTCGACCGCATCCGTCACCTCCTCCTCGAGCCGCGCGAGCCCCACGGTCTGGGCCTCGGCCATGAGCATGTGCACCTCGCTCTGCTCCTGGCTGAAGTCGGGCGGGGGCAGCTTCAGCCGCCTGATGACGAACGGCAGGAACGCCCCGCCGAGCAGCGTTCCCACCACCACGACGAACGCGAGGAACTGCAGGAACGAGCGCCCCGGCGTCTCGACCGGCAGCAGGAACACCGCCGCGAGCGTCACCACGCCCCGGATGCCCGCCACCGACACCGCGAGCCCGTTGCGCCAGCTCCACCCGCGCTCGCGCAGCCAGCGCGGCCCGAAGCGGTAGACGGAGGTGGTGAAGAGCATCCAGAGGAGGCGGGACAGGAACACGGCGAGCAGGAGCGCCGCCGAGATGAGCACCGTCGGCCACACCCCGGGGCTGTCGGCGACCGCGCCCTGGAAGATGCCGAACAGGCTCAGTCCGATGAACAGGAACACCGCGTTCTCGAGCAGGAACTGGATGGTGCGCCAGTTGAGCGACTCGGCGATGCGCGCCTGGGCGGTCTGGATGACGGGTGCCCTGAACCCCAGGAACAGCCCGGCCACGACGACCGCCAGCACCCCCGACCCGTGCAGCAGCTGCGCCGGGATGAACGCGAGGTACGGCGTGACGAGCGACAGACTCGTGTCGAGCACGGGCGACTTCAGCTGCTTGCGGATGAACCCGAGCCCGAACCCGATGGCGAGCCCGAAGCCCACCCCCACGACCACGGCGACGACGAACTCCAGCACGATGCCCCACGGCGTGAGCGCTTCGGCATTCGGATGCGCGGCGGCGACGATCGCCGCGATCGCCGCGTTCAGCGCCACCAGCGCCGTCGCATCGTTCAGCAGGCTCTCGCCCTCGAGCACCGTGACGAGCCGTCGGGGCAGGCGCAGCTTGCCGGCGATCGCGGTGACGGCCACCGCATCCGTCGGTGCGACGACAGCGCCGAAGGCGAAGGCGGCCGCGAGCGAGATGGCGGGGATGACGAGCCAGGCGGTGAGGCCGACGGCCACGACGGTGAACGCCACGAGGCCCACCGAGAGCAGCAGGATGCCGTCGCGCCTCGCCCGCACGTCGGCGAAGGAGGTGCGGATGGCGGCGGCGAACAGGAGCGGCGGCAGCAGCCCGTACAGGATGAGGTCGGGCTCGACCTCAATCGTCGGCACTCCCGGGATGAACGAGACCACGGCCCCCACCACGACGAGCACGATCGGCGCCGAGATGCCGGCGCGGCCGGCGAGGCCGGTGACGGCGACCGTGGTGACGATGAACGCGACGATCCAGATGATGGTGCCGAGGGTCTCTCCGTCCATTCCTCGATTATGTGGGGTCGGCGGGGAGCCGCGCACCATGTCATCGCGGCAAAAGCTATTGCACTTAGCTTTAAAGCTAGCTACAGTAGCTGCATGACCTCTTCCGCCACTCCTATCCGCCCCGCGACCCGCTTCGTGTCGACGGGCGCCGGCCGCATCGCCTACGACGCGCAGGGCGACACCCCGGGTCACGGCCCGACCCTCGTGATGCTCCCCGGCATGGGCGAGCTGCGCTCCACCTACCGCCACCTCGCACCCCTGCTCGTCGATGCGGGCTATCGGGTCGTGACCGCCGACCTCCGCGGACACGGCGACAGCGACGCCGGTTTCGCGTCGTACGGAGACGGCGAGACCGCCGACGACCTCGTCGCCCTCCTGCACGAGCTCGGAACTCCCGCGGTGGTCGTCGGCAACTCGATGAGCGCGGGCGCCGCGGTCATCGCCGCGGCCCGGCATCCCGAACTGGTGACCGGGCTCGTGCTCGTCGGCCCTTTCGTGCGCAACCCTGCCGCATCTGCACTGCAGCAGGCCCTCTTCCGCGTGCTGATGGCTCCGCTCTGGGCCCGGAGGATGTGGAACGGCTACCTTCCCACGCTGTACAGCGGCCGCAAGCCCGACGACTTCGCCGACTACCGCCGTCAGGTCTCCGCGGCGATGAAGCGGCCCGGCTACACCCGCGCCTTCAGCCTGACCACCCGGGTCAGCCACGCCGAGGCCGAGGCGGCGCTCGGCTCGGTGACCTCCCCGACCCTCGTGGTGATGGGCGCAGCCGACCCCGACTTCCCGAGCCCCGCGGCCGAGGCGGAGTGGGTGAGCACCGCCCTGAACGGCACGGCGGTGCTGATCGACGACGCGGGCCACTACCCGCACGCCCAGCAGCCGGAGCAGACCGCCGCCGCGATCGTCTCATTTCTCGCGACGGCGGGCCCCCGTGCCTAGGGCCGGCCTCACCACCTCCACCGTCGTCGACGCCGCGGCGCGCATGATCGACGAACGGCCCGGCGACGCCCTGAGCCTCGCCACCCTCGCCGAGTCGCTCGGCGTGAGGCCGCCCTCGCTCTACAAGCACGTCGACGGCGTCGACGGGCTGCGTCGCCGCATCATGCTGCGCGCCAAGACCGAGTTCGCCGACGTGCTGACGGATGCGGCAGTCGGCACGTCGGGTGAGCAGGCGCTCCGAGCGTGCGCCGCAGCGTATCGGCGCTGGGCGGAGGAGCACCCCGGTCAGTACGCGCTCACCGTGCGCGCCCCTCGCACCGGCGACGCCGACGACGAGGAGGTGTCGGCGAGGCTCGCACGGATCGTGTACCGCGTGGTCGCGGGTTTCGATGTCGGCGGCGACGACCTCGTCGACGCCGTGCGATTCGTACGCTCCGCGCTTCACGGTTTCGTCGACCTCGAGACCAGCGGGGCGTTCGAGCTCCCCGCGGCCACCGAGCGCAGCTTCGACCGCATGGTCGTGAGCGTCGCGAGTGCCCTGACAGGGTTCGGCCGGCCCGGCGCCTGAGGTCGTCGCAGGGGTGGAGCTTCGTCAAGCTTCGTCGTAGACTGTTCGCATGACGCACGCATGTGCGACTAGCGAACACAGGGTGGTGGTGTGATGATCTCGAAAGTGGTCGAGGGGCTCGCAGAAGCGGTGGCGGGCATCGAAGACGGGTCGACGGTGATGATCAGCGGCTTCGGTCTCGCCGGGCATCCGGTGCAGTTGATCGACGCGCTGCGCGAGCAGGGTGCCCGCGACCTCACGGTGGTGAGCAACAACGCCGGCAACGGTGACACGGGCCTTGCCGCACTGCTCGCGGCGGGTCGTGTGCGCAAGGTCGTCTGCTCGTTCCCGCGGCAGGCCGACTCGTGGGTGTTCGACGGGCTGTACCGGGCGGGCGAGATCGAGCTCGAACTGGTGCCGCAGGGCAACCTCGCCGAGCGCATCCGTGCCGCCGGCGCCGGCATCGGGGCGTTCTACACCCCCACCGGCTTCGGCACCCTGGTCGCCGAGGGCAAGGAGACACGCACCATCGATGGGCGCGACTACCTGCTCGAGTACCCGCTACGGGCCGACTACGCGCTCATCGGCGGACTGAAGGCCGACCGCTGGGGCAACGTGGTGTACCGCAAGACCTCGCGCAATTTCGGGCCGATCATGGCTGCGGCCGCCCGCACCTCGGTGGTGCAGGTCGACGAGGTGGTGGAGCTCGGGGCGCTCGACCCCGAACAGGTCGTGACGCCGGGCATCTTCGTCGACCGCGTGGTGGAGGTGGGCGAACGGCCCTGGCTCCGCGACGGCGTGTTCACCCCCGAGGCGGTGTCGGCATGAGCGCGGCGACGGATGTGCGGCCCGGCCTCGACCGACGGCAGCTCGCCGCGCGGGTGGCCGCCGACATCCCCGACGGGGCGTACGTGAACCTCGGCATCGGGGCACCGACGCTCATCGCCGACTACCTGCCCGAGGGGCTCGAGATCATCCTGCACACCGAGAACGGGCTACTCGGCATGGGGCCGGCGCCGGCCGCCGATGCCGTCGATCCCGACCTCATCAACGCGGGCAAGCAGCCCGTGACCGAGCTGGTGGGGGCCGCCTACTTCCACCACGCCGACTCGTTCGGCATGATGCGCGGCGGGCACCTCGACATCTGCGTGCTCGGCGCCTTCCAGGTCTCCGAGCACGGCGACCTCGCCAACTGGCACACCGGCGGGCCCGACGCGATTCCCGCGGTGGGCGGCGCGATGGATCTGGCCATCGGCGCGAAGCAGGTGTTCGTGATGACCGACCTGCTCACCCGCGACGGCACGTCCAAACTCGTCGCCGCCTGCAGCTACCCGGTCACCGGCGTGCACTGCGTGAGCCGTGTGTACACCGACCGCGCCGTGTTCGACGTCTCGCCGTCGGGCTTCGCGGTGACCGAGCTGTTCGGCTCCACCACCCTCGACGAGCTGCGCCGGCTGACCGGTCTGGAGCTCGGCGACGAGACGGATGCGCGCGCCACCCGCCCGGCGCACACCACTCACACAGAAGGAGACGCCTCATGACCACCGCGAGCTTCGTGTACGACGCCGTGCGCACCCCGTTCGGCAGGTTCGGCAAGGCGCTCGCGGGGGTGCGGCCCGACGACCTGCTCGCCACCACCGTGCGCGCCGTGCTCGAACGGCACCCCGACGTCGACCCCGACGACCTCGACGACGTCGTCGCCGGCGCGGCGAACCAGGCCGGGGAGGACAACCGCGACGTCGCGCGCATGGCCGTGCTGCTCGCGGGGCTGCCGACATCCGTTCCCGGGGTCACCGTGAACCGCCTGTGCGGGTCGAGCCTGCAGGCGGTGATGGATGCGAGCCGCGCCGTCGAATCGGGCGACTCGCACCTGGTGCTGGCCGGCGGGGTCGAGTCGATGAGCCGGGCACCGTGGGTGCTGTCGAAGCCCGAGCGGGCCTACCCCGCGGGGAACGAGACGCTGCATTCGACCACGCTCGGCTGGCGGCTGGTGAACCCGGCGATGCCGAAGGAGTGGACCATCTCCCTCGGCGAGTCGAACGAGCGCCTCGCGGAGCGCTTCGGCATCACGCGCGAGGAGCAGGACGCGTTCGCCGCCGCGAGCCACGTGAAGGCGCAGGCGGCGTGGGAGGCCGGCGTGTTCGAGCACGAGATCGTGCCCGTGCCGGGGGTGGCGCTGGCCCGCGACGAGGGCATCCGCGGCGACTCGACCGTCGAGTCGCTCGCCGGGCTGAAGCCCGCCTTCCGACCCGACGGCACCATCACCGCGGGCAATGCGTCACCGCTCAACGACGGCGCGTCGATGGTGATCGTGGGCGCTGAGGATGCGCGCATCGAGGCGGAACCGCTCGCCCGCATCGTGGGCCGTGGCGTGGCGGCGGTCGACCCCGACGTGTTCGGCATCGGCCCGGTCGAGGCGGTGAACCGGGCGCTGGCGTCGGCCGGCAAGACCTGGGCCGATGTCGACGTGGTGGAGCTCAACGAGGCCTTCGCGGCGCAGAGTCTGGCGTGCCTGAAGCTCTGGCCCGAGCTCGACCCGTCGATCGTGAACGTGCACGGCGGGGCGATCGCGATCGGGCATCCGCTCGGCGCCTCGGGTGCGCGGGTCGTCGGCCATGCCGCCCACGAGCTCGCCCGGCGCGGCGGCGGCGTCGCGGTGGCCGCGATCTGCATCGGCGTGGGGCAGGGGCTCGCGGTGGTGCTCGAGCGCTGAGGGCCGTCCAGACGGTGGCCGTGCACGGGCCGGCGGCCCCGGGCTGGGTAGTCTGGGGCGATGCGAGGGGAGCACGACGTGGAGGGTGAGCCGACGGGCCCCGAGGGCACCTTCGTGCAGTCGCTCGCGCGCGGGCTCGCCGTCATCCGCGCGTTCGACGCCGAGCGCCCCGACATGTCGCTGAGCGAGGTCGCCGCCGTGGCGGGGCTCACCCGCGCCGCGGCCCGCCGCTTCCTCCTCACCCTGGTCGAGCTGGGCTACGTGCGGCACGACGGCCGCCGCTTCGCGCTCACCCCGCGGGTGCTCGAGCTCGGCTTCAGCTACCTCGCCGGGCTCGGCCTCCCCGAGATCGCCCAGCCCCACCTCGAGCGGCTCTCCCGCGACCTCGACGAGTCGACCAGCGCCTCCGTTCTCGACGGAGACGACATCGTCTACGTCGCCCGCGTTCCCACGCGCCGCATCATGACCGTGGGCATCACCATCGGCACGCGCTTCCCCGCCTACGCCACCTCGATGGGGCGGGTGCTGCTCGCCGGCCTCCCCGAGGCCGAGCTGGCCCGGCATCTCGCGGCCGTCGAACCGCGCGAGTTCACGCCCGAGACCATCACCGCTCCGGATGCTCTGGCCGCCGAGATCGCGCGCGTGCGCTCCCAGGGGTGGTCGCTCGTCGACCAGGAGCTCGAGCTCGGGCTGCGCTCGGTGGCCGTCGCGGTGCAGCAGGACGGCACGGCGATCGCCGCGGTCAACGTCTCCACCACGAGCGCCACGCCGCTCCCCCGCCTCCGCGACGAGTTCGTGCCCGCCCTCCGCGCCACCGCCGCCGCCATCGCCGACGACCTGGCTCGCGGCGCGGGCGGCATAGGCAGCACTGCCGGCGCGGGCAGCGCGGGTGCCGCCGGTAGCGCGCGCGCTGCGGGCGCACCGCGATAGCGCTACGCGATCGCGCGCCCCTCGAGTGCGGCGCGCAGGATGCCCTCGAGCGCGGCTTCGTCGACCCGTCGCGGATTGCTCGGCGGCACGAGCGGAAGGATGAGCGACGCACTCTCGGGGATCGACTCGGCCGAGTACCCCACCTCCGACAACGCCCGCACGACCGGCAGCGAGGCGTACAGCCGCTCGAGGCCCTCGACGGCACTCGGCGCACCCAGCGCACGCGCGATGCGCTCCGACCCCTCCGGCGCGAAGACGGTGTTGAAGGCCAGCACCTGCGGCAGCACGGCCGAGTGGGTCTGCGCGTGCGGCAGGTCGTACGCGCCACCCAGCACGTGGCAGATCTTGTGATGGAGGCCCGAACCGGCCGATGCGAACGCGACGGCCGAGACATATGCCCCGTACTGCATCCGTTCCCGCGCCGTGACGTTCTCGGGCGACGACACGATCACCGGCAGCGCTCCCGCCACCTCCCTGACGCCCTCTTCCGCTAGCGCCCGATTGAGGGGGTCCGACGACGGCGCCCACATCGAGTCGATGCAGTGCGCGATCGCGTTGAGCCCCGACGCGACCGACAGTTCGACCGGCAGGCTCAGCGTGAGCTCCGAGTCGTACACCACGACCGCAGGCAGCACCGCGTCGTCGACCCCGGTGGTCTTCCGCGCATCCGTCGTGAGGCCCCACACGTTGGTGGCCTCCGAGCCCGCGTAGGTGGTGGGCACGGCCACGATCGGCACCCCCGAGGTGAGCGCGACTGCCTTCGCGAGCCCGGTCGTCGACCCGCCTCCGACCGACACGATGAGGTCGATGCCGGCAGCGGCGGCCGCCTCCCGTGCCCGTTCGGCGTGGGCGATGGGCACGTGGGGCGCGACGTCGGACCACCACAGCGCGGTGTCGATGCGGCTCGCGATGCCCTCGGCGAGGGCGAGCTCGGAGGGCGCCGCGATCATCATGACCGCACGCGCCCCGCGCTCCTCCACCTCGGCGGCGAGCGCGTCGGCGGCGCCGCCGGTGCCGAAGCGCACGCGCTGCGGAAGGGTGCGGTGGTCGAATCTCATCGTGTCTCCGAAGGGTCGAGGTCGAACAGCGGCGCCGTCGCCGCTCTCAGTATCCGCCGCCGACGCCGCCGACGTCGCCGCCGTCGCGCAGCCGCGCGAGCAGCACCCGGGCGTCGGCCACCGCCCGGTCTGTGATGACGTGCTCCGACCCGGGCTCGATCAGCACGTCGAGGTGCGCTCCGGCTCCCACGAGCAGCCCCGACGTCGATGCCATGCGGTGCAGCGGCACCCACGGGTCGTCGTCGACCGAGCGCAGCAGCACCGGCACGCCCTGTCGCGTCACGACGGCGCCGGGCGCCAGCTCGGCCGCGCCGACGTACCCGCCCGTGAACAGAACGGCCCCGTCGACGACGACGTCGCGCGTCAGCAGCAGGTGCGCGAGCGTGCACGCGCCCTGCGAGAACCCGAGCACCGCCACACGGTCGAAGCCGGATGCGCGGGCCGACTCGACGGCATCCGTCACCACCTCGAGCGCTCGCGCGAGCGCCGTCGCGTTCTCGGGCGACGGGTCGAGGAAGGGGTGCGGGTACCAGCTGCGCCCCTCGGCCGACGGCGCGATCCACCGGATGCCCGGCACGTCGAGCCGCTCCACCAGCCCGTGCAGGAACTCCGGCGGCTGCCCGCGCCCGTGCAGGGCGACGACGGCGAGCTGTGCGCCCTCGTCGCCCCACGACTCATGCTGAGCCACGGTCATGCGACCGCTCAGTCCTCGTCGCGCAACGGCTCGAGCTTGGCCATGATCGAGTCGCGCTCGTGCTCGAACTGCGGCGGCAGCATGAAGGCGCGGCCGAGCTCTTCGGGCGACTCGTCGCAGTCCCAGCCGCCCTCGTTGTGGGTGACGGCGAGCTCGAACAACGCACCGCCAGGCGTGCGCACGTAGTGCGACTTGAAGTAGGTGCGGTCTTTGAGCTCGGAGATGTCGGTGTAGCCCGCACCCTCGATGTCGAACTTCACCTCGTTCTGGTTCTCGAGGTTGTCGAGGTTCCAGGCGAAGTGGTGGTAGGCGCCGGCGCCGTAGCGCCAGGTGCCCTGCTCGTCGGTGCGGTTGCCGGTGAGCTCGACGAAGTTGCCGGCGCCCTCGCCCACTCGGTAGCGGGCGCGGTCGCCCTCCTCCTCCACGTCGCCGGCGGCGAAGAACGCCTCCTTGCCGAAGTCGACCATGCGGTCCTGGTCGAAGACGTGGATGCCCACACCGTAGATGCCGTGGATGGCGTTCTCGATGCCCACGCCGTTGCCGGTGTAGCCGACGCGGGGGTCGTCGTCGACCTCGATGAGCACGTACTCGATGCCCGAGGGGTGGCGGAGGTTGAGGCGACGGCCGCCGAAGACGTCTTCGAACGAGCTCTCGATGCCGTGCTCCTTGAGGCGGCCGGCCCAGAACTCGAGCGAGCGCGGCGGCACCGACAGCAGCACCTCGCGGGCCTGGTTCGTGCCGCGGATGCCGTAGAGCCCGGCCTGCGCCCACGGGAAGGTCGTGATGACGGCCGAGGGATCGCCGTTCGCGTTGGAGTAGTACAGGTGGTAGACGGGCGCCGAGCCGTCGTAGAGCACCGTCTTCTTGATGAAGCGCAGCCCGAGCACGCGGGTGTGGAAGTCGACGTCCTCCTGGGCGTGGCCCACGGAGAGGGTGACGTGATGGGAACCGGCGACGTAGGTCATGGTCAATCTCCTTTGATCTGACCACAAACTATTCGTATGCATGCACCTTGTCAATAGACCGTATGCCTGTCTGACAAAAGCATGGGAGGGGCGGATGTTCCGGTCATCCGCCCCTCCCGCTCCTCGCCGCTCTAGGCAGCCACCGCTTCGCGCACCGGGGCCGAGTCGACGAGGTAGTGCGCGTAGGCCGGGATGGTGAGGAAGGTCGGGAACTCCTCCTCCAGCGCCACCATGCGCACGATGTTCTCCGCGTCGTCGAAGCGGTCGGCTAGCGAGCGGTCGAGGCCGCGCATCACCTCGTGCAGCACCCCCTCGACGTAGCCGCGGGTGATGCGGGTGCCCTCCTCGGTGACGATGCCCTGGTGGATCCACTGCCACAGCTGCGACCGCGAGATCTCGGCCGTCGCGGCGTCCTCCATGAGGTTGTCGATCGCCGCGGCGCCGACCCCGCGCAGCCAGCTCTCGATGTACCGCAGCGCGACCGACACGTTCGACCGCACCCCCGCATCCGTCACCCGGTGCTCGATGGCGCTCAGGTCGACCAGCTGCGCCGCCGTCACGTGAACCTCGGGGCGCTGGCGGTCGACCTGGTTCGGGCGGTCGCCGAGCACCGCGTCGAACTCGGCGCGCGCGGTGGGGATGAGGTCGGGATGCGCCACCCAGGTGCCGTCGAAACCGTCGCCGGCCTCGCGCCGCTTGTCGTCGGCGACCTTGGCCAGGGCACGCGAGGTGACCTCGGGGTCGCGCCGGTTCGGGATGAACGCGCTCATCCCTCCGATGGCGTGCGCTCCCCGCTTGTGGCAGGTCTGCACGAGCAGCTCGGTGTAGGCGCGCATGAACGGAACGGTCATGGTGATGAGGTCGCGGTCGGGGAGCACGTAGCTGCGGCCGCGGTCGCGGTAGTTCTTGATGAGGCTGAAGATGTAGTCCCATCGGCCGGCGTTGAGGCCCGCGGCGTGGTCGCGGAGCTCGTAGAGGATCTCGTCCATCTCGAAGGCCGCCGAGATGGTCTCGATGAGGATGGTGGCGCGAATGGTGCCGTGCGGGATGCGCAGGGCTGCCTCCGAGAAGGTGAACACGTCGTCCCACAATCGGGCCTCGAGGTGGTTCTCGAGCTTCGGCAGGTAGAAGTACGGCCCGCGGCCGCCGGCGATGAGCGCCTCGGCGTTGTGGAAGAAGTACAGCCCGAAGTCGACGAGCGACGCGCTCGCCGCGCGCGTGTAGCCGGCGCGGTCGGTGTAGCGCAGGTGCTTCTCGACCAGGTGCCAGCCGCGGGGCCGCATGATGATGGTGGGGCGCGCATCCGGAGCCGCCTCGACGCGGTAGTGCTTGCCCTCGGGGCTGGTGTAGTCGAGCCGGTCGCGGATGGCGTCGTGCAGCGACAACTGGCCGCCGACGATGTTCGACCAGGTCGGGCTCGTGGCGTCTTCGAGGTCGGCGAGCCAGGCCTTCGCCCCCGAGTTGAGGGCGTTCACCGTCATCTTCGGGTCGGTGGGGCCGGTGATCTCGACCCGGCGGTCTTCCAGGCCGGGGCCGGCGCCCGCGACCTGCCACGAGGTGTTCTCGCGGATCGAGCGCGTCTCGGGGAGGAACCGCAGGTCGCGGCCGTTCTCGATGGCCTTGCGCTGGGCCATGCGCGCGTTGAGGCGCTCCTGGCGGCGGCCCGCGAACTGGTCGTGGAGGCGGGTGAGGAAGGCGAGCGCCTCGGGGGTGAGGATCTCGTCGTGGCGGTCGCCGTGCTCGGCGTGCACGCGGATGCTGCTGGGGCTGGGGTGGGACATGGTCGTCTGCCTTTCGGAGGACTGCGGAATCGAGGGAACGGTGGTGCAGCTCAGTGGAACTGCTCGGATTCGGTCGAACCCACGAGCGCGAGGGTGGCGCTCTCGGGGTTCAGGGCCGTGGCGATCCGGTCGAAGTAGCCGGTGCCCACCTCACGCTGGTGTCTCGTGGCGGTGTAGCCGTCGGCCTCGGAGGCGAATTCGGCCTCCTGCAGCTCGACGTAGGCGCTCATGTGCGTCTCGCCGTAGGCACGGGCGAGGGTGTACATGGAGTGGTTCAGGGCATGGAAGCCCGCGAGGGTGATGAACTGGAACTTGTAGCCGAGCTCCGACAGGTCGCTCTGGAAGGTGGCGATCTGCGCATCCGTCAGCTTCGACTTCCAGTTGAAGCTGGGGCTGCAGTTGTAGGCGAGCAGCTTGCCGGGGAACTCCTCGTGGACGGCGGCGGCGAACTCGCGGGCGAGCTCGAGGTCGGGCTCCGACGACTCCACCCACAGCAGGTCGGCGTAGGGGGCGTAGGCCAGGCCGCGCGAGATGACGGTGTCGATGCCGGGGGTCGTGCCGTAGAAGCCCTCCGGGGTGCGGGTGCCGTCGAGGAACGGCTTGTCGCGGTCGTCGACATCGCTCGTGATGAGGTTCGCGGCGAGCGAGTCGGTGCGGGCGATGATGATCGTCGGCACTCCGGCCACGTCGGCGGCGAGGCGGGCCGCGTTGAGGGTGCGGATGTGCTGGCTGGTCGGGATGAGCACCTTGCCCCCCATGTGCCCGCACTTCTTCTCGCTGGCCAGCTGGTCTTCCCAGTGCACGCCCGCGGCGCCGGCCTGGATCATCGACTTCATCAGCTCGTAGGCATTCAGCGGGCCGCCGAAGCCGGCCTCCGCATCCGCGACGATGGGGGCCAGCCACTCGGTGTCGCTCTCGGCGCTGCCCGTCTCGGCGAACTCGATCTGGTCGGCGCGCAGCAGCGCGTTGTTGATGCGGCGCACCACCGCCGGCACCGAGTTGGCCGGGTAGAGGCTCTGGTCGGGGTAGGTCTGGCCGCTCAGGTTCGCGTCGGCGGCCACCTGCCACCCGGAGAGGTAGATGGCCTCGAGGCCGGCGCGCACCTGCTGCACCGCCTGGTTGCCGGTGAGGGCGCCGAGAGCCGCCACCCACTCGTCGTCGCGGTGGATGAGCTCCCAGAGCCGCTCGGCGCCGCGGCGGGCGAGCGTGCTGTCTTCGGCGACCCGTCCGCGCAGGGCCACGACGTCTTCGGCACTGTAGTCGCGCTGGATGCCGTTCCAGCGGGCGTCGGTCTTCCAGCTCGTCTCGAGCTCGGCTGCCGTCTGCGTCTGCTGGCCGGGGCGGGTGTCGTCTCCGTGGCGGGTGGTGGTGCTCATCTCGATGCTCCAATGCGGTCGAATTCTTGCTTGGGTTCGACTCTGGGGCCTGCACAAGGGTTCTTCTCCCGAAATCTCGGCAGAAATTTCCCGCTTCTTCTGTTTTCTCGAAGAACGGCTTCTGCGACACTTCTGGAATGACGACGACGTCCCTCTCCCCCGCGCACGATGGATTCATGCTCGACTCCCTCACCATCGGCCGCCGCATCCGCCAGCTGCGCACCGAGCGCGGCCTCACCCTCGACGAGCTCGGCACTGCCATCGGGCGCGCGCCCTCGCAGGTGTCGGTCGTCGAGAACGGTCGCCGCGAGCTGAAGCTCGGCGAACTGCAGCGCTTCGCCTCGGCCCTCGGGGTCGGCGTGCAGCAGCTCATGAGCGCGGAGCCGCCGAGCGAGCGGGCAGCCCTCGAGATCGCCCTCGAGCGCGCGCAGCGCGGCCCTCTGTTCGCGTCGCTCGGGCTGGCACCGCTGCCCCTCCGCAAGTCGCTGAGCGACGACACCATCCGCACCATCCTGAGCCTCCACCGTGAGCTCGAGCGGGTGCACACCGAGCGGGCGGCGACACCCGAGGAGGCGCGGCGGGCCAACACGCTGCTGCGCAAGTCGATGCGCGCCCGCCACAACTACTTCGCCGAGCTCGAGCAGGTGGCGGCGGGGCTGCATGCCGCGGTGGGGCACACCGGTGGTCCGTTGTCGCAGCGGGTCGCATCCGATCTGGCGTCGCACCTCGGGTTCACGCTGCACTACGCCGGCGACCTGCCGGGGTCGACCCGCTCGGTGACCGACCTGCGCAACGGACGCATCTACGTGCCGCTCGGGCAGAGCCCCGATGCTGACCCGCGCTCAGTGGTGCTGCAGGCGCTCGCGTCGCACGTGCTCGGGCACGCGGAGCCGCGCGACTACGGCGAGTTCCTGCAGCAGCGGGTGCAGACGAACTACCTCGCGGCGGCGCTGCTCGTACCCGAGGCGGCTGCGGTGCGCATCCTGTCGGAGGCGAAGGATGCGCGGGAGCTGTCGGTCGAAGACCTGCGCGACGCTTTCGGCGTGAGCTACGAGACCGCGGCGCACCGGTTCACGAACCTCGCCACCCAGCACCTCGGCATCCCGGTGCACTTCTTGAAGGTTCACGAGTCGGGGTCGATCTCGAAGGCGTACGAGAACGACAGCGTGCAGTTCCCGACGGATGCGCTCGGCGCCGTCGAAGGGCAGACGGTGTGCCGGTTCTGGAGCGCGCGGCGCGTGTTCGACGTGGAGGACAGGTTCAGCCCCTACCACCAGTACACCGACAAGCCGGCGGGAACCTACTGGTGCACCTCGCGCATCCAGCCCTCCGCCCGCGGGCAGTTCTCGGTGTCGGTGGGCACGGCGTTCGCGCACGCGAAGTGGTTCCGCGGGCGCGACACCGCGCATCGCTTCGCGTCGAGCTGCCCCGACGAGTCGTGCTGCCGTCTCCCACCCGCCGGGCTCGCCTCGCGATGGGAGGGGCAGGCGCACCCCTCGGCCCGCCTCAACTCGTCACTGCACGCGGCGATGCCCACGTCGGGTTTCACGGGGGTGGACACGACGGAGGTGTTCGAGTTCCTCGAGCGGCACGCGCCCTAGTGGTGCGCCTCGTACCGAACGGGCTCCGGCAGCCCCGCTTCCTCACGCACCCGGCGCGCGAAGCGTTCGATCGACTTCAGCGCCGCCACGACCTCGTCGGGTCGCACCTCGAACGGCATCGCGTGGATGGTCTCGCCCGGCACGGTGGCGAGTTCCGCGACCTGGGCGAGTTCGGCCGAGTCGGCGCTGAGTCCGATCTCGGTGAGCGTGGTGGGCAGGCCCACCCGGGTGGTGAACTCGATGAAGTCGCGGATGTCGGCGGTCGGCGCCCCTTCGAGCACCAGCTGGGTGATGGATCCGATGTTCACCTTCTGCCCGTGCGCCAGCCCGTGGGTCTGCGGTGCGGCCGTGAGTCCGTTGTGGATGGCGTGCGCCGCGGCGAGACCGCCCGACTCGAACCCGAGACCGGAGAGCAGCGTGTTCGCCTCGATCACCTTCTCCACCGCCGGCGTCACGACGTGGTCGCGCACCGCGTCGAGCGCGGGGAGGGCGTTCTCCCACAGCACCTCCCAGCTCAGCCGCGCCAGCGCCGTGCCGGTCTCGGTCGGCAGACCGCCGGCCATCGTGTTCGAGTTCGAGCGCTGGGTGGCCCGCGCCTCGAGCCAGGTCGCCAGCGCATCGCCGACCCCGGCGGCGAGGAACGCCGCGGGCGCGTTCGCGACGAGCTGGGAGTCGACCAGCACGAGGTCGGGGTTGCGGGGGAAGAAGCGGTACTCCTCGAACGCGCCGTCCTCGGTGTAGATGACGGCGAGCGCCGAGGTGGGCGCATCCGTCGACGCCACCGAGGGCACGGTCACCCACCGGATGCCCGCGAGGAAGCCCGCCGACTTCACCGCGTCGATCGTGCTGCCGCCGCCCAAAGCGACCACCACATCCGCTCCGGCCTCCTCGATCACGGTGACGAGCCGGTCGATCTCTCCGGCGCTCGGGATGCCGTTGAACTTCTCGCGCCGCACCGGGAGCCCGGCGGCGGTGAGCGAGACCTCGACGTCGTGACCGACGAAGCCCCACACCACGTCGTCGGCGACGAGCAGAGGGGTCGAGCCGATGGGGGCGAGGTACTCGCCGAGGCGGGTGATGGCTCCGGGGCCCTGGACGTAGCGCCCTGGGCTGATGACGGTGCGGATCTTGGGGTTCGACATGGGTGTCTCCTGACGTCGTCGTCGTGTCGCGTTTCGGGATGGAAGGGGCAGGTCGGGCGCTCGGCGCCTCTCTAGGGAACGAGGATCGCGCGGCCCCGCACGCGCCCCGCGTCGAGATCGTCGATCGCCGTCTGGAAGTCGTCGAGCGCATACGTCGCCGTGTGCAGCGTGACGAGCCCTTTGGCCGCGAGCACCATGAGCTCGGTGAGGTCGTTGTAGCTGCCCACGAGGTTGCCGATGAAGTTGATCTCGTTCGAGATGATGTCGATGGTGGGGATGTCGATGTTCTCGCCGTAGCCCACCACGTAGAAGTCGCCGGCCTGCCGCAGCATCTGCACACCCTCTGCGGTCGAACCGCCCTCCCCCACGAAATCGACGACCACCTCTGCGCCGACCCCGTCGGTGAGCTCGAGCACCCGCGTGACGTGCGAGCCGTCGGCAGCCGCCACCACGGTGTGGTCGGCCCCGAGCGAGGCCGCCAGCTCGAGCGCCGCCGGGTTGCGGTCGACGACGATGAGCTCCGAGGCAGTGAGAGCCTTCAGCACCTGGATGCCGATGTGCCCGAGCCCCCCGGCGCCGATGATCACGCACCGGTCGGCGGGCCCGAGCCTGCGCGCCGCCTTGGCCGCAGCGTGGTACGCGGTGAGCCCGGCGTCGGCGAGCGCCGCCACGTCGGCGGGTTCGAGAGAGTCGGCGATGCGCACGACGCTCCGTGCGCTCGTGCGCAGGAACTCGGCATACCCGCCGTGGGTGTTGATGCCCGGGAACTCGCTCTGCGTGCAGTGCACGTCGTCGCCGAGGCGGCAGGCCCGGCACAGCCCGCAGGTGATGAGCGGATGAACGATTACCTTGTCGCCGACCGCCACGTTCGTGACGGCGCTGCCGATCGCATCCACCCACCCGGCGTTCTCGTGCCCGATCGTGTAGGGCAGCGCCACACCCGACTTCTCCTCCCACTGACCCTCGAGGATGTGCAGGTCGGTGCGGCACACCCCGGCGCCGCCGATCCGCACGATCACGTCGAAGGGCCCCGAGACCTCGGGCTTGTCGATCTCGGTCAGCTCGAGGTTCTGGTGGTACCCGACCACCTGGACTGCCTTCATGGTGCTCATGCGACGCTCTTTCGTGTGGTGCGGAGGAGGGAGGTGACGGGGAAGAAGTTCTCGTCGGCCCGCGGTGCCTGGTCGGCTTCCGACCCCGGGTAGCGGGTGGCCAGGAGGCCCCGGCAGAAGTGGGCGTTCCCGTCGATCGAGATGCGCGTCGACCGCGCCCGGCGCAGCGCCAGCGCAGCGGACGCCGGGGGGTGCGGCACCCCGTGGTCGTCGACGAGCACGGGCGAGTTCGGCAGCGCGTCGAGGCCGATCGCCGCGCGGCGGCGCAGCAGGGCGGCCGTGGCGGGGTCGTCGGGCAGATCGCCGAGCACGACGGATGCGACACCCGTTTCGTCGAGATCGCTCCGCGAGCGCAGCAGGGCGGTGAGCGCCCGCTCCATCGCTGCGGTGTGGGCCTTGCGCTGGAAGGTGGCTCGCAGCTCCTCGAGATCGTCCTCGGCCTCGTGCCGGAAGGTGCCGCGATACCCGGCGTCGGCCGCGAGCCCGGCATTGATGATGCCCGAGTCGTGGTGGTCGTCGAGCTCCACGACCACGCTGCCGATCTCCGGGAGCGCGGTCAGCGCATCCTTCGCATCCGACGCCATCAGGTAGGCGAAGTTGGGCGCGCAGAACGACGTCGGGAGGCGCAGGTGCACCTCCACCCCGAGCTCGGTGAAGCGCACCGACCGCACGAAGCCGAGATCGGTGATCGGTTCATCGAGCTCCGGGTCGATCACGGCGTCGAGGGCGCGCATCACGTCGCTCTCGTTCAGCACGAGGAGCGCTTCTGCGGTGCCCATCACACGGCCGCCAGGTCGGCGCGCTCGGGCTGACGCGGTCCGGTCTCGGTCTCGTCGGCATCCGGGATCTGCAGCTCGGCCGGCACCGGGATGTCGTACATCTTCGCCGCGTTGAGGCCGAGGATCTTGCGCTTCTGGTCCATCGTGATGGGCGCGTACTCGGTCATGTCCTCCGGGATCTGGAAGTCGACGAAGGCCTCCACCAGCCACTTCGGCGTCCACAGCGCGTAGTCGCTCGAGAACTGGATGCGGTCCTCCCCGATCCAGTAGATGAGCTCGCCGATGATCTGGGCGAAGTAGCGCGGGCGGGTGTGGATGAACGGCATCGCCACCGCGAGCCCGCCGTGCACGTTGGGTTCCTGCGTCGCGATCCAGCAGAAGTCCTCCAGGCGCGGGAGGCCGACGTGCTCGACCACGAAGTTCAGGTCGGTGAAGTCGGTGGCGGCGTGGTCGATGTCGGCGACGTCGAAGGCGTCGCGGTCGAGCGGGCGGATGGTCGGGCCCTTGTGCACGTGGATGTTCGTGATGCCGAGTTCACGGCACACCTCGAAGTAGCGGTAGGCCCATGGGTCGTCGAGCTTCCAGCCGCGCGAGTCGCCGTGCCATTCGGCCGTGTAGAGCTTCACGCCCTTGAGGCCGAAGCGCTCGGCGTCGGCGCGCAGCTGATCGAGGCCGGCCTCGCCGTTGCGCGGGTCGAAGTTGTGGTTGTAGGTGAGCTTGTCGGGGTGCGCCTGGGTGAGGGCCCACGCCTCCTCGGTCTGGCCGAAGCCGTTCACGTAGAACTCGCCGAGGGCGGCCGGCTGGAAGATGGCGTGGTCGACGATGTCGTCGACGAACACGTCGCGCATGAAGCGCTCCCCGCCCTGGTAGAGGTACTCCTCGTAGCTCCACTTCTCCGACTCGGGTGAGAGGTTCGCGTGGTAGTCGTAGAAGCAGTCGATGAACTGCTTGCCGTGGATGTTGCGCTGATTCTCGGGCCGCGCATCCCACAACGCCACGTGGGCGTCGACGATGAAGAAGTTCTCGCCGTCTTTGCTGTACATGTCTGCTCCTTTGCCGCATGTCGCGGGATCTCGATCCCTGCCGACGACGGTAGACGGCGAGTGGAGGCAGGTGGCCTGTGGCGTATCTCAATGTGAGACGGGCACAGGAGACACCGAGCCGGGGCCGATTTAGACTTGCCGCGACGGTCGACTGCGAAGGTGCTGATGAACGCTCGCGAACTGCCCTCCCGGGCTGAGGTGCACACCGCCCCCGTGGCGGCGCTCCCCGCGCGCCTGCTCGCCTCCTGGCAGCGCAGTGAGAGCTACGGCGTTCCCCTCGACGAGGTGCAGCCCGTGTTCTCGGGCACCTGGGACGACGAGTCGCTGTTCTCCGAGTGCGGGCGCGAAGTGCTCGCCGAGCTGCACAGCACCCTCGCCTCGGAGCCCGTGGGCCTCATGCTCACCGACGCCGACGGGCTCGTGCTCAACCGGCTGAGCGGCGACCAGCAGCTCCTTCAGGCGCTCGACCGGGTGCACCTCGCGCCCGGCTTCTCGTATTCCGAGCGCGAGGCGGGCACCAACGGTCTCGGGCTGGCGCTCGCCGACAGGGTGCCCTCGCTCGTGCGGGCCGACGACCACTACTCGCGGAGCCTCTGCGGCTACACCTGCGCTGCGGCACCCATCTTCGATCCGTTGACCGGTCGGCTGGAGGGCGCGGTGAACTTCACCACCTGGTCGGATGCGCGCTCCGACCTGTTGCTCGCGCTCGCCCAGACCGCCGCCACCTCGACCGCGAACCTCATGCTCGCGCGATCGCAGGGGCACCGGCCCCCGCGACGCACCGCGCGGGGCCAGGTGTTCCGCATCGAGGCGCTGCGGAACGCGCCAGGCGGCCCCGGCCCGCTCGAGCTCTCGGAGGCGTGGACGGAGGCGCTCGCCCAGACGGTCACGGCGCTCCGCGCGGGCCGCGTGGTGGCGGCGGTCGGCGAACGGGGCACCGGGCGGGCCACGCTCATCGCGCAGGCGCAGCGGGTCGTCGATCCGCGCATCCGTCTGCTCTCGGTGCGCGCCCCCGAACCGCACGACGTCGACTCCTGGCTGGCGTTCTGGACCCCGGAACTCACCCACCCCGACACCGCGTTCGTCATCTGCGACACCGACGACCTCCCCGCCGCGGCGGCCGAACGCCTGACCGCGCTGGTGCTCGACGCCCGTCGTTCGGTGGGTGGCTCCTACGGCCTGACGGCCGAGCGCTTCGACGACCTCCCGCATCCGCTGTCGGGCCTCGTCGACACCGTCGTGCAGGTGCCACCGCTGCGCGAGCGCACCGCCGACATCCTGCCGCTCGCCGGTCACCTCGCCGCGCGGGCGCGGGGGCGCGGGGTCGAGATCACCCCCTCGGCCGCGCGAGTGCTCACCGACTACGCCTGGCCGGGCAACGTGGCGGAGCTCGCCACGGCGATGAAGGACGCGGCGGTGCGGACCGACGTGGTCGAGCCGCGCCACCTCCCGCCCGAGCTGCTGTCCCGGGCCGAGCACCTCCCCCGCATCAAGGCCTTCGAGCGCGACGAGATGGTGCGGGTGCTCACGAGGCCCGGCATCTCGATCGACGACGCCGCGACCGAGCTGGGCATGAGTCGCGCCACCGTCTACCGCAAGCTCGCCGTCTACGGCATCCGGTTGCCCAAAGACTGACGGGGGCTGCAGAGACTGGTACCCGGTACCAGTCCGTGCGGATGGCTGGCGGCGCTAGCGTTCCATCTGCATGTCGTCTTTGCAGGATGGTCTGGTCGATCCTCCGGCGGTCAGGGGGAGAACTCGATGTCACGCACGCCTTCACGGATGCTCGCACTCGCACTCGGAACGGCGCTCGCCGCGTCGAGCGTCACAGCTCTGACCGTCGCAGCGGCGGCCCCGGCGCTCGCAGACGACACCGCCGCATCCTGTCTCATCGTGCCGAGCACCGCCGGCGCCGCCCAGCCTGTGGTCGGCGACGACGAGCTCGGCGACGAGGGCTCCGCCATCTTCGGCTTCATCACCTCCATCGCCTCGAACGCCCTCGCCGACGGCGCCACCGACGGCGCGGGCTGGCTGCTCAACCTCATGCTCGGCAACAACGACGACAACCAGGACGACGCCCAGCTGCTCGCCGATCAAGCAGCCCAGCAGCAGCAGTTGAACTCGATCCAGGCGTCGGTGAACGCGCTCGCGAACCAGCTCACGAACGCCGAGTACGCCATTCAGAGCCAGCTCACCCAGACGAACTACGACCTGCAGGTCGCCGACGAGAACAACAACATCGCGAACATCCAGAGCAGCGTGCAGGCGGTGTGCGAGCTGGCAGCCGACGCGTCGACCAACAACGTGAGCAACCCCTATCTCCCCGACTCCACCGATATCGACACCATCACGAACCTTCGCGACTACGGCAAGACCTACCTCGCCGACCTGTCGAACGCGCTGCTCGGGTCGGAGGGCGCTGACGGCATCATCGCCGTCTACCGTCAGGCGTGGTGGGCGAACGCGACCGTGTCGGCATCCGAACCCCCGTCGCAGGCCACCTGGACGAGCGAGTACCTCGCGTCGATGCACGCCCTGCTCGACTACTACGTGAACCTCTCCGGTCAGCTGTTCAACGCCTACGCCGAGGCCGTTCACTGGGAGAACGCCGCCGCGCCCGGGGTGCAGCAGCTGGCGCAGGACGACCCTCAGAAGATCGCCGAGTTCTACGCCCAGCTGCAGCTGGACATCCCCGCCTGGACCGAGGTCGCCACGAGCAACCTGCCCACCATCCCCGACGGCACCGCCGTCGACTTCCGCTCGGGCGACGGGGGCACGTACGACCTCTGGACGACCGACGCCCTGCAGTTCCCCGACACCAATGCCGACCAGTACTGCGAGAACCTCGTCGCGCTCTGCGTGTACAACGTCTGGCAGGCCGCAGCAACACCGTCGGTCGTCGCAGCGACGACAGTCGTGCCGAGCGTCATCCCCGTTCCCGACTTCCTGCCCACGAACCCTCTCGGGCTCGGCGGTTGGCGCGTTCCGACGGCGACCGACTGGGAAGGCTGGGTGGCGCCCACCTACGCCGCCGGCACCCAGAACCTGCAGGGCCTCGACCCCAATGACGGGGTGGCGGCGTGGGCGAGCGCAGAGAACATCCCTGTTCTGGAGGCGCAGAGCTTCGCGGTGCCCGGCGGATCGATCTCCACCATCCCCCCGGTCATCGTCGACAACGCCCTGAACGGCGTGTTCTCCTTCAACGACCCGTCGTCGGCGTCTCCGACGCTGATGCTTCCCGCGGCCGGCGGCTGGGTCGGGTACGCCGGGCAGCTGGCGCTCGTGACCTCGGTCACGGCGACCGCACCGCCCCTTCCTCCGGTGACGCCGACCGCACCCGGCGCGACCGGCGCGACCGGCGCATCCGATTCGACCGCCGAGCCTGCGGGCCCCCAGGCGGCGGCTCCCGCCCGGCTCGATCTCGGCGACGCGACGGGTGCGACGCCCACAACGGTGAAGGATGCGGGTCTCACCACGCAGAGCACCACAGGCTCGCTCTACTCGCAGACGGTGTTCTCCTCGACCAGCGCCTGCTCCGCGAACGCCTTCACCCAGCCGGTGGGTGCGAACGCCGTGACCGTCATCGTCTCGGGCGGCAACGGCGGTGCCGGCATCGGTGACAGCGGAACGAACCCGGGGGCCGCGGGCGGACAGGTCACCGCGACCATCCCGCTCGCACCGGGCGCCACGATCTACGCCCAGGTCGGCGGCAACGGCGGCGACGCGTCGCAGCAACCGATCGATCCGAGCATCGCTCCCTACCAGTACGTGCCGGGAGGCGGCGGATTCGGCGGGGGTGCCGCCGGTGGCGGCAACGTCATCCCGGTCGAGGGGACCGGCGGCGGAGGCGGCGGGTTCTCCGGTGTGGCAGCCGACTCCGGATGCAGTCAGTGGCTCACCGTCGCCGGCGGCGGGGGCGGGGCCGGCGGCCTCGCCGAGCACAACGGCAACTCCGGCGGCGGAAACGGCTGCGTGGTGTCGGGGTGCGCGGGCCAGACCCCGACGCAGGTCGACGGCGACACCGGAGCAGGCACGGCGGGTACCTTCCTGAGCGCGGGCTCCGCCGGTGAGCACGACGGGAAGTACGCCAGCGGCGGCTCGAACGGCGGCTGGGGCGTCGGCGGCACCGGAGGCACCGGCAGCAACGGCAGCTCGAACCCGTTCCACGACTGGGGCGGCGGTTCAGGCGGAGGCGGCGGTGGCGGCTGGGGCGGAGGCGGCGGAGGCGGCGGTTCCACCGGCGACTACGCGGGAGCCGGTGGCGGCGGAGGCGGCAGCTACCTGGCCGCCGGTATCGCGACGGCTACGTTCACCACCACCACGGCCGGACCGTCGGTGAGCCTCGAGCCGGTGCTCGTGTCGGAGTACCAGATCACGCAGACCGACGGCCATGTCTGGGTCGCGCCCGACGCCCTGCAGTACGGTCAGCCGATCACCTCGCAGCAGGGCGTGGCGTACTCCGCCCAGCAGGACTGGTCGCTCCTGCCCGCCACCTCGACGAGCTTCCAGCTGGTGGCACCGGGCGCGGGCCTGTGCGCGACCTCGAACGGCTCGACCCTCGTCGGCGACCAGTGCGCCGACCCGGCGAGCTCGTCGTCACCCCTGCAGACGTGGACCTTCGAGCCGCAGGCGGGAGCGCTCGCGGTCGTGGCCGGCGACGGCACCGCAGCCCTCGGAGGGCAGGGCTCGCCCGCCGGCATCACGATGGGCCAGTGGCAGTCGGAGAACTGGTCGACCTGGGACCTCACGCTGTCCCCGATCTCGATGTGGGCGGCGCCGGGGTCGGCGAGCCCACTCGTCGATCTCGACTCGCCCGAACCGCCGGGGCCGGGCGAGCCGGGCACTCCGGGCACGGGCGAGCCGGGTTCGGGCGGGCCGGGGTCGGGCGACGGGTCGGCGCCGGGCGCCGCGCCTACCCCCGGTGAGCTCGCCGCGACCGGCGCATCCGTCGCCCCTGTGGGCATCGGCGCGCTGATCGCCGTGCTCGCCCTGCTGCTCGGCGGCGCGCTGTTCGTCCGCGCTCGGCGCCGCCGCGGGCCTGCCCGCTAGAGCGGCGGCAACTTGGCGAGAGCGGCGTCGGCGTTCGACTCGCTGACCCCGAGCTTGTCGACCAGGAGCGTGCGAGCGGGCGAGGTGTCGCCGCGCTTGAGCGCCAGGTAGGCAGCATCGGCGTCGGGTGCCAGGTCGGCGGTGGGCGCTTTCGTGACACCGAGCTGGTCGGCGAGCTGCTGCGCGGTCTCGACGCCGTACGCGCCGCGGATCGCTGTGGGGAGGCGGTAGCCGCCGAGGAGTCCGAGATCCATGAGGTTCCTTCCGTGTGGCCTCTCACCGTACGGCCGCGTGACCTACCGCGCCGTCGGGTTGACAATGGGCGAGACCCACCACCCGAATCCTGCCGCGGGTGCCACGAGAGGCTCCGCCGACGCTCAGCAGAGGTATTCCACGTTGTAGACCGACTCGCTGAGGGTGTTGGGGCCGCCGAGGAGCAACAGGTCGATGGTGTCGTAGCGGCGGATGCCGTTCCACACCGACTCCGGGTAGCAGTCCTTCTGGGCGAGGAACAGGGGTGCGTCGATGGTCGCCGCGACCGGCCCGCCCGACAGGGCGTCGGCGAACACCGCGCCCGAGGCCAGGAACGCCGTCTCTCCCGTCGTGAAGACCGTGGCGTTGACATTCGCCGAGACCTCGTAACGGTCTGCGCCGCCGATGCGCGAGAGCCCGCCGCCCACGGGCAGGGCGCTGACCAGGTCGAACTCCACGGCCTCGCTGACGGTCGCGGGGCCTCCGGTCACGTAGAGGTGGTGGGTGCCGAGACGATGCAGCAGGGCCTCCGTCGCATCGTCGACCTTCCAGTCGCGGCCGGGCACGAGCAGCACCGCCCCGTCGACGTGGGCAGCGGCAGGCCCGGCTGACAGCGCATCCGGGAAGTTGGCGCCGCTCGCCGCGAACACCGTCGCCGCGCCGTCGGCACACTCGCCCTCCACCTCACCGCAGAAGGCGTAGTCGATGACGTTGCGGGAGACCTCGTACCGGTCGGCGCCGCCGATCCGCTCGATGTTCGGCTGGAGCGCCGACAGTTGAGAGTAGACGCGGGCCGAGACGGATGCCTCACCGCCGACGATGACGATCTTCTGCGGCTTGAGGGTGTCGATCGCTGAACGTGTCGCCTTCGGCACCGAGTCCGCTTGCACGAGCAGCATCGCACCGCGCTGGTGCGCGGCGGCCGGGCCCGCACTCAGAGCATCCGGAAACTTCTCGCCGCTCGCGATGTAGAGCACGGGCACGCCCGGCTCGAACGCGAGGGTCGAGATCAGTGCGGCGACGTCGTAGCGGTTGTCGCCACCATAGCGGTAGGTGTAGACGCCCCACGGGTTCAGGCTCGCGACGATGCCGCCGACGACCTGCCCCGCCTCGACCGAGATCACGTCGGCGTCCCAGTCGTATGGGGTGCTGTCGTAGTACTCGTTGCGAACATTCTGCTGCGCTTCATCGACGAAGTGCAGCCGGTAGCGCCCGGGCTCGAGCCCGTCGAACCTGAAGTCGGGTCCGTAGGTGAAGGTGACGGTCTCGAAGTCGTCGGTGTCGCCGACGGAACGGTCGAGCTCGACCTTGATGTCGTAGCCGGGACGTTCACCCTGCTCGTCCGTGGCGGCGTAGACCGCCCGGCCTTCGATGGTGCCCGTGGTCGCCGGATCGGGTTCAACCTCGGAGAGGGGTGGCAGCTGGCCGCTCCGGTCGGTCGGACTCGGCGCGGCAGCGCTCCCGAGCGGGCCGTCGGCTGCTCCGGCAGGTGCATCCGCCCAGGTGCCCCGGTCGCCCGAGGCGGCTCCGAGACCGCTACCCGTGCCATCGGGTCTCTCGGTTCCGCCGGCGGGGAGGGCACCCCCGAGTGCGATCACCGCCGACACCGCCATGGCCGCCACCAGCATCGTGGCGCGACTGCGCGCAACGCTTCTCCCCATCACTCACCCCCGTCTGCGCGACATGTGTCGCTGAGGTGAGCATAGGACATGAGCTCGCCCGCCGATGGCATCCTGTGCAAACCGCCGCCCCGTCGGGCACACTGGCACCACACCCGCAACCGAAGGAGCACGACGTTGAGCACCGAAGAGATCATCCTGGGCGACCTGCCCGCCGGCATCGTCCGAGCCGACGAGGCGTTCAACGGCCGCGTCTGGAACGTGCTCGGTCACACCTACACGACGAAGATCGAGAGCGCGAGCGCCTACGCGTGGCTCTCCTACGACCCCGCGGGCACCGGTGTTCCGCCGCACGTGCACCCCACCCAAGACGAGTTCATCTACGTCTTCGAGGGCGTGTACACCCTCTACCTCGACGGCCAGTGGACCACCGCCGGCCCCGGCGACCTCGTGCAGATGCCCCGCAACATCCCGCACGCCTACTACAACAAGCAGGAGTCGGATGCGAAGTCGCTGTTCTGGGTGAGCCCCGGCGGCAAGCTGGCCAATCTGTTCAGCCTCCTCCACAACGTCACCGACCCCGATGAGGTCGTGCGCCTGTCGGCCGCGAACGGCGTCGACTTCCTCGCCCCGGGTTCGGTCGAAGGGGCGTGACGGGGGCTTCGCCGCGTATAGAGACCTACGGCGCGGACGCCGACCAGCACATCGAGTGGTGGTCGGCGGCCCCGGATGCTCCTGCCGCCCGCGGCACGATCGTACTGCTGCACGGCGGCTACTGGCGCGAGCGCTTCACCGCCGAGCTCATGCATCCGCTCGTGCCGTCGTTCACCGCCCGCGGCTGGACGGTGGCCAACGTCGAGTACCGCCGCGGCCCCGGCGCCTGGGCCGCCATGCGCGACGACCTCGCGTCGTCGCTCGCGGCGGTGCGCGCGAGCACCCTGTCGGGCGGTCGACTCGCCCTCGTCGGCCACTCGGTGGGCGGCCAGCTCGCCCTGCTCGGAGGCGAGGCGGGTGACGCGGTGGTGGCGCTGGCGCCCGTCACCGACCTCGTCCGCGGCTACCACGAGTCCATCGGCGACGGCGCCGTGGTCGAGTTCCTCGGCGCAGCTCCCGATGCCCTCCCCGACACCTACGCCGCCGCGTCGCCCCTCGCCCACGTGCCGCCCCGCGCATCCGTCCTCATCGTCCACGGCACCGACGACACCCGCGTGCCCATCACCCACACCCACGCCTACGTCACCGCCTGCCGCTCCGCGCCCGGGGTCGGAGTGGCGCTCGGCCCGACGGCCCCCGCCGTCACCCTCCTCGAACTCCCCCACCTCCCCCACCTCGACGCCATCTCCCCCACCGCCCCACACTGGCCCGCGGTCCACCACTGGCTCGACGACTGGAGCGCTCTCGACCGGCAGGGGCGATCAGCGTAGGTAGCCCCGGTTCGGCTGCTCGATCGCTAGGCCGGGACGATGCGGAGGGGCGCCTGCTTCGGGATGCCCGCTCCGACCCCGAGGAGCACGCCGGGCGTGACCTCGGTGGTGCCGGCGCCGAGGGCGTACTCGAAGTCGTAGACGCCCTGGGCGACGGGGTCCATGACGTAGCCCGTCATCCCCGACGACGGATCGATCTCCGGCGCCCAGTCCGCCGCGGGGGTGACCGTCGTTCCGGCAGGGAACGGCGGCGTCTGGAACGGGGGCGGGAACTGGTTCAGGTCGGCGATGACGCCCCGCTGCCCGATGGCGTAGGAGTACTGCGGCACGGTGAGGCGGAGCGTGGCGGTCGTGCTGAACTCGGCGGGGTTCGGAATCCACTCGAGGGTCGGCTCGGGGCCGAAGCCGATGGTGATCGCGGCCGTGAGCGAACCCGGCTCCTTGTCGTTGGTGTAGGTCGCGACGACCGTATAGGGGCCCGAGCGATCGCCCCACTCGTCGACGGTGAAGCCGCGGGTACCGGCGGTCACACCCGCGGTGGGGGATGCGAGGATGCCGGTGCTCGCGCCGAAGTCGGGGGTGTAGGTCCAGCGCCCCGAGGAGATGGTTCCGGGGATCGGCCCGTTCTCCGACACGGTCAGCACGATGGTCGCCGTGCTGCCGATGCCGGGCGACCCGTTCGGCACCAGCAGGGTGAGCAGCGACGACTGCCCCTGCACCCCCTCGGCCTCCGACCAGTACAGCTGCGCGTCGGGCTGCCCGGTGCTGGCGCTCGCCAGCGGAGCGGCGACCGCGGCGACGACCACCGGCGCGGCCCACGCCGCCCCGATCACCGCGCGACGCGAGACGCCGCCGCGCCCAGCGCCGCCTGTCGCGACGTGCGCTGAAGGGTCGAGGGCAGTCAGCGAGAACAAGGCGGAGAACGACGGGGTCTCCTCGGGACGCAATTCGGGCATCCTCATACTCTCCGAGACCGCTGCCCCCACCACCAGACCCTCTTGCGGACATGACCTGAACAGGGCACCGCGCCGGTCTCATCCTTCGGCTGAGCCGCCTCGCGCGTCGAGCGCGCTGGTCACCCCTCCCCGCATCACCAGCGCGGCGACGAGCGTCACCCCCAGCAGCACAGTCAGGTACACGATGAAGCCGACGCTGCCCTCGCCGGCCGTGGCGTGATAGACCAGCGGCGCCGTGCCCCCGAAGAGCGAGTTCGCGACGGCGTACCCGAAACCCACGCCGAGCGCCCGGATGTGCGCAGGGAACACCTCCGCCTTGGCGATCCCGTTCACCGACAGGTAGCACGTCAGAACCGCGAACGCGAGAACGAGGATGCCCAACACCACCGGGGGCGACGTCACCTGAGCGGCCACGGTCACCAGCCCACCGGCACCCACGAGGCCGAGCGCACCGAACGCGATGAGCAGGGGCTTCCGGCCAATGCGGTCGCTCAGCGCTCCGCCGAGCGGCTGCATCAGCATCAGCACGACGAGTGCGGCGAGCACCAGTGCGGTCGCGGTGAGCTCGCCCGAGGCACCGTCGGCGCTGAAGAACGTCTCGCGAACGATGAACGGAACAGTCACCGTCGCGGTGTAGAACGCGGCACTCCCACCAGCGGTGAGCAGGATCACCCAGACGAGGGGGCGCCAGTGCTCGCAAAGCAGCGCCGTCATCGTCGAAGCCCTGTCTGAGCCAGCCGGCTTCGTCGCCGCCGGCGGCGAGGCATTGGCCGATCCGGATGCGCCACGCCTGAGCCCCCGCGCCCACAACAGCGACACGAGCCCCGCCACCCCGCCGGCCATGAACGCGGCCCGCCATCCCCATTCCGAGATGCCCGCACGATCGCTGACCAGCAGCAGAATCAGCAGGCAGGCCTGAGCGAGCACGAGACCACCGACGATCGTGGTGGCCTGGAACGAGGCGAAGAATCCGCGGTGGCCCCGCGTGCCCGACTCCGACAGCAACACCGTGGCGGCCGCGTATTCACCGCCGGTGGCGATGCCTTGAAGCACACTCACCACCACGAGGATCACCGCCGCCCACGCCCCCACCGCCCGCTCGGTCGGGGCGAGCGCGAGAGCGACGGATCCGGCCGACATCATCGTGACCGCCGCCACGAGTGCCCGTTGCCTCCCTCGCGTGTCGGCGAGCCGACCGAACAGCCACGAGCCGAGCGGCCGCACCACGAACGTCACGGCGAAGAGGGCGTAGACGTAGATCAGCGAATCGGGTGAATCCGGGTCGAAGAACTCGGTACGGAAGTACGGAGCAAAGGTCGCGTAAATGTAGAGGTTGAACCACTGAACCAGGTTCGGCACCGACCCCGCCAAGATGACCCCCACCTGAGCGCGCCGATCCGGGTGTGCCCCAGGTGCGGTCGGCAGGGTAGGAATCACTCGATGACCCTACCGAATCTGCAGCCCCCCTTTGAGACTGCGGCTCCGCGCGATTAGCGGGCATTGCGTAGAAGACCGGCCACCCCCGTCGCTGTGCGGCATGCTCTCGGTTATGACGCCTTCGTCACGCTCATCGGAGTGGACCGAGCGCGGCAGATGACTGCCGAGAATACCTTGGCCGAGGTCGCGAGTCACCACCGGGATCGTGGCGTACGACGTGGCGACCGCGGTTCGATCGGTGTGCGAAGGTTCCGAGACTCAGCGCGAAGGTCTTCGGCGATTTCTGGACCTCGCCCGGGTGGCGAGCCCGCCCGATAGGCTCGCCACCTCGAACCACAGGGTTAGGTGCCACAGGCAACGTTCTCGTCGAAGTAGTCAACGGCAGTGGCTATGTGACTCGTGCCAGCGAGCTTGGTGGAGTCGTTGTCCAGCGTCGCGTCCCGGATGTCCCAGTCGGGGTTGTCATGCGCGAGCGCAGAACCCATGTAGCACTGTGCACACGGGGCCTGACAGGACGTGATCGAATCGCGCTGCTGAGCCAATTGATCTCGGGCATGAGGACCACGAGCTCGTCGAAATGATCTCGGCACCATCCGCCGCTCTTTCTGTCGAGTCATAACGCAAGCGCTCAGAGAACCGCTCGCTGCCCAATGCAGGATTTACCCAGTACGCACTACTGCGCACTCCGTGGTACCGTGTGTCTCGACACAGTGGAGGTGCAGTGGATACGACGCAACTACTCAAGGGGGTGCTCGACGTGGCGGTGCTGGCTGTCGTGCAGCACGACGACGGGTACGGGTATGACATCGTGCGGCGGCTGCGCGAGGCGGGGCTGGGCGACGTGGGTGACGCGTCGGTCTACGGAACGCTGCGCCGGCTCTACGCGGCGGGGGCGCTGTCGAGCTACGTGGTGCCCTCCGACGGGGGCCCGCACCGTAAGTACTACGCCATCAACAAGGAGGGTCGCGACATGCTGTCGCGCCAGCGGGCCACCTGGTCGGACTTCGCCGGGGCGATGTCGACATTGCTGGCCGAGACCCCACCGAAGAAGACCGCGCTTCGCACGATCGGAGAGAGCAAGTGAGCGAATCAACGGCCACCCTCGACAAGGCGATCGCGGAGTTCGCCGCCGCGGTACGGCGCCACCTCGACGACCTTCCCCTGGAGGAGATCGACGATCTCACGGGCGGGCTCGAGGCCGACCTCTCCGAGCAGGCGTCCGACGAGCAGGGCGATCTGCATCTCGACGACCCGGCGTCGTATGCGGCCGAGTTGCGCGCATCCGCTGGCCTTCCGCCGCGCACCAGCTCGGCTCTGCCGCTGCGACGGCGGGTGCGGCAGCAGCTCGACGAGCTCGAGGCGGCGACGAGGAGGGTCGTCCATTCGACTCGTGTCGGGTCGGGGCTGGCCGGGTTCGCCCTCGCCCTGCGACCCGTGTGGTGGGTGCTGCGTGGGTGGGTCGTCTATCAGCTGCTCACCGTGGTGATGCTCGGGCGGAGCGAATTGGTGCCGTCGGGCTTCTTCCTGTGGGTGGTGCTGTTCGCCTCGATCGTGCTGAGCGTGCAGTGGGGGCGCGGGCGGTGGGCACCCGGCTCGTTCCTGCGCGTTCTGCGGGTGGCGGTGTCGGTGATCGCGATCGTGGCGCTGCCGTTCGTCACCGTGTGGGCGCTGAACGAGGCCAGGGCGAACCAGGGATACGACCCCGTCGCCGCCTACCCCGACCCGACCGGGCTGCAGCTCGACGGCGAGCGCGTCACGAACATCTTCGGGTACGACGCCGAGGGCAATCCCATCACCGACCTGCAGCTGTTCGACCAGAACGGCAACCCACTGGTGACCGTTGGCGCGGGGTTCGTCGACGACGAGTACAGCTACAACGACGACGGCTCCACCTTCCTCGTGCCCGTCACCGACGGCCCGCGCGGGAGCATCTGGAACGTCTACCCGCTGAGCGAGGCAGCCCCCGATGACCTCGGTGGTGTGGATGTTCGTGACGCCGTGCCGGCGACACCGCCGTTCCGCACGACCAACGCTGTGCCCGGGGCGACTACCCCGACGCCGATGCCAACGCCGACTCCGGCCGCCACCGCTCCCTCCACCCCGAGCCCGACACCGGCCGCCGAACCGAGCCCCGCGACGGATGCGGCGCCATGACCACTCCCAGTACGGGGCCCGGCGCCGCGGCGACAGAAGTCCTTCTGACCGGACGGCTCGTGTGCCGGAACGACGCCGAGGTCGCCATCGTCGCCTCCCGCCTGCCCGAGCACATCGAACTCACCCGGGCCGAAGCCGGCTGCCTCTCCTTCGAGGTCACGGCGACGGATGATCCCCTCATCTGGGCGGTCGAAGAACGCTTCGCGACCGAGGCAGCGTTCGCAGCCCACCAGGCGCGGGTCGCTGCCAGCGAGTGGGGCAGGAGCACCGAAGGCATCGAGCGGCAGTACGAGATACGGCGCGTGCCGCGCTGAACGGCACTCGCCGTTAGTCATAAGGCGGAGAGCGCAGATTATGAGTAACTCAGGTACCCATGAAACTCAGCGTCGCCGGGGCCACCGCGTTCATCGGCGCGCCCATCACTTCGTAGCGTTGGGATGATGGGTGTGAACCTGCTCCAAGAACACGACGGCACCTGAGACGTAGAACCAGATACGGGCGTCGCCTTGTCGCGTGGGCTTGTGCTGCCACCGCTGAAACTCCACCCCGTCGCGAGTCACGACTGCGAGAGCACCTCTCAGCGGATAGTTCGTGAGAGTGACTTCGGTCGGCGTACGCGTCAAGAAGTCCCAGCAGTCCACCAGCGCGTTGCGGTGGGTTGCGCGCAGGTCCAGCCATCCTCGCTGCGCCTGGGCAGACCCGAAGCGAATCTCGAACTCGCTCTTTTTGGTGGGTCGCTCGACCCTGGAGTTCTTTGCACCCATCAAGGACGCTGAACCGCATCGACGGCGTCGAGCCAGTCGACGGGCGAATCGCGCAGTCCTGCCGCGAGCGCAGATGCAGTCTCTCGCCACGACGTCAGTTCTGCGGCGATCAGATGCTCTTGGCTCGTGGCAAAGGATGCACGCGCAGCGTCGACGAGATCTTGCGCGCATCGTTCGCGATCGGCGCGCCCCAGCGCCAACATCCACGGGTACGCGTCGGCCATGCGGTCAGCCAGGCTGCCACGTTCGTCGAGAGTGATCGCGATGAGCTGCGCGGCGAACTGCAGCAGCTGCTCTCGCGCATCCGCTGCTCGCTGAGACATGAGTACCAGATTCTCCCCATCACGCCGCGTGACGCTCACAGGCGCATCTTCGGCTGCCGCGAAGACGCGAGGAGCGTTCCGGCTGAGGTCGGAAGAGGGGAACGATCGCATGACTGCATCATAGTTCCGAATACGTTCTGAAGTTCCGTCGCGGGACTGGATGGTGAGCAATGAGTCTCCCTCGATGAGCTACCCTCATCTTATAGTGGGATCTCTCACCCCACCACCGCATGCACCCCCGTCGCGATCGCGTAGATCGCGAGGCCCGCGATCGCACCGACGACCGTGCCGTTGATGCGGATGAACTGCAGGTCGCGCCCCACCTGCAGTTCGATCTTCTGGGTGGTCTCCCGCGCATCCCACCGCTGCACCGTCTCGCTGATCACCGACGCCAGGTCGTGCCGATACTTCTGCACCGCGTACCCCGCCGCGTCCGCGATCCACGCGTCGATCTTCGCCGACAGGCCGCGGTCGGCCGAGAGCCGCACGCCCACGTCGACGAGCGCCGACGCCGCACCCACCCGCAGCTCGCTCGCGGGGTCGGCGAGCGCCGACGTCAGCGTCGCCTTCACCGCCTCCCACACCCGCGCGGCGAACGACCGCATCCGCTCGCTTTCGAGCAGCGACTCTTTGAACTCCTCGACCCGCTCCCCCATCGCCGGGTCGTGCTGCAACCGTTCGGTGAGGTCGACGAGATAGCCGTCGATCGCCAGCCGCAAGGGATGCTCGGGGTTGTCGCGCACAGCTCGCAGCACCCCGATCAGCTCCTTGTGCGCCCGCTCGTCAGCGAGCCCCTTCGCGAAGCCGGGCACCCACCGGGGCAGGCGGGTGGAGACGACTTCGCCCAGCGCATCCGGATGCTCGCTCAGCCACGTCTCCGCGGCCTCGACCAGCGCATCCACCACCGCGCGCTGCTGATCGGCGGCGACGAGCTCGGCCCCCACGCGCCCGATCGTGGGCGCCCATTCGCGGTCGAACAGGTGCGTGCGCGCCAGCCGCTCGATGAGCCGCTCGACGTCGCTGTCGCTGAGGAAGCGCAGTACCCCCTGCGCCACCACCGCGCCCTCGGCGCTCGCCCGCTCGGCGTTCTTCGGGTCGGCGAGCCACTCACCGAGCCGGTCGGCGACGCTGAAGGTCGCGAGCTTGCTGCGCACCACCTCGTCGGAGAGGAAGTTCTGCTCGACGAACTCGCCGAGGCTCACCCCGATCTCGTCCTTACGGGTCGGGATGATCGCCGTGTGCGGGATGCGCAACCCCAGCGGATGCCGGAACAACGCGGTCACCGCGAACCAGTCGGCGAGCGCCCCCACCATCGCCCCCTCCGCGGCGGCCCGCACGTACCCGAGCCACGGATACTGATCCTGCAGCCCGAACGCCACCGCGAACACGACCGCGGCCACCACGAGCAGCGCCGTCGCGAGCAGCTTCATGCGCCGCAGCGCCGCCCGCCGCTCGAGGTCGGCCGCGGTGAGCAGGGTGTCGCGCGTGGTGGTGGTCATCGTGGTCCCGTGTCGTCGGTCCCGGTCGCCCGGGAATCTGTGGAGTCCCCACCGTACGTCCGCCGCCCCCGGTCGGCACGCGCGTCAGCGGTCGGCCACGCCCTTCGGGTCTGCAGTCACGGTCGCTGCAGCGAGCCCCGCCATCGCCAACCCCAGCCCCACCCAACCGACCGGGGAGAGCACCTCACCGATCAGGAAGACGCCGAGCAGTGTCGCCACCACGGGCTCGAACAACGTGAGAAGCGACGCGGTCGACGCCGAGACGTGCCGCAGACCCCGCGCGTAGAGGAGGTAACCGACCGCCGTCGGAATGAGCCCGATGTACAAGAGCACTCCCCACGCAGCGACCTCGGTCACGGCCGGCACTCCGACCACCAGGGCGACCACGGCGAGCGGGATCACGGTCAGCCCCTGCACGGCGCCGATCACCGGGCCGTCACCGAGACCGTCGGGCCGACGTGCCGACGTGCCGACGGGAGGATGAGGCGCGAGGTGGCGATGGTGAATCCCGCGTAGGCGATCCCGGCCAGCACGGCGACGGCCGAGCCGATCGCAAGTTGGCCCGGGTCGACCGGAGACCCGGCCGAGGACTGCCGTCCCGTCACGAGCAGCACCCCGCCGACGAGCGTCAGCGCGGCGGCCACCGACCACCTCCGCCCGGGAAGCGCCGAGGCGGTGACGGCCTCGATCGCGCCCACGACGACGGGCGCGGAGACGATCGCGATCACCGTGCCGACGGCAACACCCGCCAGGGCCATCCCCGAGAAGAACGCGAGGATGTAGACGCCGAGGCAGCCGGCCGCGAGCGCGAGCAGGGGCGGCGCTCCGGATGCTCGGAAGACCGCCCCGAGACCCCGGGATGTCACGGCGGCTAAGACGATTCCCGAGACCGCGAGCGTGAGGGCGCCCACGGCCAACGGGCTGACCTGGGGCACGAGCGCCGCTGCAGCACCCGAGGTGCCCCACACCGTCGCGGCGGCGAGCACCCAGACGCCACCGCGCCCACGCCTCCGCCCCGGGCCAGGGCCCGGCCCGCCCCGCGCAACGCGCCGCAGCCCTGCTCCCCCGGGCTCGCCTGAGCCCACCGTCATTCGGGCAGGCGCTCCCCGGAGACCCGGTCGAACAGATGCCAGCTCCCGGGCCGCACCCGCAGCGACACCGCCGACGATTCGCTCACACCGGCGAGGTTCGACGCCTCCACCACGCTCGTGAGGGCGATGCCGGCGGCGTCGAGCGAGACGATCGCGCGGGGCCCGAGCAACTCCACGAGCCCGACCGACGCGCGGCTGCCCGATTCGGCGACGGTCTCGACCAGCAGATCGTCGGGGCGCACACCCAGCGTCACCGCCCCGTCGGGGCTGTCGGTGCCGAGCTCGAAGCGCAGTCCGTTGGGCGCCACGAACGCCCCGCGCACGAGCTCGCCGTCGATGAGGTTCATCTTGGGGCTGCCCACGAACGCGGCGACGAAAGTGTTCGCAGGCTTGCCGTACACCTCGAGCGGAGTGCCCTGCTGAGCGATCTTGCCCTCCCTCATCACGACCATGCGGTCGGAGAGTGTCATCGCCTCCTCCTGGTCGTGGGTGACGTAGAGCGAAGTGATGCCGAGCCGCCGCTGGATCTGCAGCAGCTCGGTGCGGGTCTCGACGCGCAGTTTCGCATCCAGGTTGCTCAGGGGCTCGTCGAACAGGAAGACCGAGGGCTGACGGATGATCGCCCGCCCGATCGCGACCCTCTGCTGCTGCCCGCCCGAGAGGTCTTTGGGCTTGCGATCGAGCAGGTGCGTGAGGCCGAGCGACTCCGCCACCTCGTCGGCGCGCTTCCGCGCCGCGGCGCGCGGCTCCTTCGTGGCCCGGAGCGGGAAGGCGATGTTCTCCCGCACCGTGAGGTGTGGATACAGAGCGTAGTTCTGGAAGACCATCGCGACATCGCGGTCTTTCGGTTCGAGCTTCGTCACCGTCTTGTCGCCGATGACGATCTCACCGGAGGTGATGGGCTCGAGCCCGGCGAGCATCCGGAGCGATGTCGACTTGCCGCACCCGGAGGGGCCGACCAGAACGGTCAGCGACCCGTCGGGCAGCTCGAGGTTGAGGTTCTCGACGATCTGCGTCTGACCGTAGCTCTTGTTGACGTTCGAGAATGTGACTGTTGCCATGAGATTCCACCAGACCTAAGACTTGACCGCGCCACCGCTGATGCCCTGCACGAGCTTGCGCTGGATGAAGAAACTGGCGATGACCACGGGGATCACCGCGATGAGGATGGCCGCGCTCATCGACCCGAGCTGCACACCCCGGAAGGTGTTGAACCCGGCGATGGCGACCGGGAGGATCGCCGCCTTCCCGGGGGCCAGGATGAGCCCGTAGAACATGTCGTTCCACGACAGCGTGAAACCGAAGATGGCAGCCGCCCCGATGCCCGGCAGCACCTGCGGGAGCACGACGCGCCAGAAGGCGCCGAACCGGCTGAATCCGTCGACCCGCGCCTGCTCCTCGAGCGACCGCGGAACCGCCTCGAAGAACCCGATGAGGAACCAGGTGACCACGGGCAGCACGAAGCTGAGGTGCGCGAAGATCACCGGCACCAGGGTGTCGTTCAGCCGCAGCGCGTACGCCATGGTGAGGAAGGGGAAGACGAGAACCGCAGGCGGCAGAACCTGGGCCGCGAGCATCCCGAACCGGGTGGCGGTGCCGCCGGCTCGGTACTTCGCGATGACGTAGGCACCCATGCTGCCCACCACAACGCTGATCGCCACCGTGGTGAGCCCCACGATGGCGCTGCGGCCGGCGGCATCGAGGATGCCCGACGACAGCACGTTCTGCCAGCTCTCGAAGGTGGGCGAGAACAGCACGAGGTTGGGGTCGTTCAACTGCGCGGGGGTCTTGAAGCTCGCCAGCGCAATCCAGATCAGGGGGAACAGCACGAAGATGGCTGCCGCCCACAGCAGCGCGATCCTCGCGATCGCGAGTCCACTCACTCGTCTCATGCGCTCTTGTTCCTCTCGAGTCGGCGGAAGGCGATGACGATGACCGTCAGCACGACGGCCAGCACCACGAACGCCATCGACGACGCCTCCCCCAGCCGGAAGAACTGGATGCCGGTCTGATAGGTGAAGTACTGGATGGTCTGGGTCTCGGTTCCCGGCCCGCCGCGGGTGGTCGCGTACACGTATTCGAACACCTTGAGTGCGTCGAGCGCGCGCAGCAGGATGGCGACGACGAGCACCGGGGCGAGCAACGGCAGCACGATGCGCCGGAAGATGTACCACGGGCTGCCCCCGTCGACCCGCGCCGCCTCGAGCGGCTGCTTCGGGATCGACTCGAGGCCGGCGAGCAGCAGCAGCACCATGAACGGCGTCCACTGCCACACGTCGATGAAGGCGAGGGTGAACAGCGCCCGGCCGGGGCCGAAGAAGTCGTAGTTGATGCCGATGCCCCTGAGCAGCTCGGGGATCGCCCCGATCTGGTCGTTCAGCAGGAAGCGGAAGGTGAGGCCCACCGCGATGGGCGTGATGAACATCGGTGCCAGCAGCATCGACCGGGTGACGTCGCGCGCCCACTTCTGCTTCTGCAGCGAGAGCGCGACGGCCAACCCGATCACGAGCTCCAGACCGACAGCCACCACGACGTACACGGCGGTGACGCCGAAGGCCTCCCAGAACGCCGGGTTGGTGAAGGTCGAGAGGTAGTTCTCGAACCCCACCAGATCGGGCGCCCCGCGGTCGGTGAGCTTGTAGTCGGTGAAGCTGAGGTACAGCGCGTAGAGCAGGGGGAACCCGACGACCGCGATGAACACGGCCACGAGGGGTGCGAGCATCCCGTACTTGAATCTCACGTCTCGGAGCCCTTCCGCATCGTCGGTCGCCGGGTTCCCATGCCTCAGCCCTGAGTCTTCTCGGCGGCGGACTGGGCGTCGCGCAGCGCGTCGTCGACGCTCTTCGTGCCAGCGACCGCCTCGTTCAGCTCGGTTCCGACGGCCTGGATCATCTCCTCGCCGCCCGCTCCCTGGCTGAGCGGTGCAGCATCCGACAGGATCTGCTTCACGGCCTCGTAGTAGTCGGCACCGAAGCCGTCGTCGAGCACCGCCGGGTCTTCCAGGGTGCTCTCGCGGATCGCCGCACCGCCCGCGCTCACGCGCTCGACGTCGACGGCCTTCGAGGTGATCCACGATGCGAACGCCCACGCGGCGTCGGGCGCACCCGAGTTGCTCGGAATGGCCCAGCTCCAGGCGCCGAGCACCTGCTTGCCACCGGGCATCGGCGCCAGCTTGAACTGACCGGCGAGGTCTCCGGATGCTCCGGCCGGGTCGTTGAGGGCCGGCAGGTTCCAGTTGTAGCTGATCATCGAGGCGGCTTCACCGCTCGAGACCGAGCGGAACGCCTCGTCGAAGGCCCAGTTGAGGCTGTTCGCCGGTGCGGCGTTCTGGTAGGCGTCGATGTAGGCCTCGAGAGCCGCCTTGGCTTCGGGGGTGTCGAGGGTGATGTTGCCCTCGTCGTCGTAGATCGAACCGCCGGCGGCGAAGAGCCAGTTGGCCCACTCCTCGAAGATCTTGTAGCCGCGCTGGGGCTGCATGGCGATTCCCGCACGGTCGGCGGTCTTCAGCGTCGTGACGTCGGAGACCAGCTCGTCGAGCGTCGTCGGCACCTGGAGGCCCGCGGCTTCGTAGTCGGCGGTGTTGTAGAGGTACCCGAGGGCGTAGTTGTAGAACGGAACGCCGTAGCGCACGTCGTCGACCGTGGTGATGTCGGTCAGCGGCGTGAAGAAGTCGTCGGCGTCGTAGTCGGTGGTCGAGTCGATGCGCTCGTCGAGCGGCTCGAGGAACCCGGCCTGGGCGAAGTCGACCATCCACGGGTTGTCGGCGACGATGAGGTCGTAGGCCGGGTCGGGCGACTGGAACGACGAGACGAGCTTGTCGCGCATCTGGTCGAAGGTGAGCGACTCGATGTCGACCGTGATGTCGGGGTAGACCGTGTTGAACTCCGAGACGAGGTCTTTCACGATGTCGGTGTCGGGCACGTTCTCCATGAGGATGCGCACGGTGCCGCTGGTGTCTTTCGGGATGTCTCCGAGGCCGGAGGAGGTGACCTCGGCGGGACCGCCGGAGCCTGCGCAGGCAGTCGCCGTGAGCGCGATGGCTCCGGCCAGGGCCACGCCGGCGGCGAAACGACCGGACTTCTTTCTGAGTGACATGAGGGTCCTTACTGGTGGGTGAGCTGGGTGAAGGGGTAGGTGGGGCGCAGGGTGGGTAGGCGCCGTGGGTCAGTCCATGAAGGCGCCGCCGTTGATGGCGAGCGCCTCTCCGGTCATGAAGGCGGAGTCCTCGCCGAGCAGGAACGCCACGACCCGCGCGACGTCCTCCGGTTCTTCGAGGCGGCCGAGCGGCGTGTCGTCGATCCAGAGCTGCTTGACCGACTCGGGATCGGTGCCGCGCAGGCCGGCCTCCCAGGCGAGCTCGCGCTCCTGCATGGGGGTCGCGACGTATCCGGGGCAGATGCTGTTCACCCGGATGCCGTGCTCGGCCAACTCGAACGCCATTGCCTGGGTGAGCCCCACGACGCCGAACTTCGAAGCCACGTAATCGGCGAGGAACGGCACCTTGCCCTGCTTGCCGGCCATGGATGCGGTGTTGACGATGGCGCCGCGACGACCGGTGCGCACCATGGCGCGGGCGGCGGCCTGACCGCAGACGAAGACGCCCTTGAGGTTGATCTCGAGGGTCTTGTCGTACTTCTCGATCGGCATCTCGAGGAAGCGCTGCATGAACGAGATGCCCGCGTTGCTCACCCAGGCGTCGAGGCCCAGGCGGTCGGCGACGTCGTCGGCGACCCGGGCGGCAGCCTCGGGGTCGCTCACGTTGAGCACAGCCGACTCGTGCTGCTGGCCGGCGCTCGTGTCGAGAGCTGCGGCGGCAGTGGCGGCGGCCTCACCGTTGATGTCGGTCACGACGACCTGCCAGCCCCGCGCGGCGAGGGTCGCCGCGATCGTGCGGCCGATACCGGATCCTGCCCCGGTGACGACGACGGTTTTCATGCTCGGGTTCTCCTTGCGATCGAGTGCGAGACGGGAGCGACTGCCGCTCCGAGCTCGCGCCATTCCTGGTAGGCGCGGTCGTAGACCGCGACCTTCTGCGGGTCGGGGACGACGGGCGCCCCCAGGGTGATGAAGCGGGAGGTCTCGCTCCAGTCGTCGAGTGCGCCGATGCCGACGGCCGCGATGAGAGCCGCGCCCAAGGAGGCGCCGGGGTGGTCGACAACGGGGAACATCTCGGTGCCGAGCACCTCGGAGTGGATCTGCTTCCACAGTGTCGACTTGCTGCCGCCGTTGGTGATCGAGACCCGGCCGAGGTCGATTCCCATGTCGCGGAACACCTCGACGTGATGACGGAAGCCGAAGGCGATGGCCTCGAGCACCGAGCGGTACAGGTCGGCCTTCGTGTGCCCGAGGTGAAGACCCGCGAACGTGCCCCGCAGGTCGGGGTCGTGGATGGGGCTCTTCTCACCCAAGAAGTAGGGAAGGCACAGCACCTCGGCCGGCCGGCTGTCGGCGGCCGCGAGATCGAGGTCGACGAGCGGCTCTCCCCCGATCAGCCCCTGGTACCAGCGGATGAGGCTCCCGCTCGTGGCCATGCATCCATTGGGCAGCCATCGGCCCGGCACCGGATGGGCGTCGAGGTAGAGGCGTTCGTCGACGACCGGCGCATCACTGGCCACCAGGATGTCGCCGGCGCCGCCGAGCTTCACCAGCCAGTCACCGGGCTTCTCCACACCGGCGGCGAAGGCCGAGAGCACGTGGTCTGCGCCGCCGACGACGAGTGCGGTACCGGGGTTCAGCCCTGTGCGCTCGGCGAGTTGGGCGCTGAGCGACCCGGCCCGTGTGCCGGGGGCGAGCACGGCCGGGAGCAGGGCGGGGTCGAGGCCTGCGGCGTCGAGAACGCGCCCGACCCGCTCCCCCGCGATGGTGAACAGACCCGATTCGAGGGCCCAGTTCTGCTCGACGTGCGGCTCCGCGCCGAGCGCCATGAGCACCCAGTCGTACGACCCGACGATGTGGCGCGCAGCGGCGAGGTCGCTCGGCCGGTGCTCGTGGAACCAGGCGATGGTGGGGGCCACCGACTGCTGGGTGAGGGCCGCGCCGGTGAGCGTCACCAGGTCGAGGTCGGCGAGCTGCTCGGCCAGGGTCTCGATCTGGTCGTTCGCCCGGGCGTCGTTCTGCAGCAGAGCCCGGCCGATGGGCTGGAGCCCGTCGTCGACGAGCACGACGGCGGGCACCATTCCCGAGGTGGCGATCGCACCGATGGAATCGGCGGCGACGCTCGAGACCGCCAGGATCTCACGGATGGAGTCGACGACGTTGTCGAGCCACTGCCGCGGGTCGGCTTCGGCGTGACCGGCGTGCGGGCTGAACAGGGTGGCTTCGCGGGAGGCCTGGGCGACGATACCGCCCTGCACGTCGAGCAGGATGGTCTTTGTGCCGGTGGTGCCGATGTCGATGCCGAGAGTGTGGCGGGTCATGCCGTCGCCCCCTGCTCGAGCGCCGAGCTGTGCGGGCCGGGCACGCACACCACCTCGACCCCGAGCGAGCGGGCCCCGACGAGGGTGGGGTGGTCGGCTGGGCCGTCGGTGACGATCGCCGTCACCGAGCTGAGGGGCGACACGCTGACGAGCTGCACCCGGCCGAGCTTGGTCTCGTCGGCGACCACGATGACCCGGTCGGCTGCTTTGACCGCTGCGCGTTTCACGCTGCCCTCCTCGCGGTGGTACTCGGAGACGCCTCGGGCGGGGTCGACCCCGGCGATGCCCATCACGTAGGTGTCGCAGTTGTAGCGGGTGAAGATCTCCTCGGTCTCCGAGCCGATGAGGCTGAGCTCACCGGGCCGCACACGACCGCCGGCGAGCAGAACCACGGTGTCGGGCTCGTCGGCGAGCTCGACGGCGACCAGGATGCTGGGGGTGACGACGGTGAGACCGAGGCCGCGACCCTTGATCGCCTTCGCGACGGCGAGCACCGAGCTGCCGCTGTCGAGGATGACGGTCTCGCGCGGCCGGAGCAGTTCCACCGCAGCCTCGGCGATGTGCATCTTGCCTTCGGCGGCCTCGGCGGCGCGTGTCTCGAACGAGGGCTCCGCGGCCTTCCCGCTCGACAGGATGGCGCCACCGACGACCCTGCGAACGAGGCCGGAGGCCTCGAGAGCCTCGACGTCGCGACGGATCGTCATCTCGGAGACCTTGAACTCCTCCGCGAGCGTGGCGAAGTCGATCTCCCCCTCGGCCAGCACACGCTGCTCGATCATTGCCCTGCGGGTCTTAGCTGCCATAGCTTCATCTAAACCAATGTTTGTTACTGATTCACAATATTACTGTTTCGAATATGTAAATTCGCATCACTTCGATCCAATATATGTGAATATATGACACGTACCTCGTCGCGTCCAGTGCGACGCACGCACACTTGAACGAAAGGCCCCGCTATGAGCGACTGGCTCGGATCTGTCTTCCCCACGACGAAACCCGTCATCGCGATGCTGCACCTGTCTGCCCTGCCCGGTGACCCCGGCTTCGACAGCACGGCGGGCATCCGTGCTGTGGTCGAGCGGGCCAAGGGCGAGCTCGCCGACCTGCAGGAAGGCGGGGTCGACGGCGTCATGATCTCGAACGAGTTCAGCCTCCCCTACCTCACCAAGACCGAGCCGATCACGGCCATCAGCATGGCGCGCATCATCGGCGAGCTGCTCGACGACATCACCGTGCCGTACGGCGTCAACGTGCTGTGGGACGGCCGCGCGTCGATCGATCTGGCCGTGGCCACGGGCGCTCAGTGGGTACGTGAAATCTTCACAGGCGTCTACGCGAGCGACTTCGGCCTGTGGAACACCAACGTGGGCGAGGTCGCCCGCCACCGCGCTCGCATCGGCGGCGCCGGCGTGAAGCTGTTCTTCAACATCGTTCCCGAATCGGCCAAGTACCTCGCCGACCGCGACCTCACCTCGATCACCGAGACCACCGTGTTCGCCACGCTCCCCGACGCCATCTGCGTCTCGGGCCTCACCGCGGGTGCCCCCACCGACACGCAGGCGCTGGCGACGGTCAAGGCCGCCGCCGGTACCGTGCCGGTGTTCGTGAACACCGGCGTGCGCGCCCACAACGTGGGCGACCAGCTCGCCATCGCCGACGGGGCCATCATCGGCACCTTCTTCAAGAAGGACGGCGTGTTCGAGAATCGCGTCGACCTCACCCGTGTGCACGAGCTCATGGGTGCGGCGCGCGACGCCCGCGCGGGGTTCGCCGCGGCCGAGTAGTCCGCCCTCGGCGCGGCGCGGTGCCCGATGCGCCGCGCCGCGTCAGCGCGCGGGGTCTTGCTTGCGCGAGGCCTTTAGGGCGTAGAGGCGCTGGTCGGCGCGGTCGCGGATCGTGTGTGCCGAGTCGTCGGGCCGCGCGACAGCGAGCCCGAACGACCAGCCCCGCGGGATCGACGCGTGCAGCCGCTCGACCACCTCCCCCGCCTCCGCCTCCGTCGTCGCGGGCAGCACGAGCAGGAACTCGTCGCCACCGATCCGCGCGACGAGGTCGTACGGACGGGTGATCGCGCGCAGGGCCGATGCGAACTCCACCAGCCGACGGTCGCCCTCGGCGTGACCACGCTCGTCGTTGACGCGCTTGAAGTCGTCGAGATCGACGATCACGACGGCGACGCTCTGCCCCGTGCGGGCCGCTCTGGTGAGCTCCAGGTCGATGCGCGCATCCAGGCCCGACCGGTTGAGCAGCCCGGTGAGCGGGTCGGTCGTGATCTCCCGGTCGAGCCTGCTGCGCAGGTAGCCCGCGGCTTCGAGGCAGAACACCGACGCCAGCAGGATGTTGAACCAGGTCAGCAGCAGCGCATCCAGCGGGTTGATGATCACCGCCGTCAGCGAGAGCGCGAACCCCGTCGCGGTGACCGCCCGGGCTACCCACCGCCGGTAGAACCAGCCCAGGTAGCAGGCGAACATCGGGTAGAGCACGATGTTGTTGACGGATGCGACCGGCGCCACCGAGACGGCCATCTGCACCGAGGTGACGACGAAGAAGACGCTCGCGCCCGCGATGCCGAGCCAGCTGACGAAGCGCGCGCCGAATGCGATGGGGGTGCCGGCGAGCACGATGGTGACGGCGATCCAGAACCACGTCCAGCCGCTCCCGAGCGGGTTGGCCGTCGAGGTGATCGCATCGAGGAGGCCGCTGGCCGCGATGACCACCCCTGCAGCCGCGGTGACCCAGGCGAACGGCGGAATCCGCCGGCCGGCGAGCCACGCCCCGAAACGCCTCATCGCCCTCCCCCACCCGACGCACCGAACGCACCCGACGATGACTGGAGTCTAAGCGAGCCGCCCCCGCGATGGTGACGGCTGCTGACGCATCCGTACCGCCGCTGTATGCTGGTCTACTTTTCCGATCGCGAACCCGGGGGTGAGCCGTGCAGACCATCGTCACTGCAGAGTACGGTTCGCGCGCCATCGGCGTCGCCACCGGGGATTCCGATCACGACCTCATGAGCGTCTTCGTCGAAGACCCCGAGTACGTGCTCGGCATCGAGACCATCGACACCCACGCATCCTCCACGGCGGCCGCCGGCGCACGATCCACCCACCAAGACACCGACATCACGCGCTACCCGCTGCGGAAGTGGGCGAAGCTCGCGGCCGTGGGCAACCCCACCGTGCTGCTCCTGCTGTTCCTCGAGCCCCTCGACAGCACCGGGCACTGGGAGATGCTGAAGGGCATCCGGGATGCGTTCGTCTCCCGGGAGGCCGGCCGGCGGTTCCAGGGCTACTCGCTGGGGCAGCGGGAGGCGATGGTCGGTATGCGCAACAAGCGCACCAACAGGCCCGAGCTGATCCACAAGCACGGCTACGACACCAAGTTCGCGTACCACATGGTGCGCACGGCGATGCAGGGTGTCGAGCTCATGACCACGGGTGCGCTGCGCCTGCCGATGGCGCCCGGCGACCTCGAGGTGCTCCGCTCGATTCGCGCCGGGGCCATGTCGAAGGACGCCGTTCTCGACCTCGCTTCTTCGCTCGACAGCGACCTCACCGTCGCCATCGCGCGCGCTCAGGTGAACGACCAGCCCGACCGGATGCTCATCAACGACACCCTCCACCGCATCTACCTCGACGCCTGGGCCTCCCGATGAAGCCCGCTGTCATCGTCGACGTCGATGGCACCCTCGCCGACGTCTCCGGCATCCGCCACTACGTGCTCGACGACCCCGAGAAGAAGCTGTTCGCCAAGTTCCACGGCGCTTCAGGGCTCGTGCCCCCGGTCGATTCGGTCGCTACCGTCACCCGTGCGCTCGACGCCGCCGGCCTGACGATCGTCGTCCTCACCTCACGTCGTGAGCAGTGGCGCCACGTCACGCGCCGCTGGCTCGCGAAGTGGGAGATCCCCTTCCACGCCCTCGGCATGCGTGCCGACCACGACAATCGCCGCGACGACGACGTGAAGCGCGACCTCCTCACCCGGATGCGCCGCCTCTACGACCTCGACCCCGTGCTCGCGATCGACGACAACCCCACCGTCATCGCGCTCTGGCGCTCACTCGGCATCCCGACCGTGCGCGTGCCCGGCTGGGACGAGCAGCACCCCCGGCCCGACGACCGGGAAACGTAGCTCACGCGGTGGCGGCTCTCCTGACGACCAGGCGCGCGACCCGATCAGCGCAGTTCGATGAGGTCGTTGCCCGCCTCGATCATGTCCACCACAGTGTCGATCAGGGGTTCGAACCACTCGATCAATGCGCGGCGTCGCGTGTTGCCGACCCGAATCCAGATGATCGCCGGCGCTTCTCCACCGAGAACGACCATGCTCGAGAAGTCTTCGTCCTTCGTGACGAGAACGGCTCGGTGCTCCATCGCGTAAGCCCACAACGCGTGATCCGCTGCGTCAGCCGGACCGATATCCGTCACGTGCTCTGCGACATGACCACGGGCCGCCAGCATGCGGGCAAGGGCCGGCGGCAGTTGGGCGTCGACGAGGAAACGCACCGGTTACGAAGCGAGCACTATCGTGTGGTCTGCCTGCGCTGCAGCGTACTCGAGGCATGCGCGGATGTCGTCGGCGGTGAGGTAGGGGTAGTCCTCGAGGATTTCTGCCTCGGAAGCCCCCGCGGCCAGGAGAGAGAGCACGTCTCCCACTCGCATGCGTGTGCCGCGCACGGAAGGTCGACCGTGGACGACCTCCGGGTTGACGACAATGCGATCCAACAGCGACATGCTCCGATGATACCGGCGCAGGATGATTCGCAGCCGTCGGATTCAGTCTCATGCGGACGAGTCACGATGTGCACCGTCGCGTGGCTGCGCAGATGTCCCGCTGGGTCGGGCGGAGTGGAAAGGTGGAGGGATGGAGCATCCTGAAGCACCCCGGCTCGACCCGACGCCCGAGCAGGTCGCGGAGATCGATCGGCGGGCCGCCGCATTGAAGGAGCAGCCCGAGAGCTTCGCCGCGATGGATGCGCTCTGGCGGGCCGTGTATGCGCTCGACCGGTGGATCTTCATCGCGCGCGGCACCGACGACCAACCGGGGCCTTACGCGGGTGAGCTCCCTCAGGGCCCGATGCTGTTCGCGTTCACGACCGGCGAGCGGGCCCGGAGCGCAGCGCTCGGCATGGGGCTCTCGGAGGACGAGGTGTCACGGTTGCTCGCCGTCCCGCTGCCGGCGGCGATCGAGTGGGCTGCGACGTTCGCGAGCGTCGGCGTGAAGGGCATCGCGTTCGACATCCCCACAGCCGGGTACTTCGCTCCACTCACGAATCTCGTTCCGATGCGCGACTACATGGCCGCGCATCCGCCTGCCGTCTGAGCGGTGGCGGTGGGCACCGGCCATCGCGGCGGATGCTCCACTCGCGCCCCGAGAACCCGTACGGTCGGAAACACGGAAGGCCGAGCCGGGTGGGGCCCCCGACCGTGCCCGCAGCATCCGTGAGACCCCCGGACCCGGCCGGCTCGAACGGGACTGCCACCCTCGCCATCTGCGGGAGGACGTACCCTTACCGGGTCGGCACGCCTTGGGCGGGTTCAGAAAGGAGAGTCAGCCTGAGCAGACCGCTCGCGAAAGGCAACTGACCCAGGTGCAGGGACGCTAGTCATCGTCTCCCGTGAGCACCCAGCGCGAGGACCCGTCCCGGCCGATCAAGGACAACCGTCCGCCCTCGTCACGGAGCGACACATCGAGGATCGCGACCAGACTGTAGGGACTCGTTGCGGCCTTCCCGATGTCGATGAGGGGGCCAGCCCGCTCGTCGAGGGGCAACGGCGTCTCTCGGAAGGTCCAACGCCCCTCGAGATCGAGGGTGTGCGCGGGTGCCGACTCTCTTTCCTCGTCCGCGACGACGATCCGCAGGGGAATGCCGACGAGTTGCGCCGTGAAGTCGGCATTCAAGATTACGATCCCGTTGTCGTCGGAGGTCCACCGCCCCACGAGATCCGAGGCGACCAAGGTGGGCGGAGCGGGAGTGGACGGCCCCTCGATCTGACCGAAGGAGAGCAGGGCGCCTCTGTCGGCGTCGCCGTAGTCAAGCTGAAGGCCGCCCCGTCGGACCCCGAGGAAGAACCCGCTGAAGATGCCGTGCAATCCTCGGGCGTCGATGTCCACTGCGACCCATGCATCCTCAGACTGCCCCTGGTCAGTCGAGTAGTACTCCCAATTGCCGGTCGTCGTGATCGTGTCACCCCAGTTGAGGGTGTCCCATCGATCTACGGCCAACGCAGCTCGCGGGAGATTCTCGATGCGAACGGTTCCATCGCCCGACAGCTCGATGAGGGCGGTGTGGCCGGCGTCGGAAGCCTCGTACACACCGAGTATCTGGGTTCGCGACGGAGGGGCGAACGCTGAACACCCGGTGAAGATCGCCATCATGACCATGCAGACGAGGGTGCTCAGAATCACGGTGCCGATCGGACGAGTTCGGATGCTCGCGGTGCCACCGGCTACGGCGTCGACAAGCATCGCGCCGGGCGCTGATTCCTTCTCGACGACGACCACGGTCACCTTCCTACCGCAGGAGAGCGTCTCCCTGGCACAGAGCGGCCACGAGTCTCCAGATCGGCGGGTCCCTCTCCCGATCGGTAAGGTCGGTGCATGCACGCGGCTGATTCGAGTGGTCCCGGTGGAGAGTTCCTTGGCCTCATCGAGAAGTACGGCTGGGCGATCCGGCACGTCGGCGAGGGCGGGTTCCCGGCCTTCTCCTACACGGTCGGGCTGACGTCGATGGGCCATCCCGAGCTGGTGATGGTCGGGCTGCCGTTCGACGCGGCTCAGGGCTTCCTGAACAACATGGGGGCGGATGTGCGAGACGGGTCGCGGTTCGACGCTGGCAGCGTCGTCTGGGACCAGACGGAACCGCCCGCGCCGATCGCGTTCGTCGAGGCCACCGATGTCTCCGGACTCACCGCCGTGGAGCAGGTCTTCGGCGAGGTTCGGGCGCTGCAGGCGGTGTGGTCGGATTCGCAGGGTCGCCTCCCTTGGGACGTCGGCTATCGCAATCCGCCCGAAGCCCAGCCCCTCCTCGGAACCCGGCCGACCTCGCTCACCTGATCGCGCCCGCCCGGCCCCGCTGGTGGGCTCGGGTGGGGAGGGGGATACTCGACGCATGGAACGTACCGATCATCCGGAGGCGTGGGACGAACGATCGACTCTGCTCACGATGCTGCAGTACACGCGCGACACGGGCATCGAGAAGGCCACGGGCCTCACGGATGCGCAGGCCGCCGCCACCCCACTCCCCACGTCGCCGCTGATGAGCGTCGGGGCGGTGCTCAACCACATGCGCTGGGTGGAGCATTCGTGGATCGAGGCCCGCTTCGTCGGCGGGCCCGACCTCGGGCCCTGGACCGACGAGTCGCCCGACCAGGAGTTCATCGACGGGTCGACCCTGCCGCTGCAGACCGTGATCGACGGCTACCGCGCCCAGGCCGAAGCGACCGACAGGATCATCGCGCGGCTGCAGCTCGACGACCTCTCGCAGACGCCGTTCCGGTCGGGTGAGCGCCCGACGCTGCGCTGGGTCATCCTGCACCTCATCGAGGAGAACGCTCGGCACAACGGGCACATCGACATCCTCCGCGAGATCGCCGACGGCACCACCGGCGATTGAGCCGGCGCGGCCGGCCGGGCGGCCATGGCCCCGGGCAGAGATCGGATGCTCAGAGCACGCGATCGAAGAAGTCGGCCGTGACGCCCCCGAAGGTCGCATGAGGGTCGGTGGGGTCGAGGGGCGGCTTGTCCGCCCACTCGTGGCTTCCGTCAGGGATCGCGTGCAGCTCGACGCGTCCGCCCGCAGCCGTCAAGGCGTCTCGGAGCGCGAGTGCCTGATCGAACTCGACGATGTGATCGTCGGTTCCGTGCACGATCAAGGTGGGTGGCGCATCCGTAGTCACCCATGTGATGGGGCTGACGCCTGCGATCGCGTCGGGGTTCGGCGACGGCCCCATCAGCCAGGTCACCTCGTGGGGTTCGTCGATGCTGACACCCCGCAGATCGGCCGGGCAAGCCGCCAGAGACGCAGCCTTGACGATGCCGGGCTCGCGGAACGCCAGATGTGCCGCGAGGTGGGCTCCTGCCGAGAAACCCCAGACCCCGATCCGCGAGGGGTCACCGCCCACATCGGCGATGTTGCTCTGCACCCACGTCAGCGCCGCACGAGCGTCGTCGTATTGCGCGGGCCATGGCGCGACGCCGCTCAGCCGGTAGGTGACGGAGGCGGTCACGTATCCGCGCGACGCAAGGAGGGGGTTCAGCCACGGGTGCATTCCTGCGCCCCGGTCTCCCTCGTGCCAGCCTCCGCCGTGGAAGAACACCGCCACGGGGAGCGCGCTTCCCGGCTGCCGCTGGGGAACGAGGATGTCGAGTTCGACCGGATTCTCGGCTCGACCGTAGCGCACAGCTGGGTAGAAGGACATCGCCGGCGAAACCATGGCTCAGACACTACCGGGCCACCGAACGAGCTCAATGGGTCAGGATCCCGATGAGCTCCTGGATGGCGGGGATGAGGCCCTGCACCTGGCTCCCACCCGCCATCGCGGTGATCGCGATCGGCCACAGGGAGACCAGCGGCCGACACGACGGCCGCGACGCCGAGCACCCAGGCGAGCGCGCCGTTGCGCATCCGGAAGCAGACGACGAGGAGCACAGCCGCGAGCGCGTAGCCGATGAGGACCACGAGGGCGATCTGGCCGACCGGCACGTCGAGCACACCGGCGGTGCCGCCGTCGGCGCCCGCGATGAGGCCCAGCACGGGCAGCGGCACGCCGACGAGGATGAGCACGCACAGCACGGTCGAGGTGAGGGAGGCGGCCCACACCGCGCGGGGGCGGGGGCGCGGGCCGTAGGAGCGCCTTATCGCGCGACCCCCGCTCGGGCGATCGAGGGTGCGGATGCGCGTCCGCACCCCGCAGGCAGAGTGGTCTTCATCGCGCCTCGCTTTCCTGCATCCGTCGCCGCCGCCGTGGCGGTCACAGACAGGACGCGGCGCGGAGCCGAAGTGTCACAAAGTCGGCGCGGATCCCGGTGCGTCCAGGTTCAGCGACCAGACGGCCATCTGCAGCACGGTGTCGCGGTAGGGCAGCTCGCTCTCTCCGATGCGCTCGAAGCCGAGGCGCGCGCAGAGGCGGTTGGACGGCAGGTTCGCGGTCGCGGGGAAGGCGAGGATGCGGCGGCGCTCCGACCGCTGCCGCGCGTCGTCGAGCGCGAGAGCGACCCCGGCGGCGGCGACACCGCGCCCCTGCGCCTCGGGAACGACGAACCAGCCCGTCTCGAGGGTGTCTTCGCCGTTCCACTCCGACTGCCACCAGTTGACGCCGCCGACCGCGACCCCGTCGAGCTCGATCGCGAAGATGCCGGCGGTGTCGAGCCGCACGAAGCGGAGGTACTTCTCGTGCCGCTCGCGCACCTTCTCCTCCGACTCGGGCCCGCCGAGATACTCGGTCATCCCCGGCTCGTTCGCCCGCCTCAACAACGCGAAGTCGTCGTCGGCCCAGGGCCGGATGCGCGTCGTCACTCACCAAGACTGGAGCGCCACCACCTGTCGACGCAACGATGCGGCCCAAGGACCGCAGAGGCTCTATCCAACTAACGCAACTTCAGTTGAAGTACTGCAACTGGAGTTGCATAATGATCGAGTGGATCTCGAATCACCGCTGCGTACCATCGCCTCCCCGGTCGAGGCCGAGGTGCTCCGCGTGCTCGCCGGTGCCGACACCGAGTTCGGAGCGTCGCAGGTTCACCGCCTCGTCGATTCCGGCTCGGCCTACGGCGTGCGCAAGGCTCTCGCCCGCCTCAGCGAGACGGGACTCGTCACGACGACCCAGCACGGCAACTACAGCTTCTGGCGCGGCAACCGCGATCATGTGCTCTGGCCCGCCGTGCAAGCGGCAGTGGATGCTCGTCAGACGATCATCGATCGGCTTCAGGCACGACTGACCGAGCATGGCGAGGTCGCGGCGTATCTCTACGGTTCCTTCGCACGCCGCACGGCCGGCCCCGACTCCGACGTCGACGTCCTCGTCGTCCACCCCGACGAGAGTCCGCACGACGCCATCCTGGATATCGCGTCGGACATCGGCGAGGCGATCACCACCTGGACCGGCAACGTCGGCCACGTCTACAGCGCAACGCGATCCGAGCTGCGAGAGGCACTCGAGCGAGGCGAGCCGGTCGCCCTGTCCATTCGTGGTGAAGCCGTCACGGTGGTCGGCCCACCGTTCGGGCGACTCCTCGATCAACTGGGCGACGGGGAATCCGCCTGTGCCTAAGTACAGAACTGTTCGGCTCGACACACCCGGCGCCCGCGCCCGACTGAACGAGGCGCGGCTCTACCTCGCGGCCGCCGAACTCCTCGACCTGGGGGCCTCGGCCGAGAACAAGGTGGCGGGATCGAACGCGATCCTCGCCGGTGTCGCGGCAGCCGACGCGATCTGCGGGCTCGTCCTGGGCGAGCGGAGTTCGGGCGACGATCACGCTCAGGCGGTGACCCTTCTCCGGCGAGCTACGCATCCCTCGACCAAGGCGGCCAACAGCCTCAGGCGACTCCTCACGCGGAAGACACCGGTGCAGTACGGCACCGACGCGATCAGCGCGAGTGACGCATCTGACCTCATCGCCTGGGCGCGCGACATCGTGGGCGAGGCCGAGGCGCGAGACCGCTGATGGCTGGCGGCCGGCGACGCGGAGCGGCTAGCCGAGACCCGAGGTGATCACGACGCGGGTGACGTCGGGCTCATGCAACAACTCGTAGCCGGCCTCGACGCCGTCGAGGGCGATCTCCCGCGACATGAGGTCGTCGAGGTTGAAGCGGCCCTGCAGGTAGAGGTCGGCGTACAGCGGGATGTCGTGCTTCGGCGTGGTCGAGCCCATGTACACACCCTGGATGCGCTTCTGCGTGCCGATGAGTCCGATCGTCAGCAGCGGCATCGTGGCCGTCGGGTCGATGATGCCGATGAGGTACAGGCCGCCTCCCGGGCGCAGCATCTCGAGCGCCGAGGCGGTGACCGCGGGGATGCCCACGAAGTCGAACGCCGCATCCGCCCCGCGACCGGTGATGGCCATGACCTCGGCCACCGCATCCGTCGTCGTCGAGTTGATGGTGTGGGTCGCACCGAAACGGCGGGCCTTCTCGAGCTTGTCGTCGGCCACGTCGACGGCGATGATCGTGGTCGCGCCGGCCACGACCGCGCCGTTGATGGCGTTGAGCCCGACTCCCCCGGCACCGACGATGACGACGGCGTCGCCCGCCTGCGTGTTCGCCGTGTTGATGACGGCACCGGCCCCGGTGACCACGCCGCAGCCGAGCAACGCCGCCTGCGGGAACGGGATCGCGTCGGAGACCTTCACCAGCTGGTTCTCGTGGATGAGCGCCTGCTGCGCGAAGCCGCCGAGACCGAACACCTGCTCCACCCGGTGCCCGTGCGCGTCGGTGACGCGAGCCGGCTCGTCGCCCGTGCGGAGCGTCGCCTCAGGATGCTCGCACTGGAAGGTGCGCCCGGTGAGGCAGGCCTCGCACTTGCCGCACGACTGCACGAGGCATCCGACGACGTGGTCGCCGACGGCGAGCTCGGTGACCCCGGGGCCGACCGCGGCGACGACGCCCGCGACCTCGTGGCCGAGGAGCATGGGCAGCGGAGTGCCCATCTCGTTGCGGGAGAAGGTGAGGTCGGTGTGGCAGAGCCCCGACGCCTTGACGTCGACGAGCACCTCCCGGCCGATCGGGTCGGCGAGCACGACGTCTTCGGTGACGAAGCCCGCGCCGATCTCGCGCACCAGTGTTGCCTTCATGATGGGTCCTTTCTTCGGGTGCAGCTCAGCGAACGCCGCTGAACCAGCTCGGGAGCAGGCGCGTCAGGTGGTCGGCGAGACGCTCCTCGCTGAGGGCGATCTCGCCCGTGATCCAGGCGTCGAGCAGCCCGTAGGCGGCGCCCGAGATGTAACGCGCGGTCGCCTCGGGGTCGAGGTCGGAGGGGCGTGACGGATGCCCGGCCAGGGCCTCCTCGATCACCGCCGCCATCGCCCGCACGCCGGCGAGGTACCCCTCCTTCGTCGTGGGCAGCGCCCCTGCTGCGGCGTACAGGGCCCGGTTGCCGGCGAAATGGGCGACCAAGCGGTCTTGGGAGGTGCGCATCGCGTCGGGGCGATCGTCGTGCTGGTAGAGGTCGGCGATGGTGAGGAACGCGTCGCGGCGGAGGCCGTTCGCCAGTTCGTCGAGATCGGCGTAATGGGCGTAGAAGCTCGCACGGCTGATGCCGGCGGTGCGCACGATCGCCGCGACGCTCAAGACCTCGCCGGCGTCGGAGAGTGCGTGCACGGCCGCGGCGATCGCCGTGCGCGTGCGGGCGACCCGTGGGTCGGGCGAGTCGCGAAGCGTGCGGCGAAGCTCCTCGTTCGCTCCGGATGCGGCGGTCATGTCGTCGACGATACGCCTGTTCTGGACATGTGTACAGAACAGGCGTCGCCGCCGGGTGGTCGCCACGCGCGGCCGGTGCGGGGATGATGGCGGAATGAGCGCATATGCGAGGCCGCCGATCGAGCCGCCCGTCATCGTCGACGAGGAGGGCCAGGTGATCGAGCACGGGCGACGGTGGCCGGGCTCGCCACCGGAGGAGAGCTATTCGGTGGATGCGCATCCGGAGCGGTTCGAGCCCTTGCACACCGTGGCCGAGGGATTGATCGAGCACCTGCGCGACACCTACGACATCGAGGTGACGGAGGCGGTCGAGACCGGGCCCGAGCTTCGACGGCCGAAGGGCGAGGCGGCGCGGGCCGTCCAGCTGCGGCCGGTCGACCCGGCGGCTGCCCCGCTGACGATCGTGTTCACCGCGTACCCCGGGGTGTTCGCGCGGGCCGGGCTGCTGCACGAGTTCGCGTTCCCGGTGTGCGGCTGCGATGCCTGCGACTCGACCTGGGAGGCGGAAGCCGATCAGCTCGAGGAGACCGTGCTCGCGGTGGCCGAGGGGCGCTACCGGGAGAGTGTCGGCGTCGGGCCGGAGCCGTGGGTGGAGTACGCGCTCGAGTTCTCGAACGGCTCGAGTTCAGGGCGGGTGCCGGCCGGCGAGCTGCCCGCCGAGCGTGTGCGCGCGGCGCGAGCGCGGCTCGGCGCAGGCGCAGGCGCAGACGCAGGCGCAGGCGCAAACGCAGGCATCGGCGCCGAGCGCTGGGCACCCTGGCCGTTACGTGCGTGACCGACGACCCGGGGCGGAGTCAGTCGGCCAGCAGCTCGAGCACGAGTTTGTCGCCCTGCGCCTGGGCCGAGATCCACGCGGTCGATCCGTGGAGGCGGATGCTCGTGCCGGTCGCAGAATCGGTGAGCGTGAGGTGACGGCTGAGGCCGACCTTCTCGACCGTTGCCCGAGTGGTGGCGCGCGGGAACGAAGCGACCTCGGTGCGCAGACGGCCGCCGGTGTCGCGGTTGAGCACGTGGATCGTGTCATCGGTGACGGCGACGAGCAGCTGCACGGTCACGCCTTGCGCCTCGGCCGCCGCCTTCGTGGCGGCGAGACCGCCGAGCGCAGCGCCCAGGCCGGCGCCCAAGGCCCCGGAATCTCCGTCACCGCTCCCGACCACGGAGCCCGCGGCCAGGCCGAGCGCCTCCGCGAACACGAGATCGGCGAGCCCGAACACCCCCGCGGCCAGCACCTCCCCGTCGGGTTCACCGGCCGCGCTCAACGCGGCCCGTGCCTCGGCCACCAGCTCCTGCTCGCTGAACCCGCTCATCCCATCCCCCTCGGATCGTCGGCACCCTCCCACAGGGCCCGGCACCGACACTAGCGAACGAAGGAGGACGACCATGCGTGACGACGACTTCGAGGTCGAGGTGAAGTGGAAGGAGGAGGTCTATTACTGGGAGGGCTCGTGCGGGTTCCTCTTCGACGCCGGGTGGGGCGTCGAACCGCCCGTGCTCTACGTTCCCCCGGCCGAGGAATGGGACGCCTGCACCCCCGAGTGGATGCACGGTCGGCGCGACCTCATCCTGTCGCGACTCGACGGGGTCGCCCGCCACCGCCTCGCGGAGGGCCCCTACCCCCGGTCGCCGCGGGGCCTCACCCGCGAGTAGCCCCAGTGGCGCGAGCCGCGCCGGGCGCACCGGCCGGCCCCCCTCACCCCTCCCGGCTGCGCCACCACTCCTCGACCAGCTCGGGCATCCGTGTCTGCAGGAACCGCAGGAACCCCGCGACCTCCCGCGCCCGCGCCACCGAGTGCTGCGCGTCGGCGTTCTCGTCGGCGATCTCGTCGATCGCGTCGGCGAGCCGCCCGTAGAGCGGCGCGTTCGCGACCACCATGGCGTGCCAGCCGTCGTCGACCATCTCGTAGCGCGCGAGGCGCTCCCCCGGCCGCGACACCTTCTCGATCATGCGCAGCGACGTGAGATACCGCACCGCACCCGAGATGGCGGCCGGTGAGACGCCGAGCCGCTCGGCCAGCTGGGCGGCGGTGTACCCCTCGTCGGGCGAGGCGACGAGGGCCATCAGCGTGCGCGCGGGCATCCGCGGCAGACCGGCGGCGGTGAGCATGGCGGCGGCCTGGTCGGCGACGCGCACGGCGGGGTGGCGCATTCCGCTCACCTCACTCCCCCGGGGCCGATTCGCGGCGCCGCATCAGGGCGAACGAGGCCGCACCCCCGGCGAGCGCGGCGACCACCAGCCAGCCTAGGCCGCGCAGCTCGACGCCGTCGGCACCGACGGTGGGGCTGACGGCGACGGGCGAGAGGTCGACCAGCCACTCGGGAAAGCCGAACAATCCGCCGAAGAGGCCGAGCACCGCCCCCACGAGCACCAGCGCCCAGCCGACCGGCACGGTGAGCCGCGGCGCCAGCACGAGCAGGAGGGCCGTGAGCACGAGGAAGACGGATGCTGCCGCCATCTGTCCACCCGCCGTGACGAGCACGTCGCCCATCAGCGACCAGTCGGGGTCGCTCTGCCCGGCGAGCCCCAGGGCCGCCCCGGCGACCGCGGCGGTGATGACGGCCAGGATGCCGACCATCGCGACGACGACGTAACCGGCCAGCCACTGCATCCGGGTCACCGCCGCCGCGAGCACCGGCTCGGCCGTGCCGTGCGCCTCCTCGTGCCGCGCGCGGCTCACGACCTGCACCGCGCAGCACGCGGCGAGGATGCCGAGCATGGTGAAGAAGATCACCACGGCACCCTGTGCGAGCGATCCGCCCGCGCTCAGCGCGTCGATGACCGCCTGCACCGAGGGGAGCTGGGAGGCGGCTTGCTGGAGCACGCCGGAGAGGGTGGTGGCGAGCAGCCCGGTGAGGAGCCCGCCGACCGCCCAGCCCACGACGGCGGGCCAGGTGAGCCGCCAGACGAGGGCGGTGGGTGTGGCGAGCAGGGTCCCGGCGTCGCTGCTGCCGCGGCGCTCGGGCACGAGCGAGGCGCCGACGTCGCGCCGGGCCTGCAGCGCTGCCGCGATCGCCCCGAGGGCGACTCCGACGGCGAGGCACAGAAGCACCGGCAGCCCGCTGTCGTCGGCGAAGGGTCGGGTGTTCTCGGCCCAGCCGAACGGCGACACCCAGGTGAGCCCCGAGCTCTCGACGCTCTGCAGGTCGGCGCTCGGCGCGCCGAGTGCGTTGCCCAACCCGGCGAGCACGAACGTCGTCATCAGCACCCACACCGCCGCCGCGTTCGCGGCGCGCGGGGTGGGCAGCACCTGCGCGGCGACGAGACCGACACCGAGGAAGACGAGGCCGACGGCTCCGGATGCGGCACCCGTCATGAGCGAACCACCCACCGGGAGCCCGGTCGCGACGAGCGAGACCGCTACCAGCGCGGCGAGCACGACGTTCGCGAGCAGGCCGTGCACGGCGGTGGCGGCGAGGGGCAGCAGGCGCCCGGCCCGGGTGACGCCGAGGAGCTCTGCGCGGCCCGCCTCCTCATCGGCGCGGGTGTGGCGCACGGCGAGGAACACGCTCATGAACGCGGCGAGCAGGGCGATGAAGGGGAGGATGAGGAACGCGGCGAACGCCCCCTCGCCGGCGCCCGAGGGGAGGCCGCGGAACAGGAGCACCACGGGGTTCGCGATGGCGGTGGCGAGGAGGTCGGCGCGGTTCTGCTCGGTGCCGTAGCTCGAGGCGATGCCGCCGACGCTCAGCAGGGCGAGCCCGGCGGCGCCCACGATCCACAGCGCGAGCTGGACGGCGTCGCGGCGGAGGCGGAGGGCGAGCAGGGTGATCATCTCGCGGCTCCGCCGGGGGCTGCATGACGAGCGGGGGCGTCGGTGGCGTCGTCTCCGCCCGGCACCTCGACGCCCGGCATCTCGGTGGTTCGGTCGCCGTAGTGCCGCAGGAACAGCTCTTCGAGGCTCGGCGGCTCGATGCGGAGGCCCTGCACCCCCCGGTAGCCGAGCTCAGGGAGGAGGCCGGCCAGCGCATCCGAATCGACAGTGAAGCGGGCCCGCCCGTTGGCGAACGACACGTCGTGCGCCCCCGGGAGCGCTCCGGCCTCGGCCGCGTCGTGCGCCTCGAACGACACCTCGGTGCGGGTGAGGTGGCGCAGTTCGCCGAGGGTGCCGGTCTCGACGATCGTGCCGGCGCGGATGATCGAGACGCGGTCGCAGAGCAGCTCCACCTCGGAGAGGATGTGGCTCGACAGCAGCACCGCGGCCCCCTCCGACCGCACGCGCGCCACCTCGTCGCGGAACACGACCTCCATCAGGGGGTCGAGCCCGCTCGTCGGCTCGTCGAGGATGTAGAGCTCGGCGGGAACCGCGAAGGCGGCGACCAGGGCGACCTTCTGACGGTTGCCCTTCGAGTAGGCGCGGCCCTTCTTGCGCGGGTCGAGCTGGAAGGCGTCGAGCAGGCGGGCCTTGCAGCGGGCGTACTCGGGGTCGCCCCTGCGCACACCGCGCAGGCGAGCGAGCACGTCGATCGCCTCGCCGCCCGAGAGGTTCGGCCATACGCTCACGTCGCCCGGCACCGAGGCGATGCGCCGGTGGAGACGGGCCGCCTCCCGCCACGGGTCGCCGCCGAACACCGCGACCTCCCCGCTCGTGCGGCGTGCGAGACCGAGCAGGATGCGGATGGTCGTGGTCTTGCCCGCTCCGTTGGGGCCGAGGAAGCCGTGCACCTCACCGGCCCCGACGGTGAGGTCGAGGCCGGCGAGAGCCGTCGTGGCGCCGAAGCGCTTGGTCAATCCGTTCGTCTCGATGACGTCCATGGCGGCACTCTAGGCCCGATTCACGAATTTGTGAAGAGCATGAATCGTCGGGGTTGCCCGCTGGTCATGCAGCGGAACGCGTGCCCTCCGCGCGGCGGCGGAGGGAGGCATCCGTCACCTCGGGCCCCCGGTAGACCATGTCCATCGCGCCGATGCTCTCGCCGGGCGGCACGATGGCGTCGATGCGGTCGAGGATCTCATCGCTCAGCACGACCTCGGCGCCCGCCAGGGTGTCGTCGAGCTGCTCCATGGTGCGCGGCCCGGCGATCGCCGAGGTGACACCCGGATGCGCGATGACGAAGGCCATCGCCAGGTGCGTCAGCGGAATGCCCACCTCGTCGGCGAGAGCGACGAGCTGCTCGATGGCGGCGAGCCGGCGCTCGTCGCGGAAGTGGCGCATGCCGGTGCCGGCGCGGAAGTTCTCGTTCGCCTGACCCGCGCGGTACTTGCCCGTGAGCGCTCCGCCGGCGAGCGGGCTGTAGACGAGGGTGCCCATCCCGTAGCGCTCGGCGACGGGAAGGATCTCGCGTTCGATCTCGCGATCGAGGAGGGAGTAGTTCGGCTGCTCGGTGCGGAACCGCTCGAACCCGCGGCGCTCGGAGACCCACTGGGCCTCGACGATTTCGGAGCCGCGCATCGAGGAGGTGCCGATGGCCCGCACCTTGCCCTGGCGCACCAGGTCGGTGAGGGCCGAGAGGGTCTCGTCGATGTCGGTCTCGGGGTCGGGGCGGTGCAGCTGGTAGAGGTCGATGTGGTCGGTGCGCAGGTTGCGCAGGGAGCGTTCGACGGCCTGCATGATCCAGCGGCGGGAGGCGCCGCGGTGGTTCACGTCGTCGTCGACCGGGCCCCAGAACTTGGTGGCGAGCACCACCTCGTCGCGGCGGCCGACGAGGGCTTCGCCGACGACCTCCTCCGAGTCGCCGTAGCGGTCGGCCGTGTCGATGAAGTTGATGCCGGCGTCGAGCGCGCGGTGGATGATGCGTACGCCCTCTTGCCTGTCGGGGTTGCCGAACGAGCCGAGCATCATGGCGCCGAGGGCGTAGGGCGTGACCTTGATGCCGGTGCGGCCGAGGGGTCGATACTGCATGGGGTTCTCCTCTAGACTCGGATGCGGAACACTGTTCCGCTCATGTCGTCGACTATACGGAACGTTGTTCCGATTAGCAAGGGGTCAGTCATGCCTGCCGTCTCCGGTGCTTCCGCCACCGCATCCGACCCCGCGCCGCGCAGCCTCAGGGCCGACGCTCGCCAGAATCTCGACGCACTTCTGACGGCAGCGCGCACCGTGTTCGCGCGGTCGGGCGTTGATGCTCCGGCTCGCGAGATCGCCACCGAGGCGGGGGTGGGCGTCGGCACGCTCTACCGACATTTCCCGAACCGCGCCGAACTCGTCGCGGCCGTCTTCACCACCGAGATCGACGCCACCGCGGCCGAGGCGCAGGAGTTGCTGGCGCAGCATCCGCCCGGCGAGGCCCTCGACCTCTGGATCACCCGCTTCACCCGCTTCGTCGCCACGAAGCAGGGCCTCTCGGCAGCCCTTCGCTCAGGCGACCCGGCCTACGACACCCTGCCGGAACAACTCATGGGCAAGCTCGGCCCCGCCATCGGCTCCCTCCTCGACGCCGCCGTCGCCGCCGGCGAGGTGCGCCCGGGCATCGACCCCCTCGAACTCCTCCAGGCCGTCGGCGACCTCAGCCACCGCACCCCCTCCCCCGACGGCACCCCCAACCCCATGGTCCGCCTCCTCCTCGACGGCCTCCGCGCCCGCTAGCCCCGGTCGCGCCTGCCCGCGCCAGCACCGCCCGGGTCGCGGCAGCGGCGGGCGGGTCAGCGGAGGGGGGCGCCGAGGTCGCGGGAGATGGAGCGGGCGGCGTCGGTGAGGGCGGTCAGGGCGGCGGCGGGGGGAGGCCATTCGGCGGAGGGGACGACGAGGGCGAGGGCGGCGACAGCCGCACCGCCGGCGTCGTACACGGGAGCCGCGACGGAGTTCTCGCCGATGACGGCCTCCTCGAGCTCGTAGCCGAGCGAGTCGCGACGCACCCGCTCGAATTCGGCTTCGAGATCGGCCGGGTCGGTCGTGGTGGAGCCGGTGAGGGTGCGCAGGGGGCGGTCGAGCGCCTCGCGCCGGTGGTCGGCGTCGAACGCCAGGAGCACCTTGCCGAGGGCTGACGCGTGGCTCGGAAGCGTGAGGCCGGTTTCGGGCATCTGCTCCGAACCGTCGGGTCGGCGGTCGTGGTGGATGACGAGAACCTCGCCGAACAGCTCGACACCGAGCCTCGTGGCGTAACCGGTCTCGCTGGAGAGGTCGTGCATCCAGCGGATCGACCGCGCCCGCACGTCGAGCGTGTCGAGGTACACGCTCGACAGCTTCACCAGCGCAGGGCCGAGCATGTAGCGATTGCCACCGCGCTCCTGCGCGACGAGACCGTGCGCCTGCAACGACTTCACGATGCCGTGCACCGTCGACGGCGGCAGCTCGAGCGCAGCTCCGAGCTCGGTGATGCCGAGCCGGCGCGCACCCTGCAGCAGCGACAGGATCTTCGCCGCCCGGTCGATCGATTGGATCACTCGTTCTCCTACTCGCCCGCCGCTGCGCGTGCCGCACCCATTCTCGCGGACTTGTTGACACGATTCGAGCAACCGTGCATTATTCGATATTACCGAATGCAATTCGACAATATCGAATGCGCATCCGCTCTCGCATCCGTTCAAAGGAGAACAGTCACATGGACGACAACCGAACCTGGCAACGCCTGACCGCCGAGTTCCTCGGCACCGCCTTCCTCGTGTTCATCGGGGTCGGCTCGGTGCCCGCCGCCCTCATCGTGAACGGTGACGCCCCGTTCACGATGGCGAGCCTCGGCTTCATCTCGCTCGCCTTCGCCACGGTCGTCATCGCCACCGTCTACGTCTTCGGATACATCTCGGGCAACCACATCAACCCGGCGGTCACCCTCGCCCTCGCGGTGAGCGGCAAGTTCGCCTGGAAGGACGTGCCGGGCTACCTGCTGGCCCAGGTGCTCGGCGCGACCGCAGGCGCCTTCGCGATCGTCGGCGCCCTCGGCCAGCAGGCCAGCGACCTCGGGCTCGGCGTCGCCGCCTACGGAGACATCCCGGTGTGGCAGGCGTTCACCGCCGAGTTCCTCGGCACGTTCATCCTCGTGTTCACGGTGTTCGGCGTCATCCACCGCAAGGCGGCGCCCGGTTTCGCCGGCATCGTCATCGGTCTCGTCGTCTTCGCCGCGATCATCCCCGTCGCGCCCGCCACCGGCGCCTCCATCAACCCTGCCCGCACCACAGGCCCCATGCTCGTGCAGCAGTTGCTCGGCGGAACCGTGCAGTGGGAGCAGTGGCCGGTCTACGTCATCGCCGAGATCACCGCCGGCATCGCCGCCGGGCTGCTGTTCGGGCTCGTCTCCCGCACCCGCGCCGACCGCACGACCCTCACCGAGGCACTCGAAGAAGAGGATGCTCGTGCCCGCTGACGAGGAGCGCCCGGTCGGCGAGACCCTCGCCGTCGCCGAGCTCGTCGCCTGGGTCGACCGGTTCGACGAGCTCTGCGGCTCGAACGTGGGCTGGCTCACCGAACTCGACTCCGCGATCGGAGACGCCGACCACGGCGTCAACCTCACCCGCGGCACCGCCACCCTCCGGCGGAGCCTGCACCAGGATGCGCCGGTCGACGCGGGTGAGCTGCTCCAGCGCTGCGGGATGATCCTGCTCGCCACCGTGGGCGGGGCGAGCGGTGCCCTGCTCGGCTCGATGTTCCGGGCCATGGGCGAGCGGGTCGGCGCGGAGACCGCCCTGAGCGCCGGGGACCTGGCGGCGGCGTTCGAGGCGGGGCTCGCATCCGTCGTCGCGCTGGGCCGCGCCGAGGTCGGCGACAAGACCATGGTCGACGCGCTGGCGCCGGGGGTCGCCGCGCTCGTCGCGGGGGCGGGGGCGGGGGCGAGCCGCACGGCCGACGCGGGTCACGGCCTGCCGCTGGAGCAAATACTGCGGGGCGCGGCGCGCGCCGCAGTCGCCGGCCGCGAGAGCACCCGCCCGCTGGCCGCCCGCAAGGGCCGGGCCAGTTACCTCGGCGCCCGCAGCGCCGATCACCTCGACCCCGGCGCCGCCTCGGCGTCCCTCCTCTTCGAGGCCCTCACCCTTCACACCACCCTCACCCACCACCACACCACCGCACTGACAGGAGCACCCATGTCCACCATCCGCCGCCAGTTCGTCAACCGGCCCGACGACGTGATCGCCGAGGCCCTCGAAGGGCTGCAGCTCACCCACCCGGCCCTGCTCGCCTTCGACGCCGAGGCCAACGTCATCTCGCGGGCCGTGCCCGCCTCCGGCAAGGTCGGGCTGGTCTCGGGCGGAGGCTCGGGGCACGAGCCGCTGCACGCCGGCTTCGTCGGCACCGGGATGCTCGATGCCGCCGTCTGCGGTGCCGTGTTCGCGAGCCCCACCTCCGAGCAGGTGCAGGCCGGCACCCGCCTCGCCGACAGCGGCGCGGGCGTGGTGCACATCGTGAAGAACTACACCGGCGACGTGCTCAACTTCGAGATCGCCGCCGAGTTGGTGAGCGACGACGGCATCGCGATGGAGGCCGTGATCGTCGACGACGACCTCGCCTCCGACGGCGCCGGCGACGGACCGGGCCGCCGCGGCACGGCAGCCGTCGTCACGGTGGAGAAGGTGCTCGGCGCCCTCGCCGAGCAGGGCGCCGACCTCGCCACCGTCGCCGCGGCGGGCCGCGACGTCGTCGCCCGCTCGCGCAGCCTCGCGCTCGCACTCGACGCCTGCACGCACCCCGGCGAGTCGCGGGCGGCGTTCGAGCTCGCCGCCGACGAGGTGGAGTTCGGGGTGGGCATCCACGGCGAGCGCGGCACCTCGCGCATCCCGTTCGCCACAGCCGACGAGCTGGTCGAACAGCTCGTCACGCCGCTCGCCGACAGCCTCGAGCTACGGCGCGGCCAGTCGGTGATCGCGATCGTGAACGGCTTGGGCGGAGCGTATCCGCTCGAGCTGTCGATCATGGCCCGCCAGGTGCACCGGCTGCTCGAGGGGCGCGGGGTGGGCGTCGCCCGCTCGCTCGTCGGCTCGTACGTGACCTCGCTCGACATGCACGGCGCATCCGTCACCTTCACCGTCGCCGACGACGAACTCGTTCGTCTCTGGGACGCCCCCGTCCGCACCCCCAACCTCACCTGGTAAGGAACCCCATGAGCACCGACCTCAACACCGACCTCGTCACCGGGCACCTCGCCTTCGACTGGATCACCCGCTTCGCCACCGACTTCGCGACCGCGCAGGAGCGGCTCACCGAACTCGACCGCCTCGCCGGCGACGGCGACTTCGGCACGAACATCGCCTCCGCGCTGCGGCGCGCCACCGACAAGCTGCCCGACCGCGAGATCGCGAGCTTCGCCACCGTGTTCGGGGCGACCTCGCGCGGCTTCCTCGCCACGGGCGGCACGAGCGGGCCGCTGTTCGGCATGTGGTTGCGCGACATCTCGCGCTCGGGCTCGCCCGCCGGAGCGTCGGCGACCGAGCTGGCGGCCGGGGTGGCGACGGGGCTCGCCACCATCCAGAAGCTCGGCGGGGCGAAGGTCGGCGACAACACCATGATCGACGCGCTGTCGCCGGCGACGGATGCGCTCGGCGAGACCGCGGGACAGGGCGGTTCACTCGCGGCTGCCCTGGGTGCCGCCGCGGTGGCGGCCCGGGCGGGTGCGGAGTCGACAGCCGACCTCGTCGCCTCGCGGGGGCGGGCCAGCTACGTGGGCGAGCTCGCGCGCGGAGTGCTCGACCCGGGGGCGGTGACGATCGCGCTGTTCTTCGAGTCGGGGGCCGCGGCGGTGGGGGCGTTCGAGGGGCGGCCCTTGGAGTGGCTGGACGCCGTCGTGGGGTGAGGGGTGCGGGCGGGCGGCCGGCGGCCACGGCGGGCGGCCGCGGCGGGCGGCCGCGGCGGGCGGGCGGCGGCGCGGCGATCCGGCTGGGGCGGGCGGCACGGCACGCGCGGCCCGCCCGCCCGCCTCGCGCTCAGCGGGCCGTCCAGCCGCCGTCGATCGGGATGGCGGCGCCCGTGAGGTAGCTGCCGGCGGGCGAGCTGAGGGAGACGATCGCCGCGGCGACCTCGGCAGGCTCGGCGGGGCGCTGCAGCGGCGTGGCCAGCCGGTAGGCCTCGCGCCGCTCGGGCTGCGCGGCGAAGAGCTCGTCGAGCATCGGGGTATGCACCGGCCCGGGACACACCGCGTTGACGCGCACGCCGAGCGCGGCCACCTCGAGCGCCGCGGCCTTGGTCATGCCGACGACCGCGTGCTTGGCGGCGACGTACGCCGAGGAACCCGGGATTCCCACGAGCCCCGCCACCGACGCGACGTTCACGATCACTCCCGACCCCTGCTCGACCATCGGCCGCAGCTGATGCTTCATGGCGAGCCAGGTGCCCCGGGCGTCGACCGTCATCACCTCGTCCCACAGCTCGACCGGCGCATCCGGTGTGTCGACACGGCCCCGGCCCCCGCTCGCGCTGCTGCGCCCCGCGGCGTTGCAGGCGATGTCGAGGCGCCCGAAGCGCTCGAGGGTCGTGGCCACGAGGCGGGCGCACTGCGTCTCCTCCGCCACGTCGGTAGGCACGAAGAGCGCTTCGGCGCCTCGGGCAGTGAGCTCGTCGACGACCTCGGCCCCCTCCCGGCTGCGCCGCCCGGCCACGACGACCGCCGCCCCCGCCGCGGCGAAGGCCTGCGCCGTCGCCCGCCCGATGCCCGAGGTTCCGCCGGTGACGACCGCGACCGCGCCACGGGCCCAGTCCGCTGCACCCGGCTGGCCCGCAGCACGACCCAGGTGCCGGTCACCGGGCCCGTCGGTGCTCATGACGGAGCGGTGGTGGCGTAGTGGAACCTCACGCGCGAACCGAGCCACGCGGTGCGGGAGGTCTCGATGAGCTCGCCGCCGCTGCGCCCGATCGACCAGTCGACGAAGAGGGTTCCCTCCCCGCCCGTCTGCAGGAGTCGCGCCTCGGCCGACGTGACGGTACGCACCTCGAGGAAGTGGTTGGTGTCGACGACCTGCACACCGACCGAGGCCAGGGTCGTCGACACCGACCCCTCGATCAACGGCAGCTCGGCCAGCAGCCCCGCCGAGCGGCCCACCAGCCAGGAGTCGGTGATGCCGATCGGGCGCCCGTTCACCAGGTGCAGCCGTTTGAGGTGCAGCCTCGGCAGCTCGCGCTCCTCGACGGGCAGCTCGCGGGTGAGTTCGTACGGTTCGGGCTCGGCCGGCAGGTCGCGCAGGTGCATCGACACTGCGTCTTCTCCTGCGGCGCGGAAGCGGTCGCGCCACGGGGTCATCAGCCCGAAGTCGTGCTGGATGAGCCGTGGCCGGTCGGCGACGAAGGTACCGGTGCCCTGACGCCTCTCCACGTAGCCGTCTTCGGCGAGGGCGGCCAGGGCCTGGCGCACGGTGATGCGGCTGATGCCGTAGATCGACGCCATCTCGTTCTCGGTCGGCAGCTGCATGCCCACCGGCATGCCCTGGTCGATGAGCCCCCGAAGGTCGCGGTGCACCTGCGCCCAGGCCGGCAGCGGCGACGAGCGGTCGACCGGGGCGGCCTGGGAGGCGAGGCTGCGCGCACTGGTGTCGATGGTCATGAGCCCCCCGCCGTTACGAACACATGACGTGATCATAACAACATGATGATCGGTCGCAGGAAGACGGATGCCGCGGCGTGCCGCCGACCGTCTCAGGCGACCGGCTGGCCGTCGAGCTTGATGTGGCTGGCATCCATGTTGACGGCGCCTCCCCGGAACGGCGGCCGGTTCCACCTCGACGCCGCGGCCTCCGCCACGACCGTGCCGACGACAGCGCCGGCGAGCTCGTGCAGCAGGCGGTCGCGGGCATCCGCATCCGGCCCGTCGCCCGCGATGTGCACCGGCAGCACGGTCTGGCCGGTGCTCTCCAGAGCCCGGGCGAGCCGCTCGTGCCGCGCCTCGCCGTAGGCACCGACGAGCTGCACCTCGAGGTGCGCCTCGGGCCCGATGAAGTAGTCGACGTGCCCGCTCTCCTCCAACGCCACCGATCGGGTCGGAACGCCGGTGGCCTCGATGAGCTTGAGCATCCAGAAGTCGGCGGCACCGCGCAGGTCGGGCAGCGACAGCACCGAGATGCCGCGCGGCGCGGTGTCGCCCAACGCGGCGACCGCACCGTCGACGACGGGCGCGAGGTCGCGCAGCCTCGTCGACAGGGCCGAGGTGGCACCGCGGGTCTGCACTCCGCAGACCGCCGCCACGCCGAGGCCGAGCATGAGGTGGCCGGCGCACGGCACGACCTCGTCGACGGCGAGCGTGGGCACCAGCTGCACCTCGTCTGCGGCGTCGGCGAGCGGCGATCCCGCGTTCGAGGTGACGGCGACGGTGCGCACGCCCGCCTCGCGCGCCAGGCGGAGGGCTTGGACGGTGGCGCCCGAGGTGCCGGAGTGCGAGATGCCGACGACGGTCTGCGTGCCCACGGGAAGGCGCCCGAGGAAGGTGATGTCGCCCGACGACAGGGCGCGGTGCCCGAACGCCTGCGCGAGGAGGGCCGACGACAGGGAGTCGCCCGAGCCGACGACGACGGCGCCCTCGACGGGCCGGGTGTCGGCGGGAACGACGTCGCCCGTGGCGGTGAGGGCGTCGATGACGGAGAGGAGGTGGTCGCGGTGGTTCATTCAGCTTTCCTGATTCGATCGGATGTCGGGGAACGGGTGGGTGAGAGGGGATGCCGCGGCGAGCGCGCTCGATCCGGTACCGGCGAGGGCGATGCGGGCGACGCTCACCCCGAAGTGCGCTGCGGTCACGAGATCGGCGCCCTGGGCGAGGGCCGCCATGATGGCGGCCGCCGACGCATCGCCGGCGCCGGTCGTCTCGCGCACCTGGACGGCGGGGTCGCAGACGGTCCAGCACCCGTCGCCGGTGACGACGTACATGCCCTCGCGGTCGAGCCGCGCCACCACCTGAGCCCCCAGCTCGCGGGCGATGCGCCTGGCCGCGGCGCGCGGGTCGGGGTCGAGGAGCCGGAGCTGCACCCGACTGGGCAGCACGGTGCCGCCCCGCGTCAGCACGCGCCGCAGGTAGCCGAGGCCTTCGCGGCGCAGCGGGAGCTGATGCGGGTCGACACCCACCAGGGTCGAGGAGCCGACCCTGGCGCGTTCGAGGGGCGACGAGTCCAGCAGGGCATCGAGCCCGTCGCTCGCCTCGCCGAGCGGGGGCAGAGGCACCTCGCCCGCCTCCGACGGGCTCTCGGCGTCTTCGAGCTCGAGGTCGGAGGGCGCCGTCGTCTCCACGATGCGACGGCCCTGGGGAGAGTCGAGGATCCACACCCTCGGCACCGACGGCACGGCTCGGGAGTGCCACACATCGATGCCGAGCTCGTCGAACAGCAGCTCGAACCGTTCGTCGTCGTCGGGAAGGTCGGTGATGAGCCGCACCTCGGTTCCCCCCACCAGCCGTCCCCCGAGTGCCGCATAGAGTCCCGGCCCGCCGAGCTGGTCGAACGCGGCGTCGCGGCCCACGGCGACGAGGTGATCGATCGAGAGACCCCCTCGAACCCCCAGCCGCCCGCCGGCGGTGTCGGGAGTGGCGTCGCCTCGCATCAGAACGTCTGCAGGGCGTACTGGATGGTGCGGTCGCGCGGTCCGTCGAGCTCGAGCAGGTAGACCCCCTGGCTGTGCCCGATGCCGAGCTCACCGCCGATGACGGGCAGCTGCAGCGACTGCACGCCGAACACGAGCCGCACGTGGGCCGCTGCGTCCTGTGGGCCGTCGTGCAGGTGTACGAAGGGCCGGTCGACGGGAACCGACTGCTCGATGAAGAGCCGGATGTCTTGCAGCGTGGTGCCGTCGACACCCGAGTTGAAGATGATGGTGCACGTGGTGTGCGGCACGAAGACGTGCAGCACGCCGTCGCCCGAGCCTCCGCTCGCCGCCTCGCGCAGCTGCGGGGTGACGTCGACGTAGCCGGTGGGTGCGGGGAAGCCCTCGGCCGGCTTGGTGTTGACGGAGAAGCTCTGCCAGGTGGCGGCGGATGCGGTCATGGTGTTGCCTTTCGTTGGTTCTGAGCGGAGTGCTGAGTCGTGATGCGGGCGACGGTGAAGCCGTCGGCCGTGAAGGTGCCGCGTTCGACGAGGAAGCCCGCTCCCCCGCCGCTCGTGCGGGGCGTCGTGGCCCGCAGCACCTCGACGCCGTCGACGAGGAGGGTGAGCAGTTCGCCGGCGCACTCGACCTCCACCCGCAGGCGGGTGTCGAGCGGAACGGGGAAGGGGATGCGCGCCAGCACGGTGCGCCGCTCGTCGCGCTGATCGACGAGCTGCGCCTCCCCCTCGGTGAAGATCGCGGCGCCGTAGTGGCGGTGCCCGCGTGCGCGCACCACCAGTCCGGCGGTGCGGTGGAGCGAGAGGGTGAGCACCGAGGTCACCCGGTAGTCGACCCAGCTGCGGGTTCCGATGGTGACCACGCCGCCGTCGTCGGGATGCGAGACGCAGTAGCTGCTGCCGAAGTCGGCCTCCCAGTTGCGGGCCGAACTCACCCAGGGGGCGAGCGCGGCCGGCTCGGTGTCCCAGATCGAGGTGAGCAGGATGCCGCTCTGCGTGAACGAGGTCGGCGCTCCCCTCCAGTCGACCTCGTGCACCCTCAGGGCGCCGGGCGCGTGAGCGGCATCGGCGGGCGAGACCTCAAGCCCGAGACGGAAGGGGAGCACGTTGCCGTGCGACGGGATCGTCCACACCAGTTCCGACGGCGCATCCGTGTCGCCCCGGGGTTCGATGTGCTGAACCTCGCCGGTCTCGCGGTGCACCGCGCCGCCGTCGTCATAGAGCGCGAAAGGCCGCACGAGCACCCCGCTCCCTCCCGTCGCCGAGAGCGTGAACCTCACCTCGTCGCCGGGGTAGAGCGTGGGGCTGGCGATCGTCGAGAAGTTCGTCATCGCGTCGAGCGGGTCGAGGAAGGTCGGGGTGGAGACGGAGACGGGCTCCGGGCCGGCGGGCGTGACGACCAGTCCCGACCCGTCGGGATTCTCGCAGGTACCGCGCTGCTCGTCCTTCCCGGCCGCGTGCGGGCACGCCGTGAAGCCGTGCACCGACCCCGGGAAGCCGAAGTCGAACCGCGCCACGGGCGGCGCCGACGGGAGACCGCGCAGGGAACGCGCGGAGCCGACGATGCGGAGGGCCTCACGCCCCGCATCCGTCACCGCCTCTCCCCCGTCGGCGCTCACCACCACCGCACGGTCGGCCACCGGAGTGCGCAGATGGGGCGCGGCGTCGAGCCCGGCGAGGCCGAGGCGCACGCCGTTCAGGCAGCCGACGGTTCCCGCGTTGCTGTCGGTGTCGAAGCCCACCGACGAGGCGACGGCCACGGCACGGGCGAAGTCGTCGCCGCCGAGGCGCAGCGCGGCGAGGGCCATCGCGGTGTTGGAGAGCGCGTGGCACGGCCCGGGATAGTGCGCATAGCCGTACTGCTCGTCGACCCAGTCGCGCACCTCGCGCCAGTCGTCGTCGGCGCCGACCCGGGAGCAGACGGAGTCGACGATCGCGACGAGCCGCGCGTCGGCGACGAAGGAGCGGCCCACCTCGATGAGCGCGTCGAGGTCGGACGTCACGAAGGCCTCGGCCCTCATGGCCGCGAAGAAGGCCGAGGCGTCGAGCGCCACGCCGTCGTGGCTCACACTCGCCGCGGCGCGGGTGAGCTGCACAGCGGCGGCCGGGTCGCCCGGGTGCATGAGGCCGAAGGCGTCGGAGAAGATCTGCGCGCCGATCTGCTCGGCCAGGGTGCTGCCGTTCTGGGCGATGGAGCCGCTGTGCGGAGCGCGGATCCCGCGGCGGAGGTTGAGGAAGGCGGTGTGCTCCGTGGAGCGGCCGTAGCCGCCCCACCACAGGATGGTGCGGTCTTCGACGACGTAGTTGAGCCAGGTGTCGCCCACCTCGGCGGCAGCGATCGGGCGCCCCTCGGCGTCTTCGACGACGCGCGCGAACGCGAGGGTGCCCGAGATGTCGTCGTCGGCGACGATGAGCGGCAGCCCGAGGCGGTCGTTGACGTAGTCGTCGACGAGCCCGAAGGTGTCGCTGATCGTCTCGTAGGGCCAGCCCTCCACCGGGCGGCCGAGGTAGACGCCGATGAACTTGCCGAGCACCCCGGCGTAGACCCGCTCGGCGAAGGCTTCATCGAGTTCGACCCGCCGCGTCATCCCTTCACCGCCCCGCTGGCCATGCCGTCGACGACATAGCGCTGCAGCGCGATGAACACCGCGAGCACCGGCACGATGAGGATGAGGGCTCCGGCCATCATGGTGCCGATGTCGGTGCTGAAGGTGCCGTTCATGGTGAGAAAGCCGAGGGTGAGCGTCTTCGTGCTCGACGACTGCAGGAACGTCGACGAGATGAGGAACTCGTTCCAGGCGTTCAGCCCGACGATGACGCCCACGGTGATGAGTCCCGGGCGCACCATCGGCAGCAGCACCCGGGTGACGAGCTGGAAGGTGTTGACCCCGTCGGTGAGCGCGGCCTCTTCGATCTCGAGCGGCACGCTCAAGAAGAAGGTGCGCATGAGGAAGGTGGCGAAGGGCATGTTGATGGCGGCGAGGATGACGCCCACGACGAACACGTTGTCGGTGAGCCCGGCGCCGGCGACCACGGAGTACAGCGGGAAGATGAACAGCTGGATGGGCACCGTCATCGCCATGGTGAGGTAGACCATGATGATCGGCCAGGTCTTCACCTTCTGCCCGGCCAGCACGTAGCCGGCGAGCGAGGAGCACACCAGCACCACGACCACGGTGGTGCCGGTGAGCAGGATGCTGTTGACGAACCCCTGGCCGAACTTGCCGTAGTTCCAGGCCGTCACGAAGTTCTCGATGCTGACGCCCTGGGGCGGGAGGAACGGGTTGCCGAGGATCTCGGAGTTGTTCTTGAAGGCGTTGAGGAGCACCAGCACGAGTGGGATCAGCGCGATGACGGCGAAGACCACGAGCACGAGGTGCCCGAGCAGATCGCGGAGCGGTCGTCTCATCGGGTCAGGTCCCTTCTGCTCAGCCAGGTGTAGAGGATCGACGCGAGCAGCCCGAAGAAGCTCATGATGAGGCCCACGGCCGCCGCCTTGCCGAACTGGAACGAGGAGAACGCGAAGGCGTATGCGTAGGTGCCCATCACCTCGCTGGAGTGGGCCGGGCCGCCTTGGGTGAGCAGGTAGACGTAGTCGAAGGCGAGGAAGGAGAAGATGACCGTCATCACACCCATGAGCAGGAGGGTGGGGCGGATGCTCGGCAGGTACACGTGCCGGAAGATGCCCCAGCTGCCCGCACCGTCGAGCGAGGCCGCCTCGACCTGGTCGACGGGCGTCTGCCTCATGGCGCCGAGGTACACCACGGTGAGGAACCCCCAGTAGTGCCACATGTCGACAGCGGCTGCCGCGTAGAGCGAGGTGGCCTGGGAGGACGTGGGAGGGGCGAGCCCGATGAGGCCGAAGACTCCGCCGTTCGGGTTGTAGATGATGGTCTGCCACACCAGTGCGTTCACCACGGGCGCGAGCACGTAGGGCATCAGAAAGATGACCTGGTAGAAGGTGCGCATCCGCTTGCGCTTCAGCAGCAGCGCGGCGGTGAGCAGCCCCACCACGGCGGGCAGCACCAGGAAGAGCACGAGCCACTTGATGTTGTTGGTGAGGGAGGTGGCGAACACCGGGTCGGCGAGGATGTCCTGGAAGTTCTGCAGGCCTATGAAGTCGACGTCGAAGCCGATTCCGCTCCAGTTCGTGAACGCGAAGAGGAGGGTGAGGATGCCGGGCACCACGACGATCACGATGGAGAGCAGGAGCGCCGGGGCGACGAGCAGGTAGTTCGTGGCGGTCTGCCGCCTGAAGTGCCCGCGACCGCGCCGTGGCAGCGGCGTCGGTCGAGACGGGGCCTTGCGCCCGGCGTCGGGCGTGAGGGTGGTGAGCATGGCTGGTCCTAACGGTGCGGTCGAGGGGGCGGCACCGGGCGCGGCCGCCCCCTCTCTGGTTCGCGCTATCCGGCGGGGGTCGGAAGCGGCGGCACCAGTCCCTTCGCCTTCTCCTCGTCGAAGGTCTTCTGCACACCGGCGAGGAAGTCCTCAGCCGTCACGTTGCCGAGCCAGACCGAGTCGATGTCGGTGAGTGCGGCGGCGGTCGCCGGCGGGAAGAAGGTGCCCACGAAGTAGCCGTAGTCGCCCTGGTTGACGCCGTCGATGGTCTCCTGCATGGCGGTGACGAACGGCTTCGACAGACCGGTGTAGTCGTCGGCGCTCAGGGAGAACTCCTTGAGCGGCACGGCCCAGTAGCCCGGCCAGCTCTCGTTCATCTCCTTGGCGAAGGAGTCGGTCATCATGTAGTCGATGACCTCGGCCGCGCCGTCCTTGTGCTCGGAGGCCGCGTTGATGGAGAGCGAGGCGGTGGTGCCGAGCGTGTAGTAGGGGCTCGGCAGCTCGGGGTTGATGGTGGGGAACGCCATGTACCCGAGGTCTTCGGTGTTGCCGGCGTCATCGTTGAAGTAGTTCGAGGCGAACTGGAAGGCGAGGCTCGGGCCGATGAAGAAGGGCGACTGCTCCTCGCTCAGGAGCTTCATCGACTGGTCGAAGTTGAGGTTCGCGTAGTCGTCTCCGCCGAGGTAGCCGGCGTTGTAGAAGTCTGCCGAATCCTGCACGGCCTTGACGATCGCCGGGTCGGTCCACGGGATCGTGCCCTGCAGCGCGTCGTAGATCGTCTTGCCACCCGCCACCTGCGACATGAACAGCGAGATGTAGTTCTGGTTGACCGGCTTCCACCCCTGGTTGCCGGTGACCGAGGGGTAGAGACCCGCGGCCGCGGCCTTGTCCATCACGGCGACGAACTCGTCGTAGGTGGTGGGCACGTCGACGCCGAGGGTGTCGAGCACCTTGGTGTTGTAGAACACCCCGATGTCCTCGATCGAGTTCGGCAGCGAGTAGAGCTTGCCGTCGACGGTTCCCGACTCGTACATCGAGTCGAGGATGCGGTCTTTCCAGCCGTACTTCTCGGCATACGGCGTCATGTCTTCGAGCTTGCCCTCGGCGGCGTAGGCCGAGGCGAAGGCGGGGCCGGAGCCGTAGACCACGTCGGGGCCCTTGTTGGCGCTCAGCGCCACCTGGATGTTCTTGTCCACCGCGTTGTCGAAGTTCACCTCGAGCTCGTACTCGTCCTGCGAGGCGTTGAAGCCGTCGACGAGCACCTTCTGCATGGTCTCCTGCTGGGCGGGCGGAGCACCCCAGAACCACAGCTCGAGCTTCTGACGGTCTCCCGATGCACCGCCACCCGCGGCACAGCCGCTCATGGCCAGGGCGACTGCGGTGGCCATGCCCGCCACCGCGAGCGCGAACCTCTTCCGTTTCATGCTGTGCTCCTTGATCGAGTTCATTGGTCAGGTTGTATGGAGGTTATAACCACCCGATTTAGGAGTCAATCATCCCTGTGTTACGAACGGATTTCAGGATGCCGCGTCCCGCATCCTTCTCCGCGTCGAGCGCCGCCAGCTCAAGCACGCCCTCGAGAGCGATGTCCATTCCCGAGGCGTGGCCGGCTCCGGCCACGAACGGGCGGCCGGCGATGACGTTGTCGGCGACCGAGCACACCGAGCCGCCGCGCTTGCCGAACAGGGCGGCGAGCGTCACCACCGCCGCCGACTCACGGTCGCCGTTCAACACTCCTGCCCGCGCCCAGGTCTCGAGGATGTCGGTGTGCCAGGGCTGGAAGTAGCCGCCGACAGAGGGACGGCCGACACCGCAGAAGTCGCTGTCGCTCGACCGCGTGACCCCCACGTGGTAGGGCCGGCCGAGCCTGTCGGCAGCGCGCGCCATCGCCACCACCACCTCGAAGGAGGCCACTGCCGGGTACGAGGCGGGGATGTACGCCTGCGTCATGCCCTCGTCGCGCACCACCCCGGAGGAGATGACGACGTCGCCGGGCTCGACCTTCGGGTGGTAGCCACCCGATCCGCCCACCCGGATGAAGGTGTCGGCCTCGGTGAACTCGAGCAGCTCGTGCATGATCAGCTCGGCCTCGGGCGAGCCGCTGCCGCCCGACACCACGGTGACCGGCACGCCGTGGTGGCTGCCGCTCCAGGTGGTGAACATGCCCGATCGCCCGATCTGCTCGGCGTCGTCGAGGCGCCTGGCCAGTTGCGCCGCGGGGTCGTCGTCGTAGGCGCAGAGCGGATCGCGCACCGTGAGCAGCACGTAGCGCGCCACCTTCGCGGGGTCGAACTGAGACAGGGCGGGCCGCCCCTCCACCAGGAGACCGCGACGCGGCACGTGGGAGGCGTAGCGATAGTCGTCGTAGAGCCGGGAGGGGTTCCAGGTGTCGGTCATCGGGGTCTCCGTTCGGTGGGAATGCTGAGGGCTGCGGCGCGGACGTGTGCGCGGGCGTCGTCGTCGACGAGGGGGGCGCCGGTCTGGGCGATCACGGTCGCAGCGGCAGCGGCCGCGACGCGAACTGCCGCGACGGGGTCGCCGGTGGCGGCGAAGTCAGCGAGGAACGCGCCGGAGTAGCTGTTTCCGCCCCCGGTCGGGTCGACCACCTCGCCGGTGGCGACGCCGATCGCGGTGAGGTCGCCGCCGTCGATCACCAGCGAGCCCGCGGCACCGAGCCGGAGCACGGTCACCACCGGGAGCCGCGCGAGTTCGGCCAATGCCTCGTCGAGACGGCCGGCGCCGAACAGACCGAGCGCCTCGGTGCGGTTGAGCGAGAGCACGTCGACGAGCTCGAGCCGTTCCCTCACGGCGGGGAGTGCCGCCGGCCGGCACGAGTCGGCGGAGATCTCCCAGAGGAAGGGTGCGGCGAAACGCCGGCGGGCCGCGTCGACCTCGGACCAGTAGTCCGGCTCATGGTCGTGGAAGAGGTACACGCCGCCGATCGCATCGGGCGGAAAGGGGATGTGGCGGGGCAGCGGGGTGTGGGCGTCGAAGTGCGCGAGCCCGAAGGCGGGCGTCTCGACGCGCTCACCATCGGGGAAGTAGTCGATGACGGTGCGCGGGCTGAACTCCGAGACGTCGAAGAGACCCGCCGGGTCGATCTGCCTCGCTGTACACCACGCGGCGAGCGTCTGACGGTCGGCGGTTCCGACGCCCGACACGAGCACCGTCGCGCCTGTCGCTCCGGCGAGGCTCGACCCCACCGCCGCGTAGGCTCCCGCTCCCCCGACCTCGACGTGCGGAACCGACTCCACGTCAGACGGATGGACCTCGTCGAGCACGATGTGCGACAGCACCGCGATGCGTCTCATCGGCTTCCCTCCTCAGTCATCTTGTTGTTATGTTTACAGTACCCATTGCATCCGTGGCGCACCAGCGAGGAGACACCGCCATGACCGACGTGCTGATCGACACCGACCCGGGGATGGACGACGCCCTCGCCATCGCCCTCGCGCACAACTCCCCGTCACTCCGCATCGTCGCCCTGACGGCCGTCACCGGCAATCTGCCGAGCGATCGCACCGCAGCGAATCTGTTGCGGGTGCTCGACCTGCTCGACGCACCCGACGTCCCGGTGGCCCAGGGCCCGCTCGTGCCGCTGGGCGGCGACTACCCCTCCGACCCCTTCTCGCACGGGAGCGACGGCCTCGCCGAATCCGATCTTCCCGAATCGGCTCGCACCCTCGACCCACGCGGGGCCGCGCAGCTCATCGTCGACACCGCGAACGAGCACTCCGGTTCCCTGACGATCTGCGCCCTCGGTCCGCTCACCAACATCGCCGAAGCACTCGCCCTCGACCCCGCGTTGCCCGACAAGGTCGCTCAGCTCACCATCATCGGGGGCTCGTTCGGTGCGACACCCTACGCGTGGTCGCAGGCGACCGGCGACAACCCGGTGAGCGAGTGGAACGTCTTCGTCGACCCCGAGGCGGCGAAGATCGTGTTCAACGCCGGGTTCCGGATGCTCGCCGTCGGCCTCGACGTCGCCACCCATCCCGACATCAACTTCCGCCCCGCCGACCTGGCGCGCCTGCGGGAGTCGGCCAAAGCGGAGGCGCGCCTCGCGGTGCGGGTGGTGGAGTTCGTCGAGCGGCGCGGCTACCAGTCGTACTGCAGCCTCATCGACAGCGCGGCGATCGCCAGCGTCATCGACCCCACGCTCGTGACCACCGAGACGGTGCACTGCGACGTGGCGACCGAAGGCAGGCTCACCCGGGGAATGACGGTCGTCGACCGCAGGAACCACCATCGCTGGACGGATCTGCCGCAGATCGAGATCGCCGTCGGCCTCGACTACGCCAGGTTCCTCGACCTCGTCACCGAGGAGCTCAGCGCATGACCGCCACCGAACCGGGTGCCGCAGCCACCGCATCCGTCACCGCCGGCCTCGCGTTCTGCGAGCTGCACGTGCACATCGAGGGAACCCTCGAGCCCGCCACCATCATCGCGCTGGCCCGCAGCAAGGGCATCGAGCTGCCCTACGCCGACGAGGCCGCGTTCGCGCGCGCCTACCGGTTCGACGACCTGCAGTCGTTCCTCGGCCTCTACTACGACAACATGCAGGTGCTGCAGAACGAGGACGACTTCTTCGAGCTGGGCGCCGCGTACCTTCGTCGCGCCCACGCGGGCGGGGTCATGCACGCCGAGATGTTCGTCGACCCCCAGGCCCACTCGAAGCGCGGGGTGTTCGAACGCGTGGTGCTCGCGGGGCTCCACCGCGCGATCGCGATCGTGGGCGAGGAGACCGGCATGACCGCCTCGATCATCGTCTGCGTGGTGCGCGACGAACCGGTCGGCGACGCGATGCGGATGCTCGACAACGTCCTCGAGTCGGGCTTCACCGTGGTGGGCATCGGCCTCGACTCGGCGGAGGTGGGCTACCCGCCGTCGCTGTTCTCCGGGGTCTTCGAACGTGCCCGCGCCGCCGGGCTGCACACCGTGGCGCACGCCGGCGAGGAGGGGCCGGCGGAGTACGTCCGGGAGGCCCTCGACCTGCTCGGGGCCGAGCGCATCGACCACGGCAATCGTGCGCTCGACGACCGCGCGCTGGTCGCGCGGCTCGCGCGCGACCAGGTGCCTCTGACCATGTGCCCGCTCTCGAACGTGCGATTGAAGGGCATCCCCGACATCAGGTCGTTCCCCCTCCGGCCGGCGCTCGACGCGGGGCTCCTCGTCACGATCAACTCCGACGACCCCGCCTACTTCGGCGGGTACCTCGACGACAACCTGCGTGCCGTCATCGCGACCTTCGAGCTCACCCGCCCGGAGGTCGAGGCGCTCGCGGCGAACTCGGTGACGGCGAGCTTCACCGGGCCGGGCGCGCACTAGTCTCCTCGAGCCGCGCATCCGCTCGCGTCGCCCTCGCCGACGCACGACCCCATCCTCGCCGCCGCAGCTCACGACGCGGCCCGCACCGCCGCCACGACCGCGCGATCGTAGAGCTCGCCGAGGTTCAGACGGCGGTCTGTGTCGGCGCGACGCCCGAATGCTCGCCCCCCGCATCCGCCGAGGCCACGAACGGCAGCAGCACCTCGGCGAGACCATGCGGGTTCTCCTGCGCGACGAGGTGTCCGCATCCGTCGACCTGCGCCGCCTCGAAGCGCCCGGCGGCGACCGGGCGGAAAGACATCTCGGTGAAGGGGCTGTTCGCCCCGTCGACGGCGAGCACGGGGACGGTGAGGGGCGAGCTCTCGGCGAGCGCCCTCGTCGCACCGTCGTCAGCGAAGAGGGAGTGGTAGAGCCCCTCGGTGCCGCGCCAGGCCCCGGGGCGGGAGTAGCTGCGCACGAACTCGTCGATGTCGGCGGGGGCGAGCGCGGCATCCGGCGCCGTCATGAGCGGGTACGCCCACCCGGTGAGCAGCTCGCGTTCATGCCCCGGGAGCAGCATCGACGCGATGCCCGGCGCGCCGAGGAAGCCGACGTGCCACGAGCCGTAGGCGTTCACGTCGGCGAGAGCCTCGAGCCCGAAGCCCGCGAGCGACGACTCGACGGCGGTGAAACTCAGCACCTGCTCGGGATGCTCGGCCGCGAACCGGAACGCCGCACCACCGCTGATGTCTTGGCAGAGCAGGTGCACGGGCCCGACGTCGAGCAGGTCGACCAGACGGTGGAGGTCGTCGGCGACGGTCTGCTCGGTGACATCGTCGCCCGCGACGGAGGAGTCGCCGAAGCCGCGCAGGTCGAGGGCGTAGACACGATGCGAGGCGGCGAGGAGCGGCATGAGCTCGCGGAACGCCCACCAGGTCTCGGGCCAGCCGTGCACGAGCACGATGGGCGACCCGGCCGAACCCGCCGAGACGAGGTGCAGCGTGGTGTCGTCGAGACGGATGCTGTGGTGCGTGGCGCCGGGAACAGTCGCTCCGACAGGGGCGATGGGGGTGAGGGTGGGCATGGCGTCTCCTGAAATAGACAATGTTGTTGTCGATCAGTTTAGACAACACGGTTGTCTAAATCAAGGCGTCGGTAGGATGGTGACGTGTCCCGTTCCGGTGGCGATCTCGCGCTCCTGATGCTCGCGGGGTTCCGCACGCTCGCCGAGCGCGGCACCGCCGAACTCGCCCGCCGCGGGTACCCCGACTTCCGTCCCGTTCACGACTTCGCGCTCCACTCCGTGGCCTCGGGCGCCTCGAACGCCTCCGAACTCGGCCGCGCGCTCGCCGTGTCGAAGCAGGCGGCGGCACGCACGATCTCCGTGCTCGAAGACCGCGGCTACCTCGCGCGGGAGGCCGACACCGACGACCGGCGCAAGATGCGGCTCCGTGTCACCGAGCGCGGTGCGGCGGTGATGCGCGAGGGCGAGGAGGTGTTCGACGCGCTGCGCGACGACCTCGTCGCCCAGCTCGGCGCGAATGCGATGGAGGGTCTCGAGGAGTCGTTGCGCCTCATCGTGGGCGGTGGCGCCATCCGTCTCGACGCTCCCGGATGGAGGGCCGCCGTCGAGGAGGAGTGAGGAGGCTCGGCGGGTCTCCCAACGCCACGACGCGCACGTCGACGACACGGATGATCCCGACTCGAGCACTCCGGGAGTCGATGACCGCACCTCGATCGCCGATGACGGGGAGGCGCTCACCGGGCGCGTCGTACTCCTGCAGCAGCGAACTCGTCGCCGTCTTCTCCCCCGCCAGGATGGCCGTCACGATCCGGTCGCGCACCGGCCCGGGGAAGGCGAACTCGATGACCGGGAGGTGATTGATCGCCGTGTCGCAGCCAGACGCATCCCAGGTCACCTCACCACGGTATCGGTTGTTCAGCCGGGGGTCGGGCGGTAGCGGAGGGCGACCGCGCCGGAGGTGAACTCCCGGCGGTCGACGAGCTCGAGCACGACTCGCTCGCGGAGCCCGTGGAACAGGGTCGGGCCGTGCCCGGCGATCACCGGATGCACGACGAAGACGTACTCGTCGATGAGGCCGAGATCGGCGAGGGCGAGCGGGAGCGTCACACCGCCCACCGACAGGCTCTCCCCCGGTCGCTCCTTCAGGGCGCGCACCGCGGCATCCAGGTCGCCGCGCACGAGTTCGGCGTTCCAGTCGGCGGCGTCGAGCGTGCTCGACACGACGTGCTTGGGTGTGGCATCGATCGCTTCGGCGAAGGGGATGTCGCGGTCGCTCATCCAGTCGGGCCACACTCCCGAGGCGGGCCGGCGCCATGCCGACTCCATCATGCCGTAGGTGATGCGGCCGTACAGGAGGGCATCGGCGCGCTCGATCTCGGCGGTCCAGAAGCGCATCGACTCGTCGTCGGGGGCGATCCCGGCCTCGTGATGCGCGCATCCGTCGAGGGTGATGTTGATTCCGTAGCGCAGGATTCTCATCCGCTCTCCTCCTCGTCGTCGTCGTCGTCGTGCTCACCCACGGCGCCCCCCGCACCCCACCGCTCCAGCGCGGTGACGACCTCGCGCAGGGCGAGACCGCGCTCGGTGAGAGCGTACGCCCGGGTGTTGTGGTGCAGCAGCAGCCGCGTCAGCACGCCCGCCCCCTCGAGCTCGCGCAGCCGTGTGGCGAGGATGTTCGTGGGCACCCCGAGGTCGCGCTGCAGGTCACCGTAGCGCTGCGGCCCGTCGAGCAGTCGCGCGACGATGAGCAGCGCCCACCGCGCACCGACGACGTCGAGGGCCGCGGCGAGATCGCTCACGCGCTCTGGTCGGCCTCGGGCTTCATCCAGAACGGCGAGTAGTGGTAGCCGTCGGGGTCGTCGAACTGGCGCTGGTACATGAACGGGTAGTCGTCGGTGTCGCCGATGCGCCCGCCAGCTGCGCGCGCCCGCTCGATCAGCTCGTCGACGGCTTCGGCGCTCGGGAGGTCGAACGACACCGTCATCTTCGAGGGCGTGTCGGGACCGCCGATGAGCTCCTCGACCCCGCCGACGGCGGCGTACATCTCGCGACTGCTGAGCATGACGTACTGCTCGGGCGCGATGGCGAAGCAGGAGACGTTGTGGTCGGACATCTCGGGGTTGAGGGTCCACCCGAGGGCGGTGTAGAAGGCGGTGGCACGGTCGACGTCGAGTACCGGGCAGGAGAGGAAGAGGCTCATGCCGCTACACTTGCAAAAAGCAAGCATGCAGTCAAGGGGCGGTTCCGCGGGCGGCGCCCGGGCGACCCGGGTGTACTTGAGGCATGAGAGACCCCTTCGACACGTTCATGATCTACCTGCCCTACTGGCTTCCCGCGGTGATCGTGGGATCGGTGCTCCAGTGGCTGATCATCCGCGGTGCGGTGCTCTCCGCGCTGCGGCGGCATTCCTGGGATCGGCGGAACGCGCGCGAGAGCACCGCGACCGAACCGGACGCACCCGCCGGCAGCGAGTAGAACGATGGCGCAGGGTGGAGCACGCGGCAGACGCACCACGGCGAGCGCCGACACGCCGTCGAAGGTGTGCGCGTCGTGCGGGCGCCGTTTCGAGTGGAGGGCGAAGTGGGCCAGGTCGTGGAGCGAGGTGCGCTACTGCTCCGACGCCTGCCGGCGCCGCGGGGTGACGGCGGATGATCGTGCGGCCGAGGAGCAGATCCTTGCCTCCCTGAGTCACCGGCCCCGAGGCGCGGTCGTCGATCTCGACGGTCTCGACCGCCCGGCTCGACCGGACGACTCGGCCAGCGCATCCGATCGTCGTGAGCAGCTACGGCGCGCAGCACGGCGGCTCGCCGACCGCGGAGTTGTCGAGTGGACGCAGGGCGGCACCCCCGTCGACCCGTCGACCGCCCGCGGACCGGTCGGCATCCGGCTCGGCTGAGGCCCGGCTCGACGCCCGGGTTGCTGCCGCACCGGGCTGCCCGCGCCCGTCAGCCGCGCGCGCGTCGCGCCCGCAGGCGCAGCCGCGACGCGACGGCGAGCGCCGCCCCGAGCAGCAGCACGAGCCCCGCGGCCCCCAGCCATCCGGCGGGCGCCGCGCCCGTCGCCGCGAGCGTGTCCGACCCGTCGGCCGCGGGCTGCGCAGGCGACTCAGACGGCGTCGGCGATCCGGGGTCGCCCGGCTCGCCGGTCAGACCCAGCCGGTACACCCCCTGCTGATAGATCGCCGACGCGGCCTTGCTCGTCACGACGGTGACGTTCGCGAGGTCGGTGTACCGAGCCGTGTAGGTGCAGAGCACGGAGAACGACTTCGGCTTCGGCGTCCAGTCCTTCGCCAGGTCTCCGAGCACGAACGGGGCGCCGATGGCCGCGGTCGCCTTCGCCGATCTCGTGTTGCTCACCCACCCGGCCCAGGTCGCCTGGCTGGTGACGATCGGCACACCGGCCTCGGTCGCCGACTGCTGCCAGGTGGGCACCGGGCAGGTGACCGTGCCGGTGTTGTCGACCGGGGTGACGACGGGCTGTGCCGTGATCACGGGCCCGCTCACGTTGGGGTTCGGGATGTTCGCCTTCAGCCACGCGTCGAGCTGGGTGCCGCAGCGGGTGGGAGCGCCCCAGATGGTCTTGCCGCACTCGGCCGGCATCGGGGCGACGGGCCACAGGGTGGCCTCGGTCGACGGGTCTCCCTCGACGACGCTGCCGTCCTTCAGGGTGAACGGTGCGAGCCAGCGCGGCTGCTGGTACATCGTGTCGATCATGTAGAGGCAGCTCCTGCCCTCGCATCGGCTGGCCGATCCGGAGTAGCCGTAGAAGTGGTCCATGTTCTGGTTCACGGGCTGGATCTCGAAGCCGGCCCTGCCCTCCTCCGTGCTCCAGCCCGTTCCCTGACGGCCGATGAACCACGAGCCCACGTTCGGGTCGAGGGTCGACCCCGCCGTGGCCCCGCTTCCCGGGGTGCCGCTGGTGCACAGTGCGCCGTCGGCTCTCGCCACGAAGCATTTGATGGAGAGGCCTTCGCTGCCGAAGTAGAGGCGGTTGGACGACTCTGGCACGAAGAGTCCTGACGGCGGGAAGTCGAGGCCGCCGAGCGCGCCGAAGCCGTCACCGTTCACGAAGGAGAAGTTCCAGCTGGCCTTCTCGCCCGGCATCCACACCATGTCGATGCCGGAGGCGGCGAACACCGCGGGTGTCGCCGCGGGGTCGGAGCCCGCCTCGGCGGAGCTCTTCGCCGTGCTCATCGCCGCGATGATGTCGGTGGGCGCGTACGCCGGAACCTTGGAGGCGGCGTAGGTGTCGCTCACGCCGGGAAAGCTCTGCTGGGGCTGCATGACGTCTGGCTTCACACCCGGATGCGACACCTGGTATCCGCCCACGAGGTCGCCCCACTGCGCCGAACCGGCGGGCACGAAGCCGCTGAACCCGGCGTAGCTCGTGGCTGTCGCGCCCGTGGCCCACGTGCCCCACTGCCACGGCACTCCCGAGGCCGCCGGGTCGCGAACCCAGAGCCGCGACACGGTCGAGACCTTCGTGTCGGTGTACTTCTCGGTCTTCGCGTCGTACACCGGCACCGTCTTCTGCGCGCCCGTGACGTCGGTGCCGAGGCTCATCATCACCTTGTCGTCGGAGAGCGGAACACCCACCTGACGCCACTCGTCGACGATGTCGGTGTAAAAGCCCTTGCTGAACTTGAGCGAGGTGTCGCAGACCACCGCCGCGTTCGGCGCCTTCTCGGTGGAGAGCGCCCTGCTGCAGACCGCCGACGCATCCGCGGGCAGCACCTGCTGGCCGCTCTGCTTCACGTACTGCTTGGTCGCCTGCATGAGAGCGGCCTGCTGCAGCAGGAACACCCCCTGCGTCTGAGCGATCTGCCAGTACTGCACGAGGTTCTGCAGCGGTTCGTAGTACTGCCGGTCGTCGACCCAGGCCCCGGCCTGATCGGCCGTCACGGACTGCGCCTGACCGGATGCGGTGTGGGCGAACCGCCACTGCGCCAGGTAGGCGGTTCCACAGTCCTGGATGACACCGCTGCCTCCGCCGCCCGAGACCATGCGCTCGTGCACGGTCGTGATCGATTGGGCCATGGCGCTGGAGTTGACGGAGTACTGGTCGGTCGCACCGAGCGTCGACTTGATGAAGGCGTCGACGTAGGCCTTCAGCCGGTTCTTGTCGCTGCTCTTCTCCTCGCGCAGCCGGTCGATCTCGGTGAGCACGTTCTCGTAGTCGGTCTGCGAGGCCCGCACCTTGGTGAGGTAGTCCTTGAGCGGGGCGGTCTGCACGGTGCACGTGCCCATGAGTGTGTCGACGTCGACCTTCAGCACCTCAGACTCGATCTGGGCGAGCTTCTCCTGCATCACGTCGAGGCGGTTCTCGATGTCGTCGAGCTCGCCCAGTTTGTCGAGCACGTCTTGAATGCCGGGGCCCGGGTCTTTTCCCCCGCCCCCGTCGCCGAAGATCGACGAGATGAGGGGCACCGCGAACGAGAGCGCGATGTTGAGCGGACCGAGCTTCTTGCCGAAGACCTCGGAGATGCCGCTCAGCGAGGAGTTGAGCCCGTTGATCCAGGTGCTCGCGTCACCCTGCCAAGAGGCCTGGGCCGACTGCGGTGGGGCGGCGACGACGCTACCGCCGGCCAGCACCGCCCCGATCGCGACGGCGGCAGCGGTGCGGACGAGCCAGCGCGGACGTCGACGGGGAGGGCGGCTCGACATGGGGTCTCGTCCTTCGGGTTCACGGCTCGGGCGAGCACCACCTGAGTCTGCACGAGCGCCCGCCCGGGCGGTATCCCTCGAAGGGGGCGTGGCCGGAGGGCGGGGCCGGTGCGGGGGTGCGGATGCACGGCACGACCGTGCGCGATCGGCTCAGTCGCCGAGGCCGGCGGCCGGTCGGCTCGCTGCCGCCACGATGCCCTCGAGAGTCGCGCGAGCGGGGGTGGCGGGGCGGCCGAGAAGACTCTCGAGGGTGGGGTCGGAGACGGCGTATTCCCCCGCGCGCGCCGCGAGACACATGCCGAGCGAGAAGTCGGCGACCATCGGCGGGAGCCCGCGGGCGACCGCGGCAGCCTTCCACTCCTCGTCGTCGACGACGACCCGACGGATGCTGCGCCCGGTGATGTCGCTCAGGATGCTCGCCACCTGCTCGAGGTCGAGCAGTTCGGGCGCGGTGAGCGGAGGCGTGGCACCGTCGAGAGGACTTCCTGGCGCGTGCTCCTGCGTGAGCGCGACGGCCGCCGCCTCTGCGAGGTCGACGTGGGCGGTCCAGGAGACGGGCCCGTCGGCGGGGGCGGCGATCACGCCCGTGTCGATCGCGTCTCCGATGTTCACCGCGAGGGTGCTCGCATAGAAGCCGTTGCGCAGCGCGGTGTGGGGCAACCCGGTGCCGGCGAGGTGCTGTTCGGTCTCGGCGTGCACGCGATGGGGAGGGAAGAGCGCGGAGCGCGAGGCGGCCTGATGACTGGTGTAGAGGATCCGCTCGACTCCCACGGCACGAGCGGCATCGATCGCCGCGTTGTTCGCGGCGAGGGCCCCCGGCCCACGGATCGCCGCCGAGACCACCAACACCTGATCGGCTCCCTCGAAGGCGTGAAGCAGCGTCTCGGGGCGGGTGAAGTCGCCCGCCCGCACCCTCACCCCGGCGTCGGCGAGCGCCGCCGCACTCTCGACGCCGCGCACGCTCACGCCGAGCTTGTGCGGGGGTACGCGCTCGAGCAGGCGGTGAACAACGAGCGACCCAAGGGTTCCGGTGGCTCCGGTGACGACGATCATGGCGTTCCCCTATCGATGTTATTACAATATTGTTAACGTAGATAATTCCGACGATAGCACTTCTGCGGTACCGTTGATCCATGCAGGTCTCCGGCAGCGATCCACGGTCAGCGATCCTCGAGGCGGCGGCCCGGCTGCTGCGGGAGCACGGCCGCGATCAGGTGACGACGCGCCGTGTCGCCGAGGAGGCGGGAACGCAGCCACCGACCCTCTACCGGCTCTTCGGCGACAAGGAGGGCCTTCTCGAGGCGGTCGCCGAACACGTGATGGCGGAGTACGTCGCGAGCAAATCGGTGCGCGCCGCCGAGGAGTCGGGAGCCGGCGGCGATCCGCTCGACGAGCTGCGCGCGAGCTATCGGCTTCACGTCGAGTTCGGGCTCGCCAACCCGGAGCTCTACGCCCTCATGATCGACCCGAGACGCCCCGTGACCGAGGCGGATGCGGCGGGCCGCGAGATCCTCAGGTCGCGTGTGCGCCGGCTCGCCGCCGCGGGCGCCCTGCGCGTGAGCGAGGAGCGTGCCGTCGCGATGGTGAGCGCCGCGGGCAACGGCGCCATCCTGTGCACCCTGGGCTCCCCCGAGACCGAGAATGGCCTCGCTCTCGCAGACGCCATGCTCGACGCGGTGCTCGCTGTCGTACTCGCCTCGGCGCCGATGCGAGCGCCCGGGGCCGACGAGACGCTCCGGGGCGCGGTCTCGCTCGCCGCGCTCGCACCGGAGCTGCCGGGACTGAGCGCCGCCGAGCGCTCGCTCCTGGAAGAGTGGCTGGGGCGCTCGATCCAGCAGCTCGAGGGCTGAAGGGGCGCAGCCCGGCACGGGCACCTGCACCCGCGACCCGCGACCTGCGACCTGCGAACTGCGACCTGCGACCGAGCCCGCCTCGACAGCTCGGGGTCGAGCCGGGAGGATGGAGGCATGGAGCCACCCGCGGTTCGGTTCTTCGCGGTCGGCACCCTCGCATCCGCCCTCTCGCTCGCCGTGGCGCTCGGGCTGTCGGGGTGCGCGGCGCCCGAGGTCGCTCCCGGGTCACCTGCGGGGAGTCACTCTCCCGAGGCGACGGCCACCCCGGCCCCGGGGGCGGGCGCGACGACCGCGCCGACCCCGACGCGCGTCGACCTCTCGGCCGAGCTCGCCGCGATCGAGAGCCGGTACGGGGTGACCGTCGGCGTGAGCGCCCGCAGTACCACTGGCGTCGAGGTCGAGCACCGAGCATCCGACCGCTTCGGCTACGCCTCGACGCTGAAGGTGTTCGCCGCCGCCCTCCTGCTGGCGACGACGAGCCCCGAGCAGCGCGCCGCGACCCTCACCTGGACTCAGGCCGACGTCGACACCGCGGGCTACTCCCCCGTCACCGGCGAGCACATCGACTCGGGCCTCACCCTCGCCGAGCTGGCCGAGGCGGCGGTGCGCCGGAGCGACAACACGGCGCTGAACCTCGTGCTCACGGCGGTGGGCGGCCCGGATGCGCTGCAGGGCTTCCTCCGCACCCTCGGCGACGATTCGACGATGGTCGGCGCGTTCGAGCCCGAGCTCAACACCGTGACGTCGGGCGATCCCGCCAACACGACCACCCCCTCGGCCTACCGCGCAGCGCTGCAGCGGGTGTTCGACGAAGGGGTGCTCAGCGACGCGGATGCGGCGACGCTGCGGCAGTGGATGAGCGGCAACGCGACGGGCGACACCCTCATCAGGGCCGGCGCGCCCGAGGGCTGGATCGTCGCCGACAAGTCGGGTGGGGCGGGCGGCATCCGCAACGACATCGCGCGGGTGACGACGCCCGAGGGCGAAGAGATCGACGTCGTCGTCCTCACCGCCACCGTCGACCCGGCAGCACCCTCCGACGACGCGGCGGTCGCCGAGACGTCCCGGGTGGTGCTCGACGCGATGCGGTGAGCGGCCCTGCCGGAGCCGCGGGCGGCTTCGGTGCAGGCGGCGCGTCCGGCGGCCCCGGCGGCCTCGGTGCAGGCGGCGCATCCGGCACCCATCCGGGTCACTGGCCGGGCAGCGCGCTCACCGGGAAGTTGGCGTAGACCCCGTCGACCTCGCCCAGCACCACGCGCTGCGTCGCCTCCGCACCGGCGGCGAGCAGCTCGGCGGCGAGCGCTGCGGTCACCTCGTAGACGGCCGGGTAGGCGGTCACCAACTGCGGGCGCTCGGCGGATGCGTCGGCCGCGTACTCCGCGCCGGGGACGGTGAACCCGATGGGCCGCTTGGTGCCGTCGGCGGCCTCCGCCTGCACCAGCAGGGCGCCGGCGAGCGGCTCGCCCAGTCGCCAATCGCCTGAATCGTCGCGCTGCACCAGGAGTCTCCCGGCGTACGGCGCGCCCTCGAGCGTGTACTCGTAGCCGACGCGCACGGTCGTGCTGCCGATCTCAGCCGCATCGGGCTCGTCGACCTCGACGTCGGCGATGCGGTCGGCGGCCTGCGTGAGCACCTCGTCGGTGAGCAGGGTCGTCGTGTCGCGATCGGCGTAGGCGTCGTCTGCGAGCAGGTGCTCGTCGAGTGCGTGGGCCGCCGTGGCGTCGCCCGAGGAGAGGGCGTCGAGGTAGTCGCGCACCAGCTGCGCCGCCGCAGCGGAGTCGCCGGGGCCGGAGCCGGAGCCCGAGCCCGCCCCCGCCGAAGCACCGGGCGTCGAGGCGCCCGCCGAGCATCCGGTGAGCACGACGGCGAGTGCCACGAGCACGGTGGCGAGCCGGGCGGTGGAACCCCTGGCGGATCGGGCGCGGACCGGAGCTGACGAGTCGTGGCGCATGGGAACCACCGTATCCGGAAGGGTTCTCCGCGCCACGGGTGATCACTAGGGTGGGTCTCGACACGTGCCGGAGCCTCCGGCTCGGGGAGGAGAGCATCCGTGAAGCGACCAGGTGGGGTCACCCTCGTAGCGGTGATCGTGTGGATCTCGGGCGCGATCCAGGTGATCGGCGGCGTCGTCGGCCTCGTCACCGCGTCGACGACGGCCGAGGTGAACGGGGTGCCCGAGTCGGCCGGCACCATCACGGCCACCTCGATCGTGGCGATCGTGCTGGGCATCGTCACCGTCGTGGTGGGCGCGGCTCTGCTGCGCGGCAGTCAGATCGCCCGGGTGCTCACGACGATCGTGCTGGCGCTCAACCTGATCGGTGGCGTCTACCTCATCCTCGCGACGCCGTCGAACCTGTTGCAGGGTGTGCTGAACGCCGTGCTCGCGGTGATCGGCCTGGTGCTGCTGTACACCCGCAGCGCGAACGCGTTCTTCCGCCGCTGACGCAGCGGGCCGTGCAGGCGGTGCGCGCGGCAGCGCCGCCGCCGCGTCTCACTTGTCGTCGATGATCGACATGAACCCGGCGAAGGCGAAGATCGCGGGCACCGCGTAGAGCAGCACCAGCGTGAGCACCCACCCGATGCGCCCGAGCACCGGCCACAGCCCGCGACTGCGGTAGCCCCGCACCAGCCGGCGCCCGTCGGGGCCGATGATGCGGGCCGGCCGGGCGTACTGGGCCGGCACACGGTCGTCGCGGTACGCCGCTGCCCTCTTCGCCAGGCGCGCCGCGACACCGTCGACGACGGTGTCGACGCGGTTCCACGCGGCGGGCTGGGAGTAGTCGGCCGCCGCGGGGGTGGAGAACACGACGAGGTCGTCGATGATCTCCACGTCGAGGTGCGACGCGTCGTCGATGAGGGCGGCCATCACATCCGGAGTGAGGGCGTAGAGAGCATCACGCGCGTAGTCGAGGGGTGCGTACGCCGCGAAGTACCGGTCGAAGTCGCCCTCGAGCGAGAGCCGCTGCTGCCGGTCGACACTCGTGGGCAGGTCGCCCGCCGAGCGGCCGTTCGCGAGCGAGTCGAGGTAGAGGTGCGGGAGCGCCGACGGCAGCCTCACCGCGATGTATGAGCGCACCGCCGGCTTGCCGTGCACCCCGGTGCGGTAGACGAGATCGCCGAACTCGATGCCGCCAGGGCCCGGGCCCGGGGCCGCGAACCGCGGGTAGGCCGCCGGGCGGGCGGCGGGTTGCGCGGTGAGCGCCGGCAGCGGCGCGCTCGCCATCGGCCGCGACTCGAAGCCGTTGGCGAGCGCCGTGAGCGTCTGCCGCCACTCGGCGAGCCGGGCGCGCGGCGACGGCGGCCGCATCGACCAGCGCTGCAGCAGCAGCGTGCCGCCCACGCCGAGCGCCAGCACGACGAGCGCGATGGCGAGGTCGCGATAGTCGTCGGGGCCGGTGTCGTTGTCGCCGTATCCGTCGACCCGGATGCCGATGGCCATGAACACGACGAAGCAGTACCAGAGCAGGATGCTCCAGCTGAGGTGCACGAGCATGCGTCGCCAGGTGGGCAGCCACGGTGGTCGCGAGCTCCGCCGTTCGGCGGCGACGGCGGAGGCGACCTCGGCGGGCGGGGCGATGAGGTAGTGGGTGTCTATCTCGAATTCCTACTATTCGAATTGTCTTCATTACTGCGGAAATATGCTACGGTCGGTCGACGGCGGAGGCGGGTGCCCGACGGGCGCCATAGCGGGCAGTTAGGTTCTCCCCTGACCTGTCGGGCACCCTCCTCCGCCGTCGATCCGGCCGGCGCAGCGCTAGAGGTCGATCTTCTCGTTGTCGATCTCGATCGGGGCGCCGGTGACCTTCGATTTCACGAGGCTCAGCACGGTGGCGATGGTGGAGCCCGGGGTGTCCCAGTACTCGGCCGAGTCGGTGTGCACGATGAGCGCCCTGATCGACGGGTCGGTGCGCCCACCCGGGAACCACGCCTCGGCGCTCGGGTCCCACATCTCGTCGATGTAGCTCTGCTCGGTGGTGAGCTCGGCGTGCCCGGTCACCGACACCCACGAGTCGTTCGAACTGAACGCGAGGTTCACCACCTGGTGCTTCTCGAGCCGCTTCGCCGTGGACGACTCGGCGCTGATGAGGAACCACAGGTCGCCGTCGAAGCGGTGGTGCTGCTGCTGCATCGCGAGCGGCTGCGAGAGCGGATGGCCGTCGTCGTCGAGCGTGACCGCCATGGTGAGCGGGAAGTCGTCGAGCAGCTTCGCCAGGGTCTCGATGTCATCAGTAGTGGTCATGGCAACTCCGTTCACGCGTCTGGGCTCCACACGCTACGCCGCCTGGCCTGAGCTAGCATGCGGGGATGACGAAACAGGGTCGCATCGACGACGTTCCGATCGGCGGGGAGGGCATCCGGCTCGGCCAGTTCTTGAAGTTCGCGGGACTGATCGACAGCGGGGGCATCGCCAAGGAGGCCATCATCGACGGCTTCGTCACCGTGAACGGCGAGGTCGACCGCCGCCGCGGCCGCCAATTGAAGCCGGGCGACGTCGTGGGCTTCGAGGGACGGCGGGCCCGGGTGGTCGCCTAGTCTCCACTGCGGGAGCAACGGGAAGCCGCCGCGAAGCCCCGTGCTCAGGTCGGGTGGGCGTCGCTCAGGTCTTGTAGGCGTCGCGACGGTGCACGATGGTGACGACCTCGATGATCACCTGGGCGTCGAGCACGCGATAGATCACCCGGTATTCTCCGCGACGCGCGGAGTAGAGGGGGAAGAGCGGTTCAGCCAGCTGCTTTCCTACGCGCTTCGGATTGCTGCGAAGGGCTCCCATGATGAATTCGAACGCCGCTGCGGCGACCTTCTCGGGCAGGTCTTCGGCGAGCGCCTTCTTCACGGAGCGCGTGAAGCGCACGTCGTAGACCGGGTTCATGTGGGCAGTCGGCCGGCCTCGATCATCGCGGCGCGCATCTCGCCGATGTCGACGACCTCCCCGGAGCCGATCTCGGCCAAGCCTGTTCGGATGGCTTCGACCGTGACGGCGTCGCTCAAGATCTCGATCGTCTCCACCATGGTGTCGTAGTCGTCGGCGCTCAGCAGCACCGCTGCTCGACTCCCGTTGCGGGTGACCTCGAATCGTTCGTGAGTCGTCGAGGCGGATTCGACGAGCTTCGAGAAGTTCGCGCGAGCATCTGCCACCGAAAGGGTTGTCATGTACAGAATTCTAGCGCTTCATGGTGAGTTCTGTCGACCGGGATCAGAAGCGGAGGAGGATCTTGCCGGCGCGACCGGGGACGGCGCTGGCGGCGGCAGCCTCACGGGCCTGCTCGAAGGGGTAGACGGCCTCGACGGGGAGCTCGACCTCGCCCGAGCCGATGCGCTGGAAGAGCTCGCCGAACAGGGCCGAGCGCTTGCCCGCCTCCATCTCGCGGGTGACCCGGCTGCCCCAGAAGCCCTTCACCGTGACGCCCTTGAAGATGAGGTCGCCCGAGGGGATCTGCAGCTCGCCCTCCCCCATCGCACCGAACGACACGAGCATGCCGTCGGGGCCGAGGAGACCCGTGAGATCGCTCGCCGACGAGCCGCCGACCGAGTCGACAGCGACGCGCGGGCCGGCCCCGTCGAGGAGCGCCGCCGCTGCATCCTTCCACCCGTCGCTCTCGGTCGAGACGACGTCGTGGATGCCCAGGGCCGCGAGCTCGTCGACCCCCGCGTCACGCCGCACCAGGCCGAGCACGCGCACGCCGCGCAGCGCGGCGAAGCGCGCCACCAGGCGGCCCACGGCGCCGTTCGCCGCGTTCTGGGCGATCCAATCGCCCTGATCGACACCGAGGAAGTCGAGAAGGCTCAGCGCACTGAAGGGCATGGCCACCAGCTGCGACGCGGTCTCGTCGGAGATGCCCTCTGGCACCGGGATGAGACCGGCGGCCTTCGCCACGAAGTACTCGGCCCACACCCCGAAAGTGCCACCGGTGACGACTCGCTGACCTTCCGCGAGCGAGTCGACCCCCTCGCCCAGGGCGTCGACCACGCCCACCGCCTCGGTGCCGGAGGCCGCCGGCAGCTCGGGCTTGAAGCCGTAGGTGCCCCTGATGGTCCAGAGGTCGTGGTTGTGGATCGGCGCCAGCAGGGTGCGCACCCGTACCTCACCCGGCCCGGGCTCGGGAAGGGGCAGTTCCGTGACCTCGAGAACGTCGGTTGCTTCGCCGAAGGTGGCATGGGTGAGAGCTCGCATGGCGCCGAGGTTACTCCCACCGACTGACACGCACCTCGACGCCGCTGCTGCACGGAGGCGGTGCGAGAACGACGACGGCGACCTCATCGAATTACTTGTCTCTACAAGTCATCTACGATGGGGTGATGGATGCCGAACCGGTGCGGTGGCTCACGCACGAGCAGCTGCGGGCGTGGATCCGCCTCGAGGCCGTCGCCGAGCTGCTGCCGCCGGTGCTCGATTCGCAGCTGCAGCGCGACGCCCAGCTCACCCACTTCGAGTACCTGGTGCTCGCCAAGCTCTCGGAGGCTCCGGACCGCGTGCTGCGCATGACCGCGCTCGCCGCCACCACCAATGCCACCCTCCCCCGACTTTCGCACGTCGTCTCCCGTCTCGAGGCCCGCGACTTCGTCGAGCGCGTACCCTGCCCGAGCGACCGGCGCGCCACCAACGCCCACCTCACCGAGGCCGGCTGGCAGAAGGTCGTCGACACGGCCCCCGGCCATGTGGCGACCGTGCGCGAGACCGTCATCGACGCGCTCACCGACGAGCAGCTGCGGCAGCTCGACGACATCATGGCCGCACTGCTCAGGCGACTCGACCCCGACAACACCCTCCGCTACCTCCCCTGACTCCCTCCCCGCCCGGGAAGCACCTCGGGCGAGCGGATGTCGGGGGCCGGGCGCAGAATGGGTTCATGCCCGAACTCCCCGAGGTGCACGCGCTGGTCACCGACCTGGGCGGGCGGCTCGCGGGGCGCACGGTCGAGCGCTTCGTGCCGGTTTCGTTCGCCGCCCTGAAGACCTTCGACCCACCGGCGTCGGCGCTCGACGGTCAGCCCGTCGACGGCGTCGCCCGGCACGGCAAGTTCCTCGACATCGGGATCGGCGGGCTGCACCTCGTCATCCACCTGGCCCGCGCGGGCTGGATCCGCTGGCGAGACGGGCCCCCGCCGCCCCCGAAGGGCCGCCCGGGGTCGGGGCCGCTCGCGGCCCGGCTCCTTCTCGAGGGCGAGCACGACGGGTTCGACGTCACCGAAGCCGGCACGAAGAAGAGCCTCGCGCTCTACGTCGTGCGCGCGCCCTCCGAGGTGCCCGGCATCGCGCGACTCGGCCCCGACCCGCTCGACCCGGCCTTCGACCTGGAGGCCTTCGCGAGCATCCTGGCCGGTGCGGGTCGCGCGCAGATCAAGGGCGTGCTGCGCAACCAGGCGACGATCTCGGGCATCGGCAACGCCCATTCCGATGAGATCCTGCACGCGGCGCGCATGTCGCCGTTCAAGCCTGCGGCGATGAGCGCCGATGAGGTCGCGGCGCTGTTCGACGCGATGCAGACGACCCTGCGCGACGCCGTCGCCCGCGCCGACGGTCTCGCCGCCTCGGAGCTGAAGGGCGAGAAGAAAGCCAACCTGCAGGTGCACGGCCGCACGGGGCAGCCGTGCCCGGTCTGCGGCGACACCGTGCGGCAGGTCACCTACTCCGACTCGAGCCTGCAGTACTGCCCCACCTGCCAGACCGGCGGCAAGCCGCTCGCCGACCGCGTACTCTCCCGCCTCCTCAAGTAGCGGGAGTCGGTTCGACTTTCCGACGCACAAAGTCTGACAGAACGCGTCTTCCGACGGACTGTGTCCGTACGAAACGCGCCGACCCTACCGCAGCCGCTGCGCGTAGCGCGCCGGGGTCGCTCCGAAGCGGTCGGAGAAGGCCGCGATGAAGCCGCTCGGGGTGGCGTAACCGACCGCCGCAGCCACCTCGTGCACCGGCCGGCCGTCGGCCAGCAGGCCGGCCGCCGTGTGCAGCCGCGCCTGGATGCGCCAGCGCCGGAAGCTCTGCCCGGTCTCGGCGAGGAACGCGCGCCCGATGGTCTTGCCACTGACACCCTCGCCGGCCGCCCACTCCTCGAGTTCCCGCGGATCGGCCGGGTCGTGGAGGATGCCCTCGGCGACGGCCCGCGCCCGCGGTTCGCTCGGCAGCGCGACGACGTCGTGGCGCGTGGCCGCACCCTCCAGGAGGTCGGTGAGGAGGAGCCGGCACTGCCGGCGGCGCGACGGCGACGGCTGCCCGTCGACGAGGTGCTCCAGGAGCGAGGTCGCGAGCCGGTCGGCGGCCACGACGCGGGGCCTCGTCCACTCCTCGCCACGCGGCCTCAGCCCCGTCGCGGCGTACAGGCTGATCAGCAGACCGCGCCCAGGGAACGCCATCTCGTGAACCGCGCCCGCGGGGATCCACGCGAGGTGCTCCTCGCGCAGATGCCAGGTCTCGCCGCGCACGGTGAGCCCCATCGCGCCGGAGGCCATCCAGGCCAGCTGGTCCTCCTCGTGACGGTGGGCGTCGAACCTCGTTCCGATGTCGACGGCCGTGCGAGACGCCTCGAAAACCTCGGGTGTCGGCTCGGCGACATCGACCGCCGATCGGAGCACCGTCAGACCGGGCTGATACGGGACATCGGACACCGTCGCGTCCTTTCCGGAGTAGTGGCGTCCATCCGGAGCGATGGCGCCAGGCGATTAGGTAAGGCTAACCTGACGGCGGCCTGCATCGCCACACCCGCTCCCGATCACCGGAGGACACCCATGCGCACCCGCTCCCTCGGCCGCCTCGCTGCCGCCGCCACCGCCCTCGCCCTCAGTGGCGCGGCTCTCGCCGGATGCGCCACCGGCACCGGCTCCGACGCGGCGGTCGCCGAGAACCCGGCCTACACCACCGAGCCCACCGACTCCTTCCCCCTCACCGTCGAGCACCAGTTCGGCGAGACCGAGATCGCCGCCGAACCGCAGCGCGTCGTGGTGGTCGGCGTGACGGAGCAGGACATCCTGCTCGAGCTCGGCGTCGTGCCCGTGGCCACCACCGAATGGTACGGCGAGCAACCCTACGCCGTGTGGCCGTGGGCCCAAGACCTCTTGGGCGACGCCCAGCCCACCGTTCTCGACCAGACCGACGGGCTCGAGTACGAGAAGATCGCGTCGCTCGAGCCCGACCTCATCGTGGGCACCAACGCCGGTCTCACCGAGGAGATGTACGACAAGCTCACCGCCATCGCGCCGACCGTGACGAGCGTCGCCGGGTCGGAGCTCTACTTCTCGTCGTGGCAGGACCAGACTCGGCAGATCGCGGCGGCGGTCGGCCGCTCGGCGGCGGGCGACGAGCTCATCGCCGGGGTCGAGGAGCAGTGGGCCGAGGCGAGGGCCGCGCATCCGGAGTTCGAGGGCCTCACGGCGAGCTTCTCGCAGGGAACCCCCTACGACGGCGTGCTCTACGTCTACCCCGACGGCCTCAACACCGACTTCCTCACCGAGCTCGGCTTCACCATGACCCAGGGGCTCGAGCAGTACGCGCTCGAGGAGGGCCAGCAGGCCGTGCTGTCGCCCGAGAACGTCGACCTCATCGACGCCGACGTCATCGTGTTCGCCACCGAGACCGCCGACGGCCCGAAGGAGATGCTCGACTTCGGCACCGTGTCGACCCTCGACGCCGTGGTGAACCATCGCGCGGTGTTCACCGACGGCGAGCTGGCCGGTGCCATCTACTTCCTCACCCCGCTCAGCCAGAAGTACGTGATCGAGAAGCTCGTACCGCGCCTGGTCGACGCCGTCGCCGGCGAGGCGCCGCACAGCATCGAGGGCTGAACGAGCCGTGACCCCGACGCCCACGCTCCCGCAGACGGTTCGGCGCGGCCCGCAGGCCCGTCGGCGGGTGCTGGGCACCGTGATCGCCGCCGTGGCGCTGCCCGCCGCCTGCCTGCTCTCGGTGCTGGTGGGTTCACGGCCCCTCGGTGTCGAGGCCGTCGTGCACGCCCTGTTCACCCCCACGGGGTCGCCCACCGACACCATCGTCGCGGAGCTGCGTGTCTCCCGCACGGTGGTCGCCCTCCTGGTGGGAGCCGCCCTCGGTGTGGCGGGAACGCTCATCCAGGCACTCACGCGCAATCCGCTCGGCGACCCCGGCATCCTCGGCGTGAACGCCGGGGCCGCCTTCTCCGTGGCGATCGCCGTGGGCGCGTTCGGCATCGGCACCGCGACGGGTTACCTCTGGTTCGCCTTCGTCGGTGCGCTCGCCGTCACCGTGGTGGTGTACCTCATCGGAGCGAGCGGGCGACGGGGCGTCGATCCGCTGCGCATGACCCTCGCCGGGGTGGCCGTGGGCGCCGTGCTGTCGGGGATCATCACGGCGGTCATGCTCATCGATCCGGTCTCGTTCGTGAAGCTGCGCGGGTGGGACGCCGGGTCGATCGTCGAGCGCGGCCCCGACGTCTACCTGCCCGTGCTCCCCTTCCTCGCGGTGGGCGTCGCGCTCGCCCTCGCCCTCGCGGCGCCCCTCAACGCGCTCGCCCTCGGCGACGACCTCGCGTCGACGCTCGGTGCCCGCGTGGCCCGCACGCGCATCCTCACCGTCGTCGCCATCACCCTGCTGGCCGGAGGGGCGACCGCGATGGCGGGCCCCATCCTGTTCGTGGGGCTGATGGTTCCCTACGTCGCCCGCTGGATCGCGGGGCCCGACCAGCGCTGGACCCTCGGGCTGTCGCTCGTCGTCGGCCCCACGGTGCTGCTGCTGTCGGATGTGCTCGGTCGCGTCGTGCTGGCACCCGGCGAGGTGCCGGTGGGTGTCGTCACCGCGTTCGTCGGCGCGCCCGTGCTCATCGCCGTGGTGCGCCGCAGCCGGATGCGGTCGCTGTGAACGCCCCGGCCCGCACCGGCGGGGCGCAGGGGCGCACCCCGCTCGACTTCGGTTCGCCGACGGTGGTGCTGCGGATCTTCCACTTCTCGACGCGCTTCGCGTGGCGGCCGGTCGCCGTGACGGCGGGCATCTGGGCGGCGGTGGTCGCGCTCGCGATCGTCGCGCTCGGTCTCGGCGACCTGCGACTCAGCCCTGCCGAGGTGGTGGCAGCGCTGCTCGGGAACGACTCGGGAATCGCGCAGACCGTCGTGTTCGAGTGGCGGCTGCCCCGAGTGCTCGGCGGCCTCGTCTTCGGCGCGGCGCTCGGGGTCGCGGGCGCCGTCTTCCAGTCACTCACCCGCAACCCGCTGGCGAGCCCCGACATCATCGGCTTCTCGGCGGGGTCGTACGCCGGCGCCGTGCTCGTCATCACTCTCGTGGGCGGCGGTTTCCTCGGCGTCGCCGCAGGCGCACTGGCCGGTGGCCTGCTGAGCGCCGTGGCGGTGTACCTGCTCGCCTACCAGCGCGGCATGCACGGTTTCCGGCTCATCGTCGTCGGCATCGGCATCTCGGCGATGCTGACGGCGTTCAGCACCTTCCTCATCCTGCGCGCGAAGCTCGAGGTCGCGATGCTCGCGGCGACCTGGGGTGCTGGGTCACTGGCCCCGGTGGGGTGGGCGCAGGCGGTTCCCGCGACCGTCGCCGTCGCACTGCTCCTCGTCGCGCTGGGCGGGCTGTCGCGACCCCTGCGGCAACTCGAGCTCGGCGACGACGCGGCCCGCGCCCTCGGCACCCGGGTGGAGCCGACGCGTCTGGCGCTGGTGTTCTGCGGGGTGGCGCTCACCGCGGTGGTGACCGCTGCATCCGGCCCCATCGACTTCGTCTCGCTCGCGGCACCCCAGATCGCCCGGCGCCTCACCCGCACCGCGGGAGTCGGGCTCGCCGGAGCCGCCGCGACCGGCGCCCTGCTGCTCGTCGCCTCCGACGTCGTCGCCGCCCATCTTCTGCCGAAAGACCTGCCGGTGGGTCTCGTGACCGTCGTCGTGGGCGGCCTGTATCTGGTGTGGCTGCTCGTGCACGAGGCGCGGAGGCGCCTGTGAGCCGGAACGTCCCGGCCGCGCCCGATACCCTTGTCGCCGTGCACCCTCCCGCGATGTGGATCCAGGCGCCCGAGCATCCGGTTCCCGTGCGACGGCTGCGCATCGACGACCGCACCACTCCCCGGCGTCTCACCCTGCGCGTCATCGCCGCGACGCCCCGGTACACCGTGCCGGCGTCTCTGCTCGTCGTGGCTCACATGATCGGCGAGGCGCTCGTGCCCGTGCTCATGGGTCTCGCCATCGACCGGGCCGTCGCCACCGGAGACGCGGCGCAGCTCGTTCTCTGGCTGGTGCTGCTCGCACTCGACTTCGCGATGCTCTCGTTCACCTACCGCTTCGGCTCGCGCATCGGGCTGCTCGGCGAACAGGCGGTGCAGCACCGGCTGCGGATGCTCGTGGCCGGCACCCTGCTGCACCCGGCCGGCGTGGAGGGTGAGGCGAAACGGCCGGGCGTCGCCCTCTCGCTCGCCACGAGCGATGTCGACCGCCTGGCCAGGGCCTCCCTCCTCGCGATCTACCCGGTGAGCGAGGTGGCGGCCGTGCTGTTCGGCGGGGTGGTGCTGCTCGGGATCTCCTGGCCCCTCGGCGTGGCCGTGCTGGTCGGAGCCCCGCTCGTGCTCTGGCTCACCGAGCTGTTCGGGCGGCCGCTCAACCGGCGGAGCGCCGAGGAGCAGGCCGCTGCCGCCGCCGCAGCCGGCCGCGCCGCCGACCTGCTCGACGGCTACCGGGTGATCCGCGGCATCGGCGCCGAGGCCGAGGCGGCGGAACGCTACCGCAGGGCGAGCCGTCGTGCGCTCGACGGCACCCTGCGGGCGCGCCGTTCGGAGGGGATGTTCGTCGGCTCGATGGACCTCGTCACCGGCCTCTTTGTCACCGCTGTCGCGCTCGCCGCGGGCCTGTCGGCCTTCAGCGGCGACCTCAGCGTGGGCGGCTTCATCACGGTGGTGGGGCTCACCTCGTTCCTGCTCGAGCCGATGCAGAACGTGGCCTCCTACACCGGCACCCTCTGGGCTGCAGCCACGGCGAGCGCGGGCCGCCTGCTCGAGCTGCTGCGCTCGGGCGAGGCAGAAGCCGAGCGCGAGGGCCGGAGCGAAGACGAGAGCGACGATACCAGCGAGACGGATGCTCACCGCGCCGCAGCCGACGACGTGCCGTTGCGGGTGGACGGCCTCCGCGTGGGGTCGCTGGCCGGGTTGAGCTTCGAGGTGGGTGCGGGAGAGCTCGTCTGCGTCGCGCTCGAGGGCGCTGCCGCCGACGAGCTCGTCGAGGTGCTGGGCGCACGACGACCACCGGTGGCGGGCAGCATCAGGGTGGACGGGGACGTCGTGGCCGAGCCGGGCGCGGGTTGCCCCGATCGCGCCGGACTGCATCCCGCGATGCTCGTGGCTCCGCACGCGCCCGAGCTGTTCGCCGGCACGGTGCGCGAGAACGTCATGCTCGACGGCGTCTCACCCGCCGCGGCAGCCGCGGCGCTCACGGCAGCCGGCTGCGACGAGCTCGCCGAGACGCTGTCCGAGGGGCACGACACCGTGGTGGGCGAACGAGGCGGGTCGCTCTCGGGCGGCCAGCGGCAGCGCATAGCGCTGGCGCGGGCGCTCGCCCGACGCTCTCCGGTGCTCGTGCTGCACGACCCCACCACGGCCGTCGACGCGGTGACCGAAGCCGGCATCGCGCGTCGTCTGCGCGAGCTGAGGGCGGGTTCGCGTACCGTCGTCGTCACCCGCTCCCCCGCCCTGCTCGCGGTCGCCGACCGCGTGGTCGCTCCCCGCGAGACTCCGGGGCAGGCCGCGCCGCGCACCGCACCCCGCGGCGGCGGGCCGAACGACGGCGAACCCCGATGACCGGCGCCACTCCTCCCGCCACCGACCGCCTGCCGGTCGCGCCTGCCCGTGTCGTGTGGCGCGAGGTGCGCCGCAGCCTCCGCGGCCGCATCCCCACTCTGATGCTGCTCGGCCTCGTGCTGCTCGGCGCCGCCGCCGCCGGGATCGTGTCGCCGATCGCCCTGGGTGCCGTCGTCGACGCCATCGCTGCCGGCAGCAGCGACACCGGCCTGCTCTGGGGTCTCGGCGCCACGATGACGGGCGCGATCGTCGCCGCCGCGGTGCTCACCGGGTGCGGGATCGTTCTCGGCTCCCGCCTGTTCGAGACGGTGCTCGCCGATCTGCGCGAGCGGATGGTCGCGAGCGCCTTGGCGCTGCCCCAGCAGCGCGTGGAGCGTGGCGGCTCGGGCGACCTGGTGTCGCGCGCGGGTGACGACGTCACCGCGGTGGCGAACGCCATTCCCGAGGTGCTTCCGGCCCTCAGCGGGTCGCTGTTCACCATCGCGCTGACGGTGGCGGGCATGGCCGTCGTCGATCCCTGGTTCGCGCTGGTGCTGCTCGTCGTCGTGCCGGTTCACGTACTGGCCGTGCGCTGGTACCTGCGCACGGCACCCCAGGTCTACGCGGCGGAACGCGCCGCCATGGCGGCCCGCGCCCAGCAGCTGCTCGACTCGTTGCACGGGCTCGACACGGTGCGGGCGTACCGGATGCACCGCCGCCACATCGACGGCATCTCGCGGTCGTCGTGGCAGGTGGTGCGCTGGGTGATGCGCACGGTCGCCGTGCAGAACGCGTTCTTCGCGCGCCTGAATCTCGCCGAGTTCCTCGGCATGGCGGGCCTGCTCGTGGCGGGCTTCGTGCTCGTCGGGGCCGGGCAGAGCACGGTCGGCGCGACGACCGCCGCGATGCTGCTGTTCCTGCGCCTGTTCGCACCCATCAACTCGCTGCTGTTCGTTGTCGATCAGCTGCAGTCGGCGCTCGCGTCGCTCGGGCGCATCGTGGGTGTGATCGCCGAGGCGCGCGCCACGCGGGCCACGGATGCGGCGAGGGGCACCGCCGGGAGCTCCACGGATGCTGCGGTGGGCACCGCCGACACCCTCCGCTCGACGGCCCCCGACGCGCTGCGGCTGCGAGGCGTTCACCACTCCTATCGCGACGGCCATCCGGTGCTGCACGACGTGACACTCGACGTCGAGCCTGGCGAGACGCTCGCCGTCGTGGGCGCGACCGGGGCAGGCAAGAGCACGATCGCGGGCCTCGCCGCAGGCACCCACGACGCGGCCCGGGGCGAGGTGACGCGACCGACGGCGCCGCACCGCATCGCGCTGGTGACGCAGGAGGTGCACGTCTTCGACGGCTCCCTGCGCGACAACCTCACGCTCGCCGCTCCCGACGCGAGCGACGAGCAGCTCGTGCGGGCCCTCGAGCGGATCGGCGCCGCCGGCCTGATCGACGCCCTCCCCTCCGGTCTCGACACCCGGCTAGGTGCCGCGGCGACGACGGTGTCGTCTGCCGAGGCGCAGCAGATCGCGCTCGCCCGGGTCGAGCTCGCCGCGCCCGCCCTCGTCGTGCTCGACGAGGCGACGGCCGAGGCGGGTTCGCTCGACGCGCACCGCCTCGATGCCGCCGCCGCTGCCGTCGTTGCCGGCCGCACCGCCCTCGTCGTCGCCCACCGGCTCTCGCAGGCGGCGGCCGCCGACCGCATCGCCGTGCTCCGCGACGGCAGGGTCGTCGAGCTCGGCACCCACACCGAGCTCGTCGCCGCCGGCGGGGAGTACTCCCGGTTGTGGACGGCGTGGAGCGCGGGGCGCTGAGGCACCCCCTCGCCAGAGCCCGAGCACGGAGCGGGCCCCCGGTCGGCCGAGTAGATCATGGTCTTCGTCGCTCATGCTTCCCCACCTCGACTGATAGTCGATAAATGGTCACTTAAATATCTCTCATCCGCAAGAGCGACGGATGTCGAGTCATGCCACAGTGAAGAGCGATGCGGCAGCCGGCCGCCCTGATCGAAGGAGTCCTCGATGTCCAAGCCCGAGCTCACCACTCCCGCCGCCGGGGTCGACTACCCCGGAAAGACCCTCGGAATCGTCGGTCTGATCCTCGCCATCGTGGCCAACCTCATCGGCCTGATCGTGAGCGCGATCGCCTACAACCAGTCGAAGAACGCCGGGTACAAGAACACCCCCGCCTTCGTCGGCATCATCGTGGGCGCGATCCTGCTCGCGCTCGGCATCATCTTCGCCATCATCGGCGTCGTCGCCGGCATCGCCGCCGTCGACATGTCGACGACGTCGTACTGATCCCATCCGCGCACAGCGCGGAGAACAGCGCACCGGGTTCCCTCGCGGGCCCGGTGCGCTGTCGTGTACGGCCGGTGCGGCTCAGCCGGCGGCGAGCCGCTCAGGCGAGCGCGACCGCGGCCTCGGGAGTCGCGATGCGGAACGAGAACGACTCCTCGAGGTAGAGGGTCACGGAGTCAGCGGTGTGGTGCGAGTAGCCGAGCGACACGTCCTGGCCCGACTCGAACACGAAGTCGCCGCCGCGCTGGCTCACCACGACGGCGCCGGAGACGCCAGGCACCCACTCCACCGGCCCGTCGAGGATGCGGCGGAGGTGCTCGATGAGCGGCGTGCCACCGCTGTCGCTGCCGCCCTCGACGTTCACCCACGCGTCGGAATCGAGGGCGATGCCGTAGGGGCCTCCGATCCCCGAACGCTTCAGCTCCGCGGCGGCCGCAGCGACCTGCTGCGCGAAACGGCTGGGGTCGTCGTCGCGCACCAGGGTGGCCGTCGGGATCGACGGGGTGATGCCCGCGAACCCCACGGCATCCCATCCGTTGAACACCGCGGAGTTCTCGGCGGTCGCGAGCCGAGCCGCCGCGTCGTCGAGCGCACCGAGATCGACGTCGATCGCGCCGCGCGCAGCAGCGTCGAGCTCGCTGCGCGACAGCGTGAACTCGGCGCGCAGTTCGGCCAGAGGCAGCACCACGCGGCTGCGCGCGATGACGCCGGCCGCCGGCGCGTCGACGACGGCGCCCACGCGCCCGATCGACGTCGACGAGTGCTGCCAGCCGTGCGGCCCGGCGAAGTCGACGAGCTTGCGGGCGCCGAGCATGGGAGACAGGCGCGTGCGGGCCTCGTCGTCGAGCAGGGCCCAGGTCTCGGGGGTGATGGGGGCGAGCTCGCGGAACAGGTGGTTCATGACGGTGTCCTCTCAGACGGCGGAGCAGGCGGCGATGACGGGGCCGGAGACGAAGCGACCGGCGAAGACGGAGTCGACGAGGCGGCTGTCGTGCGGGGCGCGGCCCGAAGCGCCCCGAGGCCGAGCGACACGTCGGCGGCGTCGACGGCCGGCGGGTCGGCAGCTGCAGACGCGGCCTCCCCCTCCTCCGGCTCGTCGTCGAGCGAGGCGAGAAGCTCGGCCGAGGGGACGAAGAAGGCGGAGCCGGTGCGCGCGACCGAGAAGTCGAGGATGCGGTCGTGGAGCCCGGGAGGGTCTCCGATGAACATGCGCTCGAGCATCCGTTCGATCACCCAGAGCCGCCTGGAGTAGCCGATGAAGTAGGTGCCGAACTCGCCGGAGGCAGGGCTGCCGAAGGGCATGTTGTCGCGCAGGATGTCGTACTCCACACCGTCGTCGCCCACGATGGTGGCCAGTGTCTTGTGCGACTTCTGGCCGCTCGAGGCGTCGTCGAGCTCGACGTTGTCGGCCTTGCGCCGACCGATCACCGCCTCCTGCTGCTCGGTGGTGAGCGCGTTCCACGCCTCGATCGAGTGGGTGTACTTCTGCACCACCAGGTAGCTGCCGCCCGCCGCGGCGGGGTCTTCGTCGCCCACGATGGTGGCCTCGGGGAGGCTCTGCCCCACCGGGTTGGCGGTGCCGTCGACGAAGCCGAGCAGGTCGCGGGCGTCGAAGTAGCGGAACCCGACGGTCTCGTCGACGACCGAGACCGAGCTGCCGAGCGCCTCGAGCAGCAGCCGCTCGAACTCGAAGCACAGGTCGCGCCGATCGGCCCTGATGTGCAGCAGCAGGTCGCCCGGGGTCGACGGGGCGGTGTGCACCGCGCCGGAGACGGTGCGGAACGGGTGGAGTTCGGCCGGCAGGGGTCGGCGCGCCACGGCCGGCCACACCCGCGCCCCGATGCCCACCGTGCAGGTGAGCGCCGCACCGAGGTCGCGGAACCCGACGGTCTTCACCAGGTCGTCGAGTCCGGCGAGCACCGACCGCACGGTGCCGGCCGCCTCGTCACCCTCGGCCACGGCGAGCACGAGGAACACCGCCGACTGCGTGAGCGGCGCATCGACGCTCTGTGCCTCGATCGGAACCCGCCGGTCGCTCGCGCTCATCGCACCCCCCGCTTCACAGCTGAAGCTTAGCGAGCATCCGTTCTCGACACGGAGGGTGGGGTGAGGATCCGGGCGGCGAGAGGCCGCGGCAGGCGGAACAGGTTCTCGAGCACGGTGCCGCGGATGAGCCGGTAGCAGAGCATCGACGCGGCGACCACGAATGCCGTGCCGAGCAGCGGGCCGGCCGCGAAGACGACAGGGATCTCGTGCAGGTCGGCCACGACGGGAATCAGGCAGAGCAGCCAGATGGCGGGCAGCTGCAGGATGTAGACGGGCAGCGTGCGGCGACCCAGCAGGGCGAGCGGGCGGGCGATCCAAGCGGCGCGGGCGAGCAGGGCGCACAGGCCGATCGCCACAGCGACGGCCACGAGATCGCGCCCGAGGCGCGCCGAGCTCTCGAGCGCGGTGCCCATCTCGGTGAGCTGCCAGACCCGTTCGAGAACGGCGAACAGCAGGAGGGAGCACACCAGCTTCACCACGACGCGACCACCGGCGAACCACCTCAGGGCCTCCGGGAGGTAGACGCCCGCGGCGAAGAACACGCCGTAGTAGAGGATGTGCAGCCACTGCTCCTCGGCGAGCTCGGCAGGGGCGATGCCGGAGAGGGCGGCGGCGAGAGCGAGCGCGCCGAGCACGACGCGCGGCGGCAACCGCTGCACCGAGGTGAGCACGAGCACGTAGAGCGCGAGGGCGAGAACGAACCACAGGATGGTGTCGGGCAGCACGAGCTGCCTCAGGTAGTCGGCGGGGATCTCGAGACGGAAGGGCATGCCCGGTGCCGTGACGACGAAAGACATGACCGCGAACACGGTGAGCCAGACCAGGTAGATCCAGTACGACGAGGCGATCCTCACCGCGTTGCGGCGGTCGCTCCATCCGTTCCGCACCCGGCCGGCGACGAGCAGGCCCGAGAGGGCGAACAAGGTCGGCAGCCGGAACGGACCGAAGGCCTCCGTGATACGGCGCCACTCGTCATGCCCGTCGATCTCGGGCACCGCGGGGTCGTAGACGAAGATGCGCACGTGCAGCAGCACCACGGCGACGACGCAGAGGCCGCGCGCGACGTCGATCCAGACGGCCCGCATTGCCCCGCTCGTCGTGTGCCCCACCTCTCCAACCTCCCACATCGGGCGCGGATGCGGCGAGATCGGGCACCGGAGCCGGTCCGAACGCGCGCGGCGCCGCTGCCGTTATCCCCTTCGCTCCGCCGAGCGCCGGCGACTCGGCTACCCCGCCCGACCCCGGCACCGTGCGGAAGCCCGAGATCTCGGTCAGCCCGCGCAGCACCTCCACCACGGGTCAGCCGTGACCGCGACGTGACACCACGGCCGCCCGGGTGAGCTCGGGCGGCTGGTCGCCCATGCGATGGGTCTCGCCGGTCAGTTCCACGACGGCGGTCGTCTCGCGGTGGGCGCACGAGCCGCCCACCCAGAGCTCGATCGCCCCCGGCTCGACCACGCGCTCGAGACGGGCGTCGGAGAACGCCAGCCGCGACGCGGGCACCTCGAAGCGCACCTCGGCCTCCTCGCCCGGCTGCAGCGGCACCCGCAGGTAGCCGAGCAGCTGGGCGACCGGCCGGGTGACCGAGGCGTACTCGTCGTGCCCGTAGAGCTGCACCAGATCGGTGCCGGCACGCCGCCCGGTGTTCTTCACCCGCACGGTCGCCACGAAGCCGGCCGACGTCGGCATCGCCGCGTTCTCGAGCCGCAGGCCCGTGCGCTCGAACACGGTGTAGCCGAGGCCGTGCCCGAACGGGCGCACGGGCGTGCTGTCGGCACTCGTGATCTCGGTCGGGCCGCCGAGGCGCGGATGCAGGTAGCTGAAGGGCTGCGCCCCCGCCGACCGCGGCAGCGACACCGGCAGGTGGCCGGACGGTTCGGCGTCGCCCGAGAGGATCGAGGCGAGCGCGACGGCCCCCTCCTCCCCCGGGAAGAACGACTGCACCACCGCCGCCACCCGGCCACTCGCCTCCGGCCCCACCCCGTCGACGGCCCAGCCGAGGGCGTAGGGGCGGCCCGAGAGCACCACGAGCACCACCGGGGTTCCCGTGGCCGCGACGGCCTCGACGAGGTCGCGCTGGCGACCGGGGAGCTCGAGCGACTCCACGTCGTTGCCCTCTCCGACGGTGCCGCGCCCGAACAGTCCCGCCCGGTCTCCCACCACCACGATCGCCACCTCGGCCGACGCCGCAGCCTCGACCGAGGCGGCGATGCGCTCGTCGTCGACAGAGGCAGACGTCTCGACCTCGATGCCGCAGCCCTCCTCGAATCGGATGCGCGCATCCGGATACCGGGCAGCCAGCGCCTCGCGCACGGTCGGCAGGGCGAACCCGGGCTCGACGCCGGGGTGATGGGCGAGCACGTGGTTGACGAAGGAGTAGCAGCCCATGAGCGCCTCGGCGCTGTCGGCGTTGGGCCCGATGAGGGCGATGCTCGCGGGCTCGGCGAGGGGCAGCACCCCGTCGTTCGAGACCAGCACGATCGACTCCTCGGCGAGCCGGCGCGCGAGGTCGCGGTGCTCGGCGCTGTCGAGGTCGATGCTCGTGGGCGGCTCGTCGAAGCGCGCGTCGAGGAGACCGAGCTCCTCCTTCTGCGCCAGCACACGCATGACCGCCTGGTCGATGAGCGACTCGGGCACCCGCCCGTCGCGCACGGCGGCGGCGAGCGGCTCGAGGTACGCGTCGCCGCTCGGCAGCTCGACGTCGATGCCGGCGGCGAGCGCCAGGGCGGCGGCCTCGGCACGATCCGCGGCGACCGCGTGCATCGAGTGCAGGAAGGCGACGGCGAAGTAGTCGCTCACCACGACCCCGTCGAAGCCCCAGCGGTCGCGCAGCAGCCCCGTGAGCCACTCCCGGGTGGCCGCCACGGGCATCCCGTCGATCTCGGCGTAGGAGTTCATGACGCTGCGCACCCCGCCGAGGCGCACGGCCATCTCGAACGGCGGCAGCAGCACGTCGGCGAGCTCGCGCGGGCCGGTGTGAACGGGGGCGTGGTTGCGACCGGCCTGCGACGCCGAGTAGCCCACGAAGTGCTTCAGCGTGGCGTGGACGCCCTCGCCCTGGAGCCCTTGCACGAAGGCGGTGCCCACCGTGCCCACCACGTAGGGGTCTTCGGAGATGCACTCGTCGACCCGGCCCCAGCGCGGGTCGCGGACGACGTCGAGCACGGGGGCGAGGCCCTGGTGCACGCCGAGCTCACGGAGCGACCGTCCGATCGCCCCGCCCATCCGTTCCACCAGTTCCGGGTCGAAGGAGGCGCCCCAGGCGAGCGGCGTCGGGAAGGTCGCCGCCTTCCACGCGGCGACTCCCGTGAGCACCTCCTCGTGCACGATGGCGGGGATGCCGAGCCTGGTCTCGGTCTGCAGCCGGCGCTGCTCGGCCCACAGCCAGCGGGCGCGCTCGACCGGGTCGACCGGACGGGTGCCGTACACCCGGGTGAGGTGCCCGATACCCAAGGCCGTCGCATCCTCGTACCGGGTCGAGGTGGCCATCTCGCCCGCCATCGGGGCGACCACCTCGTCTCCCTGGTCGACCCAGAACCCGACGAGCTGGGCGAGCTTCTCGTCGAGGGTCATCCGCGAGAGGAGGGCGACGACGCGCGCAGAGGCGAGGGTCTGTTCGAGGGTCATAGGTCAACCTTTGACGGCGCCGGTCAGTCCGCCGACGATGCGGCGTTCGAACAGGCTGAAGAAGAGGAGGGCGGGGATCATGGAGAGCGCGGTGAACGCCAGCACCTTGGCCGTGTCGACCGCGTACTGCGAGGCGAAGGCCTGGGTGCCGAGGGGCAGCGTGTAGCCGGCCTCGTTGTTGAGGATGAACAGGGGGAGCAGGTACGAGTTCCAGCTCGCGATGAAGGCGAGGATGCCCACCGTGATGACCCCGGGCAGCGACAACCGGAGCACCATGCGCCAGAAGAAGCCGAGCCGGCCGCACCCGTCGATGGCGGCGGCCTCCTGGATCTCCTGCGGGATGGCCGCGAGGAAGGGCACCAGGATGATGATGGTCATCGGCAGCTGGAACGCGATCTGCGGCACGATGACGCCGCCGAGCGAGTTCATCAGCCCTACGTCGCGCACCAGGATGTAGAGCGGCGTGATGGCCACCGTCATGGGGAACATCAGTCCCGCGGTGAATAGCGCGTACACCGCGCCCCGACCCCGGAAGGTGTAGCGCGAGAGGGCGAACGCGGCCATGAGCCCGAGCACGACGACGGCGACGGTGGTGCAGCCTGCGGCGAGCAGCGAGTTGCCGAGCTGGCCCCAGAACGCCGCCCCGGTGAGAACGTCGAGGTAGTTCGACCACTGCCATTCCGCGGGCAGGCCCGCAGGGTCGACGGTGATCTCGGAGTTCGAGCGGAACCCGCCGAGGATGATGTACACCACGGGCGCGAGCATGGCTCCCACCAGCACCAGCGCGATGAAGTAGATGAGGAAGCGCGGGCGCCTGGTGCGCGACCGGGTCGACGGATGCGCGGGGCGGGGTGCTCCCACCTGGCTCAGTCGCGGGGCGGCGACGGTCATCGGTTCTTCCCTCCGGTGAGGGCGCCGGCGGTGTCGCGGCGCAGCACGAAGCGCTGGTAGAGCAGCGCGACGGTGAGCGAGATGAGGAAGATGACGAGGGCGACGGCGCTGCCGTAGCCGTAGCTGCCGGCGTTGCGGCCGTTCGCCACCATGTAGGTCGCCATCGTCGAGGTTCCTGCCGTCGAGGCGACGTACTGGCCCCAGATGATCCAGACCAGGTCGAACAGCTGCAGCGAGCCGATGATCGACAGGAACGCCCAGATGCGCACCGTCGGGCCCATGAGTGGCAGCACGATGTGGCGCTGGATCTGCCAGAAGCTCGCCCCGTCGATGGCGGCCGCCTCGGTGAGCTCATCCGGGATGCCCTGGAGGCCGGCCAGGAAGAGGATGACGGCGAAGCCGACGTACTTCCAGGTGATGATGACGAGCAGGGTCCAGATCGCAACCGCCGGGTCGGAGAGCCAGTCGGTCGTCAGGGCGCCGAGACCCACCCGGTCGAGCAGCCCGTTCACTGCGCCGTTCGACTGCAGCATGAGGCTCCAGCCGATGCCCACGACCACCTCGGAGATGACGTAGGGCACGAAGATGAGCACGCGGATGAGCGACTGGAAGCGCAGCTTGCGGTTGAGCAGCAGCGCCAGCCCGAAGGCGAGCGGCCCCTGCAGCACGAGCGACATCACCACGATGAAGGCGTTGTGGCCGAGCGCCTCGTGGAAGGCGGGGTCGGTGAGGATGGTGACGTAGTTGCGGAGGCCGACGAAGTCGGTCGCGGGGCCGTAGCCCGACCAGCTGAAGAAGCCGTAGTAGGCGGCCATCGCCACCGGGAGGATGACGAAGCCGACGAACACCACGAGCGCGGGGCCGAGCAGCAGTAGCAGCTCGCCGCGCTCCGGCCAGCGGGAGCGGCGACGCCGCACGGCGGCGGGGGCCGGCGCCGGGGCGTCGCCCCCCGCCGCGCTCCGGCCTGCGGTGGGCAGGCCGGAGCGGCGGGTGTCTTCGCGCAGGGAGGTCACGACTGCCCTACGACTTCGCCGCCGCCGCGTTCACGGCGTCGACGATGCCCTGCGGGTCGCCCTTGCCGGCGAACATGTCGACCACGGCCACGTTCAGCGCGTTGCCCACGTTCTGCCCGTAGAGGGTGTCGAGCCAGAGCACCACGTAGGGGGCGTCGGTGTAGGCGGCCAGCACGTCTTTCAGGGCCGGGTCGGTGACGACTCCCTGCGCATCCTTCGACGCCGGGAGGGTCTGGAACGCCGTGGCGTAGCCCTCCTGGTTCTCCTTCTCGACGATGAAGTCGAGGAAGTCGACGCACTCCTTCGGCGCGTTCACCCAGCAGGTGAAGCCGTCGACGCCGCCCATCATGGCGCCGGGCTCCCCGTCGCCGCCAGCGACCTCGGGGAACGGGAACCACTTCAGGTCGGCCAGCGGCTTCTCGTCGGGGGTGAGGGAGGCGATCACGCCCGGGTCCCACGCGCCCATGAGCTCCATGCCGGCCTGGTGGTTGGCGAGGAGACCGGCCGACGACCCCGCGCCCTGCTGGGCCGCGGTGGTGAGGAAGCCCTCGTTGAAGGGCTCACTCTCGAGGAACGACTGCAGGTTCTCCCCCGCCTTCAGCCAGCACGGGTCGTCGAAGCTGCGGCTCGCCGCCGCCTCGTCGAGGGCGTCTTTCGAGCAGGCCCGCAGCGCGAAGTTGTAGTACCAGTGGGCGGCGGGCCAGGCGTCTTTGGCGCCGACGGCGATGGGTGCGATGCCGGCCGCCTTCAGCTGCTCGTCGACCCCCTCGAGCTCGTCGATGGTGCCGGGCGTCGCCGTCACGCCGGCTTGCGTGAACAGGTCGGAGGAGTAGTAGATGCCGGAGGGCAGCACCGAGACGGGCATCCCGTAGTTCTTGCCGTCGATCTCGAACGCGCTCAGCGAGTTGCCGACCGCTGCCTTCGCGTCGGCCGAGATGCCGTCGGTGATGTCCATCGCCTGCCCGGCCTTCACCACGTCGGCGAGCTTGCCGCCGCCGCGGGCGAGGAAGATGTCGGGGGCGTCGCCGGAGTTGAGGGCCGTCTGCAGCTTGCCGTCCATCTCCTCGTTCTGAATGGCCTGGATGTCGACCTTCACGCCGGGGTTCGCCGCTTCGAAGGCCGCCGCCGTGTCAACCCAGTACTGCTTGCCGTCACCCGTGGTGGAGTTGTGCCAGAAGGTGAGCGTGACGTCGCCGCTCGACGAGTCGCCCCCTTCCGATCCGGCCGCGCATGCGGTCAGTGCGAGGGCGCTGGCGACCGCTAACGCGGACACCGCCAGGAACCTGGTCGTCTTCATGTGATCCGTACCTGCTCTCTTCGTTGAGTCCGCATCCGTCGTCGTCAGGATGCGCCGCTGGTGCTTCAAGGCGTGCTCAGTGTCGCAACGGGCGAAGGGGTCGTCAAACGTTTTCGAAAACCTTTTCCACGGCAATAGACTTCCTCGCATGATGGCGAGGGCGACGATCCACGACGTCGCCGCGGCGGCGGGCGTCTCGGTGGCGACGGTGTCGAAGGCCGTGAACGGCCGCTACGGCGTCGCGAGCGAGACAGCGGTGCGCGTGCTCGAGGCGGTGGAGCGGCTCGGCTACGAGTCGAGCCTCGTGGCGAGCAGCATGCGCTCGCGGCGCACCGGCGTGATCGGGGTGCTGGTCGCCGACTTCGAGCCGTTCAGCGCCGAAATCCTCAAGGGCGTCGGTGTGGGGCTGAAGGGCTCGCGCTACGACCTGCTGGCCTACAGCGGCTCCCGCCAGGGCGACGGAGAGGGATGGGAGCGGCGCTCGCTCAGCAGGCTGAGCGGCACCCTCATCGACGGTGCCATCCTGGTGACGCCCACGGTCGTGAACGCCGCGGCCGAGATCCCCGTGGTGGCGGTCGACCCGCACACCGGGCGGGCCGACCTGCCCACCGTCGAGGCCGACAGCCGCGGCGGTGCCGTCGAGGCCACCACCGCCCTCGTCGAACTCGGGCACCGGCGCATCGGCTTCATCGCCGGCCGACCCGACCTCACCTCGTCGAGGCTGCGCGACGCCGGCTACCGCGACGCGCTGTCGGCGGCGGGCATCCCGTTCGATCCCGCGCTCGTGCGGGTGGGCTTCTACGACGCCGACACCGCCCGCAGCGCGGCGCACGACCTGCTCACGCAGACGGAACGGCCCACCGCCGTGTTCGCGGCCAACGACCTGTCGGCCATGGCGCTCATCGAGGTGGCCCAGGGGCTCGGCCTCGACGTGCCCGGCGACCTCTCGGTGATCGGCTTCGACGACGTGCCGGAGGCCTCCCGCCTCGCACTGCCACTCACCACCGTGCGGCAGCCGATGCAGAGCATCGGGCAGGCCGCCGCCCGCATGCTCATGACGCTCATGGCCGGAGACGAGCTGACCTCGACCCACCTGCTGCTGCCGACGCGACTGGTGCAGCGCGCGACGACCGCACCGCCGCGGTCGCCGCAGCCCTGACCGAGTCGCCGCACCGCCGACCGAGTCGCCGCACCCCCGACCGAGAGGAGCCCGATGGGCCGCTACCGCAACCCCGTCCTGCCCGGTTGCCACCCCGACCCGAGCATCTGCCGGGTGGGCGACGACTTCTACCTCGTGACCTCGAGCTTCGAGTACCTGCCGGGGCTGCCCCTCCACACCTCGACGAACCTCGTCGACTGGTCGCCCCTCGGCCACGCCCTGCACCGGCCCGGCCAGCTCGACCTCGGCGGCCTGGCGTCGTCGCGCGGACTCTACGCCCCCACCATCCGCCACCACGACGACACCTTCTTCGTGGTGTGCACGGTGGTGGGTCCGGATGACGGCGGCTGGGCGGGCCGCACCGGGCACTTCGTCGTCACCGCACGAGACGCGGCGGGCCCGTGGAGCGACCCGGTGTGGATCGACGGCGTCGGCGGCTTCGACCCCTCGCTCACCTTCGACGGCGACCGCGTCTGGCTCGTCGGCACCGAGCCGATGGCCGAACCCCGCTGGCGGGGCCACACCGGGGTGTGGCTGGTCGAGCTCGACCCCGGCTCGCTGCAGCCGCTCGGCGCTCCCGCGGTCATCTGGGAGGGCGCGATGCTCGGCGCCGTGTGGGCCGAGGGCCCCCACGTCCTCCCCCGGCCGGGCGGCGGCTGGATGCTCGTCGCGGCCGAGGGAGGAACCGCCCGCGACCACGCGGTGTGCGTCGCCTACGCCGACTCGATCACCGGCCCGTACGAGGGCGACCCCGGCAACCCGCGGCTGAGCCACCGCGACCTCGGTGGCACGGCGGCGATCGCCTCCGTCGGACACGCCGACCTGGTCGACGACGGCGCCGGGCGCACCTGGGCCACCGTGCTCGCCACCCGGCTGACCGAGGGGGCCGACGGGCTGCTCGGCCGGCAGACGCACCTCGTGCCCGTGGGGTGGGAGGAGCGTCGGCCGGTGTTCGCGCCAGGGATCGGGCGGGTGGGCGAGGTCGTCGAGGCGGAGGGGGTTCCCGACCAGCTGCCGCCCGCGGAGGAGTTCGGCGACGGTTTCGCGAGCGGGCGGTTCGATGCGGCGTGGAACGGGGTGGGGCGGCACCCGGAGGAGTTCGCCTCGTTCCTCGACCTCGGGGCCGAGGGGTGGGCGGTGAGCCTCGACGGCGGGGCCGAGCCGTCGTCGCTCGCACCGCAGTCGTTCCTCGGGCGCCGCCTGCCCGCCGCCGACGCCGATGTGACCCTCACGCTCGAGCTTCCCGGTCCCCACATGCGGGCGGGTCTGCTGCTGCGCACGAGCGAGCTCGCCCACCTCGAGCTCGGCCTCAACGGCGCCGGCCGGGTGAGCTGCGTGCTCACCGACGACGGGGTGCCGACGACGCTCGGTGACGGACAGCTGAACGGCCTTTCGCGGGGTGAGGCGGTGGAGCTGACGGTGGAGATCCGCGGCCTGGGCCTCCGCGCGTTCGTAGACGGGACGTTCGTCGTCGAAGCCGACACCTCTCCGCTGGTGCCGAACCCCGCATCCGGGTTCGTCGGGGTGTGGGTGGGGCCGGTGGCCGTAGGGGCGCCCGAAGACCGGGTGCGGGTGCGCGAGGTCGTCATCACCCCGCGATGAGACCGCCCCACCGCGCGGGGCCGCACCTCACCAGGCGCCGGGCCGGTAGTCCTTCAGGAAGACGCCGAACAGGTCTTCGCCCGCCTCACCGCGCACGATCGGGTCGTAGACCCGCGCTGCGCCGTCGACGAGATCGAGCGGGGCGTGGAAGCCCTCCTCGGCGAGCCGCACCTTCGTGGGGTGCGGGCGCTCATCCGTGATCCAGCCGGTGTCGACGCTCGTCATGAGGATGGAGTCGGTCTCGAACAGCTCGCGGGAGCTCGTGCGGGTGAGCATGTTCACGGCGGCCTTCGCCATGTTGGTGTGCGGGTGGCCTGGGCCCTTGTAGCCGCGGTTGAACACGCCCTCCATCGCGCTCACGTTCACCACGTAGGTGCGGCGGGCTTCGCTCGCCGCGAGCGAGGCGCGCAACTTCGACACCAGGAGGAACGGGGCCGTGGTGTTGGCGAGCTGCACCTCGAGCATCTCGAGCGGGTCGACGTCGTCGACCGACTGCGTCCACGAGTTCACGTCGTGCAGGTCGGGGATGAGCCCGCCCGCGTCGATCGCGGTGCCGGCGGCGAGGCGCTCGAGCGAGCTCGACCCGGCGGTCATCGCCTGCTCGGTGAGCGCCTCCGCCCGCGACGCCGCGGCGGCGAGGATGGGGTGGGCCGAGACCGAGCGCTCGAGGGCCTGCGGGTGCGGGTCGTTGGTGTGGCCGAAGGTGGCCAGCTCGGGGAGCGGGCCGTCGGGCAGGGGCGCGAGCTCCGCATCCACCAGCGGCTGGTAGGCACCGGGCGAGCGCCGCACCGTCTGCGTGGCGTTGTTGATGAGGATGTCGAGGCTGCCCGCACCCGCCACCTCCTCGGCGAGCGCCACCACCTGGGCCGGGTCGCGCAGGTCGATCCCCACCACCTTGAGGCGGTGGAGCCAGTCGGCCGAGTCGGGGAGGCTCGTGAAACGGCGCACCGCGTCGCGCGGGAAGCGGGTGGTGATCGTGGTGTGGGCGCCGTCGCGCAAGAGGCGGAGCGCGATGTACATGCCGATCTTCGCGCGGCCGCCGGTGAGCAGCGCGCGCTTGCCGCTGAGATCGGTGCGGGCCTCGCGCTTGGCGTGGTTGAGGGCTGCGCAGTCGGGGCAGAGCTGATGGTAGAAGGCGTCGACGAGCGTGTAGTGCTGCTTGCAGATGTAGCAGGCGCGCGACTTCACCAGGGTTCCGGCGGTGGCCGCCGTGGTGGAGGCGCTGATCGGGATGCCGCGGGTCTCGTCGTCGATGCGATCGGCGGCGCCCGTGGCGGTCGCGGCGATGACCGCCTTGTCGGCCGCGGCCACGGCCGCACGGATCTCGCGCCGGCGCACCCGCTTCACCGCCTTGAACATGCGGGCGGTGGCGTGGCGCACGGCCACGAAATCAGGGTGCTCCTCGTCGAGGCCGGCCATGCTCTCGAGCACCCGGAGGGTGGTGGCGAGGTCGGCCGGGTCGATGGCGGGGGTCTGTTCGGGCACAGGAGATTCTATGCGACTCGTGCGCCGCCGGCTGCGACGCCGCCTGTTAGCGTGCTGGGGTGACCGACCCCACCTCCCCCACCCCCGCGAGCATCCTCGTCTCCGCCGCCGTCATCACGGATGCGTCGGGCAGGCTGCTGCTCGTGCGCAAGGCGGGCACCACCGCGTTCATGCAGCCCGGCGGCAAGCCGGAGCCGGATGAGACCCCGGCCGAGACCCTCGTACGCGAACTCGAGGAGGAGCTCGGATTGCGGATCGACCCCGCCGCACTCGGATCACTCGGGCGGTTCACGGCCTCAGCGGCGAACGAGCCGGGGTTCCTGGTGGTCGCCGACGTGTTCACCGTCGACATCGGCACGCAGCATCCCGTCGCCGCCGCCGAGATCGCGGAGCTGCGGTGGGCGAGCGCCGAGTCGGCCGCGGCCGAGGCGCTCGACGTGGCGCCGCTCGCGCGCGAGTACTTCCTGCGCTGAGCTGCACGCTTCATGCCCATCGCCGCCGAGGGCGACCTGGACGTGCCCCCAGCTGCGCGCACCTCGAACCCGGCGACAAGGGCATGGCCGTCGCTTGTTCTGACCCGAGCCCCGGGGCGGCGAGGGATCAGAAGTCGGAGATGATGTCGGTGAGCGGCACCGAGCCGAGGCCGAGCAGCGTGACGGTGCCGGTGAGGGTCTCGCCGTCGTTCGCGGGGCGCTGCGTGAGCGGGAAGATCAGCACCCACGCTGTTCCTGTGCCGTCGGTGAAGGGCTGGGTGCGCGACGGGTCGAGGTTGTAGGGGCCCGAGGCGGTGGGCGTCGAGATCTGCACGAAGCCGCCCGTGGGAGCGGTCGAGCCGGCGTTCTGCACCACGAGGCGAACGTACTGGAAGTCGCTCGAGAAGCTGAAGTACGACCACGATTGGTTGTAGATGGTGAAGTCGCCCGCCTGCGAGGCGGCGGCGCCGGGGGTGGCCGCGGCGACGGCGATGACGGGAACCGCCCAGGCACCCGCCTGCAGCATGGTGCGACGCGAGAAGCCGTCGGACTTCTGGATTTCAGACATCAAGACCCCCAAAGTGTGATGACCGGTGGTGGAGCTAAGGGGATTCGAACCCCTGACCTTCTCATTGCGAACGAGACGCGCTACCAACTGCGCCATAGCCCCGCTGACGTCGAAACGACAACCCCGAAATTCTACGACGAAACCGGCCCCGAATGCGAATGCGGGGTCGTGGTGCCGAGGCGAGCATCCGCCCGGCCTGCCGCAGACGCGGCAGACGCCGATGTCGCGGAAGTCGCAGGCACCTCGGGCGCCGCCGCCCGCCACCGCCCCAACATGAACACGGCGACGGCGAGCAGCACGCTGCCGGCGATGGCGATCGGCAGGTCCATGAAGAACTCCATCACCGCGAACGGCGGCAGGAACGCGAGCACCGTCGCCACCGCGACCACCCAGGTGCGCGGGGTCGGCCCCACCTCGCGCGGAGCCTCCCAACGGCCCACCACGAACGACAGCCCGAACACGGCGGCCATGACCAGCACGAACATGACGGGGCGCGTCCACCACCAGGCGAGGCTCGCCGGCTCGGGGCTCGCGAACGGAACCAGCAGGGCCAGACCCGAGAGCATGAGGATGACCGGCAGGTGCCACAGGTAGATCGTCATCAACCGCGTGCCGACGAGGAACACCACAGCCCGCGCCGCGTGCGTGTTCATGAGCCGGGCGAGCGCCGGCCGCAACAGCTTCAGGATGCACGCCTGAGCCACCGCGAGCGCCACCAGCGGCAGCGTGGGCGGGTTGAGGTTGGTGAGCATGTCGTCGGCGTAGGGCCCCACCACGGTCATCGGCACGAGCGAGGCGTAGGCGACGATCGCGATGGCCACGAGCGTCCACCACCGCCGCGCGGCGAACCAGCCGTCGGCATACCAGAAGCCGAGCTGCTGCACGAGCAACCAGACGAAGAACAGGTTCGCGAGGCCGATGGCGTCGATGCCCACGCTGTAGCGGATGACGTCGACCACGATGGCCCCGGCCAGCAGCACCAGGAGGGTCGCCTTGGGCGCCGTCGCGTGCCAGTGCGCCATGAGCGGCACGAGCGCCTGGCAGAGCGTGTAGGCGGCGAGGAACCACAGGGGCGACGCGGCGCCGGTGACGGCCAGCTCGACCAGCTGCGGGTCGATGCCGATGAGACGGGCGCCGCCGATGACGACGGCGTAGAAGATGAACAGCGGGAGGGCGGGCTGCGCGAGGCGCAGCACACGGCTGCGCACGTAGTCGGCACCGGTGCCGCCGCGACGCACGAGGCTGCGCCACGCGGTCAGCGACGCGAAACCACCCACCACGAAGAACAGCGGCATGATCTGGCCCGCCCAGGTGACGGGCGCGAACCACCACTGCTCCTCGAGCGGGCGCGACACCTCCACCTGACCGTCGGGACCGATGCCGACGCCGACCATGAGGAGGTGGATCAGCACCACCAGGAGCACGCAGAACACGCGCGCCAGGTCGAGCGTGAGGTCACGCTTCGAGAGGTCGATCGACGAGGTCGTAGAGGCCGCGCTGCTCATGGGGTCAGTGTATGAGCTTCGGTCATCGCCGCCAGGGCATATGCGCCGAATGGCGGATGCCGCCGCGACCTCACGAGTCTCGGAGGGCCTCGACCAGCTCGGCCTTGCGCATGCCGGAGTAGCCCGTGAGGCCGATCTCCTTGGCGCGCTTCTTCAGCTCCGGCACGGTCCAGTCGTCGTACGAGCCCGACTTCCCCCCTTTCTTCCCCACCGCAGAGCGGCCCTTGGCGGCAGCGGCGTTGGCGATGCGTGCCGACTTCTGCTTCGAGTTGCCCTCGTCGCGCAGCTCTTCGTAGAGCTTCTGGTCTTTGATCTGCGGCGTGCTCTTGCCCGGCATGAGGCACCTCCCGGTTCGGGCGGGCCCGTGGCGGCCCACTTGCGGGCGACCGTACGCCTGGGCACGGGAGGCGCCAACCCCGGCGGAGCCAGACGGCTTGCTCGCGGGCCGGGAGGTGCTCGGATCAGACGGCGCGACGCCGGGCCAAGACCGCATCGAGGTCGAGGGTCGAGGCGGGGTCGGCGTCGATGACGCCCATGCGGGCGAAGCGGGACGGGGCTGCGGGTGGAGCGGCGGGCTCCTCGGCGAGCTGGAGTTCGGCGACGGTTTCGAGCTGGGCGCGCATCCGCTCGCGCAGGGCGGCCTCGGCCTCGGCGGCGGCCTGGCGGAGCGACTCCTCGTGCGCGGCGCGCTCGGCCTGGGCGGAGCGCTCGGCTTCAGCCTCGGCCGCCTGGGCGGCTCCGGCTTCGGCCTCCGCGTCCGCCTCCAAGGCGTCGTTCTCGTCTTCAGGGAGCTCAGCGAGAATCGCATCGGATGCCCCGAACCGGGTCATTCCCGACGACGCGAGATAGAGCGGCCGCGGCATCGCCACGGGAACCCAGCCGCCGTCTGTCGAGTCGCTCTGCCGCGCAGCCGTGCCGTCGCCGACGATGCGGGAGGCGTCGGCGAGGGTGTCGCGCGCATCCGTCTCGTCGAAGGCACCGAGGTGTACGGGAGCGTGCGCGACGCCGAGGGGGCGGGCGAACTGCTCAGGCAGCGGGAGCTTGAGGCGGCGGCCGGCCTTGGCCATCTTCACGAGCCCGACGAGGCACATCGCAGCGACGAACCCGCCCGCCGCGAGCAGCAGCCAGGTGCCGTTCGTGGCGAGCTGCACACCTCCGAGGGCGGCGACGGCGAGACTCAGACCCAGCACGAGAGCGGTCACGACGCGGGAGCGGCGCAGCCGGTCGGCGGCCCGGATGGCGGGCGGCACGGCCTCGGTCTCCCGCTGAGCGGCTCGGTGCCTGAGCAGACGCTCCTGCTCGGCGATGCTGCGGGCGTTCGCCTCGACGCGCACCTCCTCGGGCACCTCCGCCGTCTCGGCGAGGATGCGCAGCGTCTGCTGCAAGCGCACCGCGTTGCGCTCGGTGGCGAGGTACTGCCGGCTGCGGAACCACGACGGCACCAGGTACACCAGCCACAGAACGGCGGCGAGAGCGATGATGAGGCCTCCGCCGAGCCATTCCGTTGTCATGCGTCTACGGTAGGGGCGCCACCGCCACAAGCCCCCGCATGAGGGGCGCGTGTCGGCCCGTTCCCCGAGCAACTTTCAGCCCCGCTGGGTTCGCTTCTCCGCTGTGGACTGCAGCTCCCCGCGGAGCGCTCGGGCGAGGTCGGATCGACGCCGCACGCCGACCTTCGCGTAGACGCGCTGAAGGTGGGTCTCCACCGTGCGCACGGAGAGCACGAGCTTCTCGGCGATCTCCCGATTGGACGCACCATCGGCGGCTAGTCTCGCGATCTCGATCTCCCGGCCCGACAGCGGAGCCGATCGAGCTGTCACACCCGACGGCGTTCGGTCGAGACCGCAGGCCGCGAGGTGATCGTCACGTGACCGGGCAGCAGCGGCTGCCTCTCTCGGAAGCCCGTCCGACCCGTAGAGGACTGCCGCGTAGTCGAACGCTTCAGCCGCGATGACGTGGTGTCCGATGCGTGACGCGGCGACGCCTGCGGCTTCGAACCGCGCAGCGAGGTCGGATCCCCGGTCCCTTCCGGAACGGCTCAGCTCGTCGAGTGCACCCAGGGCGGAGGAGAGCGACCGCACCATGACGATGTACTCGCCCTCCATTCCGGCAGCCGACGTCGCGATGCGATCGGCGAGTTCGGCCGCACCGCCGACCCGAGCGGCGTCGAGCAGCGCCGCGACGCTCGGCAGATGGAAACCCCCGCGCGCATAGACGTCCGCCGCCTGAAGGAAGCTGGCTCGAGCGCGGTCTCGGTCGCCGTCGTCGAGATGCATCCACCCCTCCACCACGAGGATCTTGCCGCTGACCGCAAGCTCCGATCCGTCGTCGTCTTCGCTCGAACGAGACCCCACCTCTCGCGCGGCCTCCCCGTCGCCGGCCTGCGCCAGACACAGGGCCAGGTCGAGCTTGACGAGTTCCGCGATGCGTTCGACTCCGGCGACGTCAAGGATGTCCAGGGACGTCCGCAACTCCCTGGACGCCTCCGCGAGAGAGCCCGACGCCATGATCAGGGTCCCGATGGCCCATCCGCAGTACGCCTGCGCAACCGGCTGACCGAACACGGCAGCCTGCTCCCGCGCCGCGCGGGTGACCAGGAGCGATTCCTCGGCTCTCCCCCTCAGGATGTTGACGTTCGACCTCACGAAGTGGACATGCGAGGCGTCAGCGCCTTCCGCCAGGTAAGCGGTCTCGGCCTCGTCGAGGGCGGCAGCGGCATCCGTGATGTGTCCGAGCATCAGATCCATCACTCCGATCTGAAGGTACCCCTCGGCCCGTTCCATCCCGGTCAGCACGGCGAGCGCGGGCCGGATGAGGGCGGCGGCCTCGACCACCCGGCCGAGGTTGTAATGCCGGAAACCGCGGAGGACATCGCGGCGAAGCGGACTGATCGACAGCTGCGCCAGGGAATCGCCATCGACTGATTCGGCGACCCGTCGGTTCCGGTCTCTCGCGTAGCCGCTCATCGAGTGCAGAACCCTCGCGCGCTTCTCGTGATCGGCCTCGTCGGTCTGCAGCCGCAGCAGCCGTTTCAGGGACTCGTCGTCTCGTCCCGCCTGAGCCTCGGCGTCTGCCCGCGCGAGCTCGGCTTCGAATCCACCTCCTGCGTCGATGGCAGCAGACGCGAACGCCAGAGACTCCTGTATACGCGGGGTGCGCAGCGATGCGCGCGCAGCCGCGACGAGAACCTCGGCGGCCACCGGGATCCCCAGATCGGTTCCGTGCCGGGCCAGTGCGATCGTCTCGGCCGCCGACAGGCGGGCCGGCGCGACGCGACTCAACGCCTCGGCCAAAGCGTTCGCCAGACGGTATCGCCGAAAGACGCCCATTCCGCGCGGGATCAGCAACTCGTCGACACCGTCGCGGACGGCGAGGTGCAGGGTCGACGCGTGCCGGTCTACGGCCACGTAGCCGGATGCCTCAAGGCGTTCGAGGGCGGCGGCGACGTCTGCCGGCGAGCGCTCGAGGGTGGCGAGGACTGCCCGCGCGTTCGTCAGCTCCAGCCCTGGCGCCAGAGCAAGGAGGTCAAGGATGTCCTCGGCTTCGGCCACCTCGAGCCGCACATCGGAGCCCGCTCGACTGAAGGCTCGGCTCCTGGCCGACTCGGCACGGATGCCCTGGTCGGCGATGACGAAGAAGCCGTCGCGAAGGACGAGGGCGCCCGTCCTCGTCGCCTCGGCGACGGTCTCGCGGAGCGAGACGATGTCGTCTCCCCCACGAGCCGGCACGAGCTCGGGCAGGCTACCCGGATGGACCGGTGCTCCGAGGTCGTGCTCGACGATCGCGTGGAGCTCGCGCGCCGTGAGAGCCCCCAGCACGATCGATCTCACCCGCCCGCGCCGCACGAGATCGTCGATGACGGGCTGGCTGTGGAACGCCGGCGCGGTGGCGATGGGCAGAATGCTCCCCGACCGCACCGCTGCCGCCCATCGCCCGAGGTCGTCATCGCTGAACAGGGCCAGGTCGTCGCCCACCCGGAGCCGGGCACGCAGCTCGGTACCGGCTTGGGCCCCGAGCTCTCGTGCGAATCGTGTGCGCCCCGATCCCTCGGCGCCGACGATGATCAGGCCGGTGCCGGCTGCGAGACAGGCAGACGCGTGGGCGAACTCGTCGGCTCGGCCCAGGAACGGCTCGGAGTACGCACGTTCGCCCTTCACAGACCCGATTGTGCGGCCGGGACGCGTGCGCTGTAAAGGGTGCGCGCGAGGAAGCGCGGCGGCCGGCGCCCGCGCGACCAGGTGCATGGGTCAGCGGGCGGGGGTGGGGAGGGGGTGGGTGGCGGCGGTGCGATCGGTCTCGGGGACGGTGCCGGCGCCGGAGGGGATGCGTCCCTCCTGCCACCGGCGGAGCACACCAGAGGGCAGCTCCTCGCGCACGAGCGCGAAGCAGAAGTGGTCGCGCCAGTCGCCGTTGATGTGGATGTAGCGTCGCCGCAGGCCCTCGTACCGGAACCCCAGCTTCTCCACGACCCGAAGGCTCGGCCCGTTCTCGGGCCTGATGCAGATCTCGATGCGGTGCAGCCCCACCGAGTAGAAGCAGTAGTCCGTGGCGAGCGCCACCCCCACGGGGGTGATGTTCCTGCCGGCGAATCGCTCCGACACCCAGTACCCGATCGACGCCGAGGCGACCGAGCCGTAGCTGATCGACGACACGTTCAACTGCCCGGCGAGCTCACCCTCGTACTCCAGGATGAACGGCAGCCCGAGCCCCGCCCGCGCGTTCGACTGCAACGAACGGATGCTCGCCCGCGTGTCGAACGACATCGGTCCGCCGGGATTGGTCGCCTCCCACTTGCGCAGCCACGAGCGGTTCTCGATGAGCTCACGCTCGAGTGGTTTCGCGTCGCGCACGCGGATGGGCCTGATCGCGATCGGGCCCTCGGAGAGAGTGGGGACGAACATGGTGGTCGAACACTACCGCCTAGTCGGGGGCGCCGCCGCGACGCCGAGCTACAGTCCGCTCACGAACTCCTGCAGCCACGGCCGCAGCGACGGACCGAGGTCTTTGCGGTCGCTCGCGAGCTGCACGATGGCCTTGATGTAGTCGAGCTTGTCGCCGGTGTCGTAGCGGCGGCCGCCGAAGACGACGCCGTAGACACCGCCTGCGATCGTGTCGTCGTCGGCGAGGGTGAGCAGCGCATCCGTCAGCTGGATCTCCCCGCCCTTTCCGGGAGGGGTGTTCTCGAGGATGTCGAACACCTCGGGCATCAGCACGTACCGCCCGATGACGGCGAGGTTCGAGGGGGCGGTGCCCGCCTCGGGCTTCTCGACGAGGCCGGTGACCTTCACCACGTCGTCTTCGTCGGTCGACTCGACCGAGGCGACACCGTAGAGGTGGGTCATCGAGGGGTCGACCTCCATCAGTGCGATGACGGTGGCGCTGCGGGCCGACTGCACCTCGAGCATCCGCTTCAGCAGCGGGTCGCGAGCGTCGATGATGTCGTCGCCGAGCAGCACGGCGAACGGCTCGTGCCCGACGTGCATCTTCGAGCGCAGCACGGCGTGGCCGAGGCCGAGCGGGTCGCCCTGACGCACGTAGTGCATCTCGGCGAGGGCGGTCGACTCGTTGACCACCCGGAGCATGTCGCCCTTGCCCTTCTGCTCGAGCGTCGACTCGAGCTCGTAGACCCGGTCGAAGTGGTTCTCGATGGCGGCCTTGTTGCGGCCGGTGACGACGAGCACGTCGTTGAGGCCGGCGTCGACGGCCTCCTCGACCACGTACTGGATCGCCGGTTTGTCGACGACCGGGAGCATCTCCTTCGGCATGGCCTTCGTGGCCGGGAGGAAGCGCGTGCCCAGTCCGGCCGCCGGAATAACTGCTTTCGTCAGAGGTGTCCCCATGGGGAAAGCGTATCGGGGATCGGAGTCGAGCGGATGCGCGCGACCGGTACGCCGAAACACCCGCGACACACTGTGCGATCTACACTGGCCACCATGGCTGAGGATGCGACTCTCGACAAAAGGGCGCTGCGCGCCGAGCTGCGTGAGCGCCGCCGCACGAGGCCTGCGCACCAGGTCGACACCGCCAACGAGGGCTTCACGGCCCGACTCACCGAGCTCGCTCTGGAGACCGGGGCGCGCACCATCGCTGCGTACCTCTCGAACTCCTTCGAGCCCGACACGCGGCCCTTCCTCAACTGGGCGCTCGCCGACGGCCGGCGCATCCTGCTGCCCATCGCCCGGCAGGACGGCCTGCTCGACTGGGCCGAGGGCGACGGCGAGACCGAGACCGAGGGGCTGTACGGCATGCCGGAACCGGTGGGCGGCATCCTCGGGCCGATCGCCATCAACGACGCCGACCTCATCGTCATCCCGGCGTCCGCCGTCGATGTCGCCGGCACGCGCATGGGGTGGGGGCGCGGCTACTACGACCGCACCCTCGGATCGATGGAGAAGTGCCCCCCGGTGTACGCGGTCGTCTTCGACGACGAGGTGCTCGACGAGGTGCCGCGGGAGGTGCACGACGCGCCGGTCGACGGCATCGTCACGCCGACGCGCATCCTGCGCTTCGAGCGTCGGTAGTCGCCGGTAGAATCGAGCCTCGTGCCCACCTACTCCTACCGTTGCACCGAGTGCGACAATGCGTTCGACATCCAGCAGTCCTTCACCGACGACTCGCTCACGGTCTGCCCGGTGTGCGGCGGCAAGCTGCGCAAGGTGTTCAGCCCGGTGGGCGTGACGTTCAACGGGTCGGGGTTCTACCGCACCGATTCGCGCAGCGGGTCGGGGTCATCGGGGTCCGGGTCATCAGGGTCGTCGGGGTCGGGGTCCGACTCCTCGTCGTCGAGCTCGTCCTCGTCCTCGTCGAGCTCGGGCGGGGGCGACAAGGGCTCCTCGTCGAGCTCGTCCTCGGGTTCGGCACCCGCCGCAGCACCCAAGGCCGCGACGAAGCCCACCCCCTAGGCTGGGGCCATGATCAAGGGATTCAAGGAGTTCATCCTCCGCGGCAACGTCATCGACCTGGCCGTCGCAGTCGTCATCGGAGCCGCCTTCACCGCGGTCGTGAACGCCATCGTGAACAGCGTGTTCAACCCGCTGATCGGCGCCCTGTTCAAGGCCGACAGCCTCGACAACGTGGCGACCGTCACCATCGGCGACGCCGAGATCAAGTTCGGTGCCGTGCTCGGCGCGCTCATCCAGTTCCTGCTCGTGGCGATCGTGGTGTACTTCGTGTTCGTCGTGCCCATCAACCATTTGAAGAAGGTCGCGTTCTCGCTCAAGAAGACTCCCGCGGAGTCGCTCGAGGAGCAGAACGAGGAGCTGCCGCCCACCGAGACCGAGCTGCTCATCCAGATCCGCGACCTCCTCGCCGACCAGCGCGCCGAGGCCGCCGGCGAGCCCCCCGCCACGCCCCACACCCCCAAGCACTAGGCCCCCGCGCGCGTCTCCCGCCGCGAGAGAGCGCGAAGTGCCCCCTCCCGTCCTGGAAGGGGGCACTTCGCGCTTTCTCGCGGCCTCTACCAGTGCGGGGGGACGTCGCGGCGGAGGCGGTCGTCGTTCGGGCCCTCGGATGCTCGCGCAGGCGAGGCGGCCGGTGCGGCACCCCAGGCCTCGTCGGTGTCTTCCGCGGCCCGGGTGGGTGCGGTGGTGGAGCCGGGGGGCGCGGTCTGGGGTGTGGGGTCGCTGCCGGCCACCGCATCCGTCGACACCCGCCGCCGACCCGTCTTCTTCACCTGCACCCCAGCACCCTACGCCCTCCACCCTCGCGGGGTCGCCCGCGCCCGCCGCGCCCGCCCTCCTCGCGACTCGCCAGAATACGGGCTGAAATGGCGCGGATGGGCCGGATATTGGCGACTCGCGAGGAGGTGGGACGACTCGCGAGGAGGTCAGATGGAGATGGGGGCGGTCTCGACCAGGGAGAGCTCGCGGATGCCGAGCACGTCGGCGATGCGTGCCGCCACCGCCTCGGGGTTCGCGAACAGCTCGAAGGAGTGCACCCGCAGGTAGTGCCAGCCGAGGCGCCGCAGCATGTCGGGGCGCAGGCGCAGCGACTCGCGGAGCGAGGTGGAGTGCACCACCGCATCGGTCTCGATGGCGATGGCGCGGCCGTCGTGCGAGGCAACGAGCGTGAGCTTGCCGCGGTGCTCGAAGGCCACCTCGAGCCCGCGGGCGCCGAGGCGCCGTGCGAGGTCGATGAGCAGCGCGTCGCCGGGTGACGAGAAGGTGTCGGGCGTGGGGCCGTTCTCGGCCTCCTGCAGGATCTGGCGCAGCGCGACGACGCCGAAGTTCATGCGGTCTTCGTCGATGTCGGCGGGGGTGAAGCAGCTCACGATGTCCATCGAGCGGCGCGCCCTGGTCATGCCCACCGCGAGCAGCCGCTCGCCCCCCGGGCGGGCGAGCCCGCCGAAGTTCGACAGCACACGCCCGTGGGTGGTCTTGCCGTAGCCGACCGAGAAGATGACGCGGTCGCGGCTCTGCGCCACCGACTGCTCGAGGGTCGCCACCATGAACGGCTCGGCACGCTCTTTCAGGATGAAGTCGGCGAGGTCGCTGCGCTTCGCGAACGCGGCGAGCACCGCCTGCTGCACCCGCACCGCGTGCTTCGCCGAGGCCGTGATGACCATGAGCGACTCGCGCGGGTAGTTGATGGCCTGGTCGAGCACGAGCGAGACGACCTCATCGACCTCGGCGTCGATCGACTCGACCGCTCCGGTCTCGGAGTCGGGCATGCCGCCGCGCCCCTCGACGTAGTGCAGCGCCAGCGACCCGTGGCCGAGGAAGGTTCCCGCCCAGGGCAGCGAGTCGATCTTGCCGCCGTAGAAGCGGTGGTTGACGAGTTCGGCGAGGTCTTCACCGCCGGCCCGGTAGCTGCGGGTGAGCGACAGCGTCGGCACGAGGTCGGCCAGGCGCGCCAGCGCCGAGTCGGTGTGCAGCTCCTCGGCGACGACGGCGTCGGATGCGGGGCGCGTGCGCTGCTGGTCGACGGCCCTGATCGCTATCTCGAAGTGCGAGGGGGTCTGCGTGACGGGGTCGCCGAACGCCACCACCTGGCGGGCACGACGGATGGCGCCCACGTTCTCGGCGAGCGTCGTGGCCCCGGCGTCGACGAGCACGACCGTGTCGAAGGTGACCGCATCCGTGATGCGCGGAACCTCGTAGGGCGACGCCAGCCACACCGGCGCCAGCACCTTGCCGAGGTGCGGGGCGGCGGCGTGCAGCGACTCGGAGGTGACCGAGTCGGAGCGCAGCAGCTGCTTGAGCGCGGCGGCCTCCTCGGGGTGGTCGAGCAGCCCGACGCTCCAGGTGTCGGCCAGCTGCCAGGCCAGCAGTTGCCCGTTCATCGAGGCGTGCGCCTCGTCGACCAGCCTGAAGTCGCCTTCGAGCCGGTCGAGCACCCCCGTGTTCGCGCCGAGCAGCGCACGGTCGCCGGCGAGCATGAGCTCGAGCACCGATTGCCACCAGGCGAGCTCGAGCTCGTCGGGAACGGCGGTCTCGGGCACGTGCCGGTTCGACAGGTCGATGAGCAGCGGGTCGAGGGCGTGCTCGTGCAGCGAGTCGAGCAGGGCGGTGCGCTCCTGCAGGTTCGCGAGTACCTCGGAGTCGGCGGCGAGCCCCTCCACCATGCCGATGAGCTGGTCGATCGGCAGCGTCGAGAGCTGGCGCGCGGTGCCGACGTTGCCGAGCGGCAGGTCGAGCTGCGCGAGGTCTTCGGTGACGCGCTGGAACGCCATCTGCACCTCGTTGATGCCGACGGGGATCTCGGGCGGGATGCCCGCTGCCGCGAAGCGGTACCAGAGCGTGCGCTGCTGCTGGATGCGGCGCAGCGACTCGTTGATGTCGCCTATGTGCACGCCGGGGCGCACGTACTCCTTCGCCAGCGACTTCAGGCGTCGGCGCGAGGTCGACGACATCTGCGGGGCGTCGCGGCGCGGTGAGGTGGCAGCGATGAGATCGGTGAGCGAGCGGTCGAAGACGACCGGGAGGAACTTGTCGAGCGTCTCGCGCAGGTCGGCGAGGAGGCGCAGGTAGGTGCCTAGCTCGGCGAGCGAGGTGAACGGGCGCATGCGGGTCTGCCCGATGAGCTCGTAGGCGCCGCTCAGCAGCTTGGGGAGGTCGGTGCGGTCGAGTCGCTTGGCGAGCTGGTGGGCGCGCTGGGCGTCGTCGCTCGAGGAGAACTGGGCGCCGTACCACGGCGAGTCGTCGGGCCCGTAGCGGAACTGGCCGAGCTCGGCGGCGCGGCTGAGCGTCTTGGCAGCCTTCGACCGGCCCGAGGCGAGCGACTCGAGGGCGCTGCGGTCGAGCCGCGCCGTGGTGGCCGGCGGGTTCGGCAGCAGCGCGAGGCGCGCGAGCTCGCGCAGGGCGTCGAGCACCGACACCTTGAGGGTGGGGTCGACCCGCGACATCGAGGCGCGGTAGTCGAGCAGCACCGTGCGCAGGCGCACCAGGGCGTCGTCGACATCGGCCACCTGCGGCTGCTTCGCCTTCTCGTTGCGGCCGATCGACTGGATGAGGTCGCGCCGCAGCGTGCGCGGCGACACCGCCACACCGGGGAGACCCACATCCGACAGCCGGCGGTCGATGCCGCTCAGGCTGAGGCGCCGCGGGCTCACCACGAGCACGCGCTTGTTCTGCGCCACCAGGGCGCCGATGGCGTTCACGATGGTCTGCGTGCCACCGGTACCCGGAAGCGTCTTCACGACCAGCGAGTTGCCGCCCGCGATCTGCGCGATCACGTTCTCCTGCTCGCTGTCGGCGTCGAGCAGCAGGGTGTCGGTGCTGGGGGCGCGCTTGTCTTGCGGCGACGGCTCGACGGGGCGGTACGCATCCTGCACCGCACGGCGGCTGGTGAGGTTGCCGGCGAGGGCGTCGAGAACCGGATGCGCGAGCTCGGCACTGTCGGCGAGCATGCCGCTGGCGACATCGGCGAAGCTGGAGACCACGAGCCGCGGCTGCACCTGGAACCAGGGCAGGTGCGAGGTGAGGCTGCGCAGCCGGTCGATGACGGGCTGCGGCTTGAACACGCCGTTCTGCTGCGCCAGGGCGACGAGGCTCTCGCGGTCGACGGTGATCTGGAACTGCTCCTGCAGCACGGCGGCGAGCACCGGGTTGACGAACGGCACGCCGCGCAGCTTCAGCTCGAAGTCGCGGCCGTAGCGGCGCACCGAGATGGGGCGCAGGAGCACGGGGGCGCGGAACTGCTGCTCCTCGACCCGCCACTCGGCGAGGCCGATCGCGAGCTGCACCGAGTCGATGCCGCGCACCGACCGTAGCTCGACACCCTTGTCGGTGATGGCGCCGGCGGCGATGCGGGCGTTGCGGAGCGCGAGCTCGTCGCGGATGAGGCTCGACAAGAGCGTCGTGTTGCCCGTGATGAACTGCGCGAGACCACCGGGATGCGTGGTGCTCAGCTCGATGCGCGACCTGGGCGAATCGTCGAAGTGCAACAGCGGCGACTCGCCTCCGAGCGCCGCGATCTCCTCCCGCCAGCGCTCACGGGTGGGCTCGACGAGGCTCTCGGTCGTGTACACCTGACCGAGCTGCGAACCCTCCGCGGCCTGACCGTTCCGACCCCACGCCGACTCGACGGAGTCGGCGGCAGACGTCGAATCGTCTGCTTCTCGTTTCTTATCGGCGCGCCACACACCGCTACCGTACGTGCGGGTGGCGGAAAAGCCCGGCAATCCGCGCGAGTTTCGGAATAAAGCGACGGATGCGGTGGCTGAGAAGAGAGCCATGACGCGACTCTCCGTTCTCGACCTCATCCCCGTCCGCAGCCGTCAGAGCTCAGGCGACGCCATCGCGGCGAGCCTCGAGCTCGTGCGCACCGCCGAGCGACTCGGCTTCACCCGCTACTGGGTGGCGGAGCACCACAACATGCCCGCCGTCGCCTCCACCTCGCCGTCGACGCTCATCGCGCACTTCGCGGCGCAGACCTCGCGCATCCGCCTCGGGTCGGGCGGGGTGATGCTGCCGAACCACGCGCCGCTGTCGATCGCCGAGCAGTTCGCGCTGCTCGAAGCGATGCACCCGGGGCGCATCGACCTGGGGCTCGGACGTGCGCCCGGGTCAGACCCGGTGACCTCCTACATGCTGCGCGGGCAGCGGTCGACGACCGACTCCGACCCGGCGGCGACGTTCCCGACCGACGTGGAGACGGTGGCGGCACTGCTCGGGTCGGATCGGGGGGTCGGCGACGGTTTCGGGGGTGACGAGCAGCCGGGGGTCGGGCTCAACATCCGGGGTCGGTCGTACGAGTTGAAGGCGACGCCCGTGGTCGCCAGCGCCCCCGAGATGTGGCTGCTCGGGTCGAGCAACTTCAGCGCCACGCTCGCGGCCTCGCTCGGCATGCCGTTCGTGTTCGCGAACCACTTCGGGCAGCCCGGGCTCGACGAGGCGCTCGCGCTCTACCGCGAGCGGTTCCAGCCGTCGCTGACGCTCGAGGCGCCGAAGACGTTCCTCACCCTGAACACCTCGGTGGCGCCGACGGCCTCCGAGGCGTACGCGCAGGCACTCCCCCAGCTCATCACCATGGCGCGGCTGCGCACCGGCGGCGCGCTCGCCGCCCAGCTCACCATCGAGGAGGCGCAGGCCACCGCCCTGTCGCCGATGGAGGAGCAGTCGGTGCAGGAGCAGGCGCAACGCTGGCTCGTGGGCACGCCCGACGAGGTGGCGGCGCGCATCCGCTCGGCCGCCTCGCGCTACGGGGTCGACGAGGTCATGCTCTCCCCCGTCGCGGGCGTCCGCGACGCCGACCCGCTCGACCGCACCCCGGCGCGCTCGCGCGCCCTCGAGCTGCTCGCCCCCGAGTTCCCCGAGCTCGCTGTGGAGGTGGGGGCGGCGGCTGCCGCCCCCACCGGCGCCGCGGCGTAGCCGCGGCCCACCCCTCCCACGCGCCACCTCCCCCGCGCATCCGATTTCTCGCGGACAAAGTCCGTGAAGACGTCAGTTATCACGGACTTTGTCCGCGAGAACGTGGGGTGGGGGCGAAACCCGAGGGTCGGGAAGGCCCCCCGTCAGCACGGGCTGAGGGACTCGACGGCCGGGGCCAGGGAGTTGGGGCCGCCGAGGAGGGTGACGTTCACGACTCCGAGGGGCTTCAGCGAGGTGCGCACCTCGGTGGGCACGCAGGTGCCGGGCACCACCCAGAGGGGCGCCTTCGCCGCGCCCGCCCAGGCGGAGCCGGCGAGGGCGTCGGGGAAGTTCGCGCCCGTGGCGAGGAACGCCCGATCGCTCGAGGTGTAGGCGGCGGCGTTCACCGCGCGCGAGGTCGCGTAGCGGTCGGCACCGGATGCTCGGGTGACTTTTCCAGGAGTGATCGCCTTCGCCGAGTTCTCCACACCCGTGCTCACGGAGTTGACACCGCCAACGATGGTGAGGGATGAGACGCCGAGGCCGCGGAGCGCATCCGTCGTCGAGGCGTCGAGGGAGCCGGCCGATCCGTCGACGAGCACCACGGGCTGCGACTTCGAGCCCGCCGCGCCACCCGCGCTCAAGGCGTCGGGGAAGTTCGCGCCGGTGGCGAGGTAGGCCCCGGATGCGCCCGTCTTGAACGCGTCCTTCACGAGCAGCAGCGAGGTGGCGTAGCGGCTCGCGCCGCCGAGGCGATCGACCTTCACGCCGGGGACGAGACCGGCGAGGCGGGTCTTCACCGCATCCGAGACCGAGTTGGTGCCGCCCACCACCACGATGCGCTTCGGCGCCAGCACCCTGATGGCGTCGGCGACCGACTGCGGGAGGGAGGCGGGGTCGGTGAGCAGGAGCGGTCCGCCACCCGCTGCGGCGGCGGGGCCGGCCGAGAGGGCGTCGGGGTAGTTCTGACCGCTCGCGACGTAGACGACGGGGGCGGTGCCCGGGTACGCGGCCTTCGCGATGGCGACGGCGCCCGAGTAGCGGTCGGCGCCGCTCACGCGGTCGACGTCGACCTGGGCGTAGCCGAACCAGTCGGTGTAGATGCCCCAGAAGTTGAGGTTGCCGAAGCTCGAGCAGGCGTCGCCGTCGCCGGGCGCGAGGGCCGCGGCGTTCGGCTGGTAGGGCGTGTAGTTGTAGAGCGCGGCGGTGGCGGCGGTGCGGAAGGTGAGGTTGAGCGCGCTCGTCGGGTTGCACGTGTCGCCGGCCTTCCCCGGGAAGAAGAGCACGGGTGCGGTCTGGCCGACGCGGTACTGCGCCTGGTCGGGCTTGATGCGGTAGTTCTCGAGCTGCCAGGCGGCCCAGTAGACCTGCTTGAAGAATCCGGCGTAGTCGGGGTTGCAGGGTGCGCTGTCGGGGCAGTCGAAACCCGTCGCCTGGTCGTACTGCTTCTTCACGGGCCAGTCGTCTTCGACCAGCTGCGACTCCTTCTGGATGAGCGTGAGCAGCGCCTTCTCGCTCACCCCGCACGCGACGCCGACCTTGGAGATGATGGTCGCCGCCGACTCGTTCGAGGCTCCTTGGTAGGCCTTGCACTCGTCGCTCTTGGCGATGGTGGTCGTGGTGACGCGGTAGTCCTTGAGGCAGGTGTAGCCGTCGCGGCAGGTGGGCACCTGCTGCTGCAGGAAGGCCTGCACCTCGGCGGCCGACAGCTCGCCACCCGTGAACATGTGCCGGTCGGAGACGATGTCGCTCGCGGTGAAGCTCTGCGTCGAGAACGACGCGAGCGGCGAGAGGTCGCCAGGGAACTCGTCGCTAGAGCGCGGCTCGGGGGTGGGCTCGGCGGTCGGCTCGGGGGCCTGCGCGTCGATGGCGGGGCCAGGCGCGTCGTCCCGGGGGGTGGGGGTATCGGCTGCGGGCGCGCCGGTGGGCGCGCCGGTCGCAGGGGTGGGCGCGTCAGTGGTGGGCGCGTCGGTCGCAGGAGCGGGCGCGTCGGTGGTGGGCGCGCCGGTCGCAGGGGTGGGCGCGTCAGTGGTGGGCGCTTCGGTCGCCGGAGCGGGCGCGTCAGTGGTGGGCGCTTCGGTCGCGGGCGTGGGCACGTCGCCAGTAGGGGCATCGGCCTCGGCGGTGTCGGTCGCGGGGGCGGCGGATGTCGGCGGCTCGGGGGCGGTGGCCGGCGACGGCTCGGCCGTGGCGGCGGGCGCAGGGGGCGGCGTGGGCGCGGAACCCGCCGCGAACGCGGCGCCCGGCCCGGAGAGGAGGGAGGCGAGGAGCGCCGCCGCGGCGACTCCTGCCGAGGCCGTGGTGCGCATCCTGCCGCGTGAGCTCATTCGGCGATGCTACGCGCAGACGACAGGTGCCGTCCAGAGCGGGAGGGTGAACATCCGGGGCGCGTCAGAGCGCACCCTTGACCGGATCGCCGAGCGGATGCGCGACACCCTGCACGATCACCGGCACCCCCTCGAGCAACGGGCTGAGCCGCTCCGCGAGCACGGGCAGTGCGGGGCTGGAGCGACTGTGACGCTCGGCATCAGCGGCGGTCGCCCACTTCTCGACGAACCAGAAGCTGCCGTCGGATGCTTCGTTCAGCGCGTAGAGCAGACATCCGGGCTCCTCGTGCACCCCCGCGATGATCGGCGCGAGCAGCTCCACCACCTCGGGCCCACGACCGGGCAGTGGACGAAAGGTGACGACGGCGACGACGGAGTCGGACATGCGCCCATTCTATGTATGACGATCAGACGATGGCGAGCCCGCGGGCATGCGAGCCTGCGAGCCTGCGAGCCCGCGGGCATGCGAGCTTGCGCGCAGGCGCGGGGCGCCGGATGCGTACGATTGCCCCATGCCCGCCGCCCCGCCACCCGAGGTGCTGGTGACCTTCATCCCCGACGGCGGCGATCGGCAGGCCGATCACGCGGCGCTGCTCGACCTCGCCGCGCGATGCGCCGAGACCACGATGACGCGCCTCGAGCAGCGCTGCCCCCGCTGCGACTCCCCCGACCACGGCCCGCTTCGGGTGGCAGCCGCAGCCGAGACCGCGGCATCCCTCGTGCACGTGAGCCTGAGCCGCACCGGCGGCTGGGTCGCCCTCGCGGCGACCACGGCCGCGCCCGTCGGTGTCGACCTGGAGTCGCTCGCCGCCGCCGGCGCCGCCCCCTTCGACGACGTCGCCTTCACCGATGACGAGATCCGCGCCCTCGCCGCCCTCCCCCGACACACCGCCGACCGGATGCGCGTCACCGCCTGGACAGCCAAGGAAGCAATCCTCAAAGCCCACCGCACCGGCCTCCTCACCGACCCCCGCCTCCTCACCCTCGACTTCGCGGCCCCCTCAGCCCCCGTCGACCCGGGCTCCACGACGACCGCCGTCCGCCTGGCGCGCAGTTCGGTTCCGGGCGTCGCTCCGTCAACCACGACCGTGATCGGCCTCCCCACCCCGACCCCCGCCGATCTCATCGCAACGCTGGCCCTCCTCTGCGCCCCGACCCCGAGCATCCGCATCACCCTGCTCTGACCGCACCGCCCGCGTCTGCGCCGCGCGAAACGATGCGATCCCACCCGCAGCCGAACGACGGATGCACGGCCCGCCTTCGCGCCGCAACTCCGTGGTTCGAACGGCACCGGCCAGGCGGTGCGCCGCGCCCCTACCCCTTCGGCAGCGAGCGCTTCTCCACCCAGCGGTCGACGACCGACCCCACGTCGACGCCGCCGGAGTGCTGCTCCATGATCTCGACGAAGTCGATGGGCGCGACGAGCCCGTGGGTGCACTCGGCGACGTACGCCCGCAGCCCCTCGAAGAACGCCTCGTCGCCCACGGCCCTCCGCACGGCGTGCAGCGCGAGCGCCCCGCGCTTGTAGACGCGGTCGTCGAACATGGCGCGCGGGCCGGGGTCTCCGATGACGATGTCGCGCGGCTGGGCCTCGAGCGCGGCCCGGTGCACGGCTGCGTTCGCGTCGGCGGTCACTCCCCCGCTCGACTCCGCCCACAGCCACTCGGCGTAGCAGGCGAAGCCCTCGTGCAGCCAGATGTCGCGCCAGCGCGCGACCGTGAGGCTGTTGCCGAACCACTGATGCGCGAGCTCGTGGGCGATGAGGCGGTCGGCCCCGTGCATCCCGTTCACGTGGTTGCTGCCGAACACGGCGAGCCCCTGAGCCTCGAGCGGGATCTCGAGCGCGTCGTCGGTGACCACCACCGTGTACTCGTCGAACGGGTAGGGCCCGAACAACTCGGAGAACACCGCCATCATCTGCGGAACGGGTGCGAAGTCGATCGACACCTCGCGTTCGAGCCGCCCGGGGTGGAACACCGTCTGCACGACGGGCTCGGCGGCGAGCCGCCGCGACCGGTACCGCCCGATCTGCACGGTGGCGAGATAGCTCGCCATGGGCTGCCGCATCTCGTACGTCCACGAGGTGCGCCCCGAGCGCGTCGACCGCGCCACCAGCGGCCCGTTCGAGACGGCGGTGTAGGCCGCCTCGCAGGTGATGGTGATGCGGTAGGTCGCCTTGTCGGCCGGCTGGTCGTTGCACGGGTACCACGACGCGGCGCCGCAGGGCTGCCCGGCGACGATCACCCCGTCGGCGAGCTCTTCCCAGCCCACCTCGCCCCAGGCGCTGCGCACCGGATGCGGCGCACCGCGGTAGCGCACCTCCACCACGAACTCGGTGCCGTCGAGGATGACCTCGTCGACGGTCACCACGAGCTTGCGCACCGTCTCGGCGATCTTGCGCGGGCGCACGCCGTTCACGGTCACCCGCACCACGCTGAGCCCGGCGAAGTCGAAGCTGAACCGGGTGAGGTCCATCGTCGCCCGAGCCGTGATGAGGGCGGTCGCCGTGAGCCTGTTCGTGGCGACCCGGTAGTCGAGGTCGAGGTCGTAGCGCACGACCGAATACCCGCCGTTGCCGCTCGTCGGAAGGTAGTCGTCTCCGGCTGTCGACGCACCGAAGGTGGAGGGGTGGGAGGCCATGGGTGCGCTCAAGTCTGCCACTCCGCGCGCCCGACGCCGCGCACGCTCAGGATCTCACTCGGGGCTCGACGGGAAGCACCCACGGTGATATCGGGTTGCCCGCCCACACCGTTCCCTTCGGCACCCGTTCCCCCCGCATCACGAGCGACCCCGGCCCCACGCTCGCGAGCCGGTCGATGGAGGCGGCAGGCAGGATGACGCTGTGCGGGCCGAGCGTCGCACCCTCGGCGATCGCCACCCGGTCGAGCTGCATGATGCGGTCGTGGAACAGGTGCGTCTGCACCACACAGCCGCGGTTCACCGTCGACCCGTCGCCGAGGGTGATGAGGTCGGCTTCGGGCAGCCAGTACGACTCGCACCAGACGCCGCGCCCGACGCGGGCGCCGAGGCTTCGCAGCCAGACGGCGAGCGCCGGGGTTCCGCCCGCGTTCGCCGCGAACCAGGGCCGCGCGACGGTCTCGACGAAGGTGTCGGCGAGTTCGTTGCGCCAGACGAACGACGACCAGAGCGGATGCTCCTCCGCCCGGATGCGCCCCACCAGCAGCCATTTCGCCACGGTGGTGACGAGCGCGGCCACCCCGCCCGCGGCGAGCATCACGACGCCGGAGAGGAGGACGGCCCAGCCGAGTCCGAGTTCGATCCAGAGCAGCTCGAGCACCGCGAGGATGCCGAGCGCCACCCACCCGGTGACGACGACGGGGACGATGCGGAGGATCTCCCACACCGCCCGCGCCACCTTGAGGTGGGTGGGCGGCTCGAAGGTGCGCGCCTCGTCGAAGTCGGTGACCGTGCGGCGCAGCCGCACCGCGGGGTTGCCGAGCCACGACGACCCCCGCTTGCCCTTGCGCGGCGCCGAGGAGAGCACCGCGACGAGGCCGTTGCGCGGCACCGTGCGGCCCGGGCCCGCCATGCCCGAGTTGCCGAGGAAGGCGCGCCGGCCCACCTTCGCCGGCGCGATGTGCAACCAGCCGCCGCCGAGCTCGTACGAGCCGACCATGGTGTCGTCGGCGAGGAACGCGCCGGGCGCGATCGTCGTGAGCGCCGGCAGCAGCAGCACCGTCGAGGCCTCGACGTTCTTGCCCACCTTGGCTCCGAGCATCCGGAGCCAGATCGGGGTGAACAGGCTCGAGTAGATCGGGAAGAGGAGGGTGCGCGCGGCGTCGAGGATGCGCTCGGTCGACCACACCTTCCACCCGATGCGGCTGCGCACCGGGTGGAAGCCCTCGTGGAGGCCCATGCCGAGCAGGCGCACGGCGCCGAGCACGAGCAGGGCGTAGACGAACCCCGTCACGACGACGGCGAGCGGGAGGACGAGCGCGGCGCGCACGGCCGCCTCGCCGAGCGACGTCGAGCCGCCGATGCCGGCGCCGAGCACGAACGCGCCCGCGATGACGGCGACCGCGGGCATCGCGGCCATGGCGAGCGAGCCGAGGGCGTAGGCGACGAGCCACTGGCGGGCCGGCTCGGGCCGCACCGACGGCCAGGGGCGGCGGGCCTGGCCGACCCTGGAGGCGGGCGAGCCGGCCCAGCGCTCGCCGGCCGGCACGCGACCCGACACGGATGCTCCGGGCTCGACCTCGGCACCGCGACCGATGTTCGTGCCCCCGAGCAGCGTGCTGCGGGAACCGACGGTGGCGTCGGCGCCCACGTGCACGTGGCCGAGGTGGAAGGTGTCGCCGTCGAGCCAGTGGCCCGCCAGGTCGACCTCGGGTTCGATCGCCGCGCGGCTGCCGATGCTGAGCATGCCCGTCACGGGTGGAAGGGTGTGCAGGTCGACCCCGTCGCCGATCTTGGCGCCCAGGGCGCGGGCGTAGTAGACCATCCACGGCGCCCCGGCGAGACTGACGGCCCCGACGGTGTTCGCGACCTGCTCGGCGAGCCACACGCGCAGATGCACGCCGCCGCCGCGCGGGTAGGCACCCGGCTTCACGCCCACCAGGAGGAGGCGGGCGAACACCACCGAGACGAGCATCTTGCCCGGCGGTGTGACGAAGAGCACGAAGCCCGCGGCGACCCACCACCAGGAGAGCGTGGGGGCGAAGCTGCTGCCGGTGAACGCGTCGAGAAGGTTGTTCGCGGTGGCGAGGTAGACGAGCCAGCGCAGGCCGACGAGCACGTGCAGGGGAATGCCGAGGAGGGTCTGCGCAAGGCGGCTCGAGGCGGGGGTGAGGAAGACGGGGGCGGATGCGGAGGTGCCGGTGCGCGCATCCGTCGCCCTGCCCTCGCCCCGACCCTCCGCCTGCGCTGCGGCCTGGGGATCGCGGGCGTCGAGCTCGTCGGCGAGCGAGCCGATGCGCGGGTGGTCGTAGATGTCGGCGACGCGGGTGTCTGCGTAGCGTTCCCGGATGGCGGAGACCAGCTGAGCCGCCGACAGCGAGCCGCCGCCCTGGGCGAAGAAGTCGTCGTCGGGGCTCTCGACCGGGGTGCCGAGGATCGCCGACCAGTGGCCTGCCAGCCAGGCCGCGGTCGGGGTGAGGCCGAGGCTCTCGGCACCGTCGGTGCCGCCGCCCGCCCCGGGCAGGGGCCAGGGCAGCGCCGCGCGGTCGACCTTGCCCGAGGTGCGGGTGGGAAGGGAGTCGACGACGGCGAGCAGGGGAACCAGAGCTGCCGGAAGCTCCTCGCGCAGGCGGGAGTTCGCGGCGTCACGGTCGAATTCGGCTCCGTCGGCGAGGGCGAGGTAGCCCACCAGGATCTGGTTGCCGGCAGCCGTCGTCTTGACCACCGCCGCCGCACCCGCCACGCCGGGAAGCCCTTGGAGCGCGGCGTCGACCTCACCCAGTTCGATGCGACGACCACCGAGCTTCACCTGGTCGTCGGCGCGACCCACGAAGACGAGCCCGGCACGCTCGTAGCGCACGAGGTCGCCGCTTCGGTAGGCGCGCTGCCAGCCGAGCGTGGGGAACGGGGCGTACTTCTCGGCGTCCTTCGCCGGGTCGAGGTAGCGGGCGAGGCCCACTCCCCCGATGATGAGCTCGCCCACCTCACCCTCGGCGACACGGTGGCCCCTGGCGTCGACGACGGCGAGGCGCCACCCGTCGAGGGGCAGACCGATGCGTACCGGGCCGTGGTCGAGCAGGGCGCCGCAGGCGACGACGGTGGCTTCGGTGGGGCCGTAGGTGTTCCACACCTCGCGGCCGCGGGCGACGATGCGGGCCACGAGCTCGGGCGGGCAGGCCTCGCCGCCGAAGATGACGAGGCGCACCGACTCGAGGGCCTCCTCGGGCCACAGGGCGGCGAGGGTGGGCACCGTCGAGACGATCGTGATGCCGTGGGCGATGAGCCAGGGACCGAGGTCGACACCCGAGCGCACGAGCGAACGCGGGGCAGGAACGAGGCAGGCGCCGTGGCGCCAGGCGAGCCACATCTCCTCGCAGGAGGCGTCGAAGGCGACCGAGAGGCCCGCCAGCACCCGGTCTCCGGGGCCGATCGGCTCGCGCTGCAGGAACAGACGCGCCTCGGCGTCGACGAACGCGGCTGCCGAGCGGTGGGTGACGGCGACGCCCTTGGGCACCCCGGTCGACCCCGAGGTGAAGATCACCCACGCGTCGTCGTCGGGCGTCGGGGTACCGAGCGCCGGCACGGTGCCGGTGGGCGTGGCGAGGGTGGGCGGGGCACCGAGCGGGAGCTCGCGTGCGGCGAGCGCCACGGCGGGGTCGACGGCGGCGGATGCGGCGGCCGGGTCGAGCGGGGTGGGGGCCGGGTGCTCCCCCACATCGGTGCCGTCAGCGGCCGAGGCGGGGCGCGCGCCCGCACCATCGGGTGCCGAAGCGGGGTTGCCCGCGGCGAAGACGCCGCCGGCGCCGATGACGCCGACGACGCGGGCCTCGCCGAACACCAGGCGTGCCCGCTCCTCGGGGTCGTCGGCGTCGACGGGCACGTAGGCGGCGCCGACGGTGAGCACGGCGAGGATGGAGACGTACAGCTCGCGGGTGCCCGACGGGATGCGGATTCCCACCTTGTCTCCCCGGCGCACGCCCGCGAGGGTGAGCGCCGCGGCCTGCGCGTTCAGCAGTCGCACCAGTCGGCGGTAGCTCACCGCGCCCTCGGGCGAGTCGAGGGCGAGCGCATCCGGGTGGTCGGCGGCGGCGCTCATCACGATGTCGATCAGCGTGCGGGCCGGCGCGGCGCGGTCTCCGGCGTCGAGCACGTTCTGCGGATCGGCGTCGTCAGTCACCCGGTGAACCTCTCACTTCGGCCGGCGAGTTCGTTCGACCACCGTACGCGCCGCACAAGCTACTGAGCGCAGGTGACACGGAGGTGAACGGATGGGGTGGGCGACCGAGCAGAACGACTGTTCTGCTACCGTGGGGGCATGTCGGAAGCGCGGGAGAGGCTGCTACGAGTGGCCTCCGAGCTGTTCTACCGCGAAGGCATCACGCGGGTCGGGATCGACCGCATCCTGCGCGAGGCCGGTGTCACCCGCGCCACCATGTACCGGTACTTCGACGGCAAGGAGCAGCTCGTCGCCGCCTACCTGCGACGCGAAGACGAGGCGCTGCGCGCCGCGTTCCCCGACCCGTCACGCGGCACGCAGGCCGAGGCGCTGCCGCGCACGTCCCCCGAGCAGTCGCGGGCGGCCCTCGACGAACTGCTCGTGGGCATCGCCGACGACGTGGTGCGGCACCACGACCGCGGCTGCCCGTTCATCAACGCTGCGGCCGAGTACCCCGACCCCGACAGCGAGGTGCGCCGCATCGTGCGCGCCCACCGCGACTGGTTCGCGTCGGCAGTGCGCTCCCGCCTCGCGCTCGCCGGCGCTCCCGACCCCGACACCACCACCGCTGCCATCGTGCTCCTCCGCGACGGCGCCCTCGTCGGCGGCTACCTCGACGACCCCGCCACCGCCCGCACGGCCTTCCTCGCCACCGCCCGCGCCCTGTTCTGAGCGGGCGGCAGCCGCGCCGCGCCCTGCGCGCGTTGACCCAAGCACGATCGACCCGTCACGATCCGCCCTCTCGAGCCCCGCACAGGGCGCTTCGTGACGACTCGATGCAGGATGCGTGACGAGCGCAGCGCGAGCCCGCAGCTCAGAGGGCGGACTCGCGGGCGCGGCGGGCCTTGGCGACCCAGCCGGCGACGGAGCCGACGGGCACGCGGAGGGCATGCGCGACGCGGTCGATGGGCTTGCCTGCGTCGAGAACGGCGGCGACGGCCAGTTCTTCGACGGAGGAGAAGCTTCCGAGGCCGGCACCCGGTGCGCCACGTCCGGTCGAGAGGGAGGCGATCGACGCGGGCAGGCTCGGCACCGAGTTCCTCGACGGAACCGCGCTCGCAGACGGCGCAGCACCCGCCCCCGCGTCCACCCCTGATCGCGGGGCCGCGGCCACCGCTGATCGGGCGCCCGGCGCGGCAGACGCTCCCGGCGGCGACGCAGCACCACGCGGCGCCGGTTCGACCACGTCGCGCCCTGGCGGGCCGCCGACCAGCCACACGTCACTCGATCCGCCTGAGGCCGCGACGCCCGACAGCTTCGTGCGCCGGGGAACGAGCGGGTCCCCGGCCGCGGCCCCGACCCCCGCACCGGCAGCCGCCACGAGCCCGACCCCCAGCCCGGCGCCCGTCGACGGGGCGCCTGCGAGCACGGCATCCGCGACCACCGCATCCGCGACCACCGCATCCGAGACCATCGCACTCGGAGCATCCGCCGACACCGCGACGCCGCGCGCCAGCCGGTACCGCTCGAGGTCGGCGCGCGCGAGCGCGATGGTCGTCGACTCGACCAGCTCACGGATCGTGCGCTGCCGCCGCACCCGGTAGAACACGAAGGCGATTCCGAGCACCGGGATGACGAGCAGCAGCCCCCACAGCAGAGCGAGCGGATGCGCCTCCACCCAGAGCAGCACCTCCCAGCGCTCCGTCCAGCCGGAGTCGTCGTTGCCGGTGGCGGTGACGTCGTCGGCGCCGTCGCGGGTGACGATGGCCGAGGGCCCTTCGCCGGAGACCGTGTTGCCGCTCACCGTCAGCGACGTGTGGGCGCCCTCGACGACGATGCCCGAGCCCGACGCGACCGACACCCGGTTGCCCGTCACCGATCCCTGCGAGTCGGTGAGCCGGAGGCCGAGCCGCGACTGCTCGACCGCGTTGTCGGTGAGCTGCACCCCGCTGGTGCCGCTCACCTGCGCCCCGCCCGAGCCGTTGCCGGAGAGCGTGCTCTTCTCGAGCGTCAGCCACCACGCGTTGCCGGGCGACAGCCCGCCGGGGTTCGCGCCCGCGACCGGCGGTGTGCCGTCGAAGTCGAGGCCGTAGCGCGCGTTGTCGCTGAGGGTCGACGAGCGGATGGCGACATCCGCACTGCCCGGACGCACCTCCACGCCCTGCGCCCCCGAGCCGGAGACCGTCACCGTGTCGAGCTCGAGGCCCAGCACACCGCTGACGAGCACCCCGCTGTCGAGCGACCCGGCGAAGGTCGTGTCGTCGACGGCGACCTTCGTCGCGGAGTCGAGGAAGAGCCCGATGTGGTCGCCGTCGACGCGGGAGTGCGAGATGGTGCCGGTCGACAGAGCGGCGGTCGACCCGGTGAGGGCGAGGCCGCCGGTGCGTCCGCTGTAGAAGCCGAGGTTCGCCACGGCGATGCGATCGGCGACCAGGGTGCCCTCATGCACACGGATGTAGGCGCGTCCGTCGTTCGTGTCGAGGTCGGGCCCGCCGTCTGCGGCGTTCCACGAGGTCACGGAGAAGGGGGCGTCTTCGGCGCCGGTCAGCTTCAGCGTGCCACCCCAGACGACGAGGGGGGTGAATCCGGATGCTCCGCTCGACATCCGCAGGGTCTGCCCCGGCGCCGAGAGGTCGAGCTCGGCACCTCGCCCCACGAAGATCGTCTTGGTCATGAGCACCGTGGTGTCGTCGACCCGGGTGATGCCGCCGAGATCGATGAGGTCGTCGAGCGTGTAGGGGCGGCCGATGGGCGACAGCACCATCACCGACCCGGCGGGGTCACTCACGATCGAGAGCCCGCGCGCGAGCATCGACCACCGCGCGTCATGGGCGGCAACGAGGGCGGCCTCGTACGCGGAGTCTTCGTCGACCGGGTACGGCGCCCACGTCGGCGTCGGCCCCATCGTCGCCACCGCCTGCGCCGCGGCCTCCACCAGCGCCCTGTCCCCCGAGACCGGTGGTGCATCGGCTTCGCCGTCGCCGGCGGCGGATGCCGCATCGGTGGTGCCGTCGCCGGTGGCGGGGGCCACGTCCGTGGTGCCGTCGCCGGTGGCGGGCGCCGCATCGGTGGTGCCGTCGCCGGGCGCGGGGGCCGCATCGGTGGTGCCGTCGCCGGGCGCGGGTGGAACGTCTATGGTGCCTTCACCGTCGACGGCGGGCGCGGCTTCCACGGGAGTGGCGGGCCCAGCTGCAGTCGCGGGGGTGTCTGCCGCGGAAGTCGTGGTGGCCGCGGGGGCCGAAGGAGTGCCGCTCGCTCCGGGCGTGGCCGGGGCGCCCACGACCGCCGAGGCGACGCTGCCGAGGAACGCGCTCACCCGCGCCGGCACGCCGTTCAACACCAGCACCACGGCTGCCACCGATCCGACGATGAGGATGCCCACACCGAGCCGCACGAGCATCCGCCTGCCGCGCCCCATCGTGTCGCCCCGCTCGACCGCGGTCAGCGATCCGCTGTCGCCACCCTCCGCCCGATCGTCGACGCCGTCCGCCGGGGGAAGGTCGGCTGTGGCCGACCCGTCCGCCTCATCGGCGTCATCCGCGGCGACGAGACCGTCGGCCGCCACCTCGGCGTCATCCGCGTCATCCGCGGCGACGAGACCATCCTCCGCCACCTCGTCAGCACCGGCGGCGGCATGGTCGTCGGGCTGATCGTCGTCGTTCATCGGGTGGTCACCGCATCCGTCACCACAGCACCCGCACCACCCACGGCACCCGCACCACCCACGGCACCCGCACCACCGGCACCACCCACGGCACCCGCACCACCGGCACCACCCACGGCAGCATCCCCATCGCCCGCACCACCGTGCGGCGCCGCCTGGTGCGGGGGTTGCGGCTCGGGCCGCAGCGAGCGCTCCGTCTGCCCCTCCCCGCCGACGCTGTCGGCCGAGCGCGTCAGCCAGCCCTGCGTGTTCATCGTGAACAGCGCGAACAGCTTGATCGGCAACGCCACGAGGGCCGTGATGCCCGTGACCAGCGGCAGGATGACGATGTCTTCCGGCCGCCGCCACAGGTGCGACACCCCGCGGATGCCCCGCCCCACGAACGCCCACAGCAACGCCATCGAGAACGCGAGCCACGGCACCGGCGACGACAGCGAGTGGAACACGTACGCCACGGCGATGGCCATCGACACGGGGGTGAAGAGGATCTGCATCACCGTGATCTGCGAGATGAACGGCACCCTGAAGATCCACCCGAGGCGGATCGCCGTGAGGTAGCAGCGGTACGAGTTGCGACTCCACCGCACCCGCTGCTTCACGAACGCCCGGAAGGTGTCGGGGAACATCGACAACGCCCGCGCCGAGTCCTGGTGGGTGACGCGATAGCCCTCCGACAGCACCAGCCAGGTCAGCCGCCCGTCGTCGCCCGCCACGCACTCGCGGCCCATGAACACTTCGTGCTCGAGATCGGGCAGCTTCGGCAGGATCACCTCGCGCCGGTACGCGCTCGTGCGCCCCGACGCGCAGATCACCCCGCCGAAGCGCCCCATCGCGGGGGCGTAGTCGTAGTAGCGCTGGTCGATGATCCAGTCCGCGACCCGCCGCCAGGTGCTCGTCTTCGGCAGGTACACGTTCTGCCGCGTGCTCACCGCGCCGACCGCCGCGTCGATGAACGGCATCTGCACAGCCGCGAGCATCCCGTCCTCCCACGCCGTGTCGGAGTCGACGAGCACGACGAGCTCGGTGTCGGCGGCACGGATGCCCACCCCGAGCGCCGACCGCTTCCCCCGGTGCTCGAACATGATGACGTCGACCTCGGGCAGCCCGAGCGCCTCGATGCGCTGCTCGGCCTCGACGTCGGCGACGTCGAGCACGATCACGATGCGAGACGGATGCTGCCGCCGCCAGGTCTCGAGGCAGCGCAGCAGCACATCCGGGTCTTCGTGGTACGACGGCACCACCACGGTCGTCGTGGTGCGGTAGTCGTTCACCACCGGCCTCGTCGACGCCGAGATGACCTTGCGCACCAGCCAGAAGCTCCACGACACGATGCCGAACACCCCGAAGGGCAGCAGCCACATCACGGTGCGGCCGAGGTCGCCGAGGAACGACGAAAGCTCGCTGGGCACGGGGTCGCCGCCAGCCTCTCAACGGATGCGCGACGGGGCTCGGGAGGGTGCGCGACACGGCGGATGGGTGGCCCGCGGTGCGCTCGGCCGCGTCGCACTCCGGCCGTCTGTCAGTGTAGTGACCGTGACCCCTGCACCGCGCGACCCGTCGGACCCCCCTTTCTGGGCGCGTTCCGCGCGGTGGGCGGGCGTGCGCCGCAGCGGTCGAGGGCGGGTGCGGGCCGTCGTGCTGGGAGGACTGGTCGTGGGCTTGCTGTCCGGATGCGCGAACGGTGCGTACTGGGCCGAACCCGGCGGGTACGGAGGTGGCCCGAGTGGGCCGGGCGGCACGGGCGGCAGCGGTTCCGCGTCGTCTGCGGCACCTTCTCCCGGCGCTGACTCCGGCTCTGCCGCTCCGGGTTCCGGGCAGGGTGCGGGCGGGTCGTCCGGCGCATCCGTCGACTGCGACCCCACCGGCGCGATCGTCGTGTCGACCGCCGACGAGCTCGTCGAAGCACTCCGCGACGCGTCGGCGGGCGACCGCATCGTGCTCGCTGACGGTCGCTTCGCGGGCACCTTCACGGCGAGCGCCCAGGGCACCGCCGATGACCCGATCACCCTCTGCGGCAGCGCCGACGCCGTGCTCGACGGGGGCTCGACCGATACCGGCTACACCCTCCACCTCGACGACGCCTCCCGCTGGGTCGTCGCGGGGTTCACCGTCACCGGCGGCCAGAAGGGCGTCATGCTCGACGGCTCCTCGCACAACGAGCTGCGCTCCCTCACCGTGTCGGGAACCGGGGACGAGGCCGTGCACTTCCGTTCCGGTTCGAGCGACAACGTGCTCGCCGACTCCGTGATCGACCGCACAGGCCTGCGGGAGCCTCGCTTCGGCGAGGGCGTCTACATCGGCAGTGCCCGCTCGAATTGGTGCGACCTGACCGACTGCGAGCCGGATGCCAGCGACCGCAACCGCGTCACCGGCACCACCGTCTCGGGCACGACGGCCGAGCCGATCGACGTGAAAGAGGGTACGACCGGAGGCGAGCTCAGCGGGAACGTGCTCGACGGTTCGTCGGTCACCGACGCCGACTCGCTGATCGACGTGAAAGGGTCCGGCTGGGTCGTCTCGGACAACCGGGGCACGGCGGCCCCGGGCGACGGCGCCCAGGTGCACGTCATCGACGGCCTGGGCGGCGCGGGCACCGTGTTCACCGCGAACCGCTTCGCCGTGCCCGCCGGCGGTGTCGCGGTTCGGCTCGTGGGCGATGCGCGCACGGCGGCGACCGCGTCGGGCGCGCGCAATCGGGTCGGCTGCGACAACGTGGCCGAGATCGACGGCGTCGACGAGCCGGATGCGGTGAGCAACGTCGCGTGCACCCGCTGAGCGGGCGGTGGTGGCGGCCGCTGCTCGACGCCGGGACTCGACATCGACGGGGCTGCCACCGGTCTGCGGTGACCGCTAGCGTGAGCACATGAGCGATTTCAACGAGCGCATCGTCGAGGAGTTCCGTGCCAACGGGGGCACGGTCACCACCGCCGGATTCGGCGACAAGCTGGTGCTGCTGCACACCACGGGCGCGAAGACGGGCGCCGCGCGCATCAGCCCCGTGATGGGCTTTCCCGAGCCCGACGGCTGGCTCGTCGTGGCCTCGAAGGCCGGCGCGCCCGACAACCCCGCCTGGTACGCGAACCTGGTCGCGCATCCGGATGCCACGGTCGAAGCGCCCGCCGGCGACGGCATCGAGACGGTCGAGGTCACGGCCCGAGCGCTGTCGGGAGACGAGTACGCCACGGCCTGGAAACGGGTGGTCGCCGACGCCCCCGGCTTCGACGACTACCGGGTGAAGGCGGCGAACCGCACCATCCCGGTGCTGATGCTCACGCGTCGCGGCTGAGCAGCCAGACCGTGCAGCCCCCCGTTAAACATTGGTGGAGAGGGCCGAAGCCCTCCCCACACACCACTATAGCAACACTCAGCGGTTGAGGAGGGATGCGCGCTCCGGATGCTCGTCGAACCACTTGCCGACGTACCAGCACATGGGGATGATGCGCGCATCCGTCGTCTGCTCGACGTCGTCGACGGCGTAGGCGACGATCTCGCCGGCGTAGCCGTGCCCGCGCTGCTTCGGGTCGGTGAAGGTGTGGGTGAACGAGACGGTCCCCTCGTTCGCGACGTAGTCGACGGCGCTCACGAGCGCCCCGTCGACCTTGAGGGTGTAGCGGCGCCGCTCGGCGTCGTGCTCGAATTCGCGTGCCATGGCGTCAGCCTACGACGGGGCGCGCGGGGGCGGGCCGTTCGGGGCCGGGATCACTCATCCTTCAGGCTGATCTGCAGGGTTTGGGAGTACCCGTCCCATGCATTCTCGCTACCCTCGGGCTCATGGGTGTGGAGACCGAGACGGTACGGCCGGCCGCGTGGGTGGGGGCGATGCACCTCTCCGATCGCATCGTCGTGACGGGAACGGTGCTGGTGCTGCGCGACATCAGGCTGCGGCGCAGCGACCTGCCCGTGAGGTTCGACGAGGCCCGGCTGCTGGTCTCGCCCACGCCCGAGTCGGCGATGGAGTACGCCTCGGCGCTGTCGGCGGCGTACGCTCGGCAGGCACCGTATGCCGCGCCCGACGGGGTCGACGAGCACTGGCGCATCCACAGCATGGCGCAGCACGTCGCCGCGCGCATCGACGCGAACTACCCCGGTCGGGCGTAGGGCGCGCGCGCTCGCTTCCCCGTCCTCGGGCCGTCCGCCTCCTTCCTCAGGTGGAGGCGGATCGCCCGATCGGTGGAGGCGGCGGCCCGTCGGGTCTGCGTAGCGTGGTGGTGACGAAAGGGGACCGTCCATGACCGCATCACGCAGCACCACCTTCTTCTGGGTGGCGGGAATCCTCGCCATGGGCGTCTGCCTCGGCTTCGGCGTGTTCGCCCTGGCCGTCGGCCACCCCGAGATCGCGGCGGTGTTCGCGGTGATCGGCGTCGCCTCCGTCGCCACCCTCCCGGGTGTGCGGCGGCCGCGCTCACGGAGGCCGTAGGGCCTCCCGCCTCGGCCACCCCTCCGTTCCTTGCGGACAAAGTCCATGAAGAACTCCGTTATCACGGACTTTGTCCGCAAGAACGTCGTGGGCGGGTCGTGGGCGGGTCGCCCGCTAGCCTGAAGGAACCCCGCCGCCGACGCCGAAGGACGAGCCGTGACCGCACCACTCCGAGTCGGGGTCATGCTGCCCCGCGACCTCGACCCCGCCCGCGTGCTGGAGTTCGCTCGGCGCGCCGAGGAGCTCGGCTTCGACGAGCTGTGGGTGGTCGAAGACATGGGGTTCCGGGGAGGTATCGCGCAGGCGGCGGCGGTGCTGGCGGTGACGACGCGCATCCGGGTGGGCATCGGCATCCTGCCCGCGGCGGCCCGCAACGTGGCCTTCGAGGCGATGGAGGTCGCGACCCTCGCCCAGCTCTTCCCCGGCCGCCTCGATGTGGGCATCGGTCACGGCATGCCCGACTGGATGCGCTCGGTCGGCGCCTGGCCCGACCGCCCCCTCCGCTACCTCGGCGAGCACACCACCGCCCTCCGCTCCCTCCTCCGCGGCGAGCGCGTCGGCACCGCACCCACCCCCACCGGCCCGGATGCGCAGCCCGCCGGCGCGGACGCGCAGCCCGCCGGCGCAGGCGCGCAGCCCGCCGGAGCGGACGCGCAGCTCCACCCGATGACGCAACCGCCCCACCGGGGCGGAGACACCCTCGGCACCATCCCTACGTCCCCTGGCGCGGACGCCCAAGTCGTCGGCGCGGAAAGGGTTGGCACCGTTAGCGGCAGCCATGTCGGCACCACGCCCGACGCCTCGCGAGCGAATGCGCGGGCCGACGCCGCGGAGCGACCGGGAGGGCTGCGGGGCGTGGCGCTCGAGCCGGGTTCGGTGCCCGAGGTGGTTCCGGGCGTGCTGCTCGGGGTGAGGGGGCCGAAGTCCCTCGCGCTGTCGGGGCGGGTCGCCGACGGCACCGTGCTGGCGGAGCCGACCACGCCCGAGTACGCGCGGGCGGCGCTCGAGGCGATCGCCGCATCCGGTCCTCACGCGCTCGTGGCCTACAACGTCGCGGCCGTCGCCGCCGACACCGCGACGGCGCTCGAGCTCGCCCGCCCGGGGCTCGAGTACGTGGGCGACTCGGGTTGGGCCCCGCACATCGCGCCGCTCGACTTCGCCGAGGACTTCGCCGCGCTGCGCGCCCGCTTCTCCGACGACGACCGCGCCGGCTTCGCCGCCGCCCTCCCCGACGAGTGGGTGGCCCGCCTCGCGCTCGCCGGCACCGCCGGCGAGGTGCGTGCCCGCCACGAGTCGCTGGCGCGCGCCGGCGTGACGAGCTCGGTGCTCATCCCCGCGGGCCCCGACCCCTTCGCCGCCCTCGACTCCCTGGCCACCGCCCTCCCGTGACTATGCCCACGGTCCCGACCGGGCGCAAAGCGCCGCGTCCCTGGCGCCGACCAGGCACTTCGCGCCCACTCGCATCCCACCCGGCGGATCCGCCACTCCGCGACAGGGCGCAAAACGCCGCCTCCCCGGTACGGAGAGGGCACTTCGCGCCCACTCGCATCCCACCCGGCGGATCCGCCACTCCGCGACAGGGCGCAAAACGCCGCCTCCCCGGTGCGGAGAGGGCACTTCGCGCCCACTCGCATCCCAGGCGGGGGCCACCACCCGACCGGGCCGACGGCGCCCCGTCCAGGGCACCGAGCGCACGCTCCCCCAGGCGCTCGACCCCCGAGGCGGCGGCGCCAACCCTCGACTGGGCGCAAAGTGCCGCCTCCCCGGCGCCGAGCCGGCACTTCGCGCCCACTCGCTGCCAGTGCGGGCGCCGCAAGGGGCGCGCCCCGCGCCCGCGCGCGCCCCGCGACCGCGCGCGCTACGCGCCTACGCGCTCCGCGGCGGCGACCGCCGCGGGGGTGACCGCGCGCGGCACGAGGCGCTCGAGCTGCGTGACGTGCGACGGGTTCAGCTCCTCGAGCGAGTTCACGCCGAGCAACCGCATGGTGCGGGTGATCTGCTCGCCGAGGATCGCGATCATGCGATCGACCCCCTCGCGCCCACCCGCCATCAGCCCGTACAGGTACGCGCGCCCGACCAGCGTGAACCGCGCGCCGAGCGCGACCGACGCCACGACGTCGGCGCCCGACATGATGCCGGTGTCGAGGTGCACCTCGTAGTCCTTGCCGAACTCGCGGGCCACGTCCGGCAGCAGGTGGAAGGGTATGGGGGCCCGGTCGAGCTGTCGCCCACCGTGGTTCGACAGGGTGATGCCGTCGACACCGAGCTCGGCGAGCCGGCGCGCATCCGACATCGACTGCACGCCCTTGACGACGAGTTTGCCCGGCCACTGGGCCTTGATCCACTCGAGGTCGTCGAAGGTCACGGTCGGGTCGAACATCGAGTCGAGCAGCTCGCCCACCGTGCCCGACCAGCGGTCGAGCGACGCGAAGGAGAGCGGCTCGGTGGTGAGGAAGTTGATCCACCACTCCGGCCGGGGCAGCGCGTTGATGACGGTGCCGGGCGTCAGCTGCGGCGGGATGGAGAACCCGTTGCGCTTGTCGCGCAGCCGCGCACCCGCGACAGGCACGTCGACGGTGACGAGCAGGGTGTCGAACCCGGCGGCCGCCGCCCGCTCGACGAGCGCCATCGAGCGCGGCCGGTCCTTCCACATGTACAGCTGGAACCAGTTGCGGCCCGCGGGGTTCGCCTTCTTCACGTCCTCGATGGCGGTCGTGCCCATCGTCGACAGCGAGAACGGGATGCCCGCAGCACCTGCAGCACCGGCACCGGCGATCTCGCCCTCGGTCTGCATCATGCGCGTGAAGCCCGTGGGCGCGATGCCGAACGGCATCGAAACGGGGGCGCCGAGCACGTCCCACCCCGTCGACACAGTCGACACGTCGCGGAGGATCGCCGGGTTGAACTGGATGTCCTCGAACGCCTGCCGCGCCCGCGCCAGCGACAGCTCGGCCTCGGCCGCGCCCTCGGTGTAGTCGAAGGCCGCCTTCGGGGTGCGGCGCTTGGCGATGGCACGCAGGTCGTAGATGGTGAGCGCCGAGTCGAGCCTGCGCTTCTTCGCGTCGAGCTCGGGCTTCTTGAACTGCATCAGGGGCGCGAGGTCTCTGATCTTCGGGATGCGGCGCTGAACCATGGGGATCCTGTCGGTCGGTGGGGTGGTCGGGTGGGCGTGGTGGTCAGTGGGGTTGCGCGCGCGCAACGGTCGTCTCGTGGTGGTACTGCTCGATGTGGTCACGGATGCGCGTGCGGGCAGCATCCGCATCGCCCGCTTCGATCGCCGCGACGATCGCACGGTGCTCGGCCTTCAGTTGCCGGGCGGTGTCGGGCCATGACGGCAGGAACGCAGCGCCGACCCGCACGTAGGCTTCGATGGAGTCGCGCAGCCCCGTCATCATCGACGCGATCACCTCGTTGCCCGACGCCACGGCGAGCGCCCGGTGGAAGGCCTGGTCGAGGGTGAGGAACTCGTCTCGCTCGAGCACCCAGTCGGGCGCCCTTCCCCCGGGCCGCTCCATGGCGTCGAGTAACTCGCGGGCGGGCCCGAGCTCGGGTGCGGTCGTGGTCGTGGTCGCAGATGTCGATCGAGTGGGCGCAAAGTGCCCCATACCCGCGCCTGAAGGGGCGGTTTGTGACGACTCGACCGGCGCGGCAGCGGCAGCGGCCGCCGCGAACGCGCCCGCGAGCTCCTCGGCCACTGCCGACTCGAGCACCACGCGCGTCTTCACCACGTCGTCGACCGCGAATCCGCTCGCCGCCACCTGCAGGCGCACGAGCGCGGCCATGCCTCCCGAGGGCCGCGCGATGATGACCGCTCCCGAGCTCGGCCCCGACCCCGTCTGCGTGCGGATGAGCCCCAGCACCTCCAGCACCCGCAACGCCTCCCGCACCGACGAGCGCCCCACGCCGAGGTCGGCGGCGAGCGCCCGCTCGGAGGGCAGGTGCTCCCCCGGTTTGAGCGCGCCCGACACGAGCTCCGACTCGATGTGCCGCAGCACGACCTCCCACGCCCGAGCGGTGTCGACGGGCGTGACGGGAGGCGGCGCAGTCATCATCGGCCGTCCTCCTTCGGTGTGCGGGCATCAGGATGCTGTGGTCAGGCCATGTGGTCAGACCACACTCTAGCAAAGTCGACCCCCGGCCGCCCACACCGAACTCTCGACCGGACGCCAGGTTTCCTCAGCGGGCGGCTCGGGGCACCCCGCGTGCCGCCATCCCGCTTCCGCGGACAGCCGCGCCAGGGCAGCGGGGGGCGCTGCGGGCGTGGCGCTGCGGCGCGCCACCCGCCCCCCGCCTCCACGACAGCCGCCAGCGCGCCCCAGCGCGCCCCCTTCCCTAGCGCGCCCCAGCGAGCCAACGCGCCCCGGCGCGCCTGGGAGCCCAGGCGCCCAGGCGCTCCAGCGCGCCCCCGCGCGCCCAGGCGCTCAGCACGCCCCCGCGCGCCCAGGCGCTCAGCGCGCCCCAGCGCGCCCAGGCGCCCAGCGCGCCCCAGCGCCCGAGCGCGCCCAGGCGCCCAGCGCACCCCAGCGCGCCCAGGCGCCCAGGCGCCCAGCGCGCCCCAGCGCGCCTCAGCGCGCCTCGGGCGTGTACGTGACGAGCGGGAAGGCCCGCGCCACGAGCGCACGGAGCGCCTCGAGCGACGTCGACGAGTCGACCATGCCCTGCGCTCGCGCCTGCACGAGCACATTGCCGATGGCGGTCGCCTCGACGGGCCCGGCCACCACGGGCCGCCCCGTTCGATCGGCGGTGAGCTGGCACAGCAGCGCGTTCTGCGACCCTCCGCCGACCACGTGCACCACGTCGACCCGCCGGCCAGACAGCTCGGAGGCCTGGCGCAGCGACTGCGCGTACGCCGCCGCCAGACTCTCGAGGATGCTGCGCACCGTCTCCGCCCGGCCCTGCGGCACCGCGAGCCCGCGCTCCGAGCACCACGCAGCGATGCGCGCCGGCATGTCGCCCGGCGCGATGAACACCGGGTCGCCCGCGTCGAACACCGGCATCGGCGCCGTCACGGCGGCGGCCTGGGCGAGGAGCGTCGGCAGGTCGAGAGCCGCCCCCGACTCGCGCTCCCAGGTGCGCACCGACTCCGACAGCAGCCACAGCCCCGACACGTTCTGCAGGAACCGGATGCGCCCGTCGACGCCCCCCTCGTTGGTGAAGTTCGCGGCCCGGGCGGCCTCCGACACCACGGGCCGGTCGAGCTCCACGCCCACGAGCGACCAGGTGCCGCTCGAGATGTAGGCGAAGTTCTCGCCGGTCGCGGGCACGGCGACGACGGCGGATGCGGTGTCGTGCGACCCGACTGCGGTCACGGGCAGCGAACCCGCGACCCCGGCCCCGGCCCCGGCCCAGACTCCAGCCCCGGCCCCGGCGGCCGCACCCCCCAGCCCGATCTCCTCCGCGACCCCCGGCAGCAGCGTCCCCACCGTCGCCCCCGGATGCACGAGCGGCGGGAACACCCCCCGCGGATAACCGAGGCGGCTGATGAGCGCGTCGTCCCACTGCCCCGTCGTCACGTCGACGAGCCCGGTCGTCGACGCATTGGTCACCTCGGCGCGACGCGCCCCGGTGAGCCAGAACGCCAGCAGGTCGGGCACGAGCAGCATCGTGTCGGCGCGCTCGAGCCAGCCGCCCTCCTTCTCGGCGGCGAGCTGGTAGAGCGTGTTGAAGGGAAGGAACTGCAACCCGTTCGCCCCGTAGAGCTCGTCGAACCCGACGACCGAGTGCACGAGGTCGACACCGCGAGAGGTGCGGTCGTCGCGGTAGTGGAAGGGTGCGCCGAGCATGCGGTCGCCGTCGAGGAGGGCGTAGTCGACTGCCCACGAGTCGATGCCGATGCTGCGGAGGCCAGGCTCCTCGCGCACCGCCGAGCCGAGACCGGCGACGACGTTGCGGTACAGCTCGAGGATGTTCCAGTGCAGCCCGTCGACCGTGCGCACGGGCTGGTTCGGGAACCGCGCCACCGGCACGAGCCGCAGCTCGTCGTGCCCGAGGTACCCGAGCATCACCCGCCCGCTCGTCGCCCCGAGGTCGACGGCGGCCACCGCATCCGTCATCGTGCCGCCACCCGTCCCGCGCGCCCCACGCGCCCTCCTCGCGAGTCGCCGAGATCCGGGCTCCACGAGCGATTTCGGCCCGGATCCTGGCAAGTCGCGAGGAGGATGTGCACGGCGCCCATCAGCGCAGGAAGGCGGCGGCGACGCCGGCGTCGACGGGGATGTGCAGGCCCGTGGTGTGGGTGAGGTCGGAACCTGTGAGCACCGCCACCGCGTTGGCCACGTGGTCGGGCAGCACCTCGCGCTTCAGCAGGGTGCGCTGGGCGTAGTAGGCGCCGAGCTCCTCCTCGGGAACGCCGTAGACCGCCGCGCGCTTCGCGCCCCAGCCGCCGGCGAAGATGCCCGATCCGCGCACGACCCCGTCGGGGTTGATGCCGTTCACCTTCACCCCGTACTCGCCGAGCTCGGCGGCCAGCAGCCGCACCTGGTGGGCCTGGTCGGCCTTGGTCGCCGAGTAGGCGATGTTGTTGGGGCCGGCGAACACCGAGTTCTTCGACGAGATGTAGACGATGTCGCCGCCGAGGTCTTGCTCGATGAGCACACGCGCCGCCGCCTTCGACACCAGGAACGAGCCCTTCGCCATGACGTCGTGCTGCAGGTCCCAGTCGGCCTCCGTGGTCTCGAGCAGGGGCTTCGAGATCGACAGGCCGGCGTTGTTGACGACGAGGTCGAGCCCGCCGAACTGCAGCAGCGCGGCCTGGATGCCTGCGGCGATGTCGGCCTCGCTCGTGACGTTCGCCTGCACGCCGATGGAGACATCCGTGCCGCCCAATTCGGCTGCCGCCGCCTGCGCCTTCTCCAGGTCGAGGTCGGCGATCACGACGCAGGCGCCCTCGGCGGCGAGCCGGGTGGCGATCGCCTTGCCGATGCCGGAGGCCGCACCAGTGACGAGCGCGATGCGGGTGGCGTGCGACTTCGGCTTCGGCATCCGCTGCAGCTTCGCCTCCTCGAGCGCCCAGTACTCGATGCGGAACTTCTCCGCCTCGTCGATCGGCGCGTAGGTCGAGAGCGCCTCGGCCCCGCGCATCACGTTGATGGCGTTGATGTAGAACTCGCCGGCGACGCGCGCGGTCTGCTTGTTGGCGCCGTACGAGAACATGCCGACACCGGGCACCAGCACGATCGCCGGGTCGGCGCCGCGCAGCGCGGGGCTGTCGGCGTCGGCGTGCCTGTCGTAGTAGGCCTGGTAGTCGGCGCGGTACTCCTCGTGCAGCTCCTTGAGGCGCGCGATCGAGTCTTCGACGGAGGCGTCGGCCGGGAGATCGAGCACGAGCGGCTTCACCTTGGTGCGCAGGAAGTGGTCGGGGCAGCTGGTGCCGAGGGCGGCGAGCCGCGGATGCTCGGCACTCGCCAGGAAGTCGAGCACGACCTCGGCGTCGGTGAACGAGCCCACCTGCGCCTTGTCGGTCGAGGCGATGCCTCGGATGGTGGGGGCGAGTGCTGCAGCCTTGGCGCGGCGCTCGGCCTCGGGCAGTGCACCGTACCCGTCGAGGGCAGGGCCGAACGGCTCCGGCCGGCCGTGCTCGGCGATGTAGGCGGCGGCGGTGTCGATGATCCAGAGCGAGTTGCGCTCCGACTCCTCGCTCGTGTCTCCCCACGCGGTGATGCCGTGACCGCCCAGGATGCAGCCGACCGCATCCGGGTTCGACGCCTTGATGGCGGCGATGTCGAGGCCGAGCTGGAAGCCCGGGCGGCGCCAGGGCACCCACACCACCTTGTCGCCGAAGATCTTCCGGGTGAGTTCCTCGCCGTCGGCGGCGGTGGCGATGGCGATTCCCGAGTCGGGGTGCAGGTGGTCGACGTGGGCGGCGTCGACGAGGCCGTGCATGGCGGTGTCGATGCTGGGGGCGGCGCCGCCCTTGCCGAAGAGGGTGTGGTCGAAGGCGGCGACCATCTCGTCTTCGCGGTCGACACCGGGGTAGACGTTCTGCAGTGCGCGCAGGCGGTCGACCCGCAGCACGGCGAGGCCCGCCTCGGTGAGCGTGCCGAGGTCGCCGCCCGAGCCCTTCACCCACATCAGCTCGACGGGCTCGCCGGTGACCGGGTCGATCTCGGTGCCCTTGGCGCTCGTGTTGCCGCCGGCGTAGTTGGTGTTCTTGGGGTCGGAACCGAGGCGGTTCGACCGGGCGATGAGATCGGATGCTGCGGGGGAGGTCATGGATGCTCCAAGGCGTTCGTGTGAGCTGATGTGAACTTCACAAAACATAACAGGGTGGATGCGCGGGCGTCAATGCGCGTCGGGTCGGCGTTGCGCGCGGCGCGCGCGGGCCGGCGGGCGCGGCGTCAGCGGAGTTCGACGAGGGGGCGGAGCGCTTCGAGGAGGGGGTGACCCGGGTCGAGTTCGGTGACCACGATGTCGATCGAGGCCCAGGGGAGGCCCGCCGCGGTGGCGTGCTGGCCGAGCTTGGCCGAGGCGATGAGCAGCACGGTCTCGCGCGAGGCGCGGGCCATCTCGCGCTTGACCTGCCCCTCCTCCACGATGGTCTCGCTGGTGCCGCGCTCGAGGTCGGCGGCTGAGGCCGAGGTGAAGAAGCGGTCGTAGTTGAACAGGGCGGCAGCGGCGCACGCCACCGGGCCCACGAAGCTGTCGGTGCGGGGCTCGAGTTCTCCTCCGAGCAGGATCGCTCGCGCGCCGTGCACAGATCGGGCGCGGGAGTGGTTGTGGGCGGAGTTCGTCGCGATGACGAGGTCGGTCACACCGCGCACCTGGGCGAGCAGGTGCGCCGAGGTCGAGGAGGCGTCGACTGCGATGGCCCCGCTCGTCGGCACCAGATCGGCGGCCTTCCGGGCGATCTCGGTCTTCGCGAGGTCGTCGACCGCCTGCCGTTCGTCGAACGACTGCGCCTTCACCGTGGCGACGGCTCCCCCGCGCACGCGCACCACGACACCCTCGAGCTCGAGCGCTTCGAGGTCGCGACGCACCGTCATGGTCGAGACGCCGAGCTCGGCCGCCGCCTCCTCGAGCCGGATCACCCCGTGCTTCTGCAACCGCGCGAGCAGCAGCTCACGCCGCTCCGCCCCGATCACCGACGCCATCCACCGCCCCTCTCCGCACTCCGCCTACGCCCGACGGTACCGGATGCCTGTCGCAGTCACCGGCCGACGCCACGCTACGCGCCCGTCCGCCGCAGCACGCCCGCGCGCCGCTGCGTACCAGCCCGCCGCAGCGCGCTGCGGCGCGCAACCGGCACGACGAAGGGGATTCCGCCGTGCACCCACCACGATGCACGGCGGAAACCGGGGGCCGGGCGCTACGCGCCCCAGCCGGCCTGCACGCCGTCGGCGCGCTCGGCCACGATCTTCTCCTGGTAGCCCGAGGCCTTGAACGCGGCGATCGGGTCGGCGGGCAGCCCGCGCGACTCACGCCACGAGGCGAGGGCGGGGCGCACGTCGGTGTAGAACGCGTCCATGAGGATGGCGTTCGCCCCGAGCACGTCGTTCTCGTTCTGCGCCGCGAGGAGAGCCTCTCGGTCGACCAGCAGCGCACGCGCGGTCATCTCCTGCACGTTGAGCACGCTGCGCAGCTGCCCCACGATCTTCTCCTCGACATTGTGGCACTGGTCGAGCATGAACGCCACGGGTGACCCCACGTCGTAGCCGCCCCCGCGCACCACCTCGAACAGGATGCGGAACAGCTGGAACGGGTCGGCCGCCCCCACGATGAGGTCATCGTCGGCGTAGAACCTGGAGTTGAAGTCGAACGAGCCGAGCTTTCCGAGCCGCAGCAGCTGCGCCACGATGAACTCGATGTTGGTGCCGGGAGCGTGGTGCCCCGTGTCGAGGCACGTGAACGCCCGGTCACCGAGCGCCGAGACGTGCGCGAACGAGGTACCCCAGTCGGGAACGTCGGTGTGGTAGAACGCCGGCTCGAAGAACTTGTACTCGAGCACCAGCCGCTGCGACTCCCCGAGGGCGTCGTAGATCTCGCGCAGCGACTCCGCCAGCCAGTCCTGCCGCGAACGGATGTCGCCCTGCCCCGGGTAGTTGGTGCCGTCGGCGAGCCAGATCTTGAGGTCCTGCGAGCCGGTCTGATGCATGATCTCGATGCACTCGAGGTGATGGTCGATCGCCTGCCGGCGCACCGCGGCATCCGACGAGGTGAGCGACCCGAACTTGTAGACGTCGCTCTGGAACGTGTTGGAGTTCACCGTGCCGAGCTCGACGCCCTGGTCGTTCGCGAAGGCGCGGAGGGCCGCGTAGTCGTCGACCATGTCCCAGGGGATGTGGATGGCCACCTTCGGCGCGAGGCCGGAGTACCGGTTCACCTGCGCGGCGTCGGCGATCTTCTCCTCGGGCGTGCGCGGCGTGCCGGGGGTGCCGAACACCTTGAAGCGCGTGCCGGAGTTGCCGAACGCCCAGGAGGGCAGCTCGATGGCCTGCCGCTCGAGGTCGGCGGCGATGTCGGTGAAGGTCACCATGATGTTCTCGTTTCGTCGGGGGTGGGTTCAGAGGTCGGATGCGGGGAGCTGGTCTTCGAGGTGGAACACCTCGGTGAGGCGCACGAACCCGGTGTCGGGGGCCCCCTCGAGCTCCACGAAGAACTCGCTCATCTCGGCCTGCCAGCGGGCATTGACCTCGGTCTGCGCCATCCCGGCCTGGGCGGCTTCGAGCGAGGGTGTCTCGAAGTAGCCGATGAGCAGGCCGTCGTCGCGCAAGAAGAGGGAGTAGTTGCTCCATCCGTTCGCCGCCAACGCACGAGCCATCTCGGGCCAGATCGCCGCGTGCCGCGCCGTGTACTCCTCGATGCGTTCGGGCTTCACCTGCAACTGGAAGCACACGCGCTCGTCCACCGCTTCCTCCTGTCGACCTCGATGTCATTGAATCGTTTTACCGCTCGAGTGATGACATTAGGTGATGTTCGCGGGAATCGTCAAGCGGAGAGCAACCTCAGCGCCCGATATCCTGATGAAACGTTCAACGACCCGCATCGAGAGGGGGCAGCATGGCCACCGCCAACGTGCGCGACGTCGCCGCGCTCGCGAACGTCTCGGTGGGCACCGTCTCGAACGTGCTCAACCACTCGAAGCCCGTCTCCCCCGACACCGAGCGTCGCGTGCTCGACGCCATCGACAAACTCGGCTTCGTGCGCAACGACGCCGCCCGTCAGCTCCGCATGGGCCGCAGCCGCACGGTCGGGTTCATGGTGCTCGACGTGGCGAACCCCTTCTTCACCGATGTCGCCCGCGGCGCCGAAGACACGCTCGCGCCGCTCGGCCGGCCCCTCCTCCTCGGCAACAGCGGCGATGCGCGGGGCCGCGAGCTGGCGTATCTCGACCTGTTCGAGGAGCAACGCGTCGCCGGCCTCCTCATCACCCCCGTCGGTCAGGTGCACTCGCGGCTGATCCGGCTGCGCGAACGCGGCTCCCCCGTCGTGCTCGTCGACCGGCACGACAACGGCCGCTCGTTCAGCTCCGTCTCGGTCGACGACCGGCGCGGCGGCGAACTCGCCGCCGCGCACCTGCTCGACCTGGGGCGCACGCGCGTGGCGTTCCTCGGCGGCCCCGCGAGCATCCTGCAGGTGGAGCAGCGCGCGCGAGGAGCAGCGGATGCGGTGCGCACGCGGGCGGGCCGGGCCACCTTGCGCGTGCTCGAGCAGGAGACGATGAACGCCGAGGGCGGCCGGGCCGGCGCGGAACGGCTGCTGGCCCTGCCCGCTGCCGAGCGCCCCGACGCCATCTTCGCCGCGAACGACCTCATGGCGCTCGGGGTGCTGCAGGCGCTCACCTTCGCCGGCGTGCGGGTGCCCGACGACATCGCCCTCATCGGCTACGACGACATCTTCTACGCGGCGACCGCCGCCGTACCGCTGTCGTCGGTGCGCCAGCCCGCGCGCGAGATGGGCCGCGCCGCCGCCGACCTCCTCCTGCACGAGATCGACGCCCCCACCCCGCCCACCGAGTACCGCCACGTCACCTTCTCCCCCGAGCTCGTCGTGCGCGACTCCACCGCGGGCCGCCCCACCCCCTGAGCCCCCCACCCCGCGCGTCCCGCGCGCCGCGAGAGAGCGCAAAACGCCCCCTCACGTGGGCGGAGGGGGCGTTTTGCGCTCTTTCGCGCGGGTGGAGGGGGCGTTTCGTGCACTCTCGCGCTGGGCGAGCGGCGGGGCGCGCGCCGCGCGTCAGCGCGCGGTGTACCCCCCGTCGAGCGGCAGGTTGACGCCCGTCACCCACGCGGCCTCGTCGGAGGCGAGGTACAGCACCGCGTACGCCACCTCCACGGGCCGGCCGAGCCGGCGGATCGACTGGTTCGCCGTCATCATCTCCTCGTACGCGGGCAGCCCGCCCGGGTACTCCGCGGCGATGCCCTCGACGAGCGGCGTGAGCACCGTCGACGGGTGCACCGAGTTCACCCGGATGCCGTAGCGGCCGTAGGATGCGGCATCCTGCTTCGTCTGCATCGTCACCGCCCCCTTCGCCACGTGGTACGGGGTGAACTCGTCGTTGCCGATGAGCCCGTAGATCGACGAGAAGTTCACGATCGACCCGCCGCCGCGCTCGATGAGGTGGGGCACGGCGTGCTTCGTGGCGAAGAACACGCCCTTCACGTCGACGGCGAAGAGCGCGTCCCACTCCTCCTCGGTCACCTCGTGCGTCGGCTTGTCGACCCCGATGATGCCGGCGCAGTTCACCAGCACGTCGAGCCCACCGAAGCGGTCGACGGCGGCCGAGACGGCGGATGCGACGCTCGCCTCCCGAGACACGTCCATCTCGTAGAACTCGGCGACGCCTCCGGATGCGGTGATCGACGACACCACCGACGCACCGAGCGAGGCGTTGAAGTCGGTCACCGCCACCGAGGCGCCCTCGGCGGCGAAGAGCTCGGCCGTGGCCGCGCCCATGCCGGAGGCACCCCCGGTGATGAGCGCGACCTTGCCCTCTAGGCGGCCCGTCACGCCGTGGCCCCCGCGGTCTCCCGCGAAGCCGAGCCCGAGCCCGACGCAACAGGCGACCACAGCAGCGACGCGTAGCCCGACTCCTCGAGCTCCTTGCAGTGCTGCTGGTACACCTGCCCGCCGCCCATGTACACCTGGAACTCCTCGGCCTTCCCGGGCACGTTCTCGCCGAGGAACCAGGCCTTGGCCTTCTTGCCCTCGGAGTACATCACCGTCGCCTTGCCGGTGCGCTCGGCCTCGGCGGCCCACCACTCCTCCGATTCCGGCGTGGCCTCGAAGCGCTCGACGCCGTTCGACTCGGCCCAGGCCAGCGCCCGCTGCAGCCATTGCGCGCCGAGCTGGATGGGCACGACGAGGTTCGAGTACGGCGTCTGCGGCCCGAGCGACATGAAGAAGTTGGGGAACCCGTTGGCGTTGATGCCGAGATTCGACTTCAGTCCGTCCTCCTGCCACTTCTCGCGCAGGGTGCGCCCGCCGCGGCCCTTGATGTCGATGTTGGTGAGCGTGCCGGTCATGGCGTCGAATCCGGTGGCGAAGATGATGACGTCGAGCTCGTACTCGGTGTCGCCCACCTTCACGCCCTTCTCCGTGATTGCCGTGATCGGCACCGACTCGGTGTCGACGAGGTGCACGTGCGGCAGGTTGAAGGTGTTGTAGTAGCCGTGACCCGTGGGCACGCGCTTGCCGTTGAAGGAGTACGTCGTCGGCGACAGCAGCTCGGCCGTCGCCGGGTCTTTCACGATCTCGCGGATCTTCGACCTGATGAACTCCGACGCCAGCTCCGACGCCTCGTGGTTCGTGGCGAGGTCGTTGAAGCACTCGTTGGCGAAGTGGAACCCGCCCTCGTTCCACTTCGACTCGAAGATGCGCCGGCGCTCCTCGTCGGAGACCTCGAGGGCGCTGTGCTCGGCCGGCTCCATCGCCACGCCGAACGGATGCGCTGCCGCCTTCGCGTAGATCTCGTCGTAGTGCTCGCGGGTGTACTGCATCTCCTCGGTGGAGACCGCGTCGTTGTTGGTCTCGACGATGAAGTTCGGGGTGCGCTGGAAGACGAAGAACTCGTCGACCTCGGGGGCGATGACGGGCACGATCTGGATGCCGGAGGCGCCGAGCCCGATGAGCCCCACCTTCTTGCCCGAGAGGTCGACGCCCTCGCGCGGCCAGTGGGCCGTGTGGTACTTCTCGCCCCTGAAGCTGTCGATTCCGGGGATGTCGGGGTAGATCGCCTGCGAGAGCACGCCCATGCCGCTGACCAGGTACTTCGTGGTGAGCGTCGATCCGTCGGCGAACGACACCGTCCAGAGGTTCGCGTCTTCGTCGTACTCCGCGGAGTCGACGCGGGCGTTCAGCCTGATGTCCTTCCGCAGGTCGAGGCGGTCGGCGACGAAGTTGAGGTAGGAGAGCACCTCGGCACCGGCCGGGTAGCGCTGGGTCCAGGTCCACTCCTCGCGCACCTCCTTCGAGAACGAGAAGGAGTAGTAGCTGAACTCGCTGTCGGTGCGCACGCCCGGGTAGCGGTTCACCCACCAGGTGCCGCCGATGCCGTCTTCGCCGTCGACGACGAGCGTCTTCAGCCCGATCTCGCGCAGGTGGTGGAGGAGGGCGAGGCCGGAGAAGCCGGCCCCGATGACCACGGCATCGTAGTCACGGGTGGTGTCGGTCATGTCGGTGTTCCTTTCAGGTGGTGCGAAGCGGTGACGTGGGGTGAGCGCATGCTCGGGTTCGGATGCGCGGATGCTCGGGGTTCAGTGGGCGCGATACCAGGCGGCGATCGCCTCGATCGACTCGTCGGCCGGGGTGTGGTTCCCCGCCTGCAGCGGGTACACGTGCTGCTGGCCCTCGCCGATGTCGAAGGTGACGTCGACGCCGGCGGCGCGGGCCCGCGCATCCAGCCGCTGCGCGTCGTGGAAGAGCGACTCCGTGTCGGAGGCGGCGATGTAGAGCGGCGGGAAGCCGGTGAAGTCGGCGTAGAGCGGGTTCACCAGCGGGTCGGTGGGCGACGCCCCGCCCGAGAGGTACCGGTCGATGTTGCCCTGCAGGCCCTCGCGGGCGATGAGGAAGTCGGTGTCGTCGTTCGTCTCGATGGTCACGCCCGAGTTCTCCATGTCGACCCAGGGCGAGACGGTGATGACGGCCCCGGGCAGCGGCCGCCCCTGGTCGCGCAGGCGGAGCGTCGTGGCGATGGCGATCGAGGCGCCGGCGCTGTCGCCGACGAACGCGATGTCGTTGGGCGCGACCCCCGACTCGAGCAGCGCGTCGAAGACCGCGGTGGTGTCGTCGAGCTGGGCGGGGTACGGATGCTCGGGTGCGAGCCGGAAGTCGAGCACGAAGCCCTTCGCCCCGCACGCCTTCGCGATGTGGCCGGCGAGCTTGCGGTGGCTGGCCGACGAGCCGAGCGCGAAGCCGCCTCCGTGCAGGAACAGCAGGGTCTTCGAGGTGTCGGCGTCGAGCGGCAGCACCTCGATGCCCGGCACGCCGCCGATGCTCGTCGAGCGGTAGGTCACGCCCTCCGGCTCGGTGGTCGCCCGCTGCCAGTCCTCGAACACCCAGCGCATGAGCTGGAGGGACATCTCGGGGTTGGCCTGGAACTCCACCGTCCACTGCGCGTAGATCTCACCCAGCAGGTCGGTCGGCTGATTCGCTGACATGCGTTCTCCTCATCGTCGGGGACGACACCAGGATGAACGCGGCGGCAGGGCGCCCGGAACGCTTGTCTCAAAAAGACGCACCGCCGTCTCAGGGTGACCCGTTCGGCGTCTCGGGCAGCCCGGAGACTTCTTGTCACGCAGCAATGCCGAGCCCCTGCTCAACGACGAGAAATGAGGACAGACCCCCATGTTCACCAAGAAGACACCGCTCATCGCACTCGGTGCGGTGACCCTGCTGGCACTGGCCGGCTGTTCCACCGGATCGCTCTCCTCCGACGGCTCCGACGCCGGTTCGGGCGGTTCCTCCACCGACTCGGCAACCGCATCCGAGGTCACCGTGGGCACCGTCGGCGTGCAGGGCGACATCCAGGACATCTCGAACTTCTGCGGCGACAAGGACCTCACGGTCGCCCTCGCCGACGGCTTCGGCGGCAACTCCTGGCGCAAGATCACCCGCGCCATTTTCGAGGAGGAGGCGGCGAAGTGCCCCAACATCAAGAAGGTCCTGTACACGGATGCGCAGGGTGACACCCAGAAGGCCATCAGCGACATGAACTCGCTGGTCGCGCAGGGCGTCGACGTGATCGTCACCTTCGTCGACGGCGGTGAGGCGCTGCTGCCCACCATCCAGAAGGCGACGGATGCGGGCGTCAAGGTGGTGCCCTTCGTCGGCTCCCCCGGTGGCACCCCCGGCACCGACTACGTCGACTTCGTGTCGGAGGACATCAACACCTACGGCAAGAACCTCGCGGCCTGGACCATCGAGAAGATGGGCGGCAAGGGCAACCTGGTCATGCTCGGCGGCATCGCCGGCAACTCCTACTCCCAGGCCGTCTACGACGGCGTGCTGGAGGCCGTGAAGGAGAACCCCGACATCACGCTCCTGAACGAGGACGGCCCGGTCTCGACCGACTGGGAGCCCGGCAAGACCCAGCAGGTGGTCGCCGGCCTCATCACGAAGTACGGCGACATCGACGGCATCGTCGCCGACTACGGCGGAGGCTCCGTCGGCGGCATCCGCGCCTTCGAGGCCGCGGGCAAGCCCCTGCCGGTGTGGTCGGCCAACGACTCGAACGAGTTCGCCTGCCTCTGGTACCAGTACAAGGACTCGCAGCCGACCTACCAGGTCGCCACGGAGTCGAGCCGCAACTGGGTCGTCACCGCAGCGCTGCACAAGGGTCTCGCCGCCGCGAACGGCCTGCCGAACGACGAGCCGTCGACCTACAACCTCGAGATCATCGAAGACTCGACCGACCCGGCCAAGCAGCCCAAGTGCGAGGCCGACCTGCCGCCGGACGCCATCCTCTCCTCCGGTCTCAGCGTCGACTCGCTGAAGAAGCTCTTCCAGTAGCGGCAGCGCCGTTCCGCATCCGTTCGCCAGCTGCGATCCACACGACAAGCAAGGAGTCACCATGAACCGCCTCGAGGGCAAAGTCGCCATCGTCACCGGAGCCGGCCGGGGCATCGGCCGCTCCATCGCCGAGAGCTTCGCCGAGGAGGGGGCGACGGTCATCGCGACCGGTCGTGCCGCATCCGACACCTCCTTCCCCGAGGGGGTCGAGTACCACCAGCTCGACGTCTCCCGCGAGGAGGACTGGCAGCGGGTCGTCGCCGACGTCATCGCCGCGCACGGGCACGTCGACGTGCTCGCGAACAACGCCGGCATCATCGCCTACGAGACCCTCCACGACCTCACCGTCGACGACTGGAACACGGTGGTGGCCGTGAACCAGACCGGCACCTGGCTCGGGATGCGGGAGGTGGTGCCGCACATGATCGCGCAGGGCGGCGGCTCCATCATCAACATCTCGTCGATCTGGGGCTCGGTGGCGGTGTCGGGGGCTCACGCCTACCACGCCACCAAGGGTGCGGTGAGGAACATGTCGAAGAGCGCGGCCATCACCTACGCGAAGGAGAACGTGCGGGTGAACTCGGTGCATCCAGGGTTCATCGAGACGCCGCTCACCGACGCGCAGGCGCCGGAGATCAACGACTACGTGGTCTCGATGACCCCGATGGGCCGCGCCGGGAAGCCGAGGGAGATCGCCAACGGCATCGTCTTCCTCGCCTCCGACGAGGCCAGCTTCGTCACCGGCTCGGAGCTGGTCATCGATGGAGGGTACCTGGCGCAATGACCGGACCGCAGACGCCGCAGATCGATGGAGGGGCTGCGCCTACAACAGCTGGCGCAATGACCGGACCGCAGACGCCGCAGATCGATGGAGGGGCTGCGCCTACAACAGCTGGCGCAATGACTGTCTACGACGCGATCGCGCCCGACGCCTCCCCGGCGCCGGCTGCGGGCACAGGCCAGTCGGCCCCGGCTTCGGCCGGGGTCGGCGGGCCCGTGCTCGAGCTGCAGGGCATCGTCAAGACCTTCCCGGGCGTGCGGGCCCTCACCGACGTCACCCTCGAGGTGCTCGCCGGTGAGGTGCACGCCCTCGTGGGCGAGAACGGTGCCGGCAAGTCGACCCTCATGGCGGTCGCCTCCGGCGCCCTCGCCCCCGACTCCGGCACCGTCACGATCGCAGGGACCGAGCTCGCGAGCGCGTCGCCCGACGCCGCCCGCGAGCTCGGCCTCGGCATCGTGCGCCAAGACCCGGCACTGCTTCCCGACCTCACCGTCGCCGAGAACATGGCCGTGGGGGTCGGGTACCGCCGCGTCGGCGGCCTCCGCCGCGCCGTCGCGTGGTCGCAGAAGCGGCTCGACCCGTGGGGCATGGGCATCGACGCGAAGACCCGCGTCGCCGACCTCTCGGTCGAGCAGCGCTTCATCGTCGAGATCGCCAAGGCGCTCGCGCTCGACCCCAAGGTGCTCATCCTCGACGAGCCCACCGAGCACCTCTCGCTCGACGAGGTGCAGAAGCTGTTCGTGAAGGTCCGCGAGCTCGCTGCCGCCGGCACCGCCATCGTCTACATCTCCCACCGCATCCCGGAGGTCAAGCAGATCTCCGACCGCATCACGGTGCTCCGCGACGGCCAGGTGCGCGGCACCTTCCCGGCCGCCGAGGTGAACGAGCAGCAGATCGTGGAGCGGGTCGTCGGCCGCAAGCTCGAGACCGTCTTCCCCGACAAGAGCGACCCCGACGTCGTCGCCCGCTCCGCCCCGCAGCTCACCGTGAGGGGGCTGCGCGGCGACGACTTCCACGACGTCGACTTCACCGTGGCAGCGGGCGAGATCATCGGTCTGGCCGGTGTGCAGGGCAACGGGCAGGCGGCGCTCATCCGTGCGCTCGCCGGGCTCGAGCCCACCTCGGGCGCGATCGAGGTCGGCGGGCGGCCCGTCTCCAACGGCTCCAACGCCGCGGCCGCCTCGGCCGGCGTCGTCTACGTTCCCGCCGACCGCCACGGCGAGGGTGTGTTCCTCCCTCTCTCGGTGGGCGACAACATCTCGGCGAAGACCCTGCCGCAGGTCTCGCGCGGCGGCATGGTGAGCGAGCGCAAGGTGCTCTCGGTGGCCGCCGAGCAGATCCGTCGGCTCGCCATCAAGACCCCGTCGGCGCGCACTCCCATCCAGTCGCTCTCGGGGGGCAACCAGCAGAAGGCCGTGCTCGCACGAACTCTGCTCTCCAAGCCCGCCGTTCTCCTCGCCGAGGAGCCGACCCAGGGCGTCGACGCCGGCGCGCGCGTCGACATCTACCGCATCCTTCGCGACGCGGCGGATGCGGGGGCGGCCGTGGTCATCCTCTCCTCCGACGGCGTGGAGCTCGAAGGGCTCTGCGACCGCGTGCTCATCATGTCGCGCGGGCAGGTGGTGCAGGAGCTCGTCGGCGACGAGGTGTCGGAGGCCGCCATCGCGCGGGCGGCGCTCACCTCGACGACCGTGCGCGAGCGCACCGACAGCGACAAGGCGGCGAAGGGCGTGAAGCTCCGTCGCTTCCTGCGCGGCGACCAGTCGCCCGCCGCGGTGCTCGGCGCCATCTTCCTGCTGCTCGGCGTCGTCGTCGCGGCCACGAACCCCGCCTACCTCGGGGCCTTCAACATCAACAACCTGCTGTTCATGGCCGCACCCCTGCTGTTCGTGGGGGCCGCTCAACAGGTGGTGGTGCTCGGCTCGGGCTTCGACCTGTCGGTCGGGCCGCTGATGGGCCTGCTCGTCGTGCTCGCCTCTTACTGGATCGTCGACGGCGGCAACCTCTACGTCGGCATCGCACTCATGGTGGTGGGTGCCATCGGAACCGGGGTGGTGAACGGCTTCCTCGTCACGAGGTTCGCCATCAACCCGGTGGTGGTCACGCTCGCCATGTACATGGCGCTGCAGGGCATCTACCTCACCCTGCGGTCGACCCCCGGCGGCATCATCTTCGGCCCGGTCGCCGACCAGATCCAGGGGCGCATCGGCATCGTGCCCGTCGTCACCATCGTCGCCGTCGTGGTGCTGCTGGTGCTCGAGTTCGCGCTGCGCCGCACCCGCTGGGGTGTGGAGCTGCGCGGCGTCGGCTCGCGCGTCGACGCGGCGGCCCGGCTCGGCATCAAGGTGAAGCGCACGCAGTTCCTCTCCTACGTGCTGTGCTCCTTCCTGGTGCTCCCGGCCGCGGTCATCATGATGGCGCAGATCGGCATCGGCGACGGGCGGCCCTCGCTGTCGTACACGCTCTCCTCGGTCACCGTCGTGGTGCTCGCGGGCGCCTCCATCTTCGGCGGGCGCGGGTCGTTCATCGGGGTGCTGGCAGCGGCGTTCCTCGTGCAGCAGGTGCTGAACGTGTCGCCGTTCCTCGGTCTCTCGCAAGCGTGGTCGTACTGGCTCCCTGGGCTCATCACGCTCGCCGCCGCCGTGCTCTACGCGCAGCTGCGCCGCTCCCGCCGCCGGCGCCTTCGGGCTCCGATCGCCGGCACCACCTCCACCTCGTCCATCGCCGCCATCCCCGGGAGGAACTCATGACCGACTTCACCGGACAGGCCGGGTCGCTGTGGCGCCGGATGCTCTCCGGCAGCTGGGTGGGCATCACCGTCGCCACGGTGCTGCTGTTCGCGCTCTCGCCCGTGATCGCACCGGGATCGCTCGCCCCGGCACCGCTTCTCAGCATGCTGCCCTTCGCATCCGTCTTGGCCATCGTGGCCGCGGGCCAGACCCTCGTGGTGCAGCAGCGCGGGCTCGACCTGTCGATCCCCGGCATGATCGCGCTCGCCGCCGTGCTCTCGACCGGGCTGCCGCAGAACTACGGGTGGCCGCTGTGGGCGGCGGTGATCGCGGGCATCGTCGGGCCGGGCATCGTCGGCATCGTGAACGGCGTGCTCGTCACGGTGTTCAAGGTGATGCCGCTCGTCGTGACCCTCGGCATGAACGCGGTGCTCCTCGGCACGGTGTTCTTCATCGCCAACGGCACGCCCTCCGGCGCCCCCGCCGAGCTCAACGGCTTCGCGCTCGACCGCACGCTCGGCGTGCCGAACACGCTGCTCATCGCGATCGTCGTGGTGGTGCTGGCGGGGCTGGTGACCCAGAAGTCGATCATCGGGCGCCGCCTCACCGCGGTGGGCGTGAGCGAGCGGGCGGCCGCGGCGCTCGGCATCCGGGTGAACATGTACCAGATGTTCGCGTACGGCTTCGCCGGCCTCGCCTACGGCGCCGGCGGCGTGCTGCTCGCGGGGTACACGAAGACCCCGGCGCTCTTCCTCGGCGACTCGTACCTGCTGCCGACGGTCGCCGCCGTCGTGCTCGGCGGCACCGCCCTCACCGGCGGCATCGCGAGCGTCATCGCCACGGGCATCGCCGCCCTCTTCCTCACCCAGCTGGGGCAGCTCCTCCGCTCCCTCGGCTGGCAGGACGCACTGCAGCTCATCGCCCAGTCGGTCGTGCTCATCGCGGTCGTGCTCCTCCGCGAGCTGGTGCCCGTGCTCGTGCGGCGCTCCCGCGCACGCCGCGAGCAGCGCCCGCTCGCCCCCGCGGGCGCGTCGGCCGGGTAATCGCGTCGCGGATTCGGGGACGGATACGGCCCCGGCCACGTACGGATGAATTCCCGTTTGCGAGTTTTCTTCATGTCAGCTATCCTGATGGAGCACGACGGCAGGCAGGATCTGCTCGTCACTCATCCGAGGGCCCCGCACAGCGCGGGGCCCTCGAAGTGTTTCCAGGTCGAACATGCCACAACGTCTCATCTCGCAACTCCACCCGGCACGCCTCGCCTCGTACGCCGAGCACGGCCCGCCGGCCGTGACAACGGCCGGGTCCGTCGCAGCCTTGTACGTGTGGCACGTGGCGCTCTGCTCTGCCTGGTACGAGACGTTGGCGTACACAGAAGCGCTGCTGAGAAACGTGGTCGACGCGCAACTCCGGCGCTGGAACGTCTGCCAGGAGGCTGGAGAGGACTGGCTCTCACATCCTGCGCCACCGCTCGCCGGTCTCGTCCGTCGGGCATCGGGTCAGTGCACATCACGCGCGCAGCAGGCAGCTCTCCGACGGCCGCCGACACACCCGCGCCATGCCGCTCCGGTCAGCTTGGACGACAAGGTCTCGCAGCTCGAGCTGGGGAGCATCAGCGCGCTCTTCCGGCTCGTTCCTCCGTCTGACCGCAAGCTGAAGAGCACAGGTCACACGGGACGGGAGAACCTGTGGTGCCACGCTCTGGCGAAAGGCTTCCCCTCGCTCGACGAGCATCTCCTCGCCAGCTGGAACGGGTGGTTCCCGGCCCCCTTGCCTGCTGAGGTGCAAGGTGGATATGCGATCGGTCACGCGGTCGAGCGGCTTCGGAGGCTACGCAACCGCATCAGCCACCACGAACCGATACTCGGCGTGAATCACCGCGAACGGTTGAAAGATGTGTCGATGCTGGCGCGCTGCATCGACCTCGGCGTGGCGCATGATCTGCGGAACCTCGATCGGGTGCGTCGCACTCTCGCTCTTCGACCTCGCTGAGCGGCACTGCCGAAAGTGCTCGACGTCAAGCCCCCACCCGATCGGCAAGGCGGTCCGAACCGATGGCCGGGCGGGTACGAATGAGGGGTGAGGCGCCGCGACCGCGCGGCGCAGGAGAGGTTCTGATGACCGACACCAACGCTCACTCCGACACCCCCGGCACCCCGGCCCCCGCCCCCGAATCGCACGGGCTGCTCGGTGACACCGGGTTGCACGTCGACGACACCGGTGGCAGCGGCCGCCCGGTCGTGCTGATCCATGGCTGGCCGCTGTCGGGCGAGGCCTGGAAACTGCAGGTTCCGGCGTTCCGCGACGCCGGCTACCGCGTCGTCACCTACGACCGCCGCGGCTTCGGGCGCAGCGACAAGCCGCTGACGGGGTACGGGTACGACTCGCTCTCCGACGACCTCGCCGCCGTTCTCGACGAGCTCGACCTGCGCGACGTCACCCTCGTCGGGTTCTCGATGGGTGGCGGCGAAGTCGCTCGCTACCTCCCCCGGCACGGCGCCGACCGCATCCGGAGCGTCGTCTTCGCCTCGGCGGTTCCGCCCTACCTGCTGCACCTGCCCGGCAACCCCGACGGACCGCTGAGCGCCGCCGAGGCCGCGAAGATGACGGCGGCGCTCACCGCGAACCAGGAGAAGTTCTACGACGACTTCACCACCACCTTCTTCTCGGTCGACGGCGAACTTGCCGTCACGGAGCAGCAGCGGCAGGAGGCGCTCGAGCTCACGAAGCAGGCCTACAAGCCCGCAGCACTCGAGGCGATGGCGGCGTTCGCGGGCACCGACTTCCGCGACGACCTAGCGGCGGTCACCGTGCCGGCTCTCGTCATCCACGGCGATTCGGATGCGACTGTACCGTTCGAGGGATCGGGCAAGCGCACCCACGAGGCGATCGCCGGTTCCGAGCTCTACGTCGTGGCGGGGGCGCCCCACGGCGTGAACGTGAGCCACGCCGCGGAGTGGAACCGAGCTGTGCTGGAGTTCCTGGCGAAGTAGCGCACGGGAGGGGTGAGGCTCAGGATGGAGTCATGAAGAGCTTCACCCTCCCCGGAACCGACATCACCGCCCCCAACATCGTGCTCGGCCTCATGCGCATCGCCGAGAAGACCGACGACGAGGTGCGCGAGCTGGTGCACACCGCCCGCGACGCGGGCATCGACTTCGTCGACCACGCCGACGTGTACGGCAACCCTGTTCTGCACGGCTGCGAGCGCCGCTTCGCCGAAGCCATGCAGCTCACGCCCTCCGAGCGCGACGCCGTCACCATCCAGACCAAGGCCGGCATCGTGCCCGACGGCCCCTACTTCGACTTCTCCTACGAGCACCTGATCGAGTCGGTCGAGGGCTCGCTCGAGGCGCTGCAGACCGACCGCATCGACATTCTGCTGCTGCACCGCCCCGACGCCCTGGTCGAGCCCGACGAGGTCGCCCGTGCCTTCGACGAGCTGCACGAGTCGGGCAAGGTACGCGCCTTCGGCGTCTCGAACCACACTCCGCGCCAGATCGAATTGCTGAAGCGCTCGGTGCGCCAGCCCATCGTCGCCAATCAGCTGCAGCTGTCGATCACCCACTCGCCGATCATCGCCCAGGGCGTCTCGTCGAACATGGCGGGCGCCGAGCAGTCGATCACGCTCGATGGCGGCGGCATCCTCGACTACTGCCGCCTCAACGACATCACCGTGCAGGCGTGGTCGCCGTTCCAGGCGGGGTTCTTCGACGGCGTCTTCCTCGACGCCGAGCGCTTCCCCGAACTCAACGCCGTCATCGACCGCCTCGCCGCGAAGTACGACGTGCCGCCCATCGCCATCGCCACGGCGTGGATCACCCGCCACCCCGCGCAGATGCAGGTCGTGCTCGGCACCACCACCCCGCAGCGGGTGACGGATGCGGCCCAGGGCTCCGACATCCCCCTCACCCGCGCCGAGTGGTACGAGCTGTTCCGCACCGCGGGGCACATCGTCCCGTAGCGGGTCAGTCGGCAGCGGCCTCGGCGGCGGCTTCGGGGTCGATGATCTCGGGGTCGCCGCCCGGCCGCACGACGGCGTCGTCGCGCACGTCGATGCGCTTGTGACCGTCGGCCGTCTCGCTCACGTCGATGCGGGGCGCCGCATCCTCCTCGGTCGCGTTCGGCGCCGATGTCAACTGATCGTGCCGCTTCGCCTCGAAGTCCTCGTCGCTCATGCCGCTCCTCCCGTCACCTGCGCCCGGATGACGCCTGCTCCCATCCTCGTCTCGCAACGCCTGCCCGCAAAGGCCCCCCGCACGATCCGAGGACGTGCCTGGGTGGTGTGATCGCAAGGCGGAAGAGGAGTCGATAGCGGCGCTATCGGCGACGATGACAACGCCGCGAGCGCGCCGCCCGGGTGCGTCGTCAGGCCGTCATGCGGTAGGCCTTCATCTTGCGGTAGACCGTGGCGCGGGACAGCCCGAGGATCTCGGCGGCCTTCGACCGGTTGCCGTCGGCCTCGTGAAGCGCCTTGCGGATGGCCTCGAGCTCGACCCGCTCGATCATCGACAGCGCCCGCGCCCCCTGCATCGAGGCGGGCAGGTCGGCCGGCAGCACGGCGCCGCGCTTGCCCGTGAGGGCGAGCTGCTCGAGCACGCCACGCAGCTCCTTCAGGTTGCCCGGCCATGCGTAGCCCTGCAGCAGCTCGAGCGCGTCGGCACGCAGCTCGAGGCCCGCCCCGTGAGCCACCTGCTCCGCGAACACGTGCCACAGCGCCGGGATGTCGGCAGTGCGCTCCCTCAGCGGCGGCACCCACAGCGAGCCCATTCCGAGCCGCGCCGCGACGCCCTCCGCCTCCTCGGGCGAGCTCGCCGCGAGCGTGAGCAGCACCGGGCCGCGGCCCGTGCTGCTCTCCACCAGCGACCGCACCCCGTCGACGGTGTGCGGATCGAGGGTCTCGATGCCCCGCACGATGACGGGGGCCGACGCGGTGAGCTTCTCCGAGAGTTTCTGCAGCCACTTGCGTGAACCGACGACGTGCCGCTCCGCGGCATCCGTCACCAGCCCCTGCGCCACGGGCGTTCCCGGTCGGAACGGCAGCCCGAGCGCGAGCGAGGTGCGCCCGGTTCCTGGTTCGCCTGCGATCACGAGCGGGCGCCGCGCCTCTCGGTGGCGCGCCACCTGGTGCACCACCTGCAGCCACTCGGGCGTGCGCCCCACGAGCTGCGGGCGCGCCGGCCCGATGCTCGTCGTCGCGGTGCGCCGGTCGCGCTCGAGCGCCACCACGACACCGGCGTCGTCGCCGAGCGCCGTCACCTGCAGCTCGACGGTTCCCGTGGAGAGCTCGAGCGCGAGGCGACCCGAGCGCCGCTCCCCCGCGCAGTGCTGCTGGATGAGATTGAGATCGGCGACGGTGAGCCGACCCGCCTTCTGGCTCTGCATCACGAGCCCCTGCGGCCCGAAGGCCAGCACCGGCCCCGTGTGGGCCCGCACCGTCTCGAGGAAGCTGGAGAACATCATCCGTGCCGCCGGCTGCTCCACGTCGAGCACCTGCTGCTCGAGCTGCATCGTCACCGATGTCACGAGCGGCCGCAGCAGACCGCTGCGCTCGGAGAGGTCGCTCGACACGGTGACGACGGCGAGCAGCTTGCCGGTGATCGGATGCCGCACCGGCGACCCCGTGCACACCGCCTGGCTGTAGAAGTCGGCGAAGTGCTCGGCGCCCGAGATCTGCACGCTGCGCCCCGTGGCCGCCACGGTGCCGACGCCGTTCGTGCCCACCACGTCTTCGGCGAGCACCGCGCCACGCACCGTGCCGAGACGGTCGAGGTGGTCGAGGGCGTTGTGGTCGTGCGACCAGCGCTGCAGGATGCGGCCCTGCGAGTCGGCGAGCAGCAGGCCCATCCCGGTGCCGTCGAGGTCGTCGGAGACGCGCGCGAGCGGCGCCTGGAACATGTCGAGCAGGTGCGCGTCGAGCATCTCGTCGGAGACGCGGGGCACGTCGCGGATGTTGGCGGGAACGCCGATGGCGTCTTTCGAGCGCTGCCACGACTTCAGCAGTTCGGGGTTCAGCGTCTTGGTGAGGGCGTCTGCGGCGAGGAAGTCGTCTTTGACCTTCTGCACGCGGTTCGGGTCGAACGGGATTGGCACGATGAACTCCTAGGTTCTGCCCGCGCGCTCGAACGACGCGGTTTGCCTCGTCGTCGAGATCGCAGGACCGATATGGTGCGTGCACACCGGGTGGGTGAATCGTAACGTCATCATCACGGCTCGTCGGTCGGAGGTCAAGTCACGATCAGATCGCGATCTCCGACACCTCCTCGGTGTGCTGCAGGCGCTTGGTGTACTCCAGAACGGCGAGCTCTCCGGCGAGCTGGATGTGGTGCTCCGAGGCCCGGCGCGCCGCCGCCGGGTCGCGGGTGACGGCCAGCTCGTGGACGATCTGCCGCAGCTCCTCCATCGAGATCGCGACGCGGTGCTCGTCGATGAAGGCGTAGCGGCGGAACAGCCCGATGCGCGTGTGCACCCCGCGCAGCTGGTTCTCGAGCACGGCGTTGCCCGCGCCCTCGAGCAGGAGCGAGTAGAACTCCTCCTTGCTCTCCTCGCGGGTCTCGACGGTGCCGTGCAGGTACCTGGCCTCCATCGATTCGATGAGGGCGCACATCCGTGCCGCCTGCTCGGCGCTCGCGTCGCGGGCGAAGAGTTCGGCGGCGAGCCCTTCGAGCGCGGCTCGCACCTGGTAGAGGGCCTGGATGTCGTGCTTCTCGAGCACGGTCACGATCGGGCCGCGACCGGGAAGCATGGTGATGAGGCTCTCGCTCTCGAGCTGCCGGAGCGCTTCGCGCACCACCGTGCGGGAGACGCCGTAGCTGTCGCAGAGCGCGTTCTCGAGCAGCCGCTCGCCGGGGGCGAGCACCCCCTCGAGGATGTCTTCACGCAGCGACGTCACCACTTGCAGACGCAGCGGTGCGGCGTGACGCTCGATCTTCGCGCTCGGCATCCGATCTCCCTCGATCTCAATCTGACACACTCGGCCCTGGGGGCCGTATTCGGATCTTATCGTAATACGAGATTATCCGAAGGGACGGAATCCATGACGACTCTCACCACCGAGCAGGCGGAGACGGCGACGACGACGAATGCGACGCCGACGACGGATGCACGCACCGGCTCCCCGCGCGCCTCGGTCGAGCTGCGGGGGCACACGATCCCCACGGGCCTGTACCTCGACGGCGACTGGCTGCCCGTCGAGTCGACCTTCGAGGTGATCGACCCGGCCACCGGTGGTGTGATCGCCGAGGTTGCCGACGGCACCGCATCCGACGCCCTCGCCGCGCTGGCCGCCGCAGACCGGGCGCAAGACGCCTGGCGCCACGTCGCCCCGCGCGACCGCGCCAACCTCTTCCACCGCGCCTACGCCGTGCTCATGTCGCGGGCCGACGCCATCGTCGAGACCATGACGCTCGAGAGCGGCAAGCCGCTCGCCGAGGCGCGCGGCGAGTTCCAGCTCTCGACCGACTTCTTCCTGTGGTACGCCGAGCAGGTCGCCCACCTGCACGGCACCTACGCCGAGGGCTCGCGCGGCGGCTACCGGGTCGTCACCACCCACCAGCCGGTGGGGCCGTCGCTGCTCATCACGCCGTGGAACTTCCCGCTGCTCATGATCGCCCGCAAGGCCGGAGCCGCGCTCGGCGCCGGCTGCACCGTCGTGGTGAAGTCGGCCAAGGAGACGCCGCTCACCTGCGCCCTCTTCGTCGAGGCGCTGCACGACGCGGGCTTCCCACCCGGGGTCGTGAACCTCGTGCACACCACCCGCTCGGCCGACGTCTCGGCGGCCGTGATGGCGGATGCGCGTCTGCGCAAGGTGAGCTTCACCGGTTCGACCGGGGTCGGCAGCACCCTGCTGAAGCAGGCCGCGCCCGGCATCGTGAACGCGTCGATGGAGCTCGGCGGCGACGGACCGTTCGTCGTGCTCGACGACGCCGACGTGGAGCTCGCGGCGCAGCAGGCCATCCTGTGCAAGTTCCGGAACGCCGGGCAGGCGTGCGTGGCGGCGAACCGCATCATCGTGCACAGCGCGGTGGCGGAGGAGTTCACCCGCCGCTTCGTCGAGCTCACCCGGGAGCTCACCGTGGGCGACGGCTTCACCGCGGGCGTCGACGTGGGCCCCATCATCTCGGCGAAGCAGCGCGACGGGGTGGCCGCGCTCGTTGCGGCCCTCTCCGAGATCGACTCGGAGCTGCTGACGGGCGGCTCGCCGCTGGGCCGCGACGGCTACTTCTTCGAGCCGACGGTCTTCAAGATCAACGACCGCGACAACGAGGTGTGCAACCAGGAGCTGTTCGCCCCCATCGCCACCATCTACACGGTCGACTCCACCACCGAGGCCATCCGGGTCGCGAACGACACCAGCTACGGCCTCGCTGCCTACGTGTTCACGCAAGACCTCTCGCGGGCCATCGCCGTGAGCGAGCGGCTCGACTCTGGCATGGTGGGCATCAACCGCGGCATCATGGCCGATCCTGCGGCCGCGTTCGGCGGCGTGAAGTCGTCGGGCCTCGGCCGTGAGGGCGGGCACGAGGCCATCTACGAGTTCCTCGAACCGAAATACCTCGCCATCACCGTCGATGAGAGCAAAGGACTGGACTGACCGATGAGCACCACCACCGCATCCGGGGTCTCGGCGGAAGCCGCCGCCCCCGCGCCCGCCTCCGCCGCCACTGCGCTCGGCATCCTGCGCCAACCGAAGACCGTGCTCTTCGGCGCCGGTCAGCGCCGGCAGCTGCCCTACATCGTGCGGGCCATCGCGAAGCACCTGCTGGTGACGACGGATGCGCGCATGGCCACGACCCCCGAGTTCCTCGACATCATCTCCGCCGTCGAGGCAGCGGGCGTGCAGGTGTCGATCTACGCCGAGGCCGAGCCCGACCTTCCGCGCGAAGACGTCGTGGCCGTGGTCGAGCGCTTCGGGCACACGGAGGTCGACGCGATCCTCGGCATCGGCGGCGGCTCGTGCATGGATCTGGCGAAGGTCGTCTCGATCGTGCTCGCCAACGGCGGAGACGTGCGCGACTACTACGGCGAGTTCTTGGTGCCCGGGCCCGGTGTGCCGGTCGTCACGGTGCCGACCACGGGCGGTACGGGCGCCGAGGTCACCTGCATCTCGGTGGTGTTCGACCGCGACCGCGGTATGAAGGTGGGGGTGGCGAGCCCGTTCCTCGAGGCGCACACCGCCGTCATCGACCCCGAGCTCACCGTGAGCTGCCCGCCCGGGCTCACCGCGGCGACGGGGGCGGATGCGCTCTCCCACCTCGTCGAGGCGTTCACCGGCCGGGTGAAGAACCCGAGCCCCGACGACCTCGACACGAAGCTCTACGCTGGCAAGAACCGGTTGACGGATGTGTTCGCACGGCAGGGGCTCGAGCTGCTGAACACCTCGCTCGAGGCCGTGGTCGCCGACCCGTCAGACCTGGCGGCCCGCTCCGACACCATGCTCGCGGCGTACTGCGCCGGCATGTCGATCAATACCGCGGGCACGGCCGGGGCGCACGCGGTGCAGGGGGCCATCGGCAACCTCACCCACACGCCGCACGGGTTCGGCATCAGTGCGCTGCTGCCGTCGATCATGCGGTTCAACCTGCCCGAGCGCGTGGCGGAGTTCGCCGAGATCGGGCGGATCCTCGGCGTCGCCGACCCCGCGTCCCCGCTGGAGGAGCAGGCGCACGCCGGTATCCTGCGCATCGAGGCGCTGCTCGAGGCACTCGGGGCGCCGCTCGACCTGAAGACGCTCGGGCTCTCCCCCGACGACTTCGGCTTCGTCGCCGACCAGGCACTGCTCGCCACCCGCCTCACCGCCAACAACCCGCGCGAGCTCACCCGCGACGACGTGCTCGCCATCCTCGAGCACGCCTACGCCGGCGACCGTTCCTGGTGGACGGTGTGACGCCGCCCCCGGCGCCCGGGCCGGCGCCCGCGGCAACGGATGTGCGAGGCACGCGGGAGCGCACGGTCGCCATCGCCGGGGCCGGGTCGATCGGGGTGGCGTTCGCTGTGCTGTTCGCGGGGGCCGGGTTCGCGGTGCGGGTGTGGGATGCGTTTCCCGAGGCGTTCGAGCGGGCGCGCGGTGAGCTCGCCGAGCGGCTCGAGCTGCTGGCCGCACATGGGCTGCTGGGCGACGAGTCCTCACACACCATCGCTGGTCGCGTGTCGTTCGAGGCCGATCTGGGGACAGCCGTGGCCGATGTCGAGCTTGTGCAGGAGTGCGCCCCGGAGCGGCTGGAGCTGAAGCGCGAGCTGTTCGCGGCCGTCGCCGAGGCGGCCCCTGCATCCGCTGTGCTGGCGAGTTCGAGCTCGGCGATCGTGCCGAGCAGCATCGCGGGCGACGACCCGGCGCTGGCGGAGCGGGTGATCGTCGCGCACCCGGGCAACCCGCCGTACCTGCTCTCGGTGATCGAGCTCGTGCCCACCCCCGCGACCGACCCCGAACTTCTCGAGCGTGCCGCCGACCTCTACCGCGCCGCCGGGCTGCGCCCGGTGTTCGTGCGCAAGGAGGTGGAGGGCTTCCTCTTCAACCGCCTGCAGGGCGCGGTGCTGCGCGAGGCGTACGCGCTCGTGCGCGACGGTGTGGCGACGGTCGACGACATCGATGAGGTGGTGCGCAGCGGCCTCGGCCGCCGGTGGAGCTTCATCGGCCCGTTCGAGACCGTCGACCTCAACACCCGCGGCGGACTCGAGTCGCACGCCGAGAAGATGGGCCCCGCCTACGAGCGCATGGGCGCCGAACGCGGCCAGCACGACCCCTGGACTCCCGACCTCGTCGCATCCGCCGTCGCCCAGCGCCGCGCCACCCTCCCCCTCGAGTCATGGCCCGACCGCGTCCGCTGGCGCGACGAGCAGCTCATGCGCCTCAAACCCCTCTGGGACTCGATGCGCTGAGCAACCGCGGCCCCCGCCACGCCGGCCCGGGGTCAGCCCGCGTTCGAGTCGCCCCCATCCGGGCGTGCCACGCGGTGATCGCCCTCGCCCGCCGCGGCGGAGCGGATGCGAGTGTCGATCTCTGCGAGACGGATGCGGAACTCGGCATCGTCGACCGGCAGCACCGTCAATGCCCCCGGGTGTGGAACGACAGTGGAAGCACGACGGGTGCTCCCGGGCGGCGCATCCGTAGTCCGACGGCGCGCTCCTCGGCGAGGGTCGTCGAGACGACGACCGGGGCGCACGACTCGACGTCGCTCCAGGGCCCGCGCACCACGAGCACGGCCTCGCCCGCCTCCCAGCGCCACACCGCGATGCCGGTGGCGTCGAGCGTCGCGGCGAGATGCTCGTCGGTGGTGACCGGAACCTCCTTCCCGAGGAGCAGAGATGCCACGCGCACGAACTCCTCCGAGCTGCGCGCGAGTGCGACGTCACGGGCGCCCCGCCGGGTCATCGCCTGCAGCACAGCACGAGCCCGCCGTCCGTCGGCGCGAAGCCGGAGCAGGCTCCCGACGGCGAGGATCGCCGTCAGCACCGCGATGTACAGCAGAGGCGGCCCGGGCTCCGCGACGACCACGATCACGGCCACCGCCGCGATCACCGGAGCCGCCAGCGACGGCACCCCCCGGTTCCGCACCAGCCACCCCACCCACTCCACCCGCACCCGCCGCGGCAACTCCTCCCCCACCCTCAGCCCTCCCCGCCCCGCGCCCGCCTCCGTGCGCCCCCGCCCGATGATATCGGCGGGGAGCCCAGCGCCCGGGTGATCGTCGGCCGCCGCCTTGCCGTCCCGTCTCGAGGCATCTAACCTGTCATCGCCCTGGTCGCAGGCGTCAAGGCGGGAGCGTGGCAGCGCTGGTATCGGGAGGCGATTCCCCGGGCCGACCGGCTTTTCGACCGCTACCTGGCACACACGAACGGAGAACACCGATGAGCACCTCCCTCTCTGACGTCGTCGCCCGCCGGCCGGTCGACCGCGCATCCGTCGAGGCGATCAAGGAGCGGATGCTCGACGAGGTTCGCGCGTACCGCCTCCGCGAACTCCGCAAGGCCATGGGTCTCACCCAGACCGCACTGGCGCAGAGCCTCGACGTCAGCCAGAACCGGGTGTCGCGGCTGGAGCATGGCGACCTCCAGACGACTCAGATCGCGACCCTGCGCCGTTGTGTGGAGGCGCTCGGCGGCCATCTGCACATCGAGGTCGAGATCGACGATCGGCGCATCCAGATCGCGTGACGCCGGGGGCGGGGGCCGCGAAGCGGCGCCCCACCCCCGACGACGATGGCGACGAGACCGAGACCTCAGTCGCCCTTCACGTTGACGATCTGGCGGAGGCGGTGGCGGATCGTGACGAGGTCGGCGGCATCGGCCATGATCTGGTCGATCGGCTTGTACGCCGCAGGGATCTCGTCGAGGAACGCGTCGGTGTCGCGGTACTCGATGCCCGCCATCGCCTCACGCAACTGCTCGTGCGTGAAGGTCTTGCGGGCGGCGCTCCGCGAGTACTCGCGCCCCGCGCCGTGCGGCGAGGAGTGCAGCGCCGCCGCGTTGCCGAGCCCCTCCACCACGTACGACGCCGTACCCATCGATCCGGGAATGAGCCCCAGCTCGCCGGCCCGCGCCGAGATGGCGCCCTTCCTCGACAGCCACACGCTCTTGCCCCAGTGGGTCTCCTTCTGGGTGAAGTTGTGGTGGCAGTTGATGCGCTCCTCCTCGATGACGGGGGCGCCCATCCAGTCACCGAACTGGCGCGCGACCCTGTCCATCATCTCCTCACGGTTGAGCAGCGCGTAGTGCTGCGCCCACCGCAGTTCGGCGATGTACCGGTCGAACTCGGGCGTGCCCTCGACGAGGTAGGCGAGGTCGGGGTCGGGCAGCTCGATCCACCACGTCGCCATCGCCCTCTGGGCGACCTTGATGTGGCGCTGCGCGATGCGGTTGCCCACACCCCTGCTGCCGGAGTGCAGGAACAGCCACAGCCGATCCGACTCGTCGACGCTCACTTCGATGAAGTGGTTGCCGCTGCCGAGCGTGCCGAGCTGCTCGCGCCAGCGCCCGAGCGCCTGGCCGGGGTCGAAGCCCGCCTCCTCGGCGAGCGCCTCGAGCTCCGCGACGCGCGGTTCAGCGGTGGCGACGATGCGGTTGTTGTGCGCACCGGCCGAGACGGGGATGGCCCGCTCGATCTGCTCACGCAGCACCCGCAGCTCCCGCGCTTCGCCGGTGGCGTCTTCGAGGCGGAACTGGGTGCGCACGGCGATCATGCCGCATCCGATGTCGACGCCCACCGCGGCGGGCATCACTGCCCCGAGGGTGGGTATGACCGACCCGACGGTGGCCCCGAGCCCGAGGTGGGCGTCGGGCATCAGCGCGACGTGCGGGAACACGAACGGCATCGTCGAGGTGGTGCGCGCCTGCGCTTCGGCCTTCGCATCGAGGATGCTGGCCCAGCTGAGCAGGCGCGTGGAGATCTCTTTCATCGTCTTTCTATCTGTGTGGAATCCAACGGATGGGGGCACCCGGGGATTCGACACGTCACCGCCACGAGGGGTGGGGAGACGACGAACGCCCCGGGATCCTCACGGTCTCGGGGCGTGTGAAGACGGCCGCGTTACGCGAGGTGCTGGAGAGGGTTCAGTTCTCGGAGCTGCTTCTGCTGCTCGGTCGAACGAACGCCGGAGGAACGGATGCTGAGACGGCGCAGATAGCTCACGGCTCAGTCCTCTCCAGGTCAACGGGGTGTCGTACGCCGGACGGTGCGGCCGGGCTCAGCAACACTAGTCGGCCGTTCGCGGCGTGTCCAGCACCGATTCGGCGACCGGCGTCGAACGCTCGGTGCGGGTGGCGCGACGGCGCGCGAGTACCGTGCGCCAGCGATGCCAGGGCAGCTCGGCCGGCCAGTGGACGAAGACGGTGTGGAAGCCGCGCGCGAAGCGGCGGCGCATCGAGGAGGCGTCGGTGAGCGGGCGGTGCGAGATCTGCACCGCGATGCCGGGCACGAAGGCGACGGCGAAACGGCCGCCCAGGTGGAACGAGAGGTCGAGGTCGTCGTGCACCTCGGTGTCGCTGCGATGCACGGCGAAGCGCACGGCCTCCCAGCTCTCCCGGCGCATGGCCAGGTTCGATCCGAAGAGTGCGGGGTGTCCGAGTGCCAGCAGCAGTGCCCACTGATATGCGCCGAGGTAGAGCGCGGCGCCCGCCCGCCGGAGCAGGCGGGGCCCGCCCGAGAACCTGGCTCCGCCCGTGATGGCACCGAGCCAGGGCCGCCTCGCCATGGACACCGCGACCGCACGCACCCAGTCGGCGTTCGGGATGCTGTCGGCATCGAGCCGCGCGATCACCTCGCCCGTCGCCGCGTCGTAGCCTGCCGACGCCGCGGCGGGGATGCCTGGGCGATCCTCCCGCACGACCCGCGCACCGGCGGCACGGGCCACCTGCGCACTGTCGTCGGTGGACGCGTTGTCGACCACCACCACCTCGAGCGGCGCGACGCTCTGCCGGCCGAGGGCGTCGAGGCAGACCCGGAGCCGCTCGGCGTCGTCCTTCACCGGGATGACGACCGACACCGAGGGCAACGATCCATTCACTCGTCCCACCCCGACGACCCGCGCCCCCACCCGGCCCAGAGACCACCGCTCACGGCCTGAACACCGCCCGCACGCATCCGTCGCTCTTCGACTTGAACATCGCGTACCCTTCCGGCGCCTCATCGAGCGGCATCACGTGGGTGGCGAGGTGGTCGGTGCGGATCTCCCCCGCCGCCATGCGCTCGAGCAGCATCGGAATGTAGCGGTGCCCGTGCTGCTGCGCCCCGCGCACGGTGAGCCCCTTGTTCATCATCGCGCCGAGGGGGAACTTGTCGACGACCCCGCCGAACACCCCGAGCACGAACAGGCTGCCGCCCTTGCGAGTGGCCAGCACCGCCTCGCGCACGGCTGTGGGCCGGTCGGTCTGCAGCTTCAGGCCCGTCTTCACCTTGTCGTAGAGGTAGTCGGGCCGCTCGCTGTGCGCCTCCATGCCCACGGCCTCGATGCTCACGTCGGGCCCGCGGCCACCGGTGCGCTCGCGCAGCTCGGCGAGCACCTCGGTCTGCGAGTAGTCGAGCGTCTCGGCACCGATGACAGACTCCACCTGAGCGAGTCGTTCGGGCAGGCGGTCGATCACGATCACCCGCTCGGCTCCGAGCAGCAGGCTCGCCCGCGCGGCCATCTGTCCCACGCCGCCGGCTCCCCAGACGGCCACCACCGAACCGGGGCCGACCCCGCCGAGGTCGGCCCCCATCCACCCGGTGGGCACCGCATCCGAGGCGAACACCGCGGCCTCGTCGCTGAGCCCCTCGGGCACGGGAAAGGCGCCGGTGTCGATGTGGGGCACGCGCACGTACTCGGCGTGACTTCCCGCGAAGCCGCCGGTGATCTGGCTGTAGCCGAAGCATCCGCCGGTGGGTGCGCCGAACAGGCCCTCGCCGAGTCCCGGATGCGGGTTGGTGTTGTCGCACAGCGAGGTGAGGCCGTTCGTGCAGTACCAGCACCGCCCGCAGCTGATGAACGAGCACACCACGACCCGCTCGCCCACCTGCCGGCGCTCGACCCCGGGGCCGACGGCGACGATCTCGCCGAGGAACTCGTGGCCCAGCACGTCGCCGGCGCGCATGCCGGGCACGTACCCGCCGAGCAGGTGCAGATCGGATCCGCAGCTCGCCGAGAGCGTCACCTTGACGATGGCGTCGCCGGGATCGAGGATGCTCGGCTCGGCGACGTCTTCGACCGCGAGCTTGTTGATACCTGTCCAGCAGAGGGCCTTCACAGCACACCTTCCTCGGGCGAGCGACGGGTCACGAGGTCGACGACGAGCCCCGCCGGGGTGCTCGGCCGTGCACCCTCGGGCTTCGGGTCGAGGGTCATCAGGTGCCCCACCTCGAGCAGTTGCTTCGTCTCGCGCAGCGCCTCGCGCACGGCACGGCGGATGTCGCGCGGGTCTTTCTGGAACACCTCGGCGCGCGGGCGGGCCCGCAGCTCGGTGCCGCGGTCGCCGGGCGCGGCGCTCCAGGTGACGTCGATGACGTCGTGCAGCACGGCGAGCGGCTCCGGCAGCGAGTGCTCCTGCACCACCTCACTCGGCGGCCGGGCGATCGTGACGACGTTCCAGCGGTGCCCGTCGTCGTGCGGTCGACGTGACCGTCGCGCGACACCCCAGACGGATGCTGTGGCCACCACCCCGGTCACCCCCAGCGTGACGGCGAGCGCCTTCCTGCCCATGCGGCCTCCTCCACCTCGATGCCTCAACCCACGCTCCCTCGGCGGGCGTGCATCCGCTCGGGGGTTGACACGGGGGGCGGCCGACCCCGTGTGGGACCGGCAGGACGCGCGTCGCGACGATGACCGCCTCGCGCGTTGTACGCCTCGGTGGCCCGGGTGTCCAGCCCCTCGCCGGTCTGAGGCGCGTCCGTAGGTTCGCGAGTGTGCGAGCTGCGGCGGGGAACTCCTCGTCGTGCAGAGACGACAGAGCAAGAGAATCGGAGCGAGACGTGTTCTTCCACAAGCAGGAGATGCAGTTCAAGGCGACACCGACCAAGCCGGATGCGGTGTTCGCGAGGCGCTTCCAGGAGGTGCTCGGCGGCCAGTACGGCGAGATCACGGTGGCCATGCAGTACGGGTTCCAGGCCTGGAACGCGCACGAGCCGGGCAAGTACCGCGACCTGCTGTTCGGCATCGGCGCCGAGGAGTTCGGGCACGTCGAGATGATCGCGGTGATGATCGCGCAGCTGCTCGAGAAGGCACCCGTGGAGCAGTCGGAGGCGGCGATCGCCGCCGACCCGGTGCTGGGCGCCGTGATCGGGGGCACCGACGTGCAGGCCGCCATCGTGGCCGGCGCGGGTGTGCGGCCCGTCGACAGCAACGGCAACCCGTGGCAGGGGTCGTACATCACGGCGAGCGGCAACCTGCTCGCTGACTTCACGGCGAACGCCAACGCCGAGATGCAGGGCCGGCTGCAGGTGGCCCGCCTCTACAACATGACCGACGACCACGGGGTGCGTGACCTGCTGTCGTTCCTGCTGGCCCGCGACACGATGCACCAGAACCAGTGGATCGCCGCCGCCGCCGAGCTGCGCGCCGAGGGCAAGGAAGACCTGCCCGTGCCGAGCAACTTCCCGCTGTCGCAGGAGCAGCGCGACGTGGCGTACCAGTACATCAACTTCTCCGACGGCGCCGCCGCGGCCGAGGGCAGCTGGGCCTCGGGCCCCACGCCCGACGGCAAGGGCGAGTTCAGCTACCTCGACGGGCCGCAGAACACCGTGCCGATGCCGCCGCCCACGCAGCCCGACCCGCGCTTCTTCGGCACCGACGCGAAGCCCAACATCGTCGACAAGGCGGCGGGAGTCATCAAAGACAAGCTGAGCACGAAGTAGGCGGCGCGAGATGACTGTCGCACGCGACATCATGACCCCCGACCCGCAGTGCGCCGGGATCGGTCAGACCATTGGGGAGGCCGCGACGCTGATGCGCGACCTCGACGTCGGGGCACTCCCCATCTGCGGCGACGACGGCAAGCTGGCCGGCATGATCACCGACCGCGACATCGTGGTGAAGGTGGTCGCCGTGGGGCGCGACCCCGGGTCGGTGAAGGTGTCCGAGCTCGCCGACGGCGAGCCGGTGACCGTCGGCGCCGACGACGACGTGCGGGAGGCGCTCCGGGTGATGCAGGAGTATCAGGTGCGCCGACTGCCGGTGATCGACGGGCACGAGCTCGTCGGCATCATCAGTCAGGCCGACGTGGCCCTCTCCCTCTCGGCGGCCGAGACCGGCGAGACCGTGGAGGAGATCTCGGAGGCGTGAGCTCGCGAGGCGCCGGCGGCGGGCGAAGGCGCCGCCGCCGGCGCCGCCGCGCTCGCCCGCACCACGAGCGACACCCCAAGTCCGTCCCCGGCGAGCGCCTCCGGCGCCCCGCCCTCGCGCTCCCCCAGCACGCCGAGCACCGCCTCCATCGCCGCTCGCCCGAGCACCGTGAAGTCCTGCCGCACGGTGGTGAGCGGCGGCGAGAAGAACGCTGCCTCGGGGATGTCGTCGAACCCCACGACGCTGAGGTCGTCGGGAACCCGCAGCCCCGCCTCGGTGTAGGACCTGATGAGCCCGAGCGCCATCTGGTCGTTCGCCACGAACACCGCCGTCGCCGACCCTTCCGACGCGAGCCGCACGCCGTGGGCGTATCCGCTGGCCGGAGTCCAGTCGCCGACGAGCGGCTCGCGGCTCACCAGCCCGTGGGCGGCGAGGCCGCCGAACCATCCGCGCACCCGCTCCGCAGCATCCATCGACCCCGCAGGCCCTGCGATGTGCCTGATGTCGCGGTGCCCGAGCCCCACCAGGTGGTCGACCGCGGCGCGCGCCCCCGCGTACTGGTCGAGCGCCACGCGGTGCGGCGCCCCGCGGTCTTCCGACGACACCGCCACCACCGGCACCCCGAGATCCACCCCGGTGATGCCCTCCACCGCCGCCCGTTCCTGCACGATGAGCACGATCGCCTCGACGTTCTGCCGCACCAGCAGCTCGGCCGCGCTGCGCACGTGCGCGGCGTCCGCCTCGAGGAGTCCGGCGGTGATGACGGCGTAGCGCGCATCCCTCGCCGTCTCGTTGAAGTGCAGCGCCGTCGAGGAGGGCCCGAAGTCGGCCGACCCGGTGGTGATGAGCCCGATGGTGCGCGAGCGCCGCGTCACCATGGCGCGCGCCGCCGGCGAGGGCACGTAGCGCAGCTGACGGATGGCGTTCTCGACGCGTTGCCGGGTGGCCGGCCGCACGTTAGGCAGGTCGTTGAGCACCCGCGACACCGTCTGGTGCGACACCCCCGCCAGGCGCGCGACATCGAAGATCGTGGCGGCTCGCGCCTTGTCGTCTTCAGTCACTCTGGGTCCTCATCGGCGCGGGTGGGCGCGGTGTCGGCGCGGGGTGATCGCGTCTGGGCGCGGGGTCGGCGCGTCTTCGTATTATCGCGGGCCTTTCGCTCACCGTCGTCTCGCCGTGAGCACCTTCTGCAGAATGATGAAGACGAGGAGCAATGCGCCGATGAAGATCTTGGTCCACCACGACGACAGCGTTCCCTCGAAGGTGATGATGGTCTGGATGACGCCTAGGACGAGCACCCCGAGCACCGAGCCGAGCACGAACCCGTAGCCGCCGGTGAGCAGCGTGCCGCCGATGACGACGGCGGCGATGGCGTCGAGCTCGGTGCCGATGGCCGTGAGCGGATAGCCCGAGAGCGTGTAGAAGGAGAACAGCACGCCGGCGAGCCCTGAGCAGAAGCCGCTCACCACGTAGACGATCACCTTGGTGCGGGCCACCGGCAGCCCCATCAGCATGCCCGACTGCTCGTTGCCACCGATGGCGTACACGGTGCGGCCGAAGCGGGTGAACCCGAGCACCCACACGGCGACGACCACGACGACCAGCGCGATGACGACGCTCGGCGTGATGCTGAGCCCGCCGCCGAGCGGGATGCGGGTCACGGCGAGGGCCACGAACGCGGGCTCGGTGATCGAGATCGAGTCTTTTGAGATGACGTAGCAGAGCCCTCGGGCGAGGAACATGGCGGCGAGGGTCGCGATGAACGGCTGCACCTTGAAGACGTGGATCATGAGCCCGACCAGCAGCCCCAGCACGCTCGTGAGCACCAGGATGAGCGGGATCACGACCCCGGGCGACCACCCGCTCTGCAGCAGGCTCGCCGCGATCATCGTCGACAGCGCCACCACGGCGCCCACCGAGAGGTCGATGCCGCCGGTGAGGATGACGAAGGTCATGCCGACGGCGAGCACGATGAGGTAGGAGTTGTCGACGAACAGGTTGAGGAACACCTGCCCCGAGAAGAACCCCTTGTAGCGGATGCCGCCCGCCACGAACACCGCCACGAACAGGACGGCGGTGACGAGCACGGGCCCCGACTTCGGGCTCGTGAGCAGGTCGCGCACGCGGTCGAGGGGGCGGCGTGGGGAACGGATGCCGCTGCGCCCCGCGGGCGCCTCGGTGGCGGGTCGTTCGAGGGTCGACGTCACGATGCTGCTGCTTCCTTGACTCGGGCGGTTCGCGCGGCGATGCGCTGACGCAGCCGCGCGAACGCGGCGTTGGTGGCGGGCGACTGGAGGAGGCACACGGCGGTGACCACGGCGGCCTTGAACACCATGGTGATGATGGGCGGGATGCCCACCGTGTAGACCGTGGTGACGAGGGTCTGGATGACGAGCGCCCCGATCAGCGTTCCTGCGAGCGAGTAGCGGCCGCCTGCCAGCGAGGTGCCGCCGATCACCACCGCGAGGATGGCGTCGAGCTCGATGAACAGGCCGGTGTTGTTCGCATCCGCCGCCGTCTGGTTCGCGGTGAGGATGAGGCCGGCGATGCCGGCCGACAGTGCGCAGAAGGTGTACACGGCGAACAGCAGGCCGCGCGCCCGCACGCCGGCCTGGCGGCTGGCCTCGGGATTGATGCCGACCGACTCGATGAGCATGCCGAGAGCGGTGCGCCGGGTGAGCAGGGCGGCGAGGGCGAAGATGCCGGCCCCGATCACCACGGCCACGGGCAGCCCGAACCAGAAGCCCGAGCCGAGCGCCTTGAACGGGGCGCTGTCGACGGTGAGGATCTGGCCCTCGGTGATGAGCATGGCCACTCCGCGGCCGGCGGTCATGAGGATGAGCGTGGCGATGATGGGCTGGATGCCGATCACCGAGACCAGGAACCCGTTCCACACTCCGAGCACCAGGGCGATGAGGAGGGCCACCGCCACGGCGACGGCGACCGTGCCGAACGAGCCGGGGTCGGAGGAGCCGAGGAGGATGGAGCAGGCGACCGCACCCGAGATGGCGGCGACGGCGCCGACCGAGAGGTCGATTCCCCTGGTGGCGATGACGAGCGTCATGCCCACGGCGATGATGAGGGTCGGGGCGCCGTTGCGCAGGATGTCGATGACCGAGCCGAACAGGTGCCCGTCCTTCACCGTGATGGTGAGGAAGCCGGGGAAGGCGATGACGTTGATCGCCACCAGCAGGAGCAGCATGACGATCGGCCAGAACAGCCGGCTCGACACGGCACGGAGGAGGAGGGCGTTCATCGTGGGTCTCCCGTGGTCTGGAGGGCGGGGGCGGGGGTGTCGCCGGCGGCGTCGGCCACGGGGTCGTCTGCCACCGAGCCGTCGGCGATGAGCGCGAGCAGGGCGTCGACGGTGATGCCGTCGTTCTCGATGTCGGCGACGAGACGCCGGTCGCGCAGCACGGCCACGCGGTGCGAGAGCCGCAGCACCTCTTCGAGCTCGGCCGAGATGAACACCACGCTCATGCCGTTCTCGGCGAGCGTGTAGATGAGCTTCTGGATCTCGGCCTTGGCCCCGATGTCGATGCCGCGGGTGGGCTCGTCGAGGATGAGCAGCCTGGGTGCGATCGCCAGCCAGCGCGCCAGGAGCACCTTCTGCTGATTGCCGCCCGAGAGGTTGCGCACGAGCGCGTCGGGGTTCGCCGGGCGGATGTTGAGGGCCTGGATGTAGCTCTGGGCGAGCTCCTCCTGCCGCTTCTTCGGAATGGGCCGGAACCAGCCGCGATCGGCCTGCAGCGCGAGCACGATGTTGTCGCGCACGGTGAGCTCGTTGATGATGCCCTCGCCCCGCCGGTCTTCGGACGAGTAGGCGATGCGGCGGCCGATGGCCTGCCGGGGCGTGCGGAGCTTCGTGCCGGAGCCGGTGATCTCGAGCCGGCCGCTGTCGGAGCGGTCGATGCCGCCGAGGATGCGCGCGAGCTCGGTGCGCCCGGAACCCAGGAGGCCGGCGAGGCCCACGACCTCACCCTCCCCGATCACCAGGTCGAAGGGTTCGATCGCGCCCTTCCGCCCCAGCCCCTCGGCACGCACGAAGTCGGCGGGCCGGTCGGCCTCCACCACGCCCTCGGCGGTGTGGGAGCGACGCCCGATCTCCTCGAGCGCGGTGAGCTCCTTGCCGATCATCTTCTGCACCAGGTCGATGCGCAGCAGCTCCTCGGTGAGGTACTCCCCCACCAGACGCCCGTTGCGGAGCACCGTGAGCCGGTCGGTGATCTCGTAGATCTGGTCGAGGAAGTGGGAGACGAAGAGGATGGCCACGCCGGAGTCGCGGAGCGACCTGATGACCCGGAACAGCTCGGCCACCTCGTCGGCGTCGAGACTCGAGGTGGGTTCGTCGAGGATGAGCACCTTCGCGTCGATGTCGATGGCCCGGGCGATGGCCACGAGCTGCTGCACGGCGAGCGAGTGCGAGCCGAGCAGCGACCCGGGCTCGATGTCGAGGCCGAGGCCCTCGAGGAGCGTCGCGGCGCGGCGCCGCATGGCGCGCCCGTCGATCGACCCGAAGCGGCGAGGCTCGCGCCCGAGCAGGATGTTCTCGGCCACCGAGAGGTTCGGCAGCAGGTTCACCTCCTGGTACACGGTGGCGATACCGGCGGCCTGCGCGGCGGCGGGCCCGCTGAACGACACCGGAGCCCCGTCGACGACGATGGAGCCGCTGTCGATCTGGTACACCCCGGTGAGTGCCTTGATGATGGTGGACTTGCCGGCGCCGTTCTCTCCCATCAGCGAGTGCACCTCGCCGGGGAACATGCGGAAGTCGACGCCGTCGAGCGCCTTCACACCGGGGAACGAGATCGAGATTCCGGTCATCTCGACGACGGGTGCGGTCATGGTTCTCTCTTCTTCGAGGGAAGGGCTTCTTCGAGGGAAGGGTGCGTGCTGTGTGCAGGGGTTGACGGATGCGCGGTGTGTCCCGCGCATCCGTCACCGGGTGTGATCAGTACTGCCGGTCGGGCAGGGCCGCCTTGGCCTGCTCCTGGTCGAAGGTGGTCTCCTCCGTGATGATGCGCTTCTCGGGGGTCTCACCGTCGTTGATCTGCTCGACGATGTCGACGAGCTGCTTGCCGAGCAACGGCGAGCACTCCACGATGAAGTTGATCTTGCCATCGGCGAGCGCCTGCATGCCGTCTTTCACCGCGTCGACGCTGACGATCTTGATGTCTTCGCCCGGCTTCAGGCCCGCCGCCTCGATCGCCTCGATGGCACCGAGCGCCATGTCGTCGTTGTGGGCGTAGATGAGGTCGACGTCGGGGTTCGACTTCAGCAGCGCCTCGGTGACCTGCTTGCCGCCGGCGCGGGTGAAGTCGCCGGTCTGGCTGGCGACGATCTCGAACTTGTCGTCGCCGCCGATGACGTCGGCGAAGCCCTCGGCTCGGTCGATGGCGGGGGCGGCGCCCGTGGTGCCCTCGAGCTGGATGATCTTCACCGGGTCGGTCGAGTCCTTGTACTCCTCGACCACCCAGTCGCCCGCCTTCTTGCCCTCTTCGACGAAGTCGGAGCCGAGGAAGCTGACGTAGAGCGAGTCGTCTTGCGAGTCGACCGCGCGGTCGGTGAGCACGACAGGGATGTTCGCGGCCTTGGCTTCGTTGAGCACGGCGTCCCACCCGGTCTCGACGACGGGCGAGAACGCGATGACGTCGACCCCCTGCTGGATGTAGGAGCGGATGGCTTTGATCTGGTTCTCCTGCTTCTGCTGGGCGTCGGAGAACTTGAGCTCGATGCCGGCGTCTTTGAACGCCGACTGGATGTCGGTGGTGTTGGCGGTGCGCCATCCGCTCTCCGCACCCACCTGGGCGAAGCCGACGACGAGCTGGTCGACGGGCTTGGGGCCGTCGGAGCCTGCGGTACCGGTGTCTCCCCCGCCGGCGCAGCCCGCGAGGGTGAGGAGCATGGCCCCGGCCGCCGCGAGTCCGATGAACTTCTTCTTCATCGTGATGAACCTCTCTGTTCAACCTCCCGGCCGCTTCGGTGCTGCGTCTGGTGCCGGGTGCGGCAACCACGTCGGTGCCGCTGGAGCAGAAGCTTGACACAAATTGTGAGCCTTCACAATTGTGATTTTTCGCGGATGTTCGTTACGGACTTGGTACTGGCGTTGGGCACGCGGTGGCCCTAATGTGAACGCTAATATTGCGCGGTCGACGACGAACGGAGGTGAGCGGCGCCCGAGCTGGGGCGCGGCGGAAGACTCAGCGGCTCGGCCGGTGGACCGGGCCGATCACGCTCCAGACCGCGTCGGCGAGCTGCTCGGGCTGTGCGGCCGTGAGCGTGGCGAACGCGCCCTCCTCGGGCGAGCCGTATCCCCAGCCCGCCCAGACCGAGGGGATGCCATTGGCCGACGCGCCGGTGAGGTCGTGCTCCCGGTCGCCCACCATCACCGCGGCCTCGGCCGTCCCGCCGGGGCCGGCCACGAGGTCGAGCACCTCGCGGATGATCTCCGCCTTGCTTTCCCGCTCCCCGGTGGGCCGATAGCCCACCACGACCTCGAAGCCCCCGCTCAAGCCGTGCTCGTCGAGCAGGGCGAGGGCCTGGGGTTCGGGTTTCGAGGTGGCGATCGCGAGCCGTGCACCGTTCTCGGCCAGCGCATCCAGGGCCTCGCGGACACCCGGGTACACGCTCACCCCGTCGCGGAAGCGCTCGTCGGAGATGCGCCCGTAGAGCCGCCCGGCCTCCTCCGCGTCGGCGTGGTCGAGGCCGGCCCGGAGACGGAAGGAGTGCCGCACGGGTGGCCCGATGTAGTGCACGAGTTCCGTGTCGTCTGGCACCGGCAGCCCGAGCGCGGCGAAGGTCGCACGGAGGCCGGCGAGGATGTTCGCGCCGGAGTCGACGAGCGTACCGTCGAGGTCGAAGATCGCGAGCGGCGTCGGGCCGTGCGGCTCGGTCGCCGGTCGGGCACGCATCAGGCGACCGGCCGCGGCGAGTTCAACGACGCAGGGTTCGGCGCGGGCACGGGCGCCGCCGCCGCCGACACGGATGGGGACACCGGCACGGTGAGCTCGTGGCTGCCGCCCGCCAGCTCGCGCTCGAGGTCGCCGACGCGCAGCAGCGCTGTCGAGCCGGGCGGCACCACGACCGCGAGGTGCGCCCGCTCTCCCTCGAGCTCCCACCGCACCGACGCGCGTCCGAGGGGCGTCTCGAGTGAGGTCTCGGCCCAGGAGATGCCCCCGCCGACGCGAGGTTCGACGAGGATGCGGCGGTACCCGGGCTCCGCCGGTGCGAGCCCGCCGATCGACCGGTGCATCCAATCGGCGACGGCTCCGAACGCGTAGTGGTTGAAGCTCGTCATCTCACCGGGGTTCACCGCGCCGTTCGGGAGCATGCTGTCCCAGCGTTCCCAGATGGTCGTCGCCCCGAGGGTCACCGGGTAGAGCCACGACGGGCACTCCCGCTGCAGCAGCAGCCGGTAGGCGTCGTCGAGGTGCCCGGTGAGGGTGAGGGCGTCGAGCACGAAGGGTGTCCCGGCGAATCCGGTCGAGATGCGGTGGCCGGAGGCGGCCACCGACTCGGCGAGCCTGTCGCCCGCCCAGCCGAGCTGGTCGTCGTCGAGGAGACCGAAGACGATCGCGAGCGAGTACACCGTGGCGCAGTCGCTCGTGATGGTGCGGTCGCTGACGAAGAGCCTGCGGAACGCGGCCCGGAGCGCTTCGGCCTGCGCCTCGAACTCCGCCACGTCACCGGAGCGCCCGAGCACGGCCGCCGTCTCGGAGAGGATGCGCGCGGTGCGATAGGCCGAAGCGGTCGCCACCACCCCGGGATCGGCTGCCGCCGCCATCGGGTCGTCGGGAGGCGCCGTCGGGTCGAGCCAGTCGCCGAACTGGAACCCCGCATCCCAGACCCCGTCGGCCGAGAGCAACGAACGCACCCGGCGGGCGTGCGCGGCCATCGACGGGTAGGCCTCGCGGAGGACCGCGGGGTCGCCATAGGCCTGCCACAGCGCCCACGGCACCCAGGCGGCCGCATCGCCCCAGACCGCCGTCGCGTCGAAGGGCTCGAGGGCGGGCGGGATGCCGGTGTGCCGGAACAGGTCGGGCACGACGTAGGGCACCACTCCGCCGTTGGCCTGCTGCTCGAGGGCGAGGTCGCGCAGCCAGTCGGCGAGGAAGGCCTGCGCGTCGAACAGGAACGCCGCCGTCGGGGCGAAGACCGCGATGTCTCCCGTCCAGCCGAGTCGTTCGTCGCGCTGCGGGCAGTCGGTGGGGAGGGAGAGGAAGTTGCCCTGCGCGCTCCGCACCACGTTCTCGTGCAGCCGGGTGAGCTCCGGGTCGGAGCAGGAGAACCGCCCGATGCGTGGCAGATCGGAACCCACGACGACAGCGGTGAGACCTGTGGCGACGTCTGCCGCGACCCGGTCGGAGGCCGACCCCGCGGGCCAACCCGGCCACCCCTCGATCTCGGCGTAGCGAAAGCCGTGGAACGTGAAGGTGGGCTCGAACACGTCGATTCCCCCGCTCAGCGTGTACTCGTCGGTGGCGCGGGCCGAACGCAGCGGTCTGATCGCGAGCTCACCCTCTTCAAGCACCTCGGCGTGCCTGACGGTGATGCGCGATCCGGCAGCCCCCGAGACGGTCACCCGAACCCACCCGACGATGTCCTCCCCGAAGTCGGCGATCATCCGGCCGCTCGGGCTCGGGGCGATCGAGGCGGGGGCGATCTCGCGCAGACGACGCACCGGCGGAACCGTCGAGGCCACCAGCTCCGACGTGTCGGAGGGTAGTTCCTCGACGTGGGCCCACTCCGAGTCGTCGAACCCGGGACGGTCCCAGCCGGGCCGGGCGCGCCGGGCGTCGATCCGCTGACCGTCGTAGAGGTCGTCAGCGATGGTCTCACCCGTCGAGGTGCGCCATTCCGAGTCGGTGGCGACGAGGTGGTGGTGCCCGTCGGCGAAGCGGATGCGCAGCTCCGCGATCACGGCGAGCCGACTCCCGTAGAGCGCGCGGGCCCCCTCCCAGCCGAGGCGACCGCGATACCACCCGTTGCCGACGCGGATGCCGATCGCGAACCTTTCGCCCCGTACGCGCTCGGTCACGTCGTGCTCGGAGTACCGCGTGCGCCACTCGTAGCTCGTCCACCCGGGTGCGAGCAGTTCGTCGGAGACCGGGCGACCGTCGATGCTCGCCTCGCAGACCCCGTGCGCCGCGAGCCGCAGCACCGCCGAGACGACCTCGCCGTGACCTGTCGGCAGCACGACCTCGCGCCGGAACAGCGGGGCGGCCGTGCCCTCGTCGCGCGACGAGATGAACCGCGCCGTCCAGCTCATGCAGCCACGCCCCTGCGGAGCGATTCCGCGAGCCGCGCCAGACTGCGCTCGATCTCCGGCAGCGCGGGCACGGGCGGGATGTTGAGGTGCCCGTGCGGGAGCCCTTCGGCGACGTCGACGACGACACGCCCGCCCACCGAGCGCAGCTGCCGGGCGAACAGCTCGCCCGAGGCGCGCAGCTCGTCGACCCCGCCGAGCGCCAGGTGGGTCGGCGGCAGACCCTCCACCGACCCGTGCCCCGGCATGACGTCGGCGGGGATGTCGTGGATGCGCCCGAGGTACCCCTGCAGGATGGCGAGGTTGTGCTCGGGGGTGAAGCGGAGGATCTCGGGCAGCTCTTCGACCCCGAGACCTTCGCTCGCGGGGGTCGGGAAGTGCAGGGTGGGATAGCCGAGCAGCAACCCGGCGGGCACCCGGCGGCCGGCGTCGCGTTCGCGCCGAGCCGCGGCGACGGCGAGGTTGCCGCCGGCAGAGCAGCCGCCGAGCTGCAGGCGGGCCGGATCGACGCCCAGCTCGGTGGCGTGGTCGGCGAGCCAGAGCCACGCGGCCTGCACGTCGTCGAGACCGGCCGGGAAGAGGGTGCCGGGCCCTGCGAGCCGGTAATCGACCGTGACCACGAGCGCGTCGGCGCGGTGGGCGAGCTCGCGGGCCACGACGTCGGCCTCCGGCATGTCGACCGAGCCCCCGGTGAAGCCTCCCCCGTGCACCCAGAGCAGACCGGGCATCCGTTCCCCCGAGCGGTCGGAGCGGTACAGGCGGAGCGGGACGGCGCCGTGGGGGCCCGCGAGGGAACGGGTCTCCACCTCGACCGGCGGGGGGCGGTAGCCTTCGGTGAGGGCGCCGAGGACGCGTTCGTAGTCGTTCCAGTCGCCGACTCCGGCCAGCGCGTCACGGAGGAGCGGGTTCAGTGTCATCGCGAGGAGTTCCTGATCACGAGGTCGACGGGGAGCACCTGCTTCAGGCGGGCGGTGCGGGGGTCACGGCGCTGAGTGAGGAGCATCTCGGCGCAGTGGTAGCCGACCGCGTGCAGCGGGAGTCGCACGGTCGTGATGCCCAGTGCCGCGCTCTCGGGGGAATCGCCGCAGCCCACCACGGCGACCTCGCCCGGTACCGCGCGGTCGTGCTCGACGAGGTTCTGCCAGGCCCCGATTGCCGCTGAGTCGTCGGGGAACACGAGGGCGTCGAACTGCACCCGCCGGTCGAGGAGGAACTCGCTTCCGGCGCGCCCGCCGGCCGCACCCACGCCGGGCAGCACCTGCTCGATCAGCACCGCGTCGGGGTCGAACCCTGAGTCGCTCGCTGCCGCCCGGGCGGCAGCCGCCCGCCCTGCCGAGCGGACCGGCTCGCGGCCGTCGTGCGCCAGCACGATGCGGCGCCGACCGCCGGTGAGGAGGTGCTCGACCACCAGCCGGCAGGCCGCATCGTCGTCGACGGCCGCCGCCGACAGCCGCGACGAGCTCGAGGCGCCGGCGATCACCACGGCCGTGCCTCGGGAGGTCAGCGACTCGGCGAGCTGGTCGGTGCCCTCCCCTGACTCGAGGATGATGCTGTGCATTCCGAGCCGCTCGAAGGCGTTCAGGGCACCGAGCAGTCGCTCGCGGTCTCCGTCGGTGAACGCCGTGAGGGCTTCGACGTCGGTGCGCCGGATGCGCTCCTGGATGCCTTCCAGCACGGCGGCCCGCGACGACGAGGCGTCGACGAGCACCACGCCCATGGTCTCCAGCCGCCCCGGCGCCTTGCGGGCGCGCCCCGACGGCGTCCAGCCCAGCTCGTCGATCGCAGCGCGCACCCGGCGCAGGGTGGCGGTCGAGACGCGTTCAGGATGGTTCAAAGCATTTGAGACCGTGCCGACGGAGACTCGGGCGCGTGTGGCGACATCGGCGATCGACGTCGGTGTTTCTTCAGCCATCTTCCCGCTCTCCTGGTGCATCCGGTTCGTGCTGCGTCCATCCTTGCACATTTGAATTAGTTCAACTAGCATCGCCAATCGCGGGGGGTCTTCGCCGATCTCCGCACTCCCACGAGAACAGTGCCCAAGAGAGAATGAGACTCAACGATGAAGCTCCGAATTCGACACGGCATCGCCGCCGTCGCGGTCGGCGCGGTCACGCTGGCCGCAGCAGGCTGCACCGCATCCGCCCCCGCCGCGCCGCAGGTCGACCCTGACGCCCCCGTCACCATCACGGTCGGCGACCTGCCCAGCACGCAGGCCGAGGCCGCCCGCAAGGGGTTCCTCGACGCCGTCGACTCCTTCGAGGAGGAACACCCCAACGTCACCATCGAGACCAGCGAGACGCGCTGGGACAACGGTTCGTTCTCGGCCCTCGTGGCCGGCGGCACGATGCCGACCGTCATGTCGGTGCCGTTCACCAACACGCAGCAGGTGATCGACAACGGCCAGGTCGCCGACATCACGGGCATCGTCGAGCCCCTCGGCATCGTCGACCGCGTGAACCCCGACACGTTGAAGCAGGCCCAAGACGACGCCGGCAACGTCTACGGCATCCCGACCTCGGTCGACGCCCTGGGCCTCATCTACAACCGCCAGCTCTTCGAGCAGGCGGGCCTCGACCCCGACGACCCGCCGGCCACCTGGGACGAGGTGCGGGAGGCAGCCAAGACCATCACCGAGAAGACCGGGGCGCCTGGCTATCTCCAGATGACGGAGGAGGGCCAGGGCGGGTGGATCTACACGGCCACCGTCTACTCGCACGGCGGCACGGTCGAAGACCCGACGGGCGGCGAGGTCACCCTCGACAGCCCCGAGAGCGTCGACGCACTGCAGACGGTGCACGACATGTACTGGACCGACAAGTCGATGGGGTCGACCGTGCTGTTCAGCCTGAAGACGCTCATGCAGGAGTACGCGGCCGGCCGTGCCGGCATGTTCATCGCCCCGGTGCAGACCTACGAGTGGCTGAACAACGTCTACGAGCTCGACCTGTCGACGATCGGGGCCACCCACGTTCCCCAGGCCGGCGGCGAGGAGGGCGCGCTGCTCTCGGGCAACGTGCAGATGTTCAACCCGAAGTCGACGCCGGAGCAGCTCACCGCGGCCGCCGAGTGGGTCGATTTCTACTACTTCGGCAAGTACACCGACGAGGAGACGGCCGTGGCGAACGCCAAGGCGATCGTCGCCGACGGCGGGGTCGTCGGGCTCCCGGGTCTGTCGCCGCTCAGCCCCGAGGCCTACGACCAGTACCGCGAGTGGATCGCCGACTACATCAACGTCGACCCCGCGCACTTCACCGGGTACACCGACTCCCTGACGGTCATCCCGCTGGTGCCCGAGCCCGCCACCCGCGCCCAGGAGGTCTACGCCGACCTCGCTCCCACGGTGCAGCAGGCGCTGACCGACGAGAACGCCGACATCCCTGCCCTGGTGTCCGACGCCTCGTCGCGCATCGACCGCATCATCTCGCAGGGATGACCGGAGCACTCAGCACCTCATGATGCAGCAGCGCACAGCCGCCTCCGGCTCCCGAGCCTTCAAGGACTTGGGAGTCGGGGCGGCGCCCCGACGTCCCCTTCGCGTCCGCCTCTCACGCTGGGTGAAGGGCGGCGGTCTCTGGGCCATCGTCTTCGGCGCCCCCCTTGTGATCGTCTTCGCCTATTTCGCCTGGGGGCCGATCGTCAGCGGCGTCGTGCTGTCGCTCCAGAAGACCAACTTCCTCACCACCACCTGGGTGGGGTGGTCGAACTTCGAGTTCGTGCTCACCGACCCGGTGCTGCCGAAGGCAGTCGCCAACACGATCGCCTTCACCTCGATCTCTCTGCTCATCGGCGCACCTCTCCCTCTCGCGCTCGCCGTGGTGATGGCCGAACTCCGCCGGCGCAAGGGCCTGTTCAGCGCCCTCGCCTACCTGCCCGTGGTGATCCCCCCGGTCGTCGGCATCCTGCTCTGGAAGGTGATGTACCTGCCGGGCGAGGAGGGGTTGTTCAACTCGATCCTCGGCAGCATCGGTCTCGGTCCGTTCGCCTGGCTCAACTCGGAGCAGATGGTCATCCCGTCGATGGTGGTGGCCAGCACCTGGGCGGGAGCCGGCACCGCCGTCATCATCTACCTCGCGGCGCTCGGCGGCGTGCGCCCCGAGCTCTACGAGGCCGCCGAACTCGACGGCGCCGGGGTGTGGAGACGCATCTGGCACGTCACGCTCCCGCAGATCCGCGGTGTCGTGCTGATCCTGCTGCTGCTGCAGATCATCGGCACGCTCCAGGTGTTCAACGAACCCAAGCTGCTGACCGGAGGCGGGCCCAACAACGCCTCGATCACGGTGCTGATGATGATCTACCAGTACGGCTTCGTGAACTCCAACTACGGTGCGGCGGCGGCACTCAGCGTGCTGCTGGCGCTCGCCCTGGCGCTCATCTCGGTCGCCTACCAGTTCGCCACCCGGAGATGGAGTGACAATGACTGACCTCGACATCCGCGAGGAGGCAGCGGCGCCCGTGCGCGATCGCGGCTTCTGGCGGCGCTCTCCCCGGAGCGCCGACGACGAGGCGGTGCGCTCGGCGGTGTCGTGGGGCGACCGTCACGACCCGCGAGTGCGCTGGACCCTCCGTGTCGTCCAGATCCTCGTCTTCGTCGGCCTCGTCGTCGCAGCGGTGTTCCCGATGATCTGGCTGGCCAAGGCGTCGATCTCGACGACTGCCGACCTCATCCGCGACCCGCTCGGCTGGTGGCCCTCGGGGGTCGACTTCAGCAACTACGCCGTGGTCTGGAACGAACTCGGCATCTACAAGTACCTGCTGAACACCCTGTGGCTCGCGCTCGGCAGCGCCGCGGTCACACTCGTGGTGTGCATCACCGGCGCGTACTGCCTGTCCATCCTCCGGCCGCGCTGGGGCGCCGTGGTGTACTGGGCGGTGCTGGCGACCCTGTTCATCCCCGGCGTCATCTCCCTGGTGCCGCTCTACCTGACGGTGCTCGACCTGCCCGGTCTCGGCATCAGCCTGCTGAACACGATGTGGGCGGTCTGGCTTCCCGCCGGCGCCAGTGCGTTCTCGCTCGTGCTGGCGAAGCGGTTCTTCGATTCCATCCCGCGTGAGCTCATCGAGGCGGCCCGCATCGACGGCGCCGGGCCTGTGCGCGTGCTCTGGTCGATCGTGATCCCGCTCTCCCGGCCCATCATCAGCGTGCTCGCGCTGCTCAGCTGCGTCTCGGCGTACAAAGAGTACCTGTGGCCCCTGCTGGTACTGCCCGACCCCGAGGTGCAGCCGATCTCGGTCGCGCTGCCCAGGGTGGAGCCGTCGCTCGAGTACTCCGCGATGATGGCGGCGCTGTTCCTGTCGCTCCTCGTGCCGATCGTGCTGTTCCTGATCTTCCAGCGGCAGTTCCTCCGCAGCGTCGGCATGGCGAACGGCATCAAGGGGTGACGCCGCCGAGGATCGGCTGAGCTAGTGTCGGTGAGATGGACGGCGTGAGGAGGTCTCGATGAAGCAAGCCCCCGAGAATTCTGTGCGGCGCGCGAACCTCCGTGAGGTCGCCGCCCTCGCCGGGGTCTCCCTCTCGACGGCCTCGCGGGTGCTCTCGGGCTCGTACCCCATCTCGGGCGCGACGCGCGAGAAGGTCGTGGGCGCGATGCGGGAGCTCGGCTATTCCGAGTCGCGTACCCGACGGCGCGAGGCGACGCGCACCATCGGCGTGATCGTCACCGACGTGCGATCGTCGCTCGTCTCGGGCGTCACCGCCGGCATCGACGCCGCCGCCGCCGAGAACGGCCGCATCTGCACCATCTTCCCGACGGAGGGCGATCTCGATCGGGAGCGCGACATCGTGCGGCTCGCCGCCAGGCAGCGCGAGCTCGACGCCCTGGTCTTCGTCGGTGGCATGCAGCGGGCCGACGACTACCCCGACCGGCTCGGCGACTACCTCACCATGCTCGGCGACGTGGATGCGGGGCTGGTGCTGTGCGCCCGGCCCGACGACACGGGCACCCACCCCGGCACCCTCAGCGTCGGCTACGACAACGAGGGCGGCGCGTTCGCGGTCGCGAGTTATCTCGCCTCGAAGGGACATCGCCGCATCGCCTTCGTCGGAGGCGTGCGCAACCACTCCACGACCGAGGGCCGTCTGCTCGGCGTGCGTCGAGCCCTGGGCGCGCTCGGCCTCGAGCTCGAGGTGGCCTACACGGAGGAGTTCCAGCCGAGCAGCAGCCGGCGCATCCGCACCAGCGACCCCACCTACGCCAACACGCGGCGGCTGCTCGAGGAGCATCCCGAGGTGACGGGCATCGTCGCGAACAGCGACTTCCACGCCGTCGAGGTGGTGCGGGCGCTTCACGACGCCGGGGTCGACGTGCCGGGAGAGATCTCGGTGGTCGGCTACGACGACAACGAGGTGGCGCTGCAGGTGCGCCCCAACCTCACCACCGTGCACCTCCCGGTGTTCGACCTGGGTTGGGAGGCCGCGCGTCTCGCCGTCGAGAAGCCGGTCTCGGGTCTCCCCGGCTCGGCGGTCGAGCTCGGCACCCACGTCGTGGTGCGCGACTCGGTGGCGCCCCCGCGGGCGTAGCGCCCGTCGCACGCCGGCCGCACCCCGGGGCCGCCGCTCAGGCCATGCTCGCCGGGAGCCACGGCAACTCGGCCTTCCCGTACTTCCAGGCGCGCACGTCGCACGATCGCTCGTGACCCTCGAACGACTCCACCCGCGCGGCGCGCCCGCACTGCCCACCGAGCCGGGGAGTCGGGGCCGTTCCCGGCCTGGCTCAGCAGGTCGACCGCCACGACGAAGGGATCGGCGGCGTCGTCGGCGAGCACAGCACCTCGGTGGGCCCGGCGGATGCGCGTTGCGCTTTGTTTCTACGTTTTGTTTCTGTAGTGTCTCTATAGCGTTTCTCCGCGACGCTCCCACCGCAATCACATTCGTGAGGATCCGATTTCATGACACGACGGCGTGCATTCTCCACACTGGGCTGCCCCTCCGCGAGCGTCGAAGAGGTCGTCGGGATCGCCGAGACCTCGGGATGGAACGCGATCGAACTGCGGTCGGCCGACGACTCGTTCGCGCATCCGGGGCTGGATGCGTCCCAGCGGGCCTCCGTGGCCGCCGCGCTCGGCGGGGTGGATCGGGTCTGCCTCTCGACCTACGTCGCACTCGGCAGCACCGAGGCCGACGACGAGCGGGTGCTCGCCGGCCTCCGCGCCGAGGCGGAACTCGCCCGCGACCTCGGGTTCACGGCCATCCGGGTGTTCGCGGGCGGCGGCGACGACGCCATGATCGTGCGCCGCCTGCGGGCTGCCGCCGGCCACGCCGGAGTCGACATCTGGCTCGAGACCCACGACAGCCACTCCACCGGGCTCGCCGTCGCCAGGGTGCTCGACGCGGTCGACGACGCGCGCGTCGGCGCCGTCTGGGACATCGCGCACCCCTGGGCGGCCGGAGAGCCGGTCAGCACGACCGCTGCGCTGTTGGCGCCATGGCTCCGCCATGTGCAGATCAAAGACATCGCGAGTCGTCGCGACCCTCTGCCCGTACTCCCCGGAGCCGGGTCGCTGCCGCTCGGCGAGGTGCTGACCCAGCTCGACTCCCGCGGCTACGACGGCCGGCTGGGTCTCGAGTGGGAGCTGCGCTGGCATCCCGACCTGCCACCGCTGGAGGATGCACTGGCTGCCGCCGACTCATGGCTGGAGCGCTTCCCCCTCGAACCGCGCACCCCCGTGCGCACCGTCGACGACGCGCTCGAGGCCCTCACGCTCGAGGAGAAGGTCGCGCTGGTCAGCGGGAGCGGCTTCTGGACCACCGCGGCCGTGCCGCGAATAGGCCTCCGCCCGATCGTCTTGTCCGACGGGCCGGCCGGGGTGCGCGGCCCCTCGATGGACGAACGGCAACCCTCGCTCAACCTCCCCTCCGCCGGTGCGCTGGCGGCCAGCTGGGACCCGTCGGTGGCCTACCAGGTCGGCACCGAACTCGCCGTCGAGGCCGCCCGTCACGGAGTCGACGTCGTGCTGGGGCCCACCGTGAACCTTCACCGCACCCCGCTCGGCGGGCGGTCGTTCGAGTCGTTCTCGGAAGACCCTCTCCTCACCTCGGCTCTCGCCGTGCGCTACATCGCCGGGCTGCAGGACAACGGCGTGGGCGCCTGCGCCAAGCACTACGTGCTGAACGACTCCGAGACCGAGCGCATGACCGTCTCGGTCGACGTCGACGACACGACACTGCGCGAGCTCTACCTGCGACCGTTCGAGGATGCGGTGGCCGCCGGCGTCTGGACGGTGATGAGCGCCTACAACTCGGTCGACGGGGTGCGCATGACCGAGCACGAGCTGTTGCGCGACCCCCTGCGGACCGACTGGGGTTTCGACGGCGTAGTGGTCTCCGACTGGTCGGCGGTGCGGTCGCTCGACTCGGCCTCCGCCGGTCAGGATCTCGCCATGCCCGGCTCCGACGGGCAGCCAGGCGGCGTCTGGGACGACGGGCTGCTCGCTGCCGTGCGGTCGGGCGAGGTGGCCATCGACTCGCTCGACGAGAAGGTGCGCCATCTGCTGACGCTCGCGCAGCGCGTCGGCGCGCTCGGGGCCGACCACCGGGTGGGAGTCGCCGCCTCCGACTCCCGCGCCGCCGAGACGGCCCGGCTGCTGCTCGAACGGGGCTCGGTGCTGCTCGCGAACGACGGCACCCTCCCGCTCCCGGTCGGCGAGACCACGATGAAGGTCGCTGTGATCGGCCCGGGAGCGGTGCGGCCTCGCACGCAGGGCGGCGGCAGCGCCGCGGTCGTCCCCGACCGCGTCAGCACCCCGGCGGAGGCGCTCCGGGCCGTGCCGGGTCTCGAGGTCACCGAGCACGCGGGCGTCGTCGCCGAGCACCCTGAGGCCTTCCCCGCCTCCGAGCTCCGCGCGCCCGACGGCACTCCGAGCGCTGTGCGGGTGCGCCTCACGGATGCGGCGGGCCGCCTGCTGAGCGACGAGCTGCGTTCCTCCTCGCGCCTCATCTGGCTCGGCGATCTGCCCACCGCCGCCCGCGAGATGACGGCGGAGTTCGACGCACTGTTCCACCGCGACGGACCGGTCGAGATCGTCGTCGAACTGCCGGCCGGCGGATCGCTGACCGTCGACGGCACCCGCGTCACGGCCGAACCCCACGAGTCGCCCCTGTCGGCGACGGTCGAGGCGGTGGCCGGGCGTGCCGTGCGCATCGAGGTCGTCGCCCACGCTCCGCACGACCTCGAGCTGCGCATCCTCGACGTGCGCATCGGGCGGCTCTTCGAAGATGCCGTCGGCGCCGCCGAGGCGAGGGCGGCCGCGGTCGCGGCGGCCGCGGCCGCCGACGTGGCCGTCGTCTTCGTCGGCACGGATGCACGCATCGAGACCGAGGGTCGCGACCGCACCGACCTCTCGCTGCCCGCCGCCCACGACGCCCTCGTCGAGGCGGTCGCGGCGGCCAACCCCCGCACCGTGGTGGTCGTCAGTGCGGGCGCTCCCGTCGAGCTGCCCTGGCGCGACCGGGTGGCGGCGGTGCTGCTCACCTGGTTCGGCGGGCAGGAGTTCGGAGACGGCGTCGCCGCATTGCTCACCGGCCGCGCGGAGCCGGGTGGCCGGCTGCCGACGACCTGGCCCGACCGCCTCGCCGACGCCCCCGTGCAGAACGTCGTGCCGACCGACGGCACGCTCTGGTACGAGGAGGGCATCGCGATCGGCCACCGCGCCTGGGCCCTCGGCACGAACCGGCCCGCCTTCGCGTTCGGCCACGGGCTCGGGTACACCTCGTGGCGGCTCGGCGACATCGCGGTGGAGACCGAGGACAGCGACGGCGATGACGGCGGCGATGACACCGTGATCGTCGTGAATGTCGGCAACACGGGCCACCGCCGCGGCAGGCAGGTCGTGCAGGTCTACCTCTCGCGGCCCGACTCCACCGTGTCGAGACCGCCGCTCTGGCTCGGCGGGTTCGCGTCGATCGAGCTCGACGCCGGCGCCCGGGCCGAGGTGCGCATCCGTCTGCCCCGCCGGCAGTTCGCCCACTGGTCGGAGGAAGAGCACGCCTGGCAGATCGAGCCGGGCGAGTTCACCGCCAGGGTGGGCTTCTCCGCCACCGACCTCCCGCAGTCGATCGCGTTGTCGACGACCTGACCCACCATCTTCGAGGATCCCATGCACTCCGACCTTCCCCTCGAGCAGCTCCGCGAGCACTCGCCCGCCCTGACGCTGCCCGCCGACTTCGAGTCGTTCTGGAGCGACACGCTCGCGCTCACCCGGGAGCTGCCGCTCGACGTGCAGCGGGAGGAGGTCGAGCTCGGCTTCCCCGGCCTGCGTGTGTTCGACTTCTCGTTCGCCGGGTACGGCGGCGACCACATCCGGGCCTGGCTGCGCCTGCCGACGCACCCCGAGGGCGAGCCGGTGCCCGGGTTCGTGGAGTTCCACGGCTACCGCGGAGGCCGCGGACTCGCCCACGAACCCCACCTCTGGCCACAGGCGGGGTTCGCGCACCTCGCCGTCGACACCCGGGGGCAGGGCGGCGCCTGGACGGCGGGCGCCACGCCCGACCCGCACGGGGGCACCGGCCCCGAGACGGCGGGCTGGGTCACCCGGGGCATCGCCTCCCCCGCCACCTATTACTACCGTCGGGTGTTCGTCGACGCCGTGCGCGCCGTCGAGGCGATGCGGAGCATCCCCGAGGTGCAGGCCGGTCAGATCTTCGCGGGCGGCGTCAGCCAGGGCGGAGGGATCGCCCTCGCCGCCGCCGGCCTCCTCGACGATCTCGCAGGGGTCGTCGCCGACGTCCCGTTCCTCTCCGACTTCCCCGAGGCCCTCACCCTCACCTCCGACTACTCCTCGGGCTACGGCGAGGTGCTCCAGTACCTCATGGTCAACCGCGACCAGGAGAGCCTGGTGCTCGACACGCTGTCGTACTTCGACGTGGCGAACCTCGCCACCCTCGCCCAGGCGCCCGCGCTCTTCTCCGTGGCGCTCGCCGACTCGGTCTGCGCACCGCGCACGGTCTTCGCGGCGTTCAACCGCTACGGCGGCACGGACAAGGAGATCGCCGTCTACCCCTACAACGGGCACGAGGGCGGAGGCGCCCACCAGGCGTGGCGGGCGGTGGAGTGGGTGCGCGAGAGGTGCGCGGCATGACCGCCGGGCGGCCCAAGGCCCTGCTGTCGATGTGGAGCGACGTCGTGCAGGAGGTGTTCCCGCCGGCGCTGCGGGCCGAGCTCGAGCAGGTGGTCGAGCTGCTCGACCCCCGCCCGCTGACGAGCCTCGACGACGCGGTCGCCGGGTGCCTCCCCGAGGCGGAGGTGCTGGTCACCAGCTGGGGTGCGCTTCCGGTCGACGACGAGCTGCTCGCTCGCGCGCCGAAGCTCCGCGCCGTCTTCCATGCGGCGGGCTCGATCAAGGGCACCGTGCACGATGCCGGCTGGCGCGCCGGTCTCGTGGTCACCTCGGCCGCCGCGCTCGGCGCACAGCCGGTGATCGAGTACACGGTGGCGGTGATCACGCTCGCCGCGCACCGCATCTTCCCGCTCGCGCAGAGCTACCGTGAGGGGTCTTTCGTGCCGGTGCGCGGCCGTCGCGGCCGCCCGGGCACCACGGTGGGAATCGTCGGTGCGTCGGCGATCGGGCGCGGCGTCATCGAGCGGCTCGTCGACGACGGCTGGGACGTGTCGGTGTACGACCCCGTGGTCGACCCCGCCGTCGTCGCCGGGCTCGGCGCCCGGCAGGTCGAGCTCGACGAGCTCTGCGCCTCGAGCGACATCGTGTCGCTGCACGCTCCGGATGTCGCCGCGACCCGTCGCATGATGGATGCGCGGCGGCTCGCGCTGATGAGAGACGGCGCCACGCTCGTCAACACAGCCCGCGGCGCGCTGGTCGACCACGACGCGCTCCGCGTGGAGTGCGCGAGCGGGCGCCTCGACGCGATCCTCGACGTCACCGACCCCGAGCCGCTCGAGCCCGGCGACCTGCTGCTGCGACTGCCCAACGTGTTCTGCACACCGCATGCTGCGGGGGTGCAGGGCACCGAGGTCGCTTCGCTCGGCGCGTTCATGGTGGAGGAGCTGCGCCGCTATGGGCGCGGCGAGCCGCTCCACGGGGCGATCGACCACCGCCTGCTGCCTGTGCTCGCCTGAGGCCGGCGGGCCCGCTCCTCGAGCAGACCCGCCGGCCCCGAGTTCGACCGCCTCAGGGCAGGTCGTAGACGAGCGTGTGCGGCACGGACGGCTCGAGCGAGACGGTGATGCGCCCGTTCGATCCCACCGTGTAGTAGTCGCGAAGCTCACCGTCGACGGTCACGCTGAACGCGCCGGGGTCGAGCAGCCCGAGCGTGAGGTTCGCGGCGGGGGTCGCGCCAGGGGCCACGGCGTCGACCTGCACGGTGATCGCCGTGCCGTTCGTCGCGAGCCGGAGGTTGCGCCGGCCGCCGCTCACCTCGACCCGGGCGCCACCGAACTCCACGAAGGTCGCGTCGACCGCCGTCAGCGTGGTGGGCACCGGCGTCGAGCCCTCGCTGCGCACGAGCAGTGCCCGGCCGTTGCCCGAGGCTCCGGCGACGGAGAGCACTCCGTAGCCGTCGCCGCTGGTCGCGATGGCGAGGGTGTCGAGCCGGTTCGGCCGGGCGAGCTCGGCGCTGAACTGGCTGCCGCTCGCCGCCGAGGTGAGCGTGGCGGCGTCGACCGCCGAGCGCTGCGGCACGAGCGCGGTGGCGATGCGGGCCGAGGTCGCGCCGGGCACCGTGGTGCGCCAGGTCGTGCCGAGCTCGGGCAGCAGACCGGTGCCGTTGGTGAAGGTCGCGCCGCTGTCGGGCGAGGCCTGCAGGTAGCGCGCGGTGACGGTCGAGGAGCCGACCGTCTGCGCGATGTCGCTCCCGCCGGTCACCGCGGAGACCGTCCCCTTGCTGTGGAACAGCGAGTGGATGTTCCTCGCGGAGGAGACCGTCACGTCGTCGAGCACGATCGCCGCCTGCCGGTCGACGTAGGCGATGGTGCGCCGCGCCCGGGTGATGCCCGAAGTGCTCGGGGCCGCGTAGAGACCCGTGGTGTCGGCCACCACCACGGTGTCGGCGCCGATGGCGTTGACGGCGGGAATGGAGGCCCGGCCTCGCATGTCGGTGTACGGCTGGGTGAACCCCGACGCCCGTTCCCCGGCCTGGCCCACGTCGGAGCCCGCCACGACAGCGTTGGTCTGCTTCGTGAGGTAGGCCCCGTAGGGTGCGTACGCGCCGAAGACGGCTCCGCCGAACGAGAGGCTGAAGTGGCCGCCGTCGGGGTGGTCGTGGCCGACGTTGATGTAGCGGGAGTTCGGGCCGAGACGGTCGCGCCATTCGTTGAGGCGCACGCCTCCCATCACTCCCGCCTTGAGGTGCAGCGAGACCGCGTCGGCGCTCCAGTCCGTCCGCGACGCGAGGATTCCGAGGTCGGGGTAGAGACGCGTGGTCTGTCGGCTGTCGAGCCCCGCGGCCGCCAGGGAGTCGTCGTGCCAGAGCAGATTCCAGGCGTTGTAGAAGAACGAGCTCACCCCGGCGGGGCCCGACTGGTACACCCGCTGGAGGAACTCCTGCAGCTGCGAGTCCTGGTACTTCGAAGCGATGTGCCAGAGGTAGGGGTTGAAGTAGTACAGCGACCCGTCGGTGTCGCCGTAGGAGAACTGCCCGACGTTCCTCGGCAGCGAGACGTCGATCTTGAACGCCCCCATGCCCGGGATCTCCGGCTCCGCCCAGAGGTCGCCGCCGCCGACCGATTCCAGCACGTCGACCGCCCGCACCAGGTGCTCGTTGCCGTAGGTCGCGTAGGTGATGCTCTCGTGCTGCGAGCCGTCGGGCGAGATCCAGCTGAGCACCTGACGCAGCTGGCTCCGGCCGAACTCCAGTCGGTAGTCGTCGCTCTCCGAGCTGTCGGCGGCACCGTCGCCGTGGATGGCGGCGGCTGCGGTGACGATGCCGTCGATGCGGAAGTGACGGTGGTTCGGCTGCGGGTCGTTCTTCCAGTAGGCGTCGTTCGCGATACCGGTGTTCGAGAACTGCGCGATGAGGCGGTCGGCCTGCAGGGCGAGCTTGTCGCGGATCATCGTGCGCTCGGCCTCGGAGAACAGCTCGAAGCACCAGTCGTAGGCGATGGAGACGCCGATGAGGCCGACGGCGTTCGACATCGACCCGCCGTTCTCACCTCCCCAGTTGGGGAAGTTCGCCGGGTCTGCGACGTAGAGCGTCCAGTTGCGGACCTTCGTGGCGTAGGCACTGTCGCCCGTGATGAGGTACGACATCGCGAGCTCCGGCAGACCCCAGTACACCGTCTGCCACTCCCCGTCGTTCCCGGCACCGGTGATCGTCGGCAGCGCCGCGCGGGCCGTCGCGTAGCCGAGCATCGAGTTCACGAAGCCGGCGTACGCCGGCGCGGCCGCGCGGCGCTGCAGCTCGCTCATCGAGACCCGGGTGCCCAGGATGATGCGGGGATGCTGCCCGTTCAGCGCCGGGTCGAACAGCCCGCTCGCGTCGGGGACGGTACCGAGGGCGGGCAGTAGGCCCTGGCCGGCGGCGGAGACGGAACCCACGGCCGCGGCACCCACGAGGGTGCCGAGCAGGAGGCTTCGCCGGGAGACGGGACGGTCGGGAACGGGTGGTGGATTTCGATCGGTACGCACGTGACTCCTCGTTGAATGGTGCGGTTGTTTCATGATGTTCCTGAAACAAACGGATGTGGTTGGCACGGTAATCCCACGTCGACCGCCCGTCAAGGGCTGGTCCCGGAGAACGCGGCACACGGGGGCGGGAGGCGTCAGGCGACGCCTCCCGCCCCACTGATGGCACCTACCAGGGCGCAGGCACGGAGATGGGGGTCCCGTCGGCGAGTTCGTTCCCGCTCCACACCAGCGTCGTCGGCACCGGACCGGTGACGCGCACGGGCGGACTGCCCACTGCATCCGACACGATGTTGTCGGTGACCGTGACGGTTCCCTGGGTGCCGTTCAGGCGCAGCGGGTAGTAGGAGTTGACGGCGTGCATGAGCACGTTGCACGAGATGGTGAGGTCGGCCACCGGGTCGGAGTCCGAACCCATGGTGAAGATGGCGGCATTCACGGTGTCGTTGACGATCCCGCTTGCGGGAGTCGGGTCGATCCAGCTGTTCGTGATCGAGATGCCCGTGCCGCGGGTGATCTGGATGCCGTCGACGTGCTGGCCGTAGAGCGGCCTGAGCTGCTCGATGCGCACGTTGTCGATCGTGACGAGATCGTTCGCGATGAACAAGCCGTCGGCCAGGATCGTGCCGGGCGACCCGAAGATGTGCGTGTCTCGCACGGTCGAGCCGTCGGAGAACTTGATCGGGCCGTTCACATCGGAGTCCTGGATCGTGAATCCGAGACCGCCGGCGGTTGAATAGACGGCGTAATACGCATCACCCACCAGGGTCGAATCGCGGATGACGACCCCCGGGTGATCGATGTACAGCCGCCCCCTGATCTCGACGTTGTCGAGAACCTGGTTCGCGGCGGTCGTGTGGACGCTGCCGGTGAGCACGGTCGGGGCGGGCAGCGCCGACGACCGCCCACCCGTTCCCGGCGCGGGGCACGATGCAGGATCAGCCTGCGCCGAGACACCTGGAGCGAGAGCTCCGGCGAGCGCAAGTGCAGCAGCGAACAACCCGAGCGCGACGTTGCGTCGTGGTTTCATCATGTCGTCTCTCCTTTTGTTTCTACGAACAACGTGCGAACACGTTGTTCGGGAGAGAGTACGCCTTTACACCCGATCGGGGCGCAGCCAGAGCAGAGCCGTCGCCATCTGCGTGAAGTCCGTCATGGTGAGGGGGTCGAAGCCGGTCAGCTCCTGGATGCGCTTGATGCGGTACGTCACCGTGTTCGGGTGCACGAACAGCGCTTTGGCGACTGCGGCCTGCGAGTGGTTGCAGGCCACGAGGGCCTCGAGGGTGTCGAGCAGGTGCGGATGCCCGCGAAGGCCTCCGAGGCGACTCTCGACGAGCCGGTCGGCGAGCTTCGGCTCGCGCCCGAGGAGCACCTCGAGGAGCACGTCGTCGAACTGCACGACCCGGGTCGTGGCCACCCTGCCGAGGGCGATCGCCACCGCATCCCTCGCCTGCTCGCACGACTCCTGCGCCGCAACCAGGTCGCCGCTCGGGCCACCCACCCCCACGGCGTACCCGGCGGTCGACTCGAAGCCGTCGACGGCACGGGCGAGCGCCTCCTGGATGTCGCCGGCGCTCCCCCTGGGCCGGGCGAGCGCCACCGTCAGTCTGCCCATGTCGCCGAACAGCAGAGGGCCGGCGACAGACGCCTGCAGGGCCGCGGAGATGCGCTGCCGCAGTCGCAGCACCTCCACGTGATCGGCGTTGCGCACGCTGCCGATGGCGAACGAGAGCCACGGCCCCTGCTGCTCGATGCGGAGGGTGTGCGCCCAGCGATCGAGATCGCTCGCGGCCGGCACGGCACCGTTCGCGATCGCGGTCACCAGCTCGTTCTCGACCCGGCGCTGGGCCGCCTCGATAGCCGACGCCGTCTCGCGGTAGGAGTTGATCATCTCTTCGGTGAGCAGGTCGAAGGTGCTGATGATGAGATCGGCGTAGTGGCTCGTGAGTTCGACGGGCCACGCCTGCGACCCCGAGAAGATGTCGAGGATGATGGTGCGCTCGGTCGAGCGATAGGCCTGGATGACGGACTCGAGCGGCACACCCTGGCTCGCCCGACGGCCCCCGAGGTCGCGCCCCGGCAGCAGTTCGTCGCGCGAGGGCGGGCTGCCCCGCCGCAGCACCCGCACCCCGAGGTCGATGTTCTTCGCGACGGAGGGGATCAGCTCCTTCTTGTCGAAGACGTCGTCGGAGTACCCGACGTAGTTGTCCCACATGAGGTCGACGGCGCGGGCGGTGAGCAGCTCGATGTTCGGTGCGTACCGGAACGATTGGGAGACCATCCCAAAATTCTAAGAGAAACGTTGGGGTTGATCCCGTCGATTTGTGAGAGTCCACCTGGAACTGTGGAGGGGTGACAGAGCAGTCACCCACGACACCGGGAGAAGCCCATGACGGCAATTCAGCAGATCGAAGCGGACCTCACGGTTCCCACCCCCGCCCTCATCGATGACATCGCGAGGCTCGACGGCGACATCATGGTGCTCGGCGTCGGCGGCAAGGTCGGCCCGAGCGTGGCCATCATGGCCCGCCGCGCCATCGAGGAGGCGGGCGTCGACAAGAAGGTCTTCGGCGTCGCCCGCTTCAGCGATCCGGCCGCGCGCGAGTCGCTCGAGAGCTACGGCGTCGATGTCGTTCCCGCCGACCTCACCGACGACCTCGAGCTCGACGGGCTGCCGGAGGCCCGCAACGTCATCTTCATGGCGGGCAACAAGTTCGGCACCACCGGCAACGAGCACCACACCTGGATGATGAACTCCTACCTTCCGGGCCGGGTCGCCCAGCGGTTCCGCGACTCACGCATCGTCGCCTTCTCGACCCTCGTCACCTACCCGCTCGCCGACGTCACCACCGGCGGTTCGCGGGAGTCGGATGCGTCGGGGCCGATCGGCGAGTACGCCATGTCGTGCCTCGGTCGCGAACGCATCTTCGAGCACTTCTCGCTGCAGAACGGAACACCGCTGCTGATCTTCCGTCTCGGGTACTCGATCGAGACGCGGTACGGCGTGCTTCAGGAGATTGCGCAGGCTGTGCACGACGGCACGCCCATCCCGCTCGCCATGGGGCATGCCAGCGTCATCTGGCAGCGCGACGTCGCCGAGTACGCCATCCGTTCGCTGCATCTGGCCTCGACGCCCCCTCGTCGGCTCAACATCACCGGCCCCGAGATCGTGTCGATCCGCTGGCTCGCCGAGCGGTTCGGCGAGCGATTCGGAAAGGGGCCGGTGTTCGACGGGGTGGAGACCGGAACGGCCTACGTGATGGACGGCTCGTCGCTGCAGACCGAGTTCGGGTTCCCTTCGACCACGCTGGCGCAGATGATCGAGCGGGTCGGCGACTGGGTCGCCGCCTCCGGCCCCACCATCGGCAAGCCCACGAAGTTCCAGCAGCGCAACGGCGAGTTCTGAGGCGGGCGGCATGACGAACACCGCCACCGCTGCCACGCAGCTCGCCGACGACGGGGACTCGCCCGTCGCTCCCCCACCGCCGCGCCGCCGAAGCGCCTGGTCGAAGAACCACAAGTGGGTCATCACGCTGGGCGTCGGGCTCTTCGTGCTGCTCGTCTGGCAGCTCGTGGCCGTGCTGTTCGAGCTGCCCACCTACATCCTGCCCACCCCGGTCGACGCGGCGGAATCGCTCTGGACGAACCGCGACGAACTGTGGTCGGCGACGCTCGTCACCACGGGAGAGGTGCTCGCCGGCTTCAGCATCGCCGTGATCGTGAGCATCCCGATCGCCATGCTCCTGGTGTCGTTCCGCTGGTTCGAGACCGTCGTGTACCCGTTCATCGTGCTGCTGCAGACCGTGCCAAAGATCGCGCTGGCGCCGCTGTTCGTGGTGTGGTTCGGGTTCGGCATCCTGCCGAAGATCCTCGTCACCTTCTTGATCTGCTTCTTCCCGATCCTCCTCGACACCATGACCGGGCTGCGCTCGTCGAACCCCGACATGGCGAGCCTCGTGCGGTCGATGGGCGGCGGCAAGTGGTCGATCTTCCGCAAGGTGCGGCTTCCCGCCGCCCTCCCCCACGTCTTCGCCGGTGTGAAGGTGGCGATCACCCTCGCGGTGGTCGGCGCGGTCGTCGGCGAGTTCGTCGGTGCCACCCAGGGGCTCGGGTACCTGTTGCTGCGCGCCAACGCGAACCTCGACACGCCCCTGCTGTTCGCGGCGATCGCGATCCTCACGGTTCTCGGCCTCGTGCTCTACTACGCCGTCTCCCTGGTGGAGCGGCTCGTCATCCCGTGGCACGTCTCCCAGCGCTCGGAGGGCACGGTCACCACGGGGCCCGCCGTCTGAGCCCCGCCCTCCACACCCACCTCATCCCGTACCACTCATCTCAGCAGCACACATCTCAAAGGAGAGATCCGTGATCAAGACCCCCGCCCGGCTGGCGTCACTCGTCCTCGCCGGCTCCGCAGCCCTGGCCCTCGCCGCCTGCTCCGGCACCACCCCGCCCGACTCGCCCGCCGCCACCGGCAGCGCCGAGCTCGACGTGCTCCCCATCCGCCTGAACTGGACCTTCGAGGCCGCCGACCACCCCTGGTTCTTCGCCGGCATGGAGGAGGGCATCTACGCCGAGCACGGCATCGAGCTGCAACCGCAGGAGGGCACCGGTTCGGCGTCGACGCTGCAACTCGTGGCCTCCGGCAGCGACCCCGTCGGGCTGGTGGATGCGGGAACGATGATGGGCGGGGTCGGCAAGGGCCTGCCGGTGCAGGCGGTGTGCGTGCTCGCTCAGCGCAACCCGATGTCGGCGATCTTCCCCGCGTCGGCCGGCATCACGAGCCTCGACGACCTGAAGGGCAAGACGATCGCGGTGACCCCGGGCGACTCCCTGTCGCAGATCTTCCCGGCCGTCCTCGCGGCGAACGACCTGAGCGAGAGCGACGTGAACATGGTCGGCCTCGCCGACCCGGCCGCCAAGCAGAGCTCTGTCCTCACCGGCGCATCCGATGCCTTCCTCGGCTACTACACCCTGCAGCTGCCCGCGATCGAGCAGACCTCGGGCGAGGACATGGACTATCTCGCGTTCTCCGACCTCGGCGTCGACACGCTCAGCATGGGCATCGTCGTGAACAAGGCCTGGGCCGGCGAGAACGAAGACCTGCTGACGCGGTTCGTCGCGGCCACCCAGGAGGCCGCCCAGTTCGTGGTCGACAACCCCGAGAAGGCCGCCGACGACTTCGTCGCCGGAGTGCCGAGCTTCGACCGCGAGCTCGCCCTCACCCAGATCGATGCGGCGGTGCCCCTGCTGCACACCGAGGCGACGGAGGGCTCACCGATCTGCGAGACCGACGAGAGCGACTGGGCCGGCACCGAGGAGATCCTGTCGACCTACGCCGGCCTCACCCCGGCCGACTCCCTCGACGCCTACTACACCAACGACTACATCAAGTGAGCGAGCCGACACCATGAGCACGGTAGACACCAGGAACTCACCCCCTCCCACTCCGGGAACCGGCACCCCCATCGACGTCGGCGCGCTCGAGATCGAGTACGAGACGAGCGGCGGACCCGTTCACGCCCTCGGCCCGATCGACCTCTCCATCAAGGCCGGGGAGTTCGTCTCGGTCGTGGGGCCGTCGGGATGCGGCAAGTCGACGCTCCTGAAGGCCGTCGCCGGGCTCATCCGGCCGAGCGCCGGCGGGGTCGCGATCGGCGGGGTACCCGTCACGAAGCCGCACAGCGACCTGGGCATCGTCTTCCAGAACCCGCTGCTGATGGACTGGCGTTCGGTGCTGTCGAACGTGCTGCTGCAGGCTGAGATGCGCTCGATGCCCAAGCAGCAGGCCACGCAGAAGGCCAAGGCGCTGCTCGCCCAAGTGGGACTCAGCGGCTTCGAGAACCGTCGGCCGCACGAGCTCTCGGGCGGCATGCAGCAGCGGGTGGGCATCTGCCGCGCCCTCCTCCATGACCCGCCGCTCATCATGATGGACGAGCCGTTCGGAGCCCTCGACGCCCTCACCCGGGAGCAGATGTGCTACGACCTGCAAGACCTGTGGATGCAGCGGCGGCCCACCGTGCTGTTCATCACCCACTCCATCCAGGAGGCGACCCTGCTCTCCGACCGCGTGATCGTGATGTCGAAGCGGCCCGGGCAGATCCTCGCCGAGTTCGAGATGACCCGCCCGCGACCCCGGTTGCTCGACGACGACGAGCATCCCGAGGTCGACCGGGTGAGCCGCGAGATCCGGCGCCTGCTCGGCGTCACCGACCATGCCACGACCAGGAGGGCATCATGAGACTCATCTCGATCGATCGAACCGGATTCGCCGCGGCGGCCCTGGTGACCAGCGGCGACGACGGCGCGGAGCTCGTGCTCCCCGTCATCGCGGCGGGCAACGGCACGGGCACCGGTTCGACGGTTCCGGTCTCGATGAACGACCTGCTCGACGACTGGCAGTTCTGGAGCGAGCGACTGAAGGCGGTGCACGCCGAGGCGTCACCCGAGTCGTGGCGCCCGATCACCGACTTCGAGGTGCTCGCACCGGTGCCGCATCCGCGCTCGGTGATCTGCATCGGCCTCAACTACCGTGACCACGCCACCGAGACCGGGGCACCCATCCCCACCCAGCCCGTGGTGTTCGCGAAGCATCGCTCCTCGGTGGTCGGCAGCGGCACGGCCGTCGAGCTGCCGGGCTCCTCCGACGAGGTGGACTACGAGGCCGAGCTGGCCGTCGTCATCGGCCGGCGGGTCTTCGAGGCGTCGCCGCAGGAGGCGTTGCGGGCGGTGGCCGGGTACACGGTGATGAACGACGTGAGCGCCCGCGACTGGCAGGCACGCACCAGCCAGTGGATGACGGCGAAGTCGTTCCCGACCTTCGGCCCGATGGGGCCCGCGCTCGTGACGGCCGACGAGCTCGGCGACGCGCGCGGGCTGCGGATCGGCCTGCGCGTCAACGGCGAGACGCTGCAGGACTCGTCGACCGACGAGATGATCTTCGGCGTCGCCGAGCTCATCAGCCACCTCTCGCAGTTCTGGCCGGTCGAACCCGGCGACGTGATCGCCACCGGCACCCCGGCCGGTGTCGGGTTCACCCGCACCCCACCGGTGTTCCTCCGCGACGGCGACGAGGTCGAGGCGTTCATCGAGGGAATCGGCGTGCTGCGCAACCCTGTGGCGAGCCGCGCGGCGCGACCGGCGAGTGGCGCAGGTGCGTTGCAAGGCGCTCGGGCATGAGCGTGCCCGGCCCGTTCCCGACCTCGTTCCCGGCGGCGCGACGGCGCCGTCGCCTGCTGGGTGACGTCGACTTCTCGGTGTTCGTGTGCGCCGACGTCGGGCTTCAGGTCGGCCCGCCGGGCGCCACCCGCCGGCTCGACGAGCTGCGGCGGTTCGCCGAGCTCGACGCCGACGGCATCCTGCTCACCCAGGCGGCGCTGCCGACCTTCGCCGAGACGCTGGCCGCCCGCCCCGAGCTGACCCTCGTGGTGCGCCTCGACTGGTGCAACCAGTGGCGGGGGCCCCAGCTCAGCCCCGTCGCCGACGGCGTGGGGGTCACCGTGTCGACGGCGGCCGAGGCGGCGGCGAGCGGCGCAGACGCCGTCATCCACTACTGCCTCCTCGGTCACGGCGACCCGCGGGTGGAGGCCGACTACGTCGACCGCGCCGCCCGCGCGGTTCGCGACGCGCACGACGTGGGGCTGGCGTGCATCCTGGAACCGCTCATCCGGGGCACGAACGCCGAGGGGCGCGAGCGGGATGCGGCGCACCTGATGTGGGGCATCCGCACCGCGGAGGAGCTGGGGGCCGACGCGGTGAAGGTCGAGCAGCCCGCCGACGGCGACGCCGACCGGGTGATCGGCTCGGCCGGCGTGCCCGTGCTGCTGGCCTCCACCCCGCCGATCTCCGCCGCCGATGCCGTGCGCCGCGCCGCCGAGGGTGCGCGGGCCGGGGCGGCGGGGGTCGCCTACTCCTCCGACTTCTTCGCGGCCGAGCGGCCTGCGGACCTGGTGGCGAGCATCCGCTCAGCCGCCCTCACACCGTCTCGAAAGGACATGTCATGAAGATCGCCGTGCTGCAGGGGCCCAACCTCAACCGCCTCGGCGTGCGCAAACCGGAGGTCTACGGCACGGTGACGCTGCCCGACATCGTCGCCGACCTCGACGTGCTCGCCGGTGAGATCGGGGTGGAGCTGGTGCACTTCCAGTCGAACCACGAGGGTGCGATGATCGACTGGCTGCAGTCGGTCGAGGGCGAGATCGACGGCGTCGTCTGCAACCCCGCCGGGCTCACGAACTACGGTCTGTCGCTGCGGGACGCACTGAACGAATGCGGGGTTCCGGTGGCCATCATCCATCTCTCCAACGTGCACGCGCGTGAGGAGTGGCGTCGGCACGACGTGTTCGCCGAGATCGCGACGGTGTACTTCGCGGGGGCCGGGTGGTACGGCTACCGGCACGCGCTGCAGGCGCTGCTGTCGAAGATCGGGGCGAAGTGATGGCGAGCGACCGGCTCGGGGTACCGAGCTCGATGCGGGCGGCGATCTGGAACGGCGGTTCGCCCGAGCTCGTCGTCGAGACGGTACCGGTGCCGGTGCCGCAGCGGGGTGAGGCGCTCATCCGGGTCGCCGCCTGCGGCGTGTGCCACACCGACCTGCACGTCATGAAGGCTGAGGTGGCGTTCCCGCCGCCCGCCGTCATGGGGCACGAGGTGAGCGGCACCGTCGTCGAGATCGGGGCGGGCAGCGAGACCGAGCTGGCGCCCGGTCAGCGGGTGGTCGGGGCGTTCATCATGCCGTGCACGGAGTGCGAGATGTGCCGGGCGGGCCGCGACGACATGTGCGAGGCGTTCTTCGGCGAGAACCGCCTGAAGGGCAACCTGTTCGACGGAACGACGCGGCTGCACCGGGCCGACGGGAGCCGGCTGTCGATGTACTCGATGGGCGGGCTCGCCGAGTACGCGGTCGTGCCGGTGTCGGCGCTGGCGCCGCTGCCGTCGGGCCTCAGCTTCGAGGAGGCGGCCGTGCTCGGCTGCGCGGCGTTCACCGCCTACGGCGCGGCGGCCAAGTCGGAGATCGTCGCCGGGGAATCGATGGCGATCGTCGCGGTGGGCGGTGTCGGGTCGAGCCTCATCCAGGTGGGCCGGCACCTCGGGGCGTCGCCCATCATCGCCATCGACGTCGATGACACCAAGCTCGCCGCGGCGCGTGAGCTCGGCGCCGACGTGGTCATCAACTCGACCCGGGAGGATGTGGTGGCGCGCGTGCGCGAGGTCACCGGCGGCAAAGGCGTGAGCGTCGCGTTCGAGGCGCTCGGCAGGCCGCAGACCTTCGAACTCGCGGTGTCGCTGCTGCGGGAGGGCGGAAGGATGGTCGCGGTCGGCATCGCCGCGGGGGCTGCGGCGGCGGCTGTGCCGATCACCCCGCTGGTGCGACGGGGGCAGGTCATCATGGGCTCGTTCGGGGCGCGCACGCGGCGCGACCTGCCGAAGGTGGTGGAGATGGCCGCCTCCGGCGGGTACGACGTCGACCGCGCGGTGACCCGGCGGTACTCGCTCGAGCAGGCGGGAGAAGCGTACGCGGCGCTCGACCGCGGGGAGATCTCGGGGCGGGCGATCGTGACGATGGGGGGCTGAGGAGGCTCGGGGGGCTCGGGGGCGCTCGCTCGGACGGTCGGCGCTCGGTGTGCCGTGCTCGGGCGGTCGGCGCTCGGCGCTGGTGTCAGCCGCGCAACCGTGTCAGCCGCGCATCCGTGTCAGCCGCGCATCCGTGTCATCCGCGCATCGCGACGCCGCGGCGCCAGTAGCCCATGAAAGCGACCTGCGCGCGGTCGACGCCCAGGTCTTTCACGAGGTGGCGGCGCAGGGTCGTGACGACCCCGCTCTCCCCCGCGATCCAGTAGTAGCAGTCGCTCGCGGGCGCCGGCGCGGGCGCGATCTCCTCGCCGAGCCCGGAGTAGTCGGGGGTCTCCCACACCGTGTCTTCGCCCTCGATGTCGGTCACGGCGATCTCGCCCGCATCCGTGTCGCCCAGGTGGTCGAGCACGGTCGGGATGAGGCGGGAGCCGTGCGGCTCCTCGCCGCGCGCCAGCCATCGCACCTCGACGCCGGCGGGGGCGGCGATGGGCAGTTCGTCGGCCGCCGACGGCACCTCGATGAACGCGATGCCGCGCAGCTCGCGTGGTGAGTCTTCGAGGATGCGCGCGATGGCCGGCGCAGCCGTCTCGTCTCCCGCGAGCAGCACCTTGCCGGCCTCGCGCGGCTCCCACTCGGTGCCCCCGTGGTCGGAGCGCCCGCGCCGTGGTCCCACGATCAGCACCTCGTCACCGGTCGTCGCCGTGTTCGCCCACCGCGACGCCGGCCCGCTCAGCCCGGGCGCGAGGTGCAGCACGAAGTCGACGACCAGCTCGGTGCCCGCATCCGTCACCCGCAGCTCGCGGATGGAGTAGGTGCGCATGGCTCCGCGCTCGCCTTCGGGCACGGCGAGGTAGGCGCCCCACCAGTCGTCGACCGTGCGGTCGAGGGGCGGCAGCGCTCCCGACTCCGGTGGGAACACGATCTTGATGCGCGCGTCGAACACCTCCCCCAGCGTGCCGAGCTCGTCGAGCTCGACTCCCCCGAACGTCACCCGCACGTACGCGGGCGACGCCCGTTCGACCCCGCGCACCTCGGCGAGCGTGAGCACGTACGGCGAGCGGATCTGGGTGTCGGTGGACATGATGCCTTTCGATCGGGGCTGCCAGGCTAGGCAAGGCTCACCTAACCTATCATCCGAGCCCCCATCCCGTCTTGGCCGTCGTCGGTGGCTGTGCCTACCATCGTCTTGCGCGGGCCGGCGTGCTTCTCACGGGAGGGGCAGGATGCTCGGCGACGGGCCCATACGAATAGGTCGAGACGAGTGGGTTCTCATCCGCGACAACCCGCGCTACCCCGCCGCCCTCGTGCGCCGCCTCCACCCCGGCACTCCCCTCGAGCACTACCGCGTCGTCACCTTCGACATCGACCCCGCCAAGCGCCTCCTGGTCGGCCGCTTCCGCACCCTCGAGGCCGCCGACCGCGCCGTCCGCTACCCCCTCCCCACCGCCCACGTGCCCGAAGCCCTCAACCGCTTCGGCGCCTACGAGCAGCGCCCGCCCTGACGCGCCTCAGCGCGGCTCGTCGGCGCGGCGCGTCAGCCGCGCCGCACACCGTCCCTCCGGCTCCGGACCTGAACCGCTTTCACGACCAGGAGGGCAAGCGCGAGCAGTCCGCCGGTCGCGGCGATCAGAAGTCCCGCTCCGAGCATGGTGACGACGAGGTCGGCGCCTGGCCTCGCTCGCACGACGCCCCCCGGGTCGAGGTCGGCGAGCGCCACACTCATTGCGGCAAACGGAACCCATACGACGGCACTCGCGGTTCCGAGGACGAGGAGTGCGCGGAATACGACGCCACCCCGGGTCATGGTGCGGTCGGTGAACATCACCGGCCGGGTCAACACAGTGATGAGGGCGAAGACCGCGGCGATCACGACCGCCATACCGGCGATGGGTGCACCACGCCATGCCGCTCCGGGAACACCGGCCGCCATCACCCCGAAGACCACCGCGCACCCCACGCCTAGAGGAACCGCGGCAAGCACACCCAGCAGAACGACCAACGGCAGGCGCCGCGTGGTAAAGCGGAACATCCGGCGCTCCTCAGTGATGACCTCGCGTTCCCCGGGGAGGGACGCGACTTCAACCTATCTGCTGCCCGATTCCCACGGCGGGTTTGCAGCACATATTATGTATGATGATTGGCAAACGAGGAGGTTTCATGCTGCAGAGGGTGCTGGGCGGGCTTGTCGTGTCGGAGGTGGGGTTCGGGGCTGCACAGCTCGGCAATCTCTACCGGGAGACCAGCGACGAGGAGGCGGCAGCCGCGGTCGACACGGCGTGGGAGGGCGGAATCCGCTACTTCGACACGGCACCGCACTACGGCCTCGGGCTGTCGGAGCGGCGGCTCGGCGCCGCGTTACGCGGTCGCCCGCGCGACGAACTCGTCATCTCGACCAAGGTCGGCCGCCTGCTCGTCCCCACCCCCGAGCGTGCCGCCGCAGGGAAACTCGACGACGACGGCTTCGCCGTGCCCGCCGCCTACCGGCGCGCCTGGGACTTCTCGCGCGACGGCGTGCTGCGCTCGCTCGAGGCGAGCCTCGACCGACTCGGCATGGACCGCGTCGACATCGTCTACCTCCACGACCCCGACGAGCACTGGGAGGAGGCCTCGACGACGGGCGTCGGCGCGCTCGTCGAGCTGCGCGACCAGGGGGTCATCGGCGCGATCGGCGCCGGCATGAACCAGGTCGGGATGCTCGCCCGCTTCGTCGAGCGGTGCGACGTCGACGTCGTCATGGTCGCCGGCCGCCACACCCTCTTCGACCGCTCGGCCGAGGAGCGGCTGCTCCCCCTGGCCTTCGATCGCGGCGTCGCGATCGTCTCCGCCGCCGTCTACAACTCGGGTCTGCTGAGCCGCGCCGAGGTGCCCGACGACGCGACCTACGACTACGGGCCCGCCCCCGAGAGCGTGATCGAACGCGCCCGTCACCTCGCCGAGATCTGCTCGCGCCACGGCGTCACCCTGCCCGACGCCGCGGTGCAGTACCCCCTCCGCCACGACGCCGTCGCATCCGTCGTCATCGGCATGCGCACGGCCGAGCAGGTGACGAGCACGCTCGACCGGTACGACACCCCCATCCCCGCCGAGGCCTGGCGAGAACTGGAGTCGGCGTGATCATCGACGCGCATCTGCACGTGTGGGACCCGAGCCGGGCGCCCTACCCGTGGCTCACCGACGCACTGCACCCGATCGACCGCACACTTCTTCTCGACGACATCGCGGGTGAGCTCGAGGGCGCCGGCGTCGACCGCGTCGTGCTCGTGCAGGCAGCCGACAACGCCGCCGACACCGAGGTGATGCGCGCCGAAGCTGCACGCCATCCCGACCGCGTCGCCGGCATCGTCGCCTGGCTGCCGCTCGACGACCCCGCCGCGCTCGAAGCCGCACTCCCCGATGTCGCCGCCGACCCGATCATCGTCGGCATCCGCAATCTCATCCACGACCGCGAGCCTGGCTGGCTGGCCGGTGACCGACAGGATGCGTCGCTGGCCCTGCTCGAAGAGGCGGGCCTCTCGCTCGACTTCGTGACCGCATCGCCCGACGCCCTGGCCGAGATCCCCGCCCTTCTCGAGCGTCACCCCGGCCTGCGCGTTGTCATCGATCACCTCGGTAAGCCGCCGATCGGCGGTGCACCCGAGGAGCGCAGCGCCTGGCGCCATCTCCTCGCCACCGCCGCCGCGAACCCGCTCGTGCACGCGAAGCTCTCGGGCCTCTACCCCGCGGTCGGCGACATGCGCACCTGGAACGTCGACGACATCCGCCCCTTCGTCGACGACGCCGCCGCGATCTTCGGCGCCGACCGCCTCCTCTACGGCAGCGACTGGCCCATCGCCGAGCTCGCCGGCGGCCACCGGCGTGTGCACGAGGCACTCCTCGAGATCCTCGACGGCTGGAGCCCCGCCGAGCGCGCAGCAGTGCTCTCCGCATCCGCCACCGCCTTCTACGGCCTCGCACCCGCACCGGCCGGCGGCGCCCCCGACGACACCGACGACACCCCCGACGACCTCCCCACCAGCGAAAGGACGACCGCATGAACGGCCTCGTCTACACCGGCAACCGCGAACTCACCCGCGTCGACCTCCCCACCACCCCACCCGCCCCGGGCGAGGTGCAGGTGGCTGTGGCTTACACCGGCCTCTGCGGCACCGACCTGCACATCTTCCACGGCAACATGGATGCGCGGGTGCAGACACCGCTCGTGTTCGGTCACGAGATGAGCGGCACCGTCGCCGCGGTCGGCGAGGGCGTCACCGACTGGGCCGTGGGCGACGTCGTCACGGTCATGCCCCTCGACTGGGACGGCACCTGCCCGGCCTGCCGAGCGGGCAACGAGCACATCTGCCAGAACCTCGACTTCATCGGCATCGACTCCCCCGGCGCGCTGCAGCAGCTGTGGAACGTGCCCGAGCGCACCCTCGTGCGCATCCCCACCGGCACCCCGCTCGACCACGCAGCGCTCATCGAACCCGTGGCCGTCGCGGTGCACGACGTGCGCCGGAGCGAGCTGCAGCCGGGCGACCGCGCCGTCGTCATCGGCGGCGGCCCGATCGGGCTGCTCATCGCGACCGTGGCCCGGCACGCCGGCGCCGAGGTGCTCGTCATCGAGCTCGACGAGAAGCGGCGCGCGCAGATCGCCGCGCTCGGCTTCTCCACCCTCGACCCGCGCGAGCGCGACCAGCGCGAGGCCGTCGAGGAGTGGACCGACGGGGCCGGCGCCGACGTCGTCTTCGAGGTGTCGGGCGCAGCCGCCGCAGTGCTCGGAGCGACCGACCTGGCGAAGGTGCGCGGCACCCTCGTGGTCGTCGCCATCCACCCCACGCCGCGCCCGATCGACCTGCAGCGCGTCTTCTGGCGCGAGCTGCGCATCCTGGGCGCCCGCGTGTACCAGCGGGCCGACTTCGAGACGGCCGTGCAGCTGATCGCCGACGGGGTCATCCCCGCCGAGCAGCTGATCACCCGCGTCGTTCCGCTCGAGGAGACCGCCGAGGCCTTCGCCGACCTGGAGTCGGGCCGGGCGATGAAGATCCTCGTCGACGTGGCGGGCACCCGATGAGCGGCCTGTTCGACCTCACCGGAACCACGGCGGTGGTCACCGGGGCCCGGCGCGGCATCGGCTTCGCCATGGCCCTCGCCCTCGCCGAGGCCGGCGCCGACATCGTGGGCGTGAGCGCCTCGCAGCCCGCCTCGGGCAGCGAGATCGAGAGCGCGGTGGTGGCAGCCGGCCGCCGTTTCGAGGGGATCGCCTGCGACTTCGCCGACCCCGAGGCCGTCGCCGAGCTGGGCCAGACCCTGGCGGGCCACCGGGTCGACATCCTCGTGAACAACGCGGGGGTCATCGAGCGCGCCCCGGCCGCCGAGCATCCGCTCTCCTCGTGGGATCGCGTGCTGCAGGTGAACCTCACCAGCCAGTTCGCGCTCACCCAGGCCATGGTGCCGCAGATGCTGGCGCGGGGCCGGGGCAAGATCATCTTCACCGCCTCACTATTGAGCTTTCAGGGCGGCATCAACGTGCCGGGTTACACGGCGGCGAAGTCGGGAATTGCGGGTCTCACGAAGGCCCTGTCGAACGAATGGTCGGTGCAGGGCGTCAACGTGAACGCCATCGCCCCCGGCTACATCGCCACCGACAACACCGAGGCCCTCCGCGCCGACGCCGAGCGCTCGGAGGCGATCCTGGCGCGCATCCCGGCGGGCCGCTGGGGCGAGGCGGGCGATCTCGCCGGCGCGACGGTGTTCCTCGCGTCACGCGCGTCGGACTACGTCGACGGCATCGTGCTGCCCGTCGACGGGGGCTGGCTCGGTCGCTGACTCGAGCTGGTGGTTCATCGTTCATATGATGTATGCTCTATCCTGAATCCGCTTCACCGATGTCAAGGACGATATGAAAATCACGGGCTACCGAACCGTTCGCACCCACCGTGACTGGGGGCGACCGGTGGGCGATGTCAACGGCTTCATCGCATCCGGCATCACCGAGGTTCCGGTCGTCATCATCGAGACCGACGAGGGCGTCGAGGGCGTCGCCCTCGGCTCCGACCACGACCTGGCGCGCATCTTCCCGGCCCTCGAGGGCCAAGACCCCCGCGGCGTCTCCGCGCTCTACGACCGGATGCTCGCCCACGTCTTCAAGGCCGGCCACAACGGTGCCACCTTCGGCGGCGTGGCCACCTTCGACGCCGCGCTCTGGGACATCAAGGCGAAGCTGGTCGGCGAACCGCTCTGGCGCCTGCTCGGAGCGACCGACCGTTTCGTGCCCGGCTACGCCTCGGGACTCGACATCGCGCTGAGCGACGAGCGGCTGGCGGCCTTCTACGAGTCGATGGCCGAGCGCGGCTTCACGAGCGGCAAGCTCAAGGGCGGGCGCGACGTCGAAACCGACCTGCGCCGGCTCGACATCGTGCGGGGGGCCCTAACCCGCAACACGGCACGGCCCGCCCTCATGCTCGACGCCAACGAGTCGTGGAACCTCAAGCAGGCGGTGCGGTTCGTGAGCGCCGTCGAGGCCGAGGTCGACCTCACCTGGATCGAGGAGCCGCTGCGCCGCTGGGACGCCCACGGCCACGCCCGCCTCTCGCGGGCCGTGAACGCGGCGGTCGCCACCGGCGAGAACCTCACCGGCCTCGAGCAGTTCCGCAGCCTGTTCGACCTCGGCGGTGTCGACATCGTGCAGTCGGGCGCCGTGTGGGGCATCACCCATTTCCTGCGGCTGGCCTACGCCGCGCACGCGCGCGACCTGCCGATCAGCCCCGTGGGCTTGACGAGCAACCCCGCCGTCACCCACGCCGCCGCCGCGGTGCCCAACCACCTGACGGCCGAGGTGCAAGATCTCGCGGCACCCTTCGGGGTCGTCGTCGACGAGGAGTTCGTCGACGGAGGCATCGTGCTGGGCGACGCCCCCGGCGCCGGCCTGCGCATCGACGAGGCGGCCATCGAGTCCGCTCGCGAGCAGGGCGATTGGATGCAGGCCGCCGGTCCGCACGTGCGCCCCGTGCGCGCGGGCCTGATGCTCACGGCAGACGCGCCTGAGGCCGACTCAACGCCGGCACCCCTCAGCATCTAGAATGTTGAGATGAATGATCTTCGGGCGACCGGCGGCTCGTCGCGGGTCTTCGATCGTGCGGCCGCGCGCACGCCGGTCTCGCGACTGGGCGTCGCCGTCGTGCACGACCTGGTCACCGCGATCGTCACCGGCGAGATTCCCGAGGGAACGATGCTGCCGATCGAGACGGAGCTCAGTTCCCACTTCGGCGTGAGCCGCACGGTCGTGCGCGAGTCGGTGAAGCGCATCGAGGAGAAGGGCCTGGTCGCGGTCGTCCAGGGCAGCGGAACGACGGTGCGCACGCGCGAGTCGTGGAACGTGCTCGACCCGGTGGTGCTGCAGGTCATGCTCGAGAACGACGCCTCGCTCGGCGTGCTCGACGACCTCGCCGTCGTGAGGAGCTCGCTCGAGGGAGCGATGGCGGCAGCAACCGCCGCACGCCGCTCCGACGACGAGCTCGACGAGCTCCGCAGCGCCTTCGAGCGCATGGAGGAGACCATCGACCACGAGGTCGAGTACAACGACGCCGACATGCTCTTCCACGTCGTGGTGATGCAGCAGTCCCGCATCGCCCTCGCCGAGAGCATCACGCGTTCGCTGTTCTCGCGCGCACGCGAGTCGGCCCGGTTCACGGCGAACCCGTCGCTCGACGCGTTCCGCAAGACCCTCGAGGAGCACCGCAAGGTGCTGGAGGCGATCGAGGCCGGCGACGCGGCAGGGGCCGAGGCGGCGATGCGCGCCCACATCATGGATGCCTGGCAGCGCCGCCGGCAGCCGACCGCCCGCAACCCCTGAGGAGTCGCGGGCGGCGTGAGTCGCGGGCGTGAGTCGCAGGCGGGCGCGCCGCCCGCGCTTCAGTCCTGGTGCCAGACTTCCGCGAACTGCTCCCAGTTCGGCGCACCTGAGCCCTCACGGAACGGCAGCTGGCACGGCGCGGTGTACGACCACCACTTCTGCGTCTCCGGGTCTTCGGCCATCCGCGCTTGATCGGCCTCGTAATCGTCGCCCACGTACTCGTAGTAGCCGAGAATCACGTCGTCGAGCACGAAGATCGAGAAGTTGCGGATGCCGCACTCCGTGATCGTCGCCTCCACCTGCGGCCACACGTTCGCGTGCAGCTTCAGGTACTCGGCTCTCTTCTCGGGCACGAGCCGCGCGGCCATGCCGAACCGCCTCACGGGCGTCTGCGCATCCGTCATTCCTTCGTGCCTCCCGCGGTCATGCCGGTCACCAGGAACCGCTGCGAGAACAGGAAGATCACCAGCACGGGTGCCACGGAGACCACGGTGGCCAGGGCGAGCACCGGCAGGGTGATCGTCACCGAGGCCGAGCTCGTGGGGTTGAACAGCGGCACGTTCGACAGCAGCTCGGCGAGGCCGACCTGAATGGGCGACTTGCGGCCGGGCGCCATGACGAACGGCAGGAAGTAGTTGTTCCAGTTGCCGACCAGGTTGAAGAAGCCGACCAGGGCGATCACCGGCGTCGCCAGAGGCATGGCGATGCGGGCGAACACGCGCCACTCCCCCGCGCCGTCCATGCGGGCGGCGTCGAGCAGGTCTTTCGAGACGCTCGTCGAGAAGTAGATGTAGGTGAGGTACACCCCGAACGGGAAGAACGAGAACGGGAGGATGACGGCGAGCGGGTTGCCGACGAGCTTCAGCGCCGACATCTCGAGGAAGATCGGCAGCACGAGCGCGGTGCTGGGAATGAGCATCACGATCAGCGTGACGACGAGCAGCGTCTTGCGCAGCTTGAAGTCGGTGAGGGCGAGAGCGTAGCCGGCCGGGATGGTGACCAGCAGCGTCACCACGAGGGCCGCGCCGGTGTAGAGCACCGAGTTGCCGATCCAGACCCAGACGATGCCGCCCTGGAACTGCATCAGCTCGTTCCAGTTCGAGGCCAGGGTGTCGAAGCCGCCGAAGCTGAACGGCGCATCCAGGAGCAGCTGGCCCGCCGTCTTCGTGGGCGCCAGGAGGAGCCACAGGATGGGGACGGCGAAGAAGACGACGAAGAACAGCAGCACGACGGTGACCAGCACCCTCGTGATCCATTGCGCGGGAGACACGGCTACCCGGGTACGTCGGCGGGTGGCGGTGGCGAGATCAGTCGCGTTCAAAGAGTCCCCCTCGGAAGACGAACACAGCCGACAGGGCGCCGGCGACGAGGAGCAGCAGGAGTGAGATGGCGGCGGATCCGTTGAAGTCGCCCTGCCGGAAGGCGAACAGGTAGGCGAGCTGGTTGATGGAGTAGTCGGGCGGCACGACACCCTTCGACGCCTGCGACAGCACGCGCGGCTCGACGAAGAGCTGGGTTCCGGCGGCGAGCGACATGATCGCCATGTACGAGATCCACTTGCGCATCAGGGGGATCTGGATGTGAAGGGCGGTCTTCACCGGGCCCGCACCGTCGATGCGGGCGGCCTCCAGCACGTCGCCGGAGATGTTGTTGAGGGCGCCGTACATGATAACGATCCAGCCGCCCGCGCCCGTCCAGAAGGCGATGACGGTGAAGATGATCGGCAGGTTGTCGATCGACACCGTCTGCACGAAGGTGTCGAAGCCGAGCGCCCGGAGGAGGAAGGCGACCGGGCTCACGCTCGGGTCGAGGAGGAACAGCCACAGCATGACGCTGGATGCTCCGGCGAGCGCCCCGGGGATGTAGTAGACGAAGCGGTAGCTCGACGACAGCCACCGGCGGCCGAGGCCGTGCACGAGGAGCGCGAGCAGCACCACGAAGATGAGCAGCGAGGCGAGGTAGAAGACGAGGTAGACGGCAACGTGTGCCACCGCCGGGAGGAACCGGTAGTCGTTGAAGACCTTGATGAAGTTGTCGAACCCGGCGAACGACCCGTCTTTCGTGAACGACAGGAAGACGGCGTAGAGGGTGGGGAACACGCCGAAGGCGAGCAGCAGCAGCACGTAGCCGGAGACGAACACCGTGCCGATGCGGCTCTGCGAGCGATCCAGCCGGCGGCGGCGGGAAGACGAGGGCTCCCGCCCCCGCCGGGCCTCCGAGGAGGCCGCGGCGGCGGCGGGAGCGGTGACGGTTGTAGTGATGAGAGTGTCCTTCGTCGCGGTGGATGCCGCAGCATCCACAGGATCGGATCTACTTGACGGTGTAGCCCTGCACCTGGGCCTGGTTGAGGTATTCCTTCTGCAGGTCGGGCGCCAGGTCGGCCATGGTCTTGCCCGCCGCGATGCCGGGGATGACCACCGAAGCGTACGCGGTCTCGGGGCTGAAGGAGGGGAAGCCCCAACCGTCCCACACGCTCGACGCCGCGGTCGAGATCGCCGACTTGAAGTCGCCGACGAAGAAGCCCGAGCTCGCCTGGTCGGTGAGCCACGTGTCGGCGGCCGACTCGTAGGCGGGGAGACCGGAGGTGAGCTTCACGGCGTCGTCGGAGCTCGTGACGAACTCGAGGAACTTCGCGACACCCTCGAGGTTCGCGGAGTGGCTCGAGCCGTACCAGACGCCGCCACCCACGTTGCCGGTGACCTTGTCTTCACCTTCCCAGCTCAGCGGTGCCGCGGCGCCGATGGTGCCGGCTGCGGCGTTCAGGCTGTCCGGGTTCTGGAAGAGCGCGCCGGCGTACCAGGCCGGGCCGGGCATCCCGAGCACCTTGTCGCTGTACTTCGTCACGAAGTCGGCCCCGAAGACGGAGTCGTTCACGAGGGTGCCGTTCTCGACCATGTGGTCGAGCATCTCGGTGACCTTCTCGGAGTTGGGGTCGGAGAAGTCGCTGGTGAAGGTGTCGCCCTCGGTCTGGAAGACGGGGGCCTCAGCACCCCAGTAGTAGATGTAGGGGCCCTGGAACGAGTCGCCCACCGAACCGAGGATGTATCCCGGATGCTCGGCAGCGACCTTGTCGCTGAGCGCCTCGTACTCCTCCCAGGTGGTCGGCACCTCGTAGCCGAACTCCTTCATGAGGGTGTCGTTGTACCAGTAGACGACCGGGGCGAGGTCGTTGCGCACGCCGTAGACCTTGTCGTCGACGGTCATCGGGGTGAGGGCGCCGTCGGTGAAGCCGTCGAGGAAGTCGTCGGAGAGGAGCCCCTGGTTGAGCACGGCGGCGAACGGCTCGGCGCCGTTGTTCGACTTGCTCGCCCACGAGGTGTCGTTCTGCTGCGTCGAGAACACGACGTCGGGCCATCCCGAACCCGACTGGTCGAAGAGAGCGACCTTGGTCTTGAACGAGTCGCTGCCGCCGGCCGAGCCGTCGTAGGTCTCGATGTTCACGGTGAGGTCGGGGTTCGCGGCCTGGAACGCCTTGGCGATCGGCTCGCGGGAGGAGTCGACCCACACGGTGAGGGGTGCGTTCGCGTCTTGCTCGACGGCGTTGAAGCCGTAGTCGGAGCCGCCTCCGCCGCCCGATCCGCTAGAGCAGGCGCTGAGCGCGGCGACCGCGGCCATGCCGGCTGCGAGTGCGATGGTGCGGAGTGCGAGACGAGAGCGTCGATGCTGTGATGCCATTGCGCGTCCTTTTCTGGTCGGCGTCCTTGACGACAGGGTCCGTCGTTCTGACGGCGAGTGCTAGTACATCATACATCTCATGTAATCGCAACGACGGCAGCGTGCGCGTCTGGTTTCTTGCGTTCTTTGCCGCTTATCGGGCCAGGGCAGGGAGGAGCACGAAGTCGACGAGCTCGCGGATGCTCTGCATCTCCAACGCCCGCTGGCGCAGCGTCACGCTGCCGAAGGCCGCCGTCGGGACGATCCCCGCTATGAGCTCGACCGGGATGCCGCTCGGCACGACGCCCCGCTCGATCCACCGCTCGATCACGGCGACGAGCACGGCGACCGGCGGGCCGCCGATGCTCTCGCGCGCCGCTTGGTAGAGCTCGGGGTCGCGCCCGATCTCGCTCAGGATGCGCGACAACACGAGCGCGGCCCGGTCGCCCGAGTCGGCGAAGTGCGAGGCAGCGGCGAGGAGGTCGTCTCGGAGGTTTCCAGTGTCGGGTACCTCGCGCTTCTGCTGGGTCGCGGCGACCGCCGCCACCACCAGGGCGGCCTTGGTGTCCCACCGGCGGTAGATCGCCGACTTCCCGCAGCGCGCTCGCGCCGCCACGGCCGCGATGGTGGTGCCGCCGTAGCCGTGCTCGATCAGCAGGTCTTGGGTGGCGGTGAGGATGCTGCGCTCCACCTCGGGGTCGCGGGGGCGCCCGGGGCCGGTGAGAGCATCCGTCGACATGGGCCCATTGTACTTAACGGTTCCGAGCGGTACCGTATCCGCATAACGGTTCTTGCTGGACCCGTAATTGCCACTGCCACCCTTGATCGGAGACATGATGACGACCGCCGATACGCATTCCCGACTCCACCCCGCGGTGGGCACAGCGCTGCTGCTCGCTGCAGCCGCGCTCGTAGCGGTGGCCCTGAACGCCGCCATCGCCTGGGTGGGCGTCACCCTCGGCGCTCCCGCCGGCTACGGCCCGCTCTCCCTCCCGGCACAGGCCATCTTCACCGTGATCGGCGTCGCGGTCGGCTGGATCGGCTGGCGCCTCGTCACGACCCGTGCGCGCCACCCCCGTCGCGTGCTCCGCATCCTCGTGCCCGTCGTCACGGCGCTCACGCTCGTCCCCGACCTCCTGCTCCTCGCAGCCCCCGTCATCCCGGGCACGAACGCCGCCGCCGTCGTGTCCCTAATGTGCATGCATCTAGTCGTGGTCGCCTGCGCTATCCCCGCCTACATCCTCACGATGCGCCTGCAGCCCACACCCACGCGCTGACGCCGCGCTCGCGCCTCAGCGCCGAAGGTGCACGCCCATTCGCCAACACCAGGCGACCGCTTTGCTCCGACGCGATCCCCCTCCGATCCGCGGAGCCGCCACGATCGCACTGACCGACGCCCACGCGCGTTCCCGATCAACAGCGCACCGACCCGCTAACCCTACCGATATCGCCGCGCAGGCTACCTCCGGCGGAACTGCACCGCGAGCCACACCGCATGAAACCCCTCCGCGTCGCGCAAGCGCCTCGAAAGCTCCTCGGCGCAGTCCTCAGAGCACGCGTTCCACCCACTCACCATCTCGACGCTCGCGACTCGAAGATCGCACCGCCGACATCGGCGCACGCGACCCCGCCGCACCTCCATCTCGAGCATCGCTCCGCCCTCCTCCGCCACAAACACGCTGGGATGACCTCGCAGCGCCGACCAGTCGCACCATCATGCCATATACACGAGGCCATTCCTAGATGCCATCACGGCGAAGCTGATCGAATGCCCCGCCGCACCCCCGAAGGATCCTGGCCTGACTTCGCACGAGAGCTCGGCCACTCACTCGAACGCCACCGCCACGCCCGAGGCCTCAGCCAGGAGGCAGTCGCCTACGCCGCCGGCCTCAGCCGCTACACCTACCAAAAGTTCGAACGCGGCGAATCCATGCCCGGCACCCCCGCCAACCCTTCCCTCCGCAACATCATGGCCCTCGCCCAGGTACTCGAGGTCACCCTCGACGAACTCCTCCCCCACAACTGGCCCGACCTGCGGGCGTGATTTCAGCTACCGGGCATCTGATCGGATCTAACCCAGTTCTCCAAGTCGCTGTGATGCAGACTGCACGATCTCGTCACCCCTGGGGGGACTCGAACTCGTTAGGCGGGCCGCGACACCCGTGCGAACATGAAACTTCCGCGTATCTCCGGGTTCTTGGATCACATCGATGACCTTGGATCAAGCTGTTCTGAGACCAGTTGTGGGCAAAATGTGGTCACGGAATGCCGCCTAGATTGCCCGATCGATTGTGTTGGCCGCGCGAGTGGACTACCTCCTAGCTGAGGATGGTCAGCCGCAAGTTGTTGGAGCGAGCGATGTCCAAGAATCAGCCCTGACTCTTATCCGGAAGCTCGAATCTCTCTGCTTCAAATGCAGCGATGAGCGTCAACACCGCCGATGACAGTGCTGTCGCTCGCCTCATAACCTCATCAGCTTCGCCGTCCCAGTCCGGACTCTTGGCATCGTCTCCACTCCCATTGTCGTTGAGGCGAATGCGACGGAGTGTCCGCAGCGCTCCTTCGCCGATCTTTTCCGCGTGGTTGATCCAGGCCGCTCCATCTTGCTCGGCGAGTGCAGCCGCCCGGCCAATTAGCCCATGGACGAGATCGCCAGCGAGTCGATCGACGAGCAGTGCAGCTTTCAGCGTGGCGTTTGTCTCGGTCTCCTCCGGGCTTGGCTTGATATCAGCGGAGAATGCGCCGAAGTATGCCCACGGCCTTCGTCCGGGTGTCAGCCTTTCGAGTACCGCCTCCACTTCGTCCACTTCGGCGAGGGGCAACCGGTCCCCGGGCAACTGACGGCGAAGCGACCAGAGGCGGAGGATAAGGTCGGCTACCTCACCTTTGGCGGCGTCTCTGTCGGATCCAGTCTCCTGTTCAAGGCTGACCATGCGCTCGGCAAGATAGTGAGCCATCCAGCGTCCGAGAGTGTCGGTCTGTTCCAGCTGAGCTGCCAGCAGCTTACCGAGCTCCAGCACGTCTGTTGAAGTCGGTCCACCCTGTTCCTGGTTCGTAGGAGAAGACCCAGAAGTCGTTGTCATGATCGGCGCCACCCCCTTCATCGTCGTTGTCTGAGATGTCGGCGTAGTGAGTGCGATGATCTTCGCGGTTCACTCGTACTTCCACGATGAGTGCGGTATCGAAATGTCCCAGCATCCGGTCGAGCGCTTCGGTCGTGATCCGGAGCCGGTTGCCTGATGGGCCGTGTGATTCACGGCCAACGCTAATCTCGGCCCAGGTCTCAGATGCCAAGACGGTGTCCCCGTTCTCGCTCTCCCAGCGCAGGCCACCGCTACATGATCTGAAACTGAGAGCTTCCACAGTGTCGGCGGACGGGCGAGGCAGCTCGGGCGTGAGTTTGGTAGCGAGCGGGTCCAATCGATCGATGCCGCCTTCAGAATACGGCGTTGACACCCAACCCAGAAGCTGGAAGGGCGGTGAGGCGAACTGGAAGTCTTCGTCGTCGAGGTCCGATGAGGGGATTCGGAAACTCCAGCATCCGTCAGCAGTTTGCAGGGCACGCACAAGCGCCCCGGCGGCCTCCGGGTTGACCAGAGCAGACGCGATATGGATGCTTAGGGATCGATCGTATTCAGTGACGGACGCTGATTGCCAGACCGTTACCCATCCGTCCGCGGGTTTGAGGGCGGCCAGGAACTGGGATTTGTGAACTTCGCTTCCTCCTCGTGGACCGACGGTAGCCAACGGACCAGGAACCAAGCTTCGTTGATCTGTAATCCATCGCCCGTCGTGGCGCGCGATGTCGAAGTCGGCGAGCCATTCTAGGACGTCGGGCCGTTCCGCGTCGGGTTCGCGATAGGGCGAAGTGGTCCGCATCAGCCTTCCGGCGAGGGTAAGTGCTGCGTGACGTTCTAGGTAGTAGTTGAGGTCCTCAGCTTTGGGGACCTCCCACTTATATCCATATGTTTCGCCGTCGTTGTAAACACCCACGGTCCGTCTCGGGTCTTCTAGACGTTCCCCGTCGGCTCGCCATCCCCATTCATCGAGGATGAGAGCGCTGGCCGCATCGAGCACTTCTTGGTGCGTGATGACGAGTGCTTTCGTCAATTTTCCGAGGACGAACTCGTCGAAGTCGAAATCGAATCGGTGCTCACCTCGCGGCGCGCCTTTCATCATTGGATTGGGGTGAGTGGGGCGATGCCAGCCTTCTAGAATCACGGGCTCCGCAAGCTCGGTGCTCCAGTCGGTCCCCACAGATCTGCCAGCCAAGCTGGTGGCCAGTCGCGCAACTGACGAGCAATGCCCCTGAATCACAGCGTGGTCCGGATAGCGATCGCTTATTTCGATCACTGCGGACAAGAGTGCGTCGATGGCGGACGGATCGTCGTGTGCTACTCGCTCTACGGCGACCAGGAACCACTCTGCCGCGCTCATTCCGTAAAAGAGGAACCGGTCATCGGCGTACCCAGCTGCGTCTCCCCGTATTACTGCCGACCCGAGCGCAACGATCACGGCGCTGACGCCGAGCTCAATGGCAGTGCGCACTGCGTGTGCAGCCTGCCAACGAACTGCTGAACGCGGATCGCCCAGCGCAGCCCAGAGGAAGTTGGCAACAGCGATGTCGATTAGGTCCGCTGGCGTATGGTCGATGGCTGTCCTGGGACTAAGTCCCAGTTCCCCCTCCAAGGCGGTGAGCGCCTCGCCCAGCACACGGGCAGCCGTGGAAGGGTCGAGAACGGCTGAAGCTCCAGCTGCGAGCATGTAACAGTGGTCAGCGTCGGTCAACGCTTCCTCAAGACTCAGGTGGTCGAGAGCGCGTTGAAGGAGGTCGGTCGTGCGCACCTCTAAGAGATCGGCCGCCGCAGGCAGGTCAAAGCTCATCCAGTTGTGGTGAAGTAGACGGGCGCCATGTCGATCGACATAGGTGCTGACCGCACTTTTCAGCGAGTCGACGAACGATTGAGCCGTTCGGGGGCGCGCGAGGGCTTCGTTCAAAAGTTTGGTCAGCTCGTAATCGTTGAGGGCGTCGGAGCTCAATGCGGCGTCCAGGATCGGGCCCCACTGAAGCATGGGACGCGCAAATACCTCTGCGATGAAGAGGCTTTCACCGTATGAATGAGCCTCTTGCTGAAGTCGAACCGCCACGTCCACACCACTTGTCTGAGTGAGGTCGAGTGCCGCGATCTGCATCTTGCATTCTTCCAGCCGGGCGGCGCGTTCTGCCTCTTCGTCTGGCGTGAGGTCGAAAGTGGTGCTCCGGAGATCGTCGGGGTAATTGGCACGCGGGGGGTCCGGAAGTGGCGTTTGCGCGAACTCAGCATCAAGGGAGCGCCCAAGTCGGTTTGCGAGATTACTTGCAGCGAGCAGGGTTCTCGCGTCGAGGGCCCCGGACGCGTCAAGCTCACGGAGCGCGGCGTTTAGACCGAGGTTGGTCGAGAAGGGTGCAAGAACTATCGTGAGGTCCGGCCGACCCATGAGCAGGGCGTCATCCCCTTCAACAAATGCTCCGAACTGCCAGTCGAGCGTCCCGAACCGACGATCCCGCCATTGCCCAAGAACTCGGAGAGCGTTGGTGCCGGAGACCAGCGCGAGTGCCGCGACAAGCAGTTGTTGGTTGAATCCGTCATACACGATCGGCTCGACGGCCTCACCGAGGTGAGCAACGCGCTCGGCGAGGCCGAGTGCATCCAGAGGATCGATGCCGGCAGCTGCCCGCGTAAGGGCGACTATTGCATCCCATCGTTGCAGCGCGTCTTCACCCGGTCCGGTAGCAGCTTTGACAGCTTGGTCGAAGTAGCTCCGAGCTTCTGCCTGGCTGAAGTGGTGAAGTCCGCGAGCTATCCGCACTAGCGTGTCGGCCTTGCTGTCGGCCCCTTCGGCGGTGGTGTTCAGAGCATGCCGCGCCGCGTTGGAGAGATCGAGGACCGCCTGCGCGAAACGGGCGTCGCCACGCAAACCCAGGATCAGGTCGAGCGCACCGGCGATCGGAGCATCAGCGGTGATCGCCTGAATCACTTGATTGCAAGCGTCCGTCACTGCTTCTTCCTCGGAAGCCGCGCCGAGTAAAGGCAGGACCTGCCGAGCGACTCGATTGGACATCGACCAAAGCTCATCTTGCGAGTTGCGTTTGGGGTAGCTCTCGATTAGCGCTGCTGCGGCTTGCGGGTCGAGGTCGCCGCGAGCGTACTTTGCCCAGGTGCTGAGCCAGCTGAGCGCGGGACGCAGGTGGCGATTGAGGTCTTCGTCATTGGACTTCGCGGGATCGTACTCGCCGCGCTTCGCTGGAACTCGAGTCGGCCGGTAATGATCGACGTCAAGTGCCTCGCCCACGAGCTCCACGCGCAACGCGACTGCGAAAAGGAGGCCCGTTCGACCTGGACCGTGTCTGTCACCAAGCCCATTGGGCAGCGAAGGTGGTAGGCATTCGCGAAGTCGCTCTGCGGCTTCCGTTGCGTCGACGATCGAGTGACGCACAGCCAGTGCACAAAGCCATGAAGCGCCGCGGAGCGCGGTGTCTTCCGCATTCCGGTGGTCGTAGTCTTCGGCAAGAAGGCGACAACGGATTCGCTTCAGTCTCGCCCATACTTCGCCGACGTCATGCGCATCCACGGTCATGCCAACGCGCTGCATCTCACCAAGAACGCCAAGGAGTACCGCTGGATGAACGGAAGCAGCAATCAAGCCCAAGACGTCCTCATCGCTGGCTGATGAGATGAGTACCCGAGCAAGCGCTGCGCTCGATTCCAGGACGAAGCGAGCTGGACGCCAACCTGAGAGGTATCGGGTGGCCCGATCTGGCCCATCCGTTCGCAGGACCGCTAATGCGATGTGTGCCACTTGTTCTGGAGTGACGTTCTCGTCTCGCGAATAGCGTTCCCTCGGGGCGCGTGCCCAGGCGGCGATGGCTGACTCGGCTTGCCTCGCTCTGCTCCTGGCTGTACTCGCCCCTCCAGCGGTGTGGGCAAGCAATGCTGCTTCGGAGCCGAGTGTCGAACCCGGCCAGCTCTCTGGCAGTTCTCGCGACGCGATTAGTTCACCGAGCACTCGAGAATCCATCTGTGAACCGGCTAGGTCAGGGTTGTCTCTGATGATCGCGAATTGGCGGCCCTTTCCCGCGCGTCCGGCGCCGGCGCGCATGGCGAGCTGGACGATCGAGTCCGGACGGCGTAGCTGGACAGCGGCACGGAGACCGAACTCCACCCGGAGGTGCTCGACTTGGGTACGCTCGACGTCGCTCTTTGTTGGCAAGGCATCATCCGTGGCGACGAGGACGAGGAGTTCGTCGTGGAGATTTGCGCTCCAGAGGACCTCCGGCAGGGATGACGCGGCGTAAGCAGACGATCCGCTCAGCGCTCGCAAGTGCGCCGCGGCCTGGGTCGCGACCTCCTGTCTTGCTGGGTGCCACTTTCGGAAGTACGTTTCGGTTGGCTCGTCGAGGAATTGGACACTTTGCCCATCCAAGATCAGGCCTCTGCCGAGGTCTGATATGAAACTGCGCAGGCTTGCGGCCTGCGTGCCGGCGAGTTCCGCTAATACGTCTAATGGAACACTCGGACGTAAGAGCGTTAGGAGTTGCGCCGCGCGTTCGAGTTCTGCTCGCGCTCTGCCGGCGTTACCGAATGCGTTCGCAACTTGCTCTTGCATGAGAGAGTCGAGCGCTGTTTCGGCGCTCACTAGGCCCGCGACCCGACCAAGAGCGTCATGAATTGATGCGGTTTCAAACAGCACCGTTGAAACGACTCGCGGATTACCCGCGGTTCGATCATGAATCTCTATAACATCCAGATTGGTCGCCGCCGGATGAAAGCTTGAAACAAGCCGCGCCGTCTCTTCGGGCCTAAACGCTGGCAGCTCGAGTGAAGCCAAGCCGACGGGCGCCTCAAGGCGATCGACACGTTCTGGTCGACAGGTGAGCACGATGCGAACATTCGACGGAATATTGGCTTGTAGCCTGAGGAGGTCGCGCACAAATGGCCTGGAATCTGCGTTGTCCTCGGCTGCGATCACAGCATTGTCGGCCGCGTCCACCACAATGACCAACTGCCGGTTTCCGCTCTGCATGAGCATCTCGCTTGCCTGATTCAGACGACGCACGAAAGCCTTGGTGTACTCCTCGGGAGCGAGATTGCCAGCATGGACAATCGGAAAGCATAATCCCAGTCCGGCCATTTCGGTCGCCAGTTGAACGAGCCCGTCCCGGTGACGATGTCTCGATTGAGCTGGATTCCGATAATTGCCATTCCCGAAGCAGTCGTAGATTATTACGTCGGCACGATCAGTTACCAAGCCTGGCAGCGCCCGAGCGAAGGTGCTCTTGCCTACGCCGCCCTCGGCAGTAACAACCATCGCTCCAGTGGCTTCAAGAATCTGGTCCGCGAGTTCCCTGTAGGCATCTCGCTTCATGAATGGCGCGTCGTCGAGCAGACACGGCGCCGGGGTGAGCTCATCCTCTCGGCACCCAAACGCCGTGAGGACGTCTGCCCTCAGGATTGGGCCATCCGACTCAGTGCTCGCTCGCGAAGCGACGAGGTCCACGAGAGATGCCGACACGCGAAGGTCAGCGTCGGCAGTGAGGCCGCCAACCTCTCGATCCAGCCCACGCCGGAGGGCTGTGATTCCGGGCTCGTTGCCTCGCAGGTCGAGCCGCGAACATACAGACACCGCAGCAGCGACGGTGAGTTTCGCAACATCGTTCAACCTGGCGGCCGGCGATCCTTCTATGGGCGATTGACCAGTCGCCAGATGGCGCACGGCAATGATCACTTCCGGAGAGATCGGCTTGTTCGTCACGATAGAGAAACGAATGGTGGCGTGGGGATGACGCGTGTGTAACGCATTGTCGAGCAGAGCGAACTTGCTGAGGACCTTGCCGACCTCGCCCAGGGTGAGGTTCTCGTCAGAGCGCAGCGTCGAATGCTTGAACTGGCGCACTTTCAGGGACGTGAAGTTCCCATCTGGCGTTCCGTAATACTCGGTGAGGTCTATGACTTCGGAACCGTCTGGCTCTTCCTCCGAAGAGGCTGAGCCAGCTCCCTCCACGAACACTTGCTGGAGGTTGGACGCGGGGCTCAAGAGCTGTAGAAGGCGCGCTGCACCCCAGGTGTAATGGAATCGGTCACCGTCGCGCGACGCGCGCACCCGCTCCGATGCGTTGGAACCGCTTCGCTTAGTGGAAGAGCCCTTCGCCGCAGCCACTCTTCAACGCTCCCGATGAGACGGATAGCACCGCGCTGAAATCTGGTGACGACTTGTCACGTCGGCACTGGGTGACATCACCTGGCGGGAACCTCCTACCGGTGACCGGGTCACCTACTGTGCGTCCAGTATCGTTTATTTTCCCTCATCTCCGCCCCTCGCGCTTGGATGACACGCGCCAAGCGATCGATGGCATCGAGCATCCCGGGCACGTAAACGAGGAGCATCGCCTCCGCTAGTCCACGGTGCAGGCGCGAGCTCTAGACCTACGCATAAACGCCAGTGCGGCGGGCCTTTAAATCCTGACCAATTGCTAGCGACGATCCCTGGACGTACCGGTGCCGAGCATCAGTTGCGTGGCGCGGAGCTAAACGCCCTCGCTGGTCAGCCCTTCGATAAGGTCTCGAGCGTCTGGCACTGATCGTGCCCGACTGTTGACTACCCCGTCGACGGGCTTCCGGTAACCACCGTGGTGCGCACATCCGCCGACCTCGCTGCGTCGTTGCTGGATTCCGACCACCTCGCCGGCGTTCTGTCCGCCGCGGTCGAGAATCTGGATGTCGATGTTGAGGAGCTCGCGAAGGCGCTCTACCCCTATGCCACGCGCTACGGCTTCGATTCCGGACAAGCGCTTCTCGCAGAGGTTGCACCCGGATACGTGGCAGTCACGCGCTCGTCCGGGCTTCGGAAGCAGGTCATGAAGCTTCTCCTACAGCCGGATGGCGTGAAGTCACTTCTGTCATTTCTCGAGGAGCGCCTCGCGTCGTAAGGCATTTCACCGCTGGTGAGGTAGCACACAACGCTCTAGCGCAAAGAGGCGCAATGCCATGCTTAGTGCCTGCGGCACCGCAGCCAGTCGATGACCCAATGACGCAAACAGCGGAGGCCGAGCTCGAGGAGAGTCCGGCGTGGAGAACGCGCGAGAGACGCTCAGACGTATACGTTTCGAGCCATCGGCATGAATCGTTGTCCGGCAGATCCTGATCGCCTTGGGGACGATCAGGTCGGGGCTGGGGGGCTTATGGACTTGCTGATCAACGGGGAACGCTTTCCGATCGATCGAGACGTCTTCACAGAGCTGCTCGAGAACTCCACCGTGAGCGGCCGAGCGCCTTATCAACATGCACTCGAACGCGACGAGATCAGTTACCCCACGCTCGTGGAACTTGCGCGGAAAGCAGAGATACCGCATCCGCTGTTCTTCGCCCCACTCGCCCACGTCCAAACCCAAGTACGCACAAAGACGGAGAAGTTGCTGCAGGGTGTTGCGCCTGACACGTTCACTGTAAACACGAGGTCCACGATCAAGCTCCGCGACGTGGAACTCATCATCAAGGACCTCCTCCGGAAACAGTCGCTCGCGAAGAAGCACGATCCGGCGCTCGTCAAGAACAAGATTGTCGGCCTTCTTCGTCGGCCCGGCGCGACCGTCCGCGAAGATGCAGACAAGCTCGTGGCGGCGCTAGGACTTGATCTCCCCACGGTCCGCCGAGCCCGCACCAAGGAGATCGCGCTCGAGTTGCTCATCGAACAACTTGAAACATACCAAGTACTGGTATCTCGCAGCGTGCGCGGCTACATGCCCCAGATTCTCGACGGGGTGCATTTCAGTGGAATGACGATTCGAGACCCGAAGGTGCCGTACGTCTTCCTCGCAGGCGGCGACCACGGCGACTTCCAAGAGCCGCCGGGACGGCAGATCTTCACCCTCGTATTGATGGCCGTTCTGATCGCCCGCGGAATCTTCGCCCCCGTGACTTACGACGCGAACAGTCACGCCCCAGATGCCGGCCGCGAATACGACATCGTCGGAGAGATTCTCATGCCCGCAAGTCAACTTCAGGACATCGCTCTGGATAGCCTCGACGAAGTGAGGATCGCGGCCGACTCTTTCAAAGTAACCCCTAGCGCTATGGCCGTGCGTGCGATGCGCGTTGGCAAACTCGGCTCTGAAACGGCCCTTGAGTTCCTCGGCGAGCTCAGGCGTGAATTCCAGGAACTCCCGAAGCCGGGACCGCGAAATCAACCGAAGCCCGTGAACGCCGTCCGCAAGTACAGCGGGCGAGCTCTCACTGCGCGGATGCTCGCAGCTGTCGAGGAAGGCAGACTCTCTGACCGCGAGTTTTGCCGTGTCGTCTGCCACAATCATCTCTCCAGCGCCGACTTCGGCGAGCTGAAAGCGGTACTCCGGTGAACGAGGAACTGTTCTTACTCGACAACAACGCACTGTCCCACCTGACGCTGTCGCAGCGCGCCAGCCTGTTCTTCCGAATGCGCTGCTTCCTCCCGACCGAGATCATCCATGAGGCGGACGGGTTTCCGGACGCTGCGGCGTTCAAGGACATCGAGTATCCGACCACGGGCAGCGTCCTCAAGCACCTAGGTACGGTCATGGCCGCGATTCCCGCTGGCGACACTAACCTCGTGAATCTTTATGCGAACAAGGGAGCCGGCGACCCGATGCTCATCGCTTGCGCGCTCGACGGCATGGAGAAGGCAGCCCCACTTCTGTGGGGACCGACGTGGGTAGTCATCTCAAATGACAAGGCTGTGCGTGCCGTGTCAACCGAGCTCGGTGTTGAGGCCCGCTCGCGGGACGAATTCTTCAGGAGGACTGTAGACGAATGGAGGTCACCAGACTCCTTCGACGGATGATTCGTAACGGTGTTCGGTGAGCACGTGAGGCCGACGCAGATTTCTACGCTGGCCAATCTCGGCTCGGCCGTCATGACCCGCGACATCCTCGACGACCTGTTCGACGACGACTCGACCCCATGTCCGCGAGAACGCAAGAGGTCGCAAGTGTGGGCAAAGTGTGGGCAAACGCCGTCTTCTAGAGAAGGCGAGAGGCGCCAGATCCGCGTGATTACAGAGATATGGGGCCTCGCACAAGGGTGCCCCTGGAGGGACTCGAACCCCCAACCCTTTCCTTAGGACGGAACTGCTCTTCCATTGAGCTACAGAGGCTGACCGGTCCAGTCTAGAGCGCTCGTTCGATGTTGCGCGCGACGTAGGCCCTGGCGTCGGCAGCCTGGTCGGCATCAACACCGCTCCACACCTCGTCGTTGTGCTCGGCCACACGCTCGGCGACCCTGCGAACCACGCCAACCACCTCATCCGGGTCCATCCCGACCGTTCGGGCCAACGAAGCCCAATGACGAGACGTCACCTCGCGCGCGTAACGCGCTCCGCCGATCGGCATCGCCAGCTTCTGGTCGACGTCGGGGTAAAGAAACATCGGCAGCACGTCATACATCGGCGACAACAAGATGCCGCTCGGCCGCAGCAAGAGGGAGTAGTTCTTCGCATGGGCATCCGAGTTGCCGACGAGAACGGTGAACGCCAGCTGCGCGAGAAAGCTCCGTCGGAGGGTGCCGTCGTCATCGACCGGCTTCAGCCGGGCCATCACCTGGGCGACGGACACCTCGTACTTTCGATCGGGCGGCAGGCCCAGACTCTGAGCGATGTCTTCGGCGTGCAGGCGTCGCGAGAGCGGGCCGGTGCCCGCTTCCCGGTCGAATCGTTCGATCACGTACGACGTCTGATCGCCGAACCGCAGCACCTCCGCTTGTGGAGCACCGACGCCCGCCAGCGCTGCGAGCTCGATCGTCGCCGCCTCCGCGGCCTCTATGTTCCGATGCTCCGCGCTCCCGGGCTTGACGATGTGCGTCGACGGAACCGAGGCGTTGGGCCAGTACCAGTCACCCTCGACCCAGGCGAGCGCAAACTTGCCCTGGGCCCCGGCTAACGAGAAACGCGCCGAACCACTGCGCGGCACGGTTTCGCTCGAGTCCCGCTTGATTGCGGCTGCACGCTCCGCGATATCGCGGTGAAGGGCAGGACTGAGTTCCGCGGCACCCACCGAGGGGCTCCCGCCCTCCGGCAGGAGAACGAGACCTCCGGCCACGTCGCCACCGGCCGCAGACAGCAGGTCGAAGGCACTCGCGCTCCGCGCCGAATAGGCGAATGCCATCCGCTGGCGGGTTCGTTCGTTCTCGGGGAGCAGGTTCTCGAGAAAGTTCGCCGAGGCAAGCTTCGTGGCCCGGCCGTCTCGAGGTAGTGATAGCGAGAGAGGAGTCGCCGGAGCATCCTCGTCGTACTCGAAGCGCGGCGGCCCATCACCGAAGACGAATTGTCCGGCGTGATGCCCTTCCAGCCACGCCTCCAGCCGCCCACTCACGACAGGACCATGTCGGGCAAGGCGGTCGGCTCGATGTCCAGCGCCCGCAGAACTCGCCGAACCTCACCGGGAGAGGTGAGTGGCTGCGATGACTCGATGTTCTTCACAAGCCGAGCCGAGACACTAGCCCTCTCGGCCAGTTCCTCACGGCTCTCACCCCGGATGGCTCGTTCGGAAGCAACCACCTCGGCGAGGTCGAATCTGCTCCGCAAGTATTCCGGCCCCCGCTGCAGCGCCGCTCGAATGTAGTCGTCGTCCGCCCGATCTGCCCTAGCCGTAAGGCTGTCCAGATAGAGCTCGGCCGGGGCATCCGCCGGACGCCAGTCCGCGAGGAGGCGCGACGGCCTGTCGCTCTCCCGAAGCCGGCGGATCCGCTCCGCCGTGCGCATCCGATCGTGGCCGCTGAGTCCAACCAGGGCGCGCGACCGCACGGCTCTGCCGAGCATCAGCCAGGATCGCACCGAGAGCGCACGACGCTCCTTGCTCGGCGCGAGCCCATCGATCTCCCAGCCGACACCGACCCGATGAGCCCGGATGCGCCCGTCGGCGATCAAAGCCCGTACACGCCGCGGAGACACACCGAGCTGCGCAGCAGCCTCGGTCACCTTCATGTCACAACTATACCGCGACCGATCCGCAGAGCCAGTCTGCGCGCCATGGAGTTCGAATCGACGGAGAACGCGTCAGTCGACGGCGTGAAGTTCCGTCGTTCGTGCGGATCGCCCGCAGAATCCGTCGTTTCGGCGCAGCACGGCGCGACACCGCGCGGCGACAGCGCGCCTAAGCCGCCGCCAAGAACTCCTCCCACTGCGGCTCCGCCTTCTCCGCCCCCTTGATCGTCCACCCCGCCTGATGCGGCATCCGCGGAGCGAACCGCAACGACCACCCCATCTCGGCCGGCGTGCGATCGCCCTTCACGTTGTTGCAGCGCAGGCAGCAGGCCACGAGGTTCTCCCACGTGTCCTTCCCGCCGCGTGAGCGCGGCTGCACGTGGTCGATCGTGGTTGCCGACGCCCCGCAATACCCGCAGCGCTGCCCGTCGCGTCGCAGCACTCCGCGCCGCGACACCGGCATCATGCGGTTCATCGGAACCCGCACGTAGCGCGTCAGCAGGATCACCGCCGGCCGCTCGTAGGCACCAGAGGTGCCGAAGACCGGATGCTCGTCGTCGTGCGCGAGAATGCGCGCCTTCCCGTTCAGCACCAGCACGAGTGCCCGCTTGAACGAGACGACGCCGAGGGGCTCATACCCTGCGTTGAGGACCAGTGTTCGCATGCTCTCCCTTTCGAACACACCTGGACGGCTTCCAGGTGTTCGATGAATCGCTCGTCGACGGATGCACCACTCAGGCGCAGCCCAGGAGACGCGGAGGCAACAAAAAAGGCGCCGTCATGATGACAGCGCCTTGCTCACAGAACCAGGTATCTGGCTCTGACTCAGCCCACTCGTGTGCCTGCGCACGATGAGCAGGAGACTACCCGTGGTGCGGGTGCTCCTGTTCCCGTTCATCAGGCTCTCCAGATCTCGAAAAACGACCAGGGCCTCAGGTTACGACAGAATCGGCGTGCCACGAAGAGGTGGCACGCCGATTCACATGTCCGTCACGCACTATTTACACGTGCGCCGAGCGGATGCGGTGGCCGGGTCAGACGATCCGCACGAAGTAGTAGCTGCCCCACAGCGGCCGGTGCTCCACGAAACGACCCCAGTCGGGCGAGTCGATCGAGCCGCCCGCACCGTCGTAGATGCCGACGTGACCGATGGGCCAGATGATGAGGTCGCCGGCCTGAGCATCCGCCGGCGAGATGGGGATGCCCAACGCCGCCTGGTTGCTCACGGTGCGCGGCAGGTAGATGCCGAACTGACCGAACACGTACTGGGTGAGACCGTCGCAGCCGAAGCTGGTGTCGGGGCTGGCGCCGCTGCCGTAGGGCACCTTGCCCACGAACTGCTCGGCGAACTCCACGATCGCTGCACCGCTGTACGGGCCCGACGGCGGGTTCACGGTGAAGGCACCGCCGCTCGACGAATCGGAAGCTGCTTTCTCCTTGGCCTCGGCAGCGGCTGCGGCACGGGCGGCGGCTTCGGTCGCGGCCACAGCGGCTGCGGCGGCAGCGCGCGACGCGGCGAGCTCCTCGGTGGTGGGGGCCTTGTAGTTGTCGCGGCTGACGGCGAGCGCGGCAGAGGCGTCGGGAACCACGAGGGTCTGCTCACCGGCGAGCGACACGTCGGCGGCCACACCGTTGTCGAAGTTGCCGCCACCGCCGAAGGCGTAGGCGGGAAGGGCCATGGTGGCCACGAGAGCGGCGGCAGCGGTCATGACGACGGCGCTCAGCGCTCCGCGCTTCGTGGGGCGCTTGACGCGCGGCAGGCGCACGGCGGGGAGGCGATGCGCGGGAACGCCGGCCTCAGGCCGCACCTCGACGGCGGTCGACGCACTCGGAGCCTCGACGGCCTCGCGCGGCACGGTCGCCAGCTCCATCGCGGCGGCGGGCGCCTGCGGAACCGAGGGCACCAGGCCGGTGCGGGCTTCGAGCTCACGACGCTCGCGGCGGCTCAGCGGCTGCGCGGGGGTGTCGGATGCTGCGGATGAGCTTTCGGGGTTGTGCTCGGAACCGAGCGACTCACCAAGTGGGGCCAAGATCTAGTCCTCCGGCACCTCTGACAGCCGGGTGCAGCTGTTTCCCGTCCATACCGAATTGGGTGCGTGTTCTCCGACCAAGAGACGGGAAGGAGGTGTCTTGGCCCGCATCCGCCGGCCTCAGGGTGCCTGCGGACTCGTTCGAGGATACGGGAGGCATTCCCGTTTGTCACTTCAGCGCGCAGGTTTTTTAACAATTCCGTAACGCTCAAATGACCGTCAGGTGGCTAGACCCCAACGAATATGTGGCTTGCGACCTCATTGGGCAGTTCGAGGCCCTCGTCGTAACCTTCGACCTCGACTAGAACGTAGGAGCCGACCGCGGTGAACGCGGCCGTGTTGCCCGGAACGACCCCCGCATCCTTCAGCTGCAGCAGCAGCTCGGGGTCGACCTGGGCGGGCTCGCCGAGACGGCGGATGGTCTTGGTCTGCGGGCCGACGGCACCGTGCACGAGGGTGACGATGTTCACCACGCCGCGGGTGAACGGGATCGATGCCGCGTCGCCGAAGGCGTCGAGACCCGGGATGGGGTTGCCGTAGGGCGACTCGGTCGGGTGGTCGAGCATGTCGAGAATGCGGCGCTCCACCTGCTCGCTCATCACATGCTCCCAGCGGCATGCTTCGTCGTGCACGAGTTCCCACTCGAGACCGATCACGTCGGAGAGCAGGCGCTCGGCGAGGCGGTGCTTGCGCATGACGGCGATCGCCTTCTTACGGCCCACCTCGGTGAGTTCGAGGTGGCGGTCGACCGAGACGACGACGAGCCCGTCGCGCTCCATGCGGCCCACCGTCTGCGACACCGTGGGGCCCGAGTGGCCGAGCCGCTCCGAGATGCGCGCACGCAGCGGCGTGATGTTCTCCTCCTCGAGCTCGAGGATCGTTCGAAGATACATCTCGGTGGTGTCGATCAGATCAGTCACTGCGCATACTCCTAAGCCGGTGAGGCGTACCTAAACCAGCCTAGTGTTTCGCCGTCGCACCCGGGCGCTCGGCGTGAAGACAGGCTCGCGGTGTCTCGCCGCGTCGATACGATGGGGGGCATGCCCGACATCACCATCCCCAGCGCCCTCCTGCCCGTCGACGGCCGTTTCGGCTGCGGGCCGTCCAAGGTGCGCGGCGCCCAGCTCGAAGACCTCGTCACCCGCGGAGCCTCCCTCCTCGGCACGAGCCACCGGCAGGCGCCGGTGAAGAACCTCGTCGGGTCGGTGCGCTCGGGGCTGTCTCAGCTGTTCTCGCTGCCCGAGGGGTACGAAGTCGTTCTCGGCAACGGCGGGTCGACCGCGTTCTGGGATGCTGCATCATTCGGTCTCATCGAGAAGCGTGCCGAGAACCTCTCGTTCGGCGAGTTCGGGTCGAAGTTCGCCGCTGCTGCCGGTGCGCCGTGGCTCGAGGCCCCGCACGTGGTGAAGACGGATGCGGGAACGCGCGGCGAGATCGAGGTGCTGGAGGGCGTCGACGTGTACGCCTGGCCGCACAACGAGACGAGCACGGGCGTGATGGCGCCCGTCACCCGCGTGCACGGCGACGAGGGCGCGTTGACGGTCATCGACGCGACGAGCGCCGCTGGCGGTATGGACTTCGATGCAGCCGAGGCCGACGTGTACTACTTCGCGCCGCAGAAGAACTTCGCCTCGGACGGCGGGCTGTGGCTCGGGCTGTTCTCGCCGGCTGCGCTCGAGCGGGTGGAGCGGGTTGCGGCTTCGGGCCGGTACATTCCCGAGTTCTTGAGCTTGAAGAACGCTGTCGACAACTCGCGGCTGAACCAGACGCTGAACACCCCGGCGCTCGCGACGCTGCTGATGCTGGATGACCAGATCTCGTGGATCAACGAGCAGGGCGGGCTCTCCTGGGCCTCGTCGCGCACCGCGGAGTCGTCGTCGGCGCTGTATGAGTGGGCCGAGGGTGTGTCGTACGCCCAGCCGTTCGTGTCGGACCCTTCGCACCGGTCGCAGGTGGTCGTCACCATCGACTTCGACGAGAGCATCGACGCCGCTGCCGTAGCGAAGACGCTGCGCGCCAACGGCATCGTCGACACCGAGCCCTACCGCAAGCTGGGCCGCAACCAGCTGCGCGTCGCCACGTTCGTCGCGATCGAGCCCTCCGACGTGCGCCAGCTCATCGCCTCCATCGAGCACGTCGTCGAGCAGCTCGGCTGAGCCGAGCGGGCGGCGGGGGCGCGGGCCCGCATCCGGGCGCGTGGCGCGTTCGCGCGGACTCTTCCTACGCTGATGCGCACCCCCCCACCCGTGGGCGGCCCGGTCGCGCGGAGGTCAGGCGAAGTCCGCGCTAGCGGCGCAGGTTCCGGCGGCGGCCGCCGGAGGGCGCGGACTTCTCCACCGTCGAGCGCCACCGCCGGCCACTGCGGGCCCCGTCGCGGTGCGATGTGGACGATTCCGCGCGATGCGCGGACACCGCCGCATCAGCGACCGGCAGCGAAGCCTTCCGCGTGCGGGTCGTCGTCGTCGGAGTCGTACCCGTCGTCGTCCGAGTCGTCCTCGTCGTCAGAGTCGCCCTCGTCGTCGTCCGAGTCACCCTCGTCATCCGAGTCATCCTCGTCGTCGGAGTCTCCCTCGTCGTCGTCGGAGTCTCCCTCGTCATCCGAGTCATCCTCGTCGTCGGAGTCATCCACGTCATCGTCATCGTCATCGTCCGAGTCGCCCTCCTCGTCCGAGTCGTCGGCGGCGGTGGAGGCGGCTTCGGCGGAGGCGAGTTCGTCGTCGTCGAGGACGTGGTCGTCGAGGTCGAGCACGAGGTCGTCGTCGCCGAAATCGTCGTCGTCCGACTCGTCGTCATCGTCTTCGGAGTCGTCGTCGCTGCCGTCGGAGTCGTCGTCCGACTCGTCGTCATCGGACTCGTCGTCGGACTGGGCGGTTGCGGCGGCGAGCTCTTGGGCGAGCTGGTACTCGGCGAGGCGCTCCGACCAGGGCACCCAGTCGGGTGCGACGAGGGCGTCGTCTCCGGGGAGCAGTTCGACCTCGAGCACGGTCGGCTCCGACTGCTCGTCGACGCGGGCGAGGGTGACTGTCCAGTGCCAGCCGGGGTATCCGGCGAGCTTGGTGGCGAAGTGGAGGCTGAGCACGTGGTCTTCGGCGGCCTCGTGTCCGACCACCTCACCGACGGTCGCGGCAGGCGTCACCTCGTAGAGAGCGGCTCGCGCCAGATCGACCGAGGCCAGCAGCACCTCATCGACCTTCGGCGGATCCAGCACCTCCACCTCGACGACGATCTCCTCCACCTCGACGACCTCGGCCGCCTCGACATCAACCTCGATTTCGACCTCGGCCACCTCGACCTCGATCCCTTCGGCCCCGTCATCGCCGCCCACCTCGTCGGTCGACTCCGTGCCGGCAACCACCTCAGCCTCACCGCCGTTCGCTGCCTGATCAGCATCCCCATCAGGCTCGGTCGCCGCGTCCTGGGACGACTCGACCACAGCATCCGCCCCCGAGCCGGTCACCGCAGCCGCAGCCGCAGCATCCGAACCCGGCGAGGCCACAGCATCCTCCGGACCCTCGGCCTCCGCCGAAGCCGACGCGGGGTCGTGTGACGGCACTACGCGTCCAGCTCGTCGGCGACCTTGCGGAGCAGGGCGGCGATCTTGCGGCTGTGGGCGTTGTCGGGGTAGCGGCCGCGCTTGAGGTTGCCGCCGATGGAGTCGAGCACCTTCACGAGGTCTTCGACGATGATCGCCATGTCGTCGGCGGGCTTGCGCGACATCTTCACCAGGCTCGGCGGTGCCTCGAGCACGCGCACCGAGAGCGCCTGCGCACCGCGCTTGCCGTCGGCGATGCCGAACTCGAGCTTCGTTCCGCTCTTCACCACGGCTCCCGCGGGCAGGGCCGACGCGTGCAGGAACACCTCGGAGCCGTCATCAGCACTGATGAAGCCGAAGCCCTTCTCTTCGTCGTAGAACTTGACCTTGCCGGTGGGCATCGTGTTTCTCCTCAGGTAATCGGCGCGAATACCGCTCGCGGCCATGTACCAGCCTACCGGTGCCCGTATCCTTGGTGTCGTGAGTGAACCCGAAGCCAGCGCACCCGGCCGCGTCGAGCGCTCGCTCGCCGTCATGATCGTGTCGGTCATCGGCCTGTCGTTCATCTGCATGGTCGTGGTGCTCGTCGCCGGCCTCGCCACCGGCGGGCAGGGCATGAACACCACCTTCTGGGGCGTACTGGCGTTCATCCCGTGGATCGGCCTGCCCATCGGCCTCGTTCTCATGATCGTGCTTCTCGTGCTCAGCATGCGCCGTCGCCTGCGCGACGCCCGCGGGAGTCGATGAGCGATACGCTCCGGCTCGCCCGCAGCCTCGGCGCTCTGGGCGACGACGCCCTCGCCGCCCTCCTGCAGACCCGTGAGGTCGCGGGCGCTGCTCCGCGCGACTTCTTCGACCTCGCCGACGCCCTGCTCGACGCGGGCTCGATCGCGAGCGCACTACGGCCCTTCGACCGCGCGACGCTCAAGTGGCTCGCCGCGGGTGCCGCGGCTCCGGCCTCCCCGCCGCTCCCGCCGCGGTCGACCCCCGTCGCCGAGCTGACCGCGCTCGGGCTGGTGGGTTCGCCCGCAGCAACGGATGCGCGGGTGCACGTCTACTCCGCGGTGCGCGACGTGGCGGCCCGAGTACTGGCGGCGGCGCCCCCGTCTGGCGCGTCGACCGCAGCGACGATCGGCCCGGATGCGGTGGGCGACGCCGCATCCGAGCCGACAGGCTCTCCGGATGCATACGGCCCCGATGCCACCACGCCCAGCGGGCAGCGTGGGGTCGCCGGCGCCGGGGCGGAAGCGACGGGTTCGACGGATGCGCGGGGCGGCCCCCAGACGCCCAGGCCCGACGTCGAGCCCCGTCCTGCGGATGCCGAGGCTGGGCCCACGAAGGTGACGGATGCGCGCAGCGGCAGCACAGCATCCGTCGACCTGGCCGCGGGCGAACGGGCATTCGGGGCGCTGGTCGCCGTGTCGGAACTCGGGCATCAGGCCCGGCTCGCCGCGCTGCGGGTGAAGGCGCGCGGCGGTGTTCCCGTGGCGGAGGAGAAGCGGCTGGCGCCGCTGCTGGCGGTGGAGCCGGAGGAGGTCGCCATCGTGGTGGATCTCGCGCTGGCCGCGGGTCTGCTCGGCGAGGACGGGGATCGCCTGCTCTCGACCGAAGCCCTCGACGAGTGGCATCGGCTCGCGCCGGAGCGGCGGTGGCTGCGGCTCGTGTCGGCATGGATGGGGACGCTGTCCCGCCCGGTGCGCCGCACCGTCGAATGGAGCGGGCCGGCCTGGCCTGGACCGCTGAGGGCGGCGAGCGCCTTCCGTGAGCTGCACCCCGCCGCCGACGACGCGATGGTGGCGGCGCTCAGCGAGGTCGACGCGGTCGCCGCCTTCCTCGGCCTTGTCGTGGGCGAGGAGTCGAGCGCCTTCGGCGCGGCCGCCCTCGCCTCGCACGCCGCCGGGCAGGGGCCGGATGCGGCCGCCGCTGCCATCGCCCCGCTCTTCCCGGCCGAGGTCGACCGCGTCTATGTGCAGCACGACCTCTCGGTGATCGCACCCGGCCCGCTGTCGCCGGCGCTCGACGCGCGGCTGCGGCGACTCGCACCGCTCGAGAACCGTGGGGTGGCGTCGAGCTATCGCATCACCGCGCAGAGCATCGACCGCGCTCTCGCCGAGGGCGAGACCGCCGAGGGCGCCCGCGAGTTCCTCGCCGAGCTGTCACTCACGGGTATCCCGCAATCGCTCGACTACCTCCTCACCCAGGGCGACCGCCGCCACGGGCTGCTGCGCGTGCTCCCCGCGCCGGCAACGGGCACCACGCCGGGTCCACGCTCCGCCCCGTTGACGCCGGGCGACGCGGTCCCGGCCCGCGCCCTCATCCGCACCACCGACCCGGCCCTCGCCGACTCCCTCGCCGTCGACCAGTCCCTGGCCGCCCTCGCCCTCCGCCGCACCCCCGACGGCGACCTCACCAGCCGGGCGACCCCCTCCACGGTGTTCTGGGCACTCGCCGACGCCCGCTACCCGGCCCTCGTCGAGGACGAGCACGGCGAGCGCCTCCTCCTCCACCGCGTACCTGTCTTGCCCGCTCCGCCCGTCCCCGGCGAACACGATCGGCGCGCCGACGACCACGCCGACCCCATCACCCCATCCCCACCACCGGCCTCCATCGCCGACCTCATCCGCCGTCTCCGTGCCGCCCCCGCGAGCGCCCTCGACGACGACACCGCCTGGATGGTGCGCCAGATCGACCAGGCCATCCGCTCCCGCAGCCCCCTCCGCATCGAGGTGCGCTTCCCCGACGACTCGGTGCGCGACGTCGAGGTCACCCCGCTCAGCGTCGCCAACGGTCGCCTCCGCTGCCTCGACCTGCGCGCCGGCGTCGAGCGAACGGTGCCCGTGGCGAACATCGTGGCTCTCACGCCCGTCTCCCCCGGTGCCGACGTAGACTGATCTGCTATGCCAGACGGCCCTCTCATCGTCCAAAGCGACCGCACCGTGCTGCTCGAGGTGGCGCATCCCGCCGCCGACGCAGCCCGCCACGCGCTCGCGGTCTTCGCCGAGCTCGAACGCGCGCCCGAGCACGTGCACACCTACCGCATCACGCGCCTCGGCCTCTGGAACGCCCGCGCCGCCGGCCACACCGCCGCCGAGATCAACGCCACCCTCACCGAGTACTCGAAGTTCGCGGTTCCCGCCTCCGTCTCGGCCGAGATCGACGAGACCATCGGCCGCTACGGCAAGCTCGTCATCGAGCGCGACGACGAGGGCACGCTGCTGCTCCGGTCGACGGATGCTGCGGTGCTCACCCAGGTCATGCGCGCCAAGAAGGTGGCACCGCTCCTCATCGAACGCCGCGACGACGGCTCCCAGGTGATCGAGCCGTGGGCGCGCGGGCAGCTGAAGCAGGAGCTCATCAAGCTCGGCTGGCCCGCCGACGACCTGGCAGGCTTCACCCCGGGCACCCCGCACCAGATCGATCTCGACGAGCGCGACTGGCACCTGCGCGACTACCAGCAGCAGGCCGTCGACCACTTCGCCGAGCACGGCTCCGGCGTCGTCATGCTTCCCTGCGGGGCGGGCAAGACGCTCGTCGGCGCGGGCGCGATGGCGGCGGTGAAGACCAACACGCTCATCCTGGTCACCAACACCGTGTCGGCAAGGCAGTGGCGCGACGAGCTGCTGAAACGCACCAGCCTCACCGAAGACGAGATCGGCGAGTACTCGGGCCTCGTCAAAGAGGTGAAGCCGGTCACCATCGCGACCTACCAGATCCTCACCTCGAAGCGGAAGGGCAGCTACGCCCACCTCGAGCTGCTCGACGCCCTCGACTGGGGGCTCGTCGTCTACGACGAGGTGCACCTGCTTCCTGCCCCCGTGTTCAAGCTCACCGCCGACCTGCAGGCGCGCCGCCGTCTCGGGCTCACGGCCACGCTCGTGCGCGAAGACGGCCGCGAGTCGGACGTGTTCAGCCTCATCGGGCCCAAGCGGTTCGACGCCCCGTGGAAGGAGATCGAGGCCCAGGGCTACATCTCCCCCGCCGAGTGCTTCGAGGTGCGCGTCGACCTGCCCTTCGAGGAGCGGATGGAGTACGCCGCCGCCGGAGACGACGAACGCTACCGCCTCGCCGCCACCGCCCCGGCGAAGCTCGACGCCACCAGGCGGCTCATCGAGCAGCACAAGGGCGAGCGCATCCTCGTCATCGGGCAGTACCTCGACCAGCTCGAGGCGCTCTCGCAGGAGCTCGGTGCCCCGAGCATCACGGGCGCGACGCCGGTGCCCGAGCGGGAGCGGCTGTTCCAGGCTTTCCGCGACGGCGAGGAGAAGATCCTTGTGGTGTCGAAGGTGGCGAACTTCTCCATCGACCTGCCCGAGGCGAGCGTCGCCATCCAGGTCTCGGGCTCGTTCGGGTCGCGGCAGGAGGAGGCGCAGCGGCTCGGGCGACTGCTGCGGCCGAAGCAGTCGGGGCTCACGGCGAGCTTCTACACGCTGGTCGCCCGCGACACCGTCGATCAGGATTTCGCGCAGAACCGTCAGCGCTTCCTGGCCGAACAGGGCTACTCGTACAGCATCCTCGACGCCGAGGTGCCGGCGGCCTGAGGCGCCAGGGATGCGCCTCACCGTCGCGATCTCAGAGATCGGCCTGACAGCATCCGAGTTGTTCCCAGGTTGTGCCCAGCGAACCTGCAGATAATAACGTCATGACCGGCCCTCGCATCCTCATCGTCGACGACGAACCGAACATCCGCGACCTCCTCACCACGAGCCTGCGCTTCGCCGGCTTCGCGGTGCGTGCCGTGAGCAACGGCGCCCAGACCATCTCGGCGGTGCTCGAAGAGGAGCCCGACCTCATCATCCTCGACGTGATGCTGCCCGACATGAACGGCTTCGGCGTCACCAAGCGTCTTCGGGCCGCCGGGTACACGGCGCCCATCCTGTTCCTCACCGCCAAAGACGACACCGAAGACAAGATCACGGGTCTCACCGTCGGCGGCGACGACTACGTCACGAAGCCGTTCTCGCTCGACGAGATCGTGGCGCGCATCAAGGCCATCCTGCGGCGCACGATGCAGGCCGACGAAGATGCCATCATCCGCGCCGGCGACCTCACGATGGATCAAGACACGCACGAGGTCTTCGTCGGCGACACCGCCATCGAGCTCTCCCCCACCGAGTTCAAGCTGCTGCGCTACCTCATGCTGAACCCGAACCGCGTGCTGTCGAAGGCGCAGATCCTCGACCACGTCTGGGAGTACGACTTCAACGGCGATGCGGGCATCGTCGAGAGCTACATCTCCTACCTGCGCCGCAAGCTCGACGCGCACACCGAGGAGTCGCTCATCCAGACCAAGCGCGGCTTCGGGTACATGCTCAAAGTCTCCAAGGCCTAGAGGGCGTAGCCTGTCGGGAGCATGCACAACGCCATCCTGAAGCAGTGGAACGCCATCTCACTGCGCACCAAGATCACCGGCGTCACGGTCTTGATGCTCACCTTCGGGTTGGTCGTCTCGGGCGTCGGCACCATGATCGTGCTGCGCACCTACCTGCTGCAGCAGGTCGACTCGCAACTCGAGGCAGCGGGGCGCGACCCGTCGCCCTTCCTCGGCCCTGACGCGACGACCGAGCAGTTCAAGATCTCCGACATCACCTCAGCGCCCACCGAGTACTTCGTGGGGCTGCTCGACTCGTCGGGCAACCTCATCATCAGCAACTGGGGCGAGCAAGACACCGAGGGCCGCCCCGACGTCTCGCTGTCGATCGAGACCTCGGGCGAGATCAACGGTCGCGTGTTCAGCGTCGACTCGCTCGACCAGCGCACGGAGTGGCACGCGGTCGCGTCGACGGTCATTCTGTTCGGCGGCGACGACTCGAGCGGCAGCATCGTCATCGCCAAGTCGCTCGCCGAGACCGAGAAGACCACAGCGACCTATCTGTCGATCTTCCTCGCCTTCGGGGTCGGCGTCGTCATCCTGGGCGCGATGATGACGCGTCTGCTCGTCACCTCCACGTTCGGGCCCTTGCGGGAGGTGGAGCGCACGGCTGCGGCGATCGCCGACGGCGGCGACTTCAGCCGGCGCATGTCCGACGGCATGCCGAACACCGAGGTGGGGCGGCTCAACCGCTCGCTCAACACCATGCTCTCGCGCATCGACAGCGCCTTCGCCGATCGTGCCCGCACCATCGAGCAGATGCGCCGCTTCGTCGGCGACGCCTCGCACGAACTGCGCACGCCGCTCGTGTCGGTGCGCGGCTACGCCGAGCTGTACCGGATGGGGGCGCTCCAGACGCCCGACGACGTCGCACAGGCGATGGATCGCATCGAGAAGGAGGCGATCCGAATGGGCACCCTCGTCGAAGACCTGCTCGAACTCGCCCGACTCGACGAGACCCGCCCGTTGCAGCTCGCCCTGATCGATCTCGTGCCCCTCACCATGGATGCGGCGATGGATGCTCGTGCCGCGAGCCCCGCGCGCGTCATCTCGGTCATCACTCCGCACGCGCCCTCCTCCGTCACGTTCGCCCCGCTCGAGGGGCCGGATGCGGAGGCCGGCGCATCCGCCGCCCCCACCGTCATCGACGGCAAACGAGCGGTGTCGACGTCGACGCGGCCGATCGCGTTCGCGGCGACGCTGGCGCGACTGCGGCGGCGAGGGCGCGGAGGTACGGGGGCGGGTGGCGTCGGCGCGGCCGGGGCCGCCGGTGCGGCCGGTGCGGGCACCGGGCTCGGCGAGACCGGCGAGATCGTGCCACTCACTGCGGGCGCCGACGGCTCGGCGGCCATCGACGCCGAGCAGATCGCCCCCGCCGAACTGCGGGCGGTGGTGCTGGCCGAGGAGAACAAGATCCGCCAGGTGCTCACCAACCTCATCGGCAACGCCTTGCGCTTCACCGACGACGACAGCCCCATCGAGCTCTCGGTGCAGGTCGACCCCGAGCGTCGAGTCGCGACCGTCGACATCATCGACCACGGTGACGGCATCCCCCCGCAGATCCGCGAGAAGATCTTCCAGCGCTTCTGGCGCGCCGACTCCTCCCGCACCCGCGAGACCGGCGGCTCGGGCCTCGGCCTCGCCATCGTCTCCTCCATCATCGCCGCCCACCACGGCACCGTCGAGGCCCTCGAGACCCTCGGCGGCGGCGCCACCTTCCGCGTCACCCTCCCCCTCGCCGAGTAGCCTCCTCCCCGCCTCCGTTCGAACGCGCAAACGTCGCGGCATCCGGCCCCGTAGGGGGCGCAGGTGCCACGACGTTTGCGGTTTCGAACGCCCGCGCACCGTGCCCGCGCGGCGCGAGCGGCAGGCGCGTCCGTCCTCCGTTCGAACGCGCAAACGTCGCGGCATCCGGCCCCGTAGGCGGCGCGGGTGCCACGACGTTTGCGGTTTTGAACGCCGGGCACCGCGCGCGCGGCGCGCGGCAGGCAAGGCGCGCGCGGCAGGCGCGGCGGGCAGGGCGCGCGGCTAGCGCGGCAGGCAAGGCGCGCGCGGCAGGCGCGGCGGGCAGGGCGCGCGGCGGGGCCGCGGCGCGCGCACGCAAAAGGGCGGCCCCCGGAGGGGCCGCCCTTGCGGTGTGGAGCCGGGACTAGAAGTCCATGCCGCCCGTGGGGTCACCGACGGGGGCCGGGTTCTTCTCGGGCTTGTCGGCGACGACGGCCTCGGTGGTGAGGAAGAGGCCAGCGATCGACGCGGCGTTCTGCAGCGCCGAGCGGGTCACCTTGGCGGGGTCGATGATGCCGGCGGCCAGCAGGTCGACGTACTCGCCGGTGGCGGCGTTGAGGCCCCAGCCCGACTCGAGGTCGCGCACGCGGGCGGCGACGACACCGGGCTCCTGGCCGGCGTTGAAGGCGATCTGCTTCAGCGGTGCCTCGATCGCGACGCGCACGATGTTCGCACCGGTTGCCTCGTCGCCCTCGAGCGACAGACCCTCGAACGCGGTCTTGCCGGCCTGGATGAGGGCAACGCCACCACCGGCGACGATGCCCTCCTCTACGGCAGCCTTGGCGTTGCGCACGGCGTCTTCGATGCGGTGCTTGCGCTCCTTGAGCTCGACCTCGGTGGCTGCACCGGCCTTGATGACCGCCACACCGCCGGCGAGCTTCGCGAGGCGCTCCTGGAGCTTCTCGCGGTCGTAGTCGCTGTCGGTGTTCTCGATCTCGGCGCGGATCTGCGCGACGCGACCGGCGATGGCCTCGGCGTCGCCGGCACCCTCGACGATGGTGGTCTCGTCCTTCGTGATGACGACCTTGCGGGCCTGACCGAGCAGGTCGAGGGTGACGTTCTCGAGCTTGAGGCCGACCTCCTCGGAGATGACCTGACCACCGGTGAGGATCGCGATGTCCTGCAGCTGGGCCTTGCGACGGTCGCCGAAGCCGGGAGCCTTGACGGCGACCGACTTGAAGATGCCACGGATCTTGTTCACGACGAGCGTGGCCAGGGCCTCGCCGTCGACGTCCTCAGCGATGATGAGGAGCTGCTTGCCGGTCTGGATGACCTTGTCGACAATGGGCAGCAGGTCTTTGATGTTCGAGACCTTCGAGTTGACGATCAGGATGTAGGGGTCTTCGAAGACCGCTTCCTGACGCTCGGGGTCGGTGACGAAGTAGGCCGACAGGTAACCCTTGTCGAAGCGCATACCCTCGGTGAGCTCGAGCTCGGTGCCGAAGGTGTTCGACTCCTCGACCGTGACGACACCCTCCTTGCCCACCTTGTCGATGGCCTCGGCGATGATGGCGCCGATCTCGGGGTCGGCCGCGGAGATGGATGCGGTGGCCGCGATCTCGTCCTTGGTCTCGATCTCCTTGGCGTTCTTGATCAGCTCGGCCGAGACGGCGGCGACGGCCTTCTCGATGCCCTTCTTGAGGCTGATGGGGTCGGCGCCGGCGGCCACGTTGCGGAGGCCCTCCTTGACGAGCGCCTGCGCGAGAACGGTGGCGGTGGTGGTGCCGTCGCCCGCGACGTCGTCGGTCTTCTTGGCGACCTCCTTGACGAGCTCGGCACCGATCTTCTCGTAGGGGTCGTCGAGCTCGATCTCCTTGGCGATGGACACGCCGTCGTTGGTGATCGTGGGGGCGCCCCACTTCTTCTCGAGCACGACGTTGCGGCCGCGCGGGCCGAGGGTCACCTTGACCGCGTCGGCGAGCGTGTTGAGGCCGCGCTCGAGACCGCGACGGGCCTCTTCATCGAAAGCAATGATCTTTGCCATGTGTGTTTCTCGCCCTCCTGGACGTCATCAAAGATTCAGGTGTGTTAGCACTCAGAGTTCACGAGTGCTAAAGCAATACTGGCACTCAGGGATGCCGAGTGCAAGTGACGTGACGCCTCAGCCGACGGGGTCACCGAGGTCACCGGCGTCGCCGGGCTCCTCGGGCGCGGGATCGCCCCCGGGCACAGGGGCGGGCACGGGCGCCGTCACGGTGACGCTTCTCGTCTCACGAGGCACGAGCTCGATCCAGGTGCTGCCGGGAGCCAGCCTGATCGTCGCCCCGGCGTCGTCGACGAGGCGGATGGGCGAGGCCGCGTCGTCCTTCGACCAGCGCAGGTGCACGGTCTTGCCCCCGGTGGAGGCCCAGCCCTCGCCCGAGGCGACGAGCACGGCGCGCGGCACCTCCTCGTCGTAGTCGTACACCTCGTCGACGAGGAGGCTCACGACGTTGGTCGCCGACAGCTGCGCCCCGGTCGACCCGAGGTCGGGTGCACCCTCCTGCGAGCGCAGGAAGGAGACCGACGCCTCGTCCCACTGCCACGACGGGAAGCGTGAGTCGGAGAACACCAGCGACAGGGTCGCGGTCGGCTCGCCGTCGACGGCCGCCGTGGAGGAGAGCACGTCGGCCGAGTAGGCGAACTGCTGTGCAGGGGGCGCGAGATCGGCGTGCTCGGAGACCAGCTCGGAGGCCTTCACCACGACGTCGTGGGGGCTGTCGTACCCGTCGATGCGGTAGAACGTCTCCTCGGTGTCGGCCTCGCCGTGGACGGCGTTGTAGACCGGCGCCCTGAGCATCAGGTCGACGAACTGCTCCTGACCGCCCGAGTAGGCGACGATGCCGCCGAGCGGTGAGATGATGTCGGGGTCCATCGGGCGGATGGAGCGCACCGGCCCGATGAGCTCGGGCACATCGGACTGCCACACCGCCACATAGCGGGTGAGTCCGCCTTCGACGAGCTCTTCGAACACGAGGTCGGCCCGTTCGAGCCCGATCTGCGGGCGTGCGTCTTCGTGATTGTCGATCTTCGCCGCGAGCGACGGGTTCTGGAGGCTGCCCGGCTCGACCAGCGTGCCGCGCAGGGGAGCCGGAACCCGGGGAACGGGCTCGCTGTAGTCGGCGTCGAACGCACCGGTGGGCGTCACCGCCGGCGGCGGAGCGGCCGCGTCGAAGACACAACCTGCCAGGGTGCCGGCGGCGAGCAGAACCGCGGCGAGACCGCCTGCGCGAAGCGCCTTACGGGGTCGTGTCGTCACCCCGAAAGACTACAGTCGACAGCGCCTGGGGCTCAGGCCAGGCGCACCGATTCGGCCTGCGGACCCTTGGCCCCGGTGCCGACCTCGAACACGACCTGCTGACCCTCTTCGAGGACCTTGTACCCGGCCATGTCGATCGCCGAGTAGTGGACGAACACGTCCTGTCCGCCCCCGTCGACCGTGATGAAGCCGTAGCCCTTCTCAGCGTTGAACCACTTGACGGTTCCGTTCGCCATTGTTACTCCCAAGTGCTGTGTTTCCGCAGAAGTGACGTGGTTGCCACGACTGTTTTCCAGATACTAATCGAGCGGAAACGGCCCGTGACGGGCGGATGCGCGAATTCGCCACATCGTTGCCGCAACTCAACACGACGGAAACACGCGCGTAATAAATCGCCGCGGCGAGGGGTGGAGCAAGAGGGGTGGAGAGAGGTCAGCCCTCGACACCGGTGCCTTCGTCGATGGGAGCGTCAGCCGGGGCCTCCTCGGCGGGAGCCTCCGCGCCGGGGCCGGCGTAATCGGTGCCGAGCACGACCGTGAGCGCCGCGCCCTGGAAGCTCGAGGAGAGCTCGGTGGGCACACCCCCGAGCAGCTGGGCGAGGCCGAGCGCTGCCGCCTCGTTCGCGGGGTCTTCGTAGTACACCGTCGTCGTCGCGAAGTCGCTGGTGCTCGCGTTGGCCATGGTGGCGATGTTCCACCCGTTCGCCGCCGCCGACTCCCCCACCCGGCCGGCGAGGCCGACGACCTCGGTGCCGTTCAGGATGGTCACGGGCAGCGTGCCGTCGGTGATGGGCGTGACGGCGGGCGCCTCTTCGGTGGGCGCAGCGCTCGGGGCATCGGTCGAAGTCGACGAGCCGCCGAACGCATCCGTGAACTGGATGTTGTTGTTGATCACCGAGAGATAGACGACGCCCGCACCCACGAGAAGCACCGTGGCGAGAGCCGCCCACGCGAACCACACCCACCCCCGCCCGCGCGGCCGGGGGCCGCGGTGGGCTCCCACGCGTGCGGGATGAGCGGGCAGACTGTCGAAGCTGTCCTGGGTGAAGTGAGCCATGGAGGGGTGATGGTCCTAGTCGTCGCGGGAGAGCAACCGGGCGCTGCGGGCGGCGAGCCGCGCCTCCCTCACCCTCTGAAGCCTCTTGATGAGCATCGGATCGTGCGCGAGAGCGGCCGGGGAGTCGATCAGCGCACCGAGCAGTTGGTAGTAGCGGGCGGAGGAGAGGCCGAACTCCTTGCGGATTGCCTGCTCCTTGGCACCCGCGTGCCGCCACCAGCTCCGTTCGAAGGCGAGGATGCGCGCATCCCGTTCGCTGAGCGGCCGGTTCGACGCCGAAGGGACGGGCTGCTCGTTGTTCGAGGGCACGGCGTCCTCCTTCCACGGGGGCGGGGCGCCGTCGGGGTACGGCGTGCTCGATATCTTAGGGGCGCTCACCTCAACGGGAGCCGAATGCCGCGCCTGAATCTCGGGCCTTCCCCGACCCCGCCCGGTACATCGACAGATGCGGGATGCCCGCCTCGAGATACTCCTCGCCGAACGCCTCGAAACCGACGCGGGCGTACAGCCCCGCCACGTAGCTCTGGGCGTGCAGCAGCATCGCCTCGTGCCCGAACTCCTGCACCGCCGCGGTGAGCAGCACCTGAGCCAGCCCCTTGCCGCGGTGCTGCGGATGCGTGACGACCCTCCCGATGGCGCGACGGGCGTCGAGGTGCTCCGGCTGCGCATCCGTCAGCACCCTGAGGTAGGCGACGATGGTGCCTTCGCCGTCCTCGAGCCAGAAGTGCACGGTGGTCGGCTCGGCGTCGCGCCAGTCGAGCTCTTCTTCGTCGACCTTCTGCTCGACGAAGAACACGTCGGTGCGGAGCTTCACGATGCCGTAGAGCTCGGTGGTGGAGAGTTCGCTCCAGGTCTTGCGAACGGGGGAATGCGCGGTCACCCGAGGAGTTTACTGAGATGATTGACGATCGACCGAGCGAATCATCCGGGAGCAGCAGTGAGCTACGAGGTATCCAAGTCCGACGACGAATGGCGCGAGGAGCTCTCCGCCGACGAGTTCGCGGTGCTCCGCGAGGCCGCCACCGAGCGCCCGTGGACGGGCGAGCTGCTCGACGAGAACCGCGAGGGCGTCTACAAGTGCAAGGCGTGCGGCCAGGAGCTGTTCCGCAGCACCACCAAGTTCGACTCGCACTGCGGCTGGCCGAGCTTCTACGACCCCACCGGCTCCGACGCCGTCGAGCTCATCGAAGACCGCTCGCTCGGCATGGTGCGCACCGAGGTGCGCTGCTCGAACTGCGGCTCGCACCTCGGCCACCTCTTCGACGACGCCCCGCAGACGCCGACCGGCGACCGGTACTGCATGAACTCCATCTCGCTCAGCTTCGAAGCCGCGGAGTAAAGGTGGCAGGGGTTCGCGAGGCGATGCTCGCCCGCCGTTCGTCGTCGAAGGTGACGGATGCGGCGCCGAGCCATGCCGAGATCGCCCGCGCCGTCGAGGCGGCCGGGCAGCTCGCCGACCACAGTGGGCTGAAGCCGTGGCGGATCATCGAGATCCGTGGTGAGGCCCGCGACCGGGTGGCCGAGGGTCTCGCCAAGGCCGACGGCGCCAAGGGGAAAGACGTCGACAAGTTCCGGTCGAAGACGCACCGGGCGCCGGTGCTGCTGGCCGTCGTCGCATCCTTCCGTTCCACCCGCAAGGTGCCGCGGTGGGAGCAGGAGGCTGTCGCCTCCGGTGTCGCCCACGCCCTCTCGCTCGTGCTCGACGACGAGGGTTGGGGCGTGTTCTGGCGCACCGGCGAGCTCACCCGCACGAAAGCGGTGCGGAGGGCTCACGGGCTCGACAAGAACGAGGAGCTGCTCGGCTGGCTCTACGTGGGCGGGTTGCCCGAGCGGGCGCGGAAGCCGCGCGCCAAGGGGCGCATCAAGGTGGAGAACCACCTCTCCTCCCTGTGACGGGGCGGATCCCGTGCGGGTCTAAGCTTGGGGCTCGTGACTGAACTGGGCTCCGCTCCAGTCGATGGCGACTCACCCTCTCCGCAAGACACCGATCACGGCCCCGCTGCCGTCGCGGGTGTCGGCGCCCTTCGTCGTCGGCTCGCGCTGGTCGCCCTGGCCCTCGGTGGCTTCGGCATCGGGGTGACCGAGTTCGTCACCATGGGACTGCTGCCGAACATCGCCCAAGACCTGCTGCCCGAGGTCTACGCGGTCGATCCCGAGGGCGCCAACGCGTCGGCGGGCTACCTCGTCTCGGCGTACGCGCTCGGCGTCGTGGTGGGGGCACCCACCATCGCCGCGCTCGCGGCGCGCTGGTCGCGCAAACGGCTGCTGATCGCGCTGGTGTCGGTGTTCGTGGTGGGCAACCTGCTCTCGGCCGTGCTCCCGAGCTTCGGGCTCGTGCTCGCCGCCCGGTTCGTCTCGGCGGTGCCGCACGGTGCGTACTTCGGCATCGCGTCGCTCGTGGCGGCGTCGCTGATGGGGCCGGGCAACCGCGCCCGCGGCGTCGCGTTCGTGCTCGGCGGTCTCACCATCGCGAACGTCGTGGGGGTGCCGTTCGGCACGTTCCTCGGTCAGAACTTCGGATGGCGGAGCGCCTACCTCCTGGTCGCCGTCATCTTCGCCGTCACGCTCGCCGCCATCGCGGTCACCGTGCCTTTCCGCCCGGGTGACCCGCGTGCGACGATGCGCACCGAGTTGAGTGCGCTGAAGCGCCTGCAGGTGTGGCTCACACTCGGCGTGGGCGCCATCGGCTTCGGCGGGGTGTTCGCGGTGTACACCTACATCGCCCCCGTCGTCACCGACGTCACCGGGCTCGCCGAGTCGGTGGTGCCGTGGACCCTCGTGGTGTTCGGCATCGGCATGACGCTCGGCAACTTCGTCAGCGGCTGGCTCACCGACCGTTCGGTGACGCGCTCGCTCACGGTCTGCGTGCTCGCCGTCGGCGTCGCTGTGCTCGCCTTCGCGCTGTTCGCGCACACCGGCCCTGGGCTCTTCGTCACGGTGTTCCTCGTCGGTGCCGCCGCAGGGTCGTGCGCCCCCGCCATGCAGACCCGGTTGATGGACGTCTCGCACGACGCTCAATCGTTCGCCGCAGCGCTCAACCACTCGGCGCTCAACATCGGCAACAGCCTCGGAGCGTTCCTCGGCGGGCTCGTGATCGCCGCGGGCTTCGGCTATCTCTCCCCCGCCTTCGTCGGAGTTGCTCTTGCCGCCGTCGGGTTCTCCATCCTGATGGTGTCGCTGGCGGTCGACCGCCGACGGGCGATGTCGGGGGCCCGCGCTACCGTCTGAGCTGTGCAAGCCCCAGCCGTCTCCGCCCGCGCCGTGGGCGGCCCGCTGCCCGTTCAGACGCTGCTGCCGGTCGAGTTCCGCTTCCCCCTGCCCGGCACGACGTCGACGTTCGCGATCATCCGCTGGGTCGACGTCATGCTCGACGGCGAGCCGGTGTCGCGCTGGCGCGCGGTCACCTACCGGGAGCCGCGCAAGCTCATCGGCGAGGGCTACTTCGTCGAGCTCGACGACGCGGCCGCAGCCTGCCATGCCCTCGCACTCGCCCAGCCGGTCAGGCGGCACTGACGCCGCGGAGAGCGGGCAGAGAACGTCGAAGAGCCGGCAGAGAAAACGGGAGCGGCACCGAGGCACCCACTCCCGATCTCATCGAGACCGACCCCCAAATACGTCTGCCTCGACGTTTCTGACAGTAGACCGAAAGAACGATTCCGGCCACAACGGCGCGCTAGTGCTCGGGGTACTCGTCGAGGTAGGAGTCGATGTCGGCCGACCGAGCGAAGTGTGCTGCCGATGTGCCGGAATGGCTGTCGAGCTTCGCGCGCAGCCCCTCGGCGGCCTCGGAGAAGTGGGTCTCGTCGATGCCGGCGTCGTCGGAGTCGGAAGGAACGGCGAGAACGTCGTTGCCCACGCCGATCACCAGCTCGGCGTCCGATGTGGTGCCGTTCTTCACGATGGGGATCGAGACGGCCTCGGCGATCCCCTTCTTGGCCAGGCACGCGGTGAGCTCGATCAGGGCGGACGCCACCGCGTCGCTGGTGAGAAGGGAGTCGCCTGCGTAGGTGATCTGTTTCATCCTTCCAGCGTCTCCCCGATCCACCGATCAGGCACCCCTTCTGCACGGATGTCGGCGGTCGCCGTCATACTGGGCGGATGGGTATCTTCTACTACGGCGAGGGTCATCAGCTCGAACTCGACGACCGTACTCTTGCCCATCTGCAGGCCGTCATCATGACGAAGCTGCGGCGTTCTGAGAGCTTCGCGCTGTCATGGGAGCACCCGCTCGCCGCGGGCAGCGGTCGCACCTCCGTCTGGCTCAACCCCGCGGTACCCATCCGGTTCGCGCTCGGCGGCAGGGCCGGCGGAGTCAACCGGGAGTGGATCGGCGTGCTCGCGGCCGCCGCCGACCGGGGTGAGCTCACGATCATCCCCGAGCCGGCAACCCCGGGCCCATCGGCCGACGCGGGGCCGTCTGCCGGTGGCTCGGCGTCGGCGTCGGCGGCCCACTGGCGACGGTGAGCCGCAGGGCGAACGTGACCACGGCGCCTGAAGCGAACGTGTCAACGCGCTGATGTTCTGCTGACAGCCCCTTGCCGCGCGGGGGCACCCCGTCTAGCGTCACTTAGGTCCGACCCGATGACGTCTACGGTCGTGATGGCCCGCATCGGCGATCGCGAGTCACCCAACTCGTGCCGATGCCTCGGGCCCGCGGCTTCCCGCCAGCGCGACCCCAAACGCGACTGGCGGGAAGCTCGCACTCGGGCCCGCCGACGTCGGGCCTGCGGCATCCGTCTCGGCTCCGACGCGGTGCGGCAGGGCAGTGCCCGGCCTACACTGACCGGCATGACGAGTCCCTCCCCGAACGTGTTCCGCGCCTCGATCGCCGCGATCGATGAGGCGCACCCGCTGAAGACCCCGCTGCACTTCAACCAGGCCCACATCAGTCCCCGCCTCGACCGCCTCGAGGCGACGACCGCCTACCTCGTCGACTACATCGCCTACCTCGAGCAACGCCTCGCCGCCCTCGAGTCCCGCGCCGCCACCATCCCCGGCGACCCGGAGCGGTGAACACCACGTGCCGATCTTCGGCGACTGAGCCCTCGGCCGCGCCGGTGCCCTCGCGATGTCAGAAGGTGTAGGGGTATGTCGTGGTGATCGTGCCGCCCGCTAAGAAGAGGGATGCGGTGAAGACGTAGAGCACGCCGGGCGTGAACTGAGTGAGGACCACCCTGGCATTCCCTGACGAGTCGGGCACGAAAGTGGGCGACCCGATCGTGATGCCGCCACTGGGAGTCCAGGTGACTCGGCCGATCAGCAACCCCGAGTCAGGCGGGACGTCGTCGACCTTGACCGAGAGCTCGTACTGATCCCGAAAACTCAGGGGCGCGATCCCGGTGATCGTGAGTGACGGCACCGCGCCGCTGGCCGCTGCCGCGGGCGCTGCGATGGCCACGGCGACCGCGGGGATGGCCCATGCTCCGGCCTGAAGAACGGTCCGCCTCGACATCTCACTCATTCGACAAGTGTCGCAACGCGAGCATCCGCGGGCCATCCACCGATCGGTGGAACGACGTCGCGCGCGGACCCGCTCAGAGAGCGCCGGCGGATGCTCCGCGCTGGAGGGCGCGCGGCATCCGGGCACGCCAACGCTTCGGAACCAGGGCCACAGCGTCAGGCGGCACCAGCTGACGCACCCGCGGCCGGAACCAGAAGTAGTAGCCGAGGATGACCCAGACCAGATTCAGGAAGGTGCCTCCCCCCAGCAGGGTCGCATCGATGGGCGTCAGCACTGCGTCGTTGATGACGTGCTGCGCCACGGCGATCCCGAAGCCGAGAAGCCCGAGCCAGCTGAACGCCCGGCCCGCCCGATGCGCGCCCAGCCAGATGAGTGCTGCCGCTCCGCCTGTCCAGATGACGTGGGCGATCTCGACGAACATGCGCTCCACCAGCAGCCGCCCGGTCGCTGCCGTGACCTCGGCGTCGATCTGCGCTGAGGTCTGGCCCGATGTCGAAGCTGCGCTGACGGGGTCTGCGAGGTAGAGGGCGGCCTCCGCCATTCCGAAGACACCACTCGCGATCACCACCATCCACACCCCCACCCGCGGGTTCTTGAACAGGGCGGGACCGGTCGCGAGCAAGACGACCGGCAGCAGCAGCTTCAGCGGCTCTTCGACGAGACCGTCGAAGGCGAAGCCGGCGACCGTATGATTGCCGCCGCGCTCGACCAGGAGCTCGATGACGAAGGCCGCGGCGAATGCGATGACTCCCCACAGCACGCCGAGCACGACGGCCCGACCGGCGTGGAGGATGCCGATGCGCAGTCTCCTCCGCACCGCCAACACGAGTGCGCCGATCGGGCCACCGGCTGCAAGAGCACCGCCGAGCGCCGTCAGTGGCCAGGCATGAAGGGTGACCCCCACGATCGCGGCGGCGAAACCGGCTACGACGCCGACGATGAATGCATAGAGCGAGGCGTGGGTGAAGACGCGCACGAAGGCGTGCCGCTCGTGCAGCTCCGGCGACGACGGGTCGGCCACGACGCGGCTGGTCCAGGCGAGACCATCCCAGCCCCGTCGGAATCCGGCGAAACCCGTGGGATGGTCGCCGAGCGTTGACGGAGAGGAGGGCGATGTCGTCGTCACCTGCCGAATGCTAGTGGCGGTGCTCTGCCGAAGCATGACCACGGGGACGGAAAGCGGGGTTCTCCGTGAACCGGCTCGCCCGGTTGAGGGTCGACCGCGAGGTCAAGTCGACCAGAATGGGGCCGGCCACGGGACTCGAACCCGACCCCCGCTTCGGACGTGTTGTGTACCGGCTCATACCGAAACGTCCTTTAATCAGGAGTATTCCCTTGCGCGACTTGCCCTGCCAGTACCTCGAAATACCGGCAGCTCCCGCTGAAAACCGAGAGTAAAGCGTGAGTGGCTACCCAACGCGACCAAGAAGGCGCCGCTCCCCTACGGCCCCCCTCACCGTGCCAGCGAGTGGACAATCGCAGTGTGACCCAGCGCTCGCTTGGATGCCTCGACCGCTTCCAGCTCGTCGAAGAACACACCGACGACGTCGGAAAACGTCTCTGAATCCGTCACGACCACCCACACGTCCATCCGTCCATCGAACAGGGCATAGGCCGGGACGGCGGGGGGCTTGACGGCATCACGATCGAACAGCGTCGAAGACGACAACCGGCGAACGATTTCAGGTCCAGTTGGTCGTCACGACGGAGGAAGGAAGCGCCGGATTGGTCGAGGTAGCGGTAAGCGCATAGGTCGCCGGGAGCGTGTTGGTGGTCCCTATAGTCGGGTTAAGCCGGCCTGGGGCGGAAATCCCACCAGCGACGATTGTGCCGGTCCAGAGCAACGACAGGGTGGATGCGCTGCTGCCGCTCAAGTACGACCACTCGGCAGATAAGTCGTAGCCGACTATGAACACGCCACTGGACGATGCGAACATTCCACTGAGGCTGACCACGATCGAGCCGTCGTAGTCTTCGGTGTCGGTGTTTTGAATCCGAAGGTCTACTGAAGCAAACCGAGAGCCCGATGTAGAAACCGGGTTCGGCGACCACACGAAGCCGAATCGCGTCGGGAGGCTAGCAGCGCACGCTGGCGCTGCCACCGTCAGCGCGACCACTGGCGCTGACCAAGCAGCAGCCCTGATGACATTTCTTCTAGACACATCCCCCATACGGCCCCCTCGATCCCTCCCCACTCTGTCAGGTGGGATGGCGGCCGCGAATCCGTCTACTGGGGGATGCGACCGACCGAACCCGACGGGCCTAGCCTCGTTCACATGCTCTACCTCGCGCGCGACATCGAAGACGACCACTACTGGGTGGTTGAAGAGTTCGAGGGAACTCTCGTCGACGTAGGCTGGAGAATCGAGCACGAGCACGGGGGTTATAGGATCTCGCACGCCGACGACGCAGCCACGTCCGCGCGGGTAGCGAGCTACGGCCTGTTCCCGACACCCGACGCAGCGGTCGAGCTTCTCCAGCTGCTGTTGTCTGCCGAAGAGTGCGAGGGAGACCGCTCCCAGGGTCGAGAGTCAGCCCACCGGTACTACTGCGGCGTCGAGGGTCACCGTCACCCCATCAACAACACCCACTGCCCGAAAAAACGTAATCCTTTCAGAGGAGAAGTAGGACAAGGTCAGGTACGTGATGCCCGTGTCGAGCTCATTCCAAGTACCCGTATCAGCGTTGTAGTACGAGAGTGCGTACGGGGCGGCGACGCGCGTTCCAGAAGCGTTCCGGAAGACCGTGGTGGTCTGGTAGACGGAAAACGCACCCTGCCCTGGCGCTGAGGTTGCGGTCAGCGTCCCCGTTGGCTGCGGACCCCCTGACGCGGCTGCCGCGGGTGCTGCCACCGCCACCGCGACTACCGGCACGGTCCATGCCCCCACCTGAAGAACAGATCGTCTCGAAAGTTCCCCCACGTTCGCACCCCTTCATCCGCAAGACACGTCCCCGGCCGTCGAGGAGGACGACCGGGGACGCCGGAGCTGTGTGGAAGCCTGGTGTGGCCAGCCCCATTCTGCGGAACCACTGTGCCAGCCATTTCGCTGGTGCACCAGTCCACCGAAAGGGGGATGCTCATGCGATCGACTCACCCATAGGCTGCCTGCCATGTCTTGGGATGATGCCCAGTTGAGCCGCCGAACCCTCATCGGGACGGTGTGGGCCGCCCCGGTGGTGCTTGCCGCGGTCGCCGCACCACTCGCCGCCGCCAGCACCAATCAGCGGTTCACCGCCACACCGGCGGGCCCCTACGACGTCACAGGTCCCCCAGGCACGCTGTACTACTTAGATCTCGTCAACGACGGCACGACCACCCTTGCCCCCAGAGCCATTACCGCGATCGCATCGGTCGACCCCGACAGGTTCACCTGGTACGGTCCGGGAGGGCTGGACTGGGACGAAATCCCAAGCACGGACCCCACAACGGTGACGCTCACAAATCGATTCGGCCTAGCGCCGGGCACCTTCTTCAGCTTCTACTTCTTAGCTGCCAGTACGGACCGTTCGGCGTCCCCCACTCCCGACCTACAGCTCACGTTCCTTGCCCCCGGATACGAGCCGCTGATGTTCACGTTGGCTATCCCGTACTAGCGTTCGCGGGAATGGCGGGAGCCTGTCACCGAGGAGCACTACACCGAGAAGCTCCACGAGGGGCCTGATGCGAGCGAGCTCCTGCAGCGGTTCCTCGCGAAAACCGTGAGTTAAACGTGAGTAGGCCCGGAATCCAGCCGAGCGCCGCACGGCACTTCCGCTAGATTCCGGGCCTAAATGGGGCCGGCCACGGGACTCGAACCCGTAACCCCCGCTTTACAAGAGCGGTGCGCTACCAATTGCGCCAGGCCGGCTGGGGTGGAACACCTCATCATAGTCACGCCCCGGCGCACGGCCGGGGCATGACTGAGTGACGGGAGCGGGTCAGCCCGCGGGGGTGGGCGTCGGGGTGGCAGTCGAGGTGTCGTAGGCCTCGCCGGCGACCTGCACCACGAAGGCCGAGAACGCGTCGGGGTCGGTGAGCGAGCCGGTGTACTTCTGGCCGTTCACCAGAACGGTGGGAGTACCGCTCACGTTGGGCTCGTCGCTGCCGGGCAGCGGGCCCTCGAGGGCACGCGAGGTGGAGTCGGAGACCCAGCCCTTGAACTCGGTGTCGTCGATGCAGCCGTTCACCGCGTCGAGGTCGGTGACACCGGCCTGGCTCGCGAGGTCTTTGATCGCCTGGTTGTCGAGCCCCTCGCTGTTCTCCTCCGGCTGGTTCTCGAACATCAGGCCGTTGAAGGCCCAGAACTGGTCGGGAGAGTAGTTCGCCACGCAGGCGGCGGCGTTCGCGGCGCGGGTGGAGTACTTCGTGCCGAGCGAGGCCCGGTCGAGGATCGACAGGGGGTGCACCTCGACGGTGGCCGCACCCGAGTTGATCCACTCGGTGAGCTGCGCGTTGTTCGTGGTCTCGAACTGGCCGCAGTAGGGGCACATGTAGTCGACGTAGGTGCGGATGTCGACGACTCCCGAGGTGGGGTCGGTGACTGTCGGCACCGGGTCTTCACCGGCGGCGAGGGCCGGGGTGGTCTCGGCCACGAGCCCGGTGCCCACCACGAGACCGTCGCTGGCCATGTTGAGGGGGCCGGGGCCCGCCGGCTTCAGCGTCGAGGTGATGACAAGGGTGACACCCACCACGATCGCCACCAGGACGACGCCGAGGGAGGAGATGAGGATGACGCGGTTGCGCACCTCTTTCTTGCGCTGCTGCTCGCGGAGCTGCTTCGCCTTCTCCCTGGCGGCCTCCCGTCGCTGATTCTTGCTGAGACGCGAGTCGTCGGATCCGCCTGTGGTCATGCGTGGTAGCTCCGTGTGAGATGTCGTTTCACAGCGCGGGATGCGCGGTGGGAGATCGGCCGCCGGCTCTGGGCGACCACTCAAGGATAGTAGGAAGCCCGTCTGGGAGTCAGCCGCGCGCATCCTGAACCTGCCCGCGTGGCATAATCGACGAGGGTCTCCAATGACGCAGGCCCGGTTTCATCCATTCACAACGGATCGTCCGGCACGTACCTGCCGGTGAAGGAGTACCAGAACCATGGCATCTGTCACGTTCGACAAGGCGTCCCGCATCTACCCGGGCGCCACCCGCGCCTCGGTCGACAAGCTCGACCTCCAGGTCGCCGACGGGGAGTTCCTCGTCTTGGTCGGCCCCTCGGGCTGTGGGAAGTCCACCTCGCTGCGCATGCTCGCCGGCCTCGAAGAGGTCAACGAGGGCCGCATCCTCATCGGCGACCGCGACGTCACCGACATCCCCCCGAAAGACCGCGACATCGCGATGGTCTTCCAGAACTACGCGCTCTACCCGCACATGACCGTCGCCGAGAACATGGGCTTCGCGCTCAAGATCGCCGGTGTCGGCAAAGACGAGCGCGCCAGCCGCGTGCTCGAGGCCGCGAAGCTGCTCGACCTCGAGCCCTACCTCAGCCGCAAGCCGAAGGCCCTCTCGGGTGGTCAGCGTCAGCGTGTCGCCATGGGTCGCGCCATCGTGCGTCAGCCCCAGGTGTTCCTCATGGACGAGCCGCTGTCGAACCTCGACGCCAAGCTCCGCGTGCAGACCCGTACCCAGATCGCCTCGCTCCAGCGGCGCCTCGGCGTCACCACGGTCTACGTCACCCACGACCAGACCGAGGCGCTCACCATGGGCGACCGCATCGCCGTGCTGAAAGACGGCCTGCTGCAGCAGGTCGGCTCCCCGCGCGATCTGTACGAGAAGCCGAACAACGTGTTCGTCGCCGGCTTCATCGGCAGCCCCGCCATGAACCTGTTCCACGCCGACCTCGCCGACTCCGGCGTGAAGTTCGGCACCTCGATCGTGCCCGTCGACCGCGAGACCCTCGCCTCGACCAGCGCGACCAGCGCGACCATCGGCGTGCGCCCCGAAGACATCATCGTCTCCACCGCCGCCGGCGAGGGCCTCGAGGTGACGGTCGACCTGATCGAGGAGCTCGGCGCCGACGGCTACCTCTACGGCCACTCCGACATCGAGGGCAAGCGCACCGACATCGTCGCGCGCGTCGACGGCCGCTCGCACCCCTTCGTGGGCGACAAGGTGTACCTCACCGCCGCTCCGAACCACGTGCACCTGTTCGACCTGGAGTCGGGCGACCGCCTCGGCAACAAGGCAGTCGTCAGCTGATTCGGTGACGACCTCCCTCACGATCACCTCTGCCACGGCGGATCCGGCCCTGCTGGATCTGCCGTGGCAGTTGCCGTTGGACGAGTGGCCCGACGAGTACATCGCAGCCCTCCCCAAGGGCATCTCCCGGCACCTCGTGCGCTTCGCGCACCTCTCCGGTCACGTCATCGCCGTGAAGGAGACCACCGACGAGATGGCCAAGCGCGAGTACGAGATGCTGCGCACCCTGCAGCGTCTCGACGTGCCCTGCGTCGACCCGCTCGCAGTCATCACGAACCGCAGCGACGACGAGGGCGACAGCCTGCGTTCGGTGCTCGTCACCCGCCACCTCAAGTTCTCGCTGCCCTACCGCGCCCTGTTCTCGCAGATGCTGCGCCCCGACACCGCGACCCGCCTCGTCGACGCCCTCGCCGTGCTGCTCGTGCGCCTTCACGTCATCGGCTTCTTCTGGGGCGACGTGTCGCTCTCGAACACCCTGTTCCGCCGCGACGCCGGCGCCTTCGCCGCCTACCTGGTCGACGCCGAGACCGGCCAGCTGTACGAGGGCGGCCTCTCGAACGGCCAGCGCGAGAACGACCTCGAGATCGCCCGCGTGAACATCGCCGGCGAGCTGATGGACCTCGAGGCCGGCGGCCGCGTCGACGAAGAACTCGACCCCATCACGGTGTCGAACGGCATCGTCGCCGCCTACCGCTCGCTCTGGAAGGAGCTCACCGGCGCCGAGTCGTTCAACTCCTCGGAGCGCTGGCGCATCAACGAGCGCGTCGACCGGCTCAACGACCTCGGGTTCGACATCGAGGAACTGGCGATCCGCACCACCGAAGACGGCACGACGGTGCGCATCCAGCCCAAGGTGGTGGATGCGGGCCACCACCAGCGCCGCCTGCTCCGGCTCACCGGGCTCGACGCCCAGGAGAACCAGGCGAGGCGGCTGCTCAACGACCTCGACTCCTACACGGCCAAGTACGGCCGCAAGGGCTACGACGAGGAGATGGTCGCGCACGAGTGGCTCGCCAAAGTGTTCGAGCCGGTGATCAGAGCGATCCCGCGCGAGCTCCGCGGCAAGCTGGAGCCGGCCGAGATCTTCCACCAGCTGCTCGAGCACCGCTGGTTCATGAGTCAAGACCAGAGCCGCGACGTTCCGCTCGCCGAAGCGCTCTCGTCGTACATCGACACGGTGCTGAGGCACCGCCGCGACGAGGCCACCATGATCGCCCCGCCGACGGGCGCCATCACGATGGCGATCCCGATCGTGGAGGAGGCGGAGGTCGCCGCTGCCCCCGACGACGCCGAGGGCTCCGACGAGGACTGGCGGCTGAAGGTCTAGCCGACCCGGCTAGTCGAAGGACCTCTGACGTGCGATCTCGTACAGCGTCACCGAGGCCGCGATTCCTGCATTGAGCGACTCGGTGCTCGACGCGATCGGGATCGACACGACGGCGTCGCAGGTCTCGGTGACCAGGCGCGACAGCCCCTTGCCCTCGCTGCCGACGACCACCACGATCGGCCGGTCGGCGAGCTCGAGCCCGGGAAGCGACACGTCTCCGTCGCCCGCGAGCCCCACCACGAACACCCCGGCGGCCTTGAACGCCTTGAGGGTCTGCGTGAGGTTCGACGCCATCGCCACGGGCGTGTGCGCCGCAGCTCCGGCCGAGGTCTTCCAGGCCGAGGCCGTGACCCCCACCGAACGCCGCTGCGGCACGATCACGCCGTGGCCGCCGAACGCTGCGGTGGAACGGATGATCGCCCCGAGGTTACGCGGATCGGTGATGCCGTCGAGCGCCACGAACAGCGGCGTCTGCTTCGTGCGCAGCACCTCGTCGAGCAGGGTCTCCGGGTGGGCGTACTCGTAGGGCGGCACTTTGAGCGCGAGCCCCTGGTGCACGGCGTCGTGACCCGACAACCGGTCGAGCTCGGGCCGCATCACCTCGAGGATGGGGATGCCGCGCTTGGTCGCGATCGACATCGACTCCTTGACCCGCTCGTCGACCTCGACCCGGAAGGCGACGTAGAGCGCCGTGGCGGGGATGCGGGCGCGGAGGGCCTCGACCACCGAGTTGCGCCCCGTCACCATCTCGCTGTCGTCGGCCTTCTTCACGCGACGGGCGGGAGCCGGCGCACGGCCCGCATCCTGACCCCGCTCGTTCGACTTCGCGCCGGGGCGACCCCGCCCGCCCGCGGCGACGAAGCGCTCGCGCGCCGCCTTCGCCTTGCCGGCGGGGTGGTACGGCCGGTCTTCGGCCTTCGGCGTGGGCTTCTTGCCCTCGAGCGCCTGGCGGCCCTGGCCGCCCGAACCGACGGTGCGGCCCTTGCTCGACTTGCGTACGGCGCCGGCCCGCGAGGGGCGGCCCGATCCTGATTTAGCCATCGAGACTCCAGTGCGCGCCCGAGGGCGTGTCTTCGATCGAGATACCCGCCTGCCCGAGCTCATCCCGGATGCGGTCTGCTGTGGTGAAATCGCGGCTCGCCCGCGCCGCCTGCCGGTCGTCGACGAGGCGCTCCACGAGGGCGGCGAGCGCTCGTGCCTCGGCGTCGTCGTGGCGGCCGCCGGCCGCCCACTCGGGCGAGAGCGGGTTGAAGCCGAGCACGTCGGTCATGGCGAGCACCTGGCCGTAGAGCGCCGCCGTCTCGGCGAGGTCTTCGTCGTCGAGCGCAGCGTTGCCGCGCCGCACCGTCTCATGGATGACCGCAACCGCCTGCGGGACGGCGAGGTCGTCGTCCATCGCATCCCGGAACTCGTCGGGAACGACGAGCACCTCGGTGCCGGCGAAGCGCGTGTCGGCGAGGCGCCGCTGGGCGCGCTCGAGGAAGCCCTCGATGCGCGACACGGCGGCCTCGGCCTCGGCCAGTGCCCCGTCGTGGTACTCCAGGGTGGAGCGGTAGTGCGCGGCGCCGAGGTAGTAGCGCAGAACGACCGGGCGGGCCGCGGCGATGAGCTCGGAGGCGAAGATGGAGTTGCCGAGCGACTTCGACATCTTCTGCCCGGTCACCGACACGAGCCCGTTGTGCAGCCAGTAGTTCGCGAACCCGTCGCCCGCCGCGCGCGACTGGGCGAGCTCGTTCTCGTGGTGCGGGAAGCGCAGGTCGAGCCCGCCGCCGTGGATGTCGAACTGCGTGCCGAGGTACTTCGTCGACATGGCCGAGCACTCGATGTGCCAGCCCGGCCGGCCGGGCCCCCACGGGCTCACCCAGGCCGCGGTCTCGGGCTCGCCGGTCTTGTGGCCCTTCCACAGCGCGAAGTCGCGCACGTCGCGCTTGCCGCGCGAGTCGGAGTCGGTGGCCGGCTCCATGTCGTCGAGCTTCTGGTGCGTGAGCTCGCCGTAGTCGGCCCAGCTCGCGGTGTCGAAGTAGACGTCGCCCGTGCCGTCGTCGGTGGCGTAGGCGTGGCCCGACTCGATGAGGCGGGTGATGATGGCCTGCATCTCGGGGATCGACGCCGTCGCCCGCGGCTCATAGGTGGGCGGGAGCACGCCGATGGCGTTGTACGCGGCGGTGAACTCGAGCTCGACGCGGTAGGCGAGCGCCCACCATTCCTCCTCGGTGCCGTCGGCGTTCAGGAGGATCTTGTCGTCGATGTCGGTGACGTTGCGCACGAAGGTGACGGTGTAGCCGCTGTAGGCGAGCCAGCGCCGCAGCAGGTCGTAGGCAAGCGCCGACCGGAGGTGCCCGATGTGCGGGGAGGACTGCACGGTGGGCCCGCAGACGTAGATGCCCACCCGCCCGGGAACGAGGGGCGTGAAGTCGCGCAGAGCGCGCTCCTTCGAGTCATGCAGTCGGATGGTCACTGCGACAGTTTACGGGCTGTGCTCCGCCGATGACGGGCCTCCCGCGACGAGCGCCGTGACGAGCACTGTGGCGATCGCCGTGAGTCCCTCGCCGCGGCCGGCGTAGCCGAGCCCGTCGGTGGTGGTGGCCGAGACGCTCACGGGGGCCGCGAGCACACCACTCAGCACCGCCTCCGCCTCGGCCTTGCGGGGCGCGAAGCGCGGCCGGTTGCCGATCAGCTGCACCGAGACGTTGCCGACCGACCAGCCCGCAGCGGCGAGCACCTCGAGCGTGCGGCGCAGGAACACCTCGCCGTGTGCGCCCGCCAGCTCGGGGTCGGCGGTGCCGAAGCGCGAGCCGAGGTCGCCGAGCCCGGCGGCGCCGAGCAGCGCGTCGCAGATGGCGTGACTCACCACGTCGCCGTCGCTGTGCCCGGCGAGCCCGGCCTCGCCCGGCCAGTGCAGGCCGGCGAGCCACAGCTCGGCGTCGGCGTCGAAGGCGTGGGCGTCGACTCCGACACCGGTGCGGATGCTCGTCACAGAAGTCCTCCGGAGCAGGTCGTCGGCCCGGTCGAGGTCGTCGGGCGTGGTGATCTTGAACGACCGCGCGTCTCCCGGCACGACGGCGACCGGATGCCCGGCCTCCCTCACGAGGGCGGCGTCGTCGGTCATGTCGGCGGCCGCCAGCCGGTAGGCCTCGACGAGCTGGGCCCGGGGGAAGCCCTGCGGGGTCTGCACCGCGGTGAGCCGCGACCGGTCGACGGTCGCGCCGACCCGTCCGCCCTCCACCTGCTTCACCGTGTCGGTGACGGGGAGGCCCGGAATCGCTCCGTGACCCGTGGCGCGCACCTCGGCGATCACCCGTTCGAACACCGACGCCGGGGTGAAGGCGCGCGCGGCGTCGTGCACGAGAACGATGTCGACGTCGTCTCCGAGCGCCGCCAGCCCGGCCGCGACCGAACGCTGCCGGGTGTCGCTGCCGGCGACGACCGAACCCCCGAGGCCGGAGGCCGAGACGAGAGCGGTCGCCTCGTCGACGAGCGGTGCGGGAACGACCACCACCAGGTCGATCGGTTCGCTCGCGGAGGCGAGGGCGGCGACCGCGTCGAGCGACCGCTCGAGAACGGTGCGACCCGCGATCGGCACGAAAGCCTTCGGCTCTGCTCGGCCGAGCCGGGTGCCCGAGCCCGCGGCCACGACGATGACGGCGACCGTCGGTCGCTGCGGGGACACGAGAGGTGGCTGCGGCTAGGAGGCCAGAACCTCGTCGAGCACCAGCGAGGCCTTCTCCTCGTCGGTCTTCTCGGCGAGCGCCAGCTCGGAGATGAGGATCTGCCGGGCCTTGGCCAGCATCCGCTTCTCACCCGCCGAGAGGCCGCGGTCTTGATCGCGGCGCCAGAGGTCGCGCACGACCTCGCTCACCTTGATGACGTCGCCCGAGGCGAGCTTCTCGAGGTTCGCCTTGTAGCGGCGCGACCAGTTCGTCGGCTCCTCGGTGAACGGCGCGCGCAGCACCTCGAACACCTTGTCGAGACCCTCACGGCCGATGACATCGCGCACGCCGACCAGGTCGACGTTCTCGGCGGGGACCTCGATGGTGAGGTCGCCCTGCGTGACACGGAGCTTGAGGTAGATCTTCTCCTCGCCCTTGATCACGCGGGTCTTGACCTCGGAGATCGTCGCGGCTCCGTGGTGCGGGTAAACGACGGTCTCGCCAACCTCAAAAAGCATGAATGGATGTCCTTCCGTGACCTCAAGGATACCACAGGGGCTTTCTGGTAAGGGTGCCCTTACCCACTCCCCCGGCACCGCTCGTTGTAGGCTGAGCGTCAAAGCGTCTACGACTCTGGAGGGTCCTGTGAGAGCTCGGTTCGCCGCATCCGTTCTGGTGGTTGCACTCGTCGGTTTCGGTACTGCAGGATGCGCGTTCATCACCCCGCAGGCCACCACCAAGATCATCGAGGCCTCCGACGGCGTGAACGGCGACCTCGGCGCGGTGGCGGTGCGCAATGCCACTCTCATCAGCGAAGACGGCGAGCTGGCGAGCCTCCTGGTCTCGTTCGTGAACACCAGCGACTCCACCCAGCAGGTGCTCGTGCAGTACGAAGACGGCGCGACCGGCGAGCGGGTGAACCAGAAGGTCTCGGCCGCCGGCAACGGCGCCATCACGAGCTTCGGCGCCGAGGGCGGCGAGCAGATCCTGCTCGAGAACGTCTCGGCCCCCGGCAGCCTCTTCCCCGTCTACTTCCAGTACGGCGACGAAGAGGGCAAGCAGATCATGGTGCCCGTGCTGAACACCTCGCTGCCCGAGTACAGCGGCCTGGCCCCCACCCCGTCGCCGACCCCCACCGTCATCATCACCCCGACGGCCGTGCCGGTTCCCACTCCCGCGGCGACGCCGGAGCCCGAACCCACCACCACGCCCGCCGAGTAGCAGGCGGGGCGGGGAACGCCTGCCTCAGCCCTCGAAGCGGTAGCCCAGCCCGCGCACCGTCACCAGGAGTGTCGGCTCCGACGGCGTCTTCTCGATCTTCGACCGGATGCGCTTGATGTGCACGTCGAGGGTCTTGGTGTCGCCGAAGTAGTCGGAGCCCCAGACCCGGTCGATCAGCTGTCCGCGGGTGAGCACGCGCCCCGCGTTCCGCAGCAGCAGCTCGAGCAGCTCGAACTCCTTCAGCGGCATGCTCACCTCGGTGCCGTCGACGGCGACCGTGTGCCGCTCGACGTCCATCGACACGGGCCCCGCCTTCAGCATGGGCTCCGCCGCGTCGAGCACCTCGAGCTGGCGGCGCATCACAGCGCGGATGCGCGCGAGCAGTTCCCGCGTGGAGTACGGCTTCGTGACGTAGTCGTCGGCGCCGAGCTCGAGCCCCACGACGATGTCGATCTCGGAGTCCTTCGCGGTGAGCATGATGATCGGCACCGAGGAGCGGGTACGGATCTCCCGGCACACCTCGGTACCCGGGATGCCCGGGATCATGAGGTCGAGCAGGATGATGTCGACTCCCCCGCGATCGAACTCGCTGATGGCGCTCGGCCCGTCGGGGGCGACGGTGACGCCGTAGCCCTCCCGCCGCAGCAGGTAGCTGAGCGGCTCGCTGAGGGCCGCCTCGTCTTCGACGAGCAGGATGTGGGTCATCGTTTCTCTCCTTGCGGTGCCGCAGTGGTCTGTCCGGCCTCAGGCAGCCGGATGGTGAAGGTCGAGCCCTGGCCGATCTGCGACCAGGCCCTGATGTCGCCGCCGTGGTTCTGCACGATGTGCTTCACGATGCTGAGGCCGAGGCCGGTGCCCCCGGTGTTGCGCGAGCGCGCCTGGTCGACGCGGAAGAACCGTTCGAACACCCGGGGCAGGTCTTCTTCGGGGATGCCGATGCCCTGGTCGGTCACCACGATCTCCGCGACACCGTCGTCGTGGTGCACCCCGATGCCGATACGCGAGTTGTCGGGCGAGTACTGCACGGCGTTCGCCACCAGGTTGTTCACGGCCAGGGTGAGCAACGCCTCGTCGCCCACCACGTGCACGTGTTTGGCGCCGCCCACCGCGAGGGTCATGCCCCGCGCATCCGCCACCACGTGGTTCTGGTCGACGGCGGAGGAGACGATCGCGTCGAGGTCGATGCGCGTGGCCCCGGCGAGCACATCAGTGGCCTGGAGCCGGGAGAGCTCGATGATCTCGCGGGTGATCTGTGACAGCCGCGCAGCCTCGGTGCCCATGCGCCTGGCGAAACGGCGCACCTGCTCGGGGTCGTCGGAGGCGGGTTCCAGCGCCTCGGCGAGCAGCGCGATGGCGCCGATGGGGGTCTTCAGCTCGTGGCTGATGTTGGCGATGAAGTCGCGCCGCGTCTCCTCGAGCCGGTACGACTCGGTGCGGTCGTCGGCGAGCACGAGCGTGTAGCGGCTGCCGAGCCGCGCCGCCCGCACGTCGAGGTGCACGTTCGCGTCGCCGAACGGGCCCCGCGCGATCACCACCTCGCGCACGATCGGCGCTCCGTCGCGCTGCACCTCGGCGACCATGTCCTTGATCTCCTGGCGCACCAGCATCCCGTTCGCCACCAGGCCGAAGCCGTAGGCCGCCGACGAGGCCTTCACGACGTTGTTCGAGGGGTCGATCACGAGACCCGCCGACTCGATGGCGTCGATCACCTGATCGACCCCGTCGGGCACGGCGGTCGACGCCACCGTGACGGCGTTGTTTCCCCGCCGTTCAGCCACGTGCAGGAGGATGACGAATCCTGCCCCGATGACAAGGCCGAGTGCCAGAGACAACAGCACCAACCAGCCTGTTTCCATGGCAACTACACTAGTGAACCGCAATCGGTGGAAACCGGCGCGAGCCCCGGCAACGCCGTCGCTTCGCCGAGTGTTCAACTCCGGGGCACCTCGCGTTAACCGAGTGCCTGAGAGGATTGACCTGTCGCCCGCCGTGAGCGGCAGTGACTTCGTGCGTGCGCGACCGATCGCCGACGCGCACGCCGTACCCCGAGAAAGGACCCACACGCATGCGTGAGGTATTCCAGCAAGAACTGCGCGAGGTTCAGGAGCGTCTCGTCGAGATCTCCGAGCTCGTGACCGTCGCCATCACCAATGCGACCACAGCCTTCAACGAGTCGAACGTGACCCTCGCCGAGACGGTCATCGCCGAAGACCCGAAGATCGACGCCCTCGCCGCCAGCCTCGACGAGCTCGCCATCAGCATCCTCGCCCTGCAGCAGCCCGTCGCCCGCGACCTCCGCATCGTCGTGACCGCGCTGCGCGTGAGCGCCTCGCTCGAGCGCATGGGCGACATCGCCGAGCACATCGCCCAGCTGGCCCGCTACCGCTACCCCGACAAGGTGGTGAAGAAGAGCCTCCGCCAGACCTTCGCCGAGATGGGCCGGCTCGACGTCGAGATCGCGAAGAAGCTCACCGTCGTGCTGCAGACCGAAGACCTCGCCATCGCCGAGGAGATGCGCAACGACGACGACAAGATCGACGAGCTGCACGTGAGCGTCTTCGACGCGGTGCTCGCCGCCACCTGGAAGGGCGAGGCCGTCGACACCGTCGACGTCACGCTGGCCAGCCGCTACCACGAGCGCTTCGCCGACCACGCCGTCTCCATCGCCAAGAAGGTGCAGTACCTCGCCACCGGCGAGTGGGTCGGCTCGACCAACGCCTGAGCCGCATCCTGCGGCACGAGAAAGGCCCCGGCCCCTCCTGTTCGGAGGGCCGGGGCCTTTCGTATCGGTGCTACTTCTTGTTGCCCTGGGCCGCGACGGCGGCGGCGCCGGCGGCGGCGGCCTCGGGGTCGAGGTACTCGGCCGGGGCGATCGGTACGAACGACTCGTCGAGCTTGTAGACCAGCGGGATGCCGGTGGGGATGTTGAGCTCGGCGATGTCGTCGTCGGAGATGCCGTCGAGGTGCTTCACCAGCGCGCGCAGCGAGTTGCCGTGGGCGGTCACGAGCACGGTCTTGCCGAGGGCGAGGTCGCCCGTGATGTCGCTCTCCCAGTAGGGCAGCATCCGCTCGATGACGTCTTTCAGGCACTCGGTGCGGGGCACCGCGTCGCCCAGGTCTGCGTAGCGCGGGTCGCCGACCTGCGAGTAGGGGTCGTCGTCGGCGATGGGGGGCGGCGGCACGTCGAACGAGCGGCGCCAGGTCTGGAACTGCTCGGGGCCGTACTCGGCGAGGGTCTGCGCCTTGTCCTTGCCCTGGAGGGCGCCGTAGTGGCGCTCGTTGAGGCGCCACGAGCGCTTCACGTCGATCCACGAGCGATCGGCCTCGGCGAGGGCGAGTTCGGCGGTGCGGATGGCGCGAGTGAGGCGCGAGGTGTACAGCACGTCGGGCAGCACGCCCGAGTCGGCGAGCAGTTCACCGGCACGCTTGGCCTCCGCGACTCCCTGCTCCGAGAGCTGCACGTCGACCCATCCGGTGAACAGGTTCTTCTGGTTCCAGTCGCTGTTGCCGTGGCGCAGCAGAACGAGGGTGTAGGGCTCAGTAGGCATGCCTTCATCCTATGGGCCGCAGCCCGCCGTGATTGGATGAGGGCATGCCCATCGGCGCCATCACCCGGGGAACCACGAACACCAACCGCCTGCGTCGTGTCGACCGCTGGATCGGCACCCTTCCGGTGCTGCGCAGCACCCCCGACCCGCTCGTCGTCGACCTCGGCTACGGGGCCAGCGGGGTCACCGCGTTCGAGCTGCAGGCGCGCCTGGCGAAGGTGCGGCCCGACGTGCACGTCACCGGGCTCGAGATCTCACCCGAGCGGGTGGCGACCGCGACCGCGCAGCTGAAGGAGGTGCGCGACGGGCGCAGCAGCTTCGCCGCCGACGCGTCGGTCGACTTCGCCGTCGGGGGCTTCGAGGTGCCGCTGCCGGGCGGCCGTCGGGCCGCCGTCATCCGGGCCTTCAACGTGCTGCGCCAATACGACGAGTCGGAGGTGGCGGGCGCCTGGGAGCTCATGACCTCGAGGCTGCAACCGGGCGGGATGCTCGTGGAGGGCACCTGCAACGAGGTCGGCCGGGTGGGCAGCTGGGTGGGGGTGACCGCCGAAGGCCCCGTGTCGTTCACCGTCTCGCTGCGGTTGACCGGTCTCGAGCATCCGTCGATCGTGGCGGAGCGGTTGCCGAAGGCGCTCATCCACCGCAACGTGCCGGGCGAGCGCATCCACCGGCTGCTGGTCGACCTCGACCGCTTCTGGCAGCACAACGCCGGCCTCAGCACCTACGGGCCGGTGCAGCGCTGGGTCGCCACCGTCGACGCGCTGGCCGCGGCCGGCTGGGGTGTCACGACCCCGAGAAGGCGGCTGCGCCTCGGCGAGCTCACCGTGCCGTGGCACGAGGTGCGACCCGCCTGAGCCGGCCTTATTTGGTCTCGAGCTCGATCTCCTGGCCGTCGACCAGGATGCTCACGGGCTCGGTGGTGGTGATGTTCGCCGGGGTCCAGAACACGGAGGTGTGGGGCACCAGGTCCATCGTGCAGATGGTGTCGTCGGGGATGGGAACCGTCACGATCTCGACGGAGTTGCCCTCGCCCCGGGGCTCCAGCACCTTGATGTCGGAGCCGATGATGGGGCAGCCCGAGCTGCCGGGGATGGAGACGGCGATCTGCGAGCCCTCCTGCAGCCAGAAGGCCTGGATGCCGTCGACACCGTCTTCGGGGTGCTCGGTGCTGCCGTGCTCGAGCTCCGGAAGGCCGGAGAAGTTCTCGGTGGGGCCGGTGACGGTGCATCCGGCCAGCGCGAATGCGAAGGCGGCGACGACGGTGACGGGGAGGAGCTTTCGCATCTGCATGTCTCTAATTTACCGAATCTCGGAGCGTCACGGTGTGCGCCGGGGCGGTGGTCGTGTCTCGGTTCAGCTCCGGCGCGTGCGCGCACCGAGCCGGGGCAGGCGCGGAACCCTGCCGACGGCCGCGCCCGCCTCGGGCGACACGATCGTCTCCGCGGTCGCGGCGACGTCGCCGCCCGCCGTGCGCACGACGAGCGCATCGCCCTCGGGCAGCTGGCGCTTCACCACGGCGAGCGCGATGGGCCCCCACTCGTGGTGCAGCCCCGCCGAGGTGACGGCACCCACGGCGTCGCCGCCGCCCGCGGTGCCCGCGGCGCTCGCCGGCACGATCTCGTCGCCGGGGGCCGGAAGCACGGCGTCGGAACCGTCGAGGTGCAGGAAGACCAGGCGGCGAGGCGGGTGGCCGAGGTTGTGCACCTTCGCCACCGTCTCCTGGCCGCGGTAGCAGCCCTTGCTCAGGTGCACGGCCGACCTCATCCAGTCGAGCTCGTGCGGGATGGTGCGCTCGTCGGCCTCGGTCGCGAGCCTCGGCCGCCAGGCCGCGATGCGCAGCGCCTCGAGCGCAGCGACGCCGGCGGCGGAGAGCTCGCCCCGCCCCACGACCTCGGCGAGCGCGCCGAGCGACTCGCGCGGCACCAGCGACTCGCGCCACCACCAGTCGGAGCCGGGGTGCTCGTCGACCGGGGCGTACTGCACGCCGCCGGCCACCACTTCGGGCCACGGGTCGCTCCAGGTGAGGGGCAGACCGGCGCTTCCCGCGACGAACGGCGCCAGGGCCGCGGGAGGCTCGTGGTCGTCGAGGGACGAGCCGAACCAGCCCACCGTGGCGAACTCCGCGCTGCGGTCGGAGATCTCGACGCGGAGCATGAAGCGCATCTTCTGCAGCCACTGCTCGAGCTCTGCTGCCTGCTCGCCGTCGACCAGCAGCCACGCGGTCTCGCCATCGTCGAGCACGCGGATGGCATGCTCGATCCGCCCGTTCGCCGACAGCAGCAGGGTCTCGGCCGAGGCGCCTGCGGCGAGCGATCGGATGCTCTGGCTGGTCACCGAGTCGAGCCAGCTGAGGCGGTCGGGGCCCGAGACGGAGATGACCCCGCGGTGCGAGAGGTCGACGACAGCGGCTGCTGCCGACCCGGGAACCGGGCGTCCGCCGCGGGCCGCGTCGAGCATCCGCTGCTCTGCGACCGGGTTGCCGTAGTGCGCGGCGACCGCGGCGTCGGCAGCGGCGCCGGCGACGGCTCCGGGGAGGTCGAGCAGGGGTGAACGAGCTGCCGGCACGGCGCTCAGTCGACCTTCGCGAGCCGGGCCGAGGCGTGGGTGCGGAGGTCTTGGCCGAGGGCCGCGATGTCCCACGCCCAGAGCAGGTGGTTCTCGACCAGGCCGTAGATGCGGGTCGCTGCCGCGTACTCCTTGGCCGACTGGCTGCGCACCACGGCGTCGGTGGCGAGGTCGATGCGCGGCCCCTTCACCTGGCCGAGGTAGAGCTCGCTCACGCCTGTGGGGTGCACGATCGACACCTCGATGTCGAAGCCTTCGGCGGAGTTGCGCAGGGTCTCGACCGCCTGGGCGGTGTTGAAGGGGCGCGGGCCCACTCCGGGGAGCATGCCGGGGCCCTGATCGCCCTCGATGTGCAGGCGCTTGAGGCGCCAGAAGCCGGTCTCGGCGGTGAGTGGGGTCGCGACCCGGGGCTCCGAGGTGTCGGGGGCGTCGGCGTCGACGCTCTCGTCGTCGGCGGGGAGCACGTCGCTGCGCGGCGCCTCGGGGACGGCATCACCCGTGAGCCAGGTGTAGGAGCTGTAGTTGAGGTACGGCAGGCCGTCGTGGCTGAAGCTGATGCGCTGACCGAACTCGGCCGACACCCGCTCGTCGCCGACGGCGTAGTCGATGACCCCGGTGCCCTCCCACACGCCGATCAGCCACGACAGCGGGACGAGCTCGGCGGGAAGGTCGGTGGGGATCTCGATCACGAGCTCAGCGCTGGCCGCGGTAGAGCTTGTAGACGACCACCCCGGCCGTCCAGGCGATGGCGAGGCTCGCCAGCCCGAGCAGGCCGATGAACAGGAGTTCTAGCGCGACATAGGACATGTCTAGAGCTTAGCGCCCGCCGCGAAGGCGAGGGGACCGAGCACGACCGTCGACAGGGCGAGGATGACGAACACACCACCGAGGGTCGCCGAGAAGCGGTTGACGAGCCCCGTGCGCACGGGCTCGATGAGTTGCGCGGCGAACGACACCAGGAGCGCGAGCCCCAGGACGACGGGCAGGTAGACGAGGTAATCGGCGGGTGCGACGAAGAGCCCGACGGAGACGACGGCGAGAATGGTGAGCACCCACACCGGGACTACGCTTCTCATGAGCAGACTCATACCCGCCATTCTGCCCGATAGTATTGACGCGCAGGCGACCTCTGGAGGATCTTACGTGGCGCAGTTGTTGATCCTGACCCCTGCGGTCGATCAGGAGGTGCTTCCCGCGCTCTCGCTGCTCAGCCACCGCACCCGTCAGATCCCGGCTGAGCCCTCGCAGCTGGTCAACACCCCGAACAGCGACCTCATCTTCGTCGACGCCCGCAACGACCTCGCGAGCGCGCGCTCGCTCTGCAAGATCCTCAGCACCACCGGCATCGGGGTGCCCGTCGTGCTCGTGCTCACCGAGGGCGGTCTCACCGCCGTGAGCGCAGAGTGGGGTGCTGCGGATGTGGTGCTGGAGTCGGCGGGGCCCGCCGAGGTCGACACGCGCATCCGTCTCGCCATCGGGCGGCAGGTGCAAGACCAGTCGACCTCGAAGATCCAGGCCTCCGGGGTCGTCATCGACGAGGCGAGCTACTCGGCCCGCGTGCACGGCCGCCCCCTCGACCTCACCTTCAAGGAGTTCGAGCTGCTGCGCTTCTTCGCGATGCACCCCTCGCGGGTGTTCACCCGCGAGCAGTTGCTGAGCGAGGTGTGGGGCTACGACTACTTCGGCGGCACCCGCACCGTCGACGTGCACGTGCGGCGCCTGCGCGCGAAGCTCGGCGACCTCGAGTCGCTCATCGGCACCGTGCGCAACGTCGGGTACCGGTTCAACTTCTTCGAGGACGACAATGAGCGGATCGCTCACTCTCTCGGTCAGTAGCCCCGACGAGGCGCGCGAGCCGTTCCTCCGCCTCGCCGCCCGTGCCGCGCTGGTCGACGGCCAGCATCCGTTCAACGACCAGGCGCTCGTCGACGCCGGCAAGGGCACACGCTCGCTGCTGCTCGCCGAACGCGCCGGAACCGTGGTGGGGGCCGCCATCGTGGGGCAGGGCGAGCTCGAGTTCACCATCGACCCGGAGTGGCGGGAGGAGGGTCTCGGGCGGCAGCTGCTCGAGATCGTGCTCGCGAACTCCGCCTCCTCCGCCGAAGGGGAGCTGCTCGCCTGGGCGCACGGCGACCACCCCGCCTCGCGGCGACTCGCGGCGACGCACCGCTTCAGCGCGGTGCGCACGCTGCTGCAGCTGCGCCGCGAGCTGCCCGACGGGCCGGTGGGCGGAACTCCGTTGCCCGACGGGTTCCGGCTCATGCCGTTCCGCGGCGGCCGCGACGTCGACGACTGGGTCGAGCTCAACGCACGCGTCTTCGCCGACCACCCCGAGCAGGGCGGGCAGACCGCAGAAGACCTCGACTTCCGCAGGTCGGAACCCTGGTTCGAGCCCGACGACTTCCTGCTGCTGCGCGACTCCTCCGGCGCTCTCGTCGGCTACAACTGGCTGAAGGTCGAGCCGGGCGACCGGGTGGGCGAGATCTACGTGATCGGGGTCGACGACGCGCACGCCGGGCAGGGTCTCGGGCGCTACCTGATGGGTCAGGGGCTCGCGCGCCTGGTCGAACGCGGCCTCGACCAGGCCTCGCTCTACGTCGACGGCGAGAACACCAGGGCCGTCGCCCTCTACCGCTCGCTCGGTTTCACCGACCACACCATCGACATCCAGTACCGGCACCGCGGCCGCTGAGCCCAGGAGGCGCACTCCGTGACCCCTACCGACGCCGACTTCTCACGTCGCTCGTTCGCCGAGCTGCTCACGCCCGCGCCCGAGGTCTCCGAAGCGGCTGCAGCCGAGATCGCCGAACGGTTGTTCGGTGTGACCGGTCCGGTGCGCTCGCTCGGCAGCCAGACGGATGCGAACCTCGTCGTGGGTGAGGAGGGTCGCCGCTTCCTGCTGAAGGTCGCGAACCCTTCGTCGCTGCCCGCCGAGCTGGAGGCGCAGTCGCTCGCCGCGGCGCACGTCGGTGACGCCTTGAACGCCCGCCGGGCCGGGGTCGCGGTGCCGCGCACCGTGCCGGCCGCCGACGGATCGCTCGTGCAGACCGTCGAGCTCGGCGGCCGGGAGCTGCACGTGCGCCTGCTCGAGTTCGTCGAGGGCACCCCGCTCTCGGGCGACCGCTACCTCTCCCCCGCCGTGGTCGGCGAGTTCGGCGGGTTCGCGGCTCTCGCCGTGCTCTCCCTCGCCGACTTCGAGCATCCGGGAGCCCACCGCGACCTGGAGTGGGACCTGCGGCAGGCCCGCCGGCTGGTCGACGACCTGCTCCCCTTCGTCGACGACGCCGCACTCGCCGAGCGCCTGCGGCGGGCCACCGACGAGGCCTGGGCGCGGGTGAGTGGGCTCGACGACGCGCTGCCGAGGCAGGTCATCCACGGCGACATCACCGACGACAACGTCGTGGGGGCGACGGATGCGGCGGGCCGGCTGATGCCACACGGCATCATCGACTTCGGCGACGTGGTGCACAGCTGGGCGGTCGCCGAGCTCGCCGTGAGCTGCTCGGGCGTGCTGCACCACCATGGCGCCGCGCCCGCGTCGGTGCTGCCGGCGGTGCGCGCGTTCCACGCCCTCCGCCCGCTGTCGCCGGCCGAAGCGGAGGCGCTCTGGCCCCTCGTGGTGCTGCGGGCCGCGACCCTCGTCGTGAGCGCGCACCACGCCGCCGCCACCGACCCGGACAACGACTACACGCGGGCGAACGCCGAGCACGAGCACGTCATCTTCGACGTCGCCACGAGCGAGCCGCTCGCCGTGATGACGGCGCTCGTGCGCGAGGCGTGCGGGTTCGGGGCGGCGGCGTCGGGTGCGCCGGCGGCGCTGCCCGCACCGACGCATCCGCTGGTGCCCGGCCTCGCGGATGCAGGGCTCGAGATGCTCGACCTCGGCCCGCTGAGCGAGCGGCTGGCCGCGGGGCGGTTCGCCGACGAGGGCGTCGAGGCCGCGCTGGCGGCGGAGGCGCTGCGCGAGGCGGAGGGGATCGCCGCGGTCGTGGCGCGCTTTGGCGAGCGCCGGCTCACCCGGTCGTTCCGGGAGTCGGTGACCGCGCATCCGTGCGCCGCGATGGGTGTCGAGCTGTGGTTCGCCGAGCCGCGGGCCGTCGTGGCGCCGTGGGCGGGGACGCTATCGCGGTCGCATGACGGCGAGCGGATGCTGCTCACCGTCGACGGGGTCGGCACCGCGGAACTCGAAGGGCTCGATGCCGCCGCCTCCGACGGGGAGGTCGACGGGGCCGTCACCGCGGCGGGCGACGTGCTCGGGCACGCGGAGCACCTTCGGCTGCGCATCCTGCGCCCCGGCATCGACCCGGCCATGGTGCCGTGGTTCGTCACCGCGGAGCTCGCACCGGGGTGGGAGACGCTCGTCGTCGACCCGACAGTGCTGCTGCGGGTCGACCTGCCCGCCTCGGCGGCGCTCGGCGACCGTGCCGAGACCGGCCCCGCGCATCCGTCTCTCCTGGAACGACGGGAGCGGTCGCTCGCCGAGGTGCAGGAGCACTACTACGCGGCACCGCCCGAGATCGAGCGCGGGTGGCGCCACCATCTATTCGACACCGAGGCGAGGCCCTACCTCGACATGGTGAACAACGTGGCGTCGGTGGGGCACGCGCATCCGCGCATCGCATCGGCCGTGGCTCGGCAGCTGAACCTGCTCAACACGAACTCGCGGTTCAACTACGCCTCGATCGTCGACTTCTCGGAGCGCCTAGCGGGAATGCTGCCCGACCCGCTCGACACGGTGTTCTTCGTCAACAGCGGCACCGAGGCGGTCGACCTGGCGCTGCGCATCTCGTGGGCATGGACCGGCCGGCGCGACGTGGTGGCGGTGCGGGAGGCGTACCACGGCTGGTCGGATGCTGCCGACGCCGTCTCGACCTCGGTCGCCGACAACCCGCAGGCGCTCTCGACGAGGCCGTCGTGGGTGCACGCGCTCGACGCGCCGAACAGCTACCGAGGGCGCTATCGGGGCGCCGGCTCGGCGCACCTGTACGCCGCTGACGCGGTCGCCGAGATCGAGGCGCTCGTGGCGGCGGGTCACGCGCCCGCGACCTTCATCGCGGAGGCGTTCTACGGCAACGCCGGCGGCATGCCGCTGCCCGAGGGCTATCTCGAGGCGGTCTACGCCGCGGTGCGATCGGCGGGCGGGCTGTGCATCGCCGACGAGGTGCAGGTGGGGTACGGGCGGCTCGGCTCGCACCTCTGGGGGTTCGAGCAGCAGGGAGTTGTGCCCGACATCGTGACGGTGGCGAAGGCGATGGGGAACGGGCATCCGCTCGGGGCCGTCATCACGAGTCGCGCGGTGGCGGAGGCGTACCGCTCGCAGGGGTATTTCTTCTCGTCCGCCGGCGGGAGCCCCGTGAGTTCGGTGGTCGGGATGACGGTGCTCGACATCATCCGCGACGAGGGGCTGCAGGAGAACGCCCGTGTGGTCGGCGGGTACCTGAAGTCGCGGTTGGAGGGGCTGATGCCGAAGCATCCGCTCATCGGCGCGGTGCACGGTCTCGGCTTGTACCTCGGAGTCGAGCTCGTGCGCGACCGGGTCACGCTCGAGCCCGCGACCGAGGAGACGGCGGCGCTGTGCGAGCGGATGCGCGAACTCGGCGTGATCGTGCAGCCCACGTCGGACAGGCAGTGCGTGCTGAAGATCAAGCCGCCGCTCACGATCACGCGGGAGAGCGCCGACTTCTTCGTCGACAGGCTCGACGAGGTGCTGTCGACGGGGTGGTGAGGGTCAGGCGCGCAGCATCCCGTTCGCGTCACGGGTTCCCTCCACGATCCGCGTCGTGAGGGCGTCGACGAGCGCGTCGAAGATCGCCGCACCCCGAGCCGCGGTCGCCCCCGTCGGGTCACCCAGGATGCCCGACGGCGACACCGCCCGCACCCCGCTCGCCGTGAGCTCGGGGAGCAGCTCGCTCATCGGTCGCACGTCGCCCGCCGGGGGCAGGGGCGTGCGCACGGATGCGGGCTGGAGGTGCAGCATCAGCGACGTCTCCCAGAACCCGGCGTGGGCATCCGGCGCCGGGAGGTCTTCGCGGGTCGTCGCGCCGGCGATCCGCCCATCGCCCGGAGCTGACGCGACAGCGGTCACGCGCCCTCCCGGGCGGTCGCTCGACAGTGGTGCGCACGGAGCCCACGCGATGTCGTGCCCTTCGGCGATGAGCTGCGCGACGGCGGAGACGAGCGTCGGCGCGTTGCCCCCGTGACCGTTCACGAGCACCACCCGCCCGGCCCACGTGGCGAGCGACCGCGCCAGCTCGAGCACCACGAGGTGCAGCGCCTCCCGCCCGATCGAGACGGTGCCCGGGAACGACTGATGCTCCCCACTCGACCCGAACGCCAGCGCCGGCGCCACGACGACCTCCTGCGGCAGCGCCTCCGCCGCCCCGCGCGCCACGGCGGTCGCGACGATCGTGTCGGTCGCGAACGGCAGATGCGGCCCGTGCTGCTCCGTCGACCCCACGGGCACCACCACCAGCGGCCTCTCCCCCACCCCCGTCCACGTCGCCCCCGCGAGCTCTACGAGCACGTGCTCCCCTTCCTCGCGGCCGCCGGCCGACCCAGCCCAGCCTACGGTCGCACGCGCCCCCAGTCTGCTCCGCACCCTCTCCTCCGCGTCACCCATGAGCGGCATCCGACGCGACCGCACGACCGAGCGGTATGAGAATCGGCGTGTCGAGCTCCCTACAAGCTCGACGGCACGATTCTCATACCGTTCGACACGAGCCGGTTCAGCCGCGTTCTGGACTGAGTCCCGTCAACGCCTCAGGCGGGTCGCCTCGAAGGCTGTCGTCGATCAGGAGGGGATGCGCTCGAGCTTGCTGCATCGCCGGAGGTGACCGTACGAGACCGTTCCGCACACACGAAAGGGCGCCCGAGGAGATTAGACAGCCCCTGGGTGCGCATTGCGGGCCGCCTCAGTCTCTCCTCGAACGCGCCCCATGCCCGCTCCGACAACTGGAGCTCGGGCGAGACCAATCTCCAGTCCGTCGACACAGTCTCCACGTGAGTGAGACACTCTCACCGAATCAGCCCTGCGGGCCTCAATCAAGGGCAGGCCAGCCGGGAGCTTCCGGCCGATGTGCAGGCACACCTGGCCGCTGCGGCGGCGCTGCGCGACGAGGCGGCCCACGCGCGCACGCGGGCCGCCGAGGAGTCGCGTGCCGCCGCACGAGCGCTCCGCTCGCGCGGCCTGACCGTCCGCGAGGTCGGCGCGGCGCTCGGGATCTCGCATCAGCGCGCGTAGCAGCTCATCAGCGCCTGACGCAGTGGGTCGCCGCACCGGCGGCAGCCCCGGGTGCCGAGCCGCGAGCGCAGCCGCAGCGCCTAGGGGCGCTCGCGGGTGGCGGCTGCGATCTCCTTGGCGACGGCGACGATGCCGGGCTCCGCCGACCAGAGGCCGTCCTTGCCCTTCTTGTAGAGCACATCCTCGATGCCCTTGCGCACCGCGTTCCTGATGACCGCCGACAGGATGAGGATCGCGAGCACGAACCCCAGAACGTACACGGCGATGGCGATGATGACTGCGACTGAACTGTCCATGGGACCATTCTGGTGGTGGGCCCGGTGGGGCTCGAACCCACGACCCGCGGATTAAAAGTCCGATGCTCTGCCAACTGAGCTACAGGCCCTACGAGGTTCAAGGGTATCGCCTTCCGCGGGGCACGCGGTACGCGCGGCGCACCGAACGGGCAGCCGAGCCCGACTGTTCGCTGTGCGCGTGAACCCGGGTGGGAAGCATCCGGGGTGCATAGCGTTGTAGTCTGCGGTCGGGGCGCGCCCGATCCGCCCCTCGGGCGCGAGAGAACGGATGCCATGGCGAACGAGTTCCACCGACCCGCACTCTTCGACGGCTCGGCCTTCGAGGCCTTCCAGGGCGGCGAAGACCCGGCGACCATCAACCGGGTGGCGCACGAGACGGCGGGTGCCCTGCTCAGCCGGGTGCGCGACGACCCGCAGCCCGAGGTCATCGAGAGGCTCCTCGCCTACACCGACGACCACGGCATCGATGCCGTCGCCGAGCTCTGGGCCCGCGCCTCCGCCCACAGCCTGCCGGGCAGCCTCTGGCGCATCTACCTGCTGCGGGTGCTCATCCGGCAGGACGCCGAGATGGCGAGCTACTTCTTCGAACGCGGCACCGAGGTGACGGCCGGCATCGACCCCGTGGTGGCCGGCGCCGAGTCACCGACGGGGCCGAAGGAGATCACCGAACTCGCCGATCAGATCCTCCGCGGCCTGTTCACAGGAGACTTTGCGATCGCTCTCGAACGGGCGGCCGCGTTCTGCCGCATCATGGCGCAGGGATGCGCGAGCATCGCCGACGACGCGGAGATCGGCGCCCCCGAGACGGCGTCGACCCTCACCACGCGCGCTCTGCGTTTCGAGACCATCGGCGACGACCTCAGCTCCTCGGCGGCGCTCTGGCGGCACGACGGTCTCGACTGAGCACGACGTTGGGTAGACTTGTGGGCGTCGGGTCGCGGTAACCCCGGGCTCCAATATTCGCCGCTCCGAGCGGCCTTTCGCCGAGAGGCGTTTCCGCGGCCCGGCCTCGACGTTCAGCACGAAGCCCCCTCCGACCAAGGTCGGCAGGGGGCTTCGTCGTACCCGCCTCAGATCACCCGAAGCGGCCGGAGACGTAGTCCTCCGTGTCCTGCACCGACGGGTTCGAGAAGATCGTCGTGGTGTCGTCGTACTCGATGAGCTTGCCCGGCTTCCCGGTGCCCGCGATGTTGAAGAACGCCGTGCGGTCGGAGACGCGCGAGGCCTGCTGCATGTTGTGCGTGACGATGACGACCGTGTACTCGGTCTTCAGCTCCTCGATGAGGTCTTCGATCGCGAGCGTCGAGATGGGGTCGAGGGCGGAGCAGGGCTCGTCCATCAGGATGACGTCGGGAGACACCGCGATGGCCCGCGCGATGCACAGACGCTGCTGCTGACCGCCCGAGAGACCCGAACCCGGCAGGTTGAGGCGGTCTTTGACCTCGTTCCAGAGGTTCGCCCCCCGCAGCGACTTCTCGATGAGGTCGTCGGCGTCGGACTTCGAGATGCGCTTGTTGTTGAGCTTCACCCCGGCCAGCACGTTCTCACCGATGGACATCGTCGGGAACGGGTTGGGGCGCTGGAACACCATGCCCACCTGGCGCCGCACGAGCACCGGGTCGACACCGGGGCCGTAGAGGTTGTTGCCGTCGATGAGCACCTCGCCCTCGACGCGCGCGCCGGGGATGACCTCGTGCATGCGGTTCAGGGTGCGGAGGAAGGTCGACTTGCCGCAGCCCGAAGGACCGATGAAGGCGGTCACCGTGCGGGGCTCGATGGTGAGGGAGACACCCTCGACGGCGAGGAAGTTGCTGTAGTAGACGTTGAGGTCGTTGACTTCGATGCGCTTGGACAAGACGAGTTCCTTAGGGTTTCAGATCCGCGCTCAGCGGCCGAGCTTGGGCGAGAAGACTTTGGCGACGATGCGGGCGATGAGGTTCAGCACCATCACGATGACGACGAGCAGCAGCGCGCCCGCCCAGGCCCGGTCGACATAGGCCTCGGCCGGGTTGCCCTGGTTCGCGTACTGGGTGTACACGAACACCGGGAGGGTCATCATCCGCTCCTTGAACAGGTCGTAGTTCATGCTCTGCGTGAACCCGGCGATGATGAGCAGAGGCGCCGTCTCACCGATGACGCGCGAGATGGCGAGCACGACACCCGTGGTGATGCCGGCGATCGAGGTGGGCAGCACGACCTTCACGATGGTGAGCCACTTCGGTACACCCAGCGCGTACGACGCCTCACGCAGTTCGTTCGGCACGAGCTTCAGCATCTCCTCGCTCGACCGCACGACCACGGGGATCATGAGCACCGACAGCGCCACCGAACCACCGAAGCCGAAGCGGATGCCGGGCTGGTTCAGGATGAGGGCGAAGAACGCGAAGGCGAACAGGCCGGCGACGATGGAGGGGATGCCCGTCATGACGTCGACGAGGAAGGTGATGGCGCGCGCCAGGTGCCCCCGGCCGTACTCGACGAGGTAGATGGCGGTGAGGAGACCGACCGGCACGGAGATGAGCGCGGCCATGCCGGTGATCTCGAGCGTGCCCACCAGCGCGTGCAGCGCACCGCCGCCCTCGCCGACGACGTTCCGCATCGAGTTGGTGAGGAAGGTGAGGTCGAAGCGCGGCAGACCGTTCGAGATGGTGGTGTAGAGCAGCGAGATGAGCGGCAGCAGCGCGATGACGAAGGCGAGCGCCACGAGCGAGGTGACGAAGCGGTTCGTCGCCGGCCGGCGGCCTTCGTAGGAGCGCGACACCAGGTACTGCACCAGCACGAACAGCACGGTGCCGAAGAAGACGGTGCCGACGACGTTGAAGTTCTCGTTCACGCCGGCCGCCATGAGCACGACGAAGACCGAACCGACGATGACCCAGCTGAGCACGAGCAGCAGCCACGGCACGTACTTCGGCAGGATCCCGGTGGTGAGGGTGTTGGTGATGGGCGCCGACGGCTTCCGGGTCGGGGGCGTGGTGATCGTCGTCATGATCTAGTTGGCTCCCGAGAAGGCCTTGCGGCGGTTGACGATGGCGCGAGCGATGAAGTTCACCGCGAAGGTGATGACGAAGAGGATGAGGCCGGTCGCGATGAGCACGTTGACTCCGACTCCGTGCGCCTCGGGGAAGTTCAGGGCGATGTTCGCCGCGATGGTGGTGGGGTTCGTCGAGGTGAGCAGCGCGAACGAGATGAGCACCTGGGGCGAGAGCACCATGGCGACCGCCATCGTCTCGCCGAGCGCGCGGCCGAGGCCGAGCATCGAGGCCGACACGATGCCGGGGCGGCCGAACGGCAGCACCGCGGTGCGGATCATCTCCCAGCGGGTGGCGCCGAGGGCGAGTGCCGCCTCCTCGTGCAGCTTCGGCGTCTGGAGGAAGATCTCGCGGCTGAGCGCGGTGATGATGGGGAGGATCATGACCGCTAGCACGATAGCGACGGTGAGGATGGTGCGGCCGGTGCCCGAGACCGGGCCCTGGAACAGCGGGATCCAGCCGAGCAGGTCGACGAGGGTCGACCAGAAGGGCTGCACGAACGGCGCCAGCACCGTGATGCCCCAGAGACCGAACACGACGCTGGGCACCGCGGCGAGCAGGTCGACGATGTAGCCGAGGCCCTGCGCGAGGCGCCGCGGAGCGTAGTGCGAGATGAACAGCGCGATGCCGATGGCGAGCGGCACGGCGATGAGGAGCGCGAGGAACGCCGCCCAGATGGTGCCGAAGACGAGGGGGCCGACGTACTCCCAGAAGTTCGCCGCACCGCCCTTCAGGTCGTCGGAGCCCGCGGCGAAGGCGGGGAGGCTCTGGGCGATGAGGAAGATGGTGACGGCGGCGAGCACCACGAGGATGAGCGACCCGGCGACGACCGTCGCCGTGGAGAAGATGCGGTCACCCGGGCGCTGCTTGGCCTTCAGGCGAGGCGGCGCGGCCTGCGTGGCGGGGGCGGTGGTCATGGGGGCGTTCTCCCTGTCGTCCTGCGGTGAGGAGCCTGTGATCGGGGTGAGGCGGTTCGGAGGGATCCGGACCCGACTCTGTCCGGCCCCGCGTCGATCAGGAAGCGGAACCGGACAGAGTGTGTGGAGCGGTGTTACTTGATGGTCTCGATGGCTGCGGCGACCTGGTCGGACAGCGCCGACGACAGCGGTGCGGCGCCGGCCGCGTCGGCCGCGACGGTCTGGCCCTCGGGGCTCGCGATGTAGCCGACGTAGGCCTTCACGAGCTCCGCCTGCGCGGCGTCGGTGTACTCCTGGCAGACGATCGCGTAGGAGACGAGCACCAGCGGGTAGTGCGTCGGGTCGGTGGTCTTGCGGTCGAGGGCGATCGCGATGTCGTTGGCCTCGCGACCCTCGACGAGCGGCGAGCCCTCGACGACGGCGGCAGCGCCCTCCGCGGTGTACTCGACGAAGTCGTCGCCGACCTTGATCTTCGCGACACCGAGGTCGCCGGCCTTGGAGGCGTCGGCGTAGCCGATGGTGTTCACGCCGTTGGTGACGGCCTGGATGACACCCGACGTGCCCTGCGCGCCCTCACCCGACTGGAACGGGAAGGTGTCAGCTGCCTTCTCGGCCCAGGCGTCGGGAGCGACCTTGCCGAGGTAGTCGGTGAAGTTCTTGGTGGTGCCCGAGTCGTCGGAACGGTGAACGGCGGTGATCGCACCCGAGGGGAGCGTCGCGTTAGGGTTGAGTGCGGCGATGGCCGGGTCGTTCCAGGTGGTGATCGTGCCCGAGAAGATGTTCGCGAGGGTGGTCGCGTCGAGGTTGAGCTCGTCGACTCCCTCGACGTTGAACACGACGGCGATCGGCGAGATGTAGACGGGGAGGTCGATCGCCTTGGTGTCGGGGGCGCAGGTGCCGAAGGTGCCGGCCAGCTCGTCGTCGTTCAGGGCGGAGTCGGAGCCGGCGAATGCGGCGGCGCCCGAGATGAAGGCCTCGCGGCCGGCGCCCGAACCCTGGGGGTCGTAGTTGACGGTGACGTCGGGGTTCGCGGTCTGGAACGCGGCGATCCAGGCCTCCTGGGCCGAGCCCTGCGAGGAGGCGCCGATGCCCGTGAGCGTGCCGGAGAGGGTCGAGGCCGCGTCGGTGCTCGCGTCGGCGGGAGCGGAGCCGCCTTCGTTCGAGGCGCACGCGCTCAGAGCGAGGGCGGCGGTGAGGGCGATGACCGCGGGGGCGGCATAGCGCTTGAGCTTCACGAAGAATCCCTTTCGAGTGATTTCAGGTCAGGCCGGTGCGGGCCCGACCTAGACGCTAAGCGCCTCGGCTTAAGACACTGCCGCCCAGGGGTGAACGGAAGGTTAACAGCCGGAGATCGGATGCGAAGGGACGGTGAGAGCGAAGACGCGCTCAGCCGGGTACGTGCGTCTCGATGGCGATGATGCCGGAACCCGGTAGATCGGCCGAGAGGTGGAGCACCGAGAAACCGGCGACGGGCAGGTCGCCGGCTCGCGAGATGGTGGCGGCCGGCGCCGTGCCGGTGGCCAGCGCGACCTCGCGCACGATGTCGGGGAGCACGGGGCCGTGGCTGCACACCACCGAGGTGACGCGCTTGCGCACGCGCTTGCCGACGAACTCACGCACCTCGGAGAAGCCGGACTCCCAGGCGTCCTGACTCACCGCATCCGTCGGCTTGGCCGACACGCCGAGGCGCTTCGACAGCGGCTCGATGGTCTGACGGCAGCGCTTGGCGGTGCTGGTGTGGAGTCGCTCGGGGCCGAAGGCGAGGAGAGTGGGCACGATCGACTTGGCCTCGCCGAGTCCGCGTTCGGTGAGCGGCCGGTCGGCGTCGGGGCCGGGGTACTGGTAGGGCGGGGTGGCCTTGGCGTGACGGAGGGCGATGATGCCGAAGGTGCGGGTGATGCCCTGCTCGACGAGCATGCGGAAGCGCTCGAGGATCTCGGCGTCGCGCTCGTAGGTGAGCGCCGCGAGAGCGCGCTTGATCGGCAGCCACTCCAACGCCGCCACCTCGCCGTTCGGCAGGAAGGTGGAGCGGTTGACCGCATCCTCCGTCACCTCGGCTGCCCAGTAGTGGACGACCTTCTCCCGGCCGTTCGGCATGGTGTAGTTGGTGACGCCGAGGGGCACGCCGAGGTGCACGGCGAGGCCCGTCTCCTCCGCGATCTCCCGCACCGCGGTCTGCGGCAGGGTCTCGCCGGGGTCGACCTTGCCCTTCGGCAACGACACGTCGCGGTGCGCGGTGCGGTGGATGACGAGCACCCGCACCTTGTCGTCGACGATCCGCCAGCAGACCGCTCCGGCAGCGAAGACCGTCACCGCGTGGTGCCCGGTCGCTTGCGGCGGCTGATGGTCTGCATGAGATGCTCCTGCAGATCGATGAGGGGGGCGCCGTCGGCGTCGACGTTGTGTCTCGTCCAGGTGCCGTCGGCCTCGAGCGCCCAGGAGGAGACCTCTTCGCTCATGGCGAGGTCGAACATGCTCTCGATCTCCTTGAGGTGATCGGGGTCGACGAGGCGCACCAGCGCCTCCACACGCCGGTCGAGGTTGCGGTGCATCATGTCGGCGCTGCCGATGTACACCTGCGGGTCGCCGTCGTTCACGAACGAGAAGATGCGCGAGTGCTCGAGATAGCGTCCGAGGATGGAGCGCACCTTGATGTTCTCGCTGAGCCCCGACTGGCCGGGCTTCAGCGCGCAGATGCCGCGCACCCAGATCTCGATCGGCACCCCCGCCTCGCTGGCACGGTACAGCCCGTCGATGATCGCCTCGTCGACGATGGAGTTGAGCTTGATGCGGATGCCGGAGGGTTTCCCCGCCCTGGCGTTCTCGGCCTCGGCGGCGATGCGCTTCAGCAGTCCCTTGCGCAGGTGCAGCGGGGCGACGAGCAGTCGCTTGAACTTCTTCTCGATGGCGTAGCCGGAGAGCTCGTTGAACAGCCGGGTGAGGTCTTTGCCCACCTGGTCGTCGGCGGTCAGGAGGCCGAGGTCTTCGTAGATGCGCGAGGTCTTGGGGTTGTAGTTGCCGGTGCCGATGTGGCTGTAGCTCTTCAGCTGCCCCTTCTCCTGCCTGATGACGAGGGCGAGCTTGCAGTGGGTCTTGAGACCGACGAGGCCGTACACGACGTGCACGCCGGCCTTCTCGAGCTTGCGCGCCCACGAGATGTTGGCCTGCTCGTCGAAGCGCGCCTTGATCTCCACCAGTGCGAGCACCTGCTTGCCCGCCTCTGCGGCGTCGATGAGCGCCTCGACGATGGGGCTGTCGCCCGAGGTGCGGTAGAGGGTCTGCTTGATGGCGAGCACGTGCGGGTCGGCGGCGGCCTGCTCGAGGAAGGCCTGCACGCTGGTGGCGAACGACTCGTACGGGTGGTGCAGCAGCACGTCGCCGCGGCTGATCGCCTTGAAGATGTCGGGCTTCGCGTTCGGCTCCGGCGGCAGCAGCGCGGCGGCCGTGGCGGGAACCTGTTTGGGGTACTTCAGGTCGGGCCGGGCGATCTTGGTGAGGTCGAACAGGCCGCCGAGGTCGAGTGGTGCCGGCAGGCGGTAGACCTCCTGCTCGGTCACGTCGAGCTCGCGCACGATGAGCTCCAGGGTCACCGGGTCCATGTCGTCGGTGATCTCGAGCCTGATCGGCGGGCCGAAGCGCCTGCGCAGCAGTTCGCGCTCGAGCGCCTGGAGCAGGTTCTCGGTCTCGTCCTCGTCGACCTCGACGTCTTCGTTGCGGGTGACCCTGAAGACGTGGTGCTCGACGATCTCCATGCCGGGGAACAGGTCGCCGAGGTGGTTCGCGATGAGGTCTTCGAGGGGGATGAACCGCAGGTCGTCCGGTGTCTCGCGCACGTCGACCCTGATGAACCGGTCGAGCACCTGAGGCACCTTGAGCCTCGCGAACTCCTCCTTGCCGGTCTTGGAGTTGCGCACCCGCACCGAGAGGTTGAGCGAGAGCCCGGAGATGTAGGGGAACGGATGCGCGGGGTCGACGGCGAGCGGCATCAGTACCGGGAAGATCTGGTTCGAGAAGATGTCGTGGAGGTTCTCGCGGTCGGCCTCGTCGAGCTCGTCCCAGGTGACGATGTGCACGCCGGCCTCGTCGAGCGCGGGCTTGACCAGGTCGGTCCAGGCGGCGGCGTGCCGTGCCTGCAGCTCGTGCGCCTTCTCGGAGATGTCGTCGAGCACGTCCATCGGGCGGCGGCCGACGTTGGTGGGCACCGCGAGGTCGGTGAGGATGCGGCGCTTCAGCCCCGCGACCCGCACCATGAAGAACTCGTCGAGGTTGGAGGAGAAGATGGCGAGGAAGTTCGCCCGCTCGAGCACCGGCAGGGTGGGGTCTTCGGCGAGTTCGAGCACGCGCGTGTTGAAGGCGAGCCAGCTCAGCTCGCGATCGAGGTAGCGGCCCTCGGGCAGCGCCGGCCCCTCGGTGCTCTCGGTGAGTTCGTCGTAGTCGTCGTCGAAGTCGGTGGCGACTCCGGTCGCGAGCGAGATCATGTCGGCGTCCATACCGACATCATGGCACCCGTTCGTGAACGAGGTCAGCCGAGGAGCTCGTTCAGCCGCGACTCCACCGCGGGCGAGACGGTGTTGACACCGCCGAGCACGACGATGCGCGCGGGCGAGAGCCGGGTGATCTCGGCGGCGGTGGCCGCGGGCACCGTGTCTTTCGTGACGAGCAGCACCGGCGCGTGGTTCGCGACCGCCGTCGCCGAGGCCGAGAGCGCGTCGGGGAACACCTCGCCGGAGGCGACGTAGACGGTGCGGGTGCGGCCGGGGGCGAAGACCTCGGCCGAGATCGCCGCAGCCGCCGCGTAGCGGTCGGCACCGCCCACCCGGGTGGTGGGCGCAATGCGGCCGAGGGCGGTCTGCGTCGCGGTCGACACCGTGTTGGGCCCGCCCAGCACGCGGAGGGCGGCGGGGTCGAGGCGGCCGAGCTCCGCCGCGATGGCGGGCGGCACCTCGGTCTTGCGGGTGAGCAGCACGGGCGCGCCGAGCGCTCCGGCTGCGGCCGAGCCGGCGAGCGCATCGGGAAAGACCTCGCCGGAGGGCACGTAGGCGGCGCGCACCCCCGGTGCGAAGGTGGCACCTGAGACGGCGGCCGACACAGCGTAGCGGTCGGCGCCGCCGATGCGGGTCGCCGGCGCAATGGCGTTCAGAGCGGCCTCGACCTCGCCGCCGATGGTGTTGGGGCCGCCCATGAAGACGATCCTCTCGGGGGCGAGCCGGCGCAGCTCGGTGACCACCGCATCCGGGATCGCGCTCTTCTGCACGAGCAGCACGGGCGAACCCTCGGCGCCGGCCGCGGCGGAGGCCGAGAGCGCGTCGGGGAACACCTCGCCGGAGGCCACGTAGACGGTCGGGACGCCCGGTGCGAAGGTGGTGGCCGAGACCGCGGCGGAGACGGCGTAGCGGTCGCTGCCGCCGATGCGCGTGACGGCGGGCGCGGGCGAGGTCGCCGGCAGCCAGCTGTTGCCGGAGACGAGGAGCATCACCTGCAGCCGCAGCGAGTCGGAGTAGTAGCCGGCCGCGGGGGCGGCGCGCACGCTGTTCCAGGTGGCGGTCACCCAGCTCTGGCGTGCGTGGTCGGGCAGGCCCGCCGCCCCGAGCGGCGCGGTGAAGGCGATGTCGGAGTAGTCGGCGAGCGGGGTGCCGTCGAGCCCGTAGCCGGCCCGCACCGCGGCGGGGTCGCCGCCGGTCGTGGCGATCGCCCAGCGCGCGATGCGAGCGGCCGAGGCCCATGACGGAGCAGCGCCCACGAGTTGGGCCGCGGCGGCGAGGCGCCAGGGCACGCGAGTGGCGTTCCAGCCGTAGGCGCCGTCGTCGGGCGACTCGAGGTACTGCGACGGTGCGGGCCGCGGGTCGGAGTCGGTGCCGACGATGAAGTCGGGCAGGAGCCCGGTGTCGGGTGCGGACCCGGACTGAAGGGTGTCGACGAGCTCGCCCGAGGCCCGGGCGGCCTGCCCCCAGAAGGGGTCGCCGGTGGCGTTCTCGAACGCCACGAAGTGATCGGGCATGAGGTCGGAGCTGCGCACGCCGAAGCGATACACGCCGTCGCCGACCCAGTCGCCGAGCTTCGGCAGCCGCGTCTCGGCGTCGAACTCGGTCGCCTTGATGCGGGTGAGCAGGGCACGGGCGGCGCCGGCGTAGTCGACGGCGCCGGCGGAGCCCCACTGGGTGTCGGCGAGCAGCAGGCCGAACGCGATGTCGAGGTCGCCGTCGGTGGCGGAACTGTCGTTGCCGGCGGGGCTCGTGCAGTCGGCGCCCTGGTTCCAGGCCATGGGCTTCGGCCCGGGCCCGGGCGCCTGGCTCGAACTGGGGTGGTCGAGCACGTAGCGGTAGAGCCCGTCGAAGATCGCCCGGGCGTCGGGGTCGTGGCCGGCCATCAGGGCGGTGACGACCATGCCGTAGCCCTGGCCCTCCGAGACCACAACGCGCCCCGAGTCGGGCGGCATGGAGCTCGAGGCGTCGACGTAGTAGCGGCCGGGCCCGCAGCCGGCCACGAGGTACGCGTCTTTCCAGGCGTCGTAGGCGGCCGCGGTGACGCGGTCGGCGGTCGCGGCTCCCCCGGGTGCGACGGCCGAGCCCGTCGGGAAGGCGACCGGATGCGACCCGAACGGCCTCGAGGGCGAGGCGGCGAGCGTCTCCTCGGCCGCAGCAGGGGCGGTGACGACGAGCGCCCCGAGCAGCGCCGCCGCGATGATCGCGGCCCCGGCCCGGAGCAGTCGCCTCATGTCAGTCCTCGCGTCTCAACCCTCGTCGTCTCTGCGCTCGTCGTCGCGGCGCCCGTCTTCTCGGCGCCCGTATTCTCGGCGCCCGTAGTCTCGGCGAAGACGCTCAGCAGTCATCGTCGAGGATACCTCATTCTCGTCGCCACGCACAGCCCTCCCTCGACCCGCGCGGCTCGCGCGCGGCTCCTTCGGCGTCGCCCGCGTTCCCCACCGACTCCAGGCGGCGACGTACACGGCGAGGCCGGCGACGAGCGCCACGATCACCCAGAGCACGATGAGGAAGTCGATCCACGACCCGATGGGCGGGGAGCCCGGGAGGAATCCGCGCAGGGGGATGGTGGCGAAGAGCATGGCGCCCATCCAGCTCATCAGGGTCGCCTCGACCTTGCGCCGGCCGGTGAACGCGCTGATCGCCACGAACAGCACCAGCACGGGCATGACCACGAGCACGCTGAGCAGCAGCACGCCGAAGGCGAGGGTGCTGCCCGAGCGCGAGGCCTCGACCGTGAGCAGCGGCGCGGGCACCTCGGTGCCGTCGGGGAGCTCGAGCATCACCGGGTCGGGCGGTATGACGCTCGCCACAGCGAAGTTCCAGCCCGAGAGGTAGCCCTTCCACATCACGTTGGTCTGCTGCACCTCGGCGTTTCCGTCGGCGTCGACGGTGTAGGCCACGACGATGAGCCCCGTGGAGTAGCGGTCGAAGGGCCAGTTCTCGACCGACCCGCCGGCCACGACCGAGGTGGTCTTGGTGATGCGCGGGATGCTCCCCTTGTCGAGCGCGATGGTCTGCGCGCCGTCGACCGGGGTGACGAGCACGAGCAGCTGCTTCTTCATGGCGACGCCGTTCGCCTCGATGAGCGAGTCGGGCGCCTCGACGCTGATGTCGAGCGAGAGCCGTTCGACGGCTCCGTTCACCGCCAGCGGCGAGATGGTGACATCGACATCGGTGTCGGAGGCGGTGGGGTCGCCGAACGTGCTGCTGCGCGCCCCCGAGGAGGCGTAGAGCGCCACCACGAGGAGATACACCACGAGGCCGAGCGCGGCCAGCGAGATGAGGAGCCACAGCCTGCGGCGGGGCCGCGGCGCGCGCTCGTGCGCCTCACTCCCCCCGGCCTCTGGCGCACTCACCTTCGAAGCTTAGCGAGAGACGATCGGCGACTCTGCGTAGCCTCCCCTGGCCTCGCCGTCGCCGGGTACGGGTTCGGCCATGATGCGCAGGTCGCCCCGGTGGGCGGCGGCGACCATGAGGTCGATCCAGGCCCGGTTGATCGCGGGCGGGCGGCTCCCGTAGAACCGGAAGCGCAGGGGGATCGACGGGTGCACCCAGAGCGTCTCCCGACCGCTGCCCTGGTTGGCATCGACGCTCCACGACAGCGAGAACGACTCGTGGTTGCGCATCTTCGTGAGGATGACGATGCGGAGGTGTGCGAGGAGCCGGTCGTCCATCTCGATCTCGGCAGCAGCCGGACCGTAGATCAATAGGCCCAAACCCCACACTCCACACTCTTCACGGGCCTGATGAACCCTCGAATTGGAGCCTAACCGCCGCGGTTTTCCTGCCCAAAATCACACGGCTGGGGCTTGACAATCCCGCGACCGATCCGAATTCGTGAAGTCGGGGTTCACGAGCTCAGGCGGTACGGCGTATGCCCCAGGTCAGGCGCCAGGTCTCACCGGGCGCGAGCCAGCGCAGCCCCTCCCGCGAGTTGAGGGCGTTCGCCGGGGCCGTCATCGGCTCGATCGCGACGGCGCGCCGCGGCCCCTCTGGCGCCTGGAACGCGGTGGGCGTGAACACCTGCACGAACCCGAACGAGGCATCGGCCCACAGCTCGACCCGCCGCCCGTCGGGCGCCTCGAGGCTCTGCCTGCTGCGGCCGTCGGTCACCCGCACGCCGCCGTAGCCGTGGTCGATCGCGAGCTCGCCGATGCGCCGCCCGCGGGTGAGGTCGAAGTCGGTGCCCTCGACGGGCTCCTCCCTCACCGGGATCTGCGCCTCGTCGGTGACGAAGCGGGTGCTCGCATCCAGCGTCAGCACCAGCTCGTCGACGGGCACCTCACCCACCCGCAGGTACGGATGCGCGCCCACGGCGACCGGCGCGGCGACCGCCGACTCGTTGGTCACGGTGTGGGTCACGACGAGACCGTCGGGAGTGAGCGCGTGCTCGACCGTGGTCTCGAGCAGGAAGGGGTACCCGTGCTGCGGGAAGACGGTGGCGGCCTGCAGCACCCGCGAGGCCTCGCGCTCCACCAGCCGGTACCCGGTGAACCGGAGGAGGCCGTGGATGGCGTTGCCGGTCTTCACCTCGGTGACGTCGAGCTGCTGCGGGGCCCCGTCGAGCACCCAGCGCCCTCCGGCGACCCGGTTCGGCCACGGCACGAGCACGATGCCGGCGGCCCCCGGGGGCGCTGAGGTCTCGGAGAAGGTCTCCACGAGGGCGGTGCCGTCGACCTCGAGGGCTCGGAGACCGGCAGCGACCTCGGTGACGATCGCGTCGACGACGCCGCCGTCGTGCTCGAGGTGGAGGGCGTACTGGGTTCCGGTGGGGGCTCGCACGGGTCGAGTCTAGTGAGCGGCGGGTGCCCCGGGGGCTGGCGAGTGAGTGCTCACTCAGTTACCATCGGAGCCATGCCGACCGCTGCATCCGCCACCCGTTCCGGGCGCGCGCCCGCGCTCGCCGTCGACGAGCGGCGCGCGATGATCCTCGACGCGGTCATCCCGCTCCTCCTCGCTCAGGGCGCCGACGTCACGTCGCGGCAGATCGCCGAGGCCGCCGGGGTGGCCGAGGGCACCGTGTTCCGCGCCTTCGGCGACAAGGAGTCGCTCATCGAGGCGGCGGTGCAGAAGCACTTCGATCCCGAGAACGTGCGCAAGGGCCTTCGTGCAATCGACCCCGCCGACCCGTTCGAGTCGAAGCTCGCGCAGGTGATCGCCGTGCTGCGGGGCCGGCTCACCGGGGTGATGCAGATGATGGCGGCACTCGGCAGGCACGAACCGCCGCCGCGCCCTCAGCAGCAGCAGTTCGGCGAGATCACGTCGCAGATCTTCGCCCCGGAGGCCGATCGTCTGACGGTGACGCCGGCGCGGCTCGCCCAGTTGCTGCGGGTCATGGCCTTCGGCTCAACCATCCCGCAGGCGGGCTCCCCCGAACCCGCGTTCAGCGACGCCGAGCTCGCACGCATCCTCGCCCCCGGCCTGATCGGAGAACCCGCATGACCCTGCTCCGGCTGCTCGGCAGCTTCCTCAAGCCGCATCGCGGGCGACTTGCCCTGGTGGTGGTGTTCCAGCTCATCCAGTCGGTGGCCGCCCTGTACCTGCCCACCCTCAACGCGCAGATCATCGACGAGGGCGTCGCGAAGGGCGACACGGCCTACATCCTCTCCACCGGGGTCGTCATGCTCGGCATCACCGTGGTGCAGATCGGCGCCGCGATCACCGCCGTGTGGTTCGGCGCGCAGGTCGCGATGGCGCTCGGCCGCGACCTGCGCCGGGCGGTGTTCCACCGGGTGAGCGGGTTCAGCGAGCGCGAGGTCTCGCGCTTCGGCGCCCCCTCTCTCATCACCCGCACCACGAACGACGTGCAGCAGGTGCAGATGCTCGTGCTGATGACCTGCACCCTGCTGGTCTCGGCGCCCATCCTCGCCGTCGGCGGTGTGGTGCTCGCGCTGCAGCAAGACCTCGAGCTGTCGTGGATCATCGCCGTGAGCGTGCCCGTGCTGTTGGTGGCGCTCGGCGCGGTGATCGTGCGCATGGTGCCGCAGTTCAGGCGCATGCAGGGCCGCATCGACACGGTGAACCGGGTGCTGCGCGAGCAGCTCACGGGCATCCGGGTGGTGCGGGCCTTCGTGCAGGAGGGCACCGAGACCGAGCGCTTCGCCGAAGCGAACCGGCAGGTCACCGACTCCGCCCTTCGTGCCGGGCGGCTCATGGCCCTCATGTTCCCCACCGTGATGCTCATCCTCAACGTCTCGAGCGTGGCCGTCATCTGGTTCGGCGCCTTCCGCATCGACGACGGCTCGATGCAGGTGGGAACACTCATCGCCTTCCTCAGCTATCTCGTGCAGATCCTCATGGCCGTCATGATGGCGACCTTCATGGCGATGATGATCCCGCGCGCCTCGGTGTGCGCCGACCGCATCACGGAGGTGCTGCAGACCGAGACCTCGGTCGCCCCGCCGGCGCACCCCGTCACGACCCTCCGCGAGCACGGCACAGTCGAGCTGCGGGCCGCGACCTTCGCGTACCCGGGCGCCGACCAGCCGGTGCTGCGCGGTCTCGACCTGCGGGTCGAGCGCGGCACCACCCTCGCCATCATCGGTTCGACCGGTGCCGGTAAGACCACCCTGGTGAACCTGCTCCCCCGTCTCACCGACGTCACCTCGGGCGCCGTGCTGATCGACGGCGTCGACGTGCGCGAGCTCGATCCCGACCTGCTGTGGAGCCGCATCGGGTTGGTGCCGCAGAAGCCCTACCTGTTCTCGGGCACGGTGGCGTCGAACCTCCGCTACGGCAAGCCCGACGCCACCGACGACGAACTCTGGCACGCCCTCGAGGTGGCGCAGGCCGCCGACTTCGTGCGTGCCATGGAGGGAGGGCTCGAGGCCCCCGTCGCCCAGGGCGGCACGACCGTGTCGGGCGGGCAACGACAACGCCTGGCCATCGCCCGGGCCTTGGTGAAGAGACCCGAGATCTACGTCTTCGACGACTCCTTCTCGGCGCTCGACCTCAGCACCGACGCCCGGCTGCGGGCGGCGTTGCGGGCGGATGTGGTGGGCGCCACCCAGATCATCGTCGCCCAGCGCGTGTCGACGATCGTCGACGCCGACCAGATCGTCGTGCTCGAAGACGGGGAGATCGTGGGGCACGGCACCCACGACGAGCTGCTCGCCGGCTCGGAGACCTACGCCGAGATCGTCGCCTCGCAGCTCACGGCGGAGGAGGCGGCATGAGCGGCGTGAGCGGCAGCCGCGGCAGCGCGGGCGGCAGCGGCGGCATGAGCGGCGGCAGTGGCGCCATGAGCGGCGGCAGTGGCGCTCCGGCCACGGTGAACCCGAACCGCGCCGGCGCCATGCGCCGCGCCCAGGGCGGCGGCCCGTTCGGCGGCGCCGGCATGCCCACCGAGAAGTCGATGAGCTTCGGCCCCTCGGCGAAGCGTCTGCTCTCCCGGCTGGCGCCCCACCGCATCCCGGTCGTCGTCGTGATCGTGCTCGGCATCGTGAGCGTGGTCTTCACCGTGCTCGGGCCCTACCTCCTCGGCCAGGCCACGAACCTCATCTTCTCCGGAGCCATCGCGAAGGCGCTACCCGCCGGCTCGACGAAGGAGCAGGTGATCGAGGGCCTCCGCGCCTCGGGCCAGGAGGCGCAGGCCGACCTCCTGAGCGGCATCGCGCTCGTGCCAGGGCAGGGCATCGACTTCGACGCCCTCGCCGTCGTGCTCGGCACCGTGCTCGTGCTGTACGTTCTCGCATCCGTCTTCTCCTGGCTGCAGGGCCGACTGCTCAACTCGATCACCCAGCGCACGGTGTTCGCGCTGCGTGAAGACGTCGAGGGCAAGATCAACCGCCTGCCGCTGTCGTACTTCGACACGATGCCGCGCGGCGAACTGCTCAGCCGGGTCACCAACGACATGGACAACGTGGCGCAGAGCCTGCAGCAGACACTGTCGCAGATGCTCACCTCGGTGCTCACGGTCGTCGGCGTGCTGGTGATGATGTTCATCACCTCGCCGCTGCTCGCCGTGATCTCGCTCATCACCATCCCGCTGACGGTCGGCATCACCGCGGTGATCGCCAAGCGCTCGCAGAAGCTCTTCGTCGCCCAATGGGCGCGCACCGGCGCCCTGAACGCTCAGGTGGAGGAGAACTTCACCGGTCACGCCCTGGTGAAGGTCTTCGGCCGGCAGCGCGAGGTCGAGGCGCGGTTCCTCGACGAGAACGAGCAGCTCTACAGGGCGAGCTTCGGGGCCCAGTTCGTCTCGGGCATCATCATGCCCGCGATGATGTTCGTGGGAAACCTCGTCTACGTCATCATCGCCGTCGTCGGCGGCCTGCAGGTCGCCATCGGCGCCCTGTCGATCGGGGCCGTGCAGGCGTTCATCCAGTACTCCCGCCAGTTCACGCAGCCGCTCACCCAGCTCGGCTCGATGGTGAACCTGCTGCAGTCGGGGGTGGCGTCGGCCGAGCGGGTGTTCGAGCTGCTCGATGCGCCAGAGCAGACTCCGGATGCGTCTCCCGCGGCCCGTCCTTCCGAGTCGCGCGGCCGCCTGGTGTTCGACGACGTCTCATTCCGTTACCTGCCCGAGAAGCCGCTCATCGAGCAGCTCTCCCTCGTGGCGGAACCCGGCCAGACCATCGCGATCGTGGGTCCGACAGGCGCCGGCAAGACCACGCTGGTGAACCTCATCATGCGCTTCTACGAGCTCGACTCCGGCAGCATCACGCTCGACGGGGTCGACATCGCGTCGATGACGCGCCACGAGCTGCGCTCCCGCACCGGCATGGTGCTGCAGGACACCTGGCTGTTCGGCGGCACCATCCGCGACAACATCGCCTACGGCCGGCCCGACGCCACCGAGGAGGAGATCGTGGCGGCCGCGCAGGCCACCTTCGTCGACCGCTTCGTGCACTCGCTGCCCGAGGGCTACGACACGGTGCTCGACGACGAGGCGTCGAACGTGAGCGCCGGCGAGAAGCAGCTCATCACCATCGCGCGCGCGTTTCTCGCGAGGCCGAGCGTGCTCATCCTCGACGAGGCGACCTCCTCGGTCGACACCCGCACCGAGCGGCTCGTGCAGGGCGCGATGTCGGCGCTACGGGCCGATCGCACCAGCTTCGTGATCGCGCACCGGCTGTCGACCATCCGCGACGCCGACCTCATCCTCGTCATGGAGTCGGGGCGCATCGTCGAGCAGGGCACCCACGACGAGCTCGTGGCGGCCGAGGGCGCCTACGCCCGCCTCTACCGCGCCCAGTTCGCCGCCGCTCTCGAGTGACCGGGGCTGCCCGGCCCCTCCCCAACAGAGCGCAGAACGCCCCCTCAAACCCTCACCCACACCCCACCGAAAGAGCGCAAAACGCCCCCTAAAACTCCACGCCACCCCACCGACAGAGCGCAAAACGCCCCCTCCGAGCTCGGGAGGGGGCGTTTTGCGCTCGGTCGTGAGGGCGAGGAGGTCAGGATGCGCGGCGCTCGGCCTCGTCGATCACGTTCTTGAGCAGCATGGCGCGGGTCATGGGGCCGACGCCACCGGGAACGGGCGACAGGAAGCCGGCCACCTCGGCCACCGCGGGGTCGACGTCGCCGACGAGGCGGGCCTTGCCGGTCGACTCGTCGACCACGCGCGTGATGCCCACGTCGAGCACCGCCGCGCCGGGCTTCAGCCACTCCGCCTTGATCAGGCCGGGCACGCCGACGGCGGCGACCACCACATCCGCTCTCCGCACCTCGGCCTCGAGGTCGAGGGTGCGCGAGTGCGTGAGGGTGACGGTGGCGTCGACGCCCTTTCGGGTGAGCAGCAGCCCGAGCGGGCGGCCCACCGTGAGGCCGCGGCCCACCACGACGACGTGCTTGCCGGGGAGCGACACCCCGTAGCGCGTGAGCATCTCGACGATGCCCGCGGGCGTGCACGGCAGCGGCGAGTCGAGCTCGCCCTCGACGCCCAGCACGAGGCGGCCGAGGTTCGTGGGGTGCAGCCCGTCGCTGTCCTTCGCCGGGTCGATGAGCTCGAGCATCGCGTTCTCGTCGATGCCCGCGGGCAGCGGCAGCTGCACGATGTAGCCCGTGACCGCGGGGTTGTCGTTGAGCGAGGCGATGGCGTCGCGCACGTCTTGCTCGGTGGCGTCGCCCGGGAGGTCGACGCGCACCGACTCGATGCCCACCTCGGCGCAGTCGCGGTGCTTGCCCGCGACGTACGAGAGCGACCCGGGATCGGTGCCCACGAGCAGGGTGCCGAGCCCGGGCACCACACCGCGCTCGCGCAGGGCGGCGACCCGCTCGGCGATCTCGGCCTTCAGCGCGGCGGCGGTGGCGACGCCGTCGAGGCGAACCGCTACCACTTTTCGAGTCCGGGGTAGAGCGGGAAGCCGTCGGCGAGCGACACGACGCGGGCGCGCAGCGCCTTGACGTCGGGGCTCGGCTGCAGCGCAGTGGCGATGATGTCGGCGACCTCGGTGAACTCGACGTCGCCGAAGCCGCGGGTGGCGAGGGCGGGTGTGCCGATGCGGAGGCCGGAGGTGACCATCGGCGGGCGCGGGTCGAACGGCACGGAGTTGCGGTTCACCGTGATGCCCACCTCGTGCAGGATGTCTTCGGCCTGCTTGCCGTCGAGCTCCGAGGTGCGGAGGTCGGCGAGCACGAGGTGCACGTCGGTGCCGCCGGTGAGCACGTCGACGCCCGCGGCGCGCGAGTCGTCGGCGGTGAGCCGGTCGGCCAGCAGGCGGGCGCCCGAGAGGGTGCGCACCTGGCGGTCTTTGAACTCGTCGGTGGCGGCAAGCTTGAACGCGGTGGCCTTCGCCGCGATGACGTGCATGAGCGGGCCGCCCTGGTGGCCGGGGAAGACGTTCGAGTTGAGCTTCTTCGCGAGCTCGGTGTCGCGGCTCAGGATGAAGCCAGAGCGCGGGCCGCCGATGGTCTTGTGCACGGTCGACGACACCACGTCGGCGAAGGGCACGGGAGAGGGGTGGAGGCCGGCGGCCACCAGCCCGGCGAAGTGCGCCATGTCGACCCAGAGCTTCGCACCCACCTCGTCGGCGATCTCGCGGAAGGCGGCGAAGTCGAGCTGACGGGGGTAGGCCGACCAGCCCGCGATGATGACCTGCGGCTTGTGCTCGAGGGCCTTCTCGCGCACCACGTTCATGTCGACGAGGAAGGTCTCGGGGTCGACACCGTAGGCGACGGCGTTGTAGAGCTTGCCCGAGAAGTTGAGCTTCATGCCGTGGGTGAGGTGCCCGCCGTGCGAGAGCTCGAGACCGAGGATGGTGTCGCCGGGCGCGGCGATCGCCGAGAGCACAGCTGCGTTGGCGCTCGCCCCGGAGTGCGGCTGCACGTTCGCGAACTCCGCGCCGAACAGCGCCTTGGCACGGGCGATGGCGAGCTCTTCGGCCACGTCGACGAACTCGCAGCCGCCGTAGTAGCGGCGGCCCGGGTAGCCCTCGGCGTACTTGTTGGTGAGCACCGAGCCCTGCGACTCGAGCACGGCACGCGGAACGAAGTTCTCGCTGGCGATCATCTCGAGCGTGGTGCGCTGGCGGTTCAGCTCCTGCTGCAGCACCTCGGCGATCTCGGGGTCGACCTCGCTGAGCGGCGCGTTGAAGGTGGCGGATGTGTCGGACAAGACGGGCTCCTTTTCGGCGTGACGGACGTGTTCGGTGAAACGGGATTCGTATCGACCCAGGCGCGCGGCCGAATCCCTGTCCGTCGCTTCCCGATGGTGACCATCTGAACGCCAGTTGCGACGCGGCCAGCTTACCTCAGTGCCGCGTCGCGGGGCGAGGGTCGGCAGAGGCCACCGGGGAGACGGTGGCCGCGCTCTCCGAGGCGCGGCGGGTGAGCGCGGGCGCGGCCACCAGCAGGGCGAAGCCGAGCGCGAGGCCGACGAGATAGACCCAGGGCAGCGAGCCGAGGCCCAGCCTGTCGAGGAAGAAGCCGCCGACCAGGGCGCCGAAGCCGATGCCGGTGTTGAAGGCGGTCGAGTAGAAGGCACTCGCCGAATCGCGGATCTCGGGAGACGCCGTGCGCATGAGCTGGGTGGCCATGAGCGTCGGGATCATGCCGAACACGATTCCGTACACGACGAAGGCCCCGATGCCGACGACCGGGTTGGCCGAGAACAGCGCGAGCACCGTCACCGCGACCGCCGTGACGATGAGGGAGAGGAAGAGGCCGACCGTCGCGCGCTTCGCGAAGACACTGCCGGCGATGAACAGGCCGACACCGCCCGCGACGCCGTAGACGAACAGCAGCGTGCCGATCTGCGCATCCGGAACACCCATCTTCGACACCATGTAGGGAGCGATGTAGGTGTAGAAGCCGTAGTTGCCGATCATCACGACGGCGGCGAGCACGCAGATGACGGCGACTCCCGGAACCGTGGGGTCGAGCGAGAAGCGCCGACGCGGGGCCGCCTCTCCCTTCACCCGCTTCGCGGGCCGGTGGTGCGACACCCGCGGCAGCAGGAAGTGCAGCAGCACGGCGCCGAGCGCGGTGAGCACACCCACGGCGAGGAACGGGATGCGCCAGCCGTAGGCCTGGCCGACAAAGGTGGCGAGAGGCACGCCGAGCACGAAGGCGAGGGTGCCGCCCGCGGTGGTGATGGCCACGGCGCGGCCGAGCTGCTCCTTCGGCACGAGGTGCGCCGAGTACGCGCCGACGACGCCCCAGAACACACCGTGGGCCATGCCGCTCACGATGCGGGCCGCGGCGAGGAACTCGAAACTCGGCGCGAACGAACCCGCGACGCTCGCCAGGGAGATGACCACGAGCACGCCGATGAGGAGCGTGTGGCGCGGCACCGCGCGGAACAGCAGGCTGAGCGGCACGCTGGTGAGCACGACCGCGAAGGCGAAGAAGCTGATGAGCAGGCCCACCTGCGACTCGGTGACGCCGAGCCCCTGGCTCATCTCGGGGAGGAGGCCGGTGGGGATCATCTCGGCGGTCACCGACAGGAAGACGGAGGTCGCGAGAACGAGGAGGCCACCCCACGGGAAACGTGAGGGGGCGGGGACGGAGGGGGTTCGGTGAACCGGGATAGACCCGGTCGACGGCAGAGTTGAGGTCACAGCGACGCGCACCATTCGAAGACTTCTCGAAAACGGCGGACAGAGGATGTTCGAGTACTGATCCTGACGACCTGAAGCGCCGTGGCAGGTCTCGACCTCGCGACGGCGACGACTTCGTGCATGCCCGTGGCCGACCGATGACCGCTCGACCACTGACTATTCTAGCGGAGGGAGTCCGCCCGGCAAGAGGAGAATGACATGGTTTCGCCGCACAACCACTGGGTGCTGACGTTCGTGTGCGCCGACCTCCCCGGCATCGTGCACGCGGTGAGCGGCGCAGTGGTGGAGTCGGGCGGCAACATCACCGAGAGCCAGCAGTTCTCCTCGGCCGACACGGGCCGCTTCTTCATGCGCCTGCAGGTCGAGTCGCCGTCGGGCCGCGAGGTGTTCGAGGCCGCCCTCGCCCCCGTCGTCGAGCGCTACGACATGACCTGGCGGCTCGACACCGTGGGCCGGCCGCTGCGCACGTTGGTGCTCGTCTCCACCGCCGCGCACTGCCTCAACGACCTGCTGTTCCGGCAGCGCGCCGGCCAGCTGCCGGTCGAGATCCCGCTCGTACTGTCGAACCACGGCTCGCTGCGCGATCTGGCCGGGTTCTACGACGTGCCGTTCGAGGCGCTGCCGGTGACGGATGCGGCGTCCAAGGCCGCGTTCGAGGCGCGCGTCGTCGAGGCGGTCGAGACCCACGACATCGAGCTGGTCGTGCTGGCGCGGTACATGCAGATCATCTCGCCCGAGCTCTGCGCCCGCCTCGAGGGCCGCATGATCAACATCCACCACTCGTTCCTCCCCGGCTTCAAAGGCGCGAACCCGTACAAGCAGGCACATGCCCGTGGGGTGAAGCTCATCGGCGCCACCGCCCACTTCGTGACGAGCGACCTCGACGAGGGCCCCATCATCGAGCAGAACGTCGTGCGCGTCGACCACACCCGTACGCCCGCGGAGCTCGTGGCCATCGGGCAGGACGAGGAGAGCCGCACCCTCACCACCGCGGTGAAGTGGTTCGCCGAAGACCGGGTGCTGCTCGACGGGGCACGCACCATCATCTTCCGGTAGGGCGCAGCGTCTTCGGCCGGGCCGAGCACACCGTTCGAACGGTATGAGAATCCCGGTCTCGAGCCCCATGCAGGCTCGACCGCGTGATTCTCAGACCAGTCGCACACGACGCGGCGGGCGGCCGGCGTGCAGACGCAGCGAGGAGTGCAGGTAGGCGGCCCCGATCGCGGCAGCGACACCGCTGGCGAAGAGCGCTGCTTGGCTGCCACCGGTGAGGGACGCGCTCGTGGCGGCGACCCCGCCGGCGACCACGAGCATCCCGCCGATGACGAAGCCCGCCGTCGGCTTGCCGGTGAACCGCCACCAGGCGCGCGGCGGCGCCACCGGCTCGTGCCCGTCGCGGAACACCCGCGCACCCACGACCACCCAGGCGGCGACCACCATGGCGAGCAGCACGGTGCGCCGGTCGGGCGCCCCGGGAGCGGCCGCCGCGTTCGCCAGCACGACACCGCACAGGGTGCCGAGCAGCAGGTAGGGGCCCTTGGCCGGGGTGCTCCGGATGCGCGGCCGCAGCCACGCACGCCCGGCGTCGCCCTGCGGGGTCGTGAATGCGGTCATCCCTCACTCATACACCCGTCGACCCGGACGCGCGCCCTCGGCGCGGGCGCCCCGCACTCCCCGCGCTCGGGCGCTCGGGCGAACGCGGGAGTGGGAGCGTGACTCGCGCGCCTAGGCGCGGCGGCGGCGCAGGCCGACGAGCAGCGCGACGATCCCGCCCGCGACGACGGCGGCGATCGCGCCGCCCGCGAGGGGCGCAGCCGCCGAACCGGTGTCGGCGAGCGTGCCGCCCGGCTTCGGGGCGGGCGGCGCCGTCGGGGCGGGCGGGGCGGGCGCCGGCGCGGGTGTCGGCGTCGGCGTGGGCGCCGGCGCGAGATACGCGTACGCGATCTGGGCGCTGCCGCCCGCGCTCGCCACGGTCACCGTCACGGCCCCCACCGCCCCGGCGGGTGCCGTCGCGGTGAGCTGCGTGCCCGATGCCGAGACGACGACGCCGGTGGCGGGGTCATCGCCGAACATGACGGTGGTATCGGCGGTGAAGCCGGTGCCGTCGATGACGACGTCGCCGCCCGTGGCGGGCACGCCTGCCGCAGGTGTGATGCCGGTGATGGTCGGTGCCGCGACCGGGGACGGGGTCTCGCAGGAGGCGCCGGCCAAGACCAGCCGGGCGACGACGCTGTCGGTGTAGACCTCGTCGTCGAGAGTGCCGTCGATGCTCACGACGGTGCTGAGCGCGACCCCGACGGCTCCGTCGGGCCGGACGATGCGCACCTGACTGGCCTCCACGGTGATCTCGAGCGAGCTGAGGTCGGCGGCGGTGCCGTCGGGAGCCTCGTAGTCGGCGGGCAGCGGGGCCATCTGCTCGGCGGTGGGCGACTCCCGGGTCAGCTCGACCGGAACGCCGAGGATGCTGAGCCCCGTCGCCCCCACCGACACCTCGGCCGGCCCGCCCGTCGGGCACATCACCGCGGTCGCCGCGTCGTCGAGGGTGACGAGATTGAGTCCGAACAGGTTCGCCGAGGTGGTGTCGACGTTCATCGCCGACTCGGCGACGCCGTTCGGCGACTCGATCGCCCCTTCGATGCCGGCCATGGTGATGTCGGCGAAGCCGGCGTCGACGAGGGTCTGGTCGAACAACGCCACGGCGTCGCGCCCGCCGGCCGGGGCGGCGATCGAGCCGAGGCTCTTCTCCGTGACGAGGTGGAACGGGCCCACGTCGAGCGTGAACGAGGCGGTCGCTCCCACCGCCGAGACGTCGCCCGAGGCAGCGTGAGCCGGAGCGGCGAACACGAGGCCGCCTGCGGCCACGAGCCCCGCCGCGAGTGTCGAAGCCGCGGCGCGGCGGATTGTCGGTGACGTCATCGTTCCCCCAGAGTCGACGCCGTCGCACCCCGCGAGCGCGGCGTACCCCTGGACGGGCGTCGTGGCCAGGCTAGCGCATGGGCGACAGCGGATGCGCGCCGACGGCGTCAGAGGATGACCGGGTCCCAGAGGGGCTTGTTCGCGAAGGCGTGCCGGTAGTACTCGAGCTCGGCGAGCCCGCTCGCCGCCTCCTCGTCGACGACGACGGTGGCCCTGGGGTGCAGCTGGATCGCTGAGGCGGGCACGCTCGCGGTGAGCGGCCCTTCGACCGCCGCCGCGACCGCCTGCGCCTTGCCGGCCCCGAACGCCAGCAGCACGAGCCGTCTCGCGCGCAGGATCGTGCCGAGCCCCTGCGTGATGCTGTGCACCGGCACGTCGTCGGGCGAGTCGAAGAACCTCGCGTTGTCGGCCCTGGTCTGCCGGGTGAGCGTCTTCACCCGGGTGAGCGACGCGAACGAGGAGCCCGGTTCGTTGAAGCCGATGTGCCCGTCGGTGCCGATGCCGAGCAGCTGCAGGTCGACACCGCCCGCGGCGAGGATGGCGTCTTCGTAGCGCTCCCCCGCCGTCTCGATGCCGATGGGCCGGCCGTCGGGAACGTGCACGTTCGCCGGCGCCAGCCGCAACGGCCGCACCACCTCGCGTTCGATCACCGAGTGGTAGCTCTGCGGGTGGGCGAGCGGGATGCCGACGTACTCGTCGAGCGCGAACCCGCGCATCCGGCCGAGGTCGAGGCCGTCGCGCACCCGCTCGGCGAGCGCCCGGTACACGGGCAGGGGCGTGTCGCCCGTCGCGAGCCCGAGCACGGCATCGGGCTTGCCCTGCACGAGCCGTTCGGTCGCCTCGGCCACCATCGCCCCGGCCGCATCGCGGCCGGGAACCACGATCACTTCAGCCACGTCGTGACACCCTCCCTCTCGAGCCGGCTGCTGCCGGCCCCGTTGTCGATCTCGTCGCTCGGCGTCTCGCCCTCGTCGCGCCGTGCGGTCGGGGCGCCGACGAGCGCCGCGCCCACCGCAGCGGCGGGGAAGCCCGCCGGCACCAGCTGCACCCGGCTCTCGAGCTCGAGTGAGGCCAGGAACGGCGACTCCACGGCCCAGGATGCCAGAACCCGCTGAACCTCCCCCAAGAGTCGTTCGCCGAGCGCGCTGAGCCCTCCGCCGATCATCACGACCTCCACGTCGACGGTCAGCACGAGCACGCGCACGGCTGCTGCCACGTTGTCGATGAGGAGCGAACGGATGCGCCCGGCCCGCTCGTCTCCCGCCTCGGCCGCGGCGAGCAGCGAGAGCACCGGAACCGCATCGTCGCTCGCCCACTGCCGCGCGATCGCCGAGCCCGAGGCCACCGTCTCGAGGCAGCCGCGCTGGCCGCAGGGACAGCGCACCCCGGCCGGGTCGACGGGGATGTGCCCGATCTCCCCCGCCGCCCCGCGCGACCCCCGCCACAGCCGTCCGTCGATGACGAGCCCGGCGGCGAGACCCGTGCCGAGGTTCAGGTAGGCCATCGAGTGCGCGGGCACCGCCGCGCCCGTGGAGAGCAGGTGGTAGGCGCCGAGCGCCGCCGCCTTCACATCGTTCTCGACCTTCACCTCGCGGCCGAGCAGGCTGCTCAGCCGACCGCCCACCGCGAGCTCGTCGAAGCCGAGGTTCACGGCGTGCGCGACTGTTCCCGTCGCCACGTCGACCTGACCCGGGATGCCGATACCGATCGACTCGAAGTCGCCTGGCGCGATGCCCGCACGCTCGGCGATCGTGGCGATCCCGGTGAGTGCGGTGGCGATCACGGCGTCGGCGCCGAAGCCGGTGACCGAGCGCACACGGTCGACGACCCGGCCCGCGGCGTCGACGGCCACGGCGTCGGTCTTCGTGCCGCCGATGTCGAGCCCGAGCCTCACGAGAAGACCTCCCAGGCGGCGAGCGCGTCGAGCACTGCCTCGCCGATCAGGGCGGATGCGCCGAAGGTCGCCACCTGCCCGTAGCCCGATGGCGCTCCGGGCCAGCCCATGTCGACGGTGACGACGGTCGCGTGCCGCTCCCGGAGCGCGTCGACGAGTTCCACCACCCAGGGCCGCCTCGCATTGTCGCGCCCGACGAGCAGAACGCATGCCTCCTCGGGAATGCGACCGTGGAGCTCTGCGCGGGACTGCGCATCCGGCGTCTCGGTCACCGCCACGACGGTGAGCTCGCGCCAACCCGCGCGCTGCGCCGGCCCGGGCGCGAACGGCCCCCACGGCACGGCACCCACCGCTGCATTGGCTTCGGCGTCGACCCGCACGACGACCCACGGTCCCGAGGCTGCGGCAGCGGCATCCGCCACGCCTTCCTCGACCCGGAACGCCGCCGCGGCCTGGGTCGCCGAGAGACCGCACCCGAGCCCGAACCCGTCGGAGTCAGGAGCCGACCTCGCGCCCTCACTCCATCCGGTTCCGCCGGGGCCCGCATCCTCCAGCGGGTTCGGCACCGGTGGGACGCGCACCCGCGAGCCGAGCTCGCGCACCCGCCACGCCGCATCCTCCACCCGCGCCTCGGGCAGCTCGCCTGCGGCGAGCGCCTCGGAGACCGCCGACACGATCTGCTCGAGCTGCTCCGCCGTGTTCTTCGTGCCGATGCAGAGCAGGTCGCAGCCCGCGCCGAGCGCGCGCACCGCGGCGGCGGGGATGCCGATCGTTCCGCTCGCTCCCGCCATGTCGAGCGCGTCGCTCACCACGACACCGTCGAACCCGAGCTCGTCGCGCAGCACCCCCTGCAGCAGGGGCGCCGAGAATGTCGCGGGGCCCGACGGGTCGAGCTGAGGCAGCAAGATGTGACTCGTCATGACCGTCAGCGCGCCCGCCTCCACCGCGGCGGCGAAGGGCACGAGCTCGCGCTCGCGCAGTTCGGCCGGCGACACCTCGACGCGGGGCAGCGCGAGATGCGAGTCCTGAGCGGTGTCGCCGTGGCCAGGGAAATGCTTGACGCTCGCGGCCACCCCGCGTGACTGCAGCCCCTGCACCCACGCTGCCGAGTGCCGGGCCACGAGCTCCGGCGCGTCGCCGAAACTGCGTACCCCGATCACGGGGTTCAGCGGGTTCGAGTTGATGTCGACATCGGGGGCGAAGTCGAGGTTCACCCCCACCTCGGCGAGCGCCGACCCCACCGCCTCGGCGACCGCCGTCGTCGCCGCGACGTCGTCGAGCCGCCCGAGCACCGCGTTGCCCGGGTAGGGCGCGCCGCGGTCGTAGAACAGGCGCGTGACGTCGCCGCCCTCCTCGTCGATGGCGATGAGCGCATCCGGGTTCGCCGCCCTGATGGCGTCGGTGAGCTCCCGCAGCTGCGCGGGCGAGACGATGTTCTCGCCGAACAGGCACACCCCGGCGAGCCCCTCGCCGAGCAGCGAGGCCACCCAGTCGGGCAGCATCGGCCCGTCGAACCCGGGCAGCAGCGTGCGCAGGATGCTCGCGCGGCTCATCCCTTCACCGCCCCGCTCACGAGGCCCGAGGTCATGCGACCCTGCACCACGAGGAAGAACACGATGACGGGAATGGCCATGAGCGTCGAACCCGCCATGATGGCGGCCCAGTTCGTGGTGCCCGTCACCTGCTGGAAGGTGCGCAGCCACACCGGCAGCGTCATCATCTCGGGGCGCGAGTTCACCACGAGCGCGAGCAGGAACTCGTTCCAGGCCTGGATGAAGCCGAACACCCCTGTGGCCACGAGGCCGGGCGCGAGGAGCGGGAAGGTGATGCGCCAGAAGGCGCCGGTGCGCGAGCATCCGTCGATCATCGCCGACTCCTCGAGCTCGACGGGAACGCCGTTGACGAAGCCGCGCAGGGTCCAGATGGTGAACGGCAGCACCGTCGCGACGTACACGAGGGTGAGACCGGCGATGGTGTTGAGCAGGTTCCAGCCGTCGAGCACGCGGTAGGTGGAGACGATCATCGCCTCGGCCGGGATCATCTGGATGATGAGGATGGCGAAGATGAACGACTTGCGGCTCTTGAAGCGGTAGCGGGTGACCGCGAGCGAGGCGAGGAAGGCGAACACCAGCGCGATGACGACCGTCGAGACGGTGACGAGCAGCGAATTGCCGAGAGCGGGGAGGAACGGCGCCCGCCCCGGATCGAAGATGACGGTCTCGTAGTTCGCGGTGGTGAGGTGCTGGGGCACGAAGTTCGGCACGCTGCCGCGGATCTCGTTGTTCGGCTGCAGGGAGGTGTTGACCATCCAGTACACCGGGAACACCGAGAACAGGAACACCGCGATCGACGCGGCACCGAGCAGGATGCTGGTGAGCTTGCTGCGCGAGCGGGTCATTGCTCCTCCTCCTTGAGGCTGCGACGCACGTAGAAGACCGAGATGGCCACCATGAGGACGACCATGATCACGGCGATCGCCCCACCCGTGCCGTAGTCCCCACCGCCGATCGAGGTCTGGTAGATGTACACGCCGAGCGTCGAGGTCTGCTCCTTGATGCCGCCGATCCCCTGCAGCGCGAAGATCTGCGTGAACACCCGGAGGTCCCAGATCACCTGCAGGATGATGACGACCACGAAGATCGAGCGCAGGTACGGGAAGACGATCAGCCGGAAGCGCTGCCAGGCACCCGCCCCGTCGAGCTGCGAGGCCTCGAGCACCTCGCCGGGCACCTGCGTGAGCCCGGCGTAGATGGTGAACGCGACGAAGGGAACTGCGCCCCAGGTCACGATGATCGTCGCCACCACGAAGAACGAGAACGGGTCGATGAGCCAGGAGTGGTTCGTGAAGTCCTGCCCGCTCACCGCCTCGAGCAGGTAGTTCACGACGCCGTACTGGGTGTCGAACATCCAGCCCCACACGATCGTGGCGGTGAGCGCGGGCATCGCCCAGGCCAGCAGCAGCCCCACCGACACGAGCAGCTTGAAGAAGCGGTTCACCCGGTTCATGAGCAGGGCGATGAGGGTGCCGAGCGTCATCGCGGTCACCACGTTGACGAGGCAGAACAGGATGCTCCTGCCGAGCACCGCCCAGAACTGCGGGTCGGAGAGCACCCGCTGGTAGTTCTCGAAGCCCACGAATGGGGCGGGCCGGCCGAACACCTGGGCGCGGCCGAACTCCTGGAACGACATGATGAACAGCTGCACCAGCGGCCAGCCGATGACGGCGATGAGGATGAGGCAGGCGGGCACGAGGAGCACCAGCGGTGTGAAGCCGCCGCGCTTGCGGCCCTTGCGGGGCTCGGGCCCCGTGGGGAGCTCTTGCAGCCCCCCGGATTCGTGCTCGCGCACGAGCAGCACCGACGAAGTCATGTTCTGGGTACTCCCACTACGATTGCGCTTGTGCCTCTCACCTCCTAGGGCGATGGGCATCTGGGCCGGTGGAGGCCGATGTTCGCGCATCGGCCCCCACCGTGTTGTCCGTCCGGCGCCGGGTCCTGACCGGCGTCAGGTCTGACCGGCGTCGGGTTCCGTCGGCGTCAGCTGTTGAGGATGCCGTCGATCTTCTCGTCGAGCGCCTTCGCCAGCTCCGTCACGTCGCCGCCCTGGGCGATGGAGACGAAGAAGTCCTGCAGCGCGCCCGAGGCCTCGACGTCGGCCCACTTGGGAGAGGCCGGCGTGAGCTTCGCGTTGGCCGCGGCCTCCGCGATGGCGGTGGCGACCTCATCCGTTCCGAGCGTGTCGGCGAGCGAGAGCTTGGCGGGAACGAGACCGTTCTCGCCGAGGATGGTCTGGTACTCGTCGCTCAGCATGATGGCGAGGGCATCCTTCGCGAGCTCGGGGTGCGCCGAGTTGGCCGACACCGCGATGTTCGAGCCGCCCGCGAAGACGTGGGCCGCTCCGCCGTCGGCACCGGGCAGCGCGTACACGCCGAGGTTGCCCTCCTGGTCGGGGCAGCCCGGTGCGTCGGCATCGGCGGGGGCGAGGATGGAGAACTTCACCCAGCTGGGCGCCGAGAGGTTCGCGATGGCGCCCTCGCAGTAGGGAACCTGCGGGTCGGTCTCGTTGCCGTCCTTCGCCGCGACGGAGGCCTTGGTCATGACCTCCTGCACCTGCTCGAGGCCCTTGATCGACTCGGGGCTCGAGAAGCTCGACGTCCAGGTGTCGCCGTCCTGCACCGCGATCTCACCTCCGGCCTCCCAGATGTAGGGAAGAGCGTTGTACCAGTCCTGACCGGGGAAGTAGATTCCCGAGACACCCGGGTTCGCCTCGGCGAGGGCGATGCCGTTCGAGACGTACTGGTCGAGCGTGGTGGGGACGGTGAGACCGGCGTTCGCGAGCAGGTCCTTCTTGTAGAACACCAGGCGGGCGCCGGAGTAATAGGGGGCCGCGTAGAAGGTGCCGTCGTAGCTGCCGGCCTCCACGAAACCGGGCAGCAGGTCGTCGCCGCCGAGCGCGTCGTACTGGTCGCTCAGGTCGAGGAATGCTCCGGCCGAGGTGAACGCCGCCGCCTGGGTGTTGCCCACCTCCACCACGTCGGGGCTGTCGGAGCCCGAGAGGTTGGTCGTGAGCTTGTCGACCAGGCCCGTCCACGACTGCTCCTCGATGGTGAGCGTCGACCCGGGGTGCTCGCTCTCGAAGGTGGTCTTCAGGTACTCCCGCGCCTCGTCGGGGGTGTCGGTGCCGTTCAGCCACACCCGGATGTCGGCGGTGTCACCGCCCGCCGCGTCGTCGCTTCCCGAACCGGAGCCCGCGCATCCGGCGAGCGCGAGGGCCGCCGTCACGCCGAGGGCTGTGACGGCGAGTGTCGTCTTCCTCATGGTGTTCTACCTTTCCTAGGGCGATGGGTGATGCAGGGTGCCGGCTGGGACCGGCGGGTGGTGCGGTGTTCTGGTGGTGCGTTCTTCGGGTGGTGCGGTGTTCCGGGTCGCCTGCGGCTACGAGACCCCGAGCTGGCCGGAGAGCACCATCACCGCCGCGCCGCGCAAGACGATGTCGTGCCCGAGCGTGGTCATGCGCAGCGCCAGCGAACCGTGGAACTCGGCCATGGTGCGCCGGCGCAGCGTCTCGAGGGTCGCCGCGGAGAGCGGCCCGTCGAGGAGGTCGGAGGGCCCGCTGAGGATGATCTCGCTGAGATCGAGCGCACCCACCACGGGGGCGAGCGCGATGCCGAGCCGCTCCCCCGCCTCGCGCAGGGCGAGGTCGCGTTCGCCCGCGTCGGCGCCGTCGAGGCGGGCGATGAGGTTCGGGATGCTCAGCCAGGTCTCGAGGCAGCCCCGCTTCCCACAGGCGCAGACGGCGCCCCCGTCGGTTCCCACCACGACGTGACCGATCTCGCCCGCGGCGAAGCGGCTGCCGAACAGCGGGGTGCCGCCCACCAGGAGGCCGGCGCCGACACCGTGACCGATGGTGACGAGCATCGCGTCGCTGTGGGCACCGCCGAAGCTGTGCTCGGCCAGCACCGCGGCGTTCGCGTCGTTGGCCACGAGTGCCGGGAGGCCGAAGGCGTCACTCAGCTCGCGACGGAGCTCGACGCCCGCCCAGCCGAGGTTGGGGGCCGACAGCACCACACCGTCGAGGTCGACGATGCCCGGGGAGCCGACCCCGATGCCGAGCACCGGGGCGCTCGCCCGGTCGACGAGCTCACGTGTGAGCGCGATCACCTTCGCCAGCGCCTCGTCGCCCGTGCTGCCCGCGAGCTCGATCTCGGCGCGGGCGATGATGGTGCCGTCGAGGTCGAGCAGGGCGCCCGTGAAGAGCGAGTGGTCGGAGAGGTCGAGCCCCACGATCACGAAGGCGCTGCGGTCGAGGTCGAGCAGGGTGGCGGGCTTGCCGGGCCTGGCCTCCTCACGCTGACCGAGCTCGACGACGAGTCCGTCGGCGATGAGTTCGGCGACGAGGGCGCTCACGGTGACGCGGGTGAGCCCGGTCTCCCGGGCGATGTCGGCGCGGGAGCGCGTGCCGTCGCGGTAGAGCGTCTGCAGCACCAGGGAGCGGTTGTGGCCCCTGGCGTGCTCGGGGAGCACTTTCGAGGAGGGCCGTAACGGCTTCAGCGCTGTCATGTTTGTTAGTAAAGCTTACGAACATAACCGGCGCAAGCATCCGGTCGCATTTGGTTCATGAACTTTACAAACTCGAAACGCGGATGCGCGCGGCCCGTAGCATGGACTGCGTGCAAGACGACTCCCCCGCCCCCGGCGCCCCGCGCACTCCGCGCGCTCCTCGCGACGTGACGATCGGCGTCAACGACGTCGTGCGATTCGTGCTGGAGCTGTTCGCCTTCTTCACCTTCGGGTTCTGGGGCTTCGTGGCGTGGCCGCTGCCCTGGAACATCGCGCTCGGCATCGCCACCCCTCTGTTCGCCGTGCTGATCTGGGCGCTGTTCCTCTCGCCGAAGGCGGTCATCCGCCTCGACGCATTCGGGCGAGGTCTCGTGGAGATCGTCGTCATGGGTGGGGCGGCGCTCGCCTGGCTCATGCTCGGGCAGCCCATCGTGGCCCTCGTGTTCGGCGTGGTGGCGGTGGTGAGCGGGGTCATCGCGGGGCGCAAGGAGTTCTCGTGACCTCCGCGGTGCCGCTCGCGGCATCGGAGGTGACGCTCGTCGTCTTCGGCGCCCGCAGGCTCGACGCCGACGGGGTGGTGGAGGACTTCTGGCTCGCGGCCTCGGGCGAGCGCATCGTCGAGACCGGCACCGGCGACGGGTGGCGGCGGGTGGCCGGCGACGGCGCGGGCGCGGAAGGGCTCGGCTCGGGGCCGGCAGGACTCGGCTCGGAGGCCGGCGGTGGATCCGGCTACGGCTCCGGCTCCGGCTCCGGCGTCGAGCTCGTCGACGCGGCGGGCGGGTGGCTGACGCCAGGGTTCATCGACCTGCACGCGCACGGCGCGGGCGGATTCGCGTTCGACGACGGTGTCGACGCCATGCGGTCGGCCCTCGCAGTGCACCGCGCCCACGGCACCACCGGATCGGTCGTCTCTCTGGTGGCGAACCCCCCGCACCTGCTCGAGGCGAGCCTCGACGCCGTCGCGCGCCTCGCCGCCGACGACCCGCACGTGCTCGGCGCCCACCTCGAGGGCCCGTTCCTCGCCCCCGAGCGCAAGGGCGCCCACAACCCGCTGTTCCTCGGCCACCCCACGAAGCACCTCGTGCGCGACCTGCTCGCTGCCTCGGAGGGCAGGCTCGCGCAGGTCACCATCGCGCCCGAGCTCCCCGACGCGCTCGAGGCGATCGAGACCTTCGTGTCGGCCGGCGTCGTCGTCGCCGTGGGGCACACGGAGGCCGACTTCGACACGGCCCGCGCCGCCTTCGACCGCGGAGCGACCCTGCTCACCCACGCCTTCAACGCCATGCCCGGCCTGCACCACCGCCACCCGGGCCCAGTCGCCGCCGCCCTGGCCGACCCCCGCGTGACGCTCGAGATCATCGCCGACGGCGTGCACGTGCATCCGTCGCTCATCGCGCTCGTGTTCGACGTCGCGCCGGGGCGCGTGGCACTCGTCACCGACGCCATGGCCGCGGCTGCAGCACCCGACGGCGCCTACCGCCTCGGTTCGCTCGACGTCGAGGTGACGCGGGGCCGCGCGGTGCTCGCCGGCGCCGACACCATCGCCGGCTCCACCCTCACCGCCGACGCTGCGCTGCGCACCGCCCTCGCCACCGGCGTCGACCCGGCGGCCGCCGTCGCCGCCCTCACGTCGACCCCGGCCCGCGTGCTCGGGCGCCCCGAGCTCGGCACGCTCCGCCCGGGCGCCGCTCCCCACCTCGTGCTCCTCACGCCCGACTTCGAGGTCACCCGCGTCTTCGCCTGACCCCACCGCCCACCCGCCCGCCTCGCACCCCCATCCTCCTCGCGGAGAAGGGGAGGACCCAGGAGGGGGGGCCCAGGAGGGGAGGGCCCGGAGACGCCGAAGGCCCCCGCCCGGGAGGGCGAGGGCCTTCGTGCGCGATGCGCCGGGCGCGGCTTACGCCGCGGCCATGCGCTCCTGGAGGTTGGCGTCGAGGGTCGCGAGGAACTCCTCGGTGGTCTGGTACGCCTGGTCGGGGCCGACGAGCAGCGCGAGGTCCTTCGTCATCTTGCCCGACTCGACGGTCTTGATGACCACGTCTTCGAGGGTGAGCGAGAAGTCGATGAGCTCCTGGTTGCCGTCGAGCTTGCCGCGGTGGGCGAGGCCACGGGTCCACGCGAAGATCGAGGCGATCGGGTTCGTGGAGGTGGGCTTGCCCGCCTGGTGCTGGCGATAGTGGCGGGTGACGGTGCCGTGGGCGGCCTCCGCCTCGACGACCGAGCCGTCGGGGGTGGAGAGCACCGAGGTCATGAGGCCGAGCGAGCCGAAGCCCTGCGCCACGGTGTCGCTCTGCACGTCGCCGTCGTAGTTCTTGCAGGCCCAGACGTAGCCGCCCTCCCACTTCATGGCCGAGGCGACCATGTCGTCGATGAGGCGGTGCTCGTAGGTGAGGCCGGCGGCGTCGAACTGCTCCTTGAACTCGGTCTCGTAGATCTCCTGGAAGATGTCCTTGAAGCGGCCGTCGTAGGCCTTCAGGATGGTGTTCTTCGTCGAGAGGTAGACGGGGTAGTTGCGGGCCAGGCCGTAGTTGAGGGATGCGCGGGCGAAGTCGCGGATCGAGGCGTCCTGGTTGTACTGCACCTGCGCGATGCCGTCGTCGGGAGCGTCGTAGACCTCGAACTTCATCGGCTCCGAGCCGTCTTCGGGCGCGAACTCGACCGTGAGCTTGCCCTTGCCCTTGAACACGAAGTCGGTGGCGCGGTACTGGTCGCCGAAGGCGTGACGGCCGATGATGATCGGCTTGTTCCAGCCCGGCACGAGCCGCGGGATGTTCGAGATGATGATGGGCTCACGGAAGATGACGCCGCCCAGGATGTTGCGGATGGTGCCGTTCGGCGACTTCCACATCTTCTTCAGGCCGAACTCCTCGACCCGCGCCTCGTCGGGCGTGATGGTGGCGCACTTCACGCCGACGCCGTGCTTCTGGATGGCGTGGGCCGCGTCGATGGTGACCTGGTCGTCAGTCGCGTCGCGGTGCTCGATGCCGAGGTCGTAGTACTCGAGGTTCACGTCGAGATAGGGGTGGATCAGCGTGTCTTTGATGGCCTGCCAGATGATGCGGGTCATCTCGTCGCCGTCGAGCTCGACGACCGTGCCTTCAACCTTGATCTTGGACAATTCAGCTCCTCAACAGCCGCCGGATATGGGCCGTCACTCAGTTTACCCTCTCCCCGAAATATCTCGACGTCGAGACAATTCACCCCCACGTAACCCCCAGGCGGGGCGGTGGCGCGGCCTCGGCCCAGCCGTTAGCCTGAGTCCATGAGTGAACTGAAGCTCGTCGAGCTGTCGGCGTCGAACATCGTCGCCGCCAACACCCTGACGCTGAAGCCCGGCCAGGAGCAGTACGTCGCACCGGTGTCGCACTCCATCGCCGAGGCGTACGTCAACCCGGTCACCGCCTGGCCGCGGGTGGTGCTCGAAGACGACGAGGTCGTCGGCTTCATCATGGGCAACTTCGATCCCGATGCGCAGGAAGACGAGTTCCGCAGCTGCATCTGGCGCATCAACGTCGCCGCCGACGCGCAGGGTCACGGCGTCGGCCGCTTCGCCGTGCTCGCCCTCGCCGACGAGGCGCGTCAGCGCGGCTTCGAGCAGATCACCGTCATCTTCGAGCCGGGCGAAGACGGCCCTGCCGCCTTCTTCGAGAAGATCGGCTTCGTCGCCACCGGCGAGACGCCGTACGGCGAGACGATCGCTGCCCTCACCCTCTGAATCCGGATTGCGCGGGGCCGGCCCCGGCAGCCACGAACGGGGCAGACGGTGAGCGACGACGACGGACTCCCCACCTTCGTCGAGGCCGTGCTCGAGGTCGTCGACTCCATCCCGCCCGGCCGTGTGCTCTCCTACGGCGACGTCGCGGCCCTCCTCGGCACCCGTGCCGCAAGGGCGGTCGGCAGCACGATGCGTCGCTACGGCCACGCCCATCCGTGGTGGCGGGTGGTGCGATCGGGAGGCCTTCCTCCCATGGGCCACGAGGCCAGGGCGCGAGCGCACTACGAGGCGGAGGGAACCCCGCTCCGAGCGATCTCGCGGGAACCGGGGTACGCGGTCGACTACGCTAAGGCGATGTGGCATCCGTCGCACCCGGATGCCCACGACGAGAGGACCGACCACAGCAGATGAAGACGCGCGCGCTCCCCGCCGCCCTGGCGGCGGCCGGACTCGTCGCCGCGTTGTCAGGATGCACCCTCGCCAACGCCATCACTCCCCCCGTCGAGGCCCAGCTCTACCCGACGGCCGCCGATGGCCAGGCATCGAATGCGAGCATCCCCATCCCCTCTTGGGTTCCCGACGACGCCACGATGATCCGCATCAAGGAGAACTCCGAGACCGGGGCGACCATCATGCAGTTCACCACGGGAGCCGCCGTGCTGGGTGGCGCCTGCGAGCCCGGAGCCACGGATGCGGCGCCGGCCCTGCAAGACACCTGGTGGCCCCAGACGCTGCCGCCGGTGGAGAACATCAACTGCCAAGACGGCTGGAAGATCTTCGGCGCCGGCAACGGCATGTTCGATGCCTGGAAGTAGCGACCGCTACACCAGGGATCCGCGCCACGAGGCGTGCAGCTGGGCGAACCGCCCCTCCCCCGCGATGAGCTCGGCGGGAGTGCCGTCCTCGACGATGCGCCCGCGCTCCATCACGAGCACCCGGTCGGCGATCGACACCGTCGAGAGGCGGTGCGCGATGATCACGGCAGTGCGGTCGGCGAGCAGGGTCTGCAGCGCCTCCTGCACGAGCCGCTCGCTCGGGATGTCGAGCGAGGCGGTCGCCTCGTCGAGGATGAGCACCGCGGGGTTCGCGAGGAACGCCCGGGCGAACGAGATGAGCTGCCGCTGCCCGGCCGACACCCTGCCGCCGCGCTTGTTCACGTCGGTGTCGTAGCCGTTCGGCAGACCCGCGATGAACTCGTCGGCCCCGACGGCCTTCGCCGCTGCGACGATCTCCTCCGGTGTCGCGTCGGGTTTGCCGATCGCGATGTTGTCGGCGACCGTCCCCGAGAACAGGTAGGCCTCCTGGGTGACCATCACGATGGCACGCCGCAGGTCTTTCGGGTGCAGTTCCCGCAGGTCGAGCCCGTCGAGAGTGATGCGGCCCGCGGTGGGGTCGTAGAAGCGGGAGATCAGCTTCGCGAGCGTCGACTTGCCCGCGCCGGTCGAGCCGACGAGCGCGACGGTCTGGCCGGCGGGGATGTCGAGGTCGAACTCGGGGAGGATGGGGCGGGCCGGGTCGTAGCCGAACTCAACCCTTTCGAACCGCACGGCACCCGACGAGACCCAGAGGTCGACGGGCCGGTCGGGGTCGGGGACGCTCGGCCGCTCCTCGAGCACGCCCGAGATCTTCTCGAGGGCCGCGGTGGCGCTCTGGTAGCCGTTGTAAAACATCGCCATGTCTTCCATGGGGTCGAAGAAGCGGCGGGTGTAGAGCACCGCGGCGAGCAGCACACCGATCTCGAGCCCGCCGTCGACGACGCGGAAGCCGCCGACCAGCAGCACCACGGCCACCGCGATGTTGCCGATGAGCACGAGGCCCGGGTCGTAGATGCCGAACAGCCTGATCACCCGGCCGTTCGAGTGCCGGTAGTCCTCCACCAGCTCGGCGAACTCCGCCTCGTTGCGGCGCTCCTTGCGGAACGCCTTCACGGCCCGGATGCCCGTCATGCTCTCGACGAACTGCACGATGAGGCGCGCCGATGCCACCCGGGTGCGCCGGAACATCCGTTGCGACCTCACCTGGAACCAGCGCGTCAGCACGGCGAGCGGTACCAGCGAGGCGAGCAGGATGAGTCCGCTCTCGACGTCAAGCAGGAACAGGGCGACTGCGGTGAAGAGCATGTACAGCACGCCCTGCACGAGCTGGTTGATGCCCGAGTCGAGCAGCTCCCGGATGGCGTCGAGGTCGCTGGTCTGGCGCGAGATGATGCGGCCCGAGGTGTAGCTCTCGTGGAACTCGAGGCTCAGCTTCTGGGTGTGCAGGAACACGCGGCGGCGCAGGTCGAACAGGATCGCCTGGCTGATGCGTGCCGAGAGCACGGTGAACCAGGCGATGAGCCCGGCGCCCGTGATGCCCGCGAGGAGGTAGGCCACCCCGGCGAGCGCCACTGGCATCCAGTCGGAGCCGAGCAGAGCGGGGAGCCCGGTGTCGATGCCGTAGGCGATGATGGCGGGGCCCGCCACCTGGGACACGGTGCTGATGACGACGACGACGATGCTGAGCGCGAGGCTCCCGCGCATCGGGTGCACGAGCGAGCCGAGCAGGCGCAGCGACCTCGCCCGGATCTGCTTGCTCTCGGCGCGGCTGAGGTCGTCGCGCTCCTCGCCCTCGACGCCGCTGACGGATGCGTCGGTCATCGTGCCACCTCCTCTCGTTCGGTGTCGGTATCGGTCTGGGCCCCCTGTGCGCTCGCCGCGGCCTCGGCCTCGAGGCTCGAGATGACGAAGCGGTAGTGCTCGTTCGTCGCCAGCAGCTCCGAGTGCGTGCCCACCGCGGTGACCTTCCCGTCTTGCAGCAGGGCGACCCGGTCGGCGAGCGCGACCGTCGACGGGCGGTGGGCGACGATGAGCGCGGTCGTGGTGGCGAGCACCCGGCGCAGAGCCGCCTCCACCAGCGCCTCGGTGTCGACGTCGAGGGCCGAGAGCGGGTCGTCGAGCACCAGGATGCTCGGCTTGGCCGCGATGGCACGGGCGAGCGCCAAGCGCTGGCGCTGGCCGCCGGAGAGGCTGAGCCCCTCCTCGCCCACCCGGGTGTCGAGGCCATCGGGCAGATCGTCGACGAAGGTCGCCTGAGCGATCTCGAGCGCTTCCCGCAGCTCGGCCTCCGATGCCTCCGGGCGGCCGAGCAGCACGTTCTCGCGCACCGTCTGGCTGAACAGGGTCGCCTCCTCGAACGCCATCGCCACGCGGGAGCGCAGTTCTTCGCGCCGCAGCCGCCGCACGTCGACACCGTCGACCTTCACGGCACCGCCGGTGACGTCGTAGAGGCGGGTGGTGAGCGCGGTGAGCGTCGACTTGCCCGAGCCGGTGAGGCCGACGAGCGCCATGGTCTCGCCGGGGCGCACGGTGAGGTCGACGCCGTCGAGCAGGTCGGGGAAGCGCTCGGGCGCGTCTTGGTAGCGGAAGTGCACCGCGTCGAACACGAGCTCGCCGCGCCCGTCGACCACCGTCTCGGGCGAGTCGGGGTCGGTGATGGTGTTGCGCTCGTCCATCACCTCGAAGAAGCGCTGCGTGGCGGTCTTCGCGTCGAGGGTCATGGCGAGGAAGTACCCCATCGACCAGATGGGGAACAGCAGCACCGTGCCGGTGGCGAAGAACGCCACGAGCTGCCCCACCGAGGTCTGCCCGGTGGAGGCGAGCCACACCCCGGTGACCAGGCACACGCCGAAGGCGACGTCGGGGATGAGCGTGAGGTAGAGCCAGATGCCCGCGATGGCCTTGGCCTTCTCGATCTCGGTGCCGCGCAGCTCCTCGGCCTGACGCTCGAAGCGCTTGAGGGCGTAGCGGCTGCGGCCGAAGGCCTTGAGCACCCGGATGCCGTGCACCGACTCCTCGACGCTGGTGGCCAGGTCGCCCGCCTGGTCCTGACTGCGGCGGGCGACATCGGAGTACCGGCGCTCGAACGAGAAGCTGTAGAGGATGACGGGGATGGCGGCGGCCAGGAAGATGAGTCCGAGCACCCAGTTCAGGCTGATGAGGATGGCGATGCCGCCGATGAGCGTGAGCACGTTGACGACGAGCAGCACGAGCCCGAACGACAGCCAGCGGCGGATGAGGTTGAGGTCGCTCACGGCGCGCGAGAGCAACTGCCCGCTCGGCCAGCGGTCGTGGAACGACACCGGCAGGTCTTGCAGCTGGGCGTAGAGCGCGTTGCGCATGCGCGCCTCGACATGCGTGCCAGGAGTGAGCACCAGGGCGCGGCGGAGGCCGATCAGCACGGCCTCCAGCACGCCGAGCCCCAGCACGATTCCGCCGGCCAACCAGATCTGGCGCTCGTCGCCGTCGGCGAGCGGGCCGTCGACGAGCCACTGCAGCACCTGCGGAATGGCGAGCGCGACCAGCGAGGCGAGCAGAGAGACCACCATCGCGGTGTAGATGCGCGGCAGCGCCTGCTTCGCGAAGGGTCGCAGGCGCGCCAGGACCGCCACCGTGCCGGTGGGCTTCTGGTCGTGCGGGGTGCTCATGATCTCGTCTTTCGTCGTGCTGCCCGAGGGCGTCGTGCTGCCCGAGGGAATCGTGCTGCCCGGGGCGCGACGAATACCCCCGTAAAGGGGGTGTCGGCGTCATGGCAGCCTTACAGGCTAGCTCCCGCGGCCGGGCGACGCAAGCACGGCGTCGAATCGCTCATCGCACGCGCGCGGAGCTCAGCGCACGCGCACGGAGAGGCAGGTGACGCAGCCCTCGAGCTTCTCGAACTCCGAGATGTCGACCGAGATGACGCGGTAGCCGAGCCCCTCGATGAGCCGCGCCGACTCAGGCGCGGAGGCGGCCACGAGCACCGTGTCGTCGGCGAGCACCACCACGTGGGCACCGCTCGGCTCGGGCACCTCGAGGAAGCGGTCGTAGACGAACGGGTCGTCGACGAGCGGACGGTAGCCGATCACCGTGCCGTCGGGGAGTGCCGTGACGGTGCTCTTCAGGTGCAGCGCCTTGGTGACGGGAACCGCCACCACCGAGTAGCCCCTCGGCGCGAGGATCTTGCGCAGCTGCCGGATGCCGTCGGAGTTCGTGCGACCGCCCCGGCCGACGTACACCGTCGTGCCGATCTTCAGCACGTCGCCGCCGTCGAGGGTTCCCGGTCGCTCGATGCGCACCACCTCGAGCCCGAGGCCGGTGACGCTCGCCTCGACCGCATCCAGCTCGCCCACACGCGACTCGACGCCCGGGCTGCCGATCACGGCGAGCGCGCCGAACATCACCACGGCGTCTTCGACGAACACCGAGTCGGGCAGATCGTCGGCGACGGGAACCTCCACGGGCTCCCAGCCCGCGCCGGTGAGCGCTGCAAGGTAGGCCTCCCACTGCTCCTCCGCCAGGTCGAGATCGACCTCGCTGCGCTCGATGTGCGTGACGACGCCGTCGGCGAGGCTCTCGGCGGGCCGCCGCACCAAGACGTACCGCTTCTTCAGCACCTCGTCCTGCTCGCTGATGGCGATGGCCGAGTGGATGCGGCGGGCCACGGTGACGGATGCGACGGTGCCGCCGAGCACGAACAGCAGGTTGTTCCCCACGAGCGTCTGCAGGAGCGGCGCGACCATGTCGCTGAAGGCGATGCCGGCCAGAAGAGCGGACAGCCCCGTGCCCACGAGCGCCGCGATCACCGAGGAGACGACACCGGCGATGAGCGCGGTGTACCAGCGCCGGAACGCACCGACCAGCCCGAACACGGCGGTGAACAGGAACAGCAGCAGCGTCGAGTTGAGGAAGTACTCGATGTAGACCGGGAAGACCTGCGGGTTCTGGCTGTTCGCGATGAAGTACGCCAGGTCGGCGACGAGCAGCGCGATCACGGCGATCACCGCCGCTGCGGCCACCGAGGCGAGCAGCGAGCGGAGCCGGAACGAGGACATAGAGACGACCTTAGGTGATGCGGGCTGGGCGCCGGCCCAGTGCATCCTGGACGTCGGCCCGGTGGATTCAGTGGAAGAAGTGGCGCTCTCCGGTGAAGTACATCGTCACCCCGGCCTTCTCGGCGGCGGCGACGACCTCCTCGTCACGCACCGAGCCGCCCGGCTGCACGACGGCCTTCACGCCGGCCTCGAGCAGGATCTCGAGCCCGTCGGCGAAGGGGAAGAAGGCGTCGGAGGCGGCGACCGACCCTGCGGCACGGTCTCCGGCCCGCGTGACGGCGAGCCGGCACGAGTCGACCCGGTTCACCTGGCCCATGCCCACGCCCACCGACGCCCCGCCCGAGGCGAGCAGGATGGCGTTCGACTTCACCGAGCGGCACGCCTTCCAGGCGAACTCGAGGTCGTCGAGGGTCGCTTCGTCGGCAGCGGGGCCGGCAGCGAGCGTCCAGCTCGAGCGATCGAGACCGGCGAAGCCGTCGGGGGTCTGGGCGAGGAAGCCGCCGCTCAGCTGACGGAGCTCGGTGGCCTCACGCCCGTACCCCTCGGGAAGAGTGAGCAGGCGCAGGTTCTTCTTGGTCTTCAGCACCTCGAAGGCCTCCGCCTCGAAGGCGGGCGCCACGAGCACCTCCGTGAAGATGTCCTTCACCGTCTCGGCCATGGCGAGCGTGACCGTGCGGTTGGCGGCGATCACGCCACCGAAGGCCGACAGCGGGTCGCAGGCGTGCGCCTTGGCGTGGGCGTCGGCGATGGCGTGCCGCGCGTCGATCGAGCGGCCGGCGACCGCGATGCCGCACGGGTTCGCGTGCTTGATGATGGCGACGGCGGGCTCGTCGAAGTCGAAGGCGGCGTGCACGGCCGCGTCGGCGTCGACGTAGTTGTTGTACGACATCTCCTTGCCGTGCAGCTGAACGGCCTGGGCGATGCCGTGACCGTCGACGAGCGCGTAGAGAGCTGCCTCCTGGTGCGAGTTCTCGCCGTAGCGGAGGGTGGCGGTCTTCGTGGCATCGACCGTGAGGGTCTCGGGGAAGCCCGGTCCCGCATCCGGAACGGCGGTACCCTCGGTGCCGCCGACGCCCTGCACGCCCGCCTCGGCCGAGGCGATCGCCTCGCTCACCTCGCCGCCCAGCTGCTCGGCGAACCAGCCTGCGACGGCGGTGTCGTAGGAGGCCGTGTGGGCGAAGGCCTGCGCGGCGAGCTCGCGGCGGAGCTCGAGGGCGGTGCCCCCGGTGGCCACGGCGGCGATGACGTCGTCGTAGCGGTCGGGCGAGACGACGATGGCGACGTTGGCGAAGTTCTTCGCCGACGCGCGCACGAGCGCGGGCCCGCCGATGTCGATCTGCTCGATCACGGCGTCGGGGGCGGCACCCGACGCGACCGTCTCGCGGAACGGGTAGAGGTTCACCACGACGAGGTCGAAGGGGCGGATGCCGAGCTCACCCAGCTGCTTCTCGTGCGACTCGAGACGCAGGTCGGCGAGGATTCCCGCGTGCACTCCCGGGTGCAGCGTCTTCACCCGACCGTCGAGCGATTCGGGGAAGCCGGTGACGCTCGACACCTCGGTCACCGAGACGCCCGCGTCGGCGATGCTCTTCGCCGTCGACCCGGTCGAGACTATCTCGACACCGTTCGCGGCGAGCGCCTGCACCAGCTCGAGGAGCCCGGTCTTGTCGCTGACGGAGACGAGCGCCCTCGAGATCGGCACCGTGTCGCGGTGGCGGTAGAGGCTCGGGTCGTGCTGGGGGCCACTCATCGTGCTGCTGTCTCCTCGAGGTCGACGTGTCCGTTGGCGATGTCGAGCACGGCCTGCACCAGCAGGGCCCGCTCGACGGTCTTGATGCGCTCGTGCAGCTCGTGCTCGGTGTCGCCTGGCTCGACGGGCACCGACTGCTGAACGATGACGGGCCCCGTGTCGACGCCCTCGTCGATCACGTGCACGGTCACGCCCGTCGTGTCGACGCCCGCGGCGAGCGCGTCGCGTACGGCGTGGGCGCCGGGGAAGGCGGGCAAGAGGGCCGGATGCGTGTTGATGATGCGCGGGGTCAGCGCGGCCACCACGACGGGCGGCAGGATGCGCATGAACCCGGCGCAGACGACGAGGTCGGGCGACCAGCGTTCGATCTGGGCCAGCAGCTCGGCGCCCCAGGCCTCGCGCGACTCGAAAGCGGTCGGGACGACGGTGAACGACGGCACGCCGTACTCCTCCGCGTGGGCGAGGCCGGGCGCATCCGTGTCGGAGCCGACGGCGATCACCCGAGCCGGGTACTCGGCATCGTTCGCGGCGTCGAGGAGCGCGCGGAGATTCGAGCCACCCCCGGAGATCAGGACGAGGAGCGAGAGCACCGTCACAGTGTATCCGGCGCGGCGGGAGCCTCTCGTCGGGGGGTGGTCGTGCGCTCCACCGGCATGGTGCGGTCGTGCGCGGCGGCTTGGCCGAACGGCGCCGCGCCCCCGCTCGATGCCGAGGCCGGCGTCGACGTCGCGCCGGCCACCGACGTCGCTCCCGCGACGAGTCCGAGGGCCGAGGAGACGGTCAGCTCCACGAAGGCCCACAGCCAGACCGCCCCCGCGTCGGGGCCCACCTCGGCGAGCCGTCCGGGGCCTGCGGCGCCTCCCGACCACAGGGCGAGCAGGGCGAGGATCGTCGCGCCGACGAGGCCGATGCCGACAGCGACACCCACGAGCCTGACCGCTCGTCCCCGCGCACCGCCGAGCTGCCGGCCGGCGACGGCTCGCAGGAACGCGGGCCGCAGCACCGCCGCCGCCAGGAACCCGGCGGCGACGGGCACCAGCAACCCCACGAAGCCGAGCACCGGCGTGCCCTGCGGCAGGGCGCCGAGCACCGGAAGGGAGGGCACGAGACCGAGCTGGGTGCCGAGGGGCGAGACCGCCGAGCCGGTGCCGATCGCGAAGCCGGGGCCGACGAACCAGCTCGCCGTCCACACGATGAGATTGGGGAGGAGGGCGAGCTGGGCGAGCGTGAGTGTGATGCCACCGAGCACACCTGCCTGCAGGCTCTCGTACAGGGCGACGATCGATGAGAAGTTGACGACCAGGATGATCGCCATGGCGAGCGCCGAGACGCCGACGACGGTCGCGGCCGTGAGCGCACCGCCGCGCAGCGCGAGCGCGACCAGCCCGCGCTCGGTCTCGGGCACCGAACCGAGGGCGGCACGCCATCGCCGAGCGAGCGCGGCATCGGGCGACGGCTCGCGCGAGGGCGACCGGCGGGCCTTCCAGGCGTAGCCGACCGCGAGGCCCACCGCGTACACGGCGGCGGGGAACACCACGCTCTGGGCGATCGAGGGCATCGCCGCGTCGTCGCGGGCGCCGAACGCGACGGCGAGACCGAGGGCGGCAAGCACCAGCACGCCCACCACCGCGCCCGTCACCGGGTAGGGCGTCACGCTGAGGCGGCGACCCGAGCGGGTGCCGAGCAGCAGGGTGAGCAGCGCGAAGCCGAGCGGCGCGATGCCCACCTCGAACGGCGTCTCGGCACCGGCGACGCCGAGGCGCAGGGCGAGCGCGGGGTCGATGGCGAGGCGCAGGTCGACCCCGTTTCCGAGCAGCCACAGGTCGCCCGCCGCGCGCCAGAACGCCAGCCAGTCGACCGAGAGGCCGAACTGCACCGCCCACATCACCGTGAGGGGGATGAGGGGAATGCCGAGGCCGATGGCGACGACGATGACCGCGTCGAGGGCGGAGAGGAAGACGGTGGTTGCGCGGTTCATGCCTGCCCGAGCCTACCGCCAGCCGCGCATCCGGAGCCTCAGTGCAACAGCGCTTTCAGCAGGATGACGGCGACTCCCAGCATCGCCGTGACGACACCGCCGAGGAAGCAGACGTACCACTTCGCCCCGCGCTCTGCGAAGGCGAGGATGCCGAGCACGAACAGCACGACCACCCCGACCGAGAGCGCGAGGTCGTAGGCGACGTCTTCGGGGATGACACCGGCAGCGCCGAGGGCGAGCATCACGATGGGGAGGATGGCCGAGGTGAGCAGGCCGGCTGAGTGCCTCACGGCGTGGGCGAGCGACTCGCCGAGCGGAACCTCGGTGGCGCCGAGCTTGCCGTGGTGGGCGACCGTGGCGGCGAAGACGTGGGCGATCCAGAACACGAAGCTCGAGGTGCCGACGGTGACGAGCAGCGAGAAGTCGCTCTCGTCGTCTTCGACGATGACGATGAGGGCGGCGATGAGGATGGTGCCGTAGATGGCCTCCGCCGTCACCAGCTCATGCCTCAGCCGCCGGTACAGACTCGGCACCTTCGAGGCCGCCACCGCCGCCGCGTTCTCCGTCACCGCACCATTGTGGCAGACCCGCCCCCGCATCCGTTCGCCCCTCAGGCACGAGCGCGACAGGCCGCTGCCGCCCAGACACAGGTGAAGGGGCGGCCGCGTCAGCGACCACCCCTTCACACATCGCCTCGCGCCGCAGTAGCGGCGGCGCGAGCCGCCCGACGCCGCGCGAAGCACGGCGCCGGGCGGGAACATCACAGCGCTGCGTACACCTCGCGCAGGAGCGCGGCGGTCTCGCTCGGGGTCTTGCCGACCTTGACGCCGGCGGCCTCGAGGGCCTCCTTCTTGGCCTGGGCGGTGCCGGCCGAGCCGGAGACGATGGCGCCGGCGTGGCCCATGGTCTTGCCCTCGGGCGCGGTGAAGCCCGCCACGTAGCCGACGACCGGCTTCGTGACGTTGGCCTTGATGAAGTCGGCGGCGCGCTCCTCGGCGTCGCCACCGATCTCGCCGATCATGACGATGGCCTTGGTCTCGGGGTCGGCCTCGAACGCCGCGAGCGCGTCGATGTGCGTGGTGCCGATGATGGGGTCGCCACCGATGCCGATCGCGGTGGAGAAGCCCAGGTCGCGCAGCTCGTACATCATCTGGTAGGTCAGCGTTCCCGACTTCGACACCAGGCCGATCGGGCCCTTGCCGGTGATGTTCGCCGGGGTGATGCCGACGAGCGACTCACCGGGGGTGATGATGCCGGGGCAGTTCGGGCCGATGATGCGGGTCTTGTTGCCCTTCGCCTTGGCGTAGGCCCAGGCCTCGGCCGAGTCCTGCACCGGGATGCCCTCGGTGATCACGACGAGCAGCGGGATCTCGGAGTCGATCGCCTCGATGATGGCGTCTTTCGAGAACGCCGGCGGCACGAAGGCGATGGAGACGTCGGCGCCGGTGGCCTCGATGGCCTCCTTCACGGTGCCGAACACGGGGAGCTCGACCGCGTTGCCGTCCTTGTCGGTGTGGGCCACCGTGGTGCCGGCCTTGCGGGCGTTGACGCCGCCGACGACCTGGGTGCCGGCCTTCAGCATGAGGGCGGTGTGCTTGGTGCCCTCACCGCCCGTGATGCCCTGGACGATGACCTTGGAATCCTTGTTCAGAAAAATCGACATTGCTCTCTCGTCCTTCGCTTACTTCGCAGCGGCTGCAGCAGCCAGCTCGGCGGCCTTGTCGGCGCCCTCGTCCATGGTGGCGGCCAGGGTGACCAGCGGGTGGGCGGCCTCGCGCAGAATCGCGCGGCCCTCCTCCACCCGGTTGCCGTCGAGGCGCACCACGAGCGGCTTCGACGCGGCGTCGCCCAGGATGCCGAGCGCGGCGACGATGCCGTTGGCCACGGCGTCGCAGGCGGTGATGCCGCCGAAGACGTTCACGAACACGCTCTTCACCTGCTCGTCGCCCAGGATGACGTCGAGACCGTTGGCCATCACCTCGGCGGATGCTCCACCACCGATGTCGAGGAAGTTGGCGGGCTTCACGCCGCCGTGGTTCTCGCCGGCGTAGGCGACGACGTCGAGGGTCGACATGACGAGCCCGGCACCGTTGCCGATGATGCCGACCTCGCCGTCGAGCTTGACGTAGTTGAGGTCGTTGGCCTTGGCCTTGGCCTCCAGCGGATCGGCGGCGTCCTTGTCTTCGAGGGCCTCGTGGCCCGGGTGGCGGAAGCCGGCGTTCTCGTCGAGCGAGACCTTGCCGTCGAGGGCGATGACGTCGCCCTCCTCGGTGAGCACGAGCGGGTTGACCTCGACCAGGGTCGCGTCTTCGCCCTTGTAGACCTCCCACAGCTTCACGAAGACGGGGGCGACCTTCTCGATCAGCTCGGTGGGGAACTTCGCCTCCACAGCGATGCGGCGGGCGGTCTCGATGTCGATGCCGGCGATGGGGTCGACCTCGATGCGGGCGAGCGCGTCGGGGCGCTCGACGGCGAGCTGCTCGATCTCCATGCCGCCCTCGTAGCTGGTGAGGGAGAGGTAGGAGCGGTTGGCCCGGTCGAGCAGCACCGAGAAGTAGAACTCCTGGGCGATGCGGGCGCCGCCCGCGACCATCACGCGCTTGACGACGTGACCCTTGATGTCGAGGCCGAGGATGGCCTTCGCGGCCTCCTCCGCCGCCTCGGGGTCTTTCGCGACCTTCACGCCGCCGGCCTTGCCGCGGCCACCGATCTTCACCTGGGCCTTGACCACCGTGACGCCGCCGAGCTTCTCCGCAGCGGCCCTGACCTCCTCAGGGGTGTCGGCGATGATGCCCGGCAGCACGGGAACGCCGTAGCTTTCAAAGAGGTCTCGGGCCTGGTACTCGAATAGATCCACGCTGGTCTTCTTCCAATCCGCATTCGACTCGTCGTCCCGGCAGGGAACCGGGGCGTGAAGGACGGCGCGACAAAAGGAGTGTCCCCTCCATCGCTCCGGACACCATCTAGCACTCTACCCCCGCGAGGCGACGCGTCCCGCCGCGGGCCGGGCTCACGCCTGCCGGTTCTGCACCGGGTGCCTGCGGCGCCGATCCGTCCACAGATCAGCGGGCATCCGCGGCTGGGAGTCCTTCTCGCGGTGAGGCTCGTCGCATGAACCGCATCCTCCGCATCCTCGCCCTCGCCGCAGCCGCACTCCTGCCGCTGCCCGGCCTCGCCCTGGTCACAGCCCTGCCCGCGAGGGCGGTGCAGGAGATCGCGCACGGGCGGGGTTCGATGTGGCTCGCCGACGGAGTCTCGTGGATCGGCAACTACGAACTCGACGACGGCAACATGGGCTACTGCATCGATGTCGAGAAGCCTGCGCCCTCCGGCGCCTCGTTCGACTACGTCGACGGGTCGACGGCCTCGCTCTTCTCGCCCGACGACGCCGCCAGGCTGGCGTACCTGTCCCGCCAGTGGGGCGCGCCGGGCGATGCGGTGACGGCGGCCGCGGCGCAGCTCGCCACCTGGAGCATCACGGGCCTCGCCGGCCACGACCAGGCCTGGTTCGCACAGCGCGCCAACGCCGACGCCGACCGCGTGCTCGAGCTGGCGAACCGGATGCTGAGGCAGGCCGACGGGGTGAGGGGCGCCTCCCGGGGCGCCAGGGCCACCCTCGATCTGCGGCTCAATGCTGGGTTCGTGGTCACCGACCTCGTCGTCGACCACCTCGCCGGGCCGGCACAGGCACCTCCCGCCAGCCATCGCGGCACCTTGGATCTGCGCGGCGCCACCTTCGAGAACGGGTCGCGCACGATGCGGGTGGTGAACGGCACCCTGGTGAAGATCGTTCCCGACCCGGGCCGGGCGGTGTCGGCGGTGACCGTCTCGGTCGACTACCCCGACCTCCCCTATGGGCCGGGGTTCCGCCTCGCACAGAACCGGGGCGGAACGCAGAGCCTCCTGGTGCAGTCGCCCTTCCCCACCTCGGCGAGCGCCTCGGCCTCCGGCTCGGTTCCCAACTCGCGCCCGTTCCGTCCGCGTGTCGAGACGATCACGAGCGCAGCGGTCGCGTCTGCGGGTGCGGGCCTTCACGATCGGCTGGAGCTTTCGGCACACCCCGACTCCCCCACGGGTGGCGAGTGGGGTGTGTATCGGGCCACCGACGGGGCGTTCGCGCCGATTCCCGTGGTGATCGACAGCAGGCTGCTCGGGCCGTTCGGCACGAGGCCGTCGAGGAGCTCGACCGTTCCCGCCGATGCTCCTCTGGTCTGCGAAGTCGAGACGGCGGTCATGACCGGTCCCGGCCGCTACGACAGCCCCGAGTGCACGGTGCCTGCCGCCGGGTTCTACGTCTGGGTCGACGCCATCGACCCGCGCAAGACGCCGCCCGAGCGAGGAGGCGGCAGGCTCCAGCCGTGGAGGTCGGAGTTCGGAGTGGCCTCGGAGACCACGCTCGTGCCGGCGACTCCCACGATCGAGACGACCGCTTCGACGGGAGAGCTCAGCGCGCCGGAATGCGTCAGCGACCGCCTTCTCGTGTCGGGTCTGCCGTCGGGTGCGCCACCGATCGAGGTCGTCTCCACCCTGCTCGGCCCGCTCGACCGCGAACCGGAGGAAGGCTCTGAGCCGGAGGGATGGCACGACTTCCCCGTGGCGGGAAGCGTCACCACCTTGGTGGCGCAAGACGGCATGCACGAGTCACCCTGCATCGAGGTGTCGGCTCCCGGCTTCTATTACTTCGTCGTCGACTCGGCGCCGTCGTCGGAGCGCTTCGCGACCACTCCGGTGGTGTCGGCCTTCGCCGATCACCGCGTGCACGCGAGCGAGTCGGTGCGCTTCAGCGCGCCGACCCCTCCGCCGTCGCCCACTCCGCCGCCCGCGGCGACACCCCCGGCACCCGCGTCGCCGCCGCCCGCCGCGATGCCTCCCGGCGAGGCCGCGCCCCCGGCCACGCGCCTCGCCCAGACCGGCGTCACTCCCCCGCCCCTCGGCATCGCCGCTACCGTCATCGCCATCATGATGGCCCTCGGCGCCTTCGGCCTCATCGCGGGCCGCCGCCCCTGACACCCCCGCCCGCCCGGCCGCCGCCCCTGACACCCCCGACCCGCCGGGCCGCCGCCCCGCCGGGCTCCCACCCCTGACACCCCGGCCCCGCCCGGCCGCCGCCTTCCCGCACGTGGGGCGGCCCCGCGCGCTCGTGGCCAGCCCCACCCACCCCCACGCGGCGTACAACCTCCCCACCACCGCCGGGCCATCCACTTTCTCGCGGACAAAGTCCGTCCGAAAGTGCGTTGGGACGGACTTTGTCCGCAAGAAAGGGTGGAGGGGGTGCGCCGCGAGTGTGGACGAGCGTGACGCAGCTCTCCCGAAGGGGCGTTGCCCTTTCGAAGGGGCGTTGCCGCAAGGGCTCCCGACCACCGCCGCTACTTCTCCGCGGCCGACGGTGGATGTCCTCCCCACCTCCCCCGCGCATCCACTTCCTTCCGGACAAAGTCCGTGAAGACGTCAGTCATCACGGACTTTCTCCGGAAGAAAGCTGCTGGAGGGGGGTCAGAGCTTCTCGATGGGGGCGATCTTGATGAGGAGCTTCTTCGGGCCGGCCGACTCGAAGTGCACATGGGCCACGCGCTTCGCGCCCTCACCGGTGACCTGGTTCACCCGGCCCTCGCCGAAGTCGGTGTGCGTGATCCGGTCGCCCGGCGCCAGCTCGAGGTCACCGTTGTCGCGCACCTGGCCGGTGACCCGGTTGGCCCACTCCGTCTTCGGCCGCGGCGGCCCGGGAGGAATGCCGTAACCGCTGTCGGTGTTCCAGCGCGACATGCCACCCGAGCCGCCGCGCCCGCGCTGGGCATTGAGCGCGCGCGGCTCGGTGCCGCCGCGCGAGGTCGCCATGCCGGGCGACTGGATCCAGTCGATGAGCTCGGCCGGGATCTCCTGCAGATAGCGACTCGGCATCGCCACGGCGGTCTCACCGAACTGGGCCCGGGTCATGGCGAGCGACAGGTAGAGGCGCTTGCGAGCCCGCGTGATGCCCACGTAGAACAGCCGCCGCTCCTCGGCGGGGCCCCCGGGCTCGCTGGCCGACATGCGGTGGGGCAGCAGGTCTTCTTCGATGCCGGTGAGGAAGACCGCGTCGTACTCGAGCCCCTTCGCCGTGTGGAGGGTCATGAGCGACACGGTTCCGCTCGAGTCGTCGAGGTCGTCGACGGCCGCGACGAGCGACACCTCGGTGAGGAAGTCGAGCAGCGTGCCGTCGGGGTTGTTGCGGTTGAACTCCTTCGTCACCGCGACGAGCTCCTCGACGTTCTCGGCCCGCGCCTCGTCTTGCGGGTCGCGGCTGGCGCGCAGGCTCGTGACGTAGCCGCTCTTCTCCATGAGCAGCGTGAGCACTTCGCTCACCGTCGCCTCTCCCCCGTCGCGCTCGGGGTCGACCAGCTCGGCGGCCTCGTCGAGCAGCGCCGCCAGCTGCAGGATGGCACCCGTGACCTTCGGCCCGAGCCCGAGCTCAGACGCCCGCCGCATCGCTTCCCGGTAGCTCACCTGCTCCCGCTCGGCGAACGAGGCGAGCTGCGTCTCAGTGGCGGGCCCGATGCCGCGCTTGGGGGTGTTCAGGATGCGCCGTAACGCAAGCGCGTCGAACGGGTTCGCGACACTCGTGAGATACGCCATGGCATCTTTGATCTCGGCCCGCTCGTAGAACTTCGTGCCGCCCAGCACCCGGTAGGGCAACGCGGAACGGATGAAGATCTCTTCGAGCGCTCTCGTCTGCGAGTTGGTGCGGTAGAACACCGCGATCTCGTTGTACGGCATGCCCGCGTCGCGCAGCTTCGCGATCTCGTCGGCCACGAACTGGGCCTCGTCGTGCCCGGAGTACCCGGTGAAGCCGACGATCTTCTCGCCGTCGCCCACCGCCGTCCAGAGCTTCTTGTCTTTGCGGTCGAAATTGTTCGAGATCACCGAGTTCGCCGCGGTGAGGATGTTCTGCGTCGACCGGTAGTTCTGCTCGAGCAGCACCACCTGCGCGCCGGGGAAGTCACGCTCGAACTCCACGATGTTGCGGATGTCGGCGCCGCGGAAGGCGTAGATCGACTGGTCGGAGTCGCCCACCACGGTGAGCGACGCGCCCCCGCCGCCGAACGCGGCGAGCCCGGTGAGCTCGTTCGACTCCGGCGGCCGGGTGAGCTCCCTGATGAGCGCATACTGCGCGTGGTTGGTGTCTTGGTACTCGTCGACGAGGATGTGCCGGAACCGTCGCTGATAGCGCTCCGCCACCTGCGGGAAGGCCCGGAACAGGAACACGGTCTGGCTGATCAGGTCGTCGAAGTCGAAGGCGTTGGCCTCGCGGAGCGCTCGCGTGTAGGCGCCGAACATCTCGACGAACTTCGCCTCCTGCGGGTCGGAGAAGTTCGCGCCCCTGGCGTACGACTCCACATCGGAGAGCTCGTTCTTGAGCTTCGAGATCTTCGCTGCCACCTGCGACACCGTGAACCCGAAGGTGTCGGCCTGGTGGTCTTTGATGATGCGCTTGATGAGCGCGCGCGAGTCTTGCGAGTCGTAGATGGTGAAGCTCTTGGTGAAGCCGAAGTTCTCGGCCTCCCGGCGCAGGATGCGCACGCACGCCGAGTGGAACGTCGAGATCCACATGCCCTCGGCGACCTGCCCGAGAAGGTGGCCGACCCGCTCGCGCATCTCGGCTGCCGCCTTGTTGGTGAAGGTGATAGCGAGAATCTGGCTGGGCCACGCCTCGCCGCTCCTGATCAGCCCGGCGATGCGGTGCGTGAGCACCCGGGTCTTGCCACTGCCTGCACCGGCGACGATGAGGAGGGCCGGGCCGCGGTACTCGACCGCCTCCCGCTGCTCGGGGTTCAGCCCGTCGAGCAGCGGGTCGCCCCCGTCATCCCGCGGCCCGGAGGGCCCGTCGAGGATGATCGGGATGCTGCTCCTGGTGGTCTGATCGGTGGCGTCGCTCATGCTGCGTCAAGTCTAGGCGGCGCCTCCGACACCGGTGCCGCGGGCCACCAGGGCGAGGTCGGGGTGGTCGGCGAACACCCCGTCGACACCGCTCGACATGATCGTGCGGTACTCCTCCTGCCACCGCCCGAACGCCGCCGCCCTGCCCCCGGTGCGGAGGTTCTTGGGCAGGAAGGCGTTCTCGGGCCGCAGCGTCCAGGTGTACACCTCGAGTCCCGCACGGTGCGCCCGCGACACCACGTCACTCACCCGTGTCGCGTTCCCCTCGGCGTCGAGCGGCAGGATGAGCGCCTTGTCGAGACTGATGCCGTCGACCTCGGCCGCCAGCCCCGAGAGCGATGCATCGGTGAGCTGGTCGAGGTAGCCCCCGGCGGCGTCGCCCCACCGCGCGACCTGGTCGAACGGCTTGCCGTGCGCCTCGAGGAGATAGACGTACCGTGCCGCGACCCCGCGCATCCGCATCTCTCCCAGCACGGTCTGTTCGAACGACTCGACGACGAGCCGGCCGGTCCGCCCGGCCCACCCCGACGCTTCGAGCGCCCCCGCGACGAGCTCTGCGGCCGGCAGCCCGAGGGCATCGAAGTGGCTCGCGTGCTTGACCTCCACGACCGGGAAGACGGCCCTCCCGGTCTCCTCCGCGACCTCGTCGACGATGCGCAGCACGTCGCTCAAGCGCAGCAGCGGGAAGGCGTCGTCGTGCGCCGCGCTCTCGGGCCGCAGCGTCGGCAGGCGCTCCCGCGCCCGCAGCGTGCTGAGCTCCGCCCAGGTGAAGTCCTCGGTGAACCACCCGGTGTGCTCCTCGCCGTCGACCGACCTGGTGGCGCGGCGGCCCGCGAACTCCGGATGCTCCGCCACGTCGGTGGTGCCCGAGATCTCGTTCTCGTGCCGCACCACCGCGACGCCGTCGCGACTGAACACCACGTCGGGCTCGACCGCGTCGGCCCCCTGCGCGAACGCGAGCCGATAGGCGGCCTCGGTGTGCTCGGGGCGGTATCCACTCGCCCCGCGGTGGCCGATCACAAGCGGTCGCACGGGTGTGTTCTCCATCACGACCTCACCGTACGCCGTGGGCGTACTACCAGGCGATTCATGAAATCGGTGCAGTAGATTGAGGTGACCACGATCACCCTCACCTTTCACAGAGAGACTGACATGGCCGAAGCATCGTCCAGCAACCCCGCCTTCGCGAAGAATCCCATCTTCAACGGCAAAGCCGCCGCACAGACGCCCACCATCAGCGCCGACGGGTTGCAGGAGCTCTACGACCGTCCGTCGGCGACGCCGTCCGAGACCGACCGCATGAGCTACGAAGACACGATCGTGAAGACGGTCGGCCTCTTCGCCGTGTTCCTGGTCACCGCGGTGGTCGGCTTCCTCTCGAACATGCCGGTTCCCACCGTGCTGGGCCTCGGCCTCATGATCGGCGGCTTCATCGGTGGCCTGGTCTTCGGTCTCATCAACGCGTTCAAGCGTGAGCCCTCCGTTCCGCTCATCTTCCTCTACGCAGCCTTCGAGGGCCTCGCCATCGGCGCCATCTCGGGCTTCTTCGAGGCGCGCTGGGGCGGCATCGTGCTTCAGGCCGTGCTCGCGACCGTCGCGGTCTTCGGCGTCACCCTGGCACTCTTCGCGAACGGCAAGATCCGCGCATCGAAGCGGGCCACGAAGATCTTCCTCATCGCCATGGTCGGCTACATGGTGTTCTCGCTGCTCAACATCATCCTCATGATGACCGGCGTCGTCACCGACCCGTTCGGTCTGCGCAGCGGCTGGATCGGCCTCGTCATCGGCGTTCTCGTCGTCATCATGGCCGCCTATTCACTGGTGCTCGACTTCGACGCCATCCAGCGCGGCGTGCGCAGCGGCGCTCCCCGCAAGTACGGCTGGTCGGGCGCGTTCGGCCTCATGACCACCATCGTCTGGCTCTACCTCGAGCTGCTGCGCATCATCGCCATCTTCCGAAACTAGGAAGCAGCACGAACAGCACCCATCGCGAGAACGGGGTCGCCCAGCCGGGCGGCCCCGTTCCGCGTTCCGGCAGCAGCACAGGCACAGGCACAGGCACAGGCACAGCCCGCATCATCGGCCTCGACCTGGCGCGCGGCCTCGCCCTGCTGGGCATGTTCTACGCCCACACCGTGCCTGAGGGCGACGCCGAGAGCATCTTCGACGGCCGCTCGTCCATCCTCTTCGCCACCATCGCCGGCGTCTCCCTGGGCCTCATGACGGGTGGCCGCGCGGGCCCTGCGCGCGGCGCCCGCTGGCGCGCCTCTCGCGTCGTCGCCATCCGCGGCGCCCTCCTGATCGCGCTGGGGGTCGCCCTCACCCTGCTCGACACCCCCATCGCGATCATCCTCGACACCTACGGCTTCTTGTTCCTCGTGGCGATTCCCCTCCTGGTCGCCCCGCGCTGGGTACTCGCCGTGGTGGCCGCCGCGGCCGCAGTGGGCGGCCCGTGGCTCGTCGAGACGGTCACCGCCGCCGTCGACACCGAGGCCGCCCTCCCCGTCTCCTCGGTGGCGAACCCGTTCCTCTACTTCCCGAGCCGCTGGATACTCGGCACCTACCCCGCCCCGGTCTGGCTCGCGTACATCGCCCTGGGTCTTCTCATCGCCCGCTGCGGCGTCGAGCTCCGCCGCACCCAGCTGCTGCTGCTCACGCTCGGCTCGGTCGTCGCGCTCGCCGGGTACACGACCGCCGCCGCCCTCGGCGACCCCGTCTTCGCCCACGACGACACGACCTTCGAGGTCGTCTCCTCCGGCGCCGTAGCCGTGGCGGTCATCGGCCTGTTCACGGCGCTCACCGAGTCGACGGGGCGACGGATGCGCACGGCCGTCACGCGCATCCTGCAACCCCTGTGGGCCACGGGCTCCATGCCGCTCACCGTGTACTCGGCTCAGATCGTGGCCCTGTGGTGGTATGTGGAGAACACCGACTACGAGGGGTGGCTGGGCTGGCAGAGCGTTCCGTTGTTCGTGGTGTTCGCCCTCACCACGCTGCTGTTCTGCAGCCTCTACCGCCTCGTCTTCAGGCAGGGCCCCCTCGAGTGGCTGGTCGCGCGCATCAGCACCCAACGCCCGTGGCGCCGCCCCCGTGAGCGACACGACGAACGGCCCGCCGCCGGCGGCCCCTGACCGTGGTCGGAGCGCCCGCGTCGGGCCGTTCGGCTCGGAGCGACGTCAGACCGTCACTCCCACTCGATGGTTCCCGGCGGCTTCGACGTGACGTCGAGCACGACCCGGTTCACGCCCGCGACCTCGTTGGTGATGCGGTTCGAGATGCGGGCCAGCACGTCGTAGGGAACGCGGGTCCAGTCGGCGGTCATCGCGTCTTCGCTGGAGACGGGGCGCAGCACGATGGGGTGACCGTAGGTGCGGCCGTCGCCCTGCACGCCCACCGAGCGGACGTCGGCGAGGAGCACCACGGGGCACTGCCAGATCTCGGCGTCGAGGCCCGCCGCGGTGAGTTCGGCGCGCACGATGGCGTCGGCCTGGCGCAGCAGCTCGAGCCGCTCGAAGGTCACCTCGCCGACGATGCGGATGCCGAGCCCGGGGCCGGGGAACGGCTGCCGCGACACGATCTCCTCGGGGAGGCCGAGCTCGCGGCCGATGGCGCGCACCTCGTCTTTGAACAGGGCCCGCAGCGGCTCGACGAGCTCGAACTGCAGGTCTTCGGGAAGACCGCCCACGTTGTGGTGGCTCTTGATGTTGGCGGTGCCGCTGCCGCCGCCCGACTCGACCACGTCGGGGTAGAGGGTGCCCTGCACGAGGAACTTGATGGGGTCGCCGTCGGCAGCGGCCTCGGTGATGAGGTCGGCCTGGGCCTGCTCGAAGGTGCGGATGAACTCGCGCCCGATGATCTTGCGCTTCTGCTCGGGGTCGGTGATCCCGGCGAGGGCGGTGAGGAACTGCTCCCGCGCATCCACCGTCACGAGGCGCACACCGGTGGACTTCACATAGTCCTCCTCGACCTGCCGGCGCTCGTCGTGGCGCAGCAGACCGTGGTCGACGAAGACGCAGACCAGCTGGTCGCCGACCGCCTCGTGCACGAGGGCCGCGGCGACAGCGGAGTCGACCCCGCCCGAGAGGCCGCAGATGACGCGGCCGGCTCCGACCTGCTCGCGGATCGCCGCGACCTGATCGGCGATGACGTTGCCCGGGTTCCAGTCGGCGGGGATGCCGGCGGCCCGGTGCAGGAAGTTCTCCAACACCTGCTGACCGAAGGGCGAGTGCTTCACCTCGGGGTGCCATTGAACCCCATAGAGCCCGCGCTCCGGGTCGGCGAAGGCGGCGACGGGGGTCGACTCCGTGCGCGCGAGCACCGAGAAGCCCTCGGGGGCCTTCACCACCGAGTCGCCGTGGCTCATCCACACCGTCTGGCCGAGGGGCTGGCCGTCGAGCAGGGCCGCACCCGCCGCATCCGCCGCCTGGTCGACGGCCATGTCGGTGGAGCCGTACTCGCGCGCGCCGGTCTTCGCGACCTCGCCGCCGAGCGTCTTCGCCATCACCTGGAAGCCGTAGCAGATGCCCATCACGGGCACCCCGAGTTCGAGGATGGCCGGATCCAGCGCCGGGGCGCCCTCTTCGTAGACGCTCGACGGGCCGCCGCTCAGCACGATGCCCACCGGGTTCTTCGACGCGACCTCCGCCGCCGTGATCGAGTGCGGCACGATCTCGGAATAGACGCTCGCCTCGCGCACCCGGCGCGCGATGAGCTGGGCGTACTGGGCGCCGAAGTCGACGACGAGCACCGGGCGGGTGAGCTCCTCGTGGTCGGGGGTGTCTGCTGCGCTAATGGGAGGCCTCCACGGGTCGGGGGTCGGCGGGGTCGGCGAGCTCGGCCTCGCGCGAGGCGAGGTAGCCCTTCACCTCGCGGGCGATGCGGGCCTCGAGGAAGAAGGACAGGAAGGGGACGATGCCGCCGAGGGCGATGAGCACGAACTTCCAGAACGGCCAGCGCATGAGGCTCCACAGCCGGAAGTCGGAGAACAGGTAGACCACGTAGAACCAGCCGTGGGCGATGAGGATGCCGGTGCTGAGGTTCACCGCCACCACGGTGCCCTCGGGAACGAAGGCGAGGAAGCCGCGCGGGCCGCCGAGCTCGAGCTCGACGGCGAGAGGGGTGTACTTCAGCAGCATCTCGACGCAGAGAAGCAACAGCATCACACCGGTGATGACGGAGGCGACCTGGTAGAACTTCAGGGCACCCCGGATGCGCGGGAAGTCTTTCGGTTTCGGGGCGAGAGCCATGGGTCAAGCCTACCGTCGCCCGGCTGGACGGTCGTCGGCACCTGGGGCCTCGGCGGCGCCCCCCGCCGCGGCTTCAGCCGCCTCGAGAGCCTCCTCGTTCTCGCGCTCCCAGGCGTCTCGCACGAGGCGGTACCAGAGGTAGATCGCAAAGCCCGCGAACACGACCCACTCGGCGGCGTAGAAGATGTTCAGCCAGTTCACCTGCACCGAGCGGTCGGGCTCTGGCGACACGATGGCGTCGAGGCCCGCGGGAGCCTCGTCGAGCACGAGGTAGCCCCCGTACACCTCGGCGGCCTCGTCGAACTCGGGCCAGCGATTGATGAGCGCGGCGATCGACATGGTGGTGTCGAGCGCCTCGAAGGTGGAGTCACCCGCCGGGTCGGCCCCACTCCCCCGCTGCGCGTCGGAGACGACCGGGCCCTCGGTCGGCAGGTAGCGACCCGTGAGGTCGCCCGAGACGGCGGTGGCGCGGCCCCCGAGCTCCAGCGCGGTGGCGCGAGCGGTCTCGAGCTCCGGCGTCCAGCCGAGGGCGACGGCGAGGTAGGTGTCGGCGGGCTGCTCGACCTTCAGCTGCCCGATCACCCAATACCCGGAGACGCCGTCGTTGAGGCGGCCGGAGATGACGTCGAAGCCGCTCGGCACGAGCGCGCCCTTCACCTCCACGCGCTGGGCGGCCTGCGTCTCGACCACGGGTGTCTGCGGCTCGGCCACCGTCTCGAGCGGCTTGATGGTCTCCGACTGCCCGTTGGTCACCTCACCGCTCGACACGGCACGCTCGAGCTGCCACTGACCGAGGGCTGCGAAGCCGCCGGCGATCGCGAGGGCGAGCACGAGCGTGGCGATCCAGCGGGGTCGCCGCATCACGGAGGCGAGGGAGGCCGGGGGTGCGGAGGTAATGCTCAATACTCGTCGTCTCTCGCTCGGGATCGCGGATCGTGCTCGTCCGACTGCAGCATCGCCTGCTCGATGAGACGATCCCGCTCGGCGCCCTCGCGCTCGGGTGCCGCGACACCGCCCGCAGGCACGACGGCCTCGGGGTCGCTGCCGCGGTCGGCGTCGTAGTCGTCGTAGTCGCCATAGACGTCGGGGGCGATCTCGTCGTCGTCGGCTGCTGCGACGCGGTCGCCGGAGCGGCCGACGCTGAGATCGTCGTCGTCGCCATCGCCATCGCCATCGCCGGCGACCACTCGCCCGGCCGGCCCAGCGGTCGCCGCCTCCATGAGCGCGATGGCCTCGTCGGCCTCGAGGTTGCGCTGCGTCTTGCCGCCCCCGGCGGCGCCGGCGGCCACGGCTGCGGCTGCGGCCTCGGCACCGGCTGCGCCCGCGGCGCCCGACGCCGCAGACGCTGCCGCCTTCGCCCGCGCCTTGCGCTCGGTGCCCAGCACGAAGCTGCCGATGCGTTCGGAGTTGACCGCGAGGATGGGCCCGATGATGGCCATGATGAGCACGTACAGACCCGCGAAGGGCTGGATGCGCTCGTCGAGCCCCGCGGCGAGCGCGAGCGTCGCCAGGATGAGTGCGAACTCCCCCCGGTTCTGCAGGATGGCCGCCGTGTTGATGCCGGCTTGCGGCCCGAAGCCGTTCAGCCACGCCACGAACTGGCCGCCGATGGCGTTGAGGGTCATCGTCATGACCACCGCCAGCACGACCGGCACGATGACGGCGGGGAACGCTGTGGGGTCGAGCCCGAGACCGAAGTTGAGGAAGAAGAAGGCGCCGAACACGTCACGCAACGGTATGGCGATGTGCTCGATCTTGTTGCGGTAGCGGGTCGCCCCGAGAACCAGGCCGATGAGGAACGCACCGATCGCATCCGTCACGCCGAGGATCTCGCCGAGGCCGCCGAACATGATGGCCAGGCCGAAGAACAGGATGGTGAACAGCTCGTCGTCTTTGGTGCGGAACAGTCTCGACACGACCTTGCCGCCCCAGCGCGCCACCGAGAACATCACCACCAGGAAGACGAAGGAGATGCCGAGCTTGCCGACCACCAGCCAGATCTCGGTCTCGCCCGAGAGCACCACCGACACGATCGCCAGGTAGATGGCGATGAAGACGTCTTCGACGACGGTCACGCCGAGGATCATCGGAGTCTCGCGGTTGGCGAGGCGGTTGAGTTCGATCAGCAGTTTTGTGACGATGGCGCTCGAGGAGGTCGCCGTGATGCCGGCGATGACGAGCGCCTCGCGCGTTCCCCACCCCACCAGGAAGCCGAAGCCGAAGCCCACCACCATGTTGATGAGGATGTAGGAGCCGCCCGAGATGAGCAGCTTTCCCGCGTTGGAGAAGAACTCGTCTTGATCGAACTCGAGCCCCAGATTGAACAGCAGCAGGATGAGCCCGAAGACCGCGATCAGCTCGATGTACTCGCCATGGGCGAACTCGAGCGGGAACCACGCGAAGTACGGGCTCGCGAGGAGCCCGACCACCATGTAGATGGGGATGGCCGGGAGGCCGATCGACTTGCCGAGGCGACCCAGCACGTAGGCGATGACGAACAGGACTCCGAGGATGAGGAGGTCGGGGCCGAGGTGCATACGCGCGTGCCCCTAGCTGCCGGGCGAACCGTCGACGACCACAGGCTTCTTGATCTCCCCGGTGCGGAAGAAGTTGAACGCCTTCGCCACCTTCTCGGGCGAGCCGGCCACGACGAGGGTGTCGCCCGGGAAGACCTTGAAGTCGGAGGCGGGAGCGGGGTTGGTGGAGTCGCCTCGCACGACGGCCACCACGGTGAGCCCCGCGATGCCGCGCTCGGCGGGCGAGCCGAGGGGCTGGCCGGCGATGTGGTCTTCGTAGTCGACGGTGAACCAGTCGATGGACAGGCCGGGGATCTGGTCGAGCGCCGAGAGCGACTCGGTGATCTGCGTGCCGCCGAGGAGCTCGGCGAGGGTGTGCGCCTCGTCGTCGGAGAGGCGGAGCGAGACCTTCGTGTTGTTGGGCCCGTCTTCGTCGTCGGCGAAGGTGATGAGGTCGCTGTGACCCGAGCGGTGGGCGATCACGCCCACCTTGCCCCCGTCTGAGGTGATGAAGGTGTGCAGCACCCCCACGCCGGGAAGCTTCACTCGCCGAACGTCGACCATTGCTGTCTCCTCAGGAATCACCGCACGGATACTCGAACGGCGGTGAGACCAGTTTACGCGAGGGGCAGCACGGCCCTGCCGGTGTTCGCCCTCAGCTGTGGAGAACGCGCACCAGCAGGCACGGTGTGCAGGAGGAGCGTCAGTCGGCGTCGACGATGTCGGGGGCCTCGAGGCGGATGCGCTCGGCCGACTCGTCGTCGGGCTGCTCCTGGCTCGCACGTTCCGCGGCGACCCGCTCGAGGTACACCTCGACCTCCCGGTCGACGGTCTCCTCGTCCCACCCCAGCACCCCGGCCATGAGACGCGCGGCGACCGGCGCCGCGGAGACCCCGCGGTCCCACGCCTCGATCGAGATGCGGGTGCGGCGCGCCAGCACGTCGTCGAGGTGCAGCGCGCTCTCGTGCGAGGCCGCGTAGACCACCTCGGCGCCGATGTAGTCGTCGGCACCGGGCAGCGGGTCGGCGAGCGACGGGTCGGCCTTGATGAGGTCGAGCAGCTCGTCGGTGAGCGTGCCGTAGCGGTTCAGCAGGTGCTCGATGCGCACCGGGTGCACGCCGAACTTGCGCGCGATCTTGTGCCGCTTGTTCCAGGCCGCCTGGTACCCCTCGGCACCGAGCAGCGCGATGTCCTGCGTGACCGAGGGCGAGATGCGGCCGTCGAGAGCCGACACGGCGGCGTCGATCGCATCCTTCGCCATGACGCGGTAGGTCGTCCATTTGCCGCCCGCGATCACGACGAGCCCGGGCACCGAGTGCGCCACGAGGTGCTCGCGCGAGAGCTTCGAGGTCTGGTCGCTCTCACCGGCGAGCAGTGGCCGCAGGCCCGCGTACACGCCCTCGACATCTTCGCGGGTGAGCGGTACGGCGAGCACCTTGTTCACGTGCTCGAGGATGTAGTCGATGTCGGCGGCCGTCGCGGCCGGGTGCGCCTTGTCGAGGTGCCAGTCGGTGTCGGTGGTGCCGATGAGCCAGTGCCGGCCCCACGGAATGACGAAGAGCACGCTCTTCTCGGTGCGCAGCAGCAACCCCGACTTGCCCTGGAACCGGTCGCGGGGCACCACGAGGTGAACTCCCTTCGAGGCGCGCACCTTGAACTGTCCGCGCTCCCCCACCATCGCCTGGGTCTCGTCCGTCCACACGCCCGTGGCGTTCACGACCTGCTTGGCGCGGATCTCGAACCGCTCGCCGGTCTCGAGGTCGTGAGCCTTCACGCCCACCACCCGCTCGCCCACCTTGAGGAAGCCCTCCACCTTCACTCGGCTCGCCACGTGGGCCCCGTACGAGGAGGCCGTGCGCGCGAGGCTCGCCACGTAGCGGGCGTCGTCGACCTGCGCGTCGTAGTAGGTGATGCCGCCGACCAGGGCGTTCTTCGACAGGCTCGGGATGAGCTGCTGCACCTGACGACGGGAGAGATGACGGTGATGCGGAACACCGGGAGGCCGCCCGCCGGAGTAGCTGAAGATGTCGTAGAGCAGCATCCCGGCACCGATGTAGGCCCGCTCCACCACCCGCTTGTTGAGCGGGTAGAGGAAGCGCACGGGCTTCACGAGGTGCGGGGCGATGCGCTGCAGCAGCAGGCCTCGTTCGATGAGCGCCTCGCGCACCAGCCTGAAGTCGAGCTGCTCGAGGTACCGGATGCCGCCGTGCACGAGTTTCGACGACCGGCTCGAGGTGCCCGACGCCCAGTCGCGCGCCTCGACCATCCCCACCCGGAGACCGCGGGTCACCGCGTCGAGCGCGGCGCCGGTGCCGACGATGCCGCCACCGACGACGAGGATGTCGAGTTCCTTCTCCTTCAGGGTCTCGATGGCCTTGCTGCGTTCCTCGGGACCGATCTTCGTGGAGTGCGATACCGAGGTGTGCGTGGCCATGTGACTCTCCTTCGACGCAGAGCAGCCAGGAGCTGGCTCCTTCTGCACACCACGGTAGTAGGAGGTCAGTCGAGTCGGTAGGGGGCGACCACCACTTCGACCCGCTGGAACTCCTTGAGGTCGGAGTAGCCCGTCGTCGCCATCGATCGGCGCAGGGCCCCGATGAGGTTGGCCGTGCCGTCGGCCACGGGCGAGGGGCCGTAGAGGATCTGCTCGAGCGGCGCCACGCTTCCCACGTGCACCCGGTTGCCGCGCGGCAGCTGCGAGTGGTGGGCCTCGGGGCCCCAGTGCCAACCGCCACCCGGAGCATCCGTCGCCCGTGCCAGGGCCGTGCCGAGCATGACGGCGTCGGCGCCGACCGAGATCGCCTTCACGATGTCGCCGGAGGTGCCGAGGCCCCCGTCGGCGATGACGTGCACGTAGCGGCCACCCGACTCGTCCATGTAGTCGCGGCGGGCGCCGGCGACGTCGGCCACCGCGGTGGCCATCGGGGCGTGGATGCCGAGGGTGGCTCGCGTGGTCGATGCCGCGCCGCCACCGAAGCCCACGAGCACGCCCGCGGCGCCGGTGCGCATGAGGTGCAGGGCCGCGGTGTAGGTGGCAGCGCCGCCGACGATGACGGGCACGTCGAGTTCGTAGATGAACTTCTTGAGGTTCAGCGGCTCGACGTTCTTCGACACGTGCTCGGCCGACACGGTGGTGCCGCGGATGACGAACAGGTCGACGCCGGCGGCGACCACGGTCTCGTAGAGCTCCTGCGTGTTCTGCGGCGAGAGCGCGCCGGCGACGGTGACACCGGATGCGCGGATCTCGGCGAGCCGCGCGGTGACCAGCTCGGGCTTGATGGGCTCGGAGTAGATCTGCTGCATCCGCTCGGTGGCACGCCCCTCGGGCAGCTCGCGGATCTCGGCGAGGAGCGGCTCGGGGTCGTCGTACCTCGTCCAGACGCCCTCGAGGTCGAGCACGCCCACGCCGCCGAGCTGGCCGATCATGATGGCGGTCTGCGGCGAGACGACGGAGTCCATCGGGGCGCCGAGCACCGGGATGTCGAAGTGGTAGGCGTCGATGCCCCAGCTCACCGAGACGTCTTGCGGATCGCGCGTGCGGCGGGAGGGCACGATCGCGATGTCGTCGAAGGAGTAGACGCGGCGCCCCCGCTTGGCACGGCCGATTTCAATTTCCATCACGCCTCATCCTATCGGGGCCTCGCTCCGGGGCACCGGCCGCCGTTACGCTGACGCCATGAGCGGATTCGCCGTCAAAGACGACCTGCTGGATGCGCAGACGCTGCGCGCCGCCTCCACCGCATCGTTCGGCGGCGCCGAGGTATTCGAGACCGTCGCCATCGCCAGACGGGTGAAGGGCACCGACTTCGACAGCTGGCACGCGGAGTGGAACGGCGCGGCCGAGGCCGCCTACGCGGTCGGGGTGACCGCCGAGTCGCGGGGCGAGCGCGAGACGGCGCGGCTGGCCTTCCTGCGCGCCACAACGTATTTCCGCACGGCCGGTTCGGTGTTCCTCGCCCGGCCCGTCGACCCGCGCCTGCCGGCGAGCATCGCGCGGCAGCGGGAAGCGTTCCGGCGCGCGATCACGCATTTCGACATCCCCGTCGAGGTCGTGTCGATCCCGTACGAGGGCACCACGCTGCCGGGCTACTTCTTCAGCGCGGTGGCATCGGATGCTCCGGATGCACGGGCGAGGCGGGCGACGGTCGTGCTCATCGACGGCTATGACGGCACCACAGAGGAGCTCTACTTCTGGAACGCGCGGGCCGCTCTCGACCGCGGCTACAACGTGCTCGCCTTCGACGGGCCCGGGCAGGGTTCGGTGCTGGTGGAGCAGGGGCTTCCCCTCCGGCCCGACTACGAGAACGTCGTTACCCCCGTCATCGACTGGCTGCTCGGGCGCGACGACGTCGACCCGGCCCGCGTCGCCCTCATCGGGCTGAGTCTCGGCGGCTACCTCGCGCCGCGGGCCGCGAGCGGCGAGCACCGGGTGGCGGCGTGCATCGCCGACTCCGGGGCGTTCGACCTCTTCGACACGGCGGTGGCGCGGGTTCCGAAGCCGGTGCGCGGGCAGATACCCGACGGCAACGATGCGGCCCGATCCCTCGTCGAGGCGATGGTGGATCGCCTCGAGAAGAGCCCGACAGGTGGCTGGGCGCTGCGCCGCAACCTCTATGCCCATGACGTGCCCGACGCGATGGAGTTCTTCCGCATCGCCCGCTCGTTCACCCTGAGGGGCTACGCCGAGCGGATCACCTGCCCCACCTTGGTGGTGCACGCCGAGGGCGACGACATCGGCGCCTCGGCGCCCGAGCTCTACGATGCACTCACCTGCGAGAAGCAGATCCTGCTCTTCACCGCCGCCCAGTCCGCCGACCAGCACTGCGAGGTCGGTGCCCGCCACCTCTACCACGCCGCCGCGTTCTCCTGGCTCGACTCCCACCTCCACCCCACCCGCCTCGCCTGACCCCAGAGGCGTCCCGCGCCGAGCGTGCGCCGAGCGCGAGTGAGCACCGACTACTCATCCCTCCGGCCGGCATCCCCGCCGTAACCTCGAGCATGCTCACCTCCGATGCCCACATCTCCGCGCCCGCACCAACCCACCGACAGGCCTTCACCGCCGTGATCGCCGCGGTCGCCGCCCCCGTGCTCGCCACGGCCATCGCGCTCCTCGGGTTCGTCGTTCCGGCGGGCGATCCGCGTGCCTCGATCACCTTCGGCCCGGCCGCCCTGGTCATGCTGGCCGAGGTGTGCGCCATCGTGGCGCTCGTCACCATCAGCGTGCTCAGCGCCGTCCGAGCCCTGCGCTCGGGCCCGGGCTCGCGGGCACTGCCGATCGTGGCTCTCGGCATCGACGCGTTCACCCTCGCGCTGTGGTTCGCACCCCTGGTCACGGCCTTCGTCACGTCGGGGGTCGCCTCCTGAGCGCAGGGTTCTCGCACGCACAGGGGTCTGCCGAGCACCCGGCTCGCACCTCCCGGAGCGTGACTGCCCGACACTAGAATCGGGGCGGAGTGGGGGTGCGCGATGGCGGCTGCGGCGGGTTCGAGGAATCTGGTGGCACACGGCGCGGCCATGATGGCCGCACTGGCTGTCGTTGCAGCCGGGCTGACGGCGTGCACCACGGGCGACCAGGGCTCGGCGGTGACGCTCTCGGGCACCGTCATCCCGCTGGCGGCCGAGCCGCAGGCGAGCGCGTGGCGGGTCGTTGCCTATGAGTCGGGTGACGCCGATCGCGCTGTGCGCGAGCTGGGCTCGGCCGAGACCGGGGCCGAGGGGTCGTTCTCCATTCCGCTCGACGTCACCGAAGCATCCGGATTCCCTGACGACGCCGTCGTCTACGTCGTCGCGACTCCGCTCGGCGAAGCGAGGAAGGCAGTGCTCGCGAGCGTCATCGCCCACCCCCGCGAGTCTTCGGCGATCAGCACGCCCGGCCGCTCTGCAGCCTCGGCGGCGGGTTCGAGCACGCCCCACGGCCTAGCCGTGAACGAGCGCACCACGGTCGCCACCGGCTTCGCGATGGCGCAGTTCGTGGGCTCCGACGGCATCAGCGGGGTCGCGCCCGGCGTGGTCAACTCGGCGGGCATGGCCGGCAACCTCGTCGACCCGGCCACCGGCGAGCTCGCCGAGGTCATCTCGAGCAGCCCGAACGGATCCGAGACCTCGACCCTCCCCGCGTTCCAGTCGCTCGTGAGCATGCTCGCCGCGTGCGTCGCCGACGACGGCGCGTGCGCCGACCTGCTGATCGCCTCGACTCCCGAGGGCGGCGAGCGCCCCGGCGACACCCTGCAGGCCTTCGCCGAGATCGCGAAGCACCCGGGCTCCTCCGTCGTCGACCTGTTCGACCTCGCCCGGCGCGGGGCCCTCCCTTCGCAGCCCGGGCTGGCCACGGCTCCGGATGCGTGGACGCTCGCGCTCCGCTTCGACGGTGACGGCCAGTCGCTCGACGGCCCCGGCAACTTCGCCGTCGACGCCGACGGCAACATCTGGGTCAACAACAACTACGAGTACGGCTCCGACCCGAAGACAGCCGTGTGCGCGAGCGACGAGCTGTTCGAGTTCTCACCCACCGGGCAGTTCGTCGACGGCTCGCCCTATCAAGGCGGCGGGCTGAGCGGATCGGGCTTCGGCGTGGTGATCGACCCCGAGACCGGCGACGTGTGGGTGAGCAACTACGGCTTCGCCGCTCCCGCACCCGGCTGCCCCGACGACGAACAGCCCCCGCACAACAGCGTCTCGCTCTTCCGGGCCGACGGAACCCCTCTCACCGGCGACACCGGCATCACGGAGGGCGAGCTCAGCTGGCCGCAGGGCACGATCATTGACGACGAGGGCTCGCTGTGGTTCGCGAACTGCAACACGAGCACGCTCACCGTCTATCCTGACCGCGATCCCGACCAGGCGCGGGTGATCGGCGGGCTCGGTCTCGATCAGGCCTTCGGGCTCGTAGACAACGGCACGAACATCTTCGCCACCGGCACCGCCAGCAGCTCGGTCGCCGTGCTCGGCCGCGACGGCACCCCGGTCGCCGGCTCCCCTCTGACGGGCGCCGGCCTCGACCGCCCGATGGGCATCGCGAGCGACGCCGAGGGCAACGTGTGGATCGCGAACTCAGGCGCCATCACCCTCCCCTGCCCCGATCGACCGGAGGTCGGCCCGGCCGCCACGGGCTCGGTATCGTACATCGACGCCGCGACCGGCACCCTCACCGGCCCGTTCCAGGGCGGCGGAGTCACGACCCCGTGGGGCATCACGACCGACGGCGACGGCAACGTCTGGGTCGCGGAGTTCTCAGGCCGGCGGCTCGTCGCCTTCTGCGGTTTCGACCCCTCGACCTGTCCGCCGGGCAGCAAGACGGGCGACCCGCTCTCCCCCGACGACACCGGCTTCTCCTTCGACGGCCTGGAGCGCAGCACGGGCACCGTCGTCGACCCCTCGGGCAACGTCTGGGTCACGAACAACTGGCAACTCGACCCCGTCCAGACCAACCCGGGCGGCCACCACATCATCGCCTTCCTCGGCCTGGCCGCCCCCGTCGCCGGCACCTAGCGAGCACCGACGCCGTTCGAAATCGCACACCTCGCCGCTACCGACGCCATAGGCGCGCCGGTCACCGCGGGGTTTGCGATTCCGAACGCCCCCGCACCTCAGCGCCGGTAGTTCGGCGCCTCCACGACCATCTGCACGTCGTGCGGGTGCGACTCCTTCAGCCCCGCAGCGGTGATGCGCACGAAGCGCCCCTTCTGCTTCAGCTCAGGGATCGTGCGTGCACCGACGTAGAACATCGACTGCCGCAGGCCCCCGGCCAGCTGGTACGCCACGTTCGCGAGCGGGCCGCGGTAGGGCACCTGCCCCTCGATGCCTTCGGCGATGAGCTTGTCGTCGGTGGGCACGTCGCTCTGGAAGTAGCGGTCTTTCGAGTACGAGGTCTTCTCGCCGCGGGTCTGCAGCGCGCCGAGCGAGCCCATGCCGCGGTAGTTCTTGAACTGCTTGCCGTTCACGAACACGAGGTCGCCGGGGCTCTCGTCGCAGCCGGCGAGGAGGGATCCGAGCATGACGGTGTCGGCGCCGGCGACGAGCGCCTTCGCGATGTCGCCGGAGTACTGCAGTCCGCCGTCGGCGATGACGGGCACACCCGACTCGCGCGCAGCGAGGGAGGCCTCGTACACCGCGGTGACCTGGGGCACACCGACACCGGCGACGACGCGCGTGGTGCAGATCGACCCGGGGCCGACCCCGACCTTGATGGCGTCGGCTCCGGCGTCGACGAGGGCCTGGGCGCCCGAGCGGGTGGCCACGTTGCCGCCGATCACGTCGACCGCGGCGAACGCCGGGTCGGACTTCAGCCGCTTGATGATCTCGAGCACCCCGGCGCTGTCGCCGTTGGCGGTGTCGACGACGATGACGTCGACACCGGCTTCGAGCAGGTTGGTGGCCCGCTGCCACGCGTCGCCGAAGAAGCCGATGGCGGCACCGACGCGCAGGCGGCCCGCAGCATCCTTCGTGGCGTTCGGGTACTTCTCGCTCTTGTCGAAGTCCTTGACCGTGATGAGACCGGAGAGCCGGCCCGCGTCGTCGACGATGGGGAGCTTCTCGATCTTGTGCTGGGCGAAGATGGCCACCGCATCATCCGGGTCGACACCCACCCGAGCGGTGATGAGGGGCATCTTCGTCATGACGTCGCGCACGAGCGTCGTCGACTTCTCGAACGGGGAGACGAAGCGCATGTCGCGGTTCGTGACGATGCCGACGAGCACCCCGCTGCCGTCGACCACCGGGAGCCCGCTGACGCGGTAGATGCCGCAGAGCGCGTCGACCTCGGCGACCGTGGCCTCGGGCGTGGTGGTGACGGGGTCGGTGACCATCCCCGACTCGCTGCGCTTCACACGGTCGACCTGCTCGGCCTGGTCGGCGATGGAGAGGTTGCGATGCAGCACGCCGATGCCGCCCTGGCGGGCCATGGCCACGGCCATGCGCGACTCAGTGACGGTGTCCATCGCCGCGGAGAGAAGAGGAGTGGCGACCGTGATGTTCTTGGTCAGCCGGGAGGTCGTGTCGGCCTCGCTCGGGATCACGTCGGTGTGCCCCGGAAGGAGCATCACGTCGTCATAAGTCAGTCCGACAAAGCCGAACGGATCCGCCTGGTCCATCAATCTCCTCCACGCGCGCGCAACTGTTCCCATGGTAACGGTTAGCGACGGGCCACTATTCCGTGTAGAAATGACGGACGCCGATAGGTGGCCACCCGAAACACAGTGGACACAAATCGGCTGTATGGTCGGGCAAGGTCGCTCGACCGTAGACGCCGAAGGACCGCCACCACCCCCGGCGACCTTCCTCCAGGAGGTGCTGTCTTGATCACAGGAATCCGTCTCGGACCACGTGTCCGTCTCGCCACGCTGTTGCTGGCGGTGATAGCACTGACCCTCGGATTCGTCATCGGATCGGGTGCCCTCTCGGCGTCCGCGTCGACAGTCCCCGCGTCGACGGCCCCCGCACCGTCACCGACCCCCACGAGCGACTTCACCAACACGCTCACCATCAACGGCATCCTGCGCGACGGCGACAACGTCGTCGAGGGCGCCGAGGTGACCGTCGAGGGCGGCGGTTTCTCCGAGACCGCGACGAGCGACGACTCCGGCCGCTGGGCGGTCGTCGTGCCCGAGAAAGGCGAGTACACGGTCACCCTGAACGTCGACTCGCTCCCCGACGGCGTCGAGCTCCGCGACCCCGACCGCAGCTCGGCGACGGTGGGTGCCGACGAGTGGCAGACGAACACGATCACCCGCTCCTTCCCGCTCGGCGTCGACACCCGCACGACCACGGGCTTCTTCGAGCAGTTCCTGCAGCGACTCGCGGCCGGCCTCAACTTCGGCCTGCTCATCGCCCTCGCCGCCATCGGCATCACCCTCATCTTCGGCACCACCGGTCTCAACAACTTCGCCCACGGCGAGATGGTGACCTTCGGCGCCATCGTCGCCTGGGTCACGGCCGTGCTCCTCGGCGTCAACATCTTCATCGCGATGCTGGTGGCGCTCATCCTCGGCGGCGTCTTCGGCTACCTCAACGACTGGTTGCTCTGGAAACCCCTGAGGCGCAAGGGGGTGAAGCTCGTGCAGGCGATGATCGTGTCGATCGGCCTCGCCATCGCCCTGCGCTACCTCTACCTCTTCTTCATCGACGGCAAGACGAAGACCATGAACGTCGGGTTGTCGGATGCGGTGGTGCTCGGCCCCGTGCGCATCACGACGGGCTCGATCATCAGCATGGTCATCTCGGTCGTCGTGCTGGTGCTGGTCGGCCTCTTCCTCACCCGCACCCGCATCGGCAAGGCCACGAGGGCCGTCTCCGACAACCCCTCGCTCGCCGCCGCCTCCGGAATCGACGTCGATCGCATCATCCGCATCGTCTGGGTGCTGTCGGGCGCCCTCGCCGCCCTCGCCGGCGTCATGCTCGCGCTCTACCGCCAGGTGTCGTGGGACATGGGCTTCCAGGTGCTGCTGCTCATGTTCGCTGCCGTCACCCTCGGTGGTCTCGGCTCCGCCTACGGCGCCCTGGTGGGCTCCCTCGTGGTGGGTCTGTTCGTCGAACTCTCGACCCTCTTCATCCCGCCGGACTTGAAGTACGCCGCGGCGCTGGTGGTGCTCATCGTGGTGCTGCTCGTGCGCCCGCAGGGCATCCTCGGCCGTAAAGAACGAATCGGATAAGGAAGGAGAGACTCATGGACTGGGGAAACATCTTCGGCAACGCCGTCGGCGAGCTCATCAGCCCGACCACGGCTGCCTACGCCCTGGCGGCGATCGGCCTCGGCGTGCACTTCGGCTACACGGGCCTCCTGAACTTCGGTCAGGCCGCCTTCCTGCTCATCGGCGCCTACGGCTTCGCCATCCCGACGCTCGCGGGTGCGCCGCTCATCGTGGCGGTGCTCTGCGCCATCGTCTGCTCGGTGATCTTCGCGTTCATCCTGGGCATCCCGACCCTGAGGTTGAGGGCCGACTATCTGGCCATCGTCACCATCGCGAGCGCCGAGGTGGTGAGGTACATCGTCACCACGACGGGCCTGACCGACTTCACCGGTGCCGCCAACGGCCTCTCCGGCTTCAAGGGCACCTTCGCGGCGGTGAACCCCATCCCGCAGGGCACCTACGGCTTCGGCCCGTTCACCTACAACGAGTACGACTGGTGGGTGCGCATCGTCGGCTGGACGCTCGTGGTGCTCGCCAGCGTGCTCATCTGGCTGCTCATGCGGAGCCCCTGGGGCCGCGTGGTGAAGGGCATCCGTGAAGACGAGGATGCGGTGCGCAGCCTCGGCAAGAACGTCTACAGCTACAAGATGCAGGCCCTCGTCATCGGCGGCGTGCTCGGCTCGGTGGCGGGCATCATCTTCATCCTGCCGAGGGCGGTGCAGCCGGCGAACTACACCACCGGTCTCACCTTCTTCATCTGGACGATCATGCTGCTCGGCGGCGCGGCCACCATCTTCGGCCCGATCGTCGGAGCGATGATCTTCTGGGTCGTGCTCTCGCTCACCCAGGGCATCCTCTACGGCGCCATCGAGTCGGGGGCCCTCGGGTTCCTCTCCACCACCCAGGCCGGGCAGATCCGCTTCATCCTCGTCGGTGTGGCGCTGATGCTCCTGGTCATCTTCAGGCCGCAAGGCATCTTCGGTAACAAGAAGGAGCTGTCCTTCAGTGTCTAATCCAGCAGAGTCCACCGTCCCGGTGGCCGGCGTCACGCATCCGCTCGTCAAGGGCGAGGTCGGCCCGGGATGCGCGAAGGTCGACCCCATCGTCATCGCCGACAGCGTCACCCGTCAGTTCGGCGGCCTGAAGGCGGTCGACGTGAAGCACCTCGAGATTCCGCGCGGCAAGATCACCGCACTCATCGGCCCGAACGGCGCCGGCAAGACCACGATGTTCAACCTGCTCACGGGCTTCGACAAGCCGAACACCGGCACCTGGGAGTTCGACGGCATGTCGCTCGCTGGCGTGCCGGCGTTCAAGGTGGCGCGGGCGGGAATGGTGCGCACCTTCCAGCTCACGAAGTCGCTCGGGCGCCTCTCGGTGCTGCAGAACATGCTGCTCGGCGCCACGGGTCAGAAGGGCGAGAAGCTGTTCGCCTCGCTGTTCAAGGGCCTGTGGAGGAAGCAGGAGGAGGAGAACACGGCCAAGGCCGACGAGCTCCTCGCGCGGTTCAAGCTCGACGCCAAGCGGGAGGACTACGCGGCCTCGCTCTCGGGCGGTCAGCGCAAGCTGCTCGAGATGGCACGCGCGCTGATGTCGAACCCGCAGCTCATCATGCTCGACGAGCCGATGGCGGGAGTGAACCCGGCGCTCACGCAATCGCTGCTCGGGCACATCAAGAACCTGAAAGACGACGGCACCTCGGTGCTGTTCGTCGAGCACGACATGCACATGGTCATGCACATCTCCGACTGGGTGGTCGTGATGGCCGAGGGCCGCGTGGTGGCCGAGGGTCCGCCCGAGACCGTCATGAAAGACCCCGCGGTGATCGACGCCTACCTCGGCGCGCACCACGACACCGACCTCGGCGACCTCATGGAGGACGGCCCGAACCCGGTGCTCGAGGCCGAGCGCAAGGCGCACGAGGCGCATCCCGAGACCGCCGAGGCCGGAGGCTACGGCGACTCCGGCTCGACGCCGCCCGGGCAGCCCCAGTCGGAGGAGAAGAACCGATGAGCGACATCAACCCGAACGAGGTCAACGACGAGACCGAGCTGCTCGCGCAGGAGCCGTCCCGGGGCCACACCCTCGCTCCCACCGACCGCGGCGAGGCGGTGCTGAAGACCGAGAACCTGGTGGGCGGGTACCTTCCCGGCGTGAACATCCTGAACGGATGCACGATCGAGGCGTTCCCCGGTGAGCTCATCGGCATCATCGGGCCGAACGGCGCCGGCAAGTCGACGGTGCTGAAGGCGATCTTCGGCCAGATCAAGATCCGCGGCGGCCGGGTGGTGCTGAAGGGCGAGGACATCACGGGCCTCAAAGCGAACAAGCTGGTGGCCAAGGGCGTCGGCATGGTGCCGCAGAACAACAACGTCTTCCCGAGCCTCACCATCGAGGAGAACCTCGAGATGGGGCTGTTCCAGAAGCCGTCGATCTTCGCCGAACGCTTCGACTTCGTCACCGCGCTCTTCCCCGAGCTCGGCAAGCGTCGCAAGCAGCGCGCCGGCTCGCTCTCGGGCGGTGAGCGCCAGATGGTGGCGATGGGCCGCGCGCTCATGATGGAACCCTCGGTTCTGCTGCTCGACGAGCCCTCCGCGGGCCTGTCGCCCGTGCGGCAGGACGAGACCTTCATGCGCGTGCACCAGATCAACCGCGCCGGGGTCTCGGTGATCATGGTCGAGCAGAACGCCCGGCGCTGCCTGCAGATCTGCGATCGCGCCTACGTGCTCGACCAGGGCCGCGATGCCTACACCGGCACCGGCCGCGAGCTCATGAAAGACCCGAAGGTCATCGAGCTCTACCTCGGCACCCTCGCCGCCGACCAGGGGCACTGACACCCGGGACAGCCCTCGCGCGATCGAGCATGAGATGAGATAATCTCACTCATGCTCGATCTGCGCCCTCTCGCCTGCCAGCCCACCCGTGCCGAGCTCCGGGAGCACCGACGCGACCGTGAAGGGCTCCACCCCCGGGTTCGGGTGCGGCCCTGCTTCGGCGGGGTGAGCTACACCGCGCTGATGGTGCTGTTCGCCGCCGTCACCCTCGGCCTCCGAGCCTGGGGCGCCCCGACGCGTCTCGTGGTGGTGGGCGTGGCGCTGTCGGCGGGCTCCGCCATCGCTGCGGCACTGTGTGCGAGAGGCACGCGACTGCGCACCTTCGTGCGGGAGTACCGGCTCGCCGCGGTCGCCGCGAGCAACGGTCTCCGCTATGAGCGCGGGGCGGCGGCGCCGAGCGTTCCGGGTCTGCGCTACTCCGACAGCCCGGGCAGGGCGCTCCGCCGGTTCCGCGGCGAGATCGGCGGCGTCGCGGTCGAGGTCGGCAACTACCGGCGCGCCGACGGGCGGGTGTCGGGCTACACGCTCATCGACGGCGAGGCTTCGGTAGTCGAACCCTTTGACTTCACCACGGTCGACGACTGGCTGCGGGTCTCCGACGCGGTCACTCCACGGGCTGACGCAGGATCGTCCTGAGCTTGTCCGGTGCCGTGCGCCGGCGATCGCTGAGGTAGATCTCGTGATGGCGGCCGCGCATCCGCAGCCCCTCCCCCGGGATGAACTCGTCGTGCAGACGCGCCAGGAGGGGCGCCTCGTCGTCGTAGGAGCCCACGTGGAGCGTCTGCACGACCCGTCCCTCCGCCAGGGTCTCGAGGCGCACTCCCGCGAGCGCTGCGGGCGCCTCGGCGCCGGCTGAGGCCACGGAAGCGACTGCCGCGGCGAAGGCGTCGTCGGTGGTCCAATCGGGAACCATGATCATGAGCGTCCAGCTCCAGCGCGACTTGTCGCGGGCCGAGGTGAAGCTCGCCATGTCGTCGGCCCACCAGAGCCCCTCGAGCGGCATGACGACGTAGTCGCGGCCGAGCTCCCGCTTGCTGGCGAACTTGAGGCGGTAGGCGAGCGGGTAGAGCGCCTCGACCCCGCGGGTGAAGTCGTCGGAGGTGTTGGGGTCTCCGGCGCCGTCGATCATGAGATATCTGAGCGGTGGCACCTCGATCACCCTGAACCGCCCGCGCTCCGCCCGGTAGCAGTCGAGGGTCTTCTTGAAGTCGGTCTTGGCGGGTGCACTCTCGGCCACACCCGCAGGGTACAGCAGAAGGCCCGGCCCCCGAGGGGACCGGGCCTTCTGATTCGACCGCCGGCCGAGTGTCAGCCCGCGAGCGAGCCGAACTCCACGTTCAGCGGAGCGTAGGTGTTGTCCTGACCGTACTGGTAGATGCCGATGTAGGCCTCGGTCGGGTCACCGTTCTCGTCGAAGGTGATGGGGCCCGAGACACCGTCGTAGTCGATGTCTTCACCGGCGGCGAGCAGGTCGGCGCACTCGGCGAAGGAGGTGCACTTGGTGCCGCCCTCCGAGACCGCCTGCATGTTGGCCTGGATGACCGGGCCGGTGGCCGAACCACCCGCGACGGCGGCGAGCGCCATCAGGTTCACCGCGTCGTACGACTCGGCGCCGTAGCTGAAGTCGGTGAGGTCGGGGTTGATGCCGAGCAGCTTCGCCTTGAAGCTGTCGTCGGCGAGCACGCCGGGCAGCGTGCCCTTGGCGCAGTTCAGCGTTCCCTCGTCGAAGTCGGCCGAGTAGTCGGCCAGGTTGCCGTCGACGAAGTAGACCTTGCTGCCGTCGAAGCCCTTGGTGCCGACGAGCTCGGGGATGATGACCTTCGTCTGGTCGAAGGCGATCACCGCGATGGCGTCGGGGTCTTCGGCGAGCACGGCGTCGATCTGCGAGCTGAACTGGCTGTCGCCCTCGTTGAAGGCCTCCGAGGCGACGACGGTGCCGCCGGCGTTCTCGATCGCCGTCTGCACGTTGCTCTCGAGGCCGGAGCCGTACGCGTCGTTCAGGTAGATGATGCCCACGTTGGTGGCGCCGTCGTTGACCATCAGGTTGCCGAGCACACGGCCCTGCAGCACGTCGGAGGGAGCGGTACGGAAGTAGTAGCCGCCATCGGCGTAGGTCGAGAAGTCGGGCGAGGTGTTGGCGGGCGACACCTGCACGACCTGGGCGCCGGTGACCTGGTCGATGAAGGTGAACGACACACCCGACGACGCGGCGCCCACGATGCCCGCGACGCCCTGGCTGAGCAGGTCGGTCGCCGACTGGGTGGCGATGTCGGTGGTGGTGTCGCCGGAGTCGCGGTGGATGACCTCGACGTTGCCGCCGAGCACGCCGGGTGCCGAGGCGTTGATCTCGGCGACTGCCAGGTCGACACCCGCGATCTCGGGCGGGCCGAGGAAGGCGAGGCTACCGGTGGTGGGGAGGATCGAGCCGATCTTCAGGCTCACCGCGCGTGACTGCGCGGCCTCGGGAGTGGCGGGCGTGACGTCGGCTGCTGCGGTCGCCGCGTCGGGACCGCACAGGGCGGCCGCTGCCGTCTCCCCACCGTCGGTGCTGGGGCTTGACGATGCACAGGAAGCCAGCAGCAGTGCGGTGGCACTGAACGCGGCGACTCCCGCAGCGATCGACAGGGGCTTCGAGCGCGAGGTGGTGACCTTCGCGAATACGCTCATGGTGCTCCTTCAGAGAAGTGAATGCAGTTTTCTCGGCAGACTCGAAGAATCGACCGTGGGTTCACGTTATGCGGCATTCGGCGCTCGAACAATACGTCGGTGTTACATGCATGTAACGCGACCGAATCGTTACCTTCCGGTGACCTGCTGTCACCCGCCGGCCCCGAGCGACACCGGCGCCGTGGCGGGAAGTGTGCCGAGCGCGCCGGTGTAGCGCACGCTGAGGCGTGAGCGGAGCGCGTCGGAGCAGGCTCCGAAGCTCGCGCAGGTGGTCTCCCCCGCGGCGACCTCGGGGAGGAAACGGGCGATCGACACGGCCCCGTCGTCGCCCGAGGCCAGCGCCGCGAGCGCGATGAGCATCACCGCGTCATAACCCTCAAGCCCCGAGGCGGTCGAGACGAGGCCGGGGTCGGAACCGCGGAGGCGCTCCTCGAACTCCGCGTCGCCGATCTCGGTGCCCGGATGAAGACCGAGCACCGCGACACCCGCGGCACTCCCCTCGTCTCCGGCAGCCGCGAGCGCGTCGTCGCTCAGCGCGCCGACGACGACGTCGGCTCCCCGGGCGGCGAGACCGGCGAGTGCGCCGGGGGCCGCGGTGTCGGCGTGGATGATGACGATGCGGGTTCCGGGCACACCACCGGCGGAGTGGATGTCGCGCGCCGCGAGCTCCATGCCGGCGAGCGCCGCGGCACCCACCGGGGCGTCGGCCCCCGTGAGCGGCACCAGCGCGCCGATCGTGAGCACCCCGTCGCCGGTGGGGATGGGCTGCCCCATGGTGGCGACGGGTGCGGGGGTCGTCTCGTCCTCGACCGCCCCGGCGTCGCCCACGCATCCGGCGAGCATGAGCGCCAGGAGCGCGACGGCGGCCGAGGCGAGCGTCGTCGCGCTGCCGTCGGCTGGTCGGCGGCTCCGCCGGATCAGGGCTTCTCGGGTCATGCTCGAATCAGCCTAATCGCTCAGATCGGTTGCTCCACGGCGTCGGGGCGCGAGGTGCGCGCGGCCCGCACCATGTCGATGACGAGCAGGACGACCGCGACCCAGACGACGCCGAAGCCGACCCAGCGCGCGACGGGCATCGGCTCCTGAAGCAGAAAGACGCCGATCGCGAACTGCAGCACCGGGGCGATGAACTGGGTGAGGCCCACGACCACGAGGGGAAGGCGTCTGGTGGCGGAGGCGAACAGGAGCAGCGGAACCGCCGTGGCGACGCCTGAGGAGACCAGGACGGCCATGTGCAGCCACCCATGGGCGCCGAAGGCGAGCCCACCGACCTGGCCCACGACGACGAGCACCACCACGGCCACCGGAGTGAGCCACGCGGTCTCGAGGGTGAGCCCGCTCACGGCGTCGATGCGGGGGCCCACGTGCTTCTTCACCAGCCCGTAGAGCCCGAACGAGCCCGCCAGCACGAGCGCGATCCACGGCACCGAGCCGTGTGCGACGGCCAGCACGAGAATGGCGACGACGCTCACCGATACGGCCGCCCACTGCAGCGGGCGCAGTCGCTCGCGCAGCACCACCACTCCGAGCAGCACCGTGACGATGGGGTTGATGAAGTAACCGAGAGAGCTCTCCACCACCTGGCCGCTCAGGGTGGCGAGGATGTAGGTCTGCCAGTTCACGTAGATCAGGGCGCCGGCGAGCCCCATCACGAGAAGGAGCCTCGGCTGCCGAACGATGCCCGCGAGGGTGCCCCACCCCCGGGTCACGGTGAGCAGCACGGCGCAGAAGACGAGGGAGAACAGGATGCGCCAGGCCACTACCTCGAAGGCCCCGGCGGGCCGCATGAGCAGGAAGTAGAGCGGGAACACTCCCCACAGTACGTAGGCGCCGAGAGCGTAGAGCAGCCCCGACCGGGCGCGTTCCGCATCCGTCCCGCCGATCGAGAGACGGTCGGGCGGGGCGGGCTGGGTCACCGCGTCACTCTACTCCGCCGCGAACCCGCCGCCTCCGCCGCGCACACGCCGCCGGAATGCGTGTGCCCGCCGCAACGCAGAAGAACCCGGGCGGCCGAGGCCGTCCGGGTTCTTCCTACGAGAGGTGGTGCGTCAGCGCACGACGACCGCGAGCACGTCGCGGGCCGAGAGCACGAGGAAGTCTTCCCCGCCGTACTTGACCTCGGTTCCGCCGTACTTGGAGTAGATGACCTTGTCGCCCACGGCGACGTCGAGCGGCACGCGGTTGCCGTTGTCGTCGATGCGGCCGGGGCCCACGGCCACGACCTCGCCCTCCTGGGGCTTCTCCTTGGCGGTGTCAGGGATGACGAGACCGGAAGCAGTGGTCTGCTCAGCTTCGACCTGCTTGATGACGATGCGATCCTCGAGCGGCTTGATGGAGACCGACACGGTTGACCTCTTCTTTCTCAGTTACAAAACGTCTGGGTTAGCACCCGCGATTGGAGAGTGCTAATGCGAGTTTAGAGGCACTGTTGGCACTCGCGCAACGTGAGTGCCAGACAATCGACGTGCCTTGATACGGTTGCCGGATGGACACGGCGGAGCTCGCACGGCTGCTCACCCCCGACGGGCTGAGGCTGCTCGACTCCCTTCCCGGCTACACCGTGGGAGGCGGCTCCGCGCAGGTCTCCGCCCTCCGGAAGGCGGGTCATCCGCCCGAGCTGGTGGCTGCGGTGCTCACCCAGTCGCGGTTGCGCGAGAAGGCTGCGGCGAAGTTCGGGCCGTTCGCCCACCGCCTGCTCTACACCCCGGCCGGGCTCGAGCAGGCGACTCGACTGCGGGTCGCCGCTGTGCACGCGGGCCGGTACCGGGATGCCGGGCTCACGAGGGTGGCCGACCTCGGCTGCGGCCTCGGAACCGATGCCCTGGCGCTCGCGGCCCTCGGCATCTCGGTGACGGGTGTCGAACGCGACGAGGTCACCGCAGCATTGGCGAGCTACAACCTCGCCGCCTTCGAGGGCACCGAGGTGGTGCTCGGAGACGCCGAGACCACCGACCTCACGGGCTTCGACGGCGTCTACCTCGACCCGGCCCGTCGCACCTCGGGCACCTCGAACACGAGCCGCATCACCCGGCCCGACGACTATTCCCCCTCGCTCGAGTTCGCTTTCTCCCTCGCCGAGCGCCTCCCCACCGGTGTGAAGCTCGGCCCCGGTCTCGATCGGGGGCTCATCCCCGCGACCGCGGAGGCGCAGTGGGTGTCGGTCGACGGCCAGCTCGTCGAGATGGGTCTGTGGTTCGGCGCTCTGGCCCGCGACGAGGTGCGGCGCTCCGCCCTCGTGCTCTCCGCCGACGGCGCCGCGGAGCTCTCCGCGCCGGCCGACAGCCCCGACGCCGAGGTTCGCGAACTCGGTTCCCACCTCTACGAGCCCGACGGTGCGCTCATCCGGGCGCGCCTGCTCGGCGAACTCGCCGAGCGTCTGGGCGCGGGAATGCTCTCACCGGGAATCGCCTACCTCACGGGCGACGAGCTCGTGCCGACCCCCTTCGCGACGGCGTTCCGAGTGCTCGAGGTGCTTCCCGCCTCCGAGGCGGCGCTCAAGAAGGAGCTGAAGAAGCGCGACATCGGCACCCTCGAGATCAAGAAGCGCGGAACCGACGTCGACCCCGCGGCGTTGCGCCGCCGTCTCGCCCTCAAGGGCTCGATGTCGGCCACAGTGGTGCTCACGCGTCTGGAGGGCGCCCACCGCGCCCTGTTGGTCGAACGGATACCGACCACCCCGTGACGACGAAGGCCGCCGGCGCGGATGGCGCGCATCCGTTCGCCGACGGCCCGAAGCCGCGCTGCGCTCAGTAGCTGTAGTAGGTGCCCGTTCCCGCTACCGCGAAGATGAAGATGAAGAACACGATGTAGGCGATGACCGCCAGCAGACCGAGGCCGGTGAACACGTACGACAGGATGAGGCCTGCCTTCGCGAGGCCACGGCCCGACTCGCCCGTGCGGTCGATCTGCTTGAGGGCGATGTGCCCCGTCACGATTCCCGCGACGGAGAACAGGAACGCCAGGATGATCGTGACGATCGCCAGGGTGTTGGTGGGCGGGGCCGCGGGAGCCTGGTAGCCGTAGTACGGCTGCTGGGCGGGGGGCTGCTGTCCGTAACCGCCTCCCTGAGGGGGCTGCTGCCCGTACCCGGGGTGCTGCGCCGGGGCCGACTGCGGCGGCGCGGTCTGCGGCTGGTAGGCCGGAGCCGGCGGCGGCGTGTACGACGGCGCCGGAGGCTGCTGGTAACCGCCAGGCGGCGGCACCGGGGGGACCGGCGGCTCTCCGCCGGTCGGAGTGGTGTTGTTCGAGTCGCTCACGGGACTGCCCTTCTGCGTCGACGGCCATGCGGCGGTTGCCGGCCGGCCCGGTTAACAGATTAGGCGCAGGCGGCGTCTCCGCCACCTGCGCCCATCCGATCAGTACGTGGTGATCGTCGTGCTCGCCGCACCTGCTACGACGATCGCGATGATGATGATGATCCAGATGACGATCCAGGCGGCACCGATGATGATGCCGGCGATCGCCAGGCCACGACCCGACTCGCCCGTCTTCTTGATCTGGCTCAGGCCGATCGCGCCGAGGATGATCGCGATCACGTTGAAGCCCAGGATCGCGGTCACGAGCGAGACGATGGCGAGGACGTTGGTCTTCGGGCCGGTCGCCGCGGGGGTGTAGCCGGGGTTCGGTTGAGTCACTGTGGGGCTCCAAGGTCGAGGGAAACGCGTTGACCGACCTATCGTGGCAGCACCGTTCTGACACTGTCAACGGCTGCGTAACACTTCCGCCTGGGAAGTACAACCGGTCAGTCCTGTGAGTGCGCCCTGTCGACCTGGATCTCGGTCACCGGCAACGTCGAGTCGGCGCCGAAGCCGAGAGTCGACGGGGCGTGGCCGGCGGCGATGAGCTGCGCCCCGAGCGCCGCGATCATCGCTCCGTTGTCGGTGCACAGCGACAGTGGGGGGATGCGGAGGCTCACGCCCTGCGCAGCGGCCCGCGCCGCCGCCTCCTCGCGCACGCGCGCGTTCGCGACCACCCCGCCGCCGAGGAGGAGCCGGGGGATGCCGAGGTCGGCCGAGGCCCGGAACGCCTTCGTGAGCAGCACGTCGACGACCGCCTCGCGGAAGCTGGCCGCCACGTCGGCGACCGGCACGGCCTCCCCCGCGTCCTGCGCTCGTTCCACCCAGCGCGCCACCGCGGTCTTGAGGCCCGAGAACGAGAAGTCGTAACGGTGGGCATCGAGGTCTTTCGCGTGCATCAGCCCGCGCGGGAAGTGGATGGCCTTGGGGTCGCCCCCGACCGCCGCCTTGTCGATCTGCGGCCCGCCCGGGTAAGGAAGACCGAGGATGCGCGCCACCTTGTCGAAGGCCTCTCCCGCCGCGTCGTCGATGGTCTCGCCGAGCAGCTCGACGTCGTCGACGAGATCGCGCACGACGAGCAGTGAGGTGTGCCCGCCCGAGACGAGCAGCGCGATGGTGGGGTACTCGATCGGTTCGTCGGCCAGCACGTCGGCGCCGACGTGCCCCACGAGGTGGTTGACGGCGTACAGCGGCTTACCGGTGGCGACCGCGAGCGCCTTCGCGGCGCCCACCCCCACCATCAGCGCGCCGGCGAGGCCGGGCCCGCTGGTCACCGCGATGGCGTCGATCTCGGCGATGCCGAGACCGGCCTCGGCGAGCGCGGCGTCGAGGGTGGGGGTCATCGCCTCGAGGTGGGCTCGCGCCGCGACCTCGGGGACGACGCCGCCGTAGCGCGCGTGCTCGTCCATCGAGGAGGCGATCACGTTGGCGAGCAGGGTGCTGCCGCGCACGATGCCGACACCGGTCTCGTCGCACGAGGTCTCGATGCCGAGCACCACCGGCTCGCGGAGCAGCTGGTCGTCGAGCTCGGCCTTCATCACGATCGCATCGACTCCGTCGGGCTGGTAGTAGTTCGGCCGCACCGCGATGTCGCTGAAGCCGAGCGAGAGGTACAGCCCGTGGGCCACCGGGTTGTCGGCGCGCACCTCGAGGAAGACGCTCTGCGCCCCGCGCCGCCTGGCCTCCCGCAGAAGACCAGCCATCAGCCGCCTCCCGAGCCCGCGGCCCCTAGCGTGCTCGGCCACGGCGATGGTCTGGATGTCGGCGTCGGTTCCCCCTCGGGGTGCCAGCAGCCCGGCGTAGCCGAGCAGCGCGCCCCCCTCGTCGATCGCCACCAGGTAGTGCCCGTGCACGCTGTCGATCTCGCGCGCCATCGAGTCGCTCGACCAGGCGTCGCTCTCGAAGGAGCGACGCTCGAGCAGCATCACGGCGTCGAGGTCGTCGAGCGTGGCGCGACGCAGGGCGACCGCGCCCGAGCCGGTACCCGTGTCCGTGGCGTCGGCGGCGCCCATCACGACACCCTCTTGCGCGGGCCGGGCATCGTGACGTCGGGTGAGCGCAGATAGAGCGGTTCGGTGAACTCGGCGGCGTCGCCGCGCTCGAACGACGGCCGGACGGATCGGGCGAGTGCTCCCGCGCTCACCTGCGTGGCATCGATGCGGCTGAACTCCGGGTAGGGCAGCTCGTCGGGCTTGCACAGGCCGGGCCCATCGGTGCGAGCCGGGCCCGCCTCGCCGATGTCGTAACTCGACCAGTAGAGCTCGCGACGGCGCGCATCCGTCACCACCAGCACCGGCCCGCGGGCTCCCGATTCCCATTCCTCGAGGGCGACGGCGTCGTGGCTCACCGCGGGCACGAGCGGCAGTGAGCGCGCCCAGGCGAAGCTGCGCGCGGCGGCGATGCCGACCCGGAGACCGGTGAAGGGCCCGGGGCCCATTCCCGCGACCACCGCCGCGAGCGCGGAGGGGTCGACGGCGGCGTCGGCGAGGGTGCCGGCGATGAGCTCGCCGATCACCTCGGCGTGGCGCATCGTGTCTTCGGTCGACCGCTCGGCCAGCACGAGGTCTCCCGAGACGACGGCGACCGAGGTGCCGGCGGAGGTGTCGATGGCGAGGAGCACAGAACGAGACTACGCGACCTCGCCCGCGCCGCCGTCAGTGCGGCCGCACAGGTTCAGTTCCAGCGCGGGCCGGTGCCCTCGAGCCGCACCTGGCGGGGCTCGACCGGGGCGTCGTCGGTGTCGATCGCCTCCGTTCCACCGCCGTGCGGGCGGTTGATCTCGATCGACAGCGCGGAGTCGGTGAGCGCCTCGACGAGACCGCGCCCCCACTCCACCACGACGACCGAGCGGGCGAAGTCGATGTCGAGATCGTCGAGTTCGAGGGCATTGGCGAGCCGGTAGGCGTCGACGTGCACGAGGGCCGGGCCGCCGACGAGGGAAGGATGGGTGCGCGCCAGCACGAAGGTGGGGCTGGTGACGGGCCCACGGACGCCGAGCCCCTCGCCGAGGCCGCGGGTGAAGGTGGTCTTGCCCGCCCCGAGGTCGCCCGTCAGCACCACCACGTCGCCCGCGCCGAGCACGGCCGCGACGCGGAGGCCCAGGGCGTGCATCCCAGCGGGGTCGGCGACGGTGACGGAGCGAGGCAGGCCGCGCGGGCCGTCGGCGTCTGCCGCGCCCGTCGCGATCGGGCTCTCGTCGGCGCCCGTCATCGCTCGCCCCGGTAGACGCGGCGCACCCGCGGCCCCACGCGCGCGACGATCTCGTCGCCGATGGTGTCGGCGAAGCCGGCCCACTCCTCGGCGGTGGGCTCGCCACGGTGACCGGGCCCGAACACCAGCACCTCGTCGCCCACGGCGACCGGATGGTCGCCCAGATCGACCACGAACTGGTCCATCGCGATGCGGCCGGCGATCGGATGGCGGCGGCCGCCGATCCACACCTCGGCCCGGCCGGAGGCGATGCGCGGGATGCCATCGGCGTAGCCGAGCGGCACGAGGGCGAGGGTGGTCTCGCGCTCGGTACGGTAGGTGAGACCGTAGGAGATGCCGTGGCCCGCGGCGACCCGCTTCACCGAGACGACGGGAGCGCGCAGGGTCATCACGCCCTCGAGGCCGAGCTCGCGACCGTTCTGGTCGTCGAAGGGTGAGATGCCGTAGGCGGCGATGCCGAAGCGCACGAGGTCGAGCCTCGCCTCGGGCTCGCGGATGCCCGCCGAGCTCGCCGCCAGGTGCAGCCGCTCGAAGCGGGCACCGAGCGACTCGGCGACCTCGACGGCGCGGCGCAGCTTCGCCAGGGCGACGGCGTCGTCGGCGGGCGAGGCGTCGGCGAGGTGCGACCAGGCGGCGTGCAAGCGCACGGCACCCGCTCGGTCGTGCGCGATCGCCGACTCGACCAGCGAGGGCCAGTCGGCCTCGGTCGCGCCGTTCCGGCTCAGCCCGGTGTCGACCTTGAGGTGCACCCGCGGCGCCTTCGACGCCCGGGCGGCGGCGATGGCGTCGAGCTGCCACACCGCCGAGATGCCGAGGTCGATGTCGGCCTCGGCCGCCTCGCCGAACAGCGCGTCGGGGTCGTGCATCCAGGCGAAGATCGGCGCGGTGATGCCCGCCTCACGCAAGGTGAGGGCGGCGGGGATGTCGAGTACCGCCAGCGAGCGGGCACCGGACTCGAGCGCAGCGCGGGCGACGGGCACCATGCCGTGCCCGTAGGCGTCCGCCTTCACCGCGAGCATGGTCTCGGCGGGGCTCGCCAGCGCGGCGAGCGTCGCCACGTTGCGGCGGAAGGCGTCGAGGTCGATCACGGCCTCGCGCTCGGGGGCCGGGCTCATGCGTGCACCCGCTTCACCCTGCCGCCGAGTCGGGTCACGATCTCGTAGCCGATGGTGGAGGCCGCGAGCGCCCAGTCGTGGGCGCTCGGGTACCCCTCCGCGGGGTCTCCGAACAGCACGACGCGGTCGCCCACCTCGGCGCGGCGCTCCCCGAGGTCGACCACGAACTGGTCCATCGCCACCCGCCCGACGATCGGATGTACGGAGCCGTCGACCCAGACCGAGCCCCGGTTCGAGACGTGGCGGGGGATGCCGTCGGCGTAGCCGAGGGGCACGAGACCGAGCCAGGTGTCGCGCTCGGGCCGGTAGGTGTAGCCGTAGGAGACACCGGTGCCTGCGGGCACCCGCTTCACCGAGATCAGCCGGGTCTCCAGCCGCATGGCGGGGGTGAGACCGAGGGCAGCGGCGTCACCGTCGTCATAGGGCGAGAGGCCGTAGAGGCCGATGCCGAGTCGCACCAGGTCGAGGCGGGTCTCGGGCAGACGCAGCGCCGCAGCGGTCGAGGCGAGGTGCTCGAGGCGCGGCTCGAGACCGAGGGTCGAGGCGAGGGCGCGCGCCTCGCGGAAGGCGGCGAGTTGCGCGAGGTCTTCTGTGTCGTCGGCGCCGGAGAGGTGGCTGAACAGCCCCTCCACCACGATGCGGCCGTCGGCGGCCGACCGGGCCGCGGCGGCGAACACGGGCTCCCACTCGTCGCGGCCCACGCCGTTGCGCCCGAGCCCGGTGTCGAGTTTGAGGTGCACGATGGCGGGGCGGCCGTGCGCACCTGCGTCTGCAGCGCGCTGCAGCTGTGCGGCGGTGCTGACGCCGATCGCGATGTCGGCCTCGACCGCGGCGGCGAAGGAGGGATCGGCCCCGTGCAACCACGCCAGCACAGGAGCCGTGATGCCGGCAGCCCGCAGCGCGAGCGCCTCGTCGACGTCGGCGACGCCGAGACGCGACGCACCGCCGGCGAGGGCAGCGCGGGCGGCCTCGACCGCACCGTGCCCGTACCCGTCGGCCTTCACCACGGCCATCACCTCGGCAGGGGCGACAGTCTCGGCAACTCGGGCGACGTTGCGCTCGAGGGCGGCGAGGTCGACATGCGCGCGGCGGAGAATCGGCACTCCTGCGGGGGTGAGCCCCGCATCCGCCCCGCTCGCGACGACGTCGCCGCTCACGCCGTGCCGCCTTCGGCGACCACGAACGCCATGGCCGAGCCGCCGTCGTGGGTCATGCTGAGGTGCACGCTGGTGGCGCCGATCGCGGCGAGCGCCTCGGCCACCCCGCCCGAGACCGCGAACGACGGGTTGCGCTCGGAGTTCGAGACCACCTCCATGTCGTGCCACCGGAACTCGGTGGAGTGCCCGACGGCCTTGATGAGAGCCTCTTTCGCCGCGAACCGCGCGGCCAACGATCGCACGGGCAGCTCGCGTTCGCCAGGAGCGAACAAGCGCTCGCGCAACCGCGGAGTCTTCTCCAAAGCGCGCGTGAACCGCGCCACGTCGACCAGGTCGACCCCGACTCCGACGATCACGACTACTCGACCGTCACCGACTTCGCCAGGTTGCGCGGCTGGTCGACGTCGAGCCCCTTGGCGGTGGCCAGTTCCATCGCGAACAGCTGCAGCGGCACCACCGTGAGCAGCGGTTCGAACAGCGGCGCGGCGAGCGGGATGCGGATGACCTCGTCTGCGAACGGCAGCACCGCCACGTCGCCCTCCTCCGCGATGGCCAGGATGCGCGCCCCACGAGCACGGATCTCCTGGATGTTCGACACCACCTTCGCGTGCAGCGAGTTCGGGTCGCGGGGGCTCGGCACCACGACGAAGACGGGCTGGCCGGGCTCGATGAGCGCGATCGGGCCGTGCTTCAGCTCGCCCGCGGCGAAGCCCTCGGCGTGGATGTAGGCGAGCTCCTTGAGCTTCAGCGCGCCCTCGAGCGCGATGGGGTAGCCCACGTGGCGGCCGAGGAAGAGCACGGCGCGCGAGTCGGACATCCACTTCGCCAGCTGGGTGATCTCGGGCGCGCTCTTCAGCACCCGCGCGATCTTCGTCGGGATGGTCTGCAGCTCGGCGAGCTGGTCGCGGCCGAGTTCGGCGTCGATCGCCCCCCGCACACGCGCCAGGTGCAGGCCGAACAGGTACAGCGCGGTGATCTGCGCCACGAAGGCCTTGGTCGAGGCGACGGCGACCTCGGGGCCGGCGTGCGTGTAGACGACCGCATCCGATTCGCGGGCGATGGTGGCGCCCTGCGTGTTGCAGATCGACAGGGTGCGCGCGCCGTTCGCGATGGCGTACTTCACAGCCATCAGCGTGTCCATGGTCTCGCCCGACTGGCTGATCGACACGACCAGGGTGCGCGGCGTGAGCACCGGCTCGCGGTAGCGGAACTCGTGCGAGAGCTCCACCTCGACGGGCACCCGCGCCCACTTCTCGATGGCGTACTTGCCGAGCAGCCCCGAGTAGCTCGCGGTGCCGCAGGCGACGATGATGACGCGGTCGATGTCCCTCAGGGTCTCGTCGAGCTCGGCGAGTTCGGGCAGCACGACCTGGCCGTCGGCGACGCGGCCGAGGATGGTATTAGCGACAGCCTCGGGCTCTTCGCTGATCTCCTTCGCCATGAAGCTCGACCAGCCGCCCTTCTCGGCGGCCGACGCATCCCACGACACCTCGAACTCGTGGGCCTCGACCTCGACGCCCTCGAAGTCGGTGACGGTCACGGCGTCGGGGGTGATGATGACGATCTGGTCCTGCCCGATGGCCACGGCCCGTCGCGTGTGCTCCACGAAGGCGGCGACGTCGGAGCCGAGGAAGTTCTCGCCCTCACCGAGCCCGATCACGAGCGGGGAGTTGCGGCGGGCGCCCACGACGACACCCGGCTGGTCCTGGTGCAGGGCGAGCAGCGTGAACGCGCCCTCGAGGCGCGACACCACACGGCCGAGCGCCGCGGCGAGCCCGTCGCCCTGCTCGTACTCGCGGCCGAGCATCTTCGCGGCGACCTCGGTGTCGGTCTCGCTGTCGAAGGCGTAACCCGCCTCGAGCAGCTCCTGCTTGAGCGACGCGAAGTTCTCGATGATGCCGTTGTGGATGAGCGCGATGCGCCCGTCGGCCGAGAGGTGCGGATGCGCGTTGCCGTCGGTGGGGCCACCGTGCGTCGCCCAGCGGGTGTGGCCGATACCCGTGCCGCCGTCGGGCAGAGGGCGCGCGTCGAGGTCGTCGGCGAGCACGGCCAGCTTGCCGGCGCGCTTGCGGGTGGAGAGGGTTCCGTCGTCGCCGATCACCGCGACACCGGCGGAGTCGTAGCCGCGGTACTCCAGGCGGCGCAGCCCTCCGAGCAGCACCTCGACGCTGCTGTTGTTGCCGACGTAACCCACGATTCCACACATGCGAGCGAGTCTAACCGAGCGTTGCTGTGCGGCCGTCGGTCGGCGCATCCGGCGATTTCGGGCATGATGGAGTTCTATGCCCGAATCCGCACACAGCACCGGTTTCGCGCAGTTCAGCCCCTTCCACGAGTTCGATCGGGCCCGCTGGGCGGCCCTCGCCCCCACCACTCCCCTGCCGCTGCAGGAGACCGAGATCGTGCAGCTGCGCGGGCTCGGCAACCCGCTCGACCTGCGCGAGGTCACCGAGGTGTACCTGCCGCTGGCGCGGCTGCTGAACCTCTACGCGACCAGTGCACAGCAGCTGCATCGGTCGACCACCGACTTCCTCGGCGAACGCTCGAAGTCGACGCCGTTCGTCATCGGTGTCGCCGGCTCCGTGGCTGTGGGTAAGTCGACGACGGCCCGCCTGCTGCGCGAGCTGCTGGCCCGCTGGGCCGACACGCCCCGGGTCGAGCTGGTGACCACCGACGGGTTCCTGCTTCCCAACCGCGAGCTGGAGCGTCGCGGGCTGATGCAGCGCAAGGGCTTTCCTGAGTCGTACGACCGGCGCGCCCTGCTGCGCTTCGTTTCCGCGGTGAAGAGCGGCAACCCCGAGGTGCGGGCGCCGTTCTACTCCCACCTCAGCTACGACATCGTGCCCGAGGCCCAGATCGTGGTGCGCCAGCCCGACATCCTCATCGTCGAAGGTCTCAACGTGCTGCAGCCGCCCGGGGCGAACCGGCTTGCCGTCAGCGACCTGTTCGACTTCTCGATCTACGTGGATGCACGCACGAGCGACATCGCGACCTGGTACGAGACCCGCTTCCTGGCACTGCAGCAGGGTGCGTTCGCGAACCCGAAGTCCTACTTCCACCGCTATGCGAGCCTGTCCGAGACAGAGGCGCGCGCGACCGCCCGCTCCATCTGGAACTCGATCAACCTGCCCAACCTCATCGAGAACGTGCGCCCCACCCGTGGCCGCGCCACCCTCGTCCTCCAGAAAGACGCCGACCACACCGTCAACAAGGTGCTCCTCCGCAAGCTCTGACGCCATCCGTCGGCGCCTTCGAGCCCCGGGTGTCTGGGGCTACAACCCGCGCTCTACTCCGGTCGAGAGTCGCTGGCGCACGATCTCGGCGAGCGACTCGGCGATGCGGTCGGCGGTGGCCTGGTCTCCGGCCTCCACCATCACGCGCACGAGCGGCTCTGTGCCCGAAGGGCGCAGCAGCACGCGCCCGGTCTCGCCCAGCTCGTCTTCGGCGTCGGCGACGGCTGCAGCGAGCACTGTGTCGTTCGACACGCCGTCGCGGTCGACCCCGCGCACGTTCACGAGCGTCTGCGGGTACACCTTCATCACGCTCGCCAGCTCGGCGAGGCTCTTCTTCGTGGCCGCCATCTGGCTCACCAGCTGCAGGCCGGTGAGGATGCCGTCGCCCGTGGTGGCGTGGTCGGCGAAGATGATGTGCCCCGACTGCTCACCACCGAGGCTGAGGTTCTTCTCGTTGATGGCCTCGAGAACGTAGCGATCGCCCACCTTGGTCTCGAGCATCGTGATGCCGTGCTGGGCCATCGCGATCTTGAGCCCGAGGTTCGACATCACCGTGGCGACGAGCGTGTCGTCGCGCAGGGCGCCGCGCTCGTGGCGGGCGAGAGCGAGGATGGCCATGATCTGGTCGCCGTCGATGACCCGGCCGTCGGCGTCGACGGCGAGGCAGCGGTCGGCGTCTCCGTCGTGCGCGATGCCCACATCGGCTCCGGCGTCGCGCACGGCCTGAGCGAGCAGCTCGAGGTGCGTCGAACCCACGCCGTCGTTGATGTTCATGCCGTCGGGGTCGTTGCCGATCACCGTGATGCGCGCGCCGGCCTGGCTGAACGCCTCGGGCGAGACGCCCGCCGCGGCGCCGTGGGCGCAGTCGAGCACGACATGGATGCCGTCGAGGCGATGCGTCAGCGTGGTGAGCAGGTGCACCACGTAACGGTCTTCGGCGTCGGCGAAGCGACGGATGCGCCCGATGTCGCCGCCGTGAGGCGCGAGCGGCGGATGCTCGAGGGCTGCCTCGATGCCGATCTCCACCTCGTCGGGCAGCTTCTTGCCTCCCGCGGCGAAGAACTTGATGCCGTTGTCGGGGGCGGGGTTGTGCGACGCCGAGATGACGACGCCGAAGTCGGCGCCGATGTCGGCGATGAGGAACGCGGCCGCCGGGGTCGGCAGCACTCCGGCGTCGAGCACGTCGACACCGGAGCTGGCGAAACCGGCCGCCACGGCGGCCGCGATGAAGTCACCCGATTGGCGCGGATCGCGGGCGACCACGGCCACCGGTCGACGACCGGCCTGCCGCGCGGCCTCCCCCAGAACCCGCGACCCCGCCTGCGCGATGCGCAGAGCGAGGTCGGCGGTGACGTCCTGGTTCGCGAGCCCACGCACACCATCGGTGCCGAAGAGGCGAGCCATGGGTTCTGCGGAGGTTCGGCGAGCGACTAGCGCTTCGAGAACTGCGAAGCCTTGCGGGCCTTCTTGAGACCGGCCTTCTTGCGCTCGATGACGCGGGCGTCGCGGGTGAGGAAGCCGGCCTTCTTGAGGGTCGGACGGTTGTTCTCGCGGTCGATCTCGTTCAGCGCGCGGGCGATGGCGAGGCGGAGGGCACCGGCCTGGCCCGAGGGGCCGCCACCGGTGATCTTCGCGACGACGTCGTACGAGCCGATGAGGTCGAGCACCTTGAACGGGTCGGTGATGAGCTGCTGGTGCAGCTTGTTCGGGAAGTAGTGCTCGAACTCGCGGCCGTTCACCGTGAGGGTGCCGGCGCCGGGAACGAGGCGCACGCGGGCGATGGCCTGCTTGCGGCGGCCGACGGCTGCGCCGGACACGTTGAGAACGGCACGGGGAGCGCGGGGCGCCTCCTCGGCCGGGGTTTCGGTGGAGTAGCTCTCGGGAGCCACGTCGAGCTGGTCTGCGATCTTCGCCACGGTAGTGTTAAGTCCTTTGTCTGAGTCTGCTGAACGAACGCGGGACGCTACTGGGCGACCTGGTCGAGGATGTACGGGGTGGGCTGCTGAGCAGCGTGAGGGTGCTCAGGGCCTGCGTAGACCTTCAGCTTGCGGAACTGGTCGCGACCGAGGGCGGTCTTCGGCAGCATGCCGCGGATGGCCTTCTCGACGGCGCGCTCGGGGTTCTTCTCGAGCAGCTCGGAGTAGGTGACGGCCTTGAGCCCGCCCGGGTAACCCGAGTGACGGTAGGCCTTCTTCTGCGCGGCCTTCGAACCCGTGAGCGCGACCTTGTCGGCGTTCACGATGATGACGAAGTCGCCCATGTCCATGTGGGGGGTGAAGGTCGCCTTGTTCTTGCCGCGGAGGATGGCCGCGGCGTGGCTGGCGAGACGGCCGAGAACGATGTCCTGGGCGTCGATGATGACCCAGCCGCGCGAGACTTCGCTGGCCTTCGGGGTGTAAGTGCGCGTCACAGTAGTGCTGCTTTCTTGTTCGAGTGAGGAGTTCGTGAATCCCGCTCCGGTGGGTGTTCGCGATTCGAGATCGAACCGGAACACGCCCGATGGAGGGCTCAACTTCGGGCGACGCGCAGCCAAGCACGTACACCAAGGGTCAAGATTACGCGATACCACTCACGCGGTCAAATAGGCTCGCGACGCGCCCTGGTCTGCTCGGCGCGGGCGAGCAGCTCGCCGTCGCCCGGGTAGCCCACCTCGGTGAGCACCAGGCCCTTCGCCGGCATCACCAGGAAGGCGCTGGTGCGCATCCGTTCGTCCCGCAGGCGAATCAGCTGCTCCCCCGTCAGGTTTCCCGCCCCCACGGCGACCGCCGCGCCCACGAGTGCCCGCACCATGCTGTGACAGAACGCGTCGGCCTGCAACGAGGCGACGAGCACCCCGTCCTCACCTCTCCGCCAGGAGAACGCCTGCAGCGTGCGGATCGTCGTCGACCCCTCGCGCGGCTTGCAGAAGGTGGCGTAGTCGTGCAGCCCGAGCAGCGCTCGCGCCGCCGTGTCCATTGCTTCGACGTCGAGGGCACCCGGATGCCGCACGGTCATCCGCCTGGTCAGCGGGTCTCGCGGGCTCGCGACATCGGCCACCCGGTACTCGTAGCGCCGCCACACGGCACCGAAGCGGGCGTCGAACCCCTCGGGCGCGAGCGTCGACGAATGGAGCACCACGTCGGAGTCGGCACCCAGGATGCCGTTCATCCGATGCGCCAGCACGCATGCGAGCACGTCGGGAGCGGTGCCGGAATCTCCGTCGCTCCGCCGCCGCAGACTGAGCAGCTGCGCCTCGTCGAGATCGAGGTGGGCGACCTGCCCGCGCGCGTGCACCCCCGCATCCGTTCTCCCCGCGACCGTGAGCAGCGGCGCGGGCTGGTGCCGCCGGAACAGCGTCGCGAGCGTTTCTTCGAGCACCCCCTGCACCGTGCGCAGCCCGGGCTGCCGCGCCCACCCCGAGAACTCTGTGCCGTCGTACCCGAGGTCGAGGCGGATGCGCCGGGTTCCGCTCTCGAGATTCACGCCGTCGAGTCTACGACGAAGGCCCCGCCACCCTTCGGGGTGCGGGGCCTTCGTGCGAAGCGGGAGGAGCCTACTTGGCGTCCTTCTCCTCGGTCTCCTCGGCGGGAGCCTCGTCGGCGGCGGGGGTCTCCTCCGCAGCCTCGGGGGCATCCGACTCCGATGCCTCGGGGGTCTCGTCGGCGGCGGCCTCGGCGGGGGTCTCAGCCTCGGGCTCGGCCGGCGCCTCCGCAGCAGCCGGAGCGGCGGCGGCGGGAGCGGCCTTCGCCGACTTCTTCTTCGGGGTCACGGGCTCGAGCACGAGCTCGATCTGCACCATGGGGGCGTTGTCGCCCTTGCGGAAGCCGAGCTTCGTGATGCGGGTGTAGCCGCCCTCGCGCTCGGCGACGAGCGGAGCGATCTCGGTGAAGAGCTCGTGAACGACGCTCTTGTCGCCGATCACGGCGAGCACGCGACGACGGGCGTGCAGGTCACCGCGCTTGGCGAAGGTGATGAGGCGCTCGGCCAGCGGACGCATCCGCTTCGCCTTGGTCTCGGTCGTCTTGATGCTCTTGTGCGTGAACAGAGCGGCAGCCAGGTTGGCGAGCAGCAGGCGCTCGTGCGCCGGTCCTCCGCCGAGACGGGGTCCCTTGGTCGGCTTGGGCATGTCTTATCTCCAGGTGTGGGTCAGTGTGTCGTGTCGATCAGCGGTGGCGAGACGTCTCAGACGTTCTCGTCGTCGTAGCCGCCGTAGAAGTGGGCGCCGTCGAAACCGGGAACGGTGTCTTTCAGCGACAGGCCGAGCTCGACGAGCTTGTCCTTCACCTCGTCGACCGACTTCTGACCGAAGTTGCGGATGTTCATGAGCTGCGTCTCGCTGAGTGCCACGAGCTCGGAGACCGTGTTGATCCCCTCGCGCTTCAGGCAGTTGTACGAACGCACCGAGAGGTCGAGGTCTTCGATCGGAACCGAGAGCTCGGAGGACAGCACGGCGTCGACCGGCGCGGGGCCGATCTCGATGCCCTCGGCAGCGGTGTTGAGCTCGCGCGCCAGACCGAACAGCTCGGTGAGGGTGCGGCCGGCCGAGGCGATGGCGTCGCGCGGGGTGATGGCGGGCTTGGTCTCGACGTCGACCACGAGGCGGTCGAAGTCGGTGCGCTCGCCGGCACGGGTGGCCTCGACGCGGTAGGTGACCTTGAGCACGGGCGAGTAGATCGAGTCGATCGGGATCTGACCGGCCTCGGAGAACTCGCTGCGGTTCTGCGTCGCCGAGACGTAGCCGCGGCCGCGCTCGATGATGAGCTCGAGCTCGAACTTCGCCTTGTCGTTGAGCGTCGCGATGACCAGCTCGGGGTTGTGGATCTCGACACCCGCGGGAGCCGAGATGTCGGCTGCCGTGACCTCGCCCGACGCGTGCTTGCGGAGGTACGCGGTGATCGGCTCGTCGTGCTCGGAGGAGACGACGAGACCCTTCACGTTGAGGATGATCTCGGTGACGTCTTCCTTCACACCGGGGATGGTGGAGAACTCGTGCAGCACGCCGTCGATGCGGATGCTCGTGACAGCGGCGCCGGGGATCGACGAGAGCAGGGTGCGGCGGAGGGAGTTTCCGAGGGTGTAGCCGAAGCCGGGCTCGAGCGGTTCGATGACGAACCGCGAGCGGAACTCGGAGATGTTCTCCTCGGTGAGGGTGGGGCGCTGTGCAATGAGCACTGTTTATCCTTTCGGCTGAGTGTCCGCTATATGACACTCACATGACGAGGTGTGTTGAGTTGTGGGAAACCACTTCACCGGCAGAGCGTGTCGAACACGCTCTGCCGGCTCTTCAGTGCTGAAAGGACGTCACACGCGGCGACGCTTGGGCGGGCGGCACCCGTTGTGCGCCTGCGGGGTCACGTCGTTGATCGAACCGACCTCGAGGCCGGCGGCCTGGAGCGAGCGGATCGCGGTCTCGCGGCCCGAGCCCGGGCCCTTGACGAAGACGTCGACCTTCTTCATGCCGTGCTCCTGCGCCTGGCGGGCTGCCGACTCGGCGGCGAGCTGCGCGGCGAACGGGGTCGACTTGCGCGAGCCCTTGAAGCCGACGCCACCCGAGGAGGCCCAGCTGATGACGGCACCGGTGGTGTCGGTGATCGACACGATGGTGTTGTTGAAGGTCGACTTGATGTGGGCCTGGCCCACGGCGACGTTCTTCTTCTCTTTCTTGCGCGGCTTGCGTACGGCCGACTTGGGGGTTGCCATGTATCTCTCCTGAAATCCTGGTCAGTCGGCGCGCTTAGCGGCCGGCCTTCTTCTTGCCGGCGACGGTGCGCTTCGGGCCCTTGCGGGTACGAGCGTTGGTCTTGGTGCGCTGACCGCGGACCGGGAGGCCCTTGCGGTGGCGGACACCCTCGTAGGAACCGATCTCGACCTTGCGGCGGATGTCGGCGGCGACCTCACGGCGGAGGTCACCCTCCACCTTGTAGTTGCCCTCGATGTAGTCGCGGAGCGCGACGAGCTGGTCGTCGGTGAGATCCTTCACGCGGATGTCGCCCGAGATCTCGGTGTCGGCGAGGGTCTTCAGTGCGCGCGTGCGGCCGACCCCGTAGATGTAGGTGAGTGCGACTTCCACGCGCTTGTCGCGGGGGATGTCAACTCCTGCTAGACGTGCCATTGTGGCTATCTCCTGGTGATGTGTGGAGGTTTCGGACAGAACCGGTGCCCAGGCCTCCTCCTGGGGTGTCCCCCGATCGCTCGGGTTCCTGGTTCTGCTCTGGTGACCGGCCGGAGCCGGGTCGTACTAGCCCTGGCGCTGCTTGTGGCGCGGGTTGCTCTTGCAGATGACCATCACGCGGCCGTTGCGGCGGATGACGCGGCAGTGCTCGCAGATGGGCTTGACGCTGGGGTTGACCTTCATGATCTGTTCTTTCTTCGCTGTCCTCGTACCGGGCGGGATGCCGCCTGGCCGTTACTTTCCAGCGCGCGGCTACTTGTAGCGGTAGACGATCCGGCCACGGGTGAGGTCGTAGGGGCTCAGCTCCACGATCACGCGGTCCTCCGGGAGGATGCGGATGTAGTGCTGACGCATCTTGCCCGAGATGTGGGCCAGAACCTTGTGGCCGTTCGTCAACTCCACCCGGAACATGGCGTTCGGGAGAGCTTCGACGACTGCGCCCTCGATCTCGATGACTCCGTCTTTTTTGGCCATTGCCTCACTGTCACTCAAGTAGTCTGTGCTGGTCGTGCGGAGAATCGGCCCACTCGAAAACAGGCCGAAAACACCAAAGATCGAGCTTACGCTAAGAAACGCCCGGGCGCAATCACCGGTAGGCGTCGACCGAGCGTATAGTGCCCGCCAACGCGTCGAAGAGCGGATGCTCGGGTTCGATCCCGCACACCTCGGTCGCGAATCGCTCGGGGCTGAGGCTCGACAGCCGGTCGGCGAGCTCGGCCGTCTGCGGATCGCCCGGGGCGTCGAAGCGGAGCGCTGCGCGCACCGCCCGCAGCAGCGCCTCTGCCGGCAGCCCGCGCTCGGCGAGCTCGGCGGCGGGGCCGATGAAGCGCTCGTGGCGCGAGATCTTGCGCAGCGGCTGGCGCCCCACACGCTCGGGGGTGTCGGTGAGGTACGGGTTCGCGAAGCGCACGAGGTTCTTCTCCAGGTACGCCTCCTGGGTCGCCGGGTCGAACTCGTGCTTGGCCACGAGCAGCGCCTTGGTCTCCTCGAGCACGGCCTTCACCTCGGCGAACACCTCGGGCATCGACAGCGCGTCGGCGAGGGTCGAGGCCCCCTCGACCCAGCCGTGGTACGCCACGGTGGCGTGCCCGGTGTTCACCGTGAAGAGTTTGCGCTCGATGTACGGTGCGAGATCGGGCACGAAGTGGGCGTCGGGGATGTCGGGGACGGCGTCGCCGAACGGGCCCACTTCGATGGCCCACTCGAAGAAGTCCTCGACCGTGACGTCGAGGCCCGCGTCGGGTGCCTGGTTCGGCACGATGCGGTCGACCGCGGTGTTCGCGAAGACGACGCGCGCGAGCTCGGGAGCGCCGTCTCCCCCCTCGAGCCGGCCCACCACCTCGGCCCGCAGCAGATCGGTGGCGTTGATCGCGTTCTCGCACGCCATCACCGTGAGCGGCGCGAGGTCGGGGCTCCGCCGGCCGAGGGCCTCGGCGATCACCGGTGCCACGAACTTCAGGATGGTGGGGCCGACCGCGGTCGTCACGACGTCGGCTGTCGCGATCTCGGCGACCACAGCATCCGTGTCGGTGCCGCTGTTGAGGGCGCGGTAGCCCGTCACCGTGCGGGTCGAGGAGTTCTCCCCCACCGCGTGGACGCGGTAGCTCTCCGAGGCCGCGAGGGCGTCGATGAGCTCCGCGTTCACGTCGGCGAAGACGATCTCGTAACCCGCGTCGTGAAGGATGAGCCCCACGAAGCCGCGTCCGATGTTCCCGGCGCCGAAGTGGACGGCCTTCATGGATGACTCCTAGCTGTGTGTGTCAGTCGTTGAGGTCGCCGAGGATGTCGAGCACCTCGGCCGGGGTCGACGCCGCCAGCAGCCTGGCGACGTCGTCTTCTTCGCTGAACACGATGGCGATCTTGGTGAGGATCTCCATGTGCCCGCCGTCCTTGCCTGCGATGCCGACGACGAAGCGCACCTCTTCCCCGCCCCAGTCGAGAGGCTCGTCGTACCGCACGAACGAGAGCGCGGAGTCGAGGATCGTGTCCTTGCCCTCGTTCGTGCCGTGCGGGATGGCGAGGAGGTTGCCCATGTACGTCGAGACCGTCTCCTCGCGCTGGAGCATGTAGTCGAGGTACTCGGGAGCCACGGCCCCCGCCTCCACCAGGATCGCCGATGCCTCGGCGATCGCCTCCTCGCGCGTCTTCGCGGTTCCCGACAAGCGGATCTGCGACGGTTCCAGTACGGCCATGGGCTTCTCCTCTTCCTCGGCGTCGCCTACTCGGCGCCGCCCTGTGTCTTCAGCTTCTCCACGACCTCGTCGTAGCGCGGGCTGTTCATGAAGTTGTCCACCGACACGTGCTCGGCGCTCGGCGTGCGCTCCTGCGCCCGCGGCGTGAGCTCGCGCTGGGTGATCACCAGGTCGACGTCGTCCTCGAGGTTCGCGATGGCCTTGTTCACCACGGTGACGCCGTCGATGCCGGCCTTCTTGATCTTATTCCGGAGCACGGATGCGCCCATGGCACTCGATCCCATTCCCGCGTCGCAGGCGAACACGATGTTCCTGATCGGGCGGGTGTCGGTGAGCAGCGACGTCTCCTCCGCCACGGCCTCGGCGTCGCGCGCGGGCACGCCCTCGGTGGTGAGGGTGCCGAGCACGCTCGACTCCTTGCCCTTGTTCGCGGTGGTCTTGGCTATCGCTGCCGAGAGGTCGCCCGCATCCTCCTTCTCGAGATCACGCTTGCGGCTGGCCCGCAGGATGATCGCCGTGATAAGGAATGACACGGCCGCGGCCGCGATGACGGAGAGGATGACGCCGACGTAGCTGTCCTGCGCGGTCGCCGCCAGGACGGCGAAGATCGAACCCGGCGACGCAGCGGTGCGGAGTCCCGACTGGAAGAGCACGTTCACCGCCACGCCCGTCGCACCACCGGCGATGGCCGCGAGGATCGTGAGCGGCTTCGACAGCACGTACGGGAAGTAGATCTCGTGGATGCCACCGAAGAACTGGATGATGGCGGCTCCCGGGGCGCTCGCCTTGGCGAGTCCGACACCGAAGATGGAGAACGCCAGCAGGATGCCCAGACCGGGGCCGGGGTTGGCCTCGATGAGGAACAGGATCGACTTGCCCGACTCCTGCACCTGGATCGCGCCCAGCGGGGTGAAGACACCGTGGTTGATCGCGTTGTTGAGGAACAGCACCTTGCCGGGCTCCACCAGGATGCTCACGAGGGGGAGCAGCCCGAGGTTGGTGAGCCAGTTGACTCCGGCCTCGAGTGCGGCGCTGACGCCCTGGATGACGGGCGCGATCCCGAAGAAGCCGGCGATGGCCAACAGGAAGCCCAGGATACCGGCCGAGAAGTTGTCGACCAGCATCTCGAACCCGGGCTTGATCTTGCCCGCCCAAAGCTTGTCGAGCTGCTTGATCAGGTAGGCGCCGAGGGGGCCCATGATCATCGCGCCGATGAACATGGGGATGCTCGCTCCCACGATGACACCCATGGTCGCAATGGTGCCGACGACGGCACCACGAGCGCCGTACACCATCCGTCCGCCGGTGCTGGCGATCAGGAGCGGCAGCAGATAGGTGAGCATGGGGCCGACGAGTCCCACGTACGCGGTGAACGGGGCGCCGTCCTCGGGCTGGACGAGCTGCGTCTGCGCTCCGATCCAGCCGATCTCGGCGACGTTGCCGCCACCGCCGAGGATGCCGTTCGGCAGCCAGCCGGTGGCGATGAAGAGGCTCGTGATGAGGCCCCAGGCGATGAACGCGGGGATGTTGGGCATGACCATGCCCGAGAGGAACGTGCCGAACCGCTGGACGCGGACGCGGGCACCTCCCCGTGCCTTCGTATCTGACGTCGTTGTCATGACGACTGCTCCGTTTCTGTGTGGGTGGTGGGTGATGCAGCTGCGGTGACGGCCGCGCGCGCTTCGACGGCGCTCGAGGCCTGGAGGGCGAGCTCGGCGAAGGCGACTGCCTGCTCGAGCGAGTACTGCGCGAGCTCGGCGCGCACGTCGGCGAGGGCCGACGGCGACATCGAGAGCGTGGTGGCGCCGAGGCCGACGAGCACGACGGCCAGCAGCGGGTCGGCGGCGGCTTCGCCGCAGATGCCGACGGGCTTGCCCGCGGCGCGCCCGGCCTTGCCGACCTCGCCCACGAGTTTCAGCACGGCCGGGTGCCACGGGTCTTGGAACGAGGCGACCGACCCCAGCAGGCGGTCGGCGGCCAGCGTGTACTGGGTCAGGTCGTTGGTGCCGATCGAGGCGAAGTCGGCGTCGGCGAGGATGCGGTCGGCCAGCAGCGCCGACGACGGTACCTCCACCATCACACCGGCCGTCTTCAGCCCCAGCTGCCGGGCGAGCGCGGTGAAGTAGCGGGTCTCCTCGACCGTCGACACCATGGGCGCCATCACCCACACGTCGGCGTCGGTCTCGGCGTCCGCCGCGGCGAGCGCCGTGAGCTGGTCGCGCAGGATGGGCTCGTTGGCGCGCAGTGCACGGAGGCCCCGGAGCCCGAGCGCGGGATTCTCCTCGGGTGCGTCATTCAGGAAGCTGAGCGGCTTGTCGGCGCCGGCATCGAGCGCCCGCACCACCACCTTCTTGCCCGGGAACGCCTGCAGCAGACGCACGTACTGCGCCTTCTGCTCCTCGACCGTCGGCGCCGTCGCGGCGTCGAGGAAGAGGAACTCGGTGCGGAACAGGCCGACGCCCTCTGCCCCCTTGGCCACCGCATCCTCGGCCCCGTCGGCGGAGCCGAGGTTGGCGAGCAGGGGGATCGAGGTGCCGTCGGCGAGCATCCCGGGCCCGGTCGCTGCAGTGCGGGAGGCGGCGAGCGCCTCAGCGCGCGCCACGGCGTCGGCGCGCTGCGCGTCGTCGGGAGCCACCGTGACGGTGCCCGCCGCCGCGTCGACGACGATCTCGGTGCCGTCGGCGAGACCCAGCGCATCCTTCACGCCCACCACGGCCACGATCGACTTCTCGCGGGCCAGGATCGCGGTGTGCGAGGTCGGCCCGCCGTCGCTCGTCACGAGCGCGAGCACCTTGCCGAGGTCGAGCAGGGCGGTGTCGGCGGGGGCGAGGTCGCGGGCGACGAGGATGAACGGATGCTCGGGGTCGGGCACCCCCGGAGCCGGAACGCCGCGCAGGTGCGCGACCACGCGCTGCGACACGTCGTCGAGGTCGGTGGCGCGCTCGCCCATGTAGCCGCCCATGCTCACGAGCAGGTCGCGGAAGGTGGCGAAGGCCTCGAACACGGCGCGCTCGGCGGTCTTGCCGGCGTCGATGCGCACCCCGATGTCGTCGATGAGGGTGGGGTCTTCGGCCATGAAGGCCTGAGCCTCGAGCACGTCCTTGGCCGAGCCGCCCGCGCGTTCGCCGCGGTGACGGATGATGGCGGCCGTCGCGGCGAGCGAGGCGCGGGCGCGCTCCTTCTCGGCGTCGGGCGTGAGGGCGCTCGCGACGTCGTCGGGCTCGGGCAGCGGGTCGGGCATCCGCAGCACGGCGCCCACGGCGATGCCGCGGCCGATGCCGGTGCCGGTCAGTACGCCGCCTGATGCCTCGGCCATCACTGGGCGTCCATGTCGGTGGCGAGCAGGGTCACCAGCTCGTCGAGGAGGGCGTCGGAGGAGGGGGCGTCGGAGGCGAGGGTGACGGTGTCGCCCTGCTCGATGCCGAGCGAGATCACGCCGAGGATGCTCGCGGCGTTCACCGCTTTGCCCTCCCCCTTCGCGATGGTCACCGGCACGCCCGATTTCGCCACGGCTTGCGTGAAGAGAGTCGCGGGGCGCGCGTGGAGCCCGTGTGCGGATGCCAGTTCGACGGTTCGTTCAGCCATGGTCTGTCTCCTTGCGTTCGAGCGTTGCCATCACCAGGTCGGCTGCGTGGTCTGCGCCCTCCGGTCCGAACACCGTGTCGGGGAGCATCGCGGCCCGCGCGCCCACCAGGCGGGCACGTTCGGCGAGGTCGTCGAAGTGCGAGCTGAGGTGGGGTCCGACCAGCAGGACCGTGGATTCCCGCATCCGTTCGTCGAGTTCGGGCAGGGAGCCCGCCTCCACGACCAGATCGAGGCCGCGCGCCATCGCGATGCGGCGGAGCCGGAGTGCGAGGAAAGTGCTCGACGCTCCTGCACCGCAGACGATGAGCACTGTGTTCACGCACGCCTCCTCGCGTCCTGGTGGTTCTCTACGATCCTCGGGCACACCTCTTCCGCGTTCCAGCAGCCTTCCTTCCGCACCCCCGGAAGTGCCTTCCGGCGCTTAGGGTGGAGGCAGATGAGCGCGAAGCACGAGAGGCTGCTGGAGTACCTTGCCGAGTCCGACGACTGGGTGACGGCCGGCGAGCTTGCCGACAGACTCGGGGTGACGACCCGGAGCGTGCGCAGTTATGTCACGAGCGTGAAGTCGGCGGCGAAGCCGCTCGAGGTGATCGCCTCCTCCACCAGCGGGTACCGCCTCAACCGCGAGGCCTACGCGAGCTTCGTCACGGAGTCGCGGTCGAGGGATGCTCCGCGGGAGCGGGTGCACCACATCATCAGGCGCCTCGGCGACTCGCCGTCCGGTCTCGACGTCTACGAGCTGGCGGGCGAGCTCTACGTGAGCGAGTCGACGGTCGAGGCCGACCTGCGCAAGGCGCGGCTGCTCGTCGAGGAGGCCGGCCTCACGCTCGGGCGCAAGGGCGCTTCGGTCGTGCTCACGGGCAGCGAGCTGAACCGCCGGCGCCTGCTCAGCCGCATCTTCCGCGACGAGAGCGCGCAGGGGTTCCTCGACCTCGAGACCATCCAGCGCGAGTTCGCGTCGGAGAACCTCGCGGGGTTCAAGTCGGAGCTCATCGCGATGCTCGACGGCAACGGCTACTTCGTGAACGAGTACTCGCTGAACAACGTGCTGCTGCACGTGGCCATCGCCGTCGACAGGGCGTCGAAGAACCGGCACATCGACGCCGTGTCGGTGGCGGAGCCGAGCGAGACCGTACGCGACATCGCCTCTCAGCTCGACGCGCTGGTCACGTCGCACTTCGGCACCTCGCTCAGCCAGCGCGAGCTCGCCTACCTGTCGGTGCTGCTCACCACCCGCGTGCTCACCCCGGGCCACGGTGAGACGACCGAGGCCATCGCCGAGGGATTCCTCGACGCCGACGACCTCGCCGAGATGCGGCGCATCGCCCGCCTCGCGAGCGACGAATACCTTGTCGACCTCGACGACGACGACTTCATCGTGCGGCTGAGCCTGCACGTGCGGAACCTGGTGGCAAGGGCTCAGGAGAACTCGCACTCCCGCAACCCGATGACGCGGTCGATCAAGGGCTCGTACCCCATGATCTACGAGCTCGCCGTGTTCATCGCCAGCCAGGTGCAGCGCCGCCACGGCATCACCGTCAACGACGACGAGATCGCCTACATCGCGCTGCACGTCGGCTCCTACCTCGAGCGGCAGAACCTGCGTGAGGAGCGGGTGAGCTGCGCCATCGTGAGCCCCAACTACTACGACCTGCACCTCTCGCTCAGGGCCAAGCTCGAGGCGGAGCTCGGCGGCGAGCTGCAGGTCGACGTCGTCATCACCCGCACCGACGTCGATTGGGCGGCCCTCTCCTCCGACATCGTCGTCACCACCCTCCCGGTGCCGGCGGCGCGCGACAACGTCGTGGTCATCCAGCCCTTCCTCGGCGCTGCAGACCTCGAGGCCATCCGCCGGGCCATCTCCTCCGTCAGGCGGCACCGCCGACGCATGGAGATCAAAGACGAACTGCTCGAGTACTTCGACGAGCGGCTGTTCTGGCGCAACCTCCAGGCGAGCTCGGAGGCCGACCTCATCCGCACTCTCGGCGAGTCGATGGTGGCGCTCGGCGTCATCGACGAGAGCTACGTGGAGGGCGCCATCGAACGCGAGGCCATGTCGTCGACGGCGTTCACCGACACCATCGCCGTGCCGCACTCGATGGTGATGAGCGCGGCCCGCACGGCGATCGCCCTCGTGGTGAACGAGACCCCCATGCCGTGGGGCGAGAACCGGGTGAACGTCATCGCCCTCATCGCGTTCAGCGAGACCGGCCGCAAGGCCTTCCAGACCGTCTTCGACCAGTTCGTCGAGGTCTTCTCCGACCGCGACGACGTGCAACGCATCGTGCGCCGCGCCACCGACTTCTCCTCCTTCATCGACGAACTCGTCCACGTCATCGACGCCTGACCCGCCTGGGCAGGGCGTGAGCTGTACGGACGAGCGGATGCGCGCGCTACGCGGTCGACCGCGTCCCGTTCTCGTCGAGGTAGGCCCCGACGATGGTGTCGAAGTCGGGGTCGGGGGTGAGGCCGAGGCGGCGGGCGCGGGCGGAGTCGAAGCGGGAGGGCCAGCTGGTGACGATGCGGGCGACCGCCTCGTCGGGCTCCCAGCCCACGAGCGCCGCGGCATCCGGCCCGGCCACCCGCTCGAGTGCTGCCACCATCTCCCCCACGCTCACCGTGAGGGCAGGGAGGGTGAGCGCGGTGTGCGGCCCCCAGTCGGCGTCGGTCGCGGCGGCGGCGAGCAGCAGCCCGTCGACGGTGCGGCCGGGTGAGCTGAGCGCCACCAGCGTCTCGGGGGGCACGGGGCTGTTGCTCGCGACACCCGCGAGCGGCTCGCGCACGATACCCGAGAGGAAGCTCGACGCCGCCGCGTTGGGCGCTCCCGGCCGCACCGCCACCGTCATCAGCCGCACCGTGCGGGCGGGCACGAGGCCGCGACGCGCATAGTCGGCGACGAGCTGCTCACCGATGAACTTCTGGATGCCGTAGCTCGACTGCGGCGTCGGCAGCGTCTCGTCGGTGATGACGGGCGGCAGCGGCAGCGCATCCGTCGATCCGAACACGGCGAGCGAACTGGTGAAGACGAGTCTCGGCGGCGTCGCCTGGGCGCGGCAGGCCTCGAGCAGGTCCATGGTGGCGGCGAGGTTGACGCGCATCCCGAGGTCGAAGTCGCGCTCCGCCTCGCTCGACACCACGGCGGCGAGGTGGAAGACGAGGTCGATGCCCTCGAGCACCCCGGCGGCGAGGGCCTCACCGAGATCTCCCACCACGGCGGTCACCCGGTGGTCGCCAGCGAGGTCGGGGCGTGGCGGCACACGGTCGACGACCGTCAGGCCGGTCAGCGGCGACGTCTCCCCCGCCACGGTCACCTCGCCGCTCGAGAGCAGGGCGCGCGCGAGCCGATCTCCGAGGAAGCCTGCGCCTCCCGTGATGAGTGTCTTCACCGAACAGACCCGCCTTCGCTCGAGAGGGGAGCCGGCTCATCCGGCTCGCGTACGCCTGAGTACTAAGGAATGGGCACCGGGGTGATGCCGAGCGGCAGGAGGCCCGAGGCCCCGCCGTCTTCGGCGGTCAGCACCCAGATGCCGTCTGCGTGCACGGCCACCGAGTGCTCCCAGTGGCTCGCCATGCTGCCGTCGGCCGACGCCACCGTCCACTCGTCGTCGCGCACGAAGGTCTCGGTCGTGCCCGCCGTGATCATCGGCTCGATGGCGACGACGAGACCGGGCTTCACCTCGGGCCCGCGCTGGCGCACCCGGTAGTTGAACACGGGCGGTGCCTCGTGCATGCTGCGACCGATGCCGTGCCCGATGTAGTCGGTGAGGATGCCGTAGGTGGCCCCCGCCTTCGTCGACGGATGCTCCTCCACGTACTCCTCGATCGCCTCGCCGACCTCGTTGAGATGGCGGGCGGTGGCCAGCCGCGCGATGCCGTGCCAGAGCGACTGCTCGGTCACGTCGGAGAGCAGCTGCCGCGCCGCGACCAGCTCGGGCCGCGTCGGGTCGTCGAGCACGATCGTCATGGCGGAGTCGCCGTTCCAGCCGCCCACGTCGGCACCGCTGTCGATCGACACGATGTCGCCGGGCTCGAGCAGACGCCCGTTCGGGATGCCGTGCACGATGTCGTCGTTGACGGATGCGCAGACGGTGTGGGAGTAGCCGGGAACCATCTGGAAGTTCGAGACACCGCCCCGGGCACGGATGGCCTGGTCGGCGATGGCGTCGAGGTCGAGCGTCGAGATGCCGGGACGGATGGCGTCGCGCACGGCGGCGAGCGACGCCGCGGTGGCGAGACCCGGCTCCACCATGAGACGCAGCTCAGCCGGGCTCTTGTAGATCCCCTTGTTGCGCCCGATCACGCGGCCGACCTCGACCTTCCGCAGCGAGCCGTTGTCATCGAGCGGCGAGGGCGGCGATGATGCGGCCGGTGACCTCGTCGATCTCGCCGAGGCCGTCGACCTCGACCACGAGTCCACGCTCGGTGTAGACCTCGATGAGCGGCGCGGTCTGCTCGGCGTAGACGTCGAGCCGCTTGCGGATGACCTCTTCGCTGTCGTCGCTCCGACCCTGCTCGGCGGCGCGGCCCAGCAGGCGGCGCACCACCTCGTCGGTGTCGGCGGTGAGCACGATCACGGCGTCGAGACCTGTGCCGGCCACGCCGAGGATGCCGTCGAGCTCCTCGACCTGCTGCAGCGTTCGCGGGTAGCCGTCGAGCAGGAAGCCGTCGGCGACGTCGGGCTGGGCGAGGCGGTCGCGCACCAGGTCGTTCGTGAGGGAGTCGGGAACGTACTGCCCCGCATCCATGAACTCCTTGGCCTTCACCCCGAGCGGCGTGCCGTTCTTCACGTTCTCCCGGAAGATGTCGCCGGTCGAGATCGCCGCGATGCCGTAGGTGGCCGACAGCCGGGCTGCCTGGGTGCCCTTGCCCGCACCGGGCGGGCCGATGATCAGGAGGCGGAGCGAGCCGTTCGGTTCGGTGGTGCCGGCCTGATCCGTCATCGGAGGAGCCCTTCGTAGTGACGCTGCTGCAGCTGCGAGTCGATCTGCTTCACCGTCTCGAGACCCACACCCACGATGATGAGGATCGACGCGCCACCGAACGGGAAGTTCTGGTTGGCGCCGACCGCCACCAGCGCGATGAGCGGCAGGAGGGCGATGAGACCGAGGTAGAGCGAGCCCGGCAGCGTGATGCGGGTGAGCACGTAGTCGAGGTACTCGGCGGTCGGCCGGCCGGCCCGGATGCCGGGAATGAAGCCGCCGAACTTCTTCATGTTGTCGGCGACCTCTTCTGGGTTGAAGGTGATCGCGACGTAGAAGTAGGTGAAGCCCACGATGAGCAGGAAGTACAGCAGCATGTATAGCGGGTGGTCGCCGCGCACGAGGTAGTTGTTGATCCAGGTGACCCACTCGGCCGGTGCCTGGCCTGCTGCGGGCTGGTTGAACTGGGCGATGAGCGCCGGCAGGTACAGCAGCGACGACGCGAAGATGACGGGCACCACACCGGCCATGTTGACCTTGATGGGGATGTAGGTGTTGTTGCCGCCGTAGGTGCGCCGGCCCACGACGCGCTTGGCGTACTGCACCGGGATGCGGCGCTGCGAGAGCTCCACGAACACCACGCCGAAGATCACCGCGACTCCAACCGCGAGCACCGCGAGGAAGGTCTCGAAGCTCTGGGTCTGGGCGATGAGCCACAGCGACGACGGGAAGGTCGAGGCGATGGAGGTGAAGATGAGCAGCGACATGCCGTTGCCGATGCCGCGCTCGGTGACGAGCTCACCCATCCACATGATGACGCCGGTGCCGGCCGTCATGGTGATGACCATGAGCAGGATGGCGTACCAGGCGTCGTTGGTGATGAGCTGGCCGCACTCGGCGACCGTCGAGGTGCCGAACAGTGCGCCGGAACGGGCGACGGTGATGAGGGTCGTCGACTGCAGCACACCGAGCGCGATGGTGAGGTAGCGGGTGTACTGCGTCAGGCGGCTCTGGCCCGACTGGCCCTCCTTGTAGAGGGTCTCGAAGTGAGGGATGACCACGCGCAGCAGCTGCACGATGATCGAGGCCGTGATGTACGGCATGATGCCCAGCGCGAAGATCGACAGCTGGAGGAGCGCGCCACCCGAGAACAGGTTGACGAGCTCGTAGAGGCCTGAGGTGCCCTGGTTGGCGGCGAGACAGGTCTGCACGTTCCCGAAGTCCACGAAGGGTGCCGGGATGAACGATCCCAGCCGGAACAGCGCGACGATGCCGAGCGTGAAGCCAATCTTCCTGCGGAGGTCCGGGGTCCGGAAGATCCGCGCGACGGCTTTGAACAAAAAGGGCCTCCTGCGTTCGTGTGGCTCAATGCCAAGAAGTCCGGTGACCCGATTCGTGGCCTCGACAGGCTACCTCATTCTCATGACGCATCTGTCGACGCTCGGCGATTCGGGTCACCGGACTGTCAGTACTTACTTGACGGAACCACCAGCGGCGACGATCTTCTCTTCGGCGGAGCCGGAGACCTTGTCGACCGTGACGTTCAGCTTCACGGAGATGTCGCCATCGCCGAGAACCTTGACCTTCTCGTTCTTGCGCACGGCACCCTTGGCGACCAGGTCGCTGATGGTGACGTCGCCGCCGCTCGGGTAGAGCTCGGCGAGCTTGTCCAGGTTCACGACCTGGTACTCGACGCGGAACGGGTTCTTGAAGCCGCGCAGCTTCGGGGTGCGCATGTGCAGCGGCATCTGGCCACCCTCGAAGCCCACCTTGACCTGGTACCGGGCCTTGGTTCCCTTGGTACCGCGACCGGCGGTCTTACCCTTCGAGCCCTCACCACGGCCGACGCGCGTGCGCGCCTTCTTGGCACCGGGGGCGGGACGGAGGTGGTGCACCTTCAGCACGTGCTCGCGCGACTCGGTCGACTCGTCGGCCTTCTCGGCCTTCGGAGCCGCCTTGGCGGTGGCGGCCGTCGAGGCAGCCGGAGCCTTGGTCTCCGCAGCAGCCTTGGCCTTGGCCGGAGCCTTGGCGGGCTTCTCCGCAGCGGCAGCCTTGGCGGGCTTCTCTGCGGCGGGGGCCTTCTCGGCGGCGGCCTTGGGGGCAGCAGCCTTCTTGGGAGCCGCCTTCGCGGTCTCCTTGGCTTCTGATTCAGCCATTAGTCAATCTCCTCGACCTTCACCAGGTGTGCGACGGTGCGCACGTACCCGCGGTTCTGGGCGTTGTCTTCACGCACGACGATGTCGCCGATGCGCTTCAGTCCGAGGCTGCGCAGCGTGTCCCGCTGGTTCTGCTTCTCGCTGATCTTGGACTTGATCTGGGTCACCTTGAGGCGCGCGGCCATCATGCACCTGCCTTCGCTGCGAGCGCGTCGGCCTCGGCACGCACGAGGCGGGCCGGGGCGACGTCTTCGAAGTCGAGGCCACGACGGGCGGCGACGGCGCGGGGCTCTTCGAGCTGCTGCAGCGCCTCCACGGTCGCGTGCACGATGTTGATCGTGTTCGACGAGCCGAGCGACTTCGAGAGGATGTCGTGGATGCCGGCGCACTCGAGAACGGCGCGCACCGGGCCACCGGCGATAACACCGGTACCGGCGGCGGCGGGGCGCAGGAGCACCACACCGGCGGCCGCCTCACCCTGAACCGGGTGGGGGATCGTGTTGCCGACGCGAGGAACGCGGAAGAAGTTCTTCTTCGCTTCCTCGACGCCCTTCGAGATCGCGGTCGGCACCTCGCGGGCCTTGCCGTAGCCGACGCCCACCAGACCGTTGCCGTCGCCGACGACCACGAGAGCGGTGAAGCTGAAGCGACGACCACCCTTCACGACCTTGGAGACACGGTTGATGGTGACGACGCGCTCGAGGAACTGGCTCTTGTCGGCGTCACGGCTGCCGCGGTCACCGCGGTTGGGGTTGCGCTCGCGACCACCACGACGGGCTTCGCGCGGCTCGCTCTGGTTCGACCCCGAGGACGCAGCGGTCTCCACGGGGGTCTCGGTGACTGCTGCCACGTCCTGCTCCTTGTTGTTGTCGGTGCTCACAGGCTCAGACCACCCTCTCGAGCTCCATCGGCCACGGCCGCGACGCGACCGGCGTAGCGGTTTCCGCCGCGGTCGAAGACGACCGCCTCGATGCCGGCCAGCTTCGCGCGCTCGGCGACAAGCTCACCGACCTTCTTGGCCTTGGCGCTCTTGTCGCCGTCGAAGGCGCGCAGGTCGGTCTCGAGGGTCGATGCCGACGCGAGGGTGTGACCCTTGCTGTCGTCGACGACCTGCACGAAGACGTGACGTGCCGAGCGGGTGACCACGAGGCGCGGACGCGCAGCGGTTCCTTCGACCTTCTTGCGGAGTCGGGCGTGCCGGCGGTCGCGGGCTGCGGACTTCGACTTTCCTCTGATTCCAGTAGCCATGGCTTACTTACCACTCTTTCCGGCCTTGCGGCGAACGACCTCGCCGGCGTACCGCACACCCTTGCCCTTGTAGGGCTCGGGCTTGCGCAGCTTGCGAATGTTGGCGGCCACCTCACCGACAGCCTGCTTGTCGATGCCGTTGACCGTGAGCTTGTTGTTGCCCTCGACGGTGAAGGTGATGCCCGCGGGCGGTTCCACCGAGACGGGGTGCGAGAACCCGAGTGCGAACTCCACTCCGGTGCCCTTGGCGGCGACGCGGTAACCCGTGCCGACGACCTCGAGGCTCTTGGAGTAGCCGTCGGTCACGCCGACGATCTGGTTCGCGATGAGGGTGCGGGTGAGGCCGTGGAGCGACCGCGAGGTGCGCTCGTCATCCGGGCGGGTGACGAGAACCTGGTTCTCCTCGACCGAAGCCGTGATGGGGCTGGCGATGGTGAGCGAGAGCTCGCCCTTCGGGCCCTTGACTGCGACATCCTGGCCGTCGATCGTGACGGTGACGCCGGCGGGGATGTCGATGGGGAGACGTCCGATACGTGACATTGTCAGTTACCACACATAGGCGAGGACTTCTCCGCCTACGCCCTTCTTGCTCGCCTGACGGTCTGTCAAGAGACCTGAGGAGGTGGACAGGATGGCGACGCCGAGGCCACCGAGCACGGTGGGGATCTCGGTCGACTTCGCGTAGACGCGGAGACCGGGCTTCGACACGCGCTTGATGCCCGCGATCGAACGCTCACGGTTCGGGCCGAACTTGAGGTTCAGCGTGAGGGTCTGGCCGACCTTGGCGTCGGTGACCTCCCAGCCGGAGATGTAGCCCTCGGTCTTGAGGATCTCGGCGATGTGCGACTTGAGCTTCGAGTGCGGCATCGACACGGAGTCGTGGTGCGCCGAGTTCGCGTTGCGCAGACGGGTCAGCATGTCTGCGACCGGATCTGTCATTGTCATGATGTAGTGCCTTTCGCGCCTGGTTTCGGTCACGCTTTACGAGCGAGCCGACCTGTGGTCGTCGTGGGTGGGGTGGTGCTAGTTGGTGGTGCTGTCGTTCGACTTGAAGGGGAACCCGAGCGCCTTGAGCAGCGCGCGACCCTCGTCGTCGTTCTTCGCGGTGGTGACGACGGTGATGTCGAATCCACGCACGCGGTCGATCTTGTCCTGGTCGATCTCGTGGAACATCGACTGCTCGGTCAGACCGAAGGTGTAGTTGCCGCGGCCGTCGAACTGCTGGTCGGAGAGACCACGGAAGTCGCGGATGCGGGGAAGGGCCAGCGAGAGCAGGCGGTCGAGGAACTCCCAGGCACGGTCACCGCGGAGGGTGACGTGAGCGCCGATGGGCTGGCCCTCGCGCAGCTTGAACTGGGCGATCGACTTGCGGGCCTTGGTGACCTGCGGCTTCTGGCCGGTGATCGCGGTGAGGTCCTTGACCGCACCGTCGATGACCTTGCCGTCGCGGGCGGCCTCGCCGACACCGGTGTTCACCACGATCTTCACGAGGCCGGGCACCTGGTGCACGTTCGTGAAGGAGAACTCCTTGGTGAGCGAGTCGACGATCTCGTTCTTGTACTTCTGCTTCAGGCGCGGCTGGATTTTGCCAGCGGGCGCGGCAGTCTCGGTGCTCATCAGAGGTCTTTTCCTGACTTCTTCGCGTAACGAACGCGGACCGTCTTGGTGACGCCGTCCTTCGTGACTTCTTCGTTGCGGTGGCCGACGCGGGTCGGCTTCTTGGTCTCGGGGTCGACCAGGGCGACGTTCGACACGTGGATCGGCGCCTCCATGGTCTCGATGCCGCCGGTCTTGGTGCCGCGCTGGGTCTGGCCGACGCGAACGTGCTTGGTGACGAAGTTCACGCCTTCGACGACCACGCGGTTCTTCTCGACGAGCACCTCGATGACGCGACCCTGCTTGCCGCGGTCTCCGCCGCGGGCCTGGCTCGGGCCCGAGATGACCTGAACCAGGTCACCCTTCTTGATCTTTGCCATGACTAGATAACCTCCGGTGCCAGCGAGATGATCTTCATGAACTTCTTGTCACGGAGCTCACGACCGACCGGGCCGAAGATACGGGTACCACGGGGGTCGCCGTCGTTCTTCAGGATCACTGCGGCGTTCTCGTCGAACTTGATGTACGAACCGTCGGGACGACGGGTCTGCTTGACGGTGCGGACGATGACGGCCTTGACCACGTCGCCCTTCTTGACGTTTCCGCCGGGGATGGCGTCCTTCACGGTCGCGACGATGACGTCGCCGAGTCCCGCGTAGCGACGGCCGGATCCACCGAGCACACGAATCGTCAGGAGCTCCTTGGCGCCGGTGTTGTCGGCCACCTTCACTCGTGATTCTTGCTGCAGCATGTTACTTCGCCTTCTCCAGGATCTCGACCAGGCGCCAGCGCTTGGTCGCGCTCAGCGGGCGGGTCTCGTTGATGACCACGAGGTCGCCGATGCCGGCGCTGTTGGTCTCGTCGTGCGCCTTCACCTTGGAGGTGCGGCGGATGACCTTGCCGTACAGCGGGTGCTTCACGCGGTCTTCGACCTCGACGACGATGGTCTTGTCCATCTTGTCGCTCACCACGTAGCCGCGGCGCGCCTTGCGGTAGCCGCGGGCGCTCTCGTCCTTGACGTCGTGGGCAGCCGACTCGTGTCCGGCTTCCGCGACCTTCTCTTCGGTCTTAGCCATTACTTGGTGGCCTCCTCGGTCTCGGCGGGAGCCTCGGGCTCAGCTGCCTTCTTGGACTTCTTGGTCGCCTTGGCCGGAGCCTCGACGGGGGCGGGGGTGGCACGGATGCCGAGCTCCCGCTCGCGGATGACCGTGTAGATGCGAGCGATGTCGCGCTTCACGGCACGGAGACGGCCGTGGCTCTCGAGCTGGCCGGTCGCCGACTGGAAGCGCAGGTTGAACAGCTCTTCCTTGGCCTTGCGAAGCTCCTCGATGAGACGGGAGTCTTCAAAGGTGTCGAGCTCCGCCGGGGCGAGCTCCTTGGATCCGATCGCCATTACGCGTCGCCCTCCTCGCGCTTGATGATGCGTGCCTTGAGCGGCAGCTTGTGGATTGCACGGGTGAGTGCCTCGCGGGCGATGGTCTCGTTGACCCCGCTCAGCTCGAAGAGCACGCGGCCCGGCTTGACGTTGGCGACCCACCACTCGGGAGAACCCTTACCGGAACCCATGCGGGTCTCGGCAGGCTTCTTCGTGAGCGGACGGTCGGGGTAGATGTTGATCCACACCTTTCCACCACGCTTGATGTGACGGGTCATCGCGATACGAGCGGACTCGATCTGACGGTTGGTCACATAGGCGGGGGTGAGGGCCTGGATACCGAACTCACCGAAGTTCACCTTCGTGCCACCGGTGGCCTGGCCACTGCGACCCGGGTGGTGCTGCTTACGGTGCTTGACTCGACGGGGGATAAGCATGATTACGCCTCAACTCCTGCTGCGACCGGTGCGTCCGCCTTGGGGGCGGAGTTACGGCGCGGACGGTCGCGGTCGCCGCGCTCGGGGCGCGAGGACTTCTGGTTGGCCTGCTCGCGAGCGAGCTCCTTGTTGGTGATGTCGCCCTTGTAGATCCAGACCTTCACACCGATGCGGCCGAACGTCGTCTTGGCCTCGTAGAAGCCGTAGTCGATGTTGGCGCGGAGGGTGTGCAGCGGCACGCGGCCCTCGCGGTAGAACTCGGAGCGGCTCATCTCGGCGCCGCCGAGACGGCCCGACACCTGGATGCGGACACCCTTGGCGCCGGCGCGCTGAGCGCCCTGCAGACCCTTGCGCATCGCGCGGCGGAAGGCCACACGGGCGGTGAGCTGCTCGGCGATGCCCTGGGCCACGAGCTGGGCCTCGGCCTCGGGGTTCTTCACCTCGAGGATGTTCAGTTGGATCTGCTTGCCGGTGAGCTTCTCGAGGTCGGCGCGGATGCGCTCGGCCTCGGCGCCGCGGCGGCCGATGACGATGCCCGGGCGGGCGGTGTGGATGTCCACACGCACGCGGTCGCGGGTGCGCTCGATCTCGATCTTCGCCACGCCGGCGCGGTCGAGCGAGGTCTTCAGCAGGTTGCGGATCTTCACGTCCTCAGCCACGTAGTCGGCGTAACGCTGACCCTTCTTCGTGCTGTCGGAGAACCAGCGCGACACGTGGTCGGTGGTGATCCCGAGACGGAAGCCGTACGGATTGACTTTCTGGCCCATTACTTGCTCGCCTTCTTGCTCGCTGCGGCGACATCGGCTTCGTCAGGCGTGGCCAGGACGATCGTGATGTGGCTGGTGCGCTTGTTGATGCGGAACGCGCGTCCCTGAGCACGGGGCTGGAAGCGCTTGAGCGTGGTGCCCTCGTCGACGAAAGCCTTCGCGACGAAGAGGTCCTGCTCGTCCAGGTAGCTGTTCGTGGCATCCGCCTTGACCCGGGCGTTCGCGATCGCCGAGGCGACCAGCTTGTACACGGGCTCCGAAGCGCCCTGCGGGGCGAACTTCAGGATGGCCAGCGCCTCGACGGCCTGACGGCCGCGGATCAGGTTGACGACACGACGGGCCTTCTGGGGGGTGACGCGGATGTGACGCACGCGTGCGATCGACTCCACCATTCTTCTTCCTCCTTCACGTCGCCGCGCTTAGCGGCGACGGCCCTTCTTGTCGTCCTTCACGTGTCCACGGAAGGTGCGGGTCGGGGCGAACTCGCCCAGCTTGTGACCCACCATGGTCTCGGTGATGAACACCGGGATGTGCTTGCGGCCGTCGTGCACCGCGATCGTGTGGCCCAGGAAGGCCGGGATGATCATGGAACGACGCGACCAGGTCTTGATGACGTTCTTCGAACCGGCCTCGTTCTGCGTGACGACCTTGCGGTACAGGTGGTCGTCGACGAAGGGGCCCTTTTTGAGACTGCGTGGCATTTTCTAGACTCCTACTTACGCTTCTTGCCGACGGTCCGACGACGCACGATGAGCTTGTCGCTTTCCTTGTTGGGGTGACGGGTACGGCCCTCGGCCTGACCCCACGGGCTGACCGGGTGACGACCACCGGAGGTCTTGCCCTCACCACCACCGTGCGGGTGGTCGACCGGGTTCATCGCCACACCGCGGACGGTCGGGCGGATGCCCTTCCAGCGGTTGCGGCCGGCCTTGCCCCAGTTGATGTTCGACTGCTCGGCGTTGCCGACCTCGCCGATCGTGGCGCGGCAGCGGGCGTCGACGTTGCGGATCTCGCCCGACGGCAGTCGGAGCTGCGCGTAGGGGCCGTCCTTCGCGACGAGACGAACCGAGGTGCCTGCGGAGCGGGCCATCTTGGCGCCACCGCCCGGCTTCAGCTCGATCGCGTGGATCACGGTACCGGTCGGGATGTTGCGCAGCGGCAGGTTGTTGCCGGGCTTGATGTCGGCGCCGGCGCCCGACTCCACGATGTCGCCCTGGGCGAGCTTGTTCGGGGCCAGGATGTACCGCTTGGTGCCGTCCACGAAGTGGAGCAGCGCGATGCGCGCGGTGCGGTTGGGGTCGTACTCGATGTGCGCGACCTTGGCGTTCACGCCGTCCTTGTCGTTACGACGGAAGTCGATGACGCGGTACTGGCGCTTGTGTCCACCACCGATGTGACGAGTGGTGATGCGGCCCTGGTTGTTGCGGCCACCGGTCTTGGAGAGCGGACGGAGCAGCGACTTCTCGGGGGTCGAGCGGGTGATCTCGGCGAAGTCCGAGACGGACGAACCACGACGACCGGGGGTCGTCGGCTTGTACTTGCGAATAGCCATGTGTCTTTTCCTCTAGCTTCCGTGCCTAGCCGACGGCCGTGAAGATGTCGATGGAGCCCGACTTGAGCGTGACGATCGCGCGCTTGGTGTCCTTGCGCTTGCCCTGGCCGAAGCGGGTGCGACGGGTCTTGCCCTGACGGTTCAGGGTGTTGATCGAGGCGACCTCCACCTTGAAGATCTTCTCGATGGCGAGCTTGATCTCGGTCTTGTTCGAGCGGGGGTCGACCACGAAGGTGTACTTGCCCTGGTCGATCAGGCCGTAGCTCTTCTCGGAGACGACCGGAGCGAGGATGATGTCGCGCGGGTCCTTGTTGAAGGCGGCGTTGCTCATGCGGAAACCTCTTCCTTCTTGGCCTTCGCGGCGACGAGCGCGTCGAACGATGCCTTGGTGAAGACGATGTCGTCGGAGACGAGGACGTCGTAGGCGTTCAGCTGGTCTGCGGGCAGCACGTGAACGGTCGGGATGTTGCGGACGCTCTTCGAGCTCACGAGGTCGTCGCGCTCGATGACGACGAGGACGTGCTTCGACGACGCGACGGTGGCGAGGAACTCGCTGGTCGCCTTGGTCGAGGGCGCGTCGCCGAGGGCGAGCGAGTCGACGACGTGGAGGCGGCCGCCACGAGCGCGGTCGGAGAGAGCGCCGAGCAGTGCCGCGGCGATCATCTTCTTGGGGGTGCGCTGTGCGTAGCTGCGGGGCACCGGTCCGTGGACGATGCCACCACCGGTCATCTGGGGAGCGCGGATGGAGCCCTGGCGAGCGCGACCGGTTCCCTTCTGCTTGAACGGCTTGCGGCCGGCACCGGAGACCTCACCACGACGCTTGGTCTTGTGGGTTCCCTGACGTGCCGCGGCGAGCTGGGCCACGACGACCTGGTGGATGAGCGGGATGTTGGTCTGCACGTCGAAGATCTCGGCGGGCAGCTCGACGGTTCCGGACTTCTTGCCGGCGACGTCGAGGACATCGAGCGTGTTAGTAGCGGTAGCCATCGACTACGCCCCCTTCACTGCGTTGCGAACGAAAACGAGGCGGCCCTTGGCACCGGGTACGGCGCCCTTGACGAGCAGCAGGCCCTTCTCGGCGTCGACCGAGTGGATGACCAGGTTGAGCACGGTGACGCGCTCGCCACCCATGCGGCCGGCCATGCGCATGCCCTTGAAGACGCGGCTGGGCGTCGAGGAGGCACCGATGGAACCGGGCTTGCGGTGGTTGCGGTGAGCACCGTGCGACGCGGAGACACCCTTGAAGTTGTGGCGCTTCATCACACCGGCGAAGCCCTTGCCCTTGGACGTTCCGACGACGTCGACCTTCTGGCCGGCCTCGAACACGCCTTCGGCGGTGAGCTCCTGGCCGATGGTGTAGTCGGCGGCATCCGCGGTGCGGATCTCGGTGATGTGACGGCGCGGGGTCACGCCTGCGGCGTCGAAGTGACCGGTCGCGGGCTTGTTGACCTTGCGCGGGTCGATCTGGCCGGCGGCGATCTGAACAGCGGAGTAGCCATCCTTCTCCGGGGTGCGGATCTGGGTGACGACGTTCGGGGAGACCTCGACGACGGTGACGGGGATGAGGCGGTTGTTCTCGTCCCACACCTGGGTCATGCCGAGCTTCTTGCCGAGCAGGCCCTTGGAAGTCTTAGCGGTGGTAGCCATTGCTTAGTCCTGGTCCTTCCGCGCTCAGAGCTTGATCTCGATGTTGACGTCGGCCGGGAGGTCGAGACGCATCAGGGAGTCGACGGCCTTGGGCGTCGGGTCGATGATGTCGATGAGGCGCTTGTGGGTGCGCATCTCGAAGTGCTCGCGGCTGTCCTTGTACTTGTGGGGCGAACGGATGACGGCCACCACGTTCTTCTCCGTCGGAAGCGGCACGGGGCCGACGACGGTTGCTCCTGCGCGCGTGACCGTGTCGACGATCTTGCGTGCCGAGGTGTCGATGACCTCGTGGTCATACGACTTAAGTCGGATGCGGATCTTCTGTCCCGCCATGTGTGACTCTCTCTCATTCATGCGTCGTACAGCCTCGACTGCATTGGACGCCCGCTGTTCTGCTATCAAGCACCGCGCACAGAGTTCTCCCGAAGGAGAAGGTGATTGCGATTAAGCTCTGTTCTGCTGCCTGCGGCCTAACCATCCAGGAGCGGGGCTCCGTGGGCTATGCACTGCCAAGACAGTGATCCGGGCGCGCACAGAGCGGCCCAAAATGTTGAACTAGACGAGTTTGCCACATTCCCGAGGTACTTGCAACCCGGGCGTGTCGCGCGTCAGTGCGCGGATCCCGCACCGAGACGGAGCACGGCGGATGCAGCCCGCTCGAGCTCGTCGCCGTACGACGCGCCGTGGCCCACCGCGTGCACGGCGAGTGGGAACAGCTGGTGCAACGGCACCCGCGCGTGCCATCCGGGGTCGAGCGGCCAGGCCTTGTCGTACCCCGCGAGGATCTCCTCGAGGAAGGGCGCGCCGAACAGCACGAGCATGGCGAGGTCGGTCTCCCGGTGCCCCCCGTGGGCTGCCGGGTCGATCATCACGACCCCGGTCAGCGTCCACATCACGTTCCCCGACCACAGGTCGCCGTGCACGCGTGCCGGCGGCTCGTCGTCGTCGAAGATGCCCGAGCGGATGAGATCGCAGGCACGCTGCACGGTGCGGAACCCGTCGGCGCTCAGATTGCCGCGCGCGACAGCCTGCTCGGCGTACGGCAGCACTCTCTCGAGCACATAGAAGTCGCTCCACGACTCGTGCTCGCGCAGCGACATCTCGCGCCGACCGATGAACCCCACGCCGGGGCCGCCCGGCGGGCCTGCCCCGAAAGCGCCCGCGCCGGCACGGTGCGTCGTGGCGAGCATCTCCCCGAAGCGACGAGCCTGCTCCCTGGCCGGGCGCGCCGTGGTCAGCTCCTCGAGCACGATCTCGGTGTCACCGACGCTCTCGACCCTCACGCAGCGGGCACCGCCGGCGTCGGCGAGCCAGGCGAGTCCTGCCGCCTCGGCCGCGAAGAAGCCCTCCGGAGCTGCGGGATACGACTTGGTGAACACGTCTCCACGCTATGCCCGCGACGTTTCGGCAGCATGTCGGAAAAGGAACGTTCTTACGGGAGAACCCGGAGCCCAGTCGTCAAAATCCGCTGGTCGCTCACGGCCTAGCTCTGTTCGCAGCGTCTGGCGGCGAGCCTCCCGTAAGAACGATTGGCCCCTATTCTGCTCTTTTCCGCCGAGAACACAAGGGCATCACTCGAACAGCATCGCCCGGAGTTCGGTCTCCGGCCTCGCCGGGTCGATCGTCTCCCCCGCAGCGTAATGGTCGATCACGCGCGGGTCGACGTAGCTGGCCTTCGCGATGGCAGGCGTGTTGCCGAGCACCGCCGCAGCGTCCCTGATCGCCTGCGCGACCGCGCGACTCCTCGCCGTCTTGGTGTTCGTGGGGCCCGTGCGAGCGAGGCTCACCGCTGCGGCAACCGTACCGTGGAGGGTGCGGAAGTCCTTCGCCGTGAACTCGCCCCCGGTACGCTCCTTCACGTACTCGTTGATCTCTTCGGCCGCGACCGGGCGCCACCGGGCGCCATCTTTCCAGGCCAGCAGACGCGACTGTCCACCTCGGCGCTTCAGGCTCCGCACCAGCGAGGTGAGGTCGGCATCGACGATCTCCGAGTCCCACTCCTGACCGCTCTTCGCCGGGAACGACAGGTGCACCCGGTCGCCGCTCGTCGTGGCGTGGGAGCACAGCAGCGTGGTGAGACCATGACTGCCGTGCGCCTGTGCGTACCGCTCGCTGCCCACCCTCAGGGAGCCGGTGTCGAGCATCCGGAACCCGGCCGCGAGAACGCGCTCGCGTAGGTAGCCGTCCTTCCGCAGGTCGATCGTCACCTGGCGACGAGCTGCAGGCAACGACTCGGCCAGGGACAGGGCACGGTCGTACTTGATGCGGTCCTTCTGCTCCCGCCACGTGGGGTGGTAAATGTACTGCCGTCGGCCGGCGCCATCGATGCCCGTCGCCTGGATGTGCCCGTTCGCGTACGGGGCGATCCATACATCCGTCCAGGCCGGGGGGATCGCGAGATGGTCGATGCGGGCACGCAGCTCCGGGTCGGTCACGGTGGTCCCGTCCGCGTCGCGGTAGGTGAATCCACGACCGGACTTCAGACGACGGATGCCGATGCCGGCGGCATCGGAACGGCGGAGGCGGGGCATTCCTCCAGCAAACCCCTGCGGTGGTTAAACGAAAAGAGGCCAGCCCGAAGGCTGGCCTCTTTCGAAAGAAGTCCGGCGGTGTCCTACTCTCCCACAAGGTCCCCCTTGCAGTACCATCGGCGCTGAGAGTCTTAGCTTCCGGGTTCGGAATGGGACCGGGCGTTTCCCTCTCGCTATGGCCGCCGAAACACTATTGATGTATAGGTTTCAACAGTCCAACACGTGGTGTTGGTGTTGGGTTCTCGACCGTACATCGAGAACCACTCAGTAGACGCGAGCATCAGGCCCCACATGCCAGCCTTACAACATGCATGTGAGTAGTGATTTATCAAGTTATCGGCTTATTAGTACAGGTCAGCTCCACGAGTCTTTCGTCCTCGCTTCCACATCCTGCCTATCAACCCAGTAGTCTAGCTGGGAGCCTCTCACCCGAAGGTATGGAAATCTCATCTCAAGGCCGGCTTCCCGCTTAGATGCTTTCAGCGGTTATCCATCCCGAACGTAGCTAATCAGCGGTGCTCCTGGCGGAACAACTGACACACCAGAGGTTCGTCCAACCCGGTCCTCTCGTACTAGGGTCAGATCCTTTCAAATTTCCTACGCGCGCAGCGGATAGGGACCGAACTGTCTCACGACGTTCTAAACCCAGCTCGCGTACCGCTTTAATGGGCGAACAGCCCAACCCTTGGGACCTACTCCAGCCCCAGGATGCGACGAGCCGACATCGAGGTGCCAAACCATGCCGTCGATATGGACTCTTGGGCAAGATCAGCCTGTTATCCCCGAGGTACCTTTTATCCGTTGAGCGACAGCGCTTCCACAAGCCACTGCCGGATCACTAGTCCCGACTTTCGTCCCTGCTCGACTTGTCAGTCTCACAGTCAAGCTCCCTTGTGCACTTACACTCGCCATCTGATTGCCAACCAGATTGAGGGAACCTTTGGGCGCCTCCGTTACTCTTTAGGAGGCAACCGCCCCAGTTAAACTACCCACCAGGCACTGTCCCAGGACCCGATCAGGGTCCGTAGTTAGATATCCAGAGTGACCAGAGTGGTATTTCAACAATGACTCCACCCGAACTAGCGTCCGAGCTTCACCGTCTCCCACCTATCCTACACAAGCCACACCGAACACCAATACCAAGCTGTAGTAAAGGTCACGGGGTCTTTCCGTCCTGCTGCGCGTAACGAGCATCTTTACTCGTAGTGCAATTTCGCCGAGTTCGCGGTTGAGACAGCTGGGAAGTCGTTACGCCATTCGTGCAGGTCGGAACTTACCCGACAAGGAATTTCGCTACCTTAGGATGGTTATAGTTACCACCGCCGTTTACTGGGGCTTAAATTCTCAGCTTCGCCTTGCGGCTAACCGTTCCTCTTAACCTTCCAGCACCGGGCAGGCGTCAGTCCGTATACATCGTCTTGCGACTTGGCACGGACCTGTGTTTTTAGTAAACAGTCGCTTCCCACTGGTCTCTGCGGCCTTCAACGCTCCAGGAGTGAATCCCTTCACGCGTCCGGCCCCCCTTCTCCCGAAGTTACGGGGGCATTTTGCCGAGTTCCTTAACCACGATTCTCTCGATCTCCTTGGTATTCTCTACCTGACCACCTGAGTCGGTTTGGGGTACGGGTGACTAAAACCTCGCGTCGATGCTTTTCTTGGCAGCATAGGATCACTGATTTCGTCCGTGAGGACTACCCATCGAGTCTCAGCCTGTATGAGAGACGGATTTGCCTATCTCTCGGCCTACATTCTTAGACCGGGACAACCATCGCCCGGCTCAGCTACCTTCCTGCGTCACACCTGTTAATACGCTAACCGCACCAGACGGGTTCGAGCGTTAGACCGGACTGCTTCACCCCGAAGGGATCCATCTGTCCGGGTTAGGACTCTTAGCACTACTGGATTGGCTTGGGCGGTTTTTCGTCAGTACGGGAATATCAACCCGTTGTCCATCGACTACGCCTGTCGGCCTCGCCTTAGGTCCCGACTTACCCAGGGCGGATTAACCTGGCCCTGGAACCCTTGGTCTTTCGGAGGACGGGTTTCTCACCCGTCTTTCGCTACTCATGCCTGCATTCTCACTCGTGTGGCCTCCACGGCTGGTTTCCACCGCCGCTTCACTGCCCACACGACGCTCTCCTACCCATCCACACGACTGGACCACGAAGGCCTGTCACTAGTGCGAATGCCACGAATTCGGTGGCGTGCTTGAGCCCCGTTACATTGTCGGCGCGGAATCACTTGACCAGTGAGCTATTACGCACTCTTTCAAGGGTGGCTGCTTCTAAGCCAACCTCCTGGTTGTCTGTGCAACTCCACATCCTTTCCCACTTAGCACGCGCTTAGGGACCTTATTCGGTGGTCTGGGTTGTTTCCCTCTCGACGATGAAGCTTATCCCCCACCGTCTCACTGCTGCGCTCTCACTTACCGGCATTCGGAGTTTGGCTAACGTCAGTAACCTTTTGGGGCCCATCGGCTATCCAGTAGCTCTACCTCCGGCAAGAAACACGCAACGCTGCACCTAAATGCATTTCGGAGAGAACCAGCTATCACGAAGTTTGATTGGCCTTTCACCCCTATCCACAGCTCATCCCCTCCATTTTCAACTGAAGTGGGTTCGGTCCTCCACGACGTCTTACCGTCGCTTCAACCTGGCCATGGATAGATCACTTCGCTTCGGGTCTAGAACCAGCGACTCATTCGCCCTCTTAAGACTCGCTTTCGCTACGGCTACCCCACACGGGTTAACCTCGCCACTGATCACTAACTCGCAGGCTCATTCTTCAAAAGGCACGCTGTCACACCAACAAGGGTGCTCCAACGGTTTGTAAGCAAACGGTTTCAGGTACTATTTCACTCCCCTCCCGGGGTACTTTTCACCTTTCCCTCACGGTACTTGTCCGCTATCGGTCATCTGGGAGTATTTAGGCTTATCAGGTGGTCCTGACAGATTCACACGGGATTTCTCGGGCCCCGTGCTACTTGGGATACTCTTCACGCCATTGCACCATTTCGGCTACGGGGTTGGCACCCTCTATGACCGGCCTTTCAATGCCGTTCGCCTATAATGCGCTGTAACGTTCGCTGTACGGCAGTAACAGCAGAAAAGTCCCACAACCCCGACCATGCAACGCCTGCCGGCTCTCACACATGATCGGTTTAGCCTCTTCCGGTTTCGCTCGCCACTACTCACGGAATCACTGTTGTTTTCTCTTCCTGTGGGTACTGAGATGTTTCACTTCCCCACGTTCCCTCTACCCGCCCTATATATTCAGGCGGGAGTCACCGGGTCACCCAAAGGGCCCGGCGGGGTTTCCCCATTCGGAAATCCTCGGATCACAGCTCTATTATCAGCTCCCCGAGGCTTATCGCAGATTTATACGTCCTTCTTCGGCTCCAGATGCCAAGGCATCCACCGTTTGCTCTTAGAAACTTGAAATCACATGAGTTGAATCGATCGGCCCACCATAAAGATGAGCAGATTGACCAATGATCTACCAGCACTCAAAGAGTGCTGTCGATCTTTGTGATCCAGACATAAATGCCTGAATCTAAGATGCTCGCGTCCACTGTGTAGTTCTCAAAGTACGGGCGGTACCCTCCCCCGCAACCCCGAAAAGGGGAAACAAGGAAAGGGTCCAGAGGTTCAGCCCACCCGACCCGAAGATCGAATGTTCCGGTCCCTCAGGACCCAACAGCGTGCATGCACAACCATCCCGACTCTCATCCGTTCCAGACTCCGAAGAGCCGTACTGAAACAATCACCGTTCCTGCTGCACCAATGTCAATGTTCCACCCATGAGCTCCATCAGAGGACATTCGCCTCTGCATGGCTCTGGACAACCACAAGGGCTGCCAGTGCTCCTTAGAAAGGAGGTGATCCAGCCGCACCTTCCGGTACGGCTACCTTGTTACGACTTAGTCCTAATCACCGATCCCACCTTCGACGGCTCCCTCCACAAGGGTTAGGCCACCGGCTTCGGGTGTTACCGACTTTCATGACTTGACGGGCGGTGTGTACAAGGCCCGGGAACGTATTCACCGTGACGTTGCTGATTCACGATTACTAGCGACTCCGACTTCATGAGGTCGAGTTGCAGACCTCAATCCGAACTGAGACCGGCTTTTTGGGATTCGCTCCACCTTACGGTATCGCAGCCCTTTGTACCGGCCATTGTAGCATGCGTGAAGCCCAAGACATAAGGGGCATGATGATTTGACGTCATCCCCACCTTCCTCCGAGTTGACCCCGGCAGTCTCCTATGAGTTCCCACCATCACGTGCTGGCAACATAGAACGAGGGTTGCGCTCGTTGCGGGACTTAACCCAACATCTCACGACACGAGCTGACGACAACCATGCACCACCTGTTCACGAGTGTCCAAAGAGTTGACCATTTCTGGCCCGTTCTCGTGTATGTCAAGCCTTGGTAAGGTTCTTCGCGTTGCATCGAATTAATCCGCATGCTCCGCCGCTTGTGCGGGCCCCCGTCAATTCCTTTGAGTTTTAGCCTTGCGGCCGTACTCCCCAGGCGGGGAACTTAATGCGTTAGCTGCGACACGGAGACCGTGGAATGGCCCCCACATCTAGTTCCCAACGTTTACGGCGTGGACTACCAGGGTATCTAATCCTGTTCGCTCCCCACGCTTTCGCTCCTCAGCGTCAGTTACGGCCCAGAGATCTGCCTTCGCCATCGGTGTTCCTCCTGATATCTGCGCATTCCACCGCTACACCAGGAATTCCAATCTCCCCTACCGCACTCTAGTCTGCCCGTACCCACTGCAGGCTGGAGGTTGAGCCTCCAGTTTTCACAGCAGACGCGACAAACCGCCTACGAGCTCTTTACGCCCAATAATTCCGGACAACGCTTGCACCCTACGTATTACCGCGGCTGCTGGCACGTAGTTAGCCGGTGCTTTTTCTGCAGGTACCGTCACTTTCGCTTCTTCCCTACTAAAAGAGGTTTACAACCCGAAGGCCGTCATCCCTCACGCGGCGTTGCTGCATCAGGCTTGCGCCCATTGTGCAATATTCCCCACTGCTGCCTCCCGTAGGAGTCTGGGCCGTGTCTCAGTCCCAGTGTGGCCGGTCACCCTCTCAGGCCGGCTACCCGTCGTCGCCTTGGTGAGCCATTACCTCACCAACAAGCTGATAGGCCGCGAGTCCATCCTTGACCAAAAAATCTTTCCAACCACTAACCATGCGGTTGCGGTTCGTATCCAGTATTAGACGTCGTTTCCAACGCTTATCCCAGAGTCAAGGGCAGGTTACTCACGTGTTACTCACCCGTTCGCCACTGATCCACAAGAGCAAGCTCCTGCTTCACCGTTCGACTTGCATGTGTTAAGCACGCCGCCAGCGTTCGTCCTGAGCCAGGATCAAACTCTCCGTAAATGATTACGCGCAACACGACCAACCGGAATAGGTTGAAACCATGCTGCAAGTTCGAAACTGACAGAACAAATCATTACTGACTTGCTTTGTTGTTCAAAATGTTTTCCAAAGGAATCCGTAGCCAACCAAAAAGGCCAGCCAACGGGTATTTGGCATTTGACATTGTGCACGCTGTTGAGTTCTCAAGGATCGGACGCACCGAAACCAAGCCGTCAGGCCGCCGTTCCGGGCAACTTCTCCACCCTAGCACCAGAGCTCCGAAAGTCAAAACAAGTTGACCGGATCTTTGGCCTTGCAAGGGGGCTTGTCTCCAACTTGAGGCCGGCAAGCTCTTCCGCTTTTCCGCACCTGTGGGGTGACGAGGGATTACATTACGCGGAGGTTTCCGACCCCCGCAAATCACGCTGCATCCCGGGCGTGTCGGCGGACCCTACTCCTCGATTCGCACGCCGGCCAGGGTCTTCTTGCCGCGCCGGAGCACAGCGAATCCCCCTGCCAACGCCGCCCCCGTGAAGTCTGCGGCCTCGTCGGAGATCTTTTCGTTGTTGAGGTAGACGCCGCCCTGGGCGATCGCCCTCCTGGCCTCGCTCGCAGAGGCGACGAGGCCAGTGGCGACGAGCGCTTCGACGACGGTGCCGCCGGAGGCGACGGCGGTGGTCGGCAGCTCACCGACGGCGGCCCCCAGAGTGGCCGCATCCAGTTCCGCCAGATCACCCTGACCGAACAGCGCGCCGGCCGCCGCGATCGCGGCATTCGTCGCGGAGACACCGTGCACCAGCGAGGTGACCTCGAAGGCCAGGGTGCGCTGCGCCTCCCGGCGGAACGGCGCCTCGGCGACCGCGGTCTCGAGCCGTTCGATCTCGGCGCGGTCGAGGAAGGTGAAGATCTTCAGGCGCGCTATGACGTCGGCGTCGTCGGTGTTGAGCCAGAACTGGTAGAACGCGTAGGGACTCGTGAGCTCGGCGTCGAGCCAGATGGCGTTACCCTCGCTCTTGCCGAACTTGGTTCCGTCGGAATTGGTGATGAGCGGGGTACCGATGGCGTGCACGCTCGCCTGTTCGGCCCGATGGATGAGGTCGGTACCGCTGGTGAGGTTGCCCCACTGGTCGCTCCCCCCGGTCTGCAGCACGCAGCCGTAGCTGCGGTACAGCTCGAGGAAGTCCATGCCCTGAAGGATCTGGTAGCTGAACTCGGTGTAGCTGATGCCCGCCTCCGAGTTCAGCCGGGCCGACACCGCATCCTTCTTCAGCATCGTGCCGACTCGGAAGTGCTTGCCGATCTCGCGGAGGAAGTCGATCGCCGAGAGCGGCGCCGTCCAATCGAGATTGTTCACCATGCGCGCGGCGTTGTCGCCCTCGAAGCTGAGGAACCGCTCGATCTGGGCACGCAGATTGCCCACCCACTCGGCGACCGTCTCCCTGGTGTTGAGAGTGCGCTCAGCGGTCGGGCGCGGGTCTCCGATGAGCCCGGTGGAACCACCGACGAGACCGAGCGGCTTGTGGCCGGCGAGCTGAAGCCGGCGCATGACGAGGATCTGCACGAGGTTGCCGAGGTGCAGGCTCGCAGCGGTCGGGTCGAAGCCGCAGTAGAACGTGATCGGCGGGCCGGCGAGAACCTCTTTGAGTGCGGCCGCATCGGTCGACACGTGCACGAGACCCCGATAGTTCAGTTCGTCCCAGATGTCGGCGAACGACGTGTCGTTCTGCTGAGGACGAGGAACCGTGAGCGGGGTATCTGACACGGGACTTGAGCCTACCAGCGGCGAACAGCCTCTACTCGTTGCCGACGGCGCCGTCGGCCTTGGCCCTCGCCTGATCGATCTTGTCGTCGTGCTTGCCGCCGGTGACCTTCTTCGCGGCGTTCGCCACGCCGTCGAGGAGCTTGTCGCTGACCTCCTCGGCCTGCTCGCTCTTCAGGGCCTGCTTGACCTTCTCTTCCTCGAGAAACGCCTTGGCCTTACGGGTGATGTCGTCGAATCCAGCCATGACCTCACCCAACACCCGGATTCACTGTTCGGCAACCGCAGGCCGTGTCAGCCGGATCGTACCCACGCACCCCAGTCCATGTCGGGGTAGGCAGTGATCCGCTCCTGCCAGAGTCTGCAGAAGACCCGCGAACGTTCAGCCCAAGCCGAGTCGCCCGCCTGCTGTGCGCACTGCATCGCGTACGCCGCTGCCTCGACAGCTCGCTCCGGCTCGTTCTCTCGAAGCGACACCGCGGCGACCGACCGAAACGCCGCGGCAGCTTCTGCGTACAGGTGGTGCTCCCGTGCGAATCGTGCTGCGGCTTCGATTCTGCGGGCCCCCGGAGGCATGGAGCGGTCGGACTCCGCCTCGCCCTGTGCGACTGCAGCGGCAATCATGACTCGGGCGACCTCCAGATCAGCATCACTCTCCCACTCGGCCCGTGCGCGGAGCCCGACAGCGTTGAGCGCTTGTCTCCCATCGGGACTGCCGGAGCGATGGAGAACAAGAGCGATGGCGAGTTCGTGATGCAACACCGATGCTGACATTTCATCATCATACGGCGGCCGGGCAACGCAGAAGGGCCGCGCCCGGAGGCGCGGCCCTTCTGGTGGAGCGGTGTTACTTGATGATCTTCGTGACGGTACCGGCACCCACGGTGCGGCCACCTTCACGGATGGCGAAGCCGAGGCCCTCCTCCATCGCGATCGGCTGGATCAGCGCGACCGTGATGTCGGTGGTGTCGCCGGGCATGACCATCTCGGTGCCCTCGGGCAGCGTGATGACGCCGGTGACGTCGGTGGTACGGAAGTAGAACTGCGGGCGGTAGTTCGTGTAGAAGGGGTTGTGGCGGCCACCCTCGTCCTTCGACAGGATGTACGCGGTGCCCTCGAAGTCGGTGTGCGGCGTGACCGAACCCGGCTTCACGACGACCTGACCGCGCTCCACGTCCTCACGCTTGGTGCCACGGAGGAGCAGACCACAGTTCTCGCCCGCCCATGCCTCGTCGAGCTGCTTGTGGAACATCTCGATACCGGTGACGGTGGTCTTTTGCGTCGGGCGGATGCCGACGATCTCGACCTCCGAGTTGATCTGCAGCGTGCCACGCTCGGCGCGGCCGGTGACGACGGTTCCACGACCGGTGATCGTGAAGACGTCCTCGATCGGCATGAGGAACGGCTTGTCCTTATCGCGCACCGGGTCGGGGATCGACTCGTCGACGGCGTCCATCAGCTCGACGATCGACTGCACCCACTTCTCGTCGCCCTCGAGAGCCTTGAGGCCCGAGACGCGCACGACGGGGGCGTCGTCGCCATCGAAGTTCTGGCTCGAGAGGAGCTCGCGCACCTCGAGCTCGACGAGCTCGAGGATCTCCTCGTCGTCGACCATGTCGGACTTGTTGAGCGCGACCAGGAGGTACGGCACGCCGACCTGCTTCGCGAGCAGCACGTGCTCACGGGTCTGAGCCATCGGGCCGTCGGTGGCGGCGACCACGAGGATCGCGCCGTCCATCTGGGCAGCACCGGTGATCATGTTCTTGATGTAGTCGGCGTGACCCGGGGCGTCGACGTGAGCGTAGTGACGCTTCGGGGTCTCGTACTCGACGTGCGAGATGTTGATCGTGATGCCGCGCTGGCGCTCTTCGGGAGCGGAGTCGATCGACGCGAAGTCGCGCTGCACGTTGGTCGCCGACGGGTACTTGTCTGCAAGAACCTTCGAGATGGCCGCGGTGAGAGTGGTCTTACCGTGGTCGACGTGACCGATGGTTCCGATGTTGACGTGCGGCTTGGTCCGCTCGAACTTGGCCTTAGCCACTAGGTCCTCCTCAGGACTGTCATGCCGGTCATCCGAACGCTGGATCGCGTCCGGAATCAGGCGGGGGTTGTTGATATGTTACGCGAACCTACGAGGCCCGCAGAACTCGGGAGTTACTCGCCCTTGTTCTTCTGGATGATCTCGTCGGCCACAGCCTTCGGGACCTCGGCGTAGCTCTCGAAGGTCATCGAGTACACCGCACGACCCGAGGTCTTGGAGCGCAGGTCACCGATGTAACCGAACATCTCCGAGAGCGGGACGTGAGCACGGACGACCTTGACGCCGGAGGCGTCCTCCATCGACTGGATCTGGCCGCGGCGCGAGTTGAGGTCGCCGATGACGTCGCCCATGTACTCCTCGGGCGTACGCACCTCGACGGCCATGAGCGGCTCGAGCAGCACGGGGCTGGCCTTGCGGGCAGCCTCCTTGAAGGCCATCGAGCCGGCGATCTTGAACGCCATCTCCGAGGAGTCGACGTCGTGGTAGGCACCGTCGATGAGGGTCGCCTTGACGCCCACCATCGGGTAGCCGGCGAGCACGCCGACCTGCAGAGCATCCTGGATACCGGCGTCGACCGAAGGGATGTACTCGCGGGGAACGCGGCCACCGGTGACCTTGTTCTCGAACTCGTACACCGTCTCGGCCGTGACCTCGAGCGGCTCGATCGCGATCTGCACCTTGGCGAACTGACCGGAACCACCGGTCTGCTTCTTGTGGGTGTAGTCGTGGCGCTCGACGGTCTTGCGGATGGTCTCGCGGTAGGCCACCTGGGGCTTGCCGACGTTGGCCTCCACGTTGAACTCGCGCTTCATGCGGTCGACGAGGATGTCGAGGTGGAGCTCACCCATGCCCTTGATGACCGTCTGACCGGTCTCCTGGTTCTGCTCGGTGCGGAACGTCGGGTCTTCCTCGGCGAGCTTCTGGATGGCGACACCCAGCTTCTCCTGGTCTGCCTTGGTCTTCGGCTCGATGGCCACCTCGATCACGGGCTCCGGGAAGGTCATCGACTCGAGCACGACCTGGTTGTTCGGGTCGGACAGGGTGTCACCGGTGGTGGTGTCCTTCAGGCCGATGACCGCGTAGATGTGACCGGCGGTCACCGAGTCGACCGGGTTCTCCTTGTTGGAGTGCATCTGGAAGATCTTGCCGATGCGCTCCTTCTTGCCCTTGGTGGAGTTCATCACCTGGCCGCCCGACTCGAGCTGGCCCGAGTAGACGCGCACGTAGGTGAGACGACCGAAGAACGGGTGCACCGCGACCTTGAACGCGAGAGCCGCGAACGGGTCTTTCGGGTCGGGGTGACGCTCGATGATGATCTCTTCGTCACGGATGTCGTGACCCTCGGTTGCCGGAACGTCCAGAGGCGACGGGAGGTAGTCCACCACCGCGTCGAGCATCGGCTGCACGCCGCGGTTCTTGAACGCCGAGCCGCAGAGCACGGGGTAGATCTCGGAGTTCACGGTGAGCTTGCGGATCGCGCCCTTGATCTCGGCGACGGTCAGCTCCTCGCCACCGAAGAACTTTTCGAGCAGCGCGTCGTCGGTCTCGGCGACGGTCTCGAGCAGCACCTGACGGTACTCCTCCGCCTTCTCCTTGAGGTCGTCCGGGATCTCCTCGATCTCGTACTTCGCGCCCATCTGCACGTCACCCTTGGCGTCACCGCGCCAGGTGAGAGCGCGCATCTCGACCAGGTCGACGACGCCCTCGAAGGAGGACTCCGCACCGATCGGGAGCTGGATCACCAGGGGCTTGGCGCCGAGGCGGTTGATGATGGTGTCGACCGTGAAGTAGAAGTCGGCGCCGAGCTTGTCCATCTTGTTGACGAAGCAGATGCGCGGCACGTTGTACTTGTCGGCCTGACGCCACACGGTCTCCGACTGGGGCTCCACGCCCTCCTTGCCGTCGAACACCGCGACGGCGCCGTCGAGCACGCGGAGCGAGCGCTCCACCTCGACGGTGAAGTCGACGTGACCGGGGGTGTCGATGATGTTGATCTGGTTCTTGTTCCAGAAACAGGTGGTCGCAGCAGAGGTGATCGTGATGCCACGCTCCTGCTCCTGCGCCATCCAGTCCATCGTCGCAGCGCCGTCGTGGACCTCACCGATCTTGTGGGTGATGCCCGTGTAGAACAGGATGCGCTCGGTGGTGGTGGTCTTGCCGGCATCGATGTGAGCCATGATGCCGATGTTGCGGACCTTGTTCAGGTCGGTGAGCACGTCCTGTGCCACGGATTGCCTCCGATAGGTGAGAGCGGGAAAGAGAGGGCGCGGGGGTTACCAGCGGTAGTGCGCGAAGGCCTTGTTCGACTCGGCCATCTTGTGGGTGTCTTCGCGGCGCTTGACCGCGGCACCGAGGCCGTTCGAGGCGTCGAGGATCTCGTTGGTGAGACGCTCGGTCATGGTCTTCTCGCGGCGGGCCTTCGCGTAGGTGGTGAGCCAGCGGAGGGCGAGGGTGTTCGCACGGTGCGGCTTGACCTCGATCGGCACCTGGTAGGTGGAGCCACCGACGCGGCGGCTGCGCACCTCGAGGGTGGGGCGCACGTTGTCGAGGGCCTTCTTCAGGGTGACCACGGCATCCTGGCTGTTCTTGGCGGCGACACCCTCGAGCGCGTCGTACACGATGCGCTCAGCGGTGGCCTTCTTGCCGTCGAGCAGGATCTTGTTGACCAGCTGGCTGACGATCGGGGCGCCGTAGACCGGGTCGGCGACAACGGGACGCTTCGGGGCGGGACCCTTGCGAGGCATTACTTCTTCTCCATCTTCGCGCCGTAACGGCTGCGAGCCTGCTTGCGGTTCTTCACGGCCTGCGTGTCGAGCGCGCCGCGGATGATCTTGTAACGCACACCGGGGAGGTCCTTCACACGACCGCCGCGCACGAGCACCATCGAGTGCTCCTGCAGGTTGTGGCCCTCACCGGGGATGTAAGCGGTGACCTCGGTGCCGTTCGACAGCTTCACACGGGCGACCTTGCGGAGAGCCGAGTTCGGCTTCTTGGGGGTGGTGGTGTACACACGGGTGCACACGCCGCGCTGCTGGGGGTTGGCCTTGAGGGCGGGCGCCTTGGTCTTGGTGACCTTGGGGGTGCGACCCTTACGGACCAACTGCTGAATGGTTGGCACTACTTACTCCTTGTATTCGTAACGCTCAGTGTCTTCGAGTCCGGACATCCGCAACCCGTTCGTTCAACGCTCCGCGTGACGCCGGATGGCGTGTCGGGTGCGTCTGGACCCACCGGCGGTACAAAATGGCTCTGGTATCGCTGGTTGGTGGAGCAGTGGGAACTTGCGTTCTGCTTCGCTCTAAATCTGGGCATGCAAGTATGCACACACCCGGAAAATGATAGCTCCCGATGCCCCTCGGGTCAAATGGCGCCCTACCAGCTCGGCGTCGTGCCGGTGGGCTGCGCCACGCGCTCGTTCTGTTCGCGTTCGAACTGCTCGCGCGCTTCCTTGTTGCGCTGCTTCACCTTTCGGCCGCGCGAGGCGATCCACGCCCCCGTCCAGATCGAGACCTCGCGGGCGACGATGGCGCCGGCCAGGGTGAGCGGATCCATGGTGAGGGAACGCACGAAATCGTACTGCTCCTGGGGCTGCAGGTTCCAGGCGTTCACGTGGATGAGCGCGCCCGCGATGCCGGCGACGTAGACCAGCACCGCGACGAGGAAGCCTCCGAGCACGTAGGCCCACCAGCCGGCCCGGTTCACGACGAGCACGATGAGGATGAGGGACACGGCGAACACGATCACCGGCACGATGAACGCTGCGCTGAGGAGGAACTGGGCGAATGCCGTCACCGCCGCCACCCCGGCCAGGTTCGCCGAGATGACGAGGAACGACACCGCGGCGTACAGCGCCGCGAACGCGACGGTGCCGAGCAGCGCGATGAGCGTACCGCCGCCCCGGTTGCCCTTGGCCGCCGGGGGCACCGGCGCCACGGTCTGCTGGGGCGCCGGCTGGTACTGCGAGTACGGCAGCTCACCCACGGGGGCCGCCGTCGGGGTCGCGGTCTGGGTCGTCGGGGCGTAGGCGGCCGCCGGGTACGGAGTGGCGCGTTCCTCCCGCGGAGCGGGCTCGGACGAGGTGACGTAGGGGCCGCCTTGCGGGTGACGGTCGTAGGCGGCGACCGCCTGCTCGGCGATCGGGGCGCCCTCCTCGTTCACCACGTAGGGCCCGCCGAGGGGCGGGCGTGTCGTCGCCTCGGGCGTCAGCGGCTCATCGGCCGGTGTGCCCGCAGGCTCCGCCTCGGGCTCGGGAACCGGATGCTCGGAGGCCGGCTCGGCGGGCCGGTCGACGACGGGCTCGGAAGACCGATCGACGACGGGTTCTGCACCGGGCGCCTGCCAGTCCGGCATCGCAGGGAGCGGGGGCGTCTGACCGGCCGTGGGCTGCGCATCCGGATGCTCCGTGTTCTCGGCCGGGACGTCGCGCATCGGGAACTCCGGCTTGTCATCCTGACGCTCATCGCTGCTCATGCCCAGAACTCTACAATCGCGCTCCCTCGGCGCGGGGATGCGCGCCGCACGGCCGTGGTGCCGGGAACGGCGAAGGGCGCCCCACCGTTCGGTGAGACGCCCTCCGACGTGACGGGTGCCTGCTAGTTGTAGGTGCCCGGGGTGTAGTCGTCGCTCGAGAACGAGTCGAAGTCGACGAACGAGAGGTCAGCCTCCGAGAACACCGAGTCATCTGTGAAGATGCGGTTCGGGTAGCGCTCGGCCTTGGCCTCTTCGGTCGCCTCGACGGTGACGTTGCGGTACTTCTGGAGACCGGTGCCGGCCGGGATCAGCTTTCCGATGATCACGTTCTCCTTCAGGCCCACCAGCGGGTCGGACTTGCCCTCCATGGCGGCCTGCGTGAGAACACGCGTGGTCTCCTGGAACGACGCGGCCGACAGCCACGACTCGGTCGCGAGGGACGCCTTGGTGATACCCATGACCTCCTGACGGGCCGAGGCGGGCCGCTTGCCCTCGGAGAGGGCTGCGCGGTTGACCTCGGTGTAGCGCGACCGGTCGACGAGCTCACCAGGCAGAAGATCGGTGTCGCCGTGCTCGACGACGGTGACCTTGCGCAGCATCTGGCGCACGATGACCTCGATGTGCTTGTCGTGGATCGGCACACCCTGCGAGCGGTAGACGCCCTGCACACCGCCCACGAGGTGCTTCTGCACCTCGCGCACGCCCTTGACCCGGAGGACCTCCTTCGGGTCGACGGCGCCGACGATGAGCTGCTGGCCGAGCTCCACGTGCTGCCCGTCCTCGACGAGGAGGGTCGCACGCTTCAGCACCGGGTAGGCGATGGGCTCGTCGCCGTTGTCGGGCGTGAGGATCACCTTGCGGCTGCGGTCGGTGTCTTCGATCACGACGCGACCGGCGGCCTCGACGATGGGCGACGCACCCTTCGGGGTGCGGGCCTCGAAGAGCTCCTGCACGCGGGGAAGACCCTGCGTGATGTCGTCGGCCGAGGCCGAACCACCGGTGTGGAAGGTACGCATCGTCAGCTGGGTTCCGGGCTCACCGATCGACTGGGCCGCGATGATGCCGACGGCCTCTCCGATGTCGACGAGGTTACCGGTGGCCAGCGACCGGCCGTAGCAGGTCGCGCAGACGCCGACAGCCGACTCGCAGGTGAGCACGGAACGCACCTTGATGGTGCGCACTCCCGCGGCCACGAGCTTGTCGATGAGCACGTCTCCGACGTCGTCTCCGGCCTCGGCGACGACCTCGCCCTGCTCGTTGACCGCATCCGCAGCCAGCGATCGGGCGTAGACCGAGTTCTCGACGTTGTCGTCACGGGTCCAGACGCCGTCGGCGCCCTCGAGGGCGATCGGCAGGTCGAGACCGCGCGAGGTGCCGCAGTCGGTCTCGCGGATGATGACATCCTGCGAGACGTCGACGAGACGACGCGTGAGGTAACCGGAGTCGGCCGTACGGAGAGCCGTGTCGGCCAGGCCCTTACGAGCACCGTGGGTCGCGATGAAGTACTCCGCCACCGACAGTCCCTCGCGGTACGAGGAGATGATCGGACGGGGGATGATCTCACCCTTCGGGTTGTTCACGAGGCCTCGCATGCCGGCTATGTTGCGCACCTGCAGCCAGTTACCACGTGCACCCGAGGTGACCATGCGGTTGATCGTGTTGTCGACCGGGAAGTTCGCGCGCATGGCTGCGGCGACCTCGTCGGTTGCCTTCGTCCAGATCTGGATGAGCTCCTGACGACGCTCGAGGTCGGTCGTCAGACCCTTCTCGAACTGCGCCTGCACCTTGGCGGCCTGCTTCTCGTAGCCGGCGACGATCTCGCGCTTCGTGGGAGGCGTGAGGATGTCGCTGAGCGCCACGGTGACACCCGAGCGGGTGGCCCAGTAGAAACCGGCGTCCTTGATGCGGTCGAGCGAGGCGGCGACCTCCACCTTCGGGTAGCGCTCGGCGAGGTCGTTGACGATCGCCGAGATGGTGCCCTTGTCGGCCACCTGCTGCACGAAGGGGTAGTCCTCAGGGAGCGCCTCGTTGAAGAGCGCACGACCGAGGGTGGTCTCCACCAGGACGGGACCGCCCTCGTAGCCCTCGGGTGCGTCGCCCTCGGCGAAGTGCACGTCGGACATGCGGATCTTGACCCAGGCGTTCAGGTCGAGGGTGCCCTGGTCCTTCGCCAGGATGGCCTCCGACACCGTCGAGAACGCACGGCCCTCGCCGGTCGCACCCTCCTTCACCGTGGTGAGGTGGTGCAGACCGATGATCATGTCCTGCGTGGGCAGGGTCACCGGGCGACCGTCGGACGGCTTCAGGATGTTGTTCGACGCGAGCATCAGGATGCGCGCCTCGGCCTGGGCCTCCACCGACAGCGGAAGGTGCACGGCCATCTGGTCACCGTCGAAGTCGGCGTTGAACGCCGCGCAGACGAGCGGGTGCAGCTGGATCGCCTTGCCCTCCACGAGCTGAGGCTCGAAGGCCTGGATGCCGAGACGGTGCAGCGTCGGTGCGCGGTTCAGCAGCACGGGGCGCTCGCGGATGATCTCCTCGAGCACGTCCCACACCTGCGGACGGCTGCGCTCCACCATGCGCTTCGCGGCCTTGATGTTCTGAGCGTGGCTCAGGTCGATCAGGCGCTTGATGACGAACGGCTTGAAGAGCTCGAGCGCCATCTGCTTGGGCAGACCGCACTGGTGCAGCTTCAGCTGCGGGCCGACGATGATGACCGAACGGCCCGAGTAGTCGACGCGCTTGCCGAGCAGGTTCTGGCGGAAACGACCCTGCTTCCCCTTCAGCATGTCGCTGAGGGACTTCAGGGCGCGGTTGCCGGTACCGGTGACGGGGCGACCACGGCGGCCGTTGTCGAACAGTGCGTCGACGGCCTCCTGCAGCATCCGCTTCTCGTTGTTGACGATGATCTCGGGGGCGCCGAGGTCGAGCAGTCGACGGAGACGGTTGTTGCGGTTGATCACACGACGGTAGAGGTCGTTCAGGTCGCTGGTCGCGAAGCGGCCACCGTCGAGCTGCACCATCGGGCGCAGCTCCGGCGGGATGACCGGCACCACGTCGAGCACCATCGCGGCCGGCGAGTTGCCGGTCTGCAGGAAGGAGTTCACCACGCGCAGACGCTTGATGGCGCGGATCTTCTTCTGACCCTTGCCCTCGGCGATCTGCAGGTGCAGGGTCTCCGACTCGGCCTCGAGGTCGAACGCCTCGAGACGCTTCTTGATGGCCTCCGCGCCCATGTAGGCCTCGAAGTACATGCCGTAGCGGTCCTGCAGCTCGTGGAAGATGGCGTCCTCGGGCTTCAGCTCACCCACCTTGAGGTTGCGGAAGTCCTCCCAGACGCGCTCGAGCTGGGAGATCTGCTCGTCGTAGGCCTTGCGGGTCTGCGACATCTCCTTCTCGGCGCCGTCCTTCGTGCGACGCTTCTGGTCGGCCTTGGCACCCTCGGCCTCGAGCTCGGCCAGGTCGGCCTCGAGCCGGCCCAGACGGTCGGCGATGCGGGCGTCACGCTGGTCTGCGAGGGTCTTGATCTCGAGCCGCAGCTCGTTCTCGAGGCCCGGCATGTCTTCGTGACGGCCGTCTTCGTCGACCGAGATGATCATGTACGCGGCGAAGTAGATGACCTTCTCGAGGTCTTTCGGCGCCATGTCGAGCAGGTAGCCGAGGCGCGAGGGAACGCCCTTGAAGTACCAGATGTGGGTGACCGGAGCGGCGAGCTCGATGTGGCCCATGCGCTCACGGCGCACCGACGACTTCGTGACCTCGACACCGCAGCGCTCGCAGACGATGCCCTTGAAGCGCACGCGCTTGTACTTGCCGCAGGAACACTCCCAGTCACGGCTCGGCCCGAAGATCTGCTCTCCGAAGAGGCCGTCCTTCTCGGGCTTCAGCGTGCGGTAGTTGATGGTCTCGGGCTTCTTGACCTCACCGTGCGACCACTTGCGGATGTCGTCAGCCGTCGCGAGACCGATCCGCAGCTCATCAAAAGTTGTTACGTCGAGCAATTTTCCTTCTCTCCTGGAAAAAGTCTTCTAGTGGTTGCCGGCTCAGATGTCGTCGATGGACGACGACTCGAAGCGGCTGGAGATGTTGATGCCGAGCTCTTCTGCGGCACGGAAGACCTCGTCGTCCGTGTCGCGGAGGCTCACAGCGGTGCCGTCGGCCGAGAGCACCTCGACGTTCAGGCACAGCGACTGCATCTCCTTGATGAGCACCTTGAAGCTCTCGGGGATACCCGGCTCCTGGATGTTCTCGCCCTTGACGATGGCCTCGTACACCTTCACGCGGCCGAGGATGTCGTCGGACTTGATGGTGAGCAGCTCCTGCAGGGCGTACGCGGCGCCGTAGGCCTCGAGGGCCCACACCTCCATCTCACCGAAGCGCTGGCCACCGAACTGCGCCTTACCACCGAGCGGCTGCTGGGTGATCATCGAGTACGGACCGGTCGAACGCGCGTGGATCTTGTCGTCGACCAGGTGGTGCAGCTTCAGGATGTACATGTAGCCCACCGACACGGGGTCGGGGTAGGGCTCACCGGAGCGGCCGTCGAACAGCTGGGTCTTGCCGGAGGAACCGATGAGACGCTCGCCGTCGCGGGTGAGGGTGGTCGAGTCGAGCAGACCCGCGATCTCCTCCTCCGAGGCGCCGTCGAACACCGGGGTGGCGACCTTCGTGCCGGGAGCAGCCGAACGCGCCTGCTCGGGCAGGTTCGCCGCCCACTTCGGCTTGCCGTCGACCTCCCAGCCCTGCTTGGCGATCCACCCGAGGTGGGTCTCCAGCACCTGGCCGAAGTTCATGCGGCCCGGGATGCCCATCGGGTTGAGGACGATGTCGACCGGAGTTCCGTCGGCGAGGAACGGCATGTCCTCGACCGGCAGGATCTTCGAGATGACGCCCTTGTTGCCGTGACGGCCGGCGAGCTTGTCACCCGCGGTGATCTTGCGCTTCTGAGCGATGTACACCACGACGCGCTGGTTGACGCCGGAACCCAGCTCGTCGTCGTTCTCGGCCGAGAACTCCTTGACGGCGATGATGGTTCCCTCTTCACCGTGAGGCACCTTGAGGCTGGTGTCGCGCACCTCGCGGCTCTTCTCGTTGAAGATCGCGCGGAGCAGACGCTCCTCGGCGGAGAGCTCGGTCTCACCCTTCGGCGTGACCTTGCCGACGAGGATGTCGCCGGGGCGCACCTCGGCACCGATGCGGATGATGCCGCGCTCGTCGAGGTCGGCCAGCAGCTCCGGGCTCACGTTGGGGAGGTCACGGGTGATCTCCTCCTTGCCGAGCTTGGTGTCGCGCGCGTCGACCTCGTACTCCTCGATGTGGATCGACGAGAGCACGTCGTCCTTCACCAGGTTCTGGCTGAGGATGATGGCGTCTTCGAAGTTGTGACCCTCCCACGGCATGAACGCCACGAGGAGGTTCTTGCCGAGTGCGAGCTCGCCGTTCTCGGTGGCGGGGCCATCGGCGATGACCTGACCCGACTCGATCCGCTCACCCTCGGAGACGATGACGCGGTTGTTGTACGACGTGCCCTGGTTGGAGCGGTCGAACTTGCGCAGGTAGTAGGTCTCCACGCCACCCTCGTCGAGCAGCACGCTCACCGAGTCGGCCGAGACCTCCTGCACCACGCCGGCGCCGTTCGCGGTGACCACGTCACCGGCGTCGATGGCCGCGAAGCCCTCCATGCCGGTGCCGACCAGCGGCGACTCCGAGCGCAGCAGCGGCACGGCCTGGCGCTGCATGTTCGCACCCATGAGCGCGCGGTTGGCGTCGTCGTGCTCGAGGAAGGGGATGAGCGAGGTCGCGACCGACACCATCTGGCGCGGCGAGACATCCATGTAGCCGATGTCTTCTGCCGGGAACAGGTCGACCTCTCCACCCTTCTTACGGGCGAGCACACGCTGCTCGGCGAAGTGCGAGTCGGCGGTCAGCGGCGCGTTGGCCTGGGCGACGATGTACTCGTCCTCCTCGGACGCGGTGAGGTAGTCGATGTTCTCGGTGACCTTGCCGTCGACGACGCGACGGTAGGGGGTCTCGATGAAACCGAAGGAGTTGATGCGCGCGAACGATGCGAGCGAGCCGATCAGGCCGATGTTCGGGCCTTCGGGGGTCTCGATCGGGCACATGCGGCCGTAGTGGCTGGGGTGCACGTCGCGCACCTCGACGCCGGCGCGCTCACGGGAGAGACCACCGGGGCCCAGGGCGCTCAGGCGGCGCTTGTGGGTCAGGCCCGCGAGCGGGTTGTTCTGGTCCATGAACTGCGACAGCTGGCTCGTTCCGAAGAACTCTTTGATCGCGGCGACGACGGGGCGCACGTTGATCAGGGTCTGCGGGGTGATCGCCTCGATGTCCTGCGTGGTCATGCGCTCGCGCACGACACGCTCCATGCGGGACAGACCCGTGCGCACCTGGTTCTGGATGAGCTCGCCGACCGCACGGATGCGGCGGTTGCCGAAGTGGTCGATGTCGTCGACGTCGAGACGGATCTCGACCGGCTTGCCGTCGCGCACGCCGTTCAGCGTGGTCTGGTTGTCGTGCAGCGCCACCAGGTACTTGATCGTCGCGATGATGTCCTGGGTGGTGAGCACCGAATCGGACAGCGGCGCGTCGATGCCGAGCTTGCGGTTGATCTTGTAACGACCCACCTTCGCCAGGTCGTACCGCTTCGGGTTGAAGTAGAAGTTGTCGAGCAGCGCACGCGCGGCCTCGGCAGCGACCTGCTCGCCCGGGCGGAGCTTGCGGTAGATGTCCTTCAGGGCCTCTTCCTTGGTGAGGATCGAGTCCTTCTCGAGGGTGGCCTCGATGGAGGCGTAGCCCTTGAACTCCTCGAGGATCTCCTCGGAGGTGAGGCCGAGCGCCTTGAGGAAGACGGTCACCGACTGCTTGCGCTTGCGGTCGATGCGCACACCCACCTGGTCGCGCTTGTCGATCTCGAACTCGAGCCAGGCACCGCGGCTCGGGATGACGCGAGCGGAGTAGATGTCCTTGTCGGAGGTCTTCTCCGGGGTGCGCTCGAAGTACACACCGGGGGAACGCACGAGCTGCGACACCACGACACGCTCGGTGCCGTTGATGATGAACGTGCCCTTCTCGGTCATGAGCGGGAAGTCGCCCATGAAGACCGTCTGGGTCTTGATCTCACCGGTCTGGTGGTTCATGAACTCGGCCTCGACGTAGAGGGGAGCCGCGTAGGTCTTGCCGCGCTCCTTGCACTCGTCGATGGTGTACTTCTCGGGCTCGAGGAACGGGCTCGTGAAGCTCAGCTGCATGGTCTCGCCGAGGTCTTCGATGGGCGAGATCTCCTCGAAGATCTCATCGAGACCGGAGCGGCCCGGCAGGTCTTGACGGCCGGCGGCCTGTGCTTCTGCGACGCGTGCCTTCCACACGTCGTTCCCGACGAGCCAGTCGAAGCTCTCGGTCTGCAGGGCGAGCAGATCGGGAACCGTCAGCGTGTCGGTGATCTTGGCGAACGAGAGCCGCGATGCGGCCCGACCGTTCTTGGGTGAAGTGGTGGTTGCGTTGCGCGCAGCAGCCAAGGAAATAACCTCCGTGGGCCCCGTCGGGCCTTGCGTTACTTACGGTCGTTGTGTCGAGAACTCCGCAGATGTGTCCGAACCCGCAATATGGTTCTAGAGTGTTGCTGCGCGGTAGGGTGAGAAACCCCGGCGCAGATGCCGACCGCAATATGAAGGCATAGTTGTTCTGGGAGCGCAAAGAACAACTATAGGCGCTCTCGACACGCCTGTCCAGTCCAATTCTTGACCGCTCCGGAATTCTCAGGTATAACGCGCTGATGGCACGGGAACGCGACAGGCGAGGCACGCGGGTCGAGCATCCGTCGGCCCGGTTGAGCGACGGGATGCTCGCCACCATCGAGCCCGACCGCTTCCGTGCGGGTTCGCAGGTGCTCATCGTCGACGGAACGCCCCAGTCGCACGTCGACCTCGACGACCCCACCTACCTCTCGTTCGAGTACGTGAGGCGCATCGGCCACGGCATCGATCTGCTCGCACCCGCGGGCGAAGCGATCACGGCTGTGCACCTCGGCGGTGGCGCGTTCACCCTGCCCCGCTACGTGGAGGCGACACGGCCCGGGTCGCGGCAGCAGGTGGTGGAGATCGACAGCGGACTGGTGGAGTTCGTGCGGCGGGAGCTGCCGTTGCCGCGGAGCGCCTCCATCAGAGTGCGTCACGGGGACGCTCGAGAGGTGCTCGAGAAGCTTCCCACCGGCATACTCGGGGCCGTCGACCTGGTGGTCGTCGACGTGTTCGCCGGAGCGCGCACGCCCGCGCATGTGACGAGCGCGGAGTTCTACCGCGCCGTCGCCGGGGTGCTGGCGCCGCACGGCCTGGTCGCCGTGAACGTCGCCGACGGCGCCGGACTCGCGTTCGCACGCAGTCAGGCCGCGACGCTGGCCCACGTGTTCCCCTCCGTCGCGGTGGCCGCCGACCCTCAGATGCTGAAGGCCAAGCGGTTCGGGAACGTCGTCGCCTTCGCCTCGGCGAGCGAGCTGCCGTTCGACACGATGCCGCGGCTCCTGGCCGGAGACCCCGTGGCGGCCAAGCTCGTGACGGGGCGGGAGCTCGAGAACTTCATCGCGGGCGCGGCGGTGGCCACGGATCAGACGGCGACCAGGTCGCCCGCGCCGGCGCGGAGCGTGTTCGCGGTGGATCGGCGGGCCGCGGAGTAGCGGAGGCGGCGTCGTGCGCTCGCGGCGGCATCGCCTTGTGCGCTGGTGGGGGCGGCGTCGTGTCGCGGGCTCGGGGGGCGGCGTCGTGTCGCGGGCTCAGGGGCATTAGTGCGTCGTGCACTCGGAGGCGGTTCACACGGGCCGGGGGCAGGGTGGTCGTGGGGCGACGGACGGGAGCGGACATGCAGACGGCACCACGACTGACGAAGACGGCGATGCGCACGATGTCGGTCGCCGCCGCGGCCTTGTCGGCGACGCTGCTGGCCGGATGCGGGGCGGGCGACGACACGACCACGCGGTCCACGGCGACACCGACTGCCGCCACGCCGATTCCGTCCGTGACCGCGACTCCCTCGCCCGCGCCGACCTCGACGCCGACGCCCGCCGCGGAGGACCTCGGGCCCCTCGTGCCCGCGGGCGAGCCGACCCCGATCGCGTCGAACCTTCCCACCCCCTGGTCGATCGCCACCCTTGCCGACGGATCGGTGCTGGTGAGCGAACGCGACGACGCACGGATCGTCGAGATCGTCGGCGGCCAGGCGGTGCCCGTGACGACGGTGGAGGGGGTGCAGGCCGCAGGAGAAGGCGGACTGATGGGGCTCGCCGTGCTCGAGGGAGCATCCGGGAACTGGCTCTACGCGATGCACACCGCGGCATCCGACAACCGGGTGGTGCGTATGCAGCTCGGCGGCACATCCGGAGCCCGCACCCTGGGGGCGCCGGAACCCGTGCTCACCGGTCTGCCCAAGGCGTCGAACCACAACGGCGGACGCATCGCGTTCGGGCCCGACGGCATGGTGTACGTCACGGCCGGCGACGCCAGCTCGGGGGCGAACGCGCAGACGCTCGACTCGCTGGGCGGCAAGATCCTGCGAGTCACGCCCGACGGGGCCGTCCCCGCCGACAACCCGTTCCCCGGTTCGCCGGTCTACTCGCTCGGGCACCGCAATCCGCAAGGTATCGGCTGGGCCGCCGACGGCACCATGTGGGCGGCCGAGTTCGGGCAGAACACGTGGGACGAGCTCAACATCATCACCCCGGGCGCGAACTACGGGTGGCCTGTGGTCGAGGGGATCGCCGGAGACCCGGCGTTCGTCGACCCCGTGCAGCAGTGGGCGACCGACGACGCGTCGCCGTCGGGCATCGCCGTGGTGGGCGACACCGTCTTCATGGCGGCGCTCGGCGGGGAGCGGCTGTGGAGCATCCAATTCGACGGGCGGGTGAACGAGCACTACGCGGGGCAGCTGGGGCGCATCCGCGACGTGGTGCGCGGGCCCGGATCGACGCTCTACCTCATCACGAACAACACTGACGGGCGGGGCGATCCCCGCGCCGGGGACGACGTGATGTACCAGGTGGAGCTGGCGCCGCTGGGGTGAGCGGCCGGATGCGACGTCGCGGCTGCGGGACGCGCTTTCCAGGGCGGATTCGGACGGCACGGCTCGGCGCGGCCCTCATCCGGGGGCATCGTCGTACCCTTGACGGAGACGGGATCGGACCCCGCGTGGGCGGAGCGACTCAGCCGGCGCGGTCCAGAGGCACCAGGAGCACGAACTGAGCATCATCACCGGATACGACATGACGACCCTCCGCGAGAAGGTCGACTCCCGCGCTGTCGCCGAGCGGCTCGACGAACTCGGTCAGCTGCGCAGCCTCTCCGCCCTCAACGAGAAGGTCGTGCTGCTGCGGCTCGCCGGTCGCCTAGACGACGCCTGGGTGATCGCCAACGAGGCGGTACGACAGGCACGCTTCTCAGGTGACCGGGAGATGGCTCTGGGGGCGCGCATCCGTCGCGCACAGGTGCAGCAGTACCAGGGCAAGTACCCGGCGGCGCTGCAGGAACTCGGGCTCTGCGTCGAAGAAGCGCAGACCCACGAGTGGGGTGCGCTCGAGGCGGCAGCGACGCTCAGTCGCGGCAAGGTGTACTTCGAGACGCGTGAGTACGAGGCGGCGCTCGCCGACTTCAAGTCGTCGGTGTTCCTCATGGAGCGCCTCGGGGCGTCGATCGACCAGCTCGAGGCGTCGCTCGTCGCCGTGGCCGTCGTGGAGTCGCTGCTCGGCGGCACGGCCCCGTCGCCGGAACTGTCGGCGCCGTCGGCGGGCACCTCGGCGGGTTCGGCCTCACCGGCTGCGGAGCCCGCTTCGGCCGACCAGCGATCGATCGGCACGTCGTCGCTCGGGCAGTCGCCCAGCTGAACGCGGTCGACCGATGGCCGATCTGCAGCGGGTGACGCGCTGGGCGAACGCACTCATCGCGCTGCATCTCGACGCCCGGGTGTGGTCGTTCGGGTTCGACAACGCCAAGACCCGCGCGGGCCAGTGCAACTACACCGCCCATCGCATCACGGTGTCGCGGTACCTCGCGGCGCGGTATGAGGACGACGAGATCCACCAGATCTTGTTGCACGAAGTGGCGCATGCGCTCGCCGGGCCCGCGGCAGCGCACGGGCCGCGGTGGGTGGCGGTGGCCCGCGAGATCGGTTACGAGGGCTCGCGCCTTCACGACGGCGAGCGAGCCGACGAACTGGCGCCGTGGATCGGGCGATGCCCTGCGGGGCACGAGTACTTCAGGCACCGCCGCCCCACGAACCGCGTCTCGTGCAGCGTGTGTGCTCGCGGTTTCAGCTCGGCCCATGTGATCGAGTGGACCCGCCGCGACGTCGCCGCCGCGCGCCGCGCTGTGCACCGCGCCGCGCGCTGACGACGCGCGGGTCGCAAGGCACGAGGCACGAGGCACGAGGCACGAGGCACGAGGCACGAGGCACGAGGCACGAGGCGATCATCGCGCGGTGCAGCATGCCGCGGGTGAGGGCCGCGGCTGGCCCGCGTCGAGGGTGGGTGGTGGGGGTGGGTGCAGCCCGCCGCGTTCGTGGGGGAACGAGCGGCGCGGCGGGCTGCAGTCGGGGCCCCAGGCTCAGCTCCGGGCTTGGGGGACGAGAGTGCCGTCGGACGGGGACGGGCGCGAACCGGCGCACTCGTCGGGGCTCGGCGATCGCCTACGGCGTCCGGCGCCCCCGGCGGGCGGCGCCGGGTTGGTGAAGTGCAGCCCACCGCGGTTCGCGGGGGGACGATCCACGGCGGGCTGCGGTCTATGGGCCTACGGGACGAACCACGGGCGGTAGGGGGACTCGTAGGGGGTGTGTGGGGCGGAGGCGCGCAGCAGCATCAGATGTTGCCGATCGTGTGGCGCCCGAGATCGGTGTACCAGAGCGAGTTGGTCGAGGTGACGGCAAGACACCCGACCGATGCCCCGGTGAACGGGGGAGCGAAGAACGCGACCGAGCCGTCGGGCTCGATGCGGCCCATGCCGTGCGCCCCGGCGACGAAGTACAGCTCGTAGTCGCTGCCGGCACAGAGCGAGGACGGCTCGGTGTAGACGAACGGTGGCTCGATGATGGGTGCGACAGCGACCACCGAACCGCTCAACGAGACCTTCTGGAGAAGATTCGGTCGAGCCACCCAGAGCGACCCGTCGGCGACCTTCGCGATGCCGGAGAAGTTGCCGGGGCCTACCGGAAACATCTCGGTGGCCCCTGTGACGATGTCGAGGGCGCCGATCGAGCCGTAGCCGTCGACGGTGAACCAGATGCGGCCGTCGTCGCCGGCCACGAGGTGGTAGAAGCCGGAGCCCGGATGTACGGGGAACGAGGTGATGGAGCCATCGAGGGCCAGACGACCGAGGCCGCCCGCCGCATCCCAGCCGAACCAGATCGCCCCGTCTGCACCCACGACCGGCGAGCTTCCCCAGTCGAAGCGGCCGCTGAAGGGAAATGCCGTGACAGCGCCGGAAGCCGGATCGAGCTTGCCCATTCCGCCGTTCGAGATGTCGTTGAACCAGACGGTGCCGTCGGGAGCGGGAACGAGGCGCGAGACACCCGGCCGCCCCGGACCGAGGTCGTACTCCACGAACGAAGCGGGTGCCGAAGAGGGGAACGAGACGATGTGGTTGCCCCAGCCGTCGTCGTACCAGACGCGATCTCCCGCATCGACAGTGACGAAGCCGGGTGCGAATCCGGCAGTCGGAGTCGTGTACTCATGCCACGAGGCGAACCCTCCCCCGCCGACCTCGAGGGCCCCCGCCGCCTTCGACTCGAGCGGAACACCCGCTGAGACGACAGCAGCAGCAGCGCCCACGGCGAGCAGACCGAAGTGCCGGCGCGTGAGGGCGGGGGCATCGGGGTCGTACACGGAACGCACGCTGATCTCCTCGAGTCGAACGATGGGGCCCGCCGGGTGAGCGGTGAGGCCACGTTATTCGCGGGAGAGGCGTGCCTGTGATGAGTACTTCGTACTCATCGACCCGGTTCAGTCGGTGACCTGGACTTCCTTCCAGAAGGCGACATAGCCGCTGAAGTCCTTGCCGACTCGGTCGAAGGCGGTGGGGTACGGCTGCGGGTAGCTCCAGGCACGGTCGTGGAGCACCTCGTCGTCGATCTTCACGTCGAAGTACTGGCACTCACCCTTCCACGGGCAGGTGTAGGGGGTGTCGCTCGCGACGAGCAGCGACGAGTCGACGCTCGACGGCGGGAAATACCAGTTGCCCTCGATGGCGATCAGATCTTCCTTCGGTGCTTCGGCGACGACGACGCCGCCCAGAACTGCCTTCATGGTGTGACCTCCTGTGTCACCACCACGCTACGCCTCGTCGGCGTCGATCCGGCAGAGTTCGGCGAGCTCGTCGGAACGCCCGGCGGCCACCCAGGTGAGACCGGCCTCGGATGCGCTGACGAGGTGTGCGACGGCGCGGCGCAGCGACACGAAGGAGGCGCACGCCGCCGCCGCCTCGGGAGACGAGTAGTCGATCCCGAGTTCGGCGAGCGCGTCGACGACGGAGCCCGCTGCCAGGAAGTCCTCGACGGCGAATCGTCCGTCAGGGCGGGCCGGTGTGACGAGGTCGACGAAGACCCGCTCGCCTCGCTCCCCCTGCACCGCGAGCACCGTGCGTGCCGCGGCCGTGCGTGTGCGGAAGCCGACGGCGGGGCGTTCGGCGAGCATCCGTGCCGCCTCGGGATGGGAGGAGAACTCGCCGTCGTCGAGCGCGTCGACGACGAGCAGGTGGTCTGCCTGCGCCGCCAGCTCGGCGAGACCCGTCGACGTCACTCCGAGGTGGAGGCGCACCTGGTAGCGCGACTGGGGCAGGGCGGTCTCGGGGAGCTGGCTGGGCATCCGTCGAGTTTAAGGCGAGCGGGGGTTGGACGCCGCGCGTGCCCCCGCGAGACTGGGAAGATGCGCGTGATGCTGAAGCTCATCCTCGACTGCGGCCCGGATGCCGCGTGGCGTGCATTGCGGAGCCCCGCGGTGTTCAGAGAGGTGTCGAGCCCGCTGGTGGAGATCGAGTCGCTCACCGTCGACGGGTTCCCGACCGTGTGGACGGAGGGTGTGCATCCGGTCGAGATGCGGGGAGCCGGCATCGTTCCCATCGGGCAGCAGCTCATCAACCTGTCGTTCCGCACGGCCGAGCACGGATCGACGCGCATCGTCCACGACTCTGGCGTCGGAGTGCGCGGAGCCGTCGCGGTCCTGTCGATGTGGGATCACAAGATGGCCGTGGCGCCCGACCCGGCCGGCACCGGGCGCACGCTCTACCGCGACAAGCTCGAGGTGCATGCCGGGCTGCTCACGCCGGCGGCGTGGTACGGGCTGTGGGCGTTCTGGCAGTGGCGGGGCCACCGGCTGCAGCAGCTGGCGCCGACCTGGGCGTTCGACCCGCCGGCGGCGACGGATGCGGGTGAGGCGGATGCGGACGAGACGGCTGCTGCCGGTGGCGACGCGACAGGGCCCGCCTCGTGAACCGCCCCGCCGCGACGGCGCTCGCGACCGCCGACTGGCGGTTGCGGGTGTTCGGCATCTACGCCCGCGTGCGCGAGCTCACCGCGGACGGCGACATCATGGCGGCCCACGACCTGTGGCGCCGGGGGCGTGACGAGCTGTTCGCCGAGCATCCGGCCACTCCCCTGTTGCCCGAAGACCGGCCCGGCTTCGCGGGCCTGCCGGTCGCGCCCTACGACCCGGCATGGCGGTTCATCGCCGAGATCGCCGAGCCCGAGGCCGACGACCCGCGCCCGCGTTCGTTCGAGTTCGAGACGGGCACCGACGGCGTGGTGCCGTTCGAACTCCTCGGTGTGGCCCGCATCGACGGCGTGGGCGAGCTCGACGTGTGGCGGCTCGCCTCCTACGGCGGAGGCCTGTTCGTTCCTGTGAAGGATGCTCTGGCCGACCGCCCGGGCGGCACCTACGGCGCCGGTCGCTACCTCGTCGACACCATCAAGGGCGCGAGCCTCCAGCCCGAGCTCGAGCCGGGCGGGCACACCTCCCGCCTGGTTCTCGACTTCAACTTCGCCTACAACCCGTCGTGCGCCTACGACCCCGCCTGGGCCTGCCCCCTCGCCCAACCCGGCAACCGCCTCCCCGTCGAGGTGCCTGTGGGCGAGTCGTACGGGCACCATCCAGGTGACTCACGAGCTGTGCGCTAGACTTGAGGGGATCGAGGGCTCGAGAGTGAGCCCCGTGCGTCGAAAGAACGCTCCCTCTTCACACTGATCGCAGCACCGCGGGCCACGACTCGGCCGACCCGGCTGCATCACTTGCAGATACTTCTTGCGGCGAACGGATGCACCGTCGGTGCGTTCGCCATCCTTCCGGACGGGCTGCGAGTCATCGCGCCTGCCCGGACGAACTGCCGGAAAGGCACAGAACACCTTGTCTCAGAACGACACCACCTTCGGCGCGCTCGGCGTGCCCGCTCCCCTCGTCTCGGTGCTGACCGCACAGGGCAAGACGGAGCCTTTCCCCATCCAGGTCGACACCCTGCCCGACACCCTGAACGGCCGCGACGTGCTCGGCCGCGGCAAGACCGGCTCGGGCAAGACCCTCGCCTTCTCCATCCCCATGGTCGCCCGCCTCGCCGGCCCCCTCGCGGGCGGCGCCCGCCGGCCCGGCCGCCCCGTCGGCCTCATCCTCGCCCCGACCCGCGAGCTCGCCACCCAGATCGACGCCACCCTGGCACCGCTCGCCCACGCCTACGGGATGAAGACCACGACCATCTTCGGCGGAGTCTCGCAGTCGCGCCAGGTCACGGCCCTCAAGGCCGGCGTCGACATCGTCGTCGCCTGCCCCGGGCGACTCGAAGACCTCATGAAGCAGGGCTTCGTCTCGCTCGACGCCGTCGAGATCACGGTGCTCGACGAGGCCGACCACATGGCCGACCTGGGCTTCCTGCCGGTCGTCACGCGCATCCTCGACAAGACCCCGTCGACCGGGCAGCGCCTGCTGTTCTCGGCGACTCTCGACAACGGCGTGGACAAGCTGGTCAAGCGATTCCTCCACAACGAGGTGCTGCACTCGGTCGACGAGGCGAACTCGCCCGTCGCTGCCATGACCCACCACGTCTTCGAGACCGAGTCGGTCGAGTCGAAGCGGGTTCTGGTGAACAAGCTGGCGTCGGGAACCGGGCGCCGCATCCTGTTCATGCGCACCAAGCACCACGCGAAGAAGCTCGCGAAGCAGCTCACCGAGTCGGGGATCCCGGCCGTCGACCTGCACGGCAACCTCTCGCAGGTGGCCCGCGACCGCAACCTCGCGGCGTTCAGCGCCGGTGACGTGCGCGTTCTGGTGGCGACGGATGTCGCAGCCCGCGGTGTTCACGTCGACGACATCGAGCTCGTCATCCACGTCGACCCGCCGGCGGAGCACAAGGCGTACCTGCACCGTTCGGGCCGCACCGCCCGGGCGGGGTCGGAGGGCGATGTGGTCACGATCATGCTGCCCGCGCAGCGCAGAGACGTGAAGGACCTGCTGCGCAAGGCGGCGATCACCGTGACGCCCGAGGTCGTTCCCGCGTCGGCGGAGTCCGCCTCGGTCGACGCGCTCGTGGGCGATGTCGCGGCGTACGTGAAGCCCGCCCCGCGCACCACGAACCAGTTGCCGGCCTCCGGTCAGCGACGCACCGGGAACGACGGCGTCTCGTCGGGCGGGTCGCAGGGTGCGAACGCGCAGCGCAAGCGCGCCCGCCGCGGTGGTGCGGGCGTCGGCGCTGGTGGCTCGGGTGACGGGTCGGGTGGCGGCAACGGCGGTCGCAGTCGCACCCGCAACGGCGGCGCAGGCAACGCCGGCGGCGGGGCCGCGGGTGGCGGAGGTCGCGGGCGCGGTCGCGGCGGCGACGCCGGATCGGCCTCGGGCGGCAGCCGCTCGTTCTACAGCACCTCGACCGACCGCCCCGGCGGCGGCTCCGGCGGCGGTGCCGATGGCGGCGCGCGTCGTGGCGATGCACACGGCCAAGGCGGCAACGGCGGGCGCGCGCGCCAGTCGGCAGCATCGTTCTCGGCCGGTTCGAACGGTGGGCGGCGTCGCTCGCGCTGACGCGCATCCGAACAACTGATCGGCGAAGGCCCGTCCCTCAGGGGGCGGGCCTTCGTCGTCTCAGGATGCGCGGGGCCGCCGAGCCACCTGCTCAGTCGGCGCGGGGTGACTGAGGGTAGAAGGTCTCGCCGCGGGCGAGCATGTCGACGAATTTCGCGAGGTTGCGAGCTCGGGTCTCGGCACGCTTGGCGTTGTGGAGGCGGAAGAGGATGGCATAACGGTTCTGCCCGCTGAGGCCGGCGAACGCGGCGGCCGCGGCGGGCTCGGCGGCGAGCGCCGCAGCGAGGTCGTCGGGAACCTCGATCGACTTCTGTGAGGCGTACGCGGCATCCCACCGGCCGTCGGCCTTGGCCCTGTCGATCTCGCGGTGCCCGCCCTCCCGCATACGACCGGCCTCGATGAGGGCTGCGACCTTGTCGCGGTTGACCTGCGACCAGAGGCTCTTCGCGCGCCTCGGGGTGAAGGTCTGGAGGAAGAAGTCGTCGTCGAGCGCGTTGCGGCGACCGTCGATCCACCCGTGGCACAGGGCGACGTCGAGCGCCTCGGCGTAGCTCACCGTGGCGTGCTCGCTGTTCTTCTTGGCGATGCGCAGGCGCACTCCCGAGACCGTCTCGGCGTGCTCTTCGAGCCAGCGTTCCCAGGCGGCGGCGTCGGTGAACTGCAGGTGGTCGTAGTCGTCGGGCACGTGCTCGTCTCGTCTCGTCCCTCGTGTGCGTTCGGTCAGCTCGTGCCGGGTCTGCTCATGGCTGTCGTCGGGCCCGGCCTCATCAGTGAAGCCGGCCCACCGAGGCCAGGGCGGCGCGGAGCAGGCCCCCGCGTCCGCCCTCCATCTCCTCCGAGACCGAGTCGGATGCCGCCTCCTGCGGTGTCATCCAGGTGAGCTCCAGAGCATCCTGCCGCGGCTCGCAGGTGCCGGTGACCGGAACCACGTAGGCCAGCGAGACCGCGTGCTGGCGCTCGTCGTAGTACGGGGAGACGCCGGGAAGCGGGAAGTACTCGGCCACCTGGAACGGAACCGGGCTCGCCGGCAGCTGCGGGAAGGCCATCGGCCCGAGGTCTTTCTCGAGGTGGCGGAACAGTGCGTCGCGGAGCGTCTCGCCGTACATGACGCGACCGGAGACCAGGGTGCGGGCGATGGTGCCGCTCGCACCCACCCGAAGCAGAACGCCGACCTCGACCACCTGGCCGAGGCCGTCGACCCGAACCGGGACGGCCTCGACGTAGAGCAACGGCAGCCGCCGACGGATCTCGGCGAGCTCGCCGTCGCTCAGCCAGCCGGAGTTCGGATCGGGGGTTCGCACGGTCATAGTCCATTCTTACCTGCTGCGAGCATCCTTCTCCGCGCGTGCCGCGGGGCTGTGGAGAACGTGTTGCCGAGGCCGACGCTGTGGACGGCGGCAGACGGGCGGATGTCGGGGGTCTGGGCGAAGATGAGGACATGAGCGACGTGCTCGACAGATTCTCCCCCGCGACCCGCGAGTGGTTCCTGGGTGCCTTCAGCGCGCCCACCTCCGCGCAGACCGGGGCGTGGGAGGCCGTGTCGGGCGGCGACCACGCGCTCGTGGTGGCGCCGACGGGTTCGGGCAAGACCCTCGCCGCGTTCCTCTGGGCCATCGACCGGCTCACCAGAACCATCGAGCCAGGGACCGCGCGCAAGACCTCGGTGCTGTACGTGTCACCTCTGAAGGCCCTTGCGGTCGACGTGGAGCGCAACCTGCGCTCGCCCCTGGTCGGAATCACCCAGACCGCGAAACGCCTCGGCACGGAGCCCCCGGTCGTCACCGTGGGGGTGCGGTCGGGAGACACACCCGCACCCGAGCGCAGGTCGATGTCGAAGAACCCGCCCGACATCCTCATCACCACTCCCGAGTCGCTCTTCCTCATGCTCACCTCGGCCGCCCGGGAGTCGCTCAGCGAGGTGACGACGGTCATCGTCGACGAAGTGCACGCCGTCGCCGCCACGAAACGGGGCGCCCATCTCGCGGTCAGCCTCGACCGTCTCGACACCCTGCTGCCGAAACCCGCCCAGCGCATCGGGCTCTCGGCCACCGTGCGGCCCCGCGAGGAGGTCGCGCGGTTCCTCGCGGGTGGCCGGTCGGTGTCGATCGTCGCTCCCCCGTCGACCAAGAGGTTCGATCTGCGGGTCGTCGTTCCGGTCGAAGACATGGCTCAGATCCCCCCGAAAGAGCCGGGGCTCCGCGAGGGCTCGGCCGCGTCGTCGACGGCGCCGGAGCAGGGGTCGATCTGGCCGCACGTCGAAGAAGACATCGTCGACCGCATCCTGGAGCACCGCTCCTCCATCGTGTTCGCGAACTCCAGGCGGCTTGCCGAGCGCCTCACCGCGCGACTCAACGAGATCTACGCCGAGCGGATGGGGTGGGCGGGGCCCGACGGGGAGTCGCCCGAGGTGGTGGTACTGCCGGTGCGGCGGGAGGATGCGGCGGGGTCGTCGGAGGGGCCGGGTTCATCGAGCGGGTCGGGTGTGGTCGCGATCTCGGCGGCGCAAGGCGGCCGCGCGGTCTCCGCGAATCGCGCCGCCCCTCCGAGCCGGTCCGCGCCGGCGCAGGTGATGGGCGGGTCGGGACAGACCAGCGGTGCCGGCCAGTTCTCCGCCGACGGCGACGACGGCCCGATCCTTGCGCGAGCCCACCACGGCTCGGTGAGCAAGGAGCAGCGGGCCGTCATCGAGGACGACCTGAAGACCGGCAGGCTCCGCTGCGTCGTGGCGACGTCGAGCCTCGAGCTCGGCATCGACATGGGCGCCGTCGACCTCGTCATCCAGGTCGAGGCGCCTCCCTCGGTGGCGAGCGGCCTGCAGCGGGTCGGTCGCGCGGGCCACCAGGTCGGCGAGGTGTCGAAGGGGCTGCTCTACCCGAAGCACCGGGCCGACCTCGTGCACTCGGCGGTCGTCTCCACCCGAATGACCGAGGGCCTCATCGAGACCATCGCCCTCCCCGCGAACCCCCTCGACATCCTCGCCCAGCAGACCGTGGCTGCCTGCGCTCTCGAACCGATCGACGTCGAGGAGTGGTTCGACGTCGTACGGCGCAGCGCATCCTTCGCCGCTCTACCGCGATCGGCTTTCGACGCCACCCTCGACCTGCTTTCAGGCCTCTATCCCTCCGACGAGTTCGCCGAACTCCGGCCGCGACTGGTATGGGACAGGGATGCGGGAACGCTCACCGGCCGGCCCGGCGCCCAGCGGCTCGCTGTGACGAGCGGCGGCACCATTCCCGACCGCGGGCTGTTCGGCGTGTTCATGGTCGGCGGCGAGCCGAAAGACGCCGACCCCGCCACCGGCTCGGCCCGGTCTGCTCCCGGCCGTAGGGTCGGCGAGCTCGACGAGGAGATGGTCTACGAATCGCGCGTGGGCGATGTGTTCGCGCTTGGCGCGACGAGCTGGCGTATCCAGGAGATCACCCACGACCGGGTTCTCGTGCTTCCCGCCTTCGGGCAACCGGGGAGGCTGCCGTTCTGGCGCGGGGAGGGAATCGGCAGGCCGGCCGAGCTCGGCGCCGCCATCGGTGAGTTCACGCGCACGGTCGCCGCTGCCGACCCCGCCGAGGCGCGAGTGCTCACCGACAGAGCCGGGCTCGACGAGTGGGCCTCGGCGAACCTCATCACCTTCATCTCCGAGCAGCGCGAGGCCACCAGGCACGTGCCGAGCGACCGCACCCTCGTGGTGGAGCGCTTCCGCGACGAGCTCGGCGACTGGCGGGTGGTGCTGCATTCCCCGTTCGGCATGCAGGTGCACTCACCCTGGGCTCTCGCCATCAACGCGCGCATCCGTGAGCGCTTCGGCGTCGACGCCAACGCGGTCGCGAGCGACGACGGCATCGTCGTGCGGCTTCCCGACACCGAGAGCGATCCGCCCTCGGCCGATCTCTTCCTGTTCGAGGCGCCCGAGCTCGAGCAGATCGTCACCGACGAGGTGGGCGGTTCGGCCCTGTTCGCGTCGAGGTTCCGCGAGAACGCGGCGCGCGCGTTGCTGCTGCCGCGCCAGAATCCGGGCCGGCGGTCGCCCCTGTGGCAGCAGCGGCAGCGTTCGGCCCAGCTCCTCGAGGTGGCCCGCAAGTACCCCACCTTCCCGATCGTGCTCGAGACCGTGCGTGAATGCCTCCAGGACGTCTACGATCTGCCGTCGCTGCTTCGCATCGCCCGCGATCTCGAGGCAAGGCGCATCCGTGTCGTCGAGATCGAGACCGCCGAGGCGTCGCCGTTCGCGAAGTCGCTGCTCTTCGGCTACGTCGCCTCGTTCGTGTACGAGGGCGACTCGCCGCTCGCCGAACGGCGGGCCGCCGCACTCTCGCTCGACCCGAGCCTGCTCTCCGAGCTGCTCGGCCGCGCCGAGCTGAGGGAGCTGCTCGACCCCGGCGTCATCGACGACACGCAGCGCGAACTGCAGCGGCTCGCCCCCGACCGCCGCGCCCGCGATCTCGAGGGTGTCGCCGACCTGCTGCGCGTGCTGGGCCCGCTGTCGGCGGCCGAGGTGCGCGCCCGGTCGGTCGACGAGCTCGACGTCGGCGCGGCCCTCGACGGGCTGCTCGACGCCAAGCGCGCACTGCGCGTGAGCATCGCGGGCGAGGAGCGCTGGGCGGCGATCGAAGACGCCGGGCGACTGCGCGACGCCCTGGGAGTTCCCGTGCCGTTCGGGGTGCCCGACGCCTTCATCGCCCCCGTCGAGCAGCCCGTGCTCGACCTGGTGAGCCGGTACGCCCGCACCCACGGCCCCTTCCTCGTCGGTGAGGTCGCGGCGAGGTACGGGCTCGGGGTCGCCGTGGTGACGGATGCGCTGCGGCGCCTCTCGGCCGACCGCCGCGTCGTCGAGGGGGAGTTCCGGCCGACCGGCCAGGCCGCCGACGCCGAACGGCTCGGTCAGGCCGGTGCCACGGAGTGGTGCGACGCCGAAGTGCTCCGCCGCCTGCGAAGCCGCTCGTTGGCGGCGTTGCGGCACGAGGTCGAACCCGTCGAGCCGACGACGCTCGGGCGGTTCCTGCCGGCCTGGCAGCACGTGGGCGGCTCGCTGCGCGGAGTCGACGGCGTGCTCACGGTGATCGAGCAGCTCGCCGGGGTGCCTGTTCCCGCGTCGGCGTGGGAGAACCTCGTGCTTCCGGCGCGCGTGCGCGACTACTCCCCCGCGATGCTCGACGAGCTCACCGCCTCGGGCGAGGTGATGTGGTCGGGCCGGGGCAGCCTGCCGGGCAGCGACGGCTGGGTGGCGTTCCACACCCTCGACACCCTCCCGCTGTCGTCGGCTCCTCCCGATGAGTTCGACGAGACCCCGCTGCACCGGGCCGTGCTGCGGGTGCTCGGCCGGGGCGGCGCCTACTTCTTCCGTCCACTGGCCGATGAGGTGGCCCGGGTGCTGGCCGAGGAGGCCGTGGGGGCCGAGCAGACCGACCCCGTGCATCCGTCGGGCGACGCCGAGATCGTCACCGCCATCTGGGACTTGGTGTGGGCGGGGCGCGTGACCAACGACACCGTCGCACCGCTGCGCACGCTCACCGGTTCGGGCAAGGCCTCGCACAGCACGAAGCGCTCTGCACCACGCTCGCGCATGTACCGGGGGCGCGCCATCACCCGCGCGTCGATGCAGACGAGGGTGGGGCCGCCGACGGCGGGCGGGCGGTGGTCGCTCCTGCCCGAGCCGAACGACGACGCGACGCTGCGCGCACACGCGACGGCCGAGATGCTGCTCGACCGCTACGGCGTCGTCACCCGCGGGTCGGTCGTGAGCGAGCGCGTGCCGGGTGGCTTCGCGCTGATGTACCGAGTTCTCAGCCGCTTCGAGGAGAGCGGCCGGTGCCGTCGCGGGTACTTCGTCGAGACCCTGGGCGCCGCACAGTTCGCCACCGGAGGCACCGTCGACCGGCTCCGCGGGTTCGCCCCGGATGCACTCGGTCGCGACAGCGGGCGAGACCGGCCTCCCGTGGCACTCACCCTCGCCGCGACCGACCCGGCCAATCCCTATGGTGCGGCGCTCCCCTGGCCCGCGGTCGAAGGGCACAAGCCCGGCCGCAAGGCCGGCGCCCTCGTCGCGCTCGTCGACGGAGCGCTCGTGCTCTACCTCGAGCGGGGCGGCAAGAGTGCACTAGCCTTCGGCGACGACGCCGAGGCACTGCGCCTCGCCGCCGACTCCGTGGCCGCCGCGGTCACCGGCGGGCGGGTCGACAAGCTCGCCGTCGAGCGCGTGAACGGCGACTTCGTGCTCGGCACCGCGGTCGGCGGCGCCCTCGAGGCTGCCGGGTTCACGGGCACCCCGAGAGGATTGAGGCTCCGTGCCTGAGGGCGACACCGTCTACCGCACGGCCGTGCACCTGAATGCAGCGCTGGCCGGCCGCGTTCTCACCGTGTGCGATCTGCGGGTGCCGAAGTACGCATCCGTCGACCTGAGCGGGGAGACCGTCGACGAGGTGGTGTCGATGGGGAAGCATCTGCTCACGCGAGTGGGCGGGTACAGCATCCACAGCCACCTCAAGATGGAGGGGTCGTGGCACGTGTACCGGCACGGCACGAGGTGGCGACGCCCGGCCTTCCAGGCGCGGGCCGTGCTCGAGAACGCCGAGTGGGTGACCGTGGGGTTCGACCTCGGAACGCTCGAGGTGGTGGAGCGCGACCGGGAGGACGAGGTCGTGGGGTACCTCGGGCCCGACCTGCTCGGCCCCGGCTGGGACGCCTCGTCGGTGACCGAGGCCGCACGGCGGCTGGGTGAAGACGGGGAGCGCGAGATCGACGTGGCGCTGCTCGACCAGCGCAATCTCGCCGGGCTCGGCAACGTGTTCGTGAACGAGCTGTGCTTCCTGCGCGGGCTGCTGCCGCAGCGCCCCGTGGCGGAGTCGGGAGACCTGGCGTCGATCGTCGAGCTCGGGCACCGGCTCATCACCGCGAACCGCGATCGGGTGGAGCGCACCACGACGGGCGACACCCGGCCGGGGCGGCAGACCTGGGTGTACGGGCGCGAGGGGCGGCCGTGCCTGCGGTGCGGAACGCGCATCCGTCGTGGGGCGCTCGGGGCGAACGAGCTGTCGGAGCGGGTGACGTACTGGTGCCCGCGGTGCCAGACGTAGGCGCGCGCGGCGCGTTCACGGGGTCGAGCGGCGCGAGGGGGGGTGCGACGCGTGGCGCGGGACGCAGCGGACCGGATGATCGGAGCGCTCAGGTCACCGGGTCGGCGTCGAGGGCGGCGAGCTGACGCTTCAGTGCGACCTGGCGGTAGGAGGTGTCGACGAGCTCGGCGACGAAGGTCCAGTCGGTGACGGGGGTGATGTCGAGGGCGAGCCACCCCGAGGGGCCGAAGTAGGGCGGCACGAAGACGTCGTCGCGTTCGAGCAGGGCGGGGTGCTCCTCGGGATCGGGTTTGAAGACCACCGAACTCGGCCGGTGCATCGTCGCACCGGCGAACGCGAAGATCTTCTTGCCCGCTCGGAAGGTGGGGCGCCCCCACGACTCGACCTCGACGCACTCGGGGTAGCCCGCGCAGAGCTCGCGCAGGCGCCCGACCACGGGATCTGACTCGGCGAAGAGCTTCGGATGCTCCATGCCGGGAGACTACCCGCCGCCCCGCCGCGCCACCAGGGTCTGCCTCCCGTGGGTCGGCCCGCGGGCACGCGCGACGGCCCGTGGGTGTCGGTGCCCGATGTTAGATTCGGCACATGAACGCGAACGACGACCAGGTCACCATCGACGACGACGCCGTGGTCTGGTCGGTGGCGACGGAGGAGATCTCGGAGCGCCTCGCCGAGCAGCCCCTCGTCGTCGTGATGCACGGGCGGGGTTCGCACGAGAACGACCTCGCTCAGCTGTTCCCCTTCCTCCCTGCCGGCTGCGTGTACGCATCGCTGCGCGCACCGCTGTCGGGGGCCCCCTACGGGATGGGAGGCTTCACCTGGTTCACCGCGAGCGGTGCGCACGGGCCAGAACGCGCATCCGTCGACGACGCCGTCGCCGCTGTCATCGCGTGGCTCGGCCGCGCCGAAGGCCGCTTCGGGGCGCCACCCGCGATCGCCGCGCTCGGCTTCTCGCAGGGCGGCATGATGTCGGTCGAGCTGATGCGCGCCGCGCCCCACCGCTTGGCCGCCGCGGTCAATCTGTCGGGGGCGAGCGCTCACGGCCCCGTCGGAGGCGATGAGGTGCTTACCGAAAGGCGGCCGCCGCTGTTCTGGGGGCGCGATGCGGCCGATCCGATCATCGACGCGGCGGCGATCGCCCGCACCGAGGAGTTCGTGCCGGGGCACTTCGACGTGACCGCGCGCCTGTACCCGGGCATCGCCCACTCGATCTCACGGGAGGAGCTCGTCGAGGTGAGCGCCTTCCTCAGCGAGGCCTTGCGGCTCGACGGCTCGGTCGACTGAGGGCCGGGGTACGGAGCGATGGCGAAGAAGAGTCAGGCGGGAGCGGCGCGGAGCGCGCGGGCCGGCCGCGGCGCCTCGGCCGGTGGCGGGCCGACCACGGCGGCCACCGTGGTGCTCGCGGCGGCGGGCGTGTCGTTCACGGCTCACACCTACGTGCACGACGACTCCGTCACCGACTTCGGCGCCGAGGCGGTGCGCGAACTGGGGCTGCCCGCCGAGCGGGTGTTCAAGACGCTCATGGTCGAGACGGATGCGGGACTCGGGGTCGGCATCGTGCCCGTGAGCGACCAGCTCGACCTGAAGGCTCTCGCGGCCGAGCTGGGTGCGAAGAAGGCGGCGATGGCCGATCGGGCGCTCGCCGAGCGCAAGAGCGGGTACGTGGTGGGGGGCATCAGTCCGATCGGGCAGAAGACGCCGGTCGCGACGGTGCTCGACGAGAGCGCGCTCGCGTTCGACACCATCCTCGTGTCGGGCGGGCGTCGCGGATTCGACGTCGAGCTCGCACCCGCCGAGCTGCTGCGCGTCGTGGGTGGCCGCGCCGCCCCCATCCGCCGCGCTCGCTAGGCGGGCCCAGGCGAACCCGGGCGGGCCATGCCCCCGGGGTCGACAGACCAGGGCCGGGCGCTACGCGCCGGCGGTCACGACGTCGGCGACCCAACGGCGGAGGAAGAGGGCGCCGGCAGCGTCGTTCACGAGGTCGTCCGGCGCGGTGAGCACCGGGTACGGCTTGTCGGGAACGCCTTCGGCAGGGCGCACGTCGACGTGCGCGACCTCGTACGCGTGCTCGAACAGCCAATCGGCCATGGCGTAGTCACCCCGCGAGTCGCCGGCGGTGCGCCACACCTTGGGCAGCGGTCCGTCGGCAGCGATGAGGGCGAGGCCGCGTTCCGCGCCCAAAGCCTTGCCCACCCGCACGTCCTCGATGTCGGTCGAGATGATCGACGGGTCGAGCCGATAGCGGGTGCTGCCGTCGGCAGCCGGGCGGCGCTCGGTTCTCCACACGGCGCCGTCTCCATCCGCTGTGCACAGATCGAGGAGGGCGCGGTCGATCTCGTCCTGGCGCGCGAGATACTCGAGGGAGTCGACGTCGAGGTGCTGCTCGACGGCGAAACCGGTGCGCTTGGTCTCGTCGAAGAACACGACGTCGTCGAAGCGTTCGCTCACGAGCGCTCGCACGGCGTCACGAAGCTCGGTCGGCAAGACCAGCGAGCTGTCGACGACGAGCTCGCCCGCTCCTGCAGAGGTGATGGGGAACCAAGTCGCACCCTTCTCGCAGACGCCGTACACCCGGGCACCCGCCTCGAGCCCTTCGGAGAGCAGCGGCCCGACCACCTCGTCGACGAGGAAGCCGTCGGAGCGCCCCGTGTTGAACACCACCGGCACACCCGCATTGGCGAGCACCACGAGGTCTTCGGCGATCGACGGGATCGCCAGCGACCTGGTCACCGGACTGGCAAGCGGCCCATCGACATCGAGCAGCAGACCGAGCGAGGGGGTGGGGGAAGTCACCCGTCAAGTATCCCCCGCGACCCCACCCGCACGTTCTTGCGGACAAAGTCCGTGATAACGGAGGTTTGGACGGACTTTGTCCGCGAGAAACTGCACGGACCGGGGAAACGGGTCAGCCGAGAGCGGGGTAGGCGCGGCCGAAGGCCGTGTGCACGCCCGGGGAGAAGAGCACGGAGTCGGGGGCGCGGGAGGCGAGGCGGGGGAAGCCCGCGGCGGCGAGCAGCTCGTCGTCGAGGAAGTCGAGGCGGGCGGCGCGCACCTCCCACGGGTCGTGCTGGTTGGGGATGAAGAGCGTGCGGCCGCGGCGGGCGATGTGGAGGCCCCACCGGGCGGTGAGGAAGACCGCGAGCGGGTCGTGCGAGAGGTCGGTGTCGAGGGGCTGCACGTCGATGCGCGAGTGCGGGCCGGTGCGTCCGCCGAAGCCGTGAGCGCCCCGACGCTCCGAGCGGTAGCTGATGACACCGGATGCGGAGGTCGAGATCGACATGCGCGCCCAGCGGTAGGGCAGTCCGAACAAGACGTGCGCCGCGGTCACCGCGGCGAGCCGCGACGACTCGAGCGAGCTGAACACGACACCCCGGCGGCCGGTCTCGTCGACCGAGTACAGCCTGACGTTGATCTCGGGGAAGGTTCCGGCGTACGGGATGGGGCCGAGCGGGCGGAACACGGGAGCCGTCGCGTTCGCGAGCCGGAACGGGATGAGCCCGACCCACGCCGACCCGTCGAACACGTCGGGTCGGGTGCCCGGAGGAAGATACGGTGCGACGACCGCGGGCTCGACCCGCCAGTGCAGGAAGGTGAGCGACTGCCAGTCCTGCTCGTGCAGCGCCCCGCCCGGCATCGGAGGCGCGGTGCGCGACAGGGGCGCGGGCTCCGCGGGGGGCACGCTCGACCGCCCCCTACTCGTCGGCGTCGATGCCGACGACCGCCACGTCGACACCGGGTGAGATCAGGATGTCGGCGCGCTTGTACTTGCCCTCGCCGACGTTCACCTCGAGCCAGGTCGGCACCGCCGACTCGACCGCCGCACGGATCTCCTCCTTGACCTCGTCGATGTCGCGCCCCGAGACCGAGTACTGCTTTCCCGCGTAGAGGATGTTGATGCGCTTCACCGGCTGCCCTTCTTTCGCCACCAGGGTACCGGCAAGCGGGGCGTGCATCCGTGTTGATCGTCGCGACTATCCACGAAACACCGACGACGACATCCGAGAATGCGTCTACGCTCGACCTGATGAACACGATCGCGACGCCCTACGAAGACCTGCTGCGCGAAACACTCGCCACGGGCACACCGAAATCCGACCGCACGGGAACCGGCACCCGCAGCGTCTTCGGCCGTCAGCTGCGGTTCGACCTGGCCGAGGGCTTCCCACTCATCACCACGAAGCGGGTGCACTTCAAGTCGATCGCGTACGAGCTGCTCTGGTTCCTGCGCGGCGAAGGCAATGTGGGCTGGCTGCAGGAGAACGGCGTCACCATCTGGGACGAGTGGGCCGACGAGCGCGGCGAGCTCGGCCCGGTGTACGGGGTGCAGTGGCGCTCGTGGCCGGCCCCCGACGGCGGCGCCATCGACCAGATCTCGCAGGTGATCGACACCATCCGCACCGACCCCGACTCCCGGCGCATGATCGTGTCGGCCTGGAACGTCGCCGACATCCCGCAGATGGCACTGGCTCCCTGCCATGCGCTGTTCCAGTTCTACGTCGCCGACGGCAAGCTGTCGTGTCAGCTCTACCAGCGCAGCGCCGACCTCTTCCTCGGCGTGCCGTTCAACATCGCCAGCTATGCGCTGCTCACCCAGCTCATCGCTGCGCAGACCGGCCTGGGTCTCGGCGACTTCGTGTGGACGGGTGGCGACTGCCACATCTACGACAACCACGTCGACCAGGTGCGGTTGCAACTCGAGCGCGACCCGTTCCCGGCGCCGACCCTGCGCATCGTGAACGAGCGGGCGAGTGTGTTCGACTACGAGTACGACGACCTCCAACTCGTCGACTACCAGCACCACCCCGCCATCCGCGCAGCCGTCGCGGTCTGACGCCGTGGGCATCGCACTCATCTGGGCCGAGGCCGCGGGTGGCGTGATCGGGGAGGGCGGCGGCATTCCGTGGCACCTGCCCGAAGATCTCGCGCACTTCCGCGAACTCACCACCGGCTCGCCCGTCGTGATGGGGCGGCGCACGTGGGAGTCGCTGCCCGAGCGGTTCCGGCCGCTGCCCGGCCGCGACAACATCGTGGTGACGAGGCAGAGCGGATGGTCGGCTGACGGCGCCGAGACCGCGAACGACCTCGAGGCGGTGCTGGCGCGCTTCGCCGGCGCGCCGATCGTCGCCGGCGCAGTACCCGCGGCCGTGGCGACGGCGTGGGTGATCGGCGGGGGCGAGATCTACGCGGCATCGCTCCCCCACGCGACCCGCGTCGAGGTCACCGAGGTCGATCTCGAGGTCGCGGGCGACACCCGGGCGCCGGCGCTCGGCCCCGAGTGGGCGCGGGAGACCGACCCGGCCGAAGGCTGGTTCGAGTCGCGCACCGGCATCCGCTACCGGTTCCACACCTTCACGCGCGCGTAGCGGCGACTCGCACCCCGCACCCGCCGCCCGGCCGCGGCGGCTCAGTCGTAGATGTGCGTGACGCTCCAGAAGGGGCCGCCGTGGCGACGGACGACGTCGAAGACGCGGCTGACGCCCGCCTCGTTGGTGGCCTGGAAGCGCCAGGCGGCGAAGTCGGGTGCGTGGGTGCCCCAGTAGAGGCCCTCGGGTTCGGTGGGGCGATCGGTGACCCGCCAGCGCTCGCGCTGCCAGAGCATGCGCACCGGAACCGCGTCTGCGAACCAGATCGTTGCCACCTCGGTGAGATCGATGGTGCTCATCGCGCCTCCAGACATTCGAAAGTGTGTTCGAACATCCATGATGCTCCCGACGGGCGCGACACGCCAAAGGGCCGCGGGCACGAGACCGGGGTACGGTCGAAGAAAGCGGGGAGCGCGACCGGGATAAGGGGCGCTCCCCGCTTCTGTGTCGATGCTACCGAATGCGGTGTCGACCCGAAGGACTAGGCCCCGGCGGCAGTCGCCTGCTCACGCCTCGGCAGCACCCATCCGGGTCGCACGTAGTGGCAGGTGTACCCGTTCGGATAGCGCTCCAGGTAGTCCTGGTGCTCGGGCTCGGCCTCCCAGAACGGTCCCGCGGGAGCGAGCTCGGTGACCACCTTGCCCGGCCACAGGCCCGAGGCGTCGACGTCGGCGATGGTGTCCTCGGCGACGGCGCGCTGCTCGTCGTCGACGTAGTAGATGCCCGAGCGGTAGCTCGTGCCGATGTCGTTGCCCTGACGGTTCTTCGTCGACGGGTCATGGATCTGGAAGAAGAACTCCAGCAGCGACCGATAGCTCGTCACCGTCGGGTCGTAGGTGATCTCGATCGCCTCCGCGTGGGTGCCGTGGCGACGGTAGGTCGCGTTCGGGACATCTCCTCCGGTGTAGCCGACCCGGGTGTCGAGCACGCCGGGACGCCGGCGGATGAGATCCTCCATGCCCCAGAAGCAGCCTCCGGCCAGGATCGCCTTCTGCGTTGCGGTGTCGCTCATCGGGTTCCCTCCTCGGGAGTCGTGGTGGTCGTGGCGGATGCGGTCGCGGAGAGGCCGAACAAGGGAAGGAACTCCCCGTACCCCTCCGCCACGAGCGAGGCGACCGGCACGAAGCGCAACGCGGCGGAATTGATGCAGTAGCGCATCCCGCCCGCCTCGCGCGGGCCGTCGGGGAACAGGTGGCCCAGGTGACTGTCGCCGCCGGAGGAACGCACCTCGGTGCGCTTCATGCCCCAGCTGCGGTCGGTCTTCTCCACGATGCGGGACCGGTCGATCGGGGCGGTGAAGCTCGGCCAGCCCGACCCGCTGTCGTACTTGTCGGTGGAGGCGAACAACGGCTCGCCCGAGACGACGTCGACGTAGATGCCGTCGTCGTGGTTGTCCCAGTACTGGTTGCGGAACGCCGGCTCGGTCTCGTCGTCTTGCGTGACGCGGTACTGCTGGCGGGTGAGACGCGACAGCGCCTCAGGGGTCTTGACGTACTCGGTGGTCACGAGATCTCCTCTGTCTTCGCGCCGCTGGCTGCGGCGTCACAGAGCAGAACAATCGTTCTGCTCGCATTGTTCCCGCGGGCGGCAGGAAGATCCGGATGCTCACCGCCGACTCAGGTCACCGTCACGAGAGAGCGCTGCCAGCCGGTCGACCCGTCGGGTGCGATCGGAGCGCGCTCCTCGACCTGGAGCTTGCCCCGCTTGTCGGTGGCGCGCACCGTGACGTAGTGCACACCCGAGGTCGCCTCCCAGTCGACGTACCACTGCACCCAGGTCTCGTCGTTGACGGCGGTGGAGAGGGTGGCGGGAATCCAGTCGGCGTCGTCGATCGACACCTCCACCTTCTCGATGCCGACGGGCTGCGCCCAGGCGACGCCGGCGATCTTCGTCGCACCCGCCGGCACCGGCGTGTCGACCCGGGGCGTGTCGATGCGGGAGGACAGCTTGATCGGCGCCTTCTCCGAGTACCCGCGCGGCGTCCAGTACGCCTCGTCGTCGGCGAAGGTGGTGACCTTCAGCTCCGTCAGCCACTTCGTCGCCGAGACGTAACCGTAGAGGCCGGGCACGACCATCCGTACCGGGAACCCGTGCTCGAAGGGCAGCGGCTCGCCGTTCATGGCCACGGCGAGGATGGCGTCGAGGTTCTCGTCGGTGAGGCTCGACAGCGGAGTGCTCGCGGTGAACCCGTCGGAACTCGTCGAGAGCACCATGTCGGCACCGCTCTGCACCCCCGCACGCTGGAGCACGGTGCGCACGGGCACGCCCAGCCACTTCGCGGTGCCGAGAAGGCTGCCGCCCACCTCGTTCGACACGCAGGTGAGGGTGATGGAGTACTCGTCGAGCCCGAGGTCGAGGAGGTCTTGGAAGCTCAGGGTGAACTCGTTGTCGACCATGCCGGTGACCTTGAGACTCCAGGTGCCCGGGTCGAGCTCGGGGACGGTGAGGGCGGTGTCGACCCGGTAGAAGTCGGCGTTCGGGGTGTACAGCGGGGAGAGCCCGTCGATCGTCAACTCGGCGCCTTGCGGCACGGCGACCGTCGAGCGGGCGGCGGGCAGCTTGAGGGCTGCGCGGATGCCGTCGATCGACGAGGTGGCCGCCGAGACGATGCGGGCGCCGGTTCCGACGACGGCCGAACCGACGGCGGCGATGACGGCGAGCCCGAGGAAGCGTCGGCGGTCGAGGGCGGGCTCGCGGGCGGAGGTGGGTGTGCCGGATGCGTCGCCTGCAGGGCCGACCGCTCCGTCGCCGGAAACCTGGGCGGCAGTGCCTGCACCCGCCCGGTTCGGGACGGGCGTGACGGCGTCACGGCGGTTCGGGGCCGGATGCGCATCCGTCACCCCTGACAACGCAGCCACCCCCGCCCGCCACCCGCGGAGGCGGGCGGCGAGGAGATGGAGGAGCACGAGGGCGACGAGCGTGCCGACCACGGTCGGGACGGCGGCGAGCGGGCCGGCCGAGGCACGGGTGACCACCGCCGCGACGGCGAGCGCGCCGGCCAGCGCGACGAGCACGAGACCGAGCGGCGGACGCACGAGCTGCAGCAGGCCGGCGATCGCGGCGGCGATGACGACGGCGACCCCGAGCGAGAGCAGCAGGAAGAGCTTGTCGTTCTCACCGAAGGTCTCGATGGCGAACTCCTTCGCCCAACGCGGCACGATGTCGATGACGAAGGAGCCGACCGCGAGCAGCGGGCCGCCGTCACGACCGGTGAGGAGCGCCACCGCCTCGGCGACGGCGAGGAGAGCACCGGCCGAGACGACGCCGGCGACGGCGGCGAGGAAGGCGAAGAACATCCTGCGTCGTCGGCGCCCTCCGCGCGGCGGGCTCGGCTCCCGGTTCGGCTGCTGCGACATCGACTGCCTCCTCACACGGCCGCGCCAGAGGCACGGCCCGCCCTGGCACGCTGCCGGGGCCTGTGAGAGGGATTCGTCGCGGCACGGGTCGCGGATTGGTCCGTACAGGGCGACACTCGTCTCATGACCGAGCGCATCGCATCCTGGATCGAGGGCTACCGCACGGCGTGGGAGTCGAACGACCCCGCCGACATCGTCGCCCTGTTCACCGAAGACGCCGAATACCGCGACGGCCCGAGCACGCCACCCTGGGTGGGGCACGACGACATCGTGGTGAAGTGGCTCGAGGCGCGCGACGAGCCAGGCGACACCACCTTCACCTGGCAGGTGCTCGTCGACACGCCCGAGCTCGGGGTGGCCCAGTGCGTGAGCGAATACCCGAGGCAGTCGAAGATCTACGACAACCTGTGGGTGGTGCGATTCGCCCCCGACGGGCGGGCGAGCTCGTTCACCGACTGGTTCGTGCTGCGCGACTGAGGCGCCGGGCGCGGGTCGGACCTACGCGCGGCGGCGGATGTACCGGATGAGCGCGGCGATGATCGCGAGGATCACGACGACGAGGCCCACCCAGAGCAGGAACTTGGCCGCCTCCACGAAGATGCCGATGAACAGCAGGACGAGGCCGATGATGAGAGCTGCTACAGCGATACCGATCATGCTTCAACCCTGGCCCGGAGCATCCGATTCCGCACGCATCCGATGATGTGAACGCCGTCCACATTCGGCTAGGGTGAGCGCATGACCAAGCTTCGCGTGCACAACCTCGCCGTCTCGATCGACGGCTTGGCCACCGGAGAAGGGCAGAGTCTCGAGGCACCCTTCGGGCACGCCGGGCATCGGTTGATGGGCTGGTTCTTCCCGACCCGGGCCTTCGCCGCCATGACAGGTCACGAGGCCGAAGCGGCGGGGGCGGGCACACGCGGTGTCGACGACGCGTTCGCCGCCGCGACGAACGTCGGCATCGGCGCCGAGATCATGGGCCGCAACAAGTTCGGGCCGCAACGCGGGCCGTGGCACGACGAGAGCTGGAAGGGCTGGTGGGGCGACGAGCCGCCGTTCCACACGCCCGTGATCGTGCTGACACACCACCCGCGCCCCGACTTCTCGCTCGGCGAGACGACGTTCCTCTTCCGCGACGCGGAGCCGGCCGAGGCGCTGGAGATCGCCCGCGAGCAGGCGGGCGGACTCGACGTGCGGCTCGGGGGCGGGCCGACGGTGGTGCGCGCGTTCCTCGAGGCCGACCTCGTCGATCACCTGCACATCGTGGTGGTACCGATCGTGCTCGGTCGCGGCGAGCGCCTGTGGGACGGGCTCGAAGGCCTCGAGGAGCGCTTCGACGTCGAGTCGACGGCCTCCCCCACGGGCGTCGTGCACTACGTCTTCTCGCGGAAGGCGCGCTGACCCATTTCACGTGGCATGAAAAGATGCCAGACAGCAGCTCCAGCGAACCCGGAGTCGCCGAGCATCGCCACTCAGGGCTCTCGCGACGGTTCAGCGCAGCGCGCGGTAGCTGTTCCAGACCACGCCGCTCGTGAAGGGGCGGCTGGCTGTGAGTTCGAGCCGCGCATCCGTCGGTTCGGCGAACAGGGGGATGCCCGTGCCGAACAGCACGGGGTTCACCTTGAGCAGCAGCTCATCGATCTCGGGGAGCAGCGCGCTCGCGAGTCGCCCGCCGCCGCAGAGCCAGAGGTCGCCGCCCGGCTCGGCCTTCAGCTCGCGCACGCGGGCGAGCGCGTCGCCCCGCACGAGCTCGATGCCGTCGGCGACCGCCTCGTCGGCGAGGCTCGACGAGAACACGAGGTGACGCAGGTGCGGGTAGGCGTCGGCGACACCCGCGTCGAGCCCGACCTTGTGGGTGGCCCTTCCCTCGAGCACCGTGTCGAAGCGGCCGGACCCGCGGAGCCCGAGCGCATCGCGCACGAACCCGGGGAGGGTCTCCGGATGCTCGGCCACCAGCGCGTCGATGTGCGGCCCCTCGACGGGGAACCGGTCGAAGCTCCCGTCGCCCTCGGCGATGAACCCGTCGGCGCTCACCGCCACGAAGTACACGAGCGATCGCACAGCACTCCTCCCTCGCCGACGCCGGCGTCAGGTCTCGCGGACCGCTTTTCGCACTACGGGCGACACGGAGACCCAAGAAGGGTACCGCGGGGTGGACAGCCGCGTCGTCGTGCTCCGGTCCACGGGTTTCCTCCGGGGAGGTCCGCTACAGCGTGCCCGGGGGCGCATCCGGCCCGCGCTGAACTGCATCCTGAAGGGTGCCCGGGACAGACAGGGAAAGCCCCCGCACGCCTAGGGAACGTGCGGGGGCTTCCGGGGTTGAGCGAAGGATGTCGCCTGCAGCAACCGTACCCGCCCAGGGCGGCGTGCCGTCGACGACATGCTCTACCTCGCGCGCAGCATCGAAGACGACGACGACATGATCGTCGAACACGTCGACGGGATGCCCGTCGACGCGGAATGGCACAGAGAACGCGAGAAGGAACACAGTGTCATCTCAGGCGACGCGCTCATCGAACGAGGTCGAAGTGTGGTCAGACGAGGCACCCGGGAATGACGAAACCCCCTGACTTCCTCGCCATTGCTCGGAAGTAGGGGGCTCATCTGTGGCGGTACCGGTGGGATTTGAACCCACGGTGGAGTCTCCCCCACACAACTTTTCGAGAGTTGCACCTTCGGCCGCTCGGACACGGTACCGGGGACGAGTGTACGCGAGCGACCGCCGTCTCGCCAATCGGCAGCCGCCCATGCCATTCTGATGGGCGGGGCCGAAGGAGCGGAGCCGGGAGGCGGAGGCGGGATGACGAACGACGAGCACCGCCGCACCACCTGGGAGACCGCCACCTCGGTGCCGCTGGTCGTGCTCTCGCTGGTGTTCATCGCCTGCTACTCGGTGCGGGTCATCGACACCGAGCTGCCCTCAGAGGCACAGATCGCGGTCGGGGCGGTGATCGGGCTCATCTGGGCCGCCTTCGCCGCCGACTACCTCGTGCGGCTCGGTCTCGCGCACGACAAGGGTCTCTACTTCCGATCCACGCTGCTCGACCTGGTGTCGGTGCTGGTGCCGGTGTTCCGGCCCTTCCTCCTGCTCAACCGGCTTCGGGACATCCCGTTCTTCCGCCGTCGCAGCGGTTCGTCGGTGCGCATCCGTCTGCTCATCTATGCGGCACTGTTCGTGGTGCTGTTCGTGTACTCGCTCGCGTTGGCGGTGCTCGCGGCGGAGCGCGGCGCACCCGGCGCCAGCATCCTGTCGTTCGGCGATTCCATCTGGTGGGCCTGCGTCACAATGACGACCGTCGGCTACGGCGACATGGTGCCCGTCACGGTTCTCGGCCGCACCCTCGCCGTGGTGCTCATGTTCGGCGGAGTGGCGATCGTGGGCGTGGCGACGGCAACGATCGTGTCGTACCTCAACGAGACGATCGGCCGCCGACGTCACGATCGGTGAACACTCGGCGAACGCATCGCGACTCGCTGGGCGATGTTCGCTTCCCGTTCAGATTCGCGTGCTTGAGTCGTGACAGCACCACGGATGGGTCACTAACCTGGAGGCCCGCACCTCACCCGAATGGAAGTCCTGTGACTCACCGAACGGCCGAGTACCCGAGGCCGAACCACTTCCTGCTGCACATCAGCGACACCCACCTGCTGGCCGGCGGCGGCCGCCTCTACGGCAGGGTCGACAGCGAGAGCCTGCTGCGCGAGCTCTTCGACGAGCTCGAGGCATCGGGCAGCCGACCGGAGGCCATCGTGTTCACCGGCGATCTCGCCGACAAGGGCGAGCCGGATGCGTACGCCCGGCTCCGCGCGATCGTCGAGCCCGCCGCGGTGCGGCTGGGCGCCAAGGTGATCTGGGTGATGGGCAACCACGACGACCGCGGGGCGTTCCGGGCCGGTCTCCTCGGCGAGCTGCCCTCCGACCGTGCCGTCGACCGGGTCTACGACGTGAACGGGCTGCGCGTGATCACCCTCGACTCGACGGTACCGGGCCACCATTACGGCGAGGTCACCGGCGACCAGCTCGACTGGCTCGCCGAGGAGCTCGCCATGCCGGCACCGCACGGCACCATCCTGGCCATGCACCACCCGCCCGTGCCGAGCGTGCTCGACCTCGCCGTCTCCGTCGAACTGCGCGACCAGCGGGGGCTCGCCGAGGTTCTCGAAGGCACCGACGTGCGCTCCATCATCGCAGGCCACCTCCACTACTCCACCACGGCGACGTTCGCGGGCATCCCGGTGTCGGTGGCCTCCGCCACCTGCTACACCCAAGACCTCAACGTCGAGTTCGGTGGCACCAGAGGCCGCGCGGGCGCGCAGGCCTTCAACCTGGTGCACGTCTACGAGCACACCGTGCTGCACTCGGTCGTGCCGGTGGGCGACTACCCGGCGCTCGACGTCATCTCCGCCGAGGAGACCAGGCGGCGCCTCGCCGCCGACGGCATCGAGATCGCTGCCGCGGTCAGCCCGCGGGTAGCACCTGAGCCGCCGATGACGATGCCGATCCTCCTGCCGTCGCCGGTGTGACCGGCTTCTCCCACGGCGCCGGGAACGGGAAGTAGCGCTCGAGGAACGAGATCACCGCGGTGGTGCGCTCCTCGACGCCGATCTCGGGCTTCGAGCCGTCGTTCAGGCAGAACATGTCCATCGAGCGGCGCTTCAGCAGCGCATCCATCTCTTTCAGCGCCGCCTTCAGCGTGGTCTCGATGTACTTGACCTTCGCCTCGGTCTGCACCACGGCACGCCCGGTCATGAGCGCGTAGTAGTGGTAGAACGAGTTCGTCACCGAGATGTCGGTGGCCGAGCGGAACGGGCTCGCCGTGGTGCGGGCGAAGGCGTCGGCGAACTCGCTCTCCATCTCGAACAGCACGCTCTTGCGCAGCGGGGCGGCGCAGTGCTCGAGGTGACGGGTGGTGACGCGACCGAAACGCTGCTGCAGCAGCTCGCGGTTCACCCGGGCGGCGTTCTCGAAGCCGCTGCGGTGCACAGCGTTCGAGCCGAGCCCGATGCGCGTGTTCGCCTCGACGAACTTCGTGATGCCGCCGGGTGAGAAGAACAGGTCGGGCTGCACAGGCCGGCCGAAGAACATGTCGTCGTTGGAATAGAGGAAGTGCTCCGACAGCCCTGGGATGTGGTGCAGCTGCGCCTCGACCGCGTGCGAGTTGTGGGTGGGCAGGTCGGCGAGGTTCGTGAAGAACTTCTCGCTCGGCATGATGGTGACCCTCGGGTCGTCGGCGAGCCACTCGGGCTTCGGCGAGTCGGTGGCGATGAAGATGCGCCGCACCCAGGGCGCGAACATGTACACGCTGCGGAGCGCGTACTTCAGCTCGTCGATCTGCCGGTAGCGGGCTTCGGAGTCGTCTCCGTCGCCCACCACGTAGTTCGCCATGCGCTTGGCGCGGGCCCGCTGGAACTCGATGGCGGTGCCGTCGACCCACGAGAACACCATGTCGACGTCGAAACCGATGTCGCTCGCGAGCGTGCTGAACATGCCCTCGATGGTGCGCCAACTGCGGCCGTAGAGCTCGACGCTGGTCTGGACGAGCTCGTCGGCCGGGATGCGGCGGCGGGTGAGCGAATTCTCGACGGGAGCCTCGACCTCGTCTCCGTCGTGCTGCCAGAACTCCAGCTGCACCGCGGTCTCGGCGCCGTAGCGCAACCGACCGATCGGTTCGATGCGGGGGCGGAACAGGCGCATCACGCGCGCTTTCGGGTCGCGCGCCAGCTTGCCGTCGGCGACCAGCACAGCGGATGCCCGGGGGGCCTTCGAATAGAACGGCTCACTCGAGAGCGCCGCCACCAGCGCGGCCTTCGCCTTCTTGCGGGCCGCCCAGTCGACGGCGAGCACCGGGCGCTCGTCGTTACCGCGCACCAGGAGGAACCTCACACCAGCCTCGTCGAGCGCAGCGGCGATGTAGAGGAGATCTTCGATCATGGACTCGCGCGGAGTGGCGTGACCGTTGAGCAGGGTGAACTGCCCCTTCCGCAACACGATGTCGTCGCGATCGAGCGCGATGGGGTGGGTCGAGGCGACCCTCAGAACCGATTCGAGATGGGGGGCGCCGGATACGTCGCGAGTCACAGTCGCCTCCTTTGAACGGTGCTGTCGGGGTGTGGTGCGGTGGTCTCCTGCCCTCGTCGCCAGTCTTCCCATTTTACTCCCCGCCGGCCGCTTCGACGACCGTGGCGCCCTGGCCGCCTGCGGCGCCGTCGCCCGTCACTCCGCGGGGGGCACGATCTCGATGTCGACCTCGACGGCGTCGTGCGGATGCCCCTCGAGCCACCGCTCGAGTTCGTCGGCGGCCACCTGGTCGACGACGTCGAGCTCGAGGCTCTGGCCGGAGTATTCGGTGGCGCGCGCTGCGGCACCGAGGAGCGGGGCGACTCCGTCGAGCGACTGCCAGAGGGCGACGGCGTCGTCGACGGGATCGACGTAGCTGCGCTCCACCGAGAACCAGCGGTCGTCGGTGTAGGCCCCGAAGGTGAGGTTCTCCTGCACCCCGCCCGCCGTCTCCGCCGCCGACACCATGCGCCGGGTGGCGGCGAGCAGGCCGGCAGGGCCTCCCGCCGCCACGAGGTCTCCCCTCGTGACGTCGTAGATCGAGTGGCCCTCCGCCCCGCGCGCCTGCACCGCGGTGGAGCCGGGGTCGCGCCACATCTCGGCGAAGACGGCGAAGGTGGCGTCTCCGCCGAGGTTCGAGAACCCGTCGCCGTCGCCCAGCTCGAAGCCCACGTCGATGTCGTTCCAGGGCGAGTCGTCGAGGCGCGCCACCACCCGTCGGCGCAGCTCGTCGAGCTGCACCTCGGTGACCTCGGTCTCGACCTGCACCGTCACCGACAGCACCAGGTCGTACTGGCCGCCGGCACCGCCCGAAGCCGAGACCACGTGCGGGAGGGCCCTCAGCTCGTCGACGAGCTGGGCGGCCCGCGCATCGGTGCGACCGTCGACGCACCCGGTCAGGGCCACCGAGAGCAGCATCGCGAGCAGGGCGACTCCCGCGCTCGACGCGGCGCGGCGAAGACGTGAAGAGGACATCGGCACTCCAGGCGAGTTTTTCTCATCATAGTCGACGACGGGACCAAAGACCCTGGCGGCGGGGAGACGGCCGCGTGTTAGCCTGGCCTAAGTAGGGCGCGGTGAATGAGCGCGCCAGCGACTGAAGGAGCGCATTTCCCGATGAGCTACATCCGATCGAAAGCGTTCGAGGAGACCGGCTACGTCGTGCTCGACTCCCACGACCAGGCCGCCGATCCGGCGGAGTGGCTCGACCTGGAGTACGTCGACTGGAAGTCGTCGGGTGACACCCGCTTCGCTCCCCTGGCCAGCGCCTTCGGCGAGATGGAATGCAACGGGTTCTGGAACCACACTCCTCCGCGCACCGACAAAGACGGTGTCTGGGTGGCGGCGAACGTCGAGAAGGCCCCCCTCCTCAAGGCCCGCGCCGAGGAGGCCGGGGCGAACATCGGCCGCTGCCGTGTGATCGAGCTGCAGCCGAACGACTACGCCGAGGCGCTCTACAACCTCCATCAAGACGACAACAACCGGCTGAACCCCGACGGCACCGGCTGGATCGTGCGGGCGTTCTTCAACCTCTCCGATGACCCGGAGTCGTTCCTCATCCTGCGCGAAGACCGCTTCGACCCCGACACCGAGGTGCGCATCTCACTGCCCGCCGGCCGCCAGGTGATCGTCGACACCCAGCGCTTCTGGCACGCCGTCTGGCAGAAGGGCCCCGAGCCCCGCTACTGCCTCATCACCTCGTGGGAGTCGGGCCCCGAGCTCGACGCGTACATCGACGCCAAGCACGGCGACCCGCACTTCCCCACCGCGCCGCTCGACCCGCAGTTCGTCGCCGACGCCCAGGCCGAGGTACGCCGTCGTCTCGCCGAACGGGCCGCCATCCTCGCGGCCAAGGGCAAGGGCGCGCAGCTCGACGACGAGGACTGACGCCGGGATGCCGCCCGGCGGCGCCGGCGGCGAGGGCGACGCCGTGACCGAGCAGCGGTTGCGCGCACTGCTGCACGCCACCCAGGTGGTGGCGGGGCAGCTCGAGCTGCCGGTGGTGCTGCAGCGCATCGCCGAGACGGCGGCGGAACTGGTCGACGCCGAGCACGGGGCGATCGGCGTGATCTCGGCCGAGGGCGGTCTCGAGCAGTTCATCACCGTCGGCATCGACGCGGCGACGCGTGCCGCGATCGGCCACCCTCCCACCGGCCGGGGCCTCCTCGGCGCACTCATCGACGACCCGCGGGCGATCAGGCTCACCCGGCTCTCCGACGACCCGCGCTCCTCCGGTTTCCCGCCCGGTCACCCACCGATGGGGAGCTTCCTCGGTGTCCCCATCCGTGTGGGCGACGCCGTGTTCGGCAATCTGTACCTCACCGACCGGCGGGTCGGCCGGTTCTCGGCCGAAGACGAACACCTCGTCGAGGCGCTGGCGTCGACGGCGGGGACGGCGATCGAGAACGCCCGGCTGTTCGAGTCGGCGAGGCGGCGCGAGCAGTGGACCGCGGCCTCGGCCGAGGTGTCGGAGACCATCCTGAGCGCCGGCCGGGTGCCCGGGGTCGCGATGCTCGAGGCGCAGGTGGCGCGGCTCGCGCGAGCGGCACGGGTGACGCTCGTGACCGGGGCCGATGGCCCTGGCTCCCGCGCGGGCGCCGATATCGCCACCGACACACGACGCGTCGGCGCCCCCGCCGCCGACGCACTCGCCACCGGAGCACCGCGACAGCTCGTGCAGGAGGGCAGCGCCGTGCTGGCCCTGCCGCTGCGCGCATCCGGGAGCACCTGGGGTGCGCTCGTCGTCGAACGCGACGCCGCTCGCCCCCGGTTCTCGGCCGAGGAGATCGAGGTCGCCGCCGACCTGGTGGCCCGTGCAGCGGTCGCCTTCGAGCTCTCGGAGGCCCGCGAAGACCATCACCGGGTCGAGCTGCTCGAAGATCGCGGACGCATCTCGCGCGACCTCCACGACCACGTGGTGCAGCAGCTGTTCGGCACCGGCCTGCAGCTGCAGAGCCTGGTGCGGCGGCTCGGCCGCGGCGAGGGTTCCGACACGGAGGCGACCGCCGACGCGGTGTCGGATGCGGTGAGCCGCATCGACGAGAGCATCGCGCAGATCCGCACGGTGATCTTCGCTCTCGATCCCACCGACGACGAGGAGGCGCCCGGCGCCAGACGCCGCCTGCTCGACCTCGTCGACGAGGCGGCGGCACCTCTCGTGCGCCGGCCCGCCGTGAGCTTCTCCGGCCCGGTCGACCTGGTGGTGACGGGTTCCCTAGTCGACGACGTCGCCGCCGTGGTACGGGAGGCCCTCACGAACGTGGTGCGGCATGCGGAGGCGACGCGCGTCTCGCTCGGCGTCACGGCCGCCGACGGCGCGGTGACGGTGGTCGTGCGCGACGACGGCATCGGCATCCCCGACGACGGGCGCCGCAGCGGTCTGCGCAACCTCAGGGAGCGAGCGAGGTCGAGGGGCGGCTCGCTCGTCGTCGACTCCTCGCCCGGCTCGACCCTGGTGCGGTGGAGCGTGCCCTACCCGGAGCAGCCGGGCACGCCGGAGCGGTCCGGCACCCCAGAGCGGTCCGGCACGCGGGAGGGGGCGCGATGACCACCGTCTTCCTGGTCGACGACCACGAGATCGTGCGGCGCGGTGTCGCCGAGCTGCTGCGCTCCGAGCCCGGCATCGAGGTGGTGGGTGAGGCCGGGAGTGTCTCCGAGGCGCTCGCCCGCATCGGAGCGACCGTGCCCGACGTGGCCCTGCTCGACGTGCGGCTCCCCGACGGCAGCGGCGTCGACCTCTGCCGTCAGGTGCTGTCGCTGCACCCGGGAGTACGGTGCCTCATGCTCACCGCCTACGACGACGACGACGCGCTGTTCTCCGCGGTCATGGCCGGCGCCTCCGGCTACGTGCTGAAAGACGTGCGCGGCACCAGGCTCACCGACGCGGTGAAGGCCGTGGCGGCCGGGCGCACCCTCACCGACCCGGCGCTCGCGAGCCGGGTGGCCGAGCGGATGCGCTCCCCCGAACCGCGGAGCGACCCGCGGTTCGCCTCGCTGAGCGGGCGGGAACGGCAGATTCTCGCGCTCATCGCCGACGGGCTCACCAACCGGCAGATCGGCGAGCGGCTGACGCTCGCCGAGAAGACCGTGAAGAACTACGTGTCGTCACTGCTGGCGAAGCTCGGGCTGGAGCGGCGCACGCAGGCCGCGGTGTTCGAGCTGGAGCACCGCAAGCCGCTGTGAGCACGGCGGCCGGCCAGGCGCTGGGGGCTACTCGACGTGACTCGGGTCCATCCAGAGGAAGTCCCAGTGGTGGCCGTCGAGGTCTTCGACGGCGCGGCTGTACATGAAGCCGTAGTCCTGCGGCTCCTTCGGCTCGGTTCCGCCGGCCGCGAGAGCCTTCTCGAGCATGGCGTCGACAGCCTCGCGGCTCTCCAGCCCCACTGCGTTCTGCACCTCGGTGGTGGTGCGCGCATCCGCGATCTCTTTCGTGGTGAATGTGGAGAAGTACGGATGCGTGAGCAGCATCACGTAGACGGTGTCGCTCATCACCACGCACGAGGCGTTCTCGTCGGTGAACTGCGGGTTGATGGCGAAGCCGAGAGCCTCGTAGAAGGCCTTGGACGCGTCGAGATCGGCGACGGGGAGGTTCACGAAGATGCTGAGTGCCATGCCACCAGCATCGCGGAGAGCGATGTCGGACGCCAGCCCTAGTCTGTGTGCATGGCCACCAGATCTGCGACCGCGTACCGCTGCACCGAGTGCGGGTGGCAGACGGCCAAGTGGGTGGGGCGCTGCGGGGAGTGCCAGAGCTGGGGCACCGTGGTGTCGTCGGCCGAGAACGAGGGCATCACGAAGGCCGTGCGGGCGACGGTGCTCGACGCCGCACGCATCGCGCGGCCGATCACCGAGATCTCCTCCGACATCGCCTCCCATTGGGCCACCGGCATCGGTGAGTTCGACCGAGTGCTCGGCGGAGGGTTGGTGCCGGGCGCCGCCATCCTGCTCTCGGGCGAGCCGGGGGTCGGCAAGTCGACGCTGCTGCTCGAGGTCGCGGCGAAGGCCGCCGAAGAGCATCTGCGTGTGCTCTACGTCTCGGCCGAGGAGTCGGTCTCGCAGGTGAAGCTCCGTGCCGAGCGCACCCATTCGCTCTCCCCCACACTCATGCTGGCCGCCGAGACCGACCTGTCGACGGTGCTCGGGCAGATCGACGCGGTGCAGCCGCACCTCGTCATCGTCGACTCGGTGCAGACGGTGGCGAGCGCCTCGCTCGACAGCGCGGCGGGCAGCCCCACGCAGGTGCGGGAGGTGGCGTCGACGCTCATCCGGGTGGCGAAGGAGCGGTCGCTGCCGGTGCTGCTCGTCGGCCACGTCACGAAAGACGGGTCGATCGCGGGGCCCCGGGTTCTCGAACACCTGGTCGACGTGGTGTGCCAGTTCGAGGGCGACCGGCAGACCGCGCTCCGCTTCGTGCGGGCGCTCAAGAACAGATTCGGGCCGACCGACGAGGTGGGCTGCTTCGAGATGACCTCAGACGGCATCGCCGAGGTGCCCGACCCGAGCGGGCTGTTCCTCTCCCGCGGGTCGGATGCGGTGTCGGGCACCTGCGTCACCGTCGCGCTGGAGGGGCGGCGGGCTCTGCCCGTCGAGGTGCAGGCGCTCGTGGTGTCGACCTCGACCCCGAACCCGCGGCGGGTCACGAACGGGGTCGACGCGTCGCGGGTGGCGATGATCCTGGCCGTGCTCGAGCGCCGGGCGCGGGTGAAGCTGGCCGAGCTCGACGTGTACGTGTCGACGGTGGGCGGGGTGCGGCTCACCGAGCCGGGAGCCGACCTCGCCATCGCGCTCGCGCTGGCGTCGGCGGCGAGCGACAAGCCGTTGCCCCACGATCTCGCCGCCTTCGGCGAGATCAGTCTGGCCGGAGAGGTGCGGCCGGTGTCGTCGTCGCGCATCCGCGCCGCCGAGGCGAAGCGGCTCGGCTTCACCCGCATCGTCGACGACGAGTCTCAGCAGCTCGTGCGGGCGCTGACGCGGGCGTTCACCTAGGGGCGGCGGGTCGACGCCCGGCACTTTCTTGCGGACGAAGTCCGTGAAGAAGTGCGTGTCGACGGATTTCGTCCGCAAGAACGTCGTGGGCGGCTAGACGTGGGGGCGGAAGGCCTGCCACGCGCGGCGTCGCGAGCCACGCGGGTCTGACTCGACGCGGTCGACGACGTCGATCACGAGCGTGCGGCGGTTCTTCTCGGAGTAGCGAGGCCAGAGGCGCTCGTCGACCATGCCGTCGCGGGCGAAGGCGAGCCAGTGGGCGCGCATCCGTCGGCTGGTCTCCTTGAACGAACGGCGACCGCCCAGCGCCGTCATGGTGCGGCCGAACCACCCGTCGAGCCGGTCGAAGATCGCGTAGAGCTCGAGTCCGTGGGTGGCGTCGAAGCCGGCCAGACGCACCAGCCGGGGCGCGATGTCGAAGCGGTAGAAGTGCACCGGCGCGAAGCGCGAGTGGCGCTCGGCGACCTTCACCGAGGGGTACCAGAAGGCGAAGTCGCCCCCGAAGTCGGCTGCGGCGCGCTTGGCCGGGAGACCAGGGTATTCCGCCTTGATCGCCTTGCGCGCGCCCTTCTTCGTGCGGGCGAAGATCGCACGGATGCGCTTCGGCGTCGTCGCGAGGATGTCGAGGCGCCCGACGAACACCGACCCCTCCCGGTCGTTCGTGCCGATGATGAGCGGTACCCGAGCCGCTCGCCCCTCCTTGAAGGCGTCGAGCGGGCGCTCGGGCAACAGGTCGCCGTCGATGACGGGGGACAGGACGATGGTGCCGGGATGCGCATCCGGGGTGCGCAGGCTGAGCGCCGTCGCCGCAGCCACCAGGTCGGCGGCGTCGGCGTCGAGCAGCACCTGGCCACCGAGGTCGTCGGAGGTGGCGTCGACGGCGTCGGTGTCGATCGACTCGAGCAGCAGTTCGAGGAACTCCTCGGCCCACACCGCGGTGACCGCGGGCGGATAGACCGCGTTCGCGGGCGAGCTCTGTGCGATGGCGCGGTCGAACAGGCCGTGCGCCGAAGGGGTCGCCATGAGGGTGGTGACGGCGTTCGCCCCTGCCGACTCGCCGAACAGCGTGACGTTCGCCGGGTCACCCCCGAAGGCGGCGATGTTCTCGCGCACCCAGGCCAGCGCCGAGACCTGGTCGCGGAGGCCGAGGTTCGACTCGATCGGGCGCTCAGGCGTGGAGTACCGCGTGAGGTCGAGGTAGCCGAGGGCGCCGAGCCGGTAGTTGAAGCTCACGTAGACGACGCCGCCCTCGCGCACGAGGGTCTCGCCGTTGTGCGGGTGCTCGGCCGAGGAGCCGACGCTGTAGGCCCCTCCGTGGATGAAGACCGTCACCGGCAGCGACCGGGCCTCCGTGGCCGGTCGCAGTACGTTGACCGTGAGGCAGTCCTCCGACATCACCGTGCGCGCCGAGCTGCCGACGAAGTTGCCGTCGCGCGACTGCATCGCGACCGGCCCGAACCGCTGAGCGTCGCGGACCCCTCGCCACGGCAGGGCGGGCCTGGGAGCCCTCAGGCGGAGCCCGCCCACGGGCGCCGCAGCGTACGGGATGCCGCGCCACCAGCGCAGCCCCCTCCGCTCGGCGCCCCGCACGAGGCCCGACGCCGTGGGTACGACCAGCGGATGCGCGGCGGGCCCACCGGGCTCGTCAGGGATGCCGGGGTCGTGATCGGAGGGCGCGTGCACCCGGGCATGCTAGCGCTGCGAGATGAATCGCGCGTGTCACCCTCACGGGGAGCGGAGACCCGGCTCCTTCGTGTCGATCACGAGGCGATCACGCCGCCACCAGGATGCCCGAGGGGTTCTCGACGGGCGTGCCATCGGGCTCGGTGCCGGTCTCGGGGTCGATCTCGTCGGGGTCGGGCACTGTGGTCTCGGGGTCGGTCATGATGATCATCCTTCCGTCGTGACTCTGCACGCTACGCCTGACCGGCCGAGATCGGCGACGACTCCGCGTGCTTCCTTCGTGCGCTCGATGTCTCGGCGGTTCCCGAAAGGACAGGGGGGCAACAGTTGGCTAGTGGAACAATCCATCGAAAGGGGGATGGTCGATGCGGCGGCACGGACTTAGCGTGACTCTCGACGCAATGAAAAGGGGCATGAGGTGGTCGAGATCGACAGACGCACACTGATTCAGGGGGCGGTGTGGAGTGCGCCCGTCGTCGCGGTCGCCGCGGCGACGCCGATGGCGGCAGCCTCGGAGAGTGGCCCATCGGTGAGGTTCAGTGTGACCGAAGACCCGAACACCGGGTTCCCCGTCGTCGTGATCGTCGTCACGGTCTACTCGTCGGATGACGTGGTCGCTCCAGGGGTCGCGGTCGTCAGCCAGCAGGCCGCTCCGGGGAGCGAACCGCCGGAGTGGTTGACCTCCACGACGACCGATCCTCCGGAGATCACCGATGGCAACGGCCAGGTGACCTTCCTCTGGACCCGGTCGGCGTACGTCGGTCTCGCCTACCGGGCCATCGCGACCCTCGGCCCGAGCCGCGTGGTGATCGAGCGATTCCCCACCCTGGCTCCGGAGTGACCCGGGGCGGATCGAGCCGAGGACGCGGCAGTCCGGTCAGTTCAGGAGGAACTGCTGGGTGGTGGCGGAGGGGATGCCGGCGACGGACACGGTGAGGTGGTAGGAAGCACCGCCGGCCGGGACGGCGGGGCGGTCGGCGGAGCCGCAGGTGTCAGGGGCGGAGCGGGTGCGGTCCCAGGTGAAGGGGGTCGACGAGACGGCGACTCCCGGGTCGAGCAGCGCTTCGGCGTCGACGGGGTCGGTCTGGCAGTCGGTCGAGGTCCAGTAGGTCTCGGTGCCGCTCGTGATCGTGTACACCTGCTGCGTGGTGCCCGCGTTGACGGTGCACGAGACCGGGCCGGTGTTGGTGATGGTGAACGAGATCTGCGGGTTCGCGCCTGCGGCGTAGTTCGTGGCGTCGGTGACCGGCACGACCGAGATGTTCTCGGGCAGGCACGGGTCGCCCGCCACCGCCCCGGAACCCGCGGCCGCGGCATCCGCGCCCTCGAGCGAGCCCGCCGCGGGCGTCGAATCGGCGTCGGGCGCCTCCGACGAGACCGAGGGGCCGGGAGTCGCACCCGCACCCGCCGGGGTTCCGCCCTCGGCCCCGGCGCCGGGGCCGGGCCGCACGACGATGAGAACGACGATCGCGACGATGGCGACGAGCACGAACAGCACGACGAGCCGTCGTCGCCAGTACACGCGCTTCGGCTGCGGGCCCACCGGATGCCTGATCGTCGACATAGCCACAGGGTAACCAGCGGATGCGCGACGACCGCGCGCATCCGCCGTGAGTCGCGAGGCCCGACCCTGCGAATCCGCCGAGTCGGGCCCCGCGGGCTCAGACGGGTGGCCTCACGCCGGGGCCTGCGCCAGACCGAAGGCGGCGAGCTCGGCGTCGTCGAGCATCCGTGACCTGATGAGGAAACGCTTGCCCTCGGGGGCCTCGATCGAGAACCCGCTCCCCCGCCCGTCGACGAGGTCGATGGTGAGGTGCGTGTACTTCCAGTACTCGAACTGCGACCGCGACATGTACACCTCCACGGGGTGGATGCCCTCGACGTGCAGCGTGCCGAGCAGTACATCGGCGGCACCGACCCGGAACATGCCCACGGGATAGCACATCGGAGACGAGCCGTCGCAGCATCCGCCCGACTGGTGGAACATGAGCTGCCCGTGGGTGGCGGCGAGGTGCCTGAGCATCTCGGCCGCCGCATCCGTCACCCCCACCCGCGAGTAGCCGGCCGCGCCGCCCTCGGGCATCAGAAGAACCCCATGGGCCCGTCGGCGTACGACACGAGCAGGTTCTTCGTCTGCTGGTAGTGATCGAGCATCATGCGGTGGTTCTCACGCCCGATGCCCGACTGCTTGTAGCCGCCGAAGGCCGCGTGCGCCGGGTACTGGTGGTAGGTGTTCGACCACACCCGCCCGGCCTGGATCGCCCGGCCCGCGCGGTAGAGCTGCGAGCCCGACCGCGACCACACCCCGGCTCCGAGACCGTAGAGCGTGTCGTTGGCGATGGAGATGGCGTCGTCGTAGTCGTCGAAGCTCGTGAGGGCGAGCACGGGGCCGAAGATCTCCTCCTGGAAGATGCGCATGTCGTTGGTGCCCTCGAAGACCGTCGGCTGCACGTAGAAACCGCCCGAGAGCTCACCGCCGAGGTCTGCCCTCTCACCGCCCGTGAGCAGGCGGGCGCCGCCCTGCTTGCCGATGTCCATGTACGACAGGATCTTCTCGAGCTGGTCGTTCGAGGCCTGCGCTCCGATCATCGTGGAGGTGTCGAGCGGGTTGCCCTGCTTCACCTTCGCCACCCGGTCGAGGCCGTCGGCGACGAAGCCGTCGTAGATCGAGCGCTGCACGAGCGCTCGCGACGGACAGGTGCACACCTCACCCTGGTTCAGGGCGAAGAAGGTGAAGCCCTCGAGCGCCTTGTCGTAGAAGGAGTCCTTCTCGTCGGCGACGTCGGCGAAGAACACGTTCGGGCTCTTGCCGCCGAGCTCGAGGGTGACCGGGATGAGGTTCTCGCTCGCGTACTGCATGATGAGTCGCCCGGTGGTGGTCTCGCCGGTGAACGCGATCTTGCGGATGTTCTTGTGCGACGCCAGCGGAGCCCCGGCCTCGATGCCGAAGCCGTTGACGATGTTGAGCACGCCGGCCGGCAGCAGGTCTTCGATGAGCCCGAGCAGCACGTGGATCGACGCGGGGGTCTGCTCGGCGGGCTTCAGCACCACGCAGTTGCCCGCGGCGAGCGCCGGCGCCAGCTTCCAGACCGCCATGAGGATGGGGAAGTTCCACGGGATGATCTGCCCCACGACCCCGAGCGGCTCGTGGAAGTGATAGGCGACCGTGTCGTGGTCGAGCTCGGAGATGCCCCCCTCCTGGGCCCGGATGCAGCCGGCGAAGTAGCGGAAGTGGTCGATGGCGAGCGGGATGTCGGCGGCGAGCGTCTCGCGCACCGGCTTGCCGTTCTCCCAGGTCTCGGCGACGGCGAGCAGCTCGAGGTTCGCCTCCATGCGGTCGGCGATCTTGTTCAGGATGACGGCGCGCTCGGCGACGCTGGTCTTGCCCCAGCTCTCGAACGCTTTCCAGCCGGCGTCGACAGCCGCATCCACGTCGGCCGCCGTGCCGCGCGCGACCTCGGTGAAGACCTTGCCGGTGATCGGCGTGGGGTTCTGGAAGTACTGGCCGGAGGTCGGCGGCACGTAGCGCCCGCCGATGTAGTTGTCGTAGCGGGGTTTGAAGCTGACGACGGACCCCTCGGTGCCGGGGTTCGCGTAGACGGTCGAACCGGGCGCCGCGGGGGCTGCCTCGGCCTGGGTCTCGGGACGATCGATGATGGTCATGAGTGCTCCTTGTCGACGACGGTGTCGGATGCGCCGACGCTACGCCGCCGGAGGTTGCACCTCGTTGCATCCTCCTTGGTTGACAGATGGTCAGACCAACGTCTACCGTTGTGCCATCGATGGTCTGACCATCAGCCATACGAAGGAGTAGATACCGTGAACCTCTTCACGCTCATGCAGAAGCGCACCGCCGAGGCCGGCCCGATCCGCGTCGGTGTCATCGGCGCCGGCAAGTTCTCGTCGATGTTCCTCACGCAAGCCGTCGGCAGCGACAACATCCACGTCGTCGGTGTCGCCGACATCGACGTGACGAAGGCCACGGCAGCCCTCGCCCGCACCGGCTGGCCCGCCGAGCGCTACGCCGCCGTCAGTCTCGACGAGGCACTCCGCACCGGCGGCACCGCGGTGATCGACAGCTCCGACGCCCTGCTCACCCACCCGCAGGTCGAGGTCATCCTCGAGATCACCGGCAATCCGCTGGTCGGCACGTACCACGCCGTCACCGCGATCGACAACGGCAAGCACGTCATCATGGTGAACGTCGAGGCCGACTGCATGGTGGGCCCGCTGCTGCAGCGCCGCGCCCAGGCCGCCGGCGTCATCTACGCCATGGCCTACGGCGACCAGCCCGCCCTCATCTGCGAGCTCGTCGACTGGTGCCGCACGGTCGGCTTCGACGTGGTGGCCGCCGGCAAGGGCACCAAGTACCTGCCCGAGTACAACTACTCCACCCCCGACACCGTGTGGAACTACTACGGCTTCACCGACGAGCAGCTGGCCTCCGGCGACTACAACCCGAAGATGTTCAACTCCTTCCTCGACGGCACCAAGTCGGCGATCGAGATGGCGGCCGTCGCCAACGGCACCGGCCTGCTGCCGCAGGACGAGGGCCTGCTCTTCCCCGCCGCGAGCAAGGACGACCTGCCCACCGTCTTCCGCGAGAACCGCTTCGAGGGCGGCAGCCTCACCCGCCGCGGCACGGTCGAGATCGCCTCGAGCATGTACCGCGACGGCACCGAGGTGCCCGACAACCTGCGCTGGGGCGTCTACGTGACCTTCGAGGCCACCACCGACTACGCCGTGCAGTGCTTCGCCGAGTACGGCGTGCACACCGACGCCACGGGTCGGTACGGCTCGCTCTACCGTCCGTACCACATGATCGGCCTCGAGCTCGGGGTGTCGATCGCCGCCGCCGTGCTGCGCGGCGAGGCCACGGGGTCGCCCACCGGCTTCCGCGGCGACGTGGTCACGACCGCGAAGAAGGAGCTGCGGGCGGGCGACACGCTCGACGGCGAGGGCGGGTACACCGTCTTCGGCAAGCTCGCGCCCGCGCACCTCTCGCTCGAGCGCAACGCCCTGCCGCTCGGCCTCGCGCACGGTGCGAAGCTCATCCGCGACGTGCCGAAGGACCGCACCGTGTCGTGGGACGACGTGGAGCTCGACGAGTCGCAGTTCGCCGTGCAGATCCGTCGCGAGCTCGAGGCGGAGTTCCGCGCCGAGCACGCTGCGGAGGCCCGGAGCACCCAGACCGCCCCGGCCGCGGTCTGACCCGGCCCATCACGAAGGTCAGACCGGCAGACCATGGAGACTACGATGGACGCATCAACTCGCCCGAGGGCGAGCCTGCGAACCGGGGAGTCGACACGAGGTGAGCGCCAACGATCCGTGGGAGCCGGTGCAACGGCTCCGCACCTACGAGCAGGTGATGGCGCAGATCGAGGAGCGCATCCTCGACGGGCGGCTGAAGGCGGGAGACACCCTGCCGAGCGAGCGCGACCTCGCGGTCTCGCTGGGCGTCTCGCGCCCGTCGCTCCGGGAGTCGCTGCGGGTGCTCGAAGCCCTCGGCGTGGTGGAGATCAGGCGGGGTGGCGAGGGCGGCGCGGTGCTCGTGCAGACACCGGGCTCCGGCATGGTCAACCTCCTGAAGCTGCAGATCGGACTCGCCCAGTTCTCCTGGAAGGACGTGCTGGAGACCCGACTCGCCCTCGAGGCGTGGAGCGTCGAGGAGGCCGCCTATCGATCGACTGACGCCGACCACCGCGAGCTCGCCGCCATCCTCGACCGCATGGACGACGCCTCCATCGAGGCCGGCGAGTTCAACCGGCTGGATGCCGCGTTCCACATGCGCATCGCCGAATCCACCGGCAACGCCCTCACGGCCCACTTCATGGGCTCGCTCCGCACCGCGATCCACCGCCAGATGGTGGAGATGTACGCGGAGCTCACCGACTGGCGGAGCACCGCCGTCACCGTGCGGCGCGAGCACCGCGAGATCCTCGAGCTGATCGAGGCCGGCGACGGCAAGGCCGCAGCACGCGCCGTGCAGGCGCACATCAGCGACTTCTACAAGATCGGAGCGATCGACGGGCCTCCGGGCCCCGGATAGCGGGAAGCCTCCTCCCGGTCGATCACGGACGAGAAGACCTCGTCCTATCAAGGGAGATAGAGACCACCACCATGACCACCATGACCACTTCCCAGGTGTCCCGGGCCCGCGACGGGTCGCCCGACAAACTGCGCACCGCCATCGGCTCGGCCGTCGGCACGACCATCGAGAACTACGACTTCCTGGCCTACGGCACGGCCGCGGCGCTCTACTTCAACGCGGTGTTCTTCCACTCCGACGACCCGGCGATCGGCCTCATCCTCGGCTTCGCCACCTTCGGCGTCGGCTTCGCCGCCCGCCCGCTCGGCGGCATCATCGGCGGCTACCTCGGCGACAAGATCGGCCGGAAGCCCGTGCTCGTGGGCGCCCTGCTGATGATGGGGATCTCGACCGTCGCGATCGGCGCGCTGCCCACCTACGAGCAGGTCGGCCTGCTCGCCCCCATCCTCCTCACCCTCATCCGCATCATCCAGGGTCTCGCCTTCGGCGCGGAGTGGGGCGGGGCCATCCTGATGACCTTCGAGCACGCGCCGTGGAAGCAGCGCGGCCGCTACACCGCCATCCCGCAGGCCGGCGTGCCGTTCGGCCTGCTGCTGGCGAACCTCGTCTTCCTCTGGTCGAGCACGTTCGACAGCGAGCTCGCCTGGCGACTGCCGTTCCTGTTCAGTGCCGTGCTCATCATCGCGGGCCTGATCATCCGCGCCAAGGTGTCGGAGTCGCCCGAGTTCGTCGACACCAAGACCGCCGGCCTCACCGTGAAGAACCCGCTCAAGGAGGTCTTCAAGAACGACTGGCGCACCATCCTCCGCGTCATCGCGCTGCGCCTCGCCGAATCGGGCGGCTTCTACGTGATCGTCACGTTCATGCTGTCGTACCTCACGAGCGGCGACGAGCCGCTGGCCGAGCGCTCCACCGCCCTCACGGGCCTCATCGTGGCGGCGGCGATCGGCATCGTCACCACCATGCTGTTCGGCAGGCTCTCGGATGCCATCGGGCGCAAGCCCGTCTACCTCGTGGGCTCGATCCTGGTGATGGTGTTCGCGTTCCCGATGTTCCTGCTGGTGAACACCGGGGTGCCGATCCTCATCATCCTCGTCTACATCATCGGCATGGCGATCATCCACGACATGCTGGCCGGCACCCAGGGCGCCTGGTTCTCGGAGCTGTTCTCCACCAACACCCGTTCCTCGGGCGCCTCGATCGGCTACCAGTTCTCCGCGGCGATCTCGGGCTTCATCCCGCTGATCGCCACGGCCGTCGCCATCCCGCTCGGCTGGGGCGGTGTCGCGCTCGTCTACCTGGGCGTGGGCCTCCTCGGCGTCATCGGCACGCTGGTGACCCGCGAGACCTGGGGCAAGGCCAAGCGCGACGAGGTCGACGCCTTCATCAGGAGCGGCGCATGAAGACGATCGTCCTCGACGACGACCCCACCGGCACGCAGTCGGCGACGGGCGTGACCGTGCTTCTGGAGTGCGACGCCGAGCTGCTCGAGGCGGCGCTCCGGCGAAGCGACAGCGTGTACGTGCAGACGAACAGCCGGGCGCTGCCCGAGGCGGAGGCGGTGGCGCTGGTCACGCGCATCCGTGCCGAGGGGGAGGAGGCCGCGCGGCGGCTCTCCGCCCCCGTGCGGTTCGTGCTGCGGGGCGACTCGACGCTGCGGGGTCACGTGTTCGCGGAGACCGAGGTGTTCCTCCGCGAGGCGGCCGCCGCGGGCGCTCAGGATGCTGCGGACGGCAGCGGTTCGGACGCCGTGATGCTCTTCGTCCCCGCCTTCCCCGAGGGCGGCCGCACCACGGTCGACGGTGTGCACCTCGTGCGTGTCGGCGACGAGGTGCTGCCGGCGCACCGCACGGAGTACGCCGACGACCCGGTGTTCCCGTTCTCGACGGGTGTGCTGGCCGACTACGTCGCGGAGAAGTCGGGTCGCCCGGCCGTCACGGTGCCGCTCGCCGTCGTGCGGGCGGGAGGCACGGCCGCAGCGCTGGCCGAAGCCCCGGCGGGCGCCGTGGTGCTGCCCGACGCCGAGACCGCCGCCGACGTCGCGGCGATCGCCGCGGCGGTCGACGAGGCCACCGCGGCCGGCACCCGCGTGGTGGTGCGCTCGGCCGCACCCCTCGCCGCCGCGCTGGCGGGGGTGACCAGCGCGGGCCTGCTCGAGCTGCCGCTCGTCCCCCGCGCCGCGGCCACGCTGCTCGTCTGCGGCTCACACACCGCGGGAGCCACCGCTCAGCTCGCCCACGTCGAGCGGGCCTGGGGTGCGCCCGCGGTGGTCGACACGGCTGCGGCACTCGAGGATGCCCCGGCAGCCGGCCGCGCCGCCGGTCGGGCCGTGCTCGCTCAGCTCGAGAGCCGCCCCCTCGGCATCGTCACCACCGAACGCCGGCGCTCCCTCGATCACGGCACCCTCGACCACGGCGAGCGCGTGATGACCGCACTCACCACCGCGGTGCGCGAGGTGCTGCCCCACGTCGAGGTGGTGGTGTCGAAGGGGGGCATCACCTCCGCCGAGGTCGCCCGCACGGGCATCGGCGCCACCTCGGCGCTCGTGCTCGGCCAGGTGCTGCCGGGCGTCTCGGTGTGGTCGATGCGCGCTCACGACGACCGCGAGATCCTCTACGTCGTCGTTCCCGGCAACGTCGGAACCCCCGACACGCTCACCCGGGTGCTCGACGCCGTCTCCCTCACCTCCCCCTCGGCTGACGCTCCCCGGTAGCGCTCCGGGAATGACGGATGCGCGACCCGGCTTGCAGAGAGCATGACCACCCTCGGCACTCCAGACGACGCACTCGGCGAGCTGCTCGCCCGGCTGCGCTGGACGGCGACCTCGACCGACGAGTCGCGGCTCGGCCGTGGCGACCGGGTCGCCCACGACGGCGACTCCGTGACCCTTCACCAGGTGCTCGCCGGGTCGGTGCGGGTCGACCGCGACGGCCGTGCCGTCGAAATCGCGGCCGGCGACCTGCTGCTGCTCACCCGAGGCGGCGCCCACACCGTGACCGCCTGCGACGACGCCGCGCTGTTCACGGTCGAGCTGCGCCTCGACGACGGCGCTTCGGCCATCGCGGCGGCCCTTCCCGAGATGCTCGTGACCTGCTGCTTCCTGGTGCGCGAGCCGCTCATCGCCCAGCTCCTCGAACTCATGCGCGAGGAGCGCGGAGCCGGAAGGCCGGGCGCGGCCGCCATGACGACGGCGCTCGCGAACGTGGTCGCGGCAGCAGCCATCCGGGCCTGGATCGAGAGCGGATGCGCCGACCCGTCGAGCTGGCTGGTCACCCTCCGCGACCCCCACATCGCCCGTGCCGTGGAGGCGATGCACGCCGAGCCCGGGCGGCACTGGTCGGTGGAGGGGCTCGCACGGCTGGCGCGGTCGTCGCGCTCGAGCTTCTCGGAGCGGTTCCGTGCCACGGTGGGCGAGCCGCCGCTACGGTATCTGGCGCGCATCCGGATGGACCGCGCGAAGGAGCTGCTGGGTCGCGAGCGGTGGAGCGTGGGGCAGACGGCCTCGGTGCTCGGGTACTGCTCCGAGGTCGCCTTCAGCCGAGCCTTCCGCCGCCACGCCGGCGACTCGCCCTCGGCGTGGCGGCAGCGCGCGCTCGAGGCGGGTGCCGCGCGCCCGCAGTCGCCGTCGCCGTCGCCGTCGCCGTCGTCGCTCAGCGGCTCCTGAGCGAGCTCAGCAGCACCCCGCCCACGACGGCGGAGACACCCCCGGCGATCAGCGCGAGCTGCACCCCCACAGAGTCGACGAGCACCCCGCCCACCACCGCCCCGGCCGCGATGGCGAGCTGGAAGGCGGCGACCTGCAGCCCTCCGACGCTCTCGAGCCGGTCGGGCGCCGAGCGCGCCAGCCAGGTCTGCAGCGTCGTGGGCACTCCGCCGAAGGCGAAACCCCACAGCGCGACCGCCGCGACGACGCTCACCGGGGCTCCGCCCGAGAGGGCGAAGACCGCCATCGCCGCCCCGAGCAGGGTGGGGAACACGAGGATGGCGGTGCGCATCCGACGGTCGACCAGCGGCCCCGCGACGAGGTTCCCGACGAAGGCGGCGACGCCGTAGACAAGCAGCAGGGTCGCAAGGCCCGAGGCGTCGAAGCCCGCGATCGTCTGGGCGGCCGGGTTGATGTAGGTGAAGCCCGTGAAGTGCCCCGCGGCCACGAACGCCGTGGCGACGAGCCCGAGCACCACGAGCCGGGAGCGCAGCGCGCCGCCGAGCTGGCGGAGGCCCGGGGCACCGGCCGGTGCGAGCGACGGCAGCACGATGAGCTGCACGGCGAGGGCGGCGAGACCGACGCCGGCCGCGAGCAGGAAGACCGCACGCCACCCCCAGAGCTCGCTCAGCCACGCGCCGAGCGGGATGGCCGCGACCGTCGCGAGCGAGACCCCCGTGTTCACCACCGTCATCGCGCGGCCGAGCCGCTCCGGGGCGACGAGCTGGGCGGTCATGGCGATCGCGAGCGCCCAGAACCCGCCGATGGCGATGCCGATGAGGATGCGCGCGGCGAGCAGCACCGGGTAGTTCGGCGCCACCGCGACGAGCACCGAAGAGGCGATGGCGAGCGTGGTGAGCCCGAGCATCACGAGCCGGCGGTCGATGCGCGGCAGCACCACAGGCAGGGCGAGGCCGGCCACGGCGGCGACCAGGGCCGTGACCGTGACGGACTGCCCGGCGACCCCCTCGCTCACCCCGAGATCGGCGGCCATCGTGGTGAGGAGGCTTGCCGGGAGGAACTCGGCCATGACGAGGGCGAAGACGCCGAGTCCGAGCGAGGCCACGCCCGCCCAGGAGTCTCGGCGGCCGGCGGCGAGCGGATGCGCGGTGCCGGCGAGAGGAACGGAACGGGTGTCTGTGCTCATGAGAGGGGTCAACGCGCCGGCCTCCGCGGTCGATGCGACCGATCGTCGCCCGCAGCGTGCCGATCGTCCGGAGTCGGGGTCACGCCGCGCGCGGGCTGCGGCCTCCGCCTCAGCCCTCGAGCGCCTCCAGGTGCGCGACCACCCCGGCGCGCTTGGGCGACCGCGGCGGCAGCAGCCGCAGGGCTGCGGCCCAGACCTCCGCGTCGCCGAGGCCCTCTTCGGTGGCGGCGTAGTCGAGCATCACGTCGACAGCCGCATCCGTCAGCATCGCCTCCCGCAGCCTCGTGCGCAGCTGCGCCCTGATCTCCTCCACCCCGGGAGCCTCCGAACCCGGCAGCAGCGGCCCGCGGGAGGCCGCGAGCGCCACCCGGTGGGCGCCGCGATCGAGCAGGGACACGACGCGATGGGCGTCGAGCTCGAGCGGCGCCGCGAGGCGGTACGGCCGCGACAGCAGCTCGACGCCCGTGCCCTGCTGCTCGAGGATGCGTCGCAACCGCACGATCTCGGCCCGCAGCGTCACCACCGCCTCCTCGCCGTAGACGAGCTCGGCGAGCCGCGAGGCCGACAACCCCTCGCGATGCCAGGCGAGCACCGTGACGATCTCGGAGTGGCGCGAGCTCAGCTCGACCGTGGCGTCGTCGGCCACCAGCTCGCCGGTGTCGCGACCCAGCACGTGCAGCGCGGCCGGGCGGCGGCGCACCCGGGTCGGGCCGGCCCCGCCCCTCGTCCCACCCCGGGTATCGGCCGACGGGCCGAAGCCGGCGACGCTCATCCGCTCGCCGTGCTCCTCCGTGCGTGACCCTCGGTCTCGCAGCCCCTTGAGTCGCAGCACCATGAGCTCGGCCTCGGCTGCGGCCGCGGTGGCTTCGATCAGCGGCAGGGTGTGCGGGTCGACCGCCCGCGCATCGCCCGTGATGTCTATGACGCCCAGGATGCGCCGGGTCTCGGGGTCATGCACCGGCACCGCGGTGCAACTCCAGCCGTGCACCAGGCGGTTGAAGTGCTCGGAGTCGTGGATCTGGATGCCGTGGTCGAGTTCGAGCGCCGTGCCCGGAGCCGAGGTGCCCACCGTGCGCTCCGACCAGCCGGCCCCTTCGACGAAGCGCATCTGCTCGGCCCGGCGCTTGGCCGCGTTGTCGCCCTCCACCCAGAGCAGTCTGCCCATCTCGTCACCGACCGCCACGAGGAGGCCGGAGCCCTCAGCATCCTTCACCAGGAGTTTGCGGATGACGGGCAGCACCGGAGCGAGCGGATGCGCGAGTCGGAACTCGGCCAGCACGTCTTCTCCCACCTCGAGCGCCGGCAGGTGCTCGGGGTCGAGCTCCCGCTCGCGCGCCCGCTGCCACGATTCGTGCACGACCGTGCGCGGGCGCCTGGGCACGGCGATCCCGGGGAGCGCGAGCCAGGGGCTTCTCATGGCGCAACCGCCCATCGTCGTCGATCGAGGAGGAGACGTCGCCCGCTCGGGGCGATCGCGGTCTCAGTATCGCTCGCCGGCGCCGGGAAAACCAGGACTCCGTTCAGGCCAGCACGCGCGACGCCCTCATGGTGTGGGAGCTCACCGTGATGCAGTCGGCGCCGAAGGTGAAATCGCCGAGCACCTGCTGGCCGGCGAGTACCTGGGGCAGCCAGTACTTCGCGTCGTCCCACATGCGGGCGAGCGGGAGGTCGTCGACGCGGTACCAGGCGGGGACGACCTCGTCGCTCTCGCGCGGCTCGCCGCTGAAGCGATCGGTGACGAACACCGTGGAGTCCTGGCTCCAGTTCTCGCGGAACGGGAAGGAGAACTTCACCAGTCCGCGTTCGGTGAGGTCGGCGGGGTCGACGACGAGGCTCGACTCCTCCTCGATCTCGCGCACGACGGCCTCGAGCGCCGTCTCGCCCACCTCGATCTTGCCGCCGAGGCCGACGATGTTGCCCGAGCCCATGCCGGTCTTCTTACGACCGAGCAGCACCTCGACGGCACCGCCGTCACCGACGCGGGTGAGGAAGGCGACGCAGACCTGATAGGGCGAGACGGGCGACATCTCCGGATGATATCCCGCCCATGTTTTCGGGATGTTTCGGGCGGGACGGCGGCTCTGGGCGCGACGACGCGTGAGGCGTAGCCTGAGCGTATGAGCACATTCGTCGATCCCCCCACCCCCGAATCGTTCGAGCACAACGGCCAGCACCCCGAAGTCGACGACGACGAGCAGACAGACTCCTTCGACCAGAAGCTGGAGCAGGAGTTCAAGGAGTTCGTCGGCGACGCCGAGCCCACCGACGGGCCGGCGCCGGCAGGCTGATCACGATCGAGCACGACGACGCGCTCGCGCGTCTCACCGAGGAGCGCGCCGCCGCGGACGAGGAGATCGTCTCCCTCGAGGCCGCGATCGGCGCGCTCCGCGGCATCCGCCAGTCGTCGTCGGACGACGACGAGCACGACCCCGAGGGGCCGACCCTCTCGAGCGAGTGGTCGCGGCTTGCCGGTCTGCTGGCCGAGGCCCGGGTGCGTCTCGACGAGACGGATGCGGCGCTCACCCGCCTCGCGGAGGATCGCTACGGCCTGTGCGAGCGCTGCGGAGAGCCGATCGGCGCGGGCAGGCTCGAGGCGAGACCCACGGCGCGACTGTGCATAGCGTGCGCCAGCGCGGCACGGTAGTCACGTCCGGTCGGCGTCGCCCGCCTCACGACCGTCGGTCTCGGCATCGCCGCCGAGCTCCCACGGCAGGGGGCCCTCCAGCTCCACCGGCTCCTCGGGCGGGCTGTCGAAGCCGCCCGGCCGCTCGACGCGGCCGAAGAAGCCCATCTGGTTGCTCTTCCGGCGCACCGACTCCGCCTCACCGGCCTCCGCATCCGTCTCGCCCGACGGCCTACGGCCGAAGTAGCGGGCACGCAGGCGCTCGTTGAAGCTCCGGCGGTTCGATTCGCCCGGCTCGCCCGTCTCCTCGGCGGCCATCAGAGGTGCTTCAGCATGCGCGTGTTGCCGAGCGTATTGGGCTTCACGCGCGCCAGGTCGAGGAACTCGGCGACGCCCTCGTCGGGCGAGCGCACGAGCTCGGCGTAGACCTCGGGGTCGACGAGCGACAGGGGCGACGCGGTGTACCCGTTGCGTTCGAAGAAGGGCACCTCGAAGGTGAGGCAGAACAGGCGGCTGAGGCCGAGTTCACGGGCGTCGGCCTCGATCTGCTCGAGCAGCGCCCGGCCCACGCCCTTGCCGAGCCAGTCGTCGTGCACGGCGAGGGTGCGCACCTCGCCGAGGTCTTCCCAGAACACGTGCAGCGCGCCGCAGCCGATGGCCCGGCCCTCGGAGTCTTCGGCGATACGGAACTCCTGCACGGCCTCGTAGAAGACCACCGCGTCTTTGCCGAGCAGGATTCGTCGCTGCACCAGGGGCTCCACGAGGCTCTGGATCCACGGGACGTCACTGGTGCGTGCCCGCCGCACGGTGAAGGCGGGCGCTTCGGTCGAACTCATCGAACCAGCGTAATGGTCGCGCGGCCCCCGCCCGCCCCACGGGAACGCCGAAGGGCCGGCCACCCTGAGGTGACCGGCCCTTCGTGCGTTGTCTCGCGCGCGACGTCTAGTCGAGGTCGCCCAGCGCGGCTGCCGCCGCTGCCGCCGCGACCTGCTCCGTGTCGCCGGCGCCGATGGCGACCGGCTCGCGCGAGCTCTGGGTGAAGACGAACTTCCCGTCGAGGAAGTCGACGTGGATGTGGTCGCCCGCGTTGAGCTCTCCCTGCAGGATGCGCTCCGACAGCTGGTCTTCGACCTCGTGCTGCATCGCGCGACGGAGGGGCCTCGCACCGAGGGCCGGGTCGAACCCGACCTCGATCAGGCGCTCCTTGGCGGCGAGCGTGAGCTCGATCGTCATGTCGCGGTCGAGCAGACGGTCGCGCAGGCGCTTGATGAACAGGTCGACGATCTGCAGCAGCTCGCTCTTGTTGAGCTGCGGGAAGACGATGGTGTCGTCGACGCGGTTGAGGAACTCCGGCTTGAAGTTCTTCTTCAGCTCCTCCGAGACCTTGGCCTTCATGCGGTCGTACGAGGTCGCCTCGTTGCCCGACACCTGGAAGCCGATGGGGCTGCCCGTGATGTCTTTGGTTCCGAGGTTCGTCGTCATGATGATGACCGTGTTCTTGAAGTCGACGACGCGACCCTGACCATCCGTCAGACGCCCCTCCTCCAGCACCTGGAGCAGCGAGTTGAAGATGTCGGGGTGCGCCTTCTCGATCTCGTCGAACAGCACGACGCTGAAGGGCTTGCGGCGCACCTTCTCAGTGAGCTGGCCACCCTCCTCGAAGCCGACGAACCCGGGAGGGGCACCGAACAGGCGCGAGACAGTGTGCTTCTCGCCGTACTCCGACATGTCGAGCGAGATCAGCGCGTTCTCGTCGTCGAACAGGAACTCGGCGAGCGCCTTGGCCAGCTCGGTCTTGCCGACGCCGGTGGGGCCGGCGAAGATGAACGAGCCGGAGGGGCGCTTCGGGTCTTTCAGGCCGGCGCGCGTGCGGCGGATGGTGCGCGAGAGCGCGGCGATGGCCTCGTTCTGGCCGATGACCCGCTGGTGCAGGGCCTTCTCCATGAACACCAGGCGTGCCGACTCCTCCTCGGTGAGCTTGAACACCGGGATGCCCGTGGCCTGGGCCAGCACCTCGGCGATGAGCCCCTCGTCGACGATGCCGGAGGTCTGTACGTCGCCCGACTTCCACTGCTTCTCGAGGCGCAGCCGCTCGCCGAGGAGGTTCTTCTCCTCGTCGCGGAGCGACGCGGCCTTCTCGAAGTCCTGGTCTTCGATGGCGGCTTCCTTCTGGCCGCGCACGGTGGCGATGCGCTCGTCGAACTCGCGCAGCTCCGGCGGGGCGGAGAGGATCGACAGCCGCAGGCGCGCCCCAGCCTCGTCGATCAGGTCGATCGCCTTGTCGGGGAGGAAGCGGTCTTGCACGTAGCGGTCGGCGAGGTTCGCGGCGGCGACGATCGCGCCGTCGGTGATCGAGACCTTGTGGAACGCTTCGTACTTGTCGCGGAGGCCCTTCAGGATGTTGATCGCGTGGGGCAGCGACGGCTCGGCCACCTGGATGGGCTGGAACCGGCGCTCGAGCGCTGCATCCTTCTCGAAATGCTTGCGGTATTCGTCGAGGGTGGTCGCGCCGATGGTCTGCAGCTCGCCGCGGGCCAGCAGCGGCTTCAGGATGCTCGCAGCGTCGATCGCTCCCTCGGCGGCACCGGCACCCACGAGGGTGTGGATCTCGTCGATGAAGGTGATGATGTCGCCGCGGGTGCGGATCTCCTTCGTGACCTTCTTGAGGCGCTCCTCGAAATCACCGCGGTAGCGCGAGCCGGCGATCAGCGAACCGAGGTCGAGGGTGTAGAGCTGCTTGTCTTTCAGGGTCTCGGGCACGTCGCCGCGCACGATGGCCTGGGCGAGGCCCTCGACGACGGCGGTCTTGCCGACGCCGGGCTCACCGATCAGCACGGGGTTGTTCTTCGAGCGGCGCGAGAGGATCTGCATGACCCGCTCGATCTCCTTCTCGCGGCCGATCACGGGGTCGAGCTTGTTGTCGCGCGCGGCCTGGGTGAGGTTGCGGCCGAACTGGTCGAGGATCTGCGAGCCCTTGTCGGGAGCCGCGTCGTTGCCGCCCACTGCGACCTGCTCCTTGCCCTGGTAGCCGGAGAGGAGCTGGATGACCTGCTGGCGCACGCGGTTGAGGTCGGCGCCCAGCTTCACGAGCACCTGGGCGGCAACGCCCTCGCCCTCGCGGATGAGCCCGAGCAGGATGTGCTCGGTGCCGATGTAGTTGTGGCCGAGCTGCAGCGCCTCGCGGAGCGAGAGCTCGAGCACCTTCTTCGCGCGCGGCGTGAAGGGGATGTGCCCGGTGGGCTGCTGCTGGCCCTGGCCGATGATGTCTTGGACCTGCTCGCGCACGGCGTCGAGCGAGATGTTGAGAGACTCGAGCGCCTTGGCGGCGACGCCCTCACCCTCGTGGATCAGCCCCAGCAGGATGTGCTCGGTGCCGATGTAGTTGTGGTTGAGCATCTTGGCCTCTTCTTGGGCCAGGACGACGACGCGGCGGGCGCGATCGGTGAATCTCTCGAACATGTCAGTCTCCCTGGTCGCCAGGGCCGGTGGATGGCGACCGTTAGGAAGAGACTAACGAGCGAACCGGGGCCGGACAGCCCCTGTTCGCCGTGGGCGTGACTGCACTCAGATGCGCACGCCGCCGGTGCGCTCGCCCGGGTACGGAACTCCCTGGTACGGGGCGCTGCCGAAGCCGAGGATCGGGTAGCCGACGAAGGGCAGGGGCCAGAACAGCAGGAAGAAGCCGAACACGCCGCCCCGGCCGAACCGCCGGGCGATCTCGACGGCGACGATGATTCCGACGATGATGTTCGCGATGGGGATGATGTACCAGATGAACCACCAGCCGGGGCGGCCGGCGGTCTTGCACAGCGTCCAGATGTTGTAGAACGGGATGATCGCGGCCCAGCCGTGCAGGCCGGCCTTGGTGAACATCGCCCACTGGCCGGCGATGGTGAGCACCACGACGACGAGGCTGAACACCCCCGTGATGGGGTCGAGCTGGTACCCGTAGTTCCAGACGAAGCTGTCGTTGTCGGCGAGCACGGATGCGAGCATGGATCCCCCCTGGATGACCTGACGTTCTGCCGAGGGAAATAGTATTCGGTCATGGACAGCCTCGAGGTGATCGCCGCGCGCGAGGTGCCCCTCGGCGGTCCGCGCGCCATGACGGTCTACCGCACCCTGCCCAGCAGAGAGCGCACGACCATCGGGGCCTGGTGCTTCATCGACCACTACGGGCCGTCGCGGGTGACCGAGACCGGGGGCATGGTCGTGCCGCCGCATCCGCACACCGGGCTGCAGACCGTGAGCTGGCTGTTCGCCGGCGAGATCGAGCACCGCGACTCGGTGGGCAGTCACGCCTTCGTGCGGCCGGGCACCCTCAACCTCATGACCGCCGGGCACGGCATCTCGCACTCCGAGGTGTCGACGGCGGCCACGACGACGCTGCACGGGGTGCAGCTCTGGGTCGCACTGCCCGACGCCTCGCGCGACGTCGCACCGTTCTTCGAGAGCATCGATGCGGCCACGACGACGATCGGCGACTCCACGGTGAGCGTGTTCGTGGGCTCGCTCGGCGACGCCTCCGTCGCGGCCACCACGTTCTCGCCGCTCGTCGCCGCCGAGATCCTGCTGCCGGCCGGCGGGCGCACGGAGCTGCCGCTCGACGCCGCCTTCGAGCACGGCGTGCTCGTCGACGCCGGCCCGGTCGAGGTCGACGGCGAGTCGTTCGACCGCACAGAGCTGGTCTACCTGGGCGAGGGCCGCGCATCCGTGTCGCTGGAGGCGGGCGAGCATCCGGTGCGCCTCGTGCTCATCGGTGGCACGCCGTTCGGCGAGCGGCTGCTCATGTGGTGGAACTTCGTGGGGCGCACCCATGAGGAGGTCGTCGGCTTCCGCGACGAGTGGCAGCGCGAGTCGGGCTTCGAGGGTACCTCGGATGCCGCGGCTCGCCGCTTCGGAGCCACCGACCACCACTACACGGGCAAGCCCCTGCCTGCCCCCGTGCTGCCCGGAGTGCGCCTTCAGCCCCGTCGCTAGAACGCGATGACGCCGAGGTGCTCGAGCAGGATCTTGAGGCCGATCAGCACGAGGATGACACCGCCGATGACCTCCGCGGGGCCGCGGAAACGCAGGCCGACCCGGTGACCGACGACGATGCCGGCGAAGGTGAGCACGGCCGTGGTGACACCGATGACGGCGATCGCCTCCCAGATCGACACCGCGACGAAGGCGAGCGAGATGCCGACGGCGAGGGCGTCGATACTCGTGGCGACGGCGAGCACGAGGAGCTCGCGCACGTCGAGGCGGCTCTCGATCTCTCTCTGCTCGGCCTTCGCGAAGGCCTCCCAGATCATCTTGCCGCCGATGAGGGCGAGCAGGCCGAAGGCGATCCAGTGGTCGACCGGGGCGATGAACTGGTTCAGCTGCGTGCCGAGCACCCACCCGACGAGCGGCATCGCCGCCTGGAACGCACCGAAGGTGACGGCGATGACGAGGGCGTGTCGCACGTCGAAGCGCCGCATCTGCAGGCCCTTGCCGAGGGCCACCGCGAAGGCGTCGGCGGAGACGCCGAGCGCGAGCAGGAAGATCGACCAGAGTGCCACGGGATTGCCTTCGGTAGGGGCCGGCGCCGGAACAGCATCGGCGTCGTCGCTGCCACGGGGAATGCCGCCGCGGCCGTGCACCAGTGTGGCCGAATGGCCCTCTCGCGTGCCACCCGAGAGCCCCGATTCCCAGTATTTCGGGCCGCCGAACCGGCCCTACTGGATGGCTGAGGTGAGGCGGGCGAGGTTGTCGAGGATGGTGGAGCGCAGGGGCTGCTTGCGCCACTCCTCGAGCGTGAGCTCGCGGCTCACCTCGCGGTAACCCGCCTCGACCTCGCGCATCTCGTCGACGAAGCTGCGGCCGCGCACCATGAGCGAGACCTCCATGTTGAGGCTGAACGAGCGCATGTCCATGTTGCTCGAACCGATCACGGCCACCTCGTCGTCGATGGTGAAGTGCTTCGAGTGCAGGATGTACGGCGCCTGGTACATGAAGATGCGCACCCCCGCCCGCAGCAGCACCTCGTAGTAGGAGCGCTGCGCGTGGTACACCAGCGCCTGGTCGCCGATCTCGGAGACGAACAGGTGCACGTCGACACCGCGCTGGGTGGCGGTGGTGATGGCGTAGAGCATCGCGTCGTCGGGCACGAAGTACGGGCTCGTGATGATGATGCGCTCCTGTGCCGCGTAGAGCAGCGCGAGGAACAGGCGGAGGTTGTTCTCGCCCTCGAATCCGGGACCGGAGGGCACCACCTGCATGTCGAGCGCATCCGGTTCGTCGTCGATGATGTCGTCGGTGATGGCGCGCGTCTCACGCAGCAGCAGCTCGTTCGACTCGCTGTACCAGTCGGTGATGAAGATGGCGTTGATTCCCGCCACGATCGGCCCCTCGAGGCGCGTCATGAGGTCTTGCCACTTCAGGCCGCGCTTGAGGTTGCCCTTCTTGTTGTAGCTGCGGTCGACGACGTTCTGCGAACCCATGAACGCCACGTCGCCGTCGACCACGAGGATCTTGCGGTGGTTGCGCAGATCGGGCCGCTGCCACTTGCCCTTCAGCGGCTGCACCGGCAGCATGAAGTGCCATTTCACGCCCATCTGGTTCAGCAGCTTCACCGTCTTCTTGTGCCCGGGCGCGCGCACCGACGCGATGTGGTCGAGCAGCACCCGCACGGTGACCCCGCGCTTCACGGCGGCGGCGAGGGCGTCGAAGAAGGGCTTCGTGGTCTGGTCGTAGGAGAGGATGTAGAACTCGGCGTGCACGTAGCGGTGAGCCTTGTCGATCTCGGCGGTCATCAGACGGATGCTCGCGTCGTAGTCTCCGACGAGCGTCGCCTGGTTGCCACCGACCAGCGGCATCGCGCCCAGCGTGCGGTTGAGCTCGACGACGTTCTTGAACCACGGCGGCCACGGGTCGTCGTCGCTGACGCGCTCGATGCCCTCCGTGGTCTCGATGATGAACTCGTTGATGGCGTACTGCTTGTCGCGCCTGCCCTTCGGCAGCTTGTAGCTGCCGATGAGCAGGAACAGCAGGAAGCCCACGTAGGGCAGCACGAAGATGGCCATGAGCCAGGCGATGCCGGTCGAGGGACGACGGTTGCGCGGCACGGTGATGACCGCGATGATGCGGATGAGCAGGTCGACAGCCAGCAGCAGGAGCGTCACAAGCACCGCGATGTCTGTACCCGTCACTGCGTCTCCCCTGTCGAACTCCCAGGGATACCGTATCGGTTAAGAGGCCTGTGACTTCTCCGGCAGCCCGAGTCGGCGCCGTTCCTCCGACTCGACCTTCGCCAGAGCGCGACGCTCCGACTTGTCGGCCCGCACGACCGCACGCATGATGAACCAGAACACCAGACCGATCAGCACGGTCGGGGCCAGTGCGAACACGGCGGGCCAGAAGTCGTTCACGTCGTCAACGATACGTCATGAGCCTGGGAGCCGACCCGCGCATCCGTCGCGCCCGACCGCCCGTCAGCTCACCCGTGCGATGAGCACGCTCACCAGAAGCGCGACGATCACCGTGTTGAAGGTGAAGGCGATGATGCTGTAGCTCATCACGACGCGGCGCATTCCACGCGTCGTGATGTCGACGTCGGAGCCGCCGAAGGTGGTGCCGATCTGCGCGGCGAGGTACAGGTAGTCGGTGAACAGGGGCGCGCCGGTTCCCGGGAAAACCGCTCCCCCGTGCACCTCGTCGTGGCGGGCGATGTGCACCGCGAACGACACCATGGTGACCGCCCAGGAGCCCGCCACCGCGACGACCGCACCCCAGGTGACCAGCGGCGACGAGCCGAGCGAGGGGTTCAGCGCGAGATAGACGACGGCCACGATGGCGAAGGCCGATCCGGCGACGGCCCAGGAGACGGCACCGGCTCCCATGGAGGCGGCGAGCACACGTCGCCATCCCTTCTCGGGCGGTGCGGTGCGGCGGAGCCTGCGGGCGAACTCGTGCGAGCCGACCCGCCCGAAGACGACCAGGGAGATGATGATGGCGCTCACGCAGTAGGCGCCCCAGAACACGAGCACACCGGCCACGGTGAGTTCGAGCAGCTCGACCTCGAGCATGAAGATCGCGACGAACTGGAAGCCGAAGCCCACGATGACCGCCGGCACCATCGCGATGAGGCTGCGCGGCACGTCGTGCGCGAAGACCGGCACGCGGGCGTCGCGGGAGCGGGCGCGGGCTGCGGTCATGCGCACGACCGTACCCGGAGCCGGCGCGCTCGCCCACCGCCGCTGCTAGTGGGTGAGGATGCCCCAGACCCCCGACCCGATGAGATACAGCCCAACTCCGCCCACGATCACCCAGATCGCGATGCGCGAGTTCGAGGGCCGGTTGGGGTTCTTGCCCTTCTCGGCCTCCTCTGCCTTCTTCTGCAGGTTCTCCCGCTCGGTCTTGCCCGGCTCGAACGGGTCTTTGCTGCCACCGCCCAGAAAGCTCACGCGCCGAACCTCACTTCACCAGGGGGAACAGGATGGTCTCGCGGATGCCGAGACCGGTCAACGCCATGAGCAGCCGGTCGATGCCCATGCCCATGCCGCCCGACGGGGGCATGCCGAACTCGAGGGCGCGCAGGAACTCCTCGTCGAGGCGCATGGCCTCGTCGTCGCCGGCCGCCGCCTGCTTGGCCTGCTCGACGAAGCGCTCGCGCTGCACGACCGGGTCGACGAGCTCGGAGTAGCCGGTCGCCAGCTCGAAGCCGCGCACGTAGAGGTCCCATTTCTCGACGACGCCCGGGATGCTGCGGTGGGCCCTCGTGAGCGGGCTGGTCTCGACGGGGAAGTCGAGCACGAAGGTGGGGCGCACGAGGTCGCCCTTCACGAAGTGCTCCCAGAGCTCCTCGACCAGCTTGCCGTGGTTCGGCAGGTGCACCTCGACGCCCTCGCGGTCGGCGAGAGCTTGCAGCTCGGCGACGCTCGTCTCGGGGGTGATCTCGATGCCGGATGCAGCGGAGAGCGAGCCGTACATGCTGATGCGGTCCCACTCGCCGCCGAGGTCGTACTCGGTGCCGTCGGCCCAGGTCACCACGTGCGAGCCCGAGACCGCGAGAGCGGCGTTCTGCACGAGGGTCTGGGTGAGCTCGGCGATGGAGGTGTAGTCGCCGTAGGCCTCGTAGGCCTCGAGCATCGCGAACTCGGGGCTGTGCGTGGAGTCGGCGCCCTCGTTGCGGAAGTTGCGGTTGATCTCGAACACCCGGTCGATGCCGCCGACGACGGCGCGCTTGAGGAACAGCTCGGGCGCGATGCGCAGGTACAGCTCGGTGTCGAAGGCGTTCGAGTGGGTGACGAAGGGGCGGGCCGCGGCGCCGCCGTGGATGGTCTGCAGCATCGGCGTCTCGACCTCGAGGAAGTCGCGACCGGAGAAGGTGGAGCGCAGCGACGCCATGGTGAGCGCGCGGGTGCGCACCATGCTGCGAGCCTGCTCGCGCACGATGAGATCGAGGTAGCGGTTGCGCATCCTGGTCTCTTCGGAGAGCTCGGAGTGCAGGTTCGGGAGGGGGAGGATGGCCTTCGCGGCGATCTTCCACTCTGTGACCATGACGCTCAGCTCGCCGCGACGCGAGGAGATGACCTCGCCGGCGACGAACAGGTGGTCGCCGAGGTCGACGAGCTCCTTGAACCGGGCGAGCGACTCCTCACCCACGTTCGCGAGGGAGACCATGGCCTGGATGCGCGAGCCGTCACCCGACTGCAGCGACACGAAGCACAGCTTGCCGGTGTTGCGGAGGTGCACCACACGGCCGGCGAGCCCCACCGTCTCGCCCGACACCTCGTCGGCCTGCAGATGACCCCACGCCGCGCGCACCGCGGGAATCGTCGTGGTGACCGGCACCGACACCGGGTACGCCTCCGCACCCGACTCGTTCAACCGCTCCCGCTTCGCCAGCCGCACCGCCTTCTGCTCGGAGATCTCCTCCTCGGAGGGCTCGTCAGCGATGGTGGAAGGCGCGGATGCGTCGGTCATTCTGGGCAGGTCTCCTTGCGTCCCGTCCACTTTAGCCGGGCTAGTTGAGGTAGATGGCGCGGTTGTCGATGAGGCGGGTGTCGCCGACGGTGGCGGCGATGATGACGCGGGCGCGGCCGCGGTAGTCGTCGTCGACGGGGAGGAAGGTGTCGGGGTGCACCACGGCGAGGTAGTCGAGGTCGACGAGGTTCTCGCCCATCGCGGCGGCCTGGGCGGCGGCGAGCACGGCGTCGATGCCGCGGTCGGAGGCCGACTCGGCGGCCTCGAGCACGTGGGGCAGGGTGACGGCGGCACGTCGCTCACGGGCGTCGAGGAAGCGGTTGCGGCTGGAGAGCGCGAGCTCGTCGTCGTCGCGCACGGTCTCCAGCTCGTGCAGCTCGACGGGCATGTCGAGGTCGGCGATCATCCGGCGCACCAGGAAGACCTGCTGCGCATCCTTCTCTCCGAACAGCACGACGTCGGGCCCGACCGCGTTGAGCAGCTTCGCCACGACGGTGAGCACGCCGTCGAAGTGGCCGGGGCGGCTGCGCCCCTCGAACAGGGTGCCGACGCGGCCCGCGGTGACCCGGGTGGCGACGTCGCCGCGGGGGTAGAGGTCGTCGACACCGGGGGCGAACACGATGTCGGCGCCGGGGGTGACACCGGCGAGGGCCGCGAGGTCGGCATCGAGGTCGCGCGGGTAGCGCTCGAGATCGGCGGGGTCGGTGAACTGCAGCGGGTTCACGAAGATCGACACCACCACGACGTCGGCGAGCTCGGCCGCGCGTTCGACGAGCGCGAGGTGTCCGCGGTGCAGGGCGCCCATGGTCGGCACGAGCGCGACCCGCGGGCGCGACCCCTCCGCCTTCGCCGACCTGGTCACACCGCCGCGGCCGGCGACGGCCCGGGCGATCTCCTCCCGAACCTGCGCGACCGAGGTGGCCACGACGGGCGCCCCCCGCGGGGTGACGGGCGTGTCGTTCGACGTGACGACGGCGCCGGATGCTTCTGCCACCGGGGGCTCCTTCAGTGCTGATGCGTCGGCCGGCGAGGTGCCCGGCCGCTTCCCGATGCTACCCCGTCGCCGACGGCGCCCGGCCGCGGCGGCGGCGAAACCCGCGCCCGGGACCCCGGTGCCGCAGGCCCTCGTGCCTCAGACCCCCGCGCCGCCCCCGGCGCGCAGCAGCGCGTTCTCGACGGCCGAGCGCATGAGCGGTGCGAGCATCCGCCCCGGAGCTTCCACACCGATGCCCTCGAGCAGACCCGCCGCCTGGTCGACGATCGCCGTCGAGAAGGTGGTGGCCGTCTCGACCGCCTCGGCGTAGGCGGCCCGATCACCCTCGGCGACCACGACGGGCTCCCCGCCCATCTCGACCACGAGCGCCTGCGCGATGGGGAGCACAGGCCCGGGGGCGGTGACGGCGAAGTGCGTGCCCGCGAGCCGCGCGACGTCGATGCTGGTTCCGGTGAACGCCATCGCGGGGTGCACAGCGAGCGGGATGACCCCGGCCGCCCGCGCCGGCGCGAACACCTCGGTACCGAACTGGGGTGCGGTGTGCAGCACGAGCTGGCCCATCTGCCAGGTGCCGGTCTCGGCCAGCCCGGCCACGAGCTGCTCGAGCTGGTCGGAGGGAACGGCGAGCACCACGAGCTCGCTGCGCTCGACCAGCTCCGGCACCGTGAGCACGGGCACCCCGGGAAGGATCGTCTCGGCGCGCTCCACGCTCTCCCGCGAGATGGCCGCGATGCCCACGAGCATGTGCCCCGCCCCGGCCAGCGCCGCCCCGAGCACGGGCCCCACGCGCCCCGCGCCGACGATCCCGACACCGAGCCGGCCCGTGCGTTCCGACGGTCTCATCCCTCTCCCTCCGCCCACCGGTGGCTCCGGTCGGATGCCGCTGCCGCGACGGCAGCGGCGGTCCAGTTCTCGAACGCCTCGGTTCCGGTGCGCCTGTCGACGGCGCGCGCCTCGGCCCGCACCGGCCCCGACACGGTGTGCACGAGCACCGAGACCAGGTCGAGCATCCGGTCGATCGGCCCCTGGGCGACACGGATGCTCTGCACCCGCGCCCACGGCACCACGACGAGCCTCCGCCACACGAAGCCGGAGCGCAGCAGCACGGCGTCGGGCGTGGCGGCGAATCCCGTGCGCCGCCACGACAGCGGCCGCAGCGGCCAGGCCCGCCGGGGCGAGTCGGTGAACCCCTCCCCCGCCCGGGCCGTCAGCCCGGCGAGCACCAGGTCGCGGGTGGTCTGCCCCGTGAGACCGGGCAGGAGGAGGCCGAGCACCTTGCGCACGTCGTCGAGGGTGCCGACGGGCAGCATGGTGGTCGAGGTCTGGGCACTTCCCTCTCCTGCGGCCCCGGCGCGGTTGATGCGGATGACCCACCACCCGGCCGGCCGCCACAGCAACGGCTGGCTGACCTCGATGGCGTGGATGCGGCCGGGCGGCACGGTGTCGTTGCTGGTGGAGAGCAGGCCGAACCCCACGCGCACGCCGTCGGGCGTGGCGGCGATGCTGTAGCGCAGCGATCTGGTGAAGCGGTTGACGTAGTACCCGATCGCCGCCAGGAGGCCAGGGATGATGAAGAAGGCGAAGAACTCCAGCCGTCCCTGCACCGACATCACGACGAAGAAGACACCGACGGCGAGCAGGGCGACGGTGAATCCGCTGAGCACCCATGACCCGATGAGGCGGCCGGGCCGGATGCGCACCACCGACTCCGGCGGCGCGGCCTCGGGATCGAGCTCAGGGGCGAGGAACTCGCGCACCCGCTGGTTGACGATGCCGGTCTCCGGCGTCGGCGGGAACGGCGCGCCCGGTGCGAGCGGCGCCCCGGCGGGCTCGGTCTCAGGCGGCGACGCCGCGGCGCCCGACGCGGCGGTCGCCCGTGTCTCCGCCGTCGCCTCGGCCCTGGCCCCCGACGCCAGCAGCAGCACGGCGCGGCGCAGCTCGTCGGCCCCGGCGCTGCCGAGGTAGGCCAGCTGCACCTTCGCGTCCTGCCCCGCGACACTGATGTCGAGCTTGGCCGCACCGAACAGCCGCGCGAACAGTGGTCGGCTGATGGCGACGCCCTGGATGCGGTCGAGTCGCGCCCGGCGATGGGTGCGGAACAGGACGCCGCTGCGCATCTCGACGACCTCGTCGCCGACGCGGAAGGTGTGCATGCGCCAGGAGAGGTAGAAGCCCGCGATGCCCACCACGAGCCCGACGATGACGGCGAGCCCGACCCAGCCGAGCTGGCCGCGCTCGTAGGCGACCTCGAACGGGTCGCCCGGGAGTTCGGGTGCCCCGAACACCCAGTCGACGAGTCGCTCCCGGAAGTTCGCCAGCGCGAAGCCGAGGACGGCGACCAGGACGATGCCGCCGCGCAGCAGCGGCGTCGCGGGGTGGAGGCGGTGCCACTCCCCGTCGGCGAGCTCGGTGTGGGCCGCTGGCGCCGGGTGCGGCGGGTGCACCGGGTGCGCCCCGGCGGCCCGCTGGGCCGCCGGTTCGGGCTGTGGGGTGGGCTCGCTCACAGCCCCGCCCGGCGCGACTCGGCGAGCCCCACCAGCTCGTCGCGAAGGGCTGTCGCCTCGGCGTCGACGAGCCCCGGGATCGACACCCCCGTCGCCGCGGCCGCCGTGACGAACTTGAGCTCGGCGAGGCCGAGCGCCCTGGCCACCGGCCCGCGGTTGATGTCGATGAGCTGCATGCGGCCGTACGGCACCGCGACGACCCGGTGGAACATGATGCCGCGGCGAAAGACCAGGTCGTCGGCCCGCAGCTGGTACCCGATCGATCGCACGCGGCGGGGGGCGAGCACCACGAGCACCACGCCGATGACCGCGGCGAGGCCGAGCGCCGGCCAGCCGAACCAGGTTCCCAGCACGATGAACGGCACCGTCACCCCGCACAGCACCAGGGCTCCGACGATGCTGGAGACGAGTTCGACGCCGAGGTACTTCGGGCTCACCCGCCGCCAGTCGCCCTCGATGGTCAGCCGGTCAGCCATGGTGGTGCTCCGCATCCGGTTCGTCGGGGGGAAGGGTGCACAGGCGCTCGGCGACGAGCCCGGCGACCAGCAGCACCGCGCCGGAGACGGCGACGGCGACCCCGGGCCAGAGCGAGCCGGTGTCGGCGACGACCGGGCGGGTGACGAGGAACGCGACGACCCCCGCGCCGAACCCGGCGATGAGCCCGCCGACGAGGCTCGACGCCTTCGCGAGCACCACCACGCGCATGGCGCGGAACGGGTTGATGCGTGCCGTCGAGGTGCCCTTGATGGAACGGCGGATGGGGATGGCGAGCGCCAGCACGATCGCGGCGACGACGAGGAGGGTGAGCGCGATGGTGAACGGCGGGATGAGCACCGGCCACCCGGCCGACGCCAGCAACACCTCGAGCACGAACCCGACGGCGACCCCGACGGCCACGAAGATGACGACGGTCAGCGGATGCGTGTGCCTCACCTGGTCTCACCCACGTACGGCCGGAGGGTCGTCTCGGGGATGAGTTCGAGCAGCGCGTCGGCACGGCCGAGACCCGGGAGCACCGCGTCGGGGTCGATCTCGAGCCAGGGCACGAGCACGAAGTCGCGGATGCCGGCGCGCGGGTGGGGCAGGGTGAGCCGTGGGGTGTCGATCTCGAGCCGCCCGTAGGAGACGATGTCGACGTCGAGGGTGCGATCGCCCCAGCGCTCGGCGCGCACCCTGCCGTGGGCGTGCTCGACGGCGTTCACGACGTCGAGCAGCGCGGTGGGCCCGAGGGTGGTGCTGATGATGCCCACACCGTTGAGGTAGCCGGGCGCGTCGAAGTCGATGCCATCGGGCTTCACGGCGACCGTCTCGTACAGGCGGGAGACGCCGAGCACCTCGATTCCCGGGGTGGCGGCGAGTTCTGCGACCGCCGCGTTCACGGTGGCCTCGCGGTCGCCGAGGTTGCTGCCGAAGGCGAGCACGGCGCGCACCGCCTCCGGGGGTGTCGGGGTCGCGGCATCCGGAGCTCCGACTCGTTCGCGCACGATGGTGATGGAGACGTCGCCGAACGGCACCGTGATGGGAGCATCCGGTTTGTGCACGACGACACTCACGCGCTGCACGGGGCGGTGGGCGAGCACGACACCCGCGACCCGCTCGGCGAGGGTCTCGATGAGGTCGACCGGGTCGGCGGCGACGGCGGCCGCGATCTCGACGGCGAGCTCGCCGTAGTGCACGGTGGCCGAGAGATCGTCGCCGGCGGCGGCCGGGGCGGTGTCGAGCCAGAGCTCGACGTCGACGACGAAGAGCTGGCCGTTCTCGCGCTCGAAGTCGAACACGCCGTGGTGGGCGAAGACCTCGAGCCCGGTGAGGCTCAGGCGGTCGAGCTCGGGCCGGTGGTGCGGCTGCTCGGCTGTCATCGGGCGGCTCCGTTCTGCCAGGCCCCGGCCACGGCGAGAGCCGTGCGGGTGAGAGTGACGTCGTGCACGCGCACGCCCCAGACGCCGTCGCGGGCGGCGAGGCCGGCCACGACGGCCGAGGAGAGGTCGCGGTCGGCGGGGTCGTCGCCGCCCGGTTCCAGCTCGCCGAGGAAGCGTTTGCGCGACGCCCCGACGAGCACCGGGAGGCCGAGCGCGGTGAGCCTCGGCAGGTGACCGAGCAGCGCCCAGTTGTGCTCGGCGTTCTTCGCGAAGCCGAGGCCGGGGTCGAGGATGAGCTGCTCGGGGTCGGCGCCCTTCACGATGAGCTGGGCGGCCCGCAGCTCGAGCTCGCCGATCACCTCGCCCACCACGTCTCGATAGTGCGCGTTCTGCACCATGGTGTCGCTCGCCCCGCGCCAGTGCATCACCACGAACCGGATGCCGGAGGCGATGACGAGCTCGTCCATCTCGGGGTCGGCGAGGCCGCCGGAGACGTCGTTCACGATCGTGGCGCCCGCCGCGATGGCGGCCTCGGCGGTCGACGCGTTCATGGTGTCGACGCTCACCGTGATGTCGCGGGCGACGAGCTCGCGGATGACCGGGAGCACCCGGCGCTGCTCCTCGGAGACGGCGACCCGCGAGGCCCCGGGGCGGGTCGACTCGCCGCCGACGTCGATGATGTGCGCCCCGCGCTCGACCAGGTCTACGGCGTGCGCGACGGCGGCATCGCGGTCGAGGTACCGGCCGCCGTCGCTGAACGAGTCGGTCGTGACGTTGAGGATGCCCATGATGCGGGTCTGCCCCTGAGCGACGACGGTCATCGGCCGAGCCCCCGGGTGGCACCCAGCAGCGCGGTCACCTCGGCCCGGGCCGCCGGCTCGGCGAGGCTGCCGCGCGCCGAGAGGGTGACCGTGGTGCTGCCGGTCTGTCGCGGCCCTCGTGCGGTGACACAGCCGTGCCGTGCGTCGAGCACGACGAGCACGCCCCGGGCGTCGAGCGCGCGTTCGAGGGCGTCGGCGATGTCGTCGGTGAGCCGCTCCTGCAGCTGGAGCCGCGAGGAGGCCGACTCGACGACGGCGACGATCGAGCCCAGCCCGGCGACGCGGCCGGAGGGCACGTAGGCCACGTGGGCGACGCCCTCGAAGGGCAGCAGGTGGTGCTCGCAGACGGAGCGGAAAGCGATGTCGCGCAGCAGCACGGGCTGGGCGGGAAGGCCGCCGCCGACACGCGCATCCGTCGCCGTCGCCGGGTCCGACGCCGTCGCCGTCGCCGAGCTCACCGGCGACGGGTCGAAGGTCGAGCGCAGCGCGTCGGCGGGGTCGACGCCGACGCCCGCGAACAGCTCGGCGTAGAGCTCGGCCACCCGCCGCGGGGTCTGCTCGAGACCCTCGCGGGCAGGGTCGTCGCCGAGCGCGGCGAGGAGCTCGCTGACCGCGGCCTCGATCCTGTCACGGTCGACCGACACGACGCGGCCTAGGCGGTGGCGGGGCGCGGGTTGAAGCCCGGGCTGCGCTTGGGCTTCGTCTCGGGCTGCGGCTCCGGCTCGGAACCCACGCTGCCGTCGACGGCGGCGCCGTCGATCGGGGCCTTCGACGGGAACTCCACCGGGGGCAGGCTCGACACGGGGCGCTTGTCGCTCGAGAGCCACTGCGGGCGCGGCGCGAGCTTCTTCACCCCGGCGAAGATCTCGGCGAGTTGGTCGTGGTCGAGGGTCTCCTTCTCGAGCAGCGCCGCGGCGAGCTTGTCGAGGATGTCGCGGTTCTCGTTGAGCACCTGCCAGGCCTCGTCGTGGGCGGCTTCGATGAGGCCGCGCACCTCGGCGTCGACCTGCTGCGCGAGGCTCTCGGAGTAGTCGCGCTCATGCCCCATGTTGCGGCCGAGGAACATCTCGCCCGAGGCGCTGCCGAGCTTCACGGCGCCGAGCGAAGCGGTCATGCCGTACTCGGTCACCATCTTGCGGGCGGTGCCGGTGGCCTTCTCGATGTCGTTCGAGGCGCCGGTGGTGGGGTCGTGGAACACGACCTCCTCGGCGACGCGGCCGCCCATGGCGTAGGCGAGCTGGTCGAGCAGCTCGTTGCGGCTCACCGAGTAGCGGTCTTCGAGGGGCAGCACCATGGTGTAGCCGAGGGCACGGCCGCGCGGGAGGATGGTGACCTTCGTGACGGGGTCGGTGTGGTTCATCGCCGCCGCCACCAGCGCGTGGCCGCCCTCGTGGTAGGCCGTCACCAGCTTCTCCTGGTCGCGCATGACGCGGGTGCGGCGCTGGGGGCCGGCGATGACGCGGTCGATCGCCTCGTCGAGTGCGCGGTTGTCGATGAGCTGGGCGTTGCTGCGGGCGGTGAGGAGCGCCGCCTCATTGAGCACGTTGGCGAGGTCGGCACCCGTGAAGCCCGGGGTCTTGCGGGCGACCACGTCGAGGTCGACGCCGGCCGCGAGAGGCTTGCCCTTGCCGTGCACCTCGAGGATCTTGCGGCGACCGCCGAGGTCGGGGGCGTCGACGCCGATCTGGCGGTCGAAGCGGCCCGGGCGCAAGAGGGCGGGGTCGAGGATGTCGGGGCGGTTGGTGGCGGCGATGAGGATGACGTTCGTCTTCACGTCGAAGCCGTCCATCTCGACCAGCAGCTGGTTGAGGGTCTGCTCGCGCTCGTCGTGACCGCCGCCCATGCCGGCACCGCGGTGACGGCCGACCGCGTCGATCTCGTCGATGAAGATGATGGCGGGCGAGTTCTCCTTCGCCTGCGTGAACAGGTCGCGCACCCGGCTCGCGCCGACACCCACGAACATCTCGACGAAGTCGGAGCCCGAGATGGAGTAGAAGGGCACGCCCGCCTCACCCGCGACGGCGCGGGCGAGCAGCGTCTTCCCGGTGCCGGGAGGGCCGTACAGCAGCACGCCCTTCGGGATGCGGGCGCCCACGGCGAGGAACTTGGCGGGCTCCTTCAGGAAGTCCTTGATCTCCTCGAGCTCCTCGAGCGCCTCCTCGGCGCCGGCGACGTCGTCGAAGGTGACCTTCGGGGTCTCCTTCGTGACGAGCTTCGCCTTCGACTTGCCGAACTGCATCACCCGGTTGCCGCCGCCCTGCATGCCGGAGAGCATGAACCAGAAGAAGGCGGCGATGAGGAGGATGGGGAGGAAGAGGCCGAGCGCCGAGAGGAACCAGTTGGTCTGCGGAACCTGGTCGTCGTAGCCGTCGGCGGGCTTCGCATCCGTCACCGCGGTGACGACCTCGTCGCCACGGGGCGCCACGTAGTAGAACTGCACCTTCTGGCCGAACTCGTCGTCGGGGTTCGTGAGGGTCATGTCGACCCGCTGCTCACCGTCGATGATGGTGGCTTCGGAGACCTTGCCGCTCGAGAGCAGGCCGAGGCCCTCCTGCGTCGTGATCTGGCGGTAGCCCCCGCTCGTGATCAGGCTGAAACCGATCCACAGAGCGATCGCACCCAGGATGATGTACGGAATGGGAGATCGAAGGATGCGTTTCGCGTTCATGTCTCTTCATCGCTCAAGTGCCGCGAGGCTCGGCACGGTGCCTATGTCGGTGGTGCAACAGTACCCGCCGCGCGCTGGACGCCGCCTTCATGTTCCCCGTGGGCGTAACGAGCGCGCGCCCACCTCCCGCCGGGCGCCCGGTCAGGAGTAGACGTGGGGTGCGAGCACGCCGATCGAGGTGAGGTTGCGGTAGCGCTCGGCGTAGTCGAGGCCGTAGCCGACGACGAAGGCGTTGGGGATGTCGGCACCGACGTACTTCACGTCGATCTCGATCTTCGCGGCCTCCGGCTTCCGGAGCAGTGCGCAGATCTCGACCGATTCCGGCCCCCGCGAGCGCAGGTTCGACAGCAGCCAGGAGAGGGTGAGGCCGGAGTCGATGATGTCTTCGACGATGAGCACCTTGCGGCCGGCGATGTCGGTGTCGAGGTCTTTGAGGATGCGCACCACACCGCTCGACTGCGTGCTGGAGCCGTAGGAGGAGACCGCCATCCAGTCCATCTCGATGTGCATGTTCAGCTCACGGGCGAGGTCGGCCATCACCATGACCGCGCCGCGGAGCACACCTACGAGCAGCACGTCCTGACCGGCGTAGTCGGCCTCGATCTGGCGGGCGAGACCCGCGATCTTCTCCGCGATCTGCTCCTCGGTGAGCAGGATCTCGGTGAGGTCTCCGTCGATGTGGCCGGCGTCCATGGATGCTCCTGTCAGTGGGCGTCAGGGCGGGTCGGCGGGGCGTCGGGGGTGCCCGTGGGCCGGCGCGAGAACTCCACCCGCGCACCCTGCCGCACCACTCTAATCCCTGGCAGGTCGACGCCCCTCTGGCCGTGCCAGTCGGTGACGAGCGCCGCCACCGCGAGGGTCTGCGCCCGCGAGAGCGCCACCCCGAACTCGCTCGCGACGACGTAGCGGATGATGCGGTTGCGAAGCGACGGAGGGTTAGCCTCCAGCGCTCCCGCCGAGATCGCGATGCCTGCCTCGGCGGGTTCGACGAGGTCTTCGATGGTCTCGATCGCCATGTCGTGAAGGGTGGTGTCGTCTTCGCGCAGTTGCTCGGCGGTGCGGGCGAGCGCTTCGGCGATGCCGGGGCCGAGCTCGGCCTCGAGCACGGGCAGCACCGAGCGACGCACCCGCACCCGCGCATAGGAGGGGTCGGCGTTGTGCGGGTCGTGCCAGGGGTCGAGGCCCGAGTCGGCGCAGAACGCCTCGGTCTCGGAGCGGCGGAGGGTGAGGAAGGGGCGCAGCCGCGCGGGCGCGGCGTCGGTGGCGGGGGTGCTCGGTGCCATGCCCGACAGGCTCGCGGCGCCGGCGCCGCGGGCGAGCCCGAGCAGCACGGTCTCGGCCTGGTCGTCGAGAGTGTGGGCGAGCAGCACGGCGCGGGCGCCGAGCCGCGCCGCCTCGGCGTCGAGCGCGCGGTAGCGGGCCTCTCGCGCCGCGCCTTCGGGGCCGGCCGGATGCGCGGCCCCCACCTCCACGCGCGTCACGACGACGGGGTCGAGGCCGAGGGTGCGTGCCTGGTCGGCGGCGCGGGCGGCGACGGCATCCGACCCCTCCTGCAGGCCGTGGTCGACGACGACAGCTCCAGCGGAGAGCCCTGCTCGCGAGGCCTCGAACGCGGTGGCCGCGGCGAGGGCCAGGGAGTCGGCGCCGCCGCTCAGCGCCACGAGCACGAGGGCCCCGGTGTCGCCCGCTTCGGAACCGATCGCCGCGAGGCTCTCGCGCACGGCCCGACGAGCATCCGCGATGGCCGGCGTGAGGCGCGGGCGGCGGGCGTTCGTGGGCATCAAGTAACGTTAGTGCAGTTTCCCCCTACCGATCGAGGAGCATCAGCATGGCCGAGTACGACGTCGTCGTCGAGATCCCCAAGGGCAGCCGCAACAAGTACGAGGTCGACCACGAGACCGGTCGCGTCTACCTCGACCGCGTGCTGTTCACGAGCTTCGTCTACCCCACCGACTACGGCTACTTCGAGAACACGCTCGGCCTCGACGGCGACCCCGTCGACGCGCTGGTGCTGCTCGAGTACCCGGTGTTCCCGGGCGTGGGCGTGAAGGTGCGGCCGGTGGGTGTGCTCAACATGTCCGACGAGGCCGGTTCCGACGCCAAGGTCGTCGTGGTGCCTCACAAAGACCCGCGCTGGGCGCACATCCAGGACGTGAACGACATCCCCGAGCAGACCCGCACGGAGATCGAGCACTTCTTCGCCCGGTACAAAGACCTCGAGCCGAACAAGTTCGTGAACATCGAGGGCTGGGGCGACGCGGCCGAGGCCGACGCGATCGTGCAGGCCGGCATCGCCAAGCTCGCGGAGGAGGGCGCGCACTAGCGCCTCCCCACCCATCGACCCGTCACGAAACGCCCCCTCAGCACCATCGAGGGGGCGTTTCGTGATGGGTCGATCGTGTTCTAGGCCGATCGTGTTCTAGAAGGCCACGTAGTTGCGCGGGTTCTGGGCGGTGCCGTTGACGCGGGTCTCGAAGTGCACGTGGCAGCCCGTCGACGAGCCGGTGGTGCCGGCGTAGGCGATGAGCTGCCCTCCGCCCACCTCGGCTCCGCGGCCTGCGACGAGCGAGCTGTTGTGGCCGTAGACCGTCGTGAGGCCGCCCCCATGGGCGATGGTGACGGAGTAGCCGAGGCCGCCGTTGTAGCCCGACTGCACGACGGTGCCCGCCGCCGAGGCGTACACGGGCGCTCCGCAGGTGCCCCCGCCCGCCTGCACCAGGTCGATGCCGGCGTGCAGGCGGTTGACGTGGGCGATGGGGTGGAAGCGCATGCCGAACTCCGAGGTGACGCGCCAAGCCGAGAGCGGCGAGCCCCAGCCCGAGACGGACACGGGCGGCGGGCCGCCGCCTTCACGGGCCGCCTCCTCCGCGGCCCGGCGGGCCTCCTCGCGGGCCCGCTCCTCCTGACGGCGACGCTCCTCGACACCCTCCTGGTACTGCGCCTCGGTCTTCGCGGTCTGCTCGGTGAGCGCCTTCAGCTGCTCCTCGAGCACGATGCCCTGCGCCTCCTCCTCCGCGAGCGCGGCCTCCACCGCGACCTGCGCGGCGAGTGCCTCTTCGAGGGCGAGCTCGGCGGCGACCTTCAGGGCCTCGAGCTCGCGCTCGGCGATGTCGGCCTGGGCGGTGAGCGCCGCGGCGGTGTTGCGGTCTTGGGCCGCCTGGTCGGAGAGTCGACCGGTGGCTTGGGAGAGCTGGCTCATGGCGCCGAGCTGGTACAGCAGGTCTTCGGTGCCGGAGCCTGCGACGATGAGGTTGAGGGTGAGGTCTGTCCCCCCAGAGCGGGTGAACTGCGTGATGAGCTGGCCGGCCTGCCGATTCGACTCCTCGGCGCGAGCCATGGCCTCGGCGGCCTGCACCCCGAGCTCCTCGGCCCGGAAGACGGCGGTGTCGTAGACGTCTTGCGCCTCGGAGTACTCGTCGGCCTTGAGGTCGGCGAACTCCTGCGCCTCCTGCACCTCGGTGCGCAGCTGCGAGATGAGGCCCTGGATGCGCTCCACCTCGGCCTGCTTCGTCGCCTCGTTGCCGCGGGCGGCGAGCACGTCTTCCCAGCTCGGGTAGTCGACAGCGAACGCGCCCTCCGAGCCGCGGAACACGTCGACGGCGAGCAGGGCGACGGCGAGGGCGGCCCCGGCGACGAACCTCGACGGGGAGAGCCGGCGGCGCCTGCCTGCTTCACCCCGCATCCGTGACGACCTCCGTGAGACCGACGTCGTTGTCGCGGGCCTGGTTCGGGTGTCGGTGGTCGTCATGCTCGTCTCGCTCTCACGTTGTCACGCCGCTGCGCGCTCGTCGCCGGTCAGCCGAACTCGATGCCGACGTTGGCCATGAAGGCCCTGGGGTTCACTGCTCCGCCACTCACGCGCACCTCGTAGTGCACGTGACACCCGGTGGAGTTGCCGGTGGTGCCGGCCAGTGCGATCGGCTGCCCGACCTGCACGTAGTCGCCGTTGCCGACCAGGAGGGTGGTGTTGTGGCCGTAGGCGGTGGCGATTCCGCCACCGTGGTCGACCTGCACGAAGTTGCCGTATCCGCCGTTCCAGCCCGCATAGGTGACGAGCCCTTCGGCCGAGGCGTAGACGTAGGCACCGCAGGTGCCGCCGGAGTAGACCAGGTCGAGGCCGGAGTGCATGAGGTAGGCGCCGGAGACGGGGTTGACGCGCATTCCGAACTCGTCGGAGGAATAGGAGCCCGGGAACGGGCTCGCCCAGCCGCTGGCCGCGATGAAGGGGAGGGTCGGGAGACCCGCAGCCGCGGCCGCTCGGGCGGCCTCGGCGCGCGCCTCGACACCCTTCTGGTAGTCGGCTTCGGTGGCGGCGCGGTTCTCCTTCAGCACGGAGAGCTGGGCGGTGAGCTCGACCTCGTGGTCTTGCTGCTCCTGCAGCGCCGCCTCGGCCGCCTGCTGGGCGACGACGGCCTCGGCGAACAGGCGCTGGGCCTCCTCGGCGAGTCCCTTGAGCTCGTTGCGCGCAACGGTGGCCTGGGCGGTGAGGGCGGTCGCCGTATTCGTGTCTTGCTGGGCCTTCGCGTAGATCTGCGCGGTCTTCTCGGTGAGTTTGCTCATCGCACCGAGTTGGTAGAGCAGGTCGTTCGAGAACTGCTCGCCGCCCACCATGAGGTTGAGCGTGATGTCGTTGCCGCCGGTGCGGGCGAGCTGAGCGGCGAGGAGGCCGGCCTGCGTGTTGGAGCGCTCGGCCTCGGCCGACGCCTCCTCTGCCTGGGCCTCGAGCTCGTCGGCGACGTAGCTGGCGGTGTCGAACGCCGTCTGTGCGACCTGGTACTCCTCACCCCGCTGGGTGGAGAGCGCCTGGGCCGCACTGACCTGCGAGCTGATGCTCTGGATGAGCCCCTCGATGCGGGTGATCTCGTCTTGCTTCGCGCTCTCGTTCGCCTGCGCGTTCTTCACGTCGTCCCAGCTGGGGTAGTCGTCGGCGAACGCCGGACCGCCCGAGAACACTGCAGCTGCGACCAGCGAGGCCGTGGCGGCGAGCGTCGCTCCCAGGCGTCTTCTCGGGCGTCTGGGGCGGCGGCGCGTCGTCGCGGGATGAGTGGTCTGCATGGCTCCTCGAACTGCTCGTGCGTGCCGTGCCAACCTAACAAGCGCCTCCCCGGGAACCCCGGACATTGTGGCGAATGTGGAGAACTGCCCCACGAATTGGAACCTGTGGGCAGGTTGTGGCATACTCGTGGAGTTGTCGCCGCGGCCCCATCGTTTAGCGGCCTAGGACGCCGCCCTTTCACGGCGGTAGCACGGGTTCGAATCCCGTTGGGGTCACGAAGACTCCGGCGTGATCCGGGTCGGGAGCGGAACGGCAACAGATACAATAGGAACACAGCAAGGCCCTGTAGCGCAGTTGGTTAGCGTGCCGCCCTGTCACGGCGGAGGTCGCGGGTTCAAGTCCCGTCAGGGTCGCAAGGCGCGAAGCCCTTCCGAACGGAAGGGCTTTTCGCTAGAGCGGCGCGATGTGCTCATCCACATCGCCCCTCGGCTCTGTAGCTCAGTTGGTAGAGCGTTCGACTGAAAATCGAAAGGTCACCGGATCGATGCCGGTCGGAGCCACCACGAAGCCCCCGGTGCACCCGGGGGCTTTTTCTTCGGCTCGATACGCGCGAGGCGGCGTCACTGTCGCCTTCGCCCGGTCGACATCAGCGCGCTGTACGAGTCCAGGAATCGCCGCGCGGAAACGACGACATCTGTTCGAAGCTGATCGTCTGAGGAATCATCGCCGGCCAGCTGCAATTGCCTGACCACCTCGTCGATCCACGGCAGCTCTACATCCCTGAGCCGCTCCACCGCAGAGGTGATCACCACCTCGATGGAGCCGCGGTGAGGAGGCACCTCCGTGTCAGCAACTGCCTCTGCTGCGGCTTGCGCCTCGCCAGGGCAATACATGATAACGAATGCCAAGTCATAGGCATCCTTCCCTTGCCCACGGCTCAGGAACGCTGCAGCCTTCGCCGCGATGTACCCACCGAGACTCGCGAACTTCAAGCTGACGGTAGGGGCCGCCCCGGGAAGTTCACCTCGTACGGTGGCGGGTACGTCGATTTCGCGCGTGATCGGTTGGTGCAGGGCGGGAGCCGGCCCTGCGAGATTCTGGACCGTTGCCATCTCCGCACCCGGGAGGCTGATGGGCTGGCCGGGGCTGTCGTACACATCGCAGAGAAGGTCGAGGCGCACGTGCGCGTCGCCCAACACGCCCATCCATTGCCATCCCGCAACGCCACCGATCGGCTCGAACCTGCCATCCCGCAGAGCTCGATCCAGCCAGTGAAAATCAAGATCCTCTCTGTCGTAGACGAATCCGAGTTCGAACAGTAAGTCGACGTCGGTCGTGCCGAGATGCGGAAGCGGCGCACCGGGCGCCAGGAAGTCTGGATTCAGGCCGCCGATGACGACGAAATCGGTCGCGTGTTCACCCGCGAGCAAGGCGAATCGAACGAGCGCCTCCCGCGCGCGCTCACCAGTGACGTGTGTACGGCCCTCAGAATCCAATTGCCACCTGCCGCACATGCTCGGCTGCCTCGGCCCCGCGGTTGCCCAGGTGGAGCAAATCTGCGTAGACGCGCACAGGCGACGCTATCGGATCCTGTTCGGATCCCCTTGTGAACCCGAACACGTAGTCGCGAGCAGAACGAAGATGAACCCGACCACCTCTGTCCACGGGGGTCGCTCCAGCGTCGGTCATGCGTTCAAGGGCCTTGTCAAACTCACCTTCCGGAACATAAAGGATCATGTCCGGCACGCTTGTCGCGAATGGCGCGATCAACTCAGCTCCGACCCAGCCGGAGCTCGCCCACGGCAGCCCACGGAAGCTCTGACGAACGAGTTTCATCCAGTCCAGGGGGTCTCGCGAAGCCATATGGAGATCTGCTCGCCACTCCTTCCGGGCAGATCGCGCATAGTGTCCCGCCCAGTCACTCAGCAGGCGACCTTGCTCTCGGAACTCACGTACAGAACTCGACCCTCGCTCCGCCCCGGACTTCGTCGTGTAGTGCTCCTCATCGAAAGCGACGAGAATCTTGGCGACCTGGCCCTGCGATATGTTCGTGGCATCGGCAATCCGGGCGATCCGATCAATTCGGCCACGGGGGTCTTTGAGGCGTCGTTGAACCTGGCGACTCAGGATGAACTCGGCCACCGCCTCCGTACTGAGGGACCATCCGATTCCCGTCGTTGCCCTATGGGGTAGCTGCTGTGGCTGGTGCGATGAAATGAACACTCCAGGTGGAATGGTGATGTTCGCGTATCCATCGGCGTCTGCCCACGACAGTCCCCGTTCGTCCAGCAGACGGATCGAACCGGGGCTCATTCGTCGCGCTGTCACGGCCACAGCGGCCGCTTCGTCCCCACGGTCCGCCAGGCCGTCAAGCGCACGCCGCACATCCGCCGGGAATCCATCGCCCACCCACATCGCTCGCAGAACCACGGGCTGCGGCGCGCCACGGAGAAGGACGCCGTCGATGACGGGTTCTGGAATCAGCGCACGTGGCACGACGTTCATCAGAACGGCGACACCCGGGTTGTTTCCAATAACCATGGTTTTCATTCTAACGAGAAATAACGCTCTTCTCTCGAAATAATGGCTACCTCAGTGGCTGAAGAAATAATGATCGCAGCGAAGGATGACGCGTCCGACTTGATGCTTATGCATGATCGCTCGTCACCTGTAGAGGAAATTGGTTCGGGGGCTTGGAAAAGGGATTTGGGTGTGCGATATTGAAGTCTCAAGTCGCAAGCAGATCGGGACTGCGTGCGGCTGCCGCCCTCAGGGGGCGGGACACGATGCGGGGCTCGGCGACAACGCGGGCCCCGCATCCGTCTGTGCGGGCCCGCTGGGTGTCACCATGCGACGTGGTGGCGCCGGGCGAAGCGTGCTCGACTGGGGGCATGGTGAACGACGACTCCGTGCGCGCCTCCGACCCCGCCTTCGCATCCGGTGAGGGCGAAGGAGAGGGCGAAGCCGACGGCTTCGACGAGCGCTTCCTCGGGCTCCGCTGCCCGCTGCCTGCTGCGAACGACGACGGCAGGAGCATCCGGCGGCTCGACTACACGCACTTCAGCGTGCTGCTCGACACGGAGCGACGGCTCGCTGCACTCACGGCCGTGAACATCGACGGGCGGCTGCTGCGCGACGTGCCGCGCGGCGACGACTGGCACCTCGACCCGCGCGTGCCGGCCGACGAGCAGGTGGGGTCTGAGCTCTACGCCCGCAACGACCTCGACCGCGGGCACCTGGTGCGCCGTCGCGATCCTGTGTGGGGAACGGATGCGGTCGCCGCCCGAGCCGAGTACGACACCTTCGCCTACACCAACGCCGCCCCGCAGGCCGCCGTGTTCAACCAGTCGAAGGAGCTGTGGAACGGGCTCGAAGACCAGGTGCTCGCCTACGCCGAGGCCTCCAGTCTCCGACTCGACGTGTTCACCGGTGCGGTGTTCGCGAGCGACGATCGGCTCTACCGCGGGGTGCAGCTGCCGAAGCGGTTCTGGAAGATCGCAGCCTGGTACGACACCGGGCGCGACCGGCTCGCCGCCGCCGGGTTCCTGCTCGACCAGTCTAACGAGCTCGACCGCATCGACCTGAGGTCGGCACAGCCGACGGATGCTCCACCTCCGCTCCCCGGGTTCCGCACCTTCCAGGTGCCGATCGCCGACCTCGCCCGCGACACGGGCCTCGACCTCGCTCAGCTGGCGGCTGCCGATGTCTTCCTGGCGCCGCTGCGCGACGCCGGCAGGCGGTGGACGACGCTCACCCATCCGGGTCAGATCAGGCTCTGAGGGATCTGAGGATGAATGCCCGCGCGGTGTCGGAGGTGCGGGGCATACTGGGCGCATGGCAGCGGTCGGCGGTCTCCCAGCGCAGACGGCTCGCGGCGCGCGCGAACTGCTCGCCCGCCGGCTCGCCGCGCAGTGGGTCGAGCCGGCCCGCCCCGCCAGCACCTGTTCCGGCATCGTCGACGTCGTCCAGCACCTCCTCGCCCTGCAGGCGCAGGACTTCGCCCAGTCGTGCTGGGCCCTCGGGGCTCGCACGCCGGGCAGCACCGTCGCCGATGTCGACGCCGCCTACGACTCGGGTGCCATCGTGCGGTCGTGGCCCCTGCGCGGAACGCTGCACGTCACGACCCCCGACGATCTTCGGCTGATGCTCGCGCTCACCGCCACGAAGACCGTGCGCGGCATGGGCGCCCGGCACCGGCAGCTCGAACTCGACGCCGACACCTTCGCCCGCGCGCGCGACATCGCCCGGGTCGAGCTGGCGGGTGGCGCGGCCGCCTCGCGTGAGGAGTTCCTCGCCCAGCTCGCGGCGGGCGGGGTCGATGTGGCAGGCCAGCGCGGCATGCACCTCATCTGGTGGCTCGCCCACGACGGTCTGGTCTGCTGGGGCCCGCGGCGCGGCACGCAGCAGGCGCTGGTGCTGCTCGACGAGTGGGCACCGCCCGCGCGAGAGCTCGACCTCGAGCACGACGGCGCGCGCGCCCGGGCGCTCGGCGAGTTGCTGCTCCGCTACGCGGTCGGGCGCGGCGCCGTGACGGTCGACGACTTCTGCTGGTGGTCGAAGCTCACCAAGGGCGAGGCCTCGGCGGGCCTCGCCGCCGCGCGCGACCGGCTCGTCGAACTCGAGATCGACGGCCAGAGGGTGTTCGCGCCGCTCGACTCTGCGGCTCCGCCGCCCCCGCCCGCCGGCCAGCACGCGCTGCCCGGCTTCGACGAGTACCTCCTCGGCTACCGCAACCGCTCCCCCGCCCTGCCCGAGCGGTTCGCCGAGCGCATCGTGCCGGGCGGCAACGGCATCTTCCTCCCTCTGCTCGTGTCGCGCGGGTCGATCGTCGGCACCTGGAGCCGTCGCGTGGGGGCACGCTCGGTCTCGCTCACGATGACCCCCTTCACCTCGCTCAGCGCGGCCGTCGCCCGCGGTCTCGGGCGCGACCTCCGACGCTACGCCGCCTTCCTCGGCCTCCCGGCGAGCATCACGATCGCCGAGCCGGAGCCACAGGCCGAACCCACCCCCGGGCCCACACCCGAGCAGCGACCCGTCCCCGAGCCCGCCCCATGACGACCGCCCGCACCCTCCGCCTCCGCCCCGGCGGCCCGCTCGCGGAGCTCCGCCCCGACGAGCTCGACGCCACCACGGTCGAGCTCGCGATCGACGGCCATCCGCAGTCGCATGTCGACCCCGCAGACCCCACGGCTCTGCGGCACGACTACGTGCGCCGCATCGGCAACCTCGTCGACGCGACGGCCTCACCGAGAACTCCGCTCACGGTGCTCCACCTCGGCGCCGGCGCCCTCACCCTCGCGCGTTACGTGCAGGCGACCCGGCCGGGCTCACCCCAGCACGTCGTCGAGCTCGAGAGTGCGCTCGTCCCCTTCGTGCTCGACGCGCTTCCCCTCCCGCCCGGCACCGAGCTGCAGGTGCACCCGGGTGACGCCGCCGAGGTCGTGCGACGCCTCGGCACCGAGCTCGCGGGCCGTGTCGACCTCGCCGTCGCCGACCTCTACCGCGGCACCACGACTCCGGCGGCCGTGCGCTCGGCCGCGTTCTACGAGACACTCGCCGGTCTGCTGGCTCCAGGCGGCCTGCTCGCGGTCAACGTCGCCGACGACGACGGTCTCCCTGCGCTCGGCACGCAACTCGCCGTGCTCAGCACGCTCTTCTCAGGGCTCTGGGTGACGGGCCCGCTCGCGACGGTGACGCATGCCCGCGCCGGCAACGCCGTCGTCATCGCCTCCCGAGACCGGCTTCCCACCTCGCTGCTCGACGCCCTGCGTGCGGCGGGCCCGCATCCGGGTGCCGTCGTCGACGCTCACGACCTCGCCCCCGGCCTCGACTCCACCCTCCCCGGAAGGACCCTCTGACATGTGCGGCAGATTCACCATGAGCGCCGAGACCGACGAACTCATCAGCGAGTTCGTCGCCCGCGGCGGCCGGCCAGAAGACTGGAGCCCCTCCTACAACGTCGCGCCCACCGAGACCGCACCGATCGTGCGCGACCGCCTCGTCGACGGCGAGCTCGTGCGCGAGATCGACGGCGCCTCCTGGGGACTGAAACCCGCCTGGGCGAAGCCGGGCGGGCCCGCCCCCATCAACGCCCGGCTCGAGAGCGTGGCGACGAACGGTCTCTTCCGCAACGCCTTCGCCCAACGCCGCTGCATCGTGCCGATGAACGGCTACTACGAGTGGGAGGCGACGCCGCACGGCAAGCAGCCGCACTACATCCACGGCCCCGAGCACCTGCTTGCGGCCGCAGGCCTGTACGAGCTGAAGAAGACCGACGGCGACTGGGCGCTGTCGTTCACCATCATCACCCGCGAGGCGGCGGATGCCTCGGGCGAGGTGCACGACCGCATGCCCGTCTTCCTGACCCCAGACATCTGGGACGACTGGACGTCGCCGGTGAAGGTGGAGGCGCCTGGCGAGAAGGAGGCGCTGGTCGCCCTGCTCGATGGCAGCTCCCTCGCCGTGGCCCGCACCATCACCACGTATCCGGTGTCGAAACGGGTGAACAACGTGCGCGACAGCTCGGTGGCGAAAGACGACCCCACTCTCATCGAGCCCATCACGCTCTGACGGCAAGCCGTCCGAACGGCACCGGTTCATGCGGCACTATGGAACAGATGGCCGAGAGACGCAGGATCCGGGTGGCGGTGGTCGAAGACCAGCCCCTCTACCGTCAGATGCTGACGTCCGCCCTCGCCGGCGCCGAAGGGCTCGAGGTCGTCGCCGTGGCGTCGTCGTGCACGAACGCGCGAGCCGTCGTGCCCGACTCCGACGCCGACGTCGTGGTGCTCGACATCCAGCTCGGCGACGGCTCGGGCATCGACCTCGGGCTGGAGCTGCGTCACTCGATGCCGCGCCTCGGCGTCCTGCTGCTCTCGGCGACCGACTCGCTCGACGCCCTCCTCGACCTCCCCCGCTCGAGCGTGCGCGGCTGGAGCTACCTGTCGAAAGACTCGGCGCTCAGCCTGGCATCGGTGGTGCGCGCCATCGAGGTGACCGCCGAGGGCCGCACCGCCCTCGACCCCGAGCTGGTCGAGCGCCGCCGTCCGCGCCGCGGCAGCGGCCTGGCACGACTCAGCCCTCGCCAGTACGAGGTGCTGCGCCTGCTCGCTCAGGGCCTGTCGAACGCCGGCATCGCCGCCCGGCTGGGCATCGCCCCCCGCTCGGTCGACAACCACATCAACGCGATCTACGCCGAGCTGGGTCTCGCCTCGGGCGGGGTGACCAACCCACGCGTGGGCGCAGCCCTGCGCTTCATCGACGAGAGCTCCGAATCGTGACCGACACCACCTCGGCTCGCGACCGGATCGACGACCGCACCGTCACGATCCTCGCGTTCGGGGTGGTGATGGTCATCTTCGCGGTCGGCATCTCGGTGCAGACGGTCTACGTGCTGGGTATCCAACCCTCGTGGCAGGAGGGCCGCACGCCGGTCGCCGAGACGCTCAACCTGGCCGTGCGGCTCAGCGCGAACTTCGCCGCCGTCGGTCTCGGCATTCTCGGCATCGCCCTGCTCGACCCTCAGGAACGCCGCCTCCCCGGCCGTCTCTGCACCGGCGCGGTGATCGCCGTGGGGGCCGCCGCGCTGCGCGGAGCCCTGCAGCTCGGCCTCGGCATCTACGCCCCCTCGCAGATCTCCGAGGTGACCGCCGAGATCATCACTGCCTCCATCGCCGTGGCGATCTCTCTCGCCATCGCCCTGGCGCTGACGGATGCGCGGCGACGCCTCCGCACCGAGGAGCGTGCCTACGCGGAACAGACCGTGCGCGCCGCCGCCGCGCTCGAGGCGCTCCAGGGCGAGGAGCTGCGGGTGCGACGGGAGGTGGCCGACGGTCTGCACGGAACGGTGCAGCAGCGCTTCATCGTGCTCGGCGCCCGGCTCGAGGGAGCCATCGCCGCCGTCGATCCGCTCGAGGGCGGATCGGAGGTCGCCGCAGAGCTGCGCGGCATCCGCGACGACCTCGCCTCGCTGCGGCGGCAGGATCTTCGCACGATGAGCGAACTGCTCTACCCCGCCCGCCTCGACCAGGGGACGGTGCCCGCGGTGCGCGCGCTGTTCCAGCGCATCCCCACCTCCATCGCGACCTCGCTGAGGGTGAGCGACGAGGTGGTTGCGCTCGAGGGCGAGGGCAATCGCGTACTCCCCGCCGAGCGGAGGCTGCTCATCGTGCGCATAGTCGAAGAGGCGCTGTCGAACGCTCTCAAGCACGGCCGGGCGACCGCAGTGGAGCTCGAGCTCACCGTCGACCCCGCGGGAGCGTTCGTGCTCGCCTTCGACGACGACGGCATCGGGCTTCCCGCCGAACCCTCGGAACTCGGTCTCAGCGGGCTCGGGCGGCTGCAGCGCCAGCTCGATCACATCGACGGCCGGCTCGAGTTGCAGTCCTCGCCCCTCGGCGGAGCCCGCGTGCTGGGCGTCGTGCCACGCTGAAGCGCGTCAGCCGGCCGCCGCAGCCTCGTCTTCGCGAGCGTCGCCGTTCTGCGTGTCGCCGCCTCGCGCATCCGGTTTCACCACCTCGACCCGGTCGAGCCGACCGGCCCCGAACTTCGCGTGTCGGGCGATGACGAACCCCGCCGTCGACAGCACGAGCCACGCGCCCAGCACGAGGTAGGGCTCCGCGTGCGGCGCCTCGGGGAAGTAGGTGAGATCGCGGAGCGCGCGCACGGTGGCGCCGGTGGGCAGCCAGCGCCCCATGAACTCGTAGAACGGCGGCAGCAGTTCGGGTGCGACCGCCCCGCCCGAAGAGGGGTTGCTGATGAGGATGAAGAGGATCCAGGTGGGCACGAGCGCCCACCTTCCCCCGATCACCACCCTGAAGAAGCTGTAGACGGCGCCTGCGATGAACACCGCCATCGAGAGCACTCCCCAGACCGGGAGGAACGGGAAGGTCTCGAAGCCGAAGATCGGGCCGGTGGTGAGGGTGATGACCAGGCCGACGAGTGCGGCTCGTGCTGCGTCCCAGGCGAGCTCGCCGGCGAGGGTGAGGCCGCCGGCGTTCACGCGGGTCTGGATGGCGCCGACGAAGCCGATGATGGTGGAGGCGAGCGCCAGGTAGAACAGCACGAGGCCGCTCGGGTCGTTGGGGCTCAGCGGGTTCACGTCGGTGACGGTGACGGTGAGGTCGAGCGCCTGACCGATCTGCTCGGCGTCGGACTCGATGAGGCGGGCGATGGAGGCGCCGGATGCGCTGGAGATGAACAGCTGGGCCGACGTCGAGGAACCCGACGTCGAGGACGTGCCCGGCGCATCCGTCACCAGCACGGCGTAGATCTGCTGCTGCTCGAGGGCGTTCTTCGCCGCGGCCTCGGTGGCGAACGACTCCACGTCGAACGAGGTGGTGGTGACCGACTCGAGCGCCTTGTCGAGCTGCTCGGGCGTGACCCCGGGTGACACGACGCCGATGGGCACGTCGTGCGGCTGCGGATCGCTCATCGCGAGGCTGTAGGAGGTGACGAACAGCGCCGCGAACAGCGACACCAGGAGCGAGACGATGAGGGCGGGCTTGTTGGGGCCGCTCACCACCCGGCGGGCGGCGGAGATGCTGCGCGAGACCATGAGCACACGCTAGCGGCTCCCGGGCGCGGCTCGGCGGCGCACGCGGGGCACGGGCGGCACGGGCTCGAGATGGGTAGGGTCGTCGCCATGAGGTCCGATCTGGTGCGCCGCGTCGTCGTCGCAGTGTGCGCGGTGCTCGCCGTCGTGGGTGCTTTCGTGGGGTCGGGGGCCGCCGGTGGCACCCCGATCCAGGAGGCGGCGGGCGGTGCACTGTCGGCGGATGCGACCCTCCTCGCCCCGGCGGGGCCCGCCTTCTCGATCTGGTCGGCGATCTACCTCGGCCTCATCGGCTACGCGGTGTGGCAGCTGCTCCCGGCGCAGTCGCGCGAGGGCGACTCGGCGCGCAGGCAGCGCACCCTCGGCTATCCCGTCGCAGCGACCCTGGTGCTGAACGCCGCGTGGATCCTCAGCGTCCAGGCGGGGCTGCTCGCGGTGAGCGCCGTGGTGATCGTGGTGCTGCTCGTCGCCCTGCTCGTCGCGTTCGTGCTGGTGGTGCGCACCCGGCGCCGCGGCCAGGGCGTCATCGAGTCGGTGCTCGTCGACGGTACCGTCGGTCTCTATCTGGGCTGGGTGTGCGTGGCGACTGCCGCGAACATCACCGCTCTGCTCACCGCCTGCGGCTTCGACGGCTGGGGTCTCGCCCCGGATGCGTGGGGTGTCACGATCGTCGTCGTCGCCGGTGTCGCCGGTCTCGGTCTCGCCGTGTTCGGCGCGGGGCGTCTCGCCCCCACCGCCTCGCTCGCCTGGGGTCTGGTCTGGGTCGCGGTCTCACGAACCACCGGTGAACTCGTCTCGGGTGCGGTGGCGACCGCGGCTGTCGTGACCGCGACGGCCCTCGTGGTGGCCACGGTGATCATCCGCGTCGTCGCCGTCGCGCGCGAGCGCTCGGCTCTCGGACTCGCCTCCTCGGCCGCTAACCCGCCGACTCGGTGACCTGAGGGCGCACACGGCCGGCCGGCGGGGCTGCGACCGCCCCGGCCACCCGCGTGAACCGCACGGTGAAGCGTGTTCCGGCCGGAGTGGAATGGACACCGATCGTACCGTCGTGGGCCTCGACGATCGAGGCGACGATGGCGAGCCCGAGGCCCGTGCTCCCCGCCCGGCGCGACCGTGACGAATCACCCCTGGCGAAGCGTTGGAACAGCTCGGGCTGCAGCGACTCGGGGATGCCGGGGCCGTCGTCGGCGACGTCCAGCACCACCGTCTCGCCGACCGCGGCACTGCCGGCCGCGCCCGCCGCCGGCGCCCCCGGGTCGATGCGAAGGGTGGTGGAGACCCTGGTGCCGTCGGGGGTGTGGACCGCCGCGTTCGAGAGCAGGTTGAGCACGACCTGGTGCAGGCGCTCGCGGTCTCCGGTGACGAGGGCCGGAGCATCCGGAACCTCGACCGACCAGTGGTGGCCGGGGGCGGAGGCCTTCGCATCGCTCACCGCGTTGACCACGACCTCGCCGAGGTCGATCTCGTCGAGGTGGAGGTCTTGGCCCTCGTCGATGCGCGCGAGCAGCAGCAGGTCGCTGACGAGGGAGTTCATGCGCTTCGCCTCCGACTCGATGCGCGCCAGGGAGTACTCCGTGATCTCGGGGAGCGAGGCCGCGTCTTGCCGGGTGAGCTCGGCGTAGCCCTGGATGGCGGCGAGCGGCGTGCGCAGTTCGTGACTCGCGTCGGTGACGAAGCGACGCATCCGCTTGTCGGTCTCGGCGCGCACCGCGAGGGCGTCGTCGACGTGGGCGAGCAGCTGGTTGAGAGCCTCCCCGACCTTGCCGACCTCGGTGCGGGGGTCGGTGTCGGCCTCACCCACGCGGGTGGTGATCGCCACGTCGCCGCGGTCGAGCGGGATGTCGGTGACGGCGACGGCGGTGCCCACCACCCGGCCGAGCGGGCGGAGCGCCAGCCGCACCACGACGATGACGCCCACCACGATGACGAGCAGGGCGATCAGGGCGAGCACCACCATGATGACGGTCTCCTGCAGCACCGCGGCGTCGGCCGTGGCCATGGAGATGCCCGTGACGAGCAGGTCGCCCCGGCTGTCGGGCTCGACGGCGACCCGGTAGCTGCCGAGCCCGTCGAGCTGGAGGGTCTGCTGGGTGCCGGGCTCGAGCGACGCCGCCTCGAGCTGCGCGACGACGGCGGGAGGGAGCGCCTCGGCGTCGGAATCGGAGAAGCGGGCAGAGTCGATGACGGTGGCGACGCCGCCGCTGCCGTCGCCGCTGCCCTCGTCGAGCAGTGCGATGACGGTTCCGGGCGCCTGCCCGGTGTAGTCGGTGAGCGGCTTCTCGGGGTGCGGGTCGATGTGCCGGCCGCTGTCGATCATGACGCCGTAGCGGTACTTCTCGACGGCGTAGGTGAACGACGACATCGACGCGCTCAACTGGGTGTCGACGACGTGGGTGATGGAGCTCGCCAGGGTGACGCTGCTCACGACGCCCACCGTCACGAGCACGGCCGTCACCACCGCTGCGGTGCCGACGACGAGGCGGCTCCGCAGGGTCCACGGCCGGCGGGCGCGTCGGCGCACGGTCATTCCGCGGCCCGCAGCACGTAGCCGACCCCGCGCACGGTGTGGATCATCGAGGGCCGGTTGGCGTCGATCTTCTTGCGGAGATACGACACGTAGAGATCGACGATGGAGGCCTTGCCGGCGAAGTCGTAGTTCCACACCCGGTCGAGGATCTGAGCGCGCGAGAGCACCCGGCGCGGGTTGCGCATGAAGTAGCGCAGCAGTTCGAACTCCGTGGTGGTGAGCGAGATGGGGTCACCGCCGCGGTTGACCTCGTAACTCGACTCGTCGAGGAGGAGGTCACCCACGACGATGCGGGAGTCTTCGTCGGAGGTGGTCATCATCGAGCGGCGGAGGAGGCCGCGCAGGCGGGCGACGAGCTCTTCGAGGCTGAACGGCTTGGTCATGTAGTCGTCACCGCCGGCGGTGAGGCCGATGATGCGGTCGTCGACCGAGTCGCGAGCGGTGAGGAAGAGGGTCGGCGCCCCACCCTCGAGCTCGCGCAGCTGGCGCAGCAGCGAGATGCCGTCGGTGTCGGGGAGCATGATGTCGAGCACCACGACGTCGGGTCGCTCCTCGCGGTACTTCTGCAGGGCGGTGCCGCCGTCGTGGGCGACGTCGACCGTCCACCCCTCGTAGGCGAGGGCGAGGCTGACGAGACTCGTCAGCACCATCTCGTCGTCGACGAGCAGCACCCGGATGGCGGAGCCGTCGGGCCGGTACATGCGCGGCAGCCTCGCCAGGACCGCGCGTCGACGGCCCGAAGACGCGAGTTCGTCGGAGACGGGAGAGCTTGCCATCCTCCCATTGTTCCGAGCGCGCGCAAGGGCCTGGTACTGGTCGATGCCTATTCATAGAGACCTCACACGATCGCATACGACCCGCCTGAGATCGCGGCGTACCGTCTCGCAGATGACTCAGATCAGCGTCTCCGAGACCCGACGGATGTTCCGCGCCGCGAAAGACGCCCTCGCCTCGGCGGGTCTGCGCCGACCCCGGGTGCTCCGTGGGGAGCGCACCGAGCATCCGTTCGAGGCCCCCGAGCTGCGCACGGAGCGGCTGCTGCTGCGCCCGCATCGTGCTGCGGCTCGCGACGCGGCCGACTGGTTCGAGCTGCAGGCGCAGCCCTCGGTCACCGAGTTCCTGCCGTGGCCCGAACGCGACCGTCGCCTCTCGGCGCGGCACCTGCGCGATCGCACCCGCCACGTGCGGCTCTGGCAGGCCGACGACTTCCTCGCCCTCGCCGTCGAGCTCGACGGGCGGCTCATCGGCGACGTCTCCCTGCATCTCCGGAAGGTCGCTCGCGATGAGCGCTCGGTGGAGATGGGCTGGGTGCTGCACCCCGCCCACGGCGGCAAGGGGTACGCCACCGAGGCGGCGCGCGCCGTGCGCGACCTCGCCTTCGAGCGACTCGAGGCTCGGGAGGTGACGGCGGTGACGGATGCGCGCAATCGTCGGTCGGTGGCCCTCGCCACCCGGCTCGGTTTCGTCGAGCGCACGCGACGCGACTGCGCCCGGCAGACTGACGGCACCGTGGAGTTCGCCCTCGACCGCGACCGCTGGGACCGGGCTCGACGCGAGCGGGAGGATCGCCCCCGGCGGATCGAGCGCCGGACACCCCAGGGGCGCTCGCACCACGCCGGCCGCGAGCGCCGCGCCGCCTAGAACGCCGACGGCCCCGCCGGAGTTACTGTTGGGCATGACCAAGTGGGTTGCCCTGCTGCGGGGCGTGAACGTGGGTGGCATCACGGTGAAGAGCGCCGAGCTCGGAGCCCTGTTCCGCGAGCTGGGGTTCGAGGGCGTGAAGACGGTGCTCGCCTCGGGGAACGTGCTGTTCGAGACCGATGAGGGAGGCACGACCGCGAAGGATGCCGCTCTCAAGAAGCGCATCGAGAAGGGCCTCGGCGAGCGCTTCGGGTACGACGCGTGGATCGTGCTGCTCGAGCACGACAGGCTCGCCGGCATCGTCGAGGCCTACCCGTTCGACGAGACCGACGGCATGCAGCCCTACGTCGTGTTCGCCTCCGACGAGGCGGTGCTTCGCGAGATCACGAAGGAGGCGGGCTCGCTCGATCCCGAGGGGAGCGGCGCCGGCACCGACGGCGGCGAACGCACGGCTCCCGGCACGGGAGTGCTGTACTGGGAGGTCACGAAGGGGAGCAGCACCGACACCCCCTTCGCCAAGTACCTCGCGAAGGCGCGCTTCAAGTCGACCACCACCACGCGGAACCTTCGCACCCTGCGCAAGCTGCTCTAGCCCCATCAGATCCGGCCCCATCAGAACGGTACCGGCGGATCGGGCGGCGGCGGCACGGACCGCGACGGCGCACCGAAACGCGGAGCGTGCGTGAGGTAGCGATTGCCACGCGGACTCGTGAACAGCAGACTCCGCGAGCTCGGCATGGTCTCGGTGGTGGTGAGCACATGGTCGGGCGGCCGGGCCGAACCGACGAGCTCCCGCCGAACGGGTTGCGCCCCACCCGGGGGCCACCTCCACGCGCCAGGAGTGATCATGCTTGAGGTGATGGTGCCGGGAGCAGAGGTGCGCGAGATCGGCGGGGCTCGTGTCACCGCCCAGAGCCCAGTCGCGCGTGTGATCGAGTTCGCAGCGTGACGCCCGCCGGCCGCAGCCGGGGAAGCGGCAGGTCTCGTCGGCGACGATGAGCGCCGTGCGGAGGTCGCCCGTGGGGCGGTAGCGACGACGGAGCACCGAGATGGTGTCTCCGGTGTCGGGGTGCACCAGAGCCCGCAGGAACGTCGGAGCCGTGGCGGCGATGGCGCGAGCCGTGTCGGGATCGATCGGCCCGTAGCCGTGCAGCGCACCCGGCTCCCGTGCGACGTTCGCGATCGTGGCGGCGGGCACCGTGACGATGACCGTCGGTGTGATGCGGCGAGCGCCGTCGCGGCCTCCGAGCACGATGTCTCCGAGGGCGTCGGAGCGCCGCTCGGCGTGGGTTCTCGGATCGTCGTCGGCGCGCAGCGAGCGGGCCACCCGGTCGATGAGGTCGTCGATCGCCACCGCGTCGAGGGCGGGAAGGCGGTGGTGGAGCGTCGCCATGCCGTCGAGCTCGGCCTCGAACCAGACCCCTCGGCCGTCGCGGGCACGCCGCGTGCGCTCGACGATGGACTCGGGATGCACCTCCTCCCGCAGCCGGCGGGCACGATCGTCGAAGCGCGCCGGCGTGAGTTCCTGCGCGAGGGGCACCAGCCGGGCTTCGAACGACGCCCGCGCCTCGGCGGGCACGCTGAGCACGTGCGGCACGGCTCGGCGGGCGTGGGCGTAGGAGACGACCCCCGCCTCCACCTTCTCGAGGAACCAGGGCAGATCGTGGACCAGGCACTCCGCCTCGTTGACCCACCGCGCCACGGTGCCCTCCGAACGGAGCGTCGCGCAGGCGACCTCGGCGACGAGGGACCGGCGGGCCGCCTCCCGTGTGGGTGCGACCGACGCCGAGGCGACCTCCGTGGCCCCCACCGCGACTCCGTTCATCGACTCCGAGAGCACGACGGCCCGAGCGAGCAACCGCGCGCGGCGCCCCTCGGCGGCCGCGATGGACCGCTCGATCTCGACCAGCTCGGCGAGCACGACGTCGAACTCGTCGCCGGGCGAGAGCGCCCGGGCCGGTGTGGTGCATCGCGCGCCGTTCATGAGGTTCACTCAATCACGAGCCACCGACACCGGCGCGCGCGGCCACCCTCCGGCGCGACTATCCTCCTGCGCGACGGGCGCGATAGGCCAGCACGTTCATCCGGTTGCCGCAGTTGCCGGCGTCGCAGTAGCGCTTCGAGCGATTGCGCGAGAGGTCGACGACGACTCCGGCGCAGTCGTCGGCGGCACAGAGACCCAGGCGCTCGTACTCGTCGCTGCGGATGACGTCGATGAACGCCATCGCCACCTCCACCCGGATGCGCGTGACGAGCGGTGCGTCGGGCTCGGTCGCGTGGAGGTGCCAGTCCCAGTCGCCGTGCCGCACGAGCTGGGGCAGCGCACCGGCCTCGCGCAGCATGCCGTTGACGAGATCGACGGCCTCGTCGCGATCGACCTCCCACAGCCGGCGGAACTCGCCCCGCAGCGACCGCACACCCTGCAGCTCGTCGTCGTCGAGGTCGCGGCGCCCGGAGTAGTCGTGCTCGTCGAGCAGGGTCACGAGCGAGGGCACGTCGGCGAGGGCGTCGTCGTCAGAGCCGGCCACACCGGCCGCGGTGTTGACGAGTTCGGCGGCGAACACCAGGGTCGCCTCGGTGTCATAGGCGAAGACCATGTTGACTCCTGACAGGTCGGGACACTACTGTCAGCAGTGTAACCGCAATGACTCCTGACAGGCCGGCGCCATGACCTCCTCCCCCACTTCCCACCGCACCTCGGGGCTGATCTTCGCGCTCGCCGCGGCCGCCGCCTTCGCCACCAGCGGCCCGTTCGTGAAACCGCTGCTGGACTCGGGCTGGTCGCCAGCCGCCGCGGTCGCCGTGCGCGCCGGAGCCGGCGGCCTGGTGCTGCTCGTGCCCGCGCTCATCGCCCTGCGCGGGCGCTACCACCTGCTCCTCTCGTCGTGGAAGCTCATCGTGGGCTACGCCGTCATCGCCGTGGTGGGCTCGCAGGTGTTCTACTTCGCGTCCATCCAGTACCTCCCCGTCGGGGTGGCGCTCCTCATCGAGTACACGGCACCCATCCTCCTCGTGCTGCTCGCGTGGGGGCGCAGCCGGATCGCACCCGCACTCCTCACCGTCGCGGGAGCCGTGCTGAGCGTGGCGGGCCTCGTGCTGGTGATCAATCCGTCGGGCGGCGGCGGTCTGCACCCGCTCGGCATCCTGTTCGCGGTGCTCGCCGCGCTGTGCCTGGCCGGCTACTACCTCATCGCAGCGCTCCCCACCGGCGAGCTGCCCCCGGTCACCCTGGTGAGCGTCGGGCTCATCGGCGGGTCGGTCGCGCTGGCCGCGGTGGGGGCGACCGGGCTGGTGCCGCTCGCCATCGCCTTCGACGAGGTCGACATCGCCGGGTTCGGCGAAGTGCCGTGGTTCGCACCGATGGCCGTCGTCGTGCTGGTGGCCACAGCCTTCGCCTACTTCGCGAGCCTCATCGGGGCCGGCCGCCTCGGCTCACGTCTGGCGTCGTTCGTCGGGTTGCTCGAGGTGCTGTTCGCGGTGCTCTTCGCCTGGCTGCTGCTCGGCGAGGTTCCGACGCTCGTGCAGGCGCTCGGCGGCGCGCTCATCGTGGCGGGGGTGGTGTGCGTGCGGATGCAGCGGGAGACGGTCCTGGTGGAGCCCGCGACGCCCGATCCGCTTCCCGATCCGGCCGCGACGGGAGTAGGCAGGGAGTAGACCCGCATCCGGGCAGGGGCCGAGCGGGAACCCACCCAGAGGAAGGACGCCTCCATGAGCCAGCCGACCGAGAGCCAGCCGACCGAGAGCCAGCCGACCGGGCCCGAGCACCCCGACGCCAACGTCGGATGGGGATCGCCCACGCAGTCGACCGAGCCGCCCTCGACGCCGGGCACACCGCCCACAGAGCCGCCGACGGCGCCACCGAGCGCACCCTCCGCTCCCCCGGCAGCTCCCCCGAGCACGCCGCCGGCACCGCCGCAGTTCTCGGGGCAGGCGCAGCAGGGCTACGGCGCGCCCGCACAGCCGCATCCCGGGTACGGCGGGCAGGAGCAACGGCACCCCGGGTACGGCAACCAGCCACAGCATCCGGGATACGGTGCGCCGCAGGCAACTCAGGCTCAACCGCGCCACCCCGGGTACGGGGCGAACCCGTCGGAGCAGCAGCACGCATTCGGAGCCCCCACCTCCGGCAGCACCTCGGCGAACGGTCTCGCACGCAACCGTCTCGGCCTGGTCGCACTCATCCTCGGGGCGATTCCGTCGGTGCTCGGGCTGATCTTCCTGCTCGCGCAGGCGGCGATGATCGCAGGCGGCGATCCTTACTCCGTCGGCACACTGTCGGGGGTGGCGATGGTGCTGAACGGGCTGCTCGGTCTCGCCGCGCTGATCGTCGGTCTCATCGCACTCACCCGGCGTGGGCTGGGCAAGGCCCTCGCGGCGGCGGGCACCGCGCTGGGCGCCGCCACGCTCGTCGGAGTGCTCGGCAACCTCCTCTACGCGGCGAGCTTCCAGCTGTTCTACTGAGCCTGATCGACGAGCGTGGGTTGAACCGGCGTACCCTGCCTGATCGTCGTCACCAGGTCGACGGCCGACGGTCGTGGGGGCGCCGAGCCGAATCCGAAGCCCACGGGCGGGTCGAGCGGACCGAAGGCCCCGAGGTCCCTCCCCTCGAGCGCCGCCTCGGCCCAGGCCAGCTCACGCACCGCGGTGACCCCGTAGTACTCGCGACGAGAGCCGCCCGCCGTTCCCGCGGTGTGCACCCCGGGCATCACGGCCGCGGCGACGGGGTCGATGGCCGCGAGCCATCGCGGGTGGGTGGCGAGCCGTGCGGGAACCGACCGCAGCAGGAGGCCGAGCGCCGTAGGACGGCCGACGGCGACGTTCACGGCGAGGCGGCCGGCATGGATGCCGACGAGCCGGCTGCTGCCCCCGAACCGCACCGGCACCACCCGCACCTCGTCGAACCGGTAGGTGGCGGAGACGAAATCGGCGACCTCGGGCGACGGCGCCAGAAGGATGCGATGGCCCGCAGCATCCTGCACCATCACGTCGGCGAAACGCCCGAACGGCGAGCTGCGCCAGAGGCCCACCACGATGCGGGTTCCCGAGGCGGTGCCGAAGCCGACGATGGTTCCGCCGAACCGCACGGCGTCACCGGGGCGCAGCTCGCCGGGGCCCATCAGCGACCCACCCGCCGGTCGGGTTCGGTCTGCGCCCGCACGTGGATGCGCTCGCCGTCGCGGCTGAAGATGCACATCATCTCGACCGGCTGGTCGTCGGCGCAGCCGAGCCAGTGCGGGATGCGCGTGGCGAATTCCGCCGCCTCGCCCGGCCTCAGCACGAGGTCGTGGTCGCCGAGCAGCAGGCGCAGGTTGCCCGAGAGCACGTAGAGCCATTCGAACCCGTCGTGGGTGCGCTGCATCGGAACCTCACCCGCCACCGGGGTGAGCACCATGCGCACGGTCTGCGTGGGCGAGTTCTCGCGGGAGAGCCAGTAGGTGCTCGCCCCGGGCCTACGGGAGTGCCGGGGCTCGACCCGCGGGTCGGGCACCGCGTCGGAGACGAGGTCGTCGAGGGTCACCTCGAGTGCCGACGCGAGCGGGATGAGCAGGTCGAGGTTCGGCTGCCGCTTGCCCGACTCGAGCCGCGAGAGGGTGCTCACCGAGATTCCCGTCTCGGCTGAGACCTCGGCGAGGGTGGAGTCGCGGTTCACCCGGGCGGCACGAAGTCGGCTGCCGATGCGTTCGGCTCGGGTCGGATCCATGTTGCTATTTCAGCACAGAGCTTTGCGATTCGCCACCATCTCGGCGAGCGTTGGGGCATGACAGAAGACAGCTTCGATGTGATCATCGTCGGCGGCGGCTCCGCCGGGCTCAGCGCGGCCCTCGTGCTCTCACGCGCCAGGAGGAAGGTCGCGGTGATCGATGCCGGACTCCCCCGCAACCGCTTCGCCGCGCACATGCACGGCTTCCTCACCCGCGACGGCATCCCGCCGCTCGAACTGCTCGAACTCGGGCGCGCCGAGGTGGTCGGCTACGGCGCGACCATCGTGCAGGGGCGGGCAGAGGCCGTGAGCGGGAGCGCGGGGGCGTTCGCGGTGAGCGTCGTCGGCGCGAGCGGGGCAGACGAAACCGGCCCGCGCATCCTCACCGGTCGCCGGCTCGTGATCGCCACGGGTCTGACCGACGAGCTCCCCGCGATTCCCGGACTCGCCGAGCAATGGGGGCGCGGCGCGTTCGCCTGCCCCTACTGCGACGGCTGGGAGAACCGCGACTCCCGCATCGCCGTACTCGCCACCGGACCGCAGAGCGCGCACCAGGCGTCGCTGCTGCGGCAGTGGTCGTCGCAGGTGGCGTTCGTCGGGCCGCAGGCCGCTTCGCTCGACGCCGAGACCCGCCGGGGATTCGAAGCGCGGGGCATCGAGATCGTCGACACCGCGCTGCAGGAGCTCGTCGCCGACGAGGCGGGCGAGCTCGTGGGGCTCCGCCTCGGCGACGGATCGGTGCGTGAGTTCGACGTGGTGTTCGCCGGACCGCGCATGGTGAACAACGACGCCCTGCTCGACCAGCTCGGAGCAGCGAAGGGCGACGCCTACGGCGAGTGGGTCGCCTCCGACTTCACCGGGCTGACCTCGGTGCCGGGAGTGTGGGTGGCGGGCAACGCCGCCTTCCCCGGCGCACTCGTGCCGGTCGCCGTGGCGGCGGGCGTCATGGCCGCCACCATGATCAACGCCGACCTCGTCGGCGACGACACCCGGCAGGCGGTCGAGGCGCTCGAGAGAGTCGAGGCGCTCGATCAGGCCTGATCGTCAGCCCTGCGCCAGCTCCGAGACCTCCTGCCACGCCTCCCACTCCGCGAGACGGCTCTCGTAGTCGGCCTTCGCGACCTGGAGCGGGCTCGACCCGAAGAACACGCGCAGCGGCGGCTCCTCGGCGTCGACCACGCGGAGGATGGCCGCGGCCGAGGCGTTCGGGTCGCCGGGTGACGCCACCCGCGACCTGCGCGCCTCGGCCGACGCGGCGTGAACCTCGGCGTAGTCGGGGAGCTCGGCCGCGTGCTTCGCCGAGGCTCCGCCCCAGTCGGTGCTGAAGCCGCCGGGCTCGACGAGCGTCACCTTCACCCCGAACGGCGCGACCTCCTGGGCGAGCGCCTGCGAGAACCCCTCGAGCGCCCACTTGGAGGCGTTGTAGACGCCGATGTTCGCGAAAGCCGAGATGCCGCCGATCGACGACACCTGCACGAGGTGACCGCCACCCTGCCTGCGAAGCACGGGAAGGGCGGCCTGGGTCACCCAGAACGCGCCGAACACGTTGGTCTCGAACTGGTCGCGCACCTCCTTCTCGCTGAGCTCCTCGATGAAGCCGAACTGGCCGTACCCGGCGTTGTTCACGACGACGTCGAGGCGCTCGAAGCGCTCGACCGCCTGCTCGACGGCCGCGAAGTCGGCCTCGCGGTCGGTGACGTCGAGCTGAAGGGGGAGGATGCGGTCGCCGAACCGCTCGACCAGATCGTCGAGCGACGAGACGTCGCGCGCCGTAGCCGCGACGCTGTCGCCGCGTTCGAGAGCCGCGGTCGCCCACTCCCGGCCGAAGCCGCGCGAGGTACCGGTGATGAACCACACCTTCTGAGCCATGGGAATCCCTTCGATCGGCGTGATGCCGCACCACGCGTCACCACTACACTGGCCCAAAGCCGAGGGGGGCGGGAGACCATGGGTGCCGACACGTCACGCACCGTCACCGGAGGGGCGCCGGGGCTGCCGAGCAGACGACTGCTCGTCGCCATGCTGCTCGGCGTCATCCCGCTCAGCCAGTTCCCGATCGACGTCTACACCCCCGCCATCCCGGCGATGGTCGCGGAGTTCGGCACGAGCAACACGGTCATCCAGAACTCCGTCTCGGCCTACGTGCTCGGCATGGCGCTTGGACTCCTGCCGGTCGGCATCATCGCCGACGCCCGGGGCCGCAAGCCCACCCTGCTGGTGTGCCTGGCGCTCCTCGTGCTGGCGAGCATCGGCATCGCCGTCACCGACGAGGTGTGGCTGCTGCTCGTGCTGCGCTTCGTGCAGGGAGTCGGCGGATGCGCGTGCATGGTCGTCGTGTACGCCATCGCCGCCGACACCTCGCGCGGCCCCCAGCTCACCTCGCTGTCGGGCTGGCTCGGCGCCTCGTGGGGGCTCGCGCCCGTGATCGCCCCGGCGATCGGGGGACTCCTCGTGCAGTTCGTCTCCTGGCGGGTGATCTTCGGCCTCATCGCCGCGCTCGGCGTCGTCGCCCTCCTCGTCGTCTGGCGGCTACTGCCCGAGACGCTCGCCGCGGGCAAGGAGACCCCGATCCGGCCCGGCGTGATCGCCCGTGTGCTGGGCAGCGCCTTCCGGCGCACCCTGTTCGTGGGCCTGACCTTGGTGTTCGCCGTGTTCGCGAGCGCCCAACTGCTGTTCGGCACCATCGCCCCCGTCGTCTACCAGAACGCGCTGGGGGTGCCGCCCGCCGCCTACGGGCTGATCGCCCTCCTCGTGGGCGCCGCGAACCTCGCCGGGGAGCTCGCCACCGGTGCCCTGGCGACGCGCGTGTCGTCGCGCACCCTGGGTTTTTCGGCGCTGGCGTCGTTCGGCGTCGGGGCGATCATCCTCGCCGCCAGCGGCGTGCTGGTGGGGCCCGATCTCGTGCTCATCACCCTCGGCGGCGTGTTCGTGATGCTCGGCTGCGGTGCGCTCTGCCCGCTGGCGTACGGCCTCGCGCTCGGGCTCTTCGACCGCAATCTCGGACTCATCGGCGGGCTCACGAGCGCCGTCTGCTACCTCTTCGTCGCCCTCACCATGGCCTCTGCGGCGGGCTTGCCCGACACCAGCCAGACACCGATGGGGTTCATCTACCTGGGCTGCCTCGCCGCGGGCGCGGTGCTGCTGGTGCTGTGCCTGAGGAAGCGGTCTCCGGAACCGGCGGCCGCGGCGCCGTGACCGTCAGGCCGTGAAGATCACGCGGCCGAGCACCTCGCGCAGCCACTCCTCGTAGCGCTTCATGCTCCAGCCCGACTGCTCCACCAGCTGTTGGTGGCTCTCGGGCGAGACCAGGAACGAGAGCGCGGCGGCGAGCTCGGCGCGCCGTTTCGGCGGGGTGTCGGCGGCGACGAGACCGCGCCGCACGAGCTCGTCGACGGCGGCGGCGAAGTCTTTGCGCCGGCGGGCCAGCAGGTCGTCGAGCGACTCCTTCACCAACGGGTCTGACGACGCCGCGCTCAGGAAGCTCGCCCACAGCCCGCTGGTGCGGCGGTTCGCCTCGGCCACGAAGTGGAGGTAGCCGCGCAGGAACTCCTCGTCGTCGACCCGGGAACGGATGTCGCGGCCGACCTCGCGCTCGGCGATCGTCTCCCGCCCCTCGCTGCCGCTGAACGCCTGCTCGAAGGCCCCCATCAGCAGTTCGCGCTTCGGCCCGTTGAGCTTCACGGTCTCGACCGAGACGCCGGCCGCAGCGGCGATGTCGGCGAGTGAGGTTCCCGCGTAGCCGCTCGCGGCGAAGCACGACGCGGCGGCGTCGAGGATGCGCTGGCGGGTGTTCGCCGCCTGCTCCGCCCGCAGAGCCGAGGTGTAGGAGCGCGGCGCGGCGGACGCCGCGCGGGCTCCCGGGCGACGCACGGCGGAACTTCGCGAATCGGGCATATTGACTATCCTTCCGGTGTAGTGAATACTACTTCGGTATAGCCGAGTTTAGGGCACGAACACGAGGTGGGGGCCATGTCGTCTTATCTTCTTTGCAGCACACCGGTGCACGGGCACGTCACTCCGCTGCTCGCCGTGGCGCGGCATCTGGTCGGCCGCGGGCACCGGGTGCGCTTGCTCACCGGGGCCCGCTACCGCGCATCCGTCGAGTCGACCGGCACTGTCTTCCTTCAGTTGCCCGCCGAGGCCGACTACGACGACAGCGACATGAACGCCTCGTTCCCCGAGCGTGCGGGGCTGTCGGGGCCGGCCGGCATCCGGTTCGACCTGGCCACGATCTTCCTCAGGCCGGCGCCGGCGCAGCTCGCCGCGATCGATGAGGCGCTGGCTGCCGAGCCCGTCGACGCGATCCTGCTCGAGAGCCTGTTCCTCGGATCGCTCCCCCTGCTCGACCGCCCACTCGGGGCAAGGCCGCCCGTGGTGAACCTCGGCATCGTGCCGCTCGCGCTCGACAGCGTCGACACCGCGCCGTTCGGCCTCGGCATCCCGCCCCGGGCCGGTCTCGCGGGCCGCGTGCGCAACCGCCTGCTCGCGTTCGTGTCACAGAAGATCGTGTTCGCCCCGGTGCAGAAGGCAGCGAAGCGGATGATGCGGGCCACCACCGGGCACGAGCTCGAGACCTTCTTCATGAGCACGCCCGCGCAGGCCGACGCCATCGTGCAGTTCACGGTGCCCTCGTTCGAGTACCCCCGCAGCGACCTGCCCGAGAAGGTGCACTTCGTCGGGCCGCTGGCCCGCACCGCGCCGTCGACGACCTCCCTGCCCGAGTGGTGGGGCGAACTCGACGGGTCGCGGCCGGTGGTGCACGTCACCCAGGGCACGGTGGCCAATCGCGACTGGAACGAGCTCGTCGCTCCGGCCATCGCCGGGCTCGCCCACGACGACGTGCTCGTGGTGGTGAGCACCGGGGGCCGGGCGGTCGAGACGCTGCCGCATCCGCTGCCCGCCAACGTGCGCGCGGCGTCGTACCTGCCCTACGACAAGCTGCTGCCCCTCACCTCGGTGCTCGTCACGAACGGCGGCTACGGCGGGGTGCACTACGCCATGGAGCACGGCGTGCCGCTCGTCGTCGCGGGAACCACGGAGGACAAGATCGAGGTCACGGCCCGCGTCGCCTGGTCGGGCGTCGGCGTGAACCTGCGCACCAGCACGCCGAGCGCCGAAGCGGTGGCCTCCGCGGTGCGCGAGGTGCTCGCCCGCCCGGGCTACCGGGAGGCCAGCGCCCGCATCGGGCGCGACATCGCCGCGTCGCCGGGGCTGGCCGGCCTCGACGCGGTGCTCGAGTCGCTCAGCGCGACGACGCGGCAGGGCTGACGCTACGGGCCCGGCACCGGTCGGGAGCCGGTGCAGTCGGGCCGGTGCAGGCGCGCTCACGTCGAGAGCAGGCGCGCCCGCTGCTCGTCGATGTCGTAGTCGGGAGCAGGCCAGCCGAGCTCGAGTGCGCCGATCGCCTCGGCGAGCAGCTGCTGCACGGCCAGCGCCGAGTACCACTTGTGGTCGGCCGGCACGATGTGCCACGGCGCGTGCTCGGTGCTCGTGCGGTCGATGGCCACCTCGTAGGCGTCTTGGAACGACGGCCAGAGCGCACGGTCGTCGACGTCGGCGGTGCTGAACTTCCAGTGCTTGTCGCTGCGTTCGAGGCGCCGGAGCAGCCGGTTCTTCTGCTCGTCGACCCCGAGGTGCAGGAAGGCCTTCACGATGGTGGTTCCCGACTCGACGAGCTTCTTCTCGAACTCGTTGATCTGCTCGTAGCGCGACTCGAGCTCTTCGGGAGCGACCAGCCCGTGCACGCGCGGCACGAGCACGTCTTCGTAGTGCGAGCGATCGAACACCCCGATGAACCCCGGCGCCGGGAGCCGCTTCTCGACCCGCCAGAGGAACGGATGCGCGAGCTCCTCCTCGGTCGGCTTCTTGAAGGCGTGGTGGGCGAGGCCCTGCGGGTCCATCGGGCCGGCCACCCGCTTCACCACGCCGCCCTTGCCCGCCGTGTCCATGCCCTGGAGCACCAGGAGCACCGCATGCTCACCGCCGAACAGGCTGGCGGCGAACAGCTGCTCCTGCTGCTTCGCGAGCGAGCGGGCGGTGCCGGCGAACACTTCCTCGGCGGCGTCCTTGTCGGTGATGCCTGGGGTCGCTCCGGTGGCCAGGCTCGCCAGCTCGACGGGCGTCTTCGCCCGCAGACGGTCGCTCCAGGGCGAGGTCGATGTGGAGTGCTTGCTCATCGCCTCACACTAGCGAGCGCAGCATCCGCCTGCCCATCATCCGACCGCTCAGAGTTGTTTGGACATGTTGATGGCCGTCACCTCGTAGCCCAGTGTGGAGTACAGACGCTGCGCCACCGTGTTGTGCCCGAACACGTTGAGCCCGAGCTTCACCGCACCGGCCTCGCGAGCCACCTCCTCGGCCAGCAGCATCGCCGCGCGCCCGAGACCCTTGCCGCGGTGCTGCTCGTCGATCTCGACGTCGAACACCCACCAGTCGAACGGATGCTCGGCCGACATCGGTCCGAGCCACAGCCACCCGACGGGGTCGCCGTCGTGAACCACCCGCAGCACCTGATGGCCCGCAGCGGGCCGGCCGCCGGGGAAGTACTGCTCGTTCGACTCGGCGACCCGCTGCTCGGCGTACTCGCGGGAGTCACCGGCCCTCATTCGTTCGACGAGGTACTCGGCGTTGGCGTGGGCGAGGTAGGCGGCGAGCTCTGGCTCGGCGATCGACACGACGGTGGTGGCCATGCTCGAACCCTAGCGAGGGCTCAGTCGATCGACCAGCGCACCGCGCCAGGGCCGGAGGCGCCGAGCACGTCGTCGGGGTTGCGGAGCGCGCAGGTGGTGAGGCTGAGGCAGCCGCAGCCGATGCATCCGTCGAGTTCGCCGCGCAGGTGCTGCAGGTCGGCGATGCGCGCGTCGAGGCGGCTGCCCCAGTCCGCCGAGATACGGGCCCAGTCGGCGCGCGTGGGGGTGCGCCCGTCGGGCAGCGACTCGAGCGCCGCCCTGATGTCGGCGAGGGTCATGCCCACTCGCTGCGAGGTGCGGATGAACGCCACCCGGCGCAGCACCTCCCGGCGGTACCGGCGCTGGTTGCCCGCCGTGCGCTCGGAGGAGATCAGCCCGTGCTGCTCGTAGAAGCGCAGCGCCGACACCGAGATGCCGCTGCGAGCTGCGAGCTCGCCGATGGCCAGCAGACTGCGGGCCGGATCGACGCTGGGCATGAGCTGCGACCTCCTTGACCTCAACGGTACTCGAGGTTCTAACGTGGATTCCATGACTGAGTACACGCTGCCCGACCTTCCCTACGACTACGCCGCGCTCGAGCCCCACATCTCGGGCAAGATCATGCAGCTGCACCACGACAAGCACCACGCCACCTACGTCGCCGGCGCGAACACCGCCCTCGCCGCACTGACCGAAGCCAGCGAGACCGGCAACCTCGCGAACGTGAACAAGCTCGAGAAGGACCTCGCCTTCAACCTCGGCGGCCACGTCAACCACTCGATCTTCTGGACCAACCTCACCCCTACCACTCAGACCCCCGAAGGCGAACTCAAAGCCGCCATCGACGACCGCTTCGGCTCGTTCGAGAAGTTCCAGGCAGCGTTCACCGCCGTCGCCCTCGGCGTGCAGGGCTCCGGCTGGGCCGTGCTCGGCTACGACGTCATCGGCGGCAACCTGTCCCTGTTCCAGCTCTTCGACCAGCAGGGCAACATCCCCGCCGGCGTCGTGCCCCTGTTCATGCTCGACGTCTGGGAGCACGCCTACTACCTCGACTACCTCAACGTGCGCGCCGACTACATCAAGGCCGTCTGGAACATCGCCAACTGGGAGAACGTCGCAGCCCGCCTCGACGCCGCCCGCCAGAAGACCTCGGGCCTCATCACCCTCTAGGCAATCGGCCCCTCTTCCTCCTCGCGACTCGCCACAATCCGGGCATCCTTCGGGATGTCGACCCGGATTCCGGCGAGTCGCGAGAAGTTTGTGGGGGGGGTTACCAGGCGAGGCGCTCGGTGGAGCGGGGCGCGGTGCGGGCGGCGACGGCACGGGTGCGGGAGTGCAGCTCGGCCGAGGCCCGAACGGCGAGCGGATGCGTCGACTCGCCGTTCTCGGAGACCAGCTCGCCGCCCACGTAGACCTTCTTGAGGTTGCGGAGGCTCATCGCGAAGACGTAGTGGGCGACGACGTCCCACACCGGACCGGTCTCGGGAGAGCGGGGGTCGACGACGAGCAGGTCGGCGTGCTTGCCGACCTCGAGCGAGCCGACCCGCTCGGCCACCTGCGGGCCGAGGGCCTCTGCGGAGCCCAGGGTGTGCATCCGGAGCATCTCGCGCGGCATGACGATCGAGGCGTCCTGATTCACGGCGCGTTGCGTGTAGGCCCCGATGCGCATGTTCTGGAAGGGATCGGAGACGTCGGTGCAGCTCTGGTCGTCGAGGCCGACTCCGATCGGCATCCCGAGCTGGCGGTAGCGCGGGATGTCGGCGACCCCCGAGCCGAGCCTGCCGTTCGAAGTGGGCTGCCAGACCATGCCGGCGCCCTTCTCGGCGGCGACCCGCGACATGTAGCTGTCGGGATGCACGAAGTGCCCGAACAGGAAGCCGGGCCGGAGGGCACCCGCCTCCTCGTACCAACGGAACTTCTCGCGCTGCTGGTCGAGCGCCTCGCTGGTCTCGAGGAAGTGGGCCTGGTTGCCGATGCCGTGCGCATCCATCGCCGTCACCTCGTCGCGCGCGGTCTGCGCCGACGCCGACCACTGCACCGCGCCGAACACCGACGCGCCGAGGTCGAGCTCGGCCGGCACCTCGGCCTTCAGGTGCGCGACGGCACGGTCGAAGACCTCGAGGGCCTCATCGGCGGGCTGGAATTCGCTGTCGACGCGGATGGCGTTCATGGTGCGGATGCCGGCGTCGCGCGCCGCCTCGAACTGCTTGAAGAGGTACTCCTCCGGGCGGATGTCGTAGAGGTCGCGGGCGTCGGTGTCGGGGTCGTACTTCCCCACCACCCGTGAATCGGTGAAGTTGTAGACCGAGGTGACGCCGTTGCCGAGGAAGTCGAGGCAGCCCTGAAGGGTGAACCAGTAGATGTCGTCGGCGTCGGCGCCCGAGATGAAGACGCTCTGCTCCCCCACCCAGCCGTAGAGGTTGTCGCCGGGGGTCATGCCGCGCATCCCGCTGGTGAAGATGTGGCTGTGCGCGGAGACGAAGCCGGGGGCGACGAAGGCGCCGTCGGCGTCGAGCAGCACGTCGGCCTCGCTCGCGCGGGCCTCGGCGAGCAGCTCTGCGGGTGCCTCGCCCTCGCCCATCCCCGCGATTCGGCCGTCGTCGGAAACCGAGAGCCAGCCCTTGAACCAGTCCTGTCCGTCGGCCATCGGGAGGATCACGGCGTTCACGACGAGGAGCTTCATGGAGCCATCCTGACTTCTCCACATTGCGCCCACGTTTCTTCCCGTTGCACAGGTGTTTCGTCAGCGCCTCGGTCGTCGGTGACGGCCGATACCCTGGAGGCATGACCCAGAGCAGCACCGCCAGCGCCGCCCCGAGCGTCGTGCTGGTCAGGCACGGCGAGACGGAGTGGAGCCTCAGCGGCCAGCACACCGGCCGCACCGACATCCCGCTCACCGAGCGCGGCATCGAGCAGGCCCGCGCGGTCGGGCGCGTGCTCGCGGGGCGCCGGTTCGGGCTGGTGCTGACGAGTCCGCTGCGCCGCTCGGTGCACACCGCCGAGCTCGCGGGCTTCGGCGAGCAGGCGCAGGTCGACCCCGACCTCACCGAGTGGGACTACGGGGCCTACGAGGGGCTCACCAGCGCCCAGGTCTCGGAGCGCTTCGGCGAGGAGTGGAACCTGTGGCGCAACGGGGTCGAGATCGACGCCGAGGGGCGGGGCGAGGAGGTCGCCGACCTGCTGCGGCGCGACGAGGCGGTCATCCGCCGGGTGCGGCGGGTGCTCAACCAAGGCGACGACGTGCTGGTGTTCTCGCACGGTCACTTCCTGCGCACCCTTGCCGCCACCTGGGCGGGGCTGCCAGTGAGCGGCGGGGAGCACTTCGCCCTCGACACGGCGAGCGTGAGCGTGCTCGGCTTCGAGCACGGCAACCAGGTGGTGCGGGTGTGGAACCGCACGCCCTGGGCGGAGTGAGTCGATGACAGGCTCGGTATCCCGGGGCGCGAGCGCGCCCGGCGTCGGCGAGGGCGACGAGGTCGGTGAGGGCATCCACGTCATCGACGAGCCCGCGGCGGCGATCGACGCGCTCGCCCTGCTGGCGGAGGAGCTCGCGCCGAGCATCGCCCTGCGTGAGCGCGAGGGCACGGCGCCGTTCGACGAGGTGGCGCGCCTGCGCGCCACCGGCATCCTCCCCGCCCTCGTGCCACGGGAGCTCGGGGGCGGCGGGCTCGACTGGGTCACCGTGTTCCGGGCGCTCCGCCCCGTCATCCGGGTCGACGGCGGGCTCGGGCACGTGTTCGCCTACCACTTCGTGAACTCATGGCGGCTGCAGCTCAACGAGAACCAGGGTGTCATCGAGGCGCTGCAGCGACAGCTCGCCGCCGAGCACCTGTTCTGGGGCGGCGCCGGCAACCCGCGCGACGCCGGCCTGCAGCTCACGCCGGCGCCCGGCGGCTTCACCGTCGCCGGGCGCAAGTTCTTCGCCACAGGGGCTCAGGTCTCCGATCGGGTGACAGCCAGCGGCACCCGGGTCGACACCGGCGAGAAGCTCGCCATCATCATCGACTCCACGCAGCCCGGGGTCGTGCACCACGACGACTGGAGCAACATCGGGCAGCGTCTGTCGGCATCGGGATCGGTGTCGTTCGAGGGCGCCTTCGTGCCCGACGCCCACGTGCTCGGCTTCGGCGAGCAGGCGGGGCCGCGGTACAAGCCGTTCGCGTCACTGTCGATCCTGCTGTTCCAGCTGGCCATGAACCACCTCCACGTCGGCATCGCCGAAGGGGCGCTCGCCACCGCAGCGGAGTACGTGCGCACCACCACGAGGCCCTGGTCGACCAGCGGTGTCGAGCGTGCTGTCGACGACCCCTACATCCGTGAGCTCCTCGGCGAGCTCACCGCAGCCACCCGGGCCGCCGACGCCCTCACCTGGCGCGGCACCGAGCTGCTCGCCGCGGCCGCCGAGCAGCGGTGGGAACTCGGCGACGCTGAGCGCGGCGAGGTCGCCGTCGAGATCGCGGCGGGCAAGGTCGTCACCACGAAGACCGTGCTCGACGTCACCTCGCGCCTGTTCGAGCTCACCGGGGCCCGCGCCACCGGGGAGTCGTACGGCTTCGACCGCTTCTGGCGCAACGCCCGCACCATCACCCTCCACGACCCCGTCGCCTACAAGGCGCAGGAGGTCGGCGACCACGCCCTCACCGGCGCCTACCCCACCCCCAGCGGCTACAGCTGATCGGCACCCGGCGGCCTCGCCACTCCCCGACCGGCCACCCGCCACCCGCCCGACGTTCTTGCGGACAAAGTCCGTGATAACCGAGTTCTTCACGGACTTTGTCCGTAAGAACGTGGTGGGGGCCATAGGTGAGGTCACGCAGGCGCGGGGTGGGAGGATGGGAGCATGGCTACTCCGGCGGAGCTGAGACGGTGGCGGCAGTACCTCGCCGACGAGCGGGCGGAGGCCAAGGTGTACCGCGAGCTCGCGCAGCGGCGCACGGGGGCGGAGCGTGAGATCCTCGAGGGGCTCGCCGAGGCCGAGGTGCGCCACCAGAACCACTGGATCGAGCTGCTCGGCGACGACGTCGGCAAGCCCCGCAAGGCCGACCTGCGCTCCCGCGCCCTGGGCGTGCTCGCCAAGCGCTTCGGATCGGTGTTCGTGCTCGCCCTCATGCAACGCGCCGAGGCCCGCTCCCCCTACGAGGGCGACGCCGACGCGACGCCTGCCATGGCCGCCGACGAGCGCATCCACGGCGAGGTCGTGCGCAGCCTCGCCGCCCGCGGTCGCAGCAGGCTCTCGGGCACCTTCCGCGCCGCCGTCTTCGGCGCCAACGACGGGCTCGTGTCGAACCTGGCTCTCGTGCTCGGCATGAGCGCCACCGGGGTCTCGCAGTCGGTGGTGCTCGCCAGCGGCATCGCGGGCCTGCTCGCCGGCGCCCTCTCGATGGGTGCGGGCGAGTTCGTGTCGGTGCGCTCGCAGCGCGAGCTGCTCGCCGCCTCGACCCCCGACCCCGACGCCCACACCGCGGTGCCCCGCCTCGACGTCGATGCCAACGAGCTCGCCCTCGTCTACCGGGCGCGCGGCATGAGCGAGGCCGACGCCGAGGCCAAGGCCGCCGACGTGTTCGGCGGTCTCACCACCACGACCTCGGCCATCCGCATCCAACGGGTGGGCGATGCGGGCATCACGGCACCCGAGATCGAGTCGACGGATGCGCGCGGCACCGACACCGACGAGCACGAGGAGATCGGCACGGCCTGGCAGGCCGCTATCTCGTCGTTCTGCTTCTTCGCGTCAGGCGCGATCATCCCGGTGCTGCCCTATATCTTCGGCCTCAGCGGACTGGTCGCCGTCGCGATCGCCGCTGCCCTCGTGGGCATAGCACTGCTCGCGACCGGGGCCGTGGTCGGGCTGCTCTCCGGCGGCCCGCCGCTGCGCCGCGCCCTCCGTCAGCTCGCCATCGGCTTCGGCGCCGCCGCCGTCACGTACGTGCTCGGGCTCGCCTTCGGCGCGACGCTCGGCTGACGCCGGGGCCCGTCAGGCCGAGACGGAGGCCAGTTCGTCGTAGGTGGCGAACTTCGCCGCGACGTCGCTGCCGGTGAAGTGACCGACCCAGCCGTCGTCGTCGTGGAAGAAGCGCACCGAGACGTAGTCGGGGGTGGTGCCCATGTCGAACCAGTGCGTGGTGTCCTTCGGCACGGAGAGCAGGTCGCCGGCCTCGCAGAACACGGCGTGCACCTTGCCGTCGGCGTGCAGGTAGAACACCCCCGAGCCGCGGGCGAAGAAGCGGTCTTCGTCGTCGTCGTGGCGGTGCTCGTTGAGGAACTTGCTGCGCGCCACCTCGGCCTGCTCGCGGTACTCGTCGGTGTCGGCGCGAGTGAGGGTGACCACGTCGACGAGCGTGTAGCCGTGCTCGGCGTTCACCGCGTCGATCTCGTCGCGGTACTTCGCGAGCACTTCCTCCTGCGTGGCCTCGGGCGTCAGCTCCTTGAGCTCCCACCGGCTGAAGCGGGCGTTCAGCCCGGCGAGCACGTCGCGGATCGTGTCGAAGTCACGGGTCTGGAGCACGGGAGTCGAGGGGTCGTTGTCGTTCCACACGGTCAGCAGGGTCATGCATCCATGCTAGACCTCGGCTCCTGCACAGCTCCCCCGAGGGCCTCGGAAAGTAACAGAGGGAAACACGATTCGTTCCACGCCACGCAGAGCCGCTTGAATCTCCAGTGCAGTCACAGCTCTGTCGGTTCGCCGACCCCCGCACGATCCCGAATCACATCGATCACCGAGCACCGCGATCCCGAAGCACAAGGAGCCATCATGGCCATCACCCGAAAAAGCGTCGTCCTCACCGCGCTCGTCGCCGCGAGCGTGCTGGGGCTCACCGCCTGCTCGCAGTCGAGCAGCAGCACCGAGTCGGGCACCTCGACCGCCGCAGCCCCCACCGCCTCCGCGGCCCTCCCCGCCCCCTTCGACGGCGAGCCGCTCAAGGTCTCGCTGGTGCGCCAGAGCGGTGCCGGCGACTACTTCGAGGCCTGGGGCGCCGGCGCCGAGGCCCAGGCGGCGTTCGCCAACATCGACCTCCAGGTGACGGATGCGCGCAACGACAACGCGAAGCACGCCAGCGACCTCGAGCAGGCCATCGCGTCCAAGCCCGACGCCATCATCGTCGACCACGGCCAGACCGACACCCTGCAGCCGCTCATCACCGAGGCCGTGCAGGCCGGCATCCCGATCATCGTCTACGACCTCGCCCTCACCGACTCCGAGGGTGTCATCACCTCGAGCCAGTCCGACGAGTCGATGGCCTCCGGGGTGCTCGACCAGCTCGTCGCCGACGTCGGCAAGGGTGCGAAGGTCGGCTACGTCTCGGCCGAGGGCTTCGCCGCACTCGACCGCCGCGCCGCGGTGTGGAACGACTACGTCGCCGAGAATGACCTCGACGTCGTGTTCTCCACCGGCAAGGTGAGCGAGTCGACGGCGACCGACAACATCCCGCTCGTCGACGCCGCGCTCAAGCAGAACCCCGACGTGCAGGCGATCTTCGCTCCCTACGACGAGATCACCAAGGGCACGGCGCAGGCGGTCATCCAGAACAACCTGCAAGACAAGGTGAAGGTCTACGGCATCGACATCTCGAACGCCGACATCGAGGTCATGACCGCCGACGGCAGCCCCTGGGTCGCCACCTCGGCCACCGACCCCGCCGCCGTGGGCGCCGGTGTCGTGCGGGCCCTGGCCCTTAGCCTCGCCGGCGAGCTCGACGAGACCGACGTGCAGTTCCCGGCGAAGACCATCACCCAGCAGTTCCTCGCCGACAACCAGGTGACGAACGTCGCCCAGCTGCGCGCCGCGGAGCCCTCGCTCGAGCTCTCCGACACCCTCGTCACCGATTGGCTGCCCGCAGTCTCCGAATGACGAACGCTTCTCCCGCACCGGTCGAGGGGCATGGCGCCGACGGCGTCGTGTCCCTCGTCGGCGTGTCCGTGGCCTACGGCTCGAACCTGGTGCTGAGCGACGTCGACCTCGAGTTCCGGGCGGGTGAGATCACCGCGCTCCTCGGCGCCAACGGCGCAGGCAAGTCGACGCTCATCAAGGCCGTCTCGGGCGCCAACTCGCGTTACACCGGTCAGATCAGCGTCGCAGGCGTTGCCGTGCACCTCTCCTCGCCCGTACAGGCGAGGCAGCTCGGCATCTCTGCGGTGCACCAGAAGGTCGCCGACGGCATCGTTCCGGGCCTCTCGGTGGCCGAGAACCTCACACTCGACGACCTGGCCCGCGCCTCGCGGCAGCCGTTCCGCAACTCGCGCTCCGCGCTCGCCGATGCCAGGGCGGCCCTCGCCACCCTCGGCCACGACTGGTCAGACAGCGTGCTCCACCACGATGCGGCACGCCTTGCCATCTCCGACGCGCAGCTGCTCGTGCTCGCCCGCGCGCTGCGGGGGAGGCCCCGACTCCTCATCCTCGACGAGCCCACCTCCGCGCTCACCGCGGCGGAGGCCGAGCGGCTGTTCGAGGTGCTCAGGGCGCTGCGCGCGACCGGCCTCTCCATCGTCTACGTCTCCCACCGCTTCGGTGAGATCGAGGCGCTCGCCGACCGCGTTGTGGTGCTGCGCGACGGCAGGGTGCAGAGCGACTCGGCTCGGCCGTTCGCCTGGCACGACATCCTCCACGACATGCTCGGCCGCGCGACCGAGCTCGACCACGACCGGGGTGCGACCAGCCGCGGCACCGAGGTCGTCGCCCGGCTCGAGCGGGTGACGCTCTTCCCCGAGTCGGCGCCCGTCGACCTCGACGTCAGGTCGGGCGAGGTGCTCGGCGTGCTCGGCCTCATCGGCGCGGGCAAGACCGAGATCGCCGAGCTGCTCGGCGGGCTCGCCACCCCGCTGTCGGGGTCCCTGCAGCTCGGCGGCGCCCCTTACGCGCCGAAGCGCCCCGGAGACGCCATCGCCGCGGGAGTCGTGCTCGTGCCCGAAGATCGCCAGCGCCAGGGAATCCTCTCCGGGTGGTCGCTCGAGCAGAACGTGACACTGCCCTTCCTACGCGCCTCGAGCGTGCTGGGGCTCGTGAGCCGCCGCCGAGAACGCGAGCGCGCCGCCGGCGTCATCGACGAGCTCGGAGTGGTGACGAGCGGGCCCGACGCCTCGATCGACGACCTCTCGGGCGGCAACCAGCAGAAGGTGGTGGTGGGCCGCTGGCTCTCCGCCCGCCCGCGACTCGCACTGCTCGACGAACCCTTCCGCGGTGTCGACATCGCCGCGCGCCGCGAGATCGGCGCTCGGCTGGGTTCCCTCGCCGCAGCCGGCGCCGCCGCCGTCGTGCTCTCCAGCGACGTCGACGAGATCTTCGAGGTCGCCGACCGCATCGTCGTCCTGGTGGCGGGAGAGATCGCACTCGACCGCTACGCCGACGAGGTCGACCGCTCCGACGTCATCGGTGCGTTCCTCGGCACCGCGCATCCTGACCATCCCGACAGCCCTCCCGAAAGGCAGCCGCATGTCTAGCCCCGGCGCCCTCACCACCCGCTCCGCCGCCGAACGCACCTCCGCCTTCATCGTGAAGTGGGGTTTCGTCGGCGTGACGGTGGCGCTCCTGGTCTACTTCCTCGCCACCGAGCCCAACTTCCGCACCGTCGACAACGTCTTCGGCATGCTGAAGTTCATCGCGCCGACGGCGATCGCGGGGCTCGGGGTGATGCTCGCCATGACCGTGGGCGGTATCGACCTCTCGGTGGGCGCCTCCGCGGGCTTCGCCGTGTCGATCGCCGCCTGGACCATGGTCATCGGCAACCAGGTCGGCGGCGTCGCCGTCTCGGTGGTGCTCGTGTGCGGGCTGCTGATCGGAGCGCTGAACGCCTTCCTCATCGTGGTCGCGCGCATCCCCGATCTGCTCGCCACCCTCACCACGATGTTCGTCATCGTCGGCCTCAAGCTCATCATCGTCGACGGCAAGTCGATCTCGTCGCAGATGACCCTGTCGAACGGCACCACCGCGCCCGGCAAGTTCACCGCCGACTTCCTCTGGCTCGACCGCGGGTCGATCGGTCCGGTGCCCGTGCCGGTGCTGCTGTTCCTCCTGCTCACCGTGCTGCTCTGGTTCCTGCTCGAGCGCACGCGTTGGGGGCGGGCGCTGTTCGCGGTCGGAGCGAACGCCGAAGCGGCGAGGCTCGCGGGCATCCGCGTGCAGTGGTACCGCACCGCCGCCTACATGGGATGCGGTCTGCTCGCCTCGATCGCCGGCCTCCTGCTCGCCGCCCGCATCGGCCAGGGCGACGTGAGCGCCGGCAACTCGCTGCTGCTCGACGCCGTCGCCGTGGCCCTGGTGGGTGTGTCGGTGCTCGGCATCGGGCGGCCCAACGCCTGGGGCACCGCGCTCGGCGCCGTGCTCATCGCGGTGATGGTGAACGGCTTCACCATGCTCGGGCTGCCCTACTACATGCAAGACTTCGGCAAGGGCATCGTGCTGCTCATCGCCCTGCTGTTCAGCTTCACCTTCTCGCGCCGCCGCACCGTCGTAACGGCGGGGTCGACCACCTCGACGTCGTAGCCTGGAGCCCCGATGACCGACTTCTCCCAGCTCAGCACCGACACCGTCGCCGCCTACCTCCTGTCACGCCCCGCGCTGGCCGAGCGCATCGACGCCTCGCGCATCGCCGCCGTGCGCGAGGTGGGCGACGGCAACCTCAACCTGGTGTTCGTCATCACCGACGCCGACGGCGCCTCGGTCGTACTGAAGCAGTCGCTGCCGCACGTGCGCACCGACCCGTCGTGGCCCATGACGAGGGAGCGCTCGGCGCGCGAGGCCACCGTGCTCGGTGCGCACGTCGAGGCAGACCCTGAGCACGTGCCGGCGTTCTTCGACTTCGACGCCCGGCACTACGTGCTGGCGATCGAGAACCTCTCCGACCACCGGGTGTGGCGCAACGAACTCAACGAGGGTCGGGTTCACGCCTACGCCGCCGACGAACTCGGGCGGTACGTCGCCCGCACCGCGTTCGCGACCTCGCCCCTTGGGCTCGATCCGCTCGAGCACAAGCGGCTCGCGGCGCGCGCGGTCAACCCCGAGCTCGCGCAGATCACCGAAGACCTCGTGTTCACCGAGCCCTACGTCGAGCACGAGCACAACGCCGTGCTCCCGGGAAACGAGGCCGACGTGGCGGCGCTCCGGGCCGATCGCGCCCTGGTGCGCGAGATGGGGCTGGCGAAGCTGAGGTTCATGACCACGGCGCAGTCGCTCATCCACGGCGACCTGCACACCGGGTCGGTCTTCGTGAGGAATGCGGGGGCGGACACAGCGACGGATGCCCGGGACGGTGCCGGTACGGATGCACCCGCCGGCGGGCGGTCGGTTCGCGCGTTCGACAGCGAGTTCGGCTTCGTGGGTCCGACCGGCTTCGACCTCGGAGCGCTGTGGGCGAACCTCATCCTCGCGGCGGCACGCGCGACGGTGCTCGGTGAGCACGAACGGGCCGAGCTCGTGCTGAGCCTGCCCGGCCGGCTCTGGGCCGCCTTCGAGGCCGAGTACCGCGGGCTCTGGCCGACCCGCCTCGATCCGCGGGTGTGGGGCGACGAGGTGCTGGAGCACCTGCTCGCCGGCATCCGCGACGATGCCGCCGTCTTCGCGGCGGCGAAGGCCATCCGCCGCATCGTCGGCTTCGCCAAGGCCAGCGACATCGAGACCCTCGAGCCCGCCCGGCGCGAACTCGCCGCCCGCGGCGTGCTGCACGCCGCCCGCAACCTGGCGCTCACCCGCCACGGCATCGACTCCGTCGAAGCCCTCGCTGCCGAGTCGCTCGCCGCGCTGCGCTCGGTGGCGCGCGCCGGCTAGAGGGTCCTCGATCGGCGCCCGAGCAGGGCGCCGCACCGTTCTGCGCCTCGGTCGCGTCGCGGGCCGTGGCGACCCGGTACCGGCGGTGCGCGGGGGTTCGTCAGGCGAATGCGGGAGACTTGTCGTGGCGCGGCCACTGCATCCGCACCGCTCGCCCGGCCCCGAGAGGACTCGCATGCCCACCCGTTCCACCCCTGGCAGCGACGGCGACGATCTGGTCATCGTGCTCGAGCACGCCGCCGCGTCGCCCGACTCCCCGGTCGCCGCCGCGCCGGCGGGCTCGCGCGAACCGGAGGTGCTGTCGCAGGCCGAGGCGCGCATCCGGGTCGACGACCTCGCCGTGACGCGGGGCGACGGGGTGTTCGAGTCGATCGGAGTTCTCGAAGGCAGGTTCGTCGAGCTCGAGCGGCACCTGGCGCGGCTCGCGCACTCCGCGGCGATGCTCGACCTGCCGCGGCCCGACCTCGCCGCGTTCGAAGCCGCCGCCCGGGCGGGCGTCGCCGCGCACCAACCGGCACCCGAGCTGCTCGTGAAGCTGCTCTACAGCCGCGGCATCGAGGGGGCGGATGCGGCGAGCGGCTGGGTGCAGGTGCTCACCGGCCCAGACCACGGGGCGAGTCGTCGCGACGGCATCCGCGTGGTCACGCTCGACCGCGGCTACCGGCACGACATCGCGCAGACCGCCCCGTGGCTGCTGCAGGGGGCCAAGACCCTGTCGTACGCCGTGAACAAGGCGGCCTTGCGTGAGGCCGCCCGCCGAGGGGCCGACGACGTCATCTTCGTCTCGAGCGACGGCATCGTGCTCGAGGGCCCGACCTCGACCGTCGTGGTGCGGGAGGGCGACGCGTTCCTCACCCCGCGCACCGACCTCGGCATCCTCGCCGGAACCACCCAGGCCGCCGTCTTCGACGCCCTCGGCCGACTCGGGTACGCCACGGCCGAGGCGCTCATCGAGCCCGAACGCCTCGCCGCGTCGGATGGACTCTGGCTGCTCTCGAGCGGCAGGCTCATCGCCCCCGTGTGCGAGCTCGACGGGCACGAGCTCGCCGTCGACCGCGAGTTCACGGCCGTTCTGTTCGAGAAGGCGTTCGGCCTGACCCTCTGAACCGATGCGACCCCGCGACTCGACCGGCTTCAGGATGCGCCCCTCCGTGACTTAGGATCGCAGTCTGAGCGACACCCGTCGAGACGGGACGCTCGACGAGTCTGGGGGAAGACATGCGTTCGATCAGGATCACCGTGGGGGCGGCGCTGACCGCACTGGCACTCGTCGGCGCGCTCGCCGCGCCCGCGCAGGCGGCGAGCGCGCCGGGCTCGACCGGGTCCTCTGTCGCCGCCGACCTCGCTCCGTCGCCGTCGGCGACTCCCGTCCCCGGCCCGGGAGACGTGCCGCCGCTCGACGTCGACGCGCAGTCCGGGGCGCCCACACCCCCACCGTCCGACGTGGAATTCGACCTGGGCGGCCTGGTGCACGGCACGGTCTCGTACATCGATCCCGACGCCGGCGACATCATCGCGGCCCCGGGAGTGCGCGTCGAGTTCTCCCTCCGCGACCCCGAGAGCGGCGAGTTCAGCCTCGTCGCCACCGCGACCTCCACTTCCCCTGAAGGCGCCCTCCGCGCGGAGTTCACGACTCCCCGGCTCGCACCGGGCGACTACCTGGTGCACTACGTGGCTCCGTCGGGCGCCACCGTGCGCAACGAGTACTACAACGACGCCATCCACCGCGACGAGGCGACCCTCGTCGCGGTGACGGCGGGCGCGACCACCGAGCTCGAGCCGACCTACCTCGAGCCCAAGCTCTACTGGATCACCCGTTTCGGCGGCGCCGACCGCTATGCCGTCGCCGCGAACCTCTCCCTCGACGCCTTCGGCGACGCCGCACCGGTGCCCGTGATCTACGTCGCGAGCGGCGAGAGCTACCCCGACGCCCTCAGCGCCGGGCCGGCCGCCGCCCACCAGAACGGCGGACTGCTGCTCACCATGCGCGACAGCCTCCCCGACTCCACCCGCGCCGCGCTCGCCGAGCTGCAGCCGCAGAAGATCGTGGTGGTGGGCGGCGTCAACACCGTGAGCGACGCGGTGCTGGCCGAGCTCGCGGCCGTGCAGCCCGACACCGTGCGCATCGCCGGGGCCGGTCGCTACGAGTCGTCGCGCGCGGTGATCGACTACGCGTTCTGCGGTCTGCTCCCGGATGCGCCCCGCGACGCCACACCCTGCGACGGCGGTGCGACGAATGTCTTCGTCGCCACGGGCGCGAACTTCCCCGATGCCCTCGCGGCGGGGCCGGCCGCCGCCCACCGCGATGGTGCTGTCCTGCTGGTGCCGGGCACCGCATCCGATCTCGATGTGCCGACCCGCGAGCTGCTCAGCCGCTTGGGCACCCTGAACGCGGCGATCGCGGGGGGTGGGGCCTCGGTGAGCGGGTCGATCGAATGGTGGCTCCGGCAGCTGCTGCCCGGCACCGTGGAGCGCTTCGGAGGTGCGAACCGCTACGACGTCGCCGCGCAGATGAACACGGCCGTGTTCCAGGGCACGTACGAGAGCATCTTCGTCGCCTCGGGCGAGGTGTTCGCCGACGCCCTCTCGGGAGGGCCCGTGGCGGCGAGCGTCGACGCACCGCTGTACCTCGTGCAGAAGGGCTGCCTGCCCGAGTCGATGTGGCGGAGCGCCTCGGCGCTCGACCCGATCGACATCTACCTCCTCGGCGGCCCCAATACCCTCAACGACGACGTCGCCCGCCTCAAGTACCTCTGCAGGTGACCCCAGCCCCGCGCTGATGGGGGGCGTGGGGTGGATGCGCGGGGTCGCGCCCACCCACACCCACAGCCCGCGCTGGTAGCGCAATATGCTCCCAAACTCAGGAATAGGAGCACTTTCTGCGACCAACCCCCCGGGGGTGAGGTGGATGCTCGAGGGCACGCGCACCCACAGCCCGCGCTGGTAGCGCAAAATGCTCCCAAACTCGGGAATGAGAGCAGTCTGTGCGACCAACACCAGAGGGTGGGGTGGGCGGGGGTGGGTCAGCGGGTGGCGAGGGCGATCTGGAGGAGGGCCTCGGTGAGTTCGAGGTGCCAGCGGGCGTGTCGCAGGTCGGAGCCCCACGCGTAGATGCCGTGGTTCGCCACGACGAGGGCGGGGACCTCGCGCACCTCGGCTGTGGCCCGCACGTACACGCGCTCGAAGTCGTCGCCGAGCACGCGCATGTCTTGGTGGTTCTGCACCACCGGGATGGTCACGAGCTCGTCGTGCGCCTCGTGCCCGATGCCCTTCAGCATCTCGAGGTCGCGCAGCTCGATGCCGCCCGGCCAGGCGGCTCCCGCCCGCACCGCGGCGAGCGCGTGCACGTGGATGACCGCGCCCGCCCCCGTCACCGCGGCGATGCGGGCGTGCAGCCCCGCCTCGGCGGAGGGCTTCGAGGCGAGCGCGAGGCGCGCGATGGCGCCGCCCGACTCCGAGTCGGGCACCCACTCGCCCTGCTCGTCGACGAGCACGATGTCCTGCGTGCGCAGCTCGCCCTTGTCGCGGCCGGATGCCGTGACCGCGAGCCGCAGCGGCGACCGCGCGAGCGTGACGGAGAGGTTGCCCGCCGTGCCGGGCATCCAGCCGAGGCCGGCGAACCGGGCCGACTCGGCGGCGAGTGCCGTTCCTGCCTCGGTGAGGGCAGCATCCGTCACCGTGCCGTCGCCGAAGACGTTCTGCACCACGCCCTGCCCGTGCAGCAGCTCGGGCGAGCTCACGGCGCCACCACCTCGACGTCGTCGAACGACGACACCACGGCGGCATCGCCGAAGTCGGCCTCGAAGAACGGCTCGCCGGCGCGCGAGAACGCCACGACCTGCCAGCCCGCCTCGAGCGCTGCCGAGACCTCGCCCGGGTTGTCGGTGAAGAACACCAGCTCGGCTGCGGGCACGTCGAGTGCCGCAGCGATCTTCTCGTACGAGCTCGCGACCTTCTTCGGGCCCGCCTTCACGGTGTCGAAGTAGTCGGTGACGAGCGAGGTGAGGTCGCCGTCGGGCGAGTGCCGGAACCACGGCACCTGCGAGGCCACCGACCCCGAGGAGAACACGGCGAGCCCCACGCCCTGGGCGTGCCAGGCACGCAGCTTCGGGATGACGTCGTCGAAGAAGTGCGACGAGATCTCGTCGCGCGCGAAGCCCTCGGCCCAGATCTGCCCCTGCACGGTCTTGAGCGGGGTGGCCTTGACGTCGCGTTCCATCCACTCGTGCATCACGGCGACGACCTCGTCGGTCGACGCGTCGGTGGGCAGCGACGCGTCGTGGATGACCTGCTGCCGCGCCTCGGCGATCACCGGGTCGCCCGCGTGCTCGTCGAGCCAGGCGGCGAGCCTGGGGCGGGCGTAGTCGTAGAGGTCGCCGAGGATGAACCCGGCGGCACTCGTCGTGCCCTCCAGGTCGACCACGAGGTAGCGCGCGGTGACGGTGAGGGGGGTGGGGGTGGTGTCGGTCACTGTCGTTCCTTCGGTGCGTCGGATGCGGGCGGTGCGTCGAATGCGGGCGGTGCGTCGGATGCGGGCGGTGCGTCGGGTGCGGGTGGGGCCAGGGCGGAGGCGGCGGCGGCCGAGCCGGGCGCGACGGCGAACGGATGCACCGCCTCCGCCCCCGTGAGGATGTGCTCCCGAGCCACCTCGAACAGCCGCGCCGACGCCTCGGCACGCGCGGGCTCGGGCAGCGACTCGATGTCGGCGGCGTGCGAGAACCCCGCGGCGCGGCGCATGCCCTCGACCCCGGCGAACGACCAGCCGTCGCTCACGATCGCCGGAAGCGTCTCGTCGTCGCCCCAGGCCGCGGCGAACGCGTCGAGCGAGGCGGCGATCGCCGAGTAGCGTGCCGCAGCGAGCTCGTGCCTGCCGACGGCCCGGGCGGCGATCGCGGCGATCTCGAGATTCGCCCAGAACAGCCCGAGATCCATGCCGATCGGCCCCACGAAGCTGAACTCGGGGTCGAACACCTTCACGAGCTGCTCGCCGTCGCGGCGGCCCACCATCACCGACCCGCTGTGCAGGTCGCCGTGCAGCAGCGCCTCGGCCTGCTGCTCGAACGCCGAACGGATGCGCGCCACCGCCCCGCGCACGGCCTCGTCGCGGTAGAGCGATCGCACCCGCTCGTCGAGCACCGGGTGCCAGCGGTTGTGCTCATGCGGGCGGTAGGGCTCGTCGAGCACGACGTCGAGGGTGAGCGCGCAGAGCTCGGGGTTCGCGGAGCGCTCGATCAGCTCGGCGTGCGCCTGCCCGCCGAGCGCCGCCGCCGAGGTGCCCGCGGCGAGCTCGCCGACGAACCGCCCCACCACGTGCCCGAGCGCCGTGTAGTCGACCCCCGCATCCCGACCCTCGAGCTCGGCCACCAGCGCGTCGCGCAGCACCACGAGATCGGAGAGGTCTTCCATCACCAGCACGTAGCGCTCAGGGTCGAAGCTGACGATGGTCGGGATGGAGTCGGGAACGCTGCCGGCCAGCTGCTCGTAGGTGTTCGCCTCGCGCACGATGCGGGAGGGGTCGATGGGCCATTCCGGCCCCACCACCTGCACCCACGGCGGCGCCTGCTTCACCGCGAGCGAGCCCTCAGGCCCCGAGGCGATGAAGACGCGGTTCATGTTGCCCGCCGTCACCTCGCGCACCGATGCCGAAGAGCGAGAGGTGGCGACGCGACCGAGCAGTCCCCGCTCGTCGAGGTACCGCACGACGTCGTCGGCGGTCACCAACAGCTCGTACGGACTCTCCACAGCCCCCGCGCTCATCGTGCCCCGCCGCCGTAGTACGACTCGCCCACGGTCGCCGGCTCGAACGCACCGCGGTCGGTGACGACGCGGGTGACGAATCGCGCCGGGGTGACGTCGAAGGCCGGGTACCATGCCTCGGTGACGAGCGGCGAAGCGGTGCGCCGCGAGAGCGTGTGCAGCACCTCGGCGGGGTCGCGCTCCTCCACCACGATGTCGGCGGCGGTGGGCGCTGCGGGGTCGGGCGCCTGCACGAGCGCGTAGAACGGCACCTCGAAGGCCGATGCAGCGACGGCGAGCCCGAGGGTACCCACCTTGTTCACCACGCTCCCGTCGAGCGACACGCGGTCGGCGGCGGTGACGAGGGCATCGACCCGGCCGAGGGTCGACCCCGGCGCGAGAGCCGCGGCGCCCATCCCGTCGGTGATGAGGGTGACGCGCTCGCCGAACTCGGCGAGCGTGTGCGAGGTGAGCCTGGCGCCCTGCAGGTAGGGCCGGGTCTCGGTGGCGACCCACTCGAAGCTCTTCCCCGCCTCGCGGGCAGCACGCACCAGCTCGATGAGGTAGGTGTCCATCCAGCAGTGGGTGAGCACGCGCGCACCGTCGGCGAGCAGGGCGGCCGTCTCGACACCGAGCCGGTGGCTGCGGGCCCGGTACGACTCCGCCCCCGTCCGTGCCGCCTCGACGGCGGCCTCGACGAGTGCTGCGGTGGTGGTGGCCGGGGCGATGGCGGCGAGCACGTGCTCGACCGCCTCGCGCGGGTGGTTGTTCGTGGGGCGGGCGTTCTCGAGCGCGCTGCCGGCCGCGCGCATCCGATCGGTCGCCGCCTCGAGCGGCAGGTCGCGCACCTGCAACGCGGTGAGCTCGAGGCCCGCGTAGGCGGCGAAGAGGGGGCCGGAGCTCTGCGTCACCATCGCGGTGATGGCCGCGGCCACCTGCTCGGCGTCGGCGGCCTCGACCCACTCGAGGCGTTCGGGGAACACGCGACGGTCGAGGATGCGCACCACGCCGCCGTCGACCCGCACCGAGTCGTCGAGAACGGGCCGGTCGCGAGGGGTGGGTTTCGTCGTGCCAGTGGTCATGTGGTTCCCGTCGATCTCCCCCCACGAGGATACCGGCTCGGACCGACGCTCTCGTTCGGCGCACCCCTAAGCTTGCTGTGTCCGCGACGATCAGGAGACCCATGAGCTTCCCCGACGGCACCCCGACGCCTCCCGCCGGCTGGTATCCCGACCCGGCGGGCTCACCCGCCCAGCGCTGGTGGGACGGCGCGCGGTGGACGGAGCACCTCCAGCACGCCCAGCCCGCCACGCCTCAGGCTCCCCCACCGGCCCCGTACGGCGCCTATGCTCCCGTGGCGCCCGCACCCGTTCCCCCGGGAACGCCGGTGTACAACGTCTTCATCTGGGTGATCACGTTCCTTCCGCTGGTGTCACTGCTGCTCCTGCCGCTCAGCCTCACCGAGGTCGACCGCATGATCGCCTACACCGGCGACCCCTACGGCGACCCGTACGGCCTCTCCCCCTACGGCGGCTACAGCCCGGCGGGGCTCGCCGCCCAGGCGATCACCACCATCGCGGGCTGGCTGATCTACGCCGCGGTCATCGTGTTCGCGGTGCTCGACCGCAAGTGGCTGCTCCGCCACGGCTACGATCGGCCGTTCCACTGGGCCTGGGCGTTCCTCGGCGTCGTGTACCCGATCGGGCGCTCCGTCATCGTGCGCCGGCGGGCGGGCCGGGGCATCGCACCGATGTGGGCGTCGATCGCCATCCTCGCGCTGTCGATCATCGTGAGCATCGTCGTCGCGGTCGCGGTGTTCAACGCCGTGTTCGCGGCAGCGACCCTGACGGGCAGCTACACCTAGCACCGCCCGCCTAGCTGACGATCGGGATCAGCTCCCTGAGCGAGCTGATCACCTCGACGGCGCCCGCGGCACGCAAGGAGCCCGCACTGGCCTCCCCCTCGGTCACCCCGATCGGCGTGAACCCCGCCGCCGAGGCGCAGCGCATGTCGTCGGCGGAGTCGCTGACGAAGTAGGCCTCCTGGCGCGTCGCACGATGACGCAGCAGCAGCGCGTACTTGTCGGGAACCGAGGCGTCGACCGAGCTCCACACCGCGGGAACCGCGAGCGAGCGCTGGTCGAAGCGCACGGCAGACGCGGAGGAGGCCGACACCACCCCGAGCCAGGCCCCCTGGCGCGCGAGCTCGTCGAGGCACTCGACGGCTCCGTCACGCAGGTGCGCCCTTGCGGCGTCGAGTTCGCACGTCCATTCCGCCTCGGCGGCGGCGCGGTCGTCCAGGTCGACGCCGAGACGCTCGAACAACTCGCTGAGCGGAAGGCGGAAGCGCATCGAGAACTCGGTCTCGCCGAGGCCCGGCAGCCCGCGCCGGGCGAGCACGACGTTGAGCGCAGCCCTGGCCCGGTCGGCGTCGATCACGACCGTGTCGCCCCAGTCGAACAGCACCATCGTCCGCGTGAGCGGACCCGTCACACGTCGCCCCTCGCCCATGGCTGACCCCACCGTCCTGTCGCACCCGGCCATCGTGCTCCCGGTGTGATCAATCCTCGCAAGCCGCAGGTGACCGCGAGGCGGCACGACCGGAGAAGGTCGGGTGAACGGAGCGTGAAGAACGAGGGCCGACGTGACCTGCACCGGGAGGCGCGCCGAGGGCCGCTCAGCACCGCTCGTACACGTACCCCTTCTCGCCCTTGGGCACGAGGTCGTGGTCGCGCAGGATGACGCTCCGCGGCGTCGCCGGGTTCGCACAGACCTCCTCGAAGGTGCCGCGCAGGTCGTCGGCGTACTCGATGTCGAGCACCCTCGCACCGTAGGGGCCGGTGTAGGCCTCGCACTCGTCGAACAGGGCGCACTGCTCCGAGACCGCGAAGTCGAAGCCGATCTCGGTCGCACCGCGGTCGCCGAGCTCCGGCGTGTTCTTCTGGCCCACGGCGAGGCCGACCTCGTGCGCGAAGGCGACGAGGGAGGTGGCGAAGGTGACCGCCGCTTCGAGGTCGAACGCCCCCTTCGCGCGGGTGTACGAGTCGAGGTTGTCGAACTCGACCGCGTCGAAGCCTGCGGCCGCGCATCCGGCGATCGTCTCCGACTGGCGCTCGACGATGGCCTGACGGTTGTCGTCGGTGGAGATGTCGAGAATGTACTCGTCGGGCCAGCCCGCGTCGGCGAGCGGCTCGCCCTCGTCGTCGTGCACGACGAGCACATCGGGCCAGGTGGCATCGGGCTGACTCTGGAAGGCGTTGACGTAGCAGACGTTGTACAGGCCCTTCGCGGGGGTGTCGGTGCTGTCGCGCACCACGACGGTGACGCCCTTCGGCGGCTCGTACCCCCCGCCCAGCTGGTAGTCGAACACGGGGTCGGCCGGAAGCTGCTTCACCCCGCCGACCGCGGTGGCGGTGGGGGTGGGCGTCGGAGTCGCCGGTGCGCTCGCCGTGGCAGCGACGTCGGGTTCTCCCTCGTCTGCTGCCGCCGTGCATCCGCTCAGCACCACGGCTGCGACGAGGCCCGCGCCGGCCACGGCGAGCCAGCGCGATCGGCGCCGGCGCACGCCGTCGCCCAGCTGAACGTCGAGACTGCTCATGATGCGAGCCTACGGCTCTCGGCCACGGGCTAGACCAGCCCGGCCGAGTAGGCGAAGATCACAGCCTGCACCCGGTCGCGGAGCTCGAGCTTCATGAGCACCCGGCCGACGTGGGTCTTCACCGTCGACTCGGAGAGGAACAGGCGCCCGGCGATCTCGGTGTTCGTGAGCCCCTCCGCCATCGCCACCAGCACCTCGTGCTCCCGCTCGGTGAGGGAGGCGAGGCGTGCGGCGTCGGCGGGGTCGAGCGGGGAGTCGCCGGCGGCGCCCGACGCGGCACCGCCGCCCGACACCGTGCCTGATCCCGACCCTGCCCCGGCACCCTGGCCCGGCAGCGCTGGGCCGAACAGCTCGAGCAGCTTGCGCGTGATGCGCGGCGACACCGCCGCGTCGCCCGAGGCGACGGCCCTGATCGCCGCCACGAGCTCGGTGGGCTGCGCGTCTTTCAGCAGGAACCCGCTCGCCCCGGCGTTCAGTCCCGCGAAGGCGTACTCGTCGAGGTCGAAGGTGGTGAGGATGATGATGCGGCTCGCCGGGTTCGTCGCCACGATCGCGCGAGTCGCCTCGATGCCGTCGAGGCCGGGCATGCGCACGTCCATCAGCACGACGTCGGGTGTGAGGCGCGCGACGGCGTCGATGGCCTCGCGCCCATCGCCAGCCTCGCCCACCACCTCGATGCCGGGCTGGGCCTCGAGCACCATCCTCATACCGAGCCTGATCAGGTTCTGGTCGTCGACGAGCAGCACACGGATGCTCGCCGTCACGTCGCGAGGCGGGGTGTCGGTCACGGGGCGGTCTCCTCTGGGCGGGGGGCGGGGAAGTCTGCGCGAGGGCCGCCGGCGGTGGCGGAGCCGCCGGCGGGGGCGGCGCTGTCGGTGACGTTGGCGGAGCCGGCGGGGGCGTCGGGGGCGGAGCCGCCGGTGGGGGCGGCGTCGGGTTCGCGTCCCTCCGCCGCTGCGGCACCGCCGGGCGAGGCAGGACCGTCGGTGGACCGCAGGTGGGCGCGCACCCGCCAGCCGCGGGCGCCCGCCGGCCCCACGGTGACCGTGCCGCCGTGCAAGGCGACTCGCTCCCGCATGCCGATGAGCCCGCGCCCCGAACCGGTCGAGCGGGCACCGCGGGCCGGGTCGACGCCGTCGTCGGCCACCTCGACGTCGATGCCGTCGCGGGCGTAGGCGATCACGACGTCGACCTTGCCCGGCTGCAGGGCGTAACGCAGTGCGTTCGTGAGCGCCTCCTGCACCACCCGGAACACCGTGAGCTGCAGCACGGGGTCGACGGGTGGTTCACCCGAGGTGGTGTAGCGCACCGGGAGGCCCGCCACGCGGTACGACTCGATCATCTCGGCGAGGTCGGCGGTACCGGGCTGCGGCGTGAGCGGGGCCGACGCCGCACGCTCCGCGGCGTCGGCCGGGTCATCCGTCGACTCGGTCAGCACGCCGAGCGAACGCCGCATGTCGGTGAGGGCGCGGCGTGCAGTGATGCCGGTCTGCCGCACGGCCTCGCGGGCCGACTCGGGCGAGCGGTCGATGCTCGCCTCCGCCCCGTCGCTGAGCGCGACGATGACGGTGAGGCTGTGCGCCACGATGTCGTGCATCTCGCGCGCGATGCGGGTGCGCTCGGCGGCGGCGGCGAGCTGCGCGCGCTGGTCGCGCTCGCGGGCCAGCTGCTCGGCGCGGTCGAGCAGGGCGACGATGTAGCGGCGGCGGTTGCCGAAGGTGATGCCGACCAGGGTCGAGATGACGAGCAGCAGCGAGAACAGCACGGTGTAGCCGATGATGCCGGCGATGTCTCCCGGGTCGGCGATGACGAGGGAGAGGCAGCCGGCACCCGCGCCGATTGCCGTGAACAGCCACGCAGAGCGGGAGGAGCGGTACACCGCGAGGGCGTAGAGCGCGAACATCATGGGCACGCCGTCGAGCTGCAGCGAGCTCATGGTGCTGATGAGCAGCGACCCGGCGATGATGGCCGCGCTGATGACCGGGACGTGGCGGCGGAACAGCAGCGCCACCGTCACCGCGCAGGTGACGTAGAACGCGAGCAACCAGTAGACGGGGCTCGAGCGCAACAGGTCGGTGCCGAACGGCTGCGAACCGAACAGCGACGCGATGAACGCGATGAAGGTCGCCGAGGCCATCGGCACCGCGTAGCCACCGGCGATGAAGCCGTCGAGCAGCCACGGGTGCCGGGCGAGCCAGCTGCGGATGAAGCCCGGCGGCTTGGGCAGCTGGAGGTCCTCGGCATCGACGGGACGGGCCGTCGATGCCGAGGACGGGAAGGCGGGGATGGTCAGGCGTCCCTCCGGGAGAGCAGGATGGCTGCGGGCGTGGCCACGACCGCGATCCACCCGAGCATAACCAGCACGGCCTGCCACGGCTCGAACACGTCGCCGCCGAAGAACAACGACTGGCCCACCACTCCGGGCAGCCACTGGCCGAGCACGGTCGACCACTCGGCGTTGACGAACGAGAGCACGGTCGGCACCACGAGCAGGAGGCCCACGGCGGCGGCGATCCCGCCGGCGGTGTGCCGCAGCACGGCGCCGAGGAAGAACGCGACCAGCCCGATGAGCGCCAGGTACCCCGCAGCACCCACCAGGTGCGCCCACACCTCGGTGTCGAGCAGGGACGAGGTGTAACCGCGGGCGGAGAGCAGCGGCACGGTGACGGCATAGGTGGCGACGATGGCGACGAGGCCCACCACGAAGCTGGTGACGGCGAACACGAGCGCCTTGGCCCAGAGCACCGGGAGGCGCCGCGGCACGGCGGTGAGGCTCGACCGGATCTGCCCCGTTCCGTACTCGCCGCTGATCACCAGCACGCCGAGCACCGAGATCACCAGCTGGTTGAACATCACGCCGAGCGACGCCGCGAACACCGCGGCGCTGGCTCCGCTCTGCACGGCCACCCCTGTCGCGTCGGCGCCCGTCGCGTCGGGGATGGTGAAACTGATCAGCACCCCCATGGCGATCTGCAGCACGACGAGGATGACGTAGGCCCAGATCGTCGAGCGGAGCGTGGTCAGCTTGATCCACTCGCTCTTCAGCACGCCGCCGAACCGCAGGCGAGGCTCGGGCATCGGCTGGTGCGAGGCGCGCGCCGGCGTGGGCGCGGCAGTCGTGGCGGCGCTCATCGTGCCACCGCCGCATTCGGAGCGACCGTGGTGCGGTACTCGACTTCGTCGCGGGTGAGATTCATGTAGGCGTCCTCCAGAGAGCCTCGAACGGTGGTGAGCTCGTGCAGGGCGACGCCCGCGGCGAGCGCGGCGTCGCCGATGACCTCGGCCGCGAGCCCGCGCACCTCGACGGTGTCGGCGGCCACGCTGGTGACCGTCACGTCGGGGTGGGCGAGCCACCTGGCGAGCTCGTCGATGCGCGGGCTGGTCGCCCGCACGAAGGTCTGGGTCGAACCGACGATGTCGGCGACCGGGGAATCGGCGATGACCTTGCCCTTGCCGATCACGATGATGTGGTCGGCGGTGAGCGCCATCTCGCTCATCAGGTGGCTCGACAGCAGCACCGTGCGGCCCTCCGCCGCGAGCGCCCGCACGAAGCCGCGCACCCAGAGCACGCCCTCGGGGTCGAGCCCGTTGACGGGCTCGTCGAGGATGAGGGTGGCCGGGTCGCCGAGCAGGGCCGCGGCAAGGCCGAGCCGCTGGCCCATGCCGAGCGAGAAGCCGCCGACGCGCTTGCCCGCCACCGAGTGCAGGCCCGTGAGGTCGATAACCTCGTCGACCCGACGGTTCGGGATGCCGTGGGTCGCCGCGATGGCACGGAGGTGGTTGCGGGCGCTGCGGCCGGTGTGCACGGCCTTCGCCTCGAGCAGGGCGCCCACCTCGTGGAGGGGCGAGCTGTGCTCGGCGTAGCGGCGGCCGTTCACGGTCACCGAGCCGCTGGTGGGCCGGTCGAGGCCCACGATCATGCGCATGGTCGTCGACTTGCCGGCGCCGTTCGGGCCGAGGAACCCGGTCACGAGTCCGGGTCGCACCGTGAAGCTCACGCCGTCGACCGCGGTCTTGGCTCCATAGCGTTTGGTGAGGGTTGTCGCTTCGATCATCTGTGCGTCTCCGTGCTCCTTGCGTGGTGTGCGACGGGCGCGGGCTGCGCCACCGATCACGCTACGGATGCGCGGCTACCGGCCCATCCGACGCCGGTGCCGTCTTCGCCGCGGCCTGCTCGACAGCTGTGGTACCCGGGTACCACGAGGCCGTTGACACGCCGGTATTCAGTGTTACTATGTACCAGTAGTCAGCGACAATGAGTAGCGGAGGCGGGATGGGCAAGCAGGCGACCGAGATACTGAAGGGCGTGCTCGAGGGCATCGTGCTGGCGATCCTCGCCGCGCGCCCGGGGCACGGGTACGAGATCACGACCTGGCTGCGCGAGCAGGGCTTCACCGACATCGCCGAGGGCACCGTCTACGCCCTCCTCGTGCGCATCGAGCAGCGCGGGCTCGTCGACGTGGAGAAGGTGCCCTCGGAGAAGGGCCCACCGCGCAAGGTCTACACGCTGAACGCCGAAGGCCGGCGCCAGCTCGACGAGTTCTGGAGCACCTGGGGCTTCCTCGTCGACCGGCTCGAACAGCTCCGCACGAATCAGCTCCGCACGACGCAGGAAGGACAGTAACGATGGCCGCAGGATGGATCGAGAAGCTCACCGGCTCGCTCGACGACAAGCGCCGCTAGAAGCAGCACAAGGCCCGGGTGCAGCAGTTGCCCGAGCCCTACCGCGAAACCGCCGAGGCGGTGGAGCGCTACCTCATGTACACCGGCAACATCTCCGACGGAGACACCTTCGTGCGCATGGTGGAAGACCTCGACGACCTCTTCGCGCAGAGCGCGGCGAACGGAACCCCCGTCCGCGACATCGTCGGCGACGACCCGGTCGAGTTCGTCGAGACCTTCCTCGCGAACTACTCCGAGGGGCAGTGGGTCAGCAAGGAGCGGGCGCGGCTCGTCAGCGCCGTCGACCGGGCCGCCGAGGCGACCGCCGCGACCGCCGACCGCGGCGACCCGGGGGAACCGTCGTGAGCGGAGCATCCGCTGTGCGCGTGACGGGCCTGCGCAAGTCGTTCAAGGCCCTCGAGGTGCTGCGCGGGGTCGACTTCGAGGTGGCGCCCGGCACGGTGTTCGCGCTGCTCGGCTCGAACGGGGCCGGCAAGACCACGGTGGTGCGCATCCTCTCCACCCTGCTGCGAGCGGATGGCGGGAGCGCCGAGGTGGCCGGCTTCGACGTCGCCGCCCGGCCCGCGAAGGTGCGGCAGGCGCTCAGCCTCACGGGGCAGTTCGCGGCGGTCGACGAGGTGCTCACCGGGCGGGAGAACCTCGTGCTGGTGGCGCGGTTGCGACACCTGCCCGACCCCGGGTCGATCGCAGACGGGCTGCTCGACCGGTTCTCGCTCCGCGAAGCCGCGACGCGTCGGGCGGGCACCTACTCGGGCGGCATGCGGCGGCGGCTCGACATCGCCATGAGCCTCATCGGCGACCCCGCCGTGATCGTGCTCGACGAGCCCACCACGGGCCTCGACCCCGAGGCGCGGCTCGAGGTGTGGCAGACGGTGCGCGAGCTCGCGGCCGGAGGCACGACGGTGCTGCTCACCACGCAGTACCTCGAGGAGGCCGAGCAGCTCGCCGACCGCATCGCGATCCTGCACGAGGGGCGCATCCTGGTGGAGGGAACGCTCGCCGAGCTCAAGGCGCTGCTGCCTCCCGCGCGCGTGCAGTACGTCGAGAAGCAGCCCACGCTCGAAGAGGTCTTCCTCTCGCTGGTGGGAGGTGCTGCGGCATGATCGGCTCCGCTCTCGGCGACACCGTCGTGCTGCTCGGCAGGTCGCTCCGGCACGTCACCCGCAGCGTCGACACCGTCATCACCACGGCGATCATGCCGGTCGCCATCATGCTGCTGTTCGTCTACGTTCTGGGTGGCGCGATCGACACCGGCAAGGTGGCCTACGTCGACTACCTGCTGCCGGGCATCCTGCTCATCACCATCGCCTCGGGCGTCTCGTACACGGCGTTCCGGCTGTTCGGCGACCTGAAGAGCGGCGTGTTCGAGCGCTTCCAGTCGATGCCGATCGCCCGCTCCTCCGTGCTCTGGGCGCACGTGCTCACCTCGCTCGCGGCGAACCTCGTGTCGGTCGTCGTCGTCACGGGCGTGGCGCTCGTCATGGGGTTCCGCTCCGGCGCCGGCGTGCTGGGCTGGCTCGCGGTGCTCGGCATCCTCGTGGTGTTCACCCTCGCGCTCACCTGGATCGCGGTGCTCGCGGGGCTCGCCGCCAAGACGGTCGACGGAGCGAGCGCGTTCTCGTACCCGCTCATCCTGCTGCCGTTCGTGAGCTCGGCCTTCGTGCCCACGGAGTCGATGCCGGCGCCTGTGGCCTGGTTCGCCGAGAACCAGCCGGTGACCTCGATCGTCGACACGCTGCGGGCGCTGTTCGCGTCGCAGCCCGTCGGCGGCGAGATCGTGGTGGCGCTGGCCTGGTGCCTCGGCATCCTCGTCGTCGCCTACGTCGCCGCGATGCTGATGTACCGCAGGCGCTTCGGCTGAGGGCGCGGGTGCGGCGCGGCGCCCGGGTTTGGAGCCCGGGAGCGCCGCGCCCGCGGGTGCCGCGCCCGGCTACGGCTTCTTGCCGAGCGACTTCTCCTCCGCGGGGAGGGTGCCCGCGGCGCGCGCGGCCCGGTAGTACTCGCGCGCCTCGGTCTGCCGCTCTTTCTCGGCACCCGTGGCGATCGCCGCACGCAGGTGCTCGGGGCCGTAGCCGAAGGCGTCGACGAGGTCTTGGGCGTGCGGGCGCAGTCGGGCCGAGAGCCGCTCGGTGTAGAGCCCGACCGCCTGCGCGCGCTTGGGCGACAGGCGCCCGTGCATGAGGTACCAGTCCAGGTGCTTCTCGATCAGCCCGAGCCCGAACAGATCGCGCAGCCACGTGAGCACGACGCGGGTGCTGTCGTCCATGCCCGAGGCGAGGCCCTGCTCGCCCTCGAGCGCCTCGGTGAAGGCCTCCCACTGCAGCAGCTCGGCGTGGGCCCTCGCCGCCTCGATGATCTCGCTCTGGTGCTGGTTGAACAGCGCCGCAGCATCCTTCTTCGACATCTTCGGGGCCGGGCGGAGCTTGCCCGCGACCTCGGCCACCATGGTGTGCACGCGATCGGTGAGCAGCTGGCGCTGAGCGGATGCGTCACGCAGCTGTCCGACGGAGCGCGCCGTCGAGCCGAAGTCGACGATGGTCTGCCCGAGCGAGCGCAGCCCAGACGAGTTCACGGTGCGGCCGGCCGCCTGCTCCACCACGTACCTGGCCAGCACACCGAAGTCGGCCTTGGCGAACCGCTTGCCGTAATCGCTCAGCAGACGCTTGGCCACGAGCTGCAGCAGCACGTGGTTGTCGCCCTCGAAGGTGGCGTACACGTCGAGGTCGGCGCGCAGGCCCACCAGGCGGTTCTCGGCGAGGAAGCCGGCACCGCCGCACGCCTCGCGCGCCTCCTGCAACGTCTCGAGCGCGTGCCAGGTCGACAGCGGCTTGAGGGCGGCGGCGAGGGTCTCGAGGTCTTGCCGGTCGTCGTCGGTGTCGGCGGCGCCCGAGAACACCTGGTCGAACTTCGTGAGCAATTGCTCGTGCGCGAAGCTCGCGGCGTAGGTGGTGGCGAGCTTCGGCATGAGCCGCTTCTGGTGCAGCTGGTAGTCGAGCAGCACCTCTTCGTCGGTGTCGCTGCCCGCCGTGAACTGGCGGCGCTCGTTGCCGTAGGTGATCGCGATCTTCAGCGCGATCTTCGCCGCCGCCGTCGAGGCGCCGTCGAGCGACACCCGCCCCTGCACGAGCGTGCCGAGCATGGTGAAGAAACGGCGGCCAGGGCTCGCGATGGGGCTCGAGTAGGTGCCGTCTTCGGCGATGTCGCCGTAGCGGTTCAGCAGGTTCACGCGCGGGATGCGCACCCCGTCGAAGTGCAGACGGCCGTTGTCGATGCCGTTCAGCCCGCCCTTCAGCCCGTCGTCCTCTCCTCCGACACCGGGGAGGAACTCGCCCGTCGCCGCGTCGCGGATCGGCACGAAGAAGGCGTGCACCCCGTGGTTGACGTTCTTCGTGACGAGCTGCGCGAACAGCACGGCGGCCACGCCGTCCTTCGCCGCGTTGCCGAGGTAGTCCTTCCAGGCGCCCCGGAACGGGGTGTCGATCACGAACTCCTGGGTCGCCTCGTCGTAGGTGGCAGTGGTGCCGATGGCCGCGACATCCGACCCGTGACCGGTCTCGGTCATGGCGAAGGCGCCGGGCACCTCGAGGCTCATGATTCCGGGGAGGAAGGTCTCGTGGTGGTAGCTCGTGCCGAGGTGCAACACCGCGGCGCCGAACAGGCCCCACTGCACCCCCGACTTGATCTGCAGGCTCGGGTCGGCGGTGACGAGCTCCTCGAAGCCCGCGATGTTGCCGCCGTGGTCGTCTTCGCCGCCCACCGACTTCGGGAACGCGCGGTGCACCTGACCGTTCTCGACCAGCAGCTTCAACTGCCCGAACACGCGCTCGCGATGCTCGTCGAGTCCCAGCCCTTCGATGCGCTGCAGCTCGGGGCGGGCGGTGAGTTCGCGGGCCCCCATCCGCACCTCGGCCCAGGTGCCGAGGAGGTACCGGCCGAGCCACTCCACGTCGGTGCGCGCCACCACGACGTCGTTGGTCGAGGCACGACGCTCGGGGCGGATCGGACGATCGAGCTCGTTCTCGATGGCGTCCGGCTCGACGGCGTCTTCTCCGCGGGCGTCGCGGGTCGAGTCGGAGCTGGTGGTGTCGACGGTGGTCGTCATGATGGTCCTCTTCGTCAAAAGCGTCTGATTCAACGCTACGAAGGGGCTTGCCGGGGCGGAAACACGCGGTGACCCGCCTACAAAGCGCAGCGGATGCGCGCGAACGGCGACTGTAGAGACCCGACAGTCACCGAGCATCCGGGCGGGAGGAGGCCCACAACGACCTACGGTCGCTGAGCTACTGACGGGCGGCCAGCAGCTCGTTCATGTACTCGATCTCGCCCGACTGCGCGAACACGATCGACTTCGCCAGGGCGAGCACCAGCGGGTTGCTGCTGCGGGCCTCGACGGCCTCGGCCATCTCGACTCCGCCCTTGTGGTGCGCGATCATGAGCTCGAGGAAGAGCTTCTCCGCCTCGACGCCCTGCAGCTGTGACAGCCGGTCGAGGTCGGCGGCCGTGGCCATTCCGGGCATGGGCTCGCCCGGCACCATGTCGCCGGTGCCGGCGGCGGAGGTGTGGGCGTGGCCGCCGTCGGATCCGTCGATCACCGGCTGCAGCATCCACGTCATCGACGGCTGCGACGCCGCCTGCGGCAGGCCCCAGAGGTTGAGCCAGGCGTACATCTGCCCCGACTGGTTCGCCTGCGAGGTGGCGATGTCGTAGGCGAGCTGGCGGATCTCGGGGTCGTCGCTCTGCTCGCGCACGTTCATCGCCATGTCGACGGCCTGGTTGTGGTGCTCCTGCATGTCGCGCGAGAAGCCCGCCTCGACACTGGTGTCGGAGGGAGTCGCGATGCGCGGGGCGGCGAGCCAGCCGGCCGAGAACGCGACGAGCGCGACGACCGCCGCCGCCACGACCGCCGCGAGGGTGAGGCGGCCGCGTGAGGGGCGGATCGTCGTGGCGGAGGTGGGCTCCGCGTCGCGCGGCTCGTCGCGCGTCTGCGCGCGCGTCGCCTCGCGCGGCTGCGGTTCCTCGGGCGGCCGGGGCTCCTCGGGCGTCACCGGGTCAGGCCACCTTGCCCGCGGCGTTCAAGCCGCCGGTGCAGGCCGCGCCGGGCTCGGGGGCGTCGTTCGAGCGCCAGAACTTCTGCACGAAGTCGGTGAGGCGGGCGTCGTCGACACCCTCGAGGAACACCTGGTTGCCCCAGGCGGAGGCGACGACGGGGGCACCGAGGTTCTCGAACGGGGAGAGCACGACGTAGGTGCTGGGGAGCTCGTCGCGGAGTGTCTGCACGCCGGCCTCGTCGACCTGCGCCGGGTCGTAGGTCACCCAGACCGCGCCGTGCTCGAGGGCGTGGACGGCGTTCTCGTTGGGCACCGGCTGGTCGTAGACGCCGCAGTTCAGCCAGACGGCGTTGTGGTCGCCGCCCGCCGGCGGCGTCATCTCGTAGTCGACCGTGCCCGTGACGTGGTTCGCCGTGAGGCCGGGGAAGGTCTTGAGTTCGCCGATCGAGATCGACGCGGGGTCGACCTTCGGGGTGGCGCTCGAGACGACGAAGCCGATGATGAGGCCCACGGCCACGACGCCCGCGGCGAGGCCGCTGATCCAGCCGATGCGGCGGTTCCGCTGCTGGCGCTTCTGCTGCGCGAGCATGGCCTGCACCTTCTCGGCGCGGCGCGCGTCGCGCTCCTGCTTGACGCTCAGCTGCTTGGCCTGGCCTTTCGCCTTCGGGGGAACGGGCGCGGAGGAGTCGGGACGGGACGGCACGGTTCTCATTTCGTGGTGTGCGGGAAAGGTGCGGAGTGGATCGAATGAGGAGTTGACGCGACAACTATTCCGAGGATGCCAGGCAAATCTCTGTGTTTGCAGGGAGATGTCCCATAGCCCCGGCGGAATATGAGCCGTGTGAAGATCGGTGGATGTTCAAGTCGGTGGCGCGCGGCATCGTGCGCCCCATCTCGAAAGTGGTGTTTCGACCCACCGTGATAGGGCGAGCATCCGTTCCACGGTCGGGCCCCGTGCTGTTCGCGAGCAACCATTTCAGCTTCATCGACAGCGTGGCGATCACCCTGATCGCCCCACGCGACGTGCGTTTTCTCGCGAAGTCGGACTACTTCACCGGCTCGGGCGCCAAGGGCCGCATGTCGAAGCTCTTCTTCGAGTCGATCGGCGCCATCCCTGTCGACCGCGAGAGCAACACCGCGGCGCAGGACTCGCTCGAGCGCGGCCGCGAGGTGCTCGAGGCGGGCGGGGCGTTCGCCATCTATCCCGAGGGCACCCGCTCCCGTGACGGCCGCCTCTACAAGGGCCGCACCGGGGTGGCCTGGCTCGCCCTCACCACCGGGAGCCCGATCGTGCCGGTCGCCCTGACCGGAACCCAGGAGCTGCTGCCCGTCGATGCGACGCTGCCGCGCATCCGCCCCGTCACCGTGCAGTTCGGCGAACCCATCGACCCCGCGCCCTACGGCGAAGCCGGGTCGGCACGAGCGCGACGCCGCCTCACCGACGACGTCATGGCCGCCATCGGCACCATGTCGGGCCAGGAACTCGCCGGCGCCTACAACGAGCCGCCCGCCGCCAATGTCGTCGAGCGCGTGCGCCGCGCCCTCCACCGCAACGACCCGGAGTAGCGGGCCACGGCGCCGACGGGCGCGACCGGCCGCTCCGATGTACTGATTAAAGCTCAGTTTGATGACATGATGTCCCCCTAGGGAAGGGAGAACGTCATGAGGACAAGCCGGATAGAGGGACTCGGATTCGCCGTGCTGCTCGCGTCACTCTGCGCGACCATTTTCGTAGCAGGTCCGGGTGCAGTCGCGTCCGAGATCGAGCACGTTCCCGCGTCGGGCTCGATGGCCGAGATGCCGATGTCTGTGATCGGGTTCGACGACGCAGTGGCAGCCGAGAACGGGTACGAACTGCGAACCGCGCCATCGGGCGATCGAGTGTCGGTGCCCATGAGCAACGCCCCGGGCGACTTCTCAGGGTCTCGCGGCAGCATGCTCGCGACCCAGGGCATCACGGTGCCTGGTGACTGCGGCAACTCATGGATCTACTTTCAGAATGGCAACACGCAGATCCGCACCGGGTACGTCATCAAGTCGAGCCGAGGCCAGGCGTTCAGCCACACCTGGAGCGCGACTGTGGCCACCCTCGGAATGGGAGGCGCCACCGGCAGCTATCCGATGTCGGGACTCGCGCCACTCCACAGCGCCTCGTGGCAGGCCATCCGCACCATCGTCCAGCCCTATACGAGCAAGGCGTCCGCGCTGGCGGGAGGCACTGCCGTGACGACAGCCGGTTGGATCTGCAGCTCGGGAGACCCGACAGCGAAGTATCCCGAACGGTGAGGACCGGCCGGGCAGATGAACATCGATCCGCGCGCGCAGCACCCCTCTGACGACCCGGCGTCGGAGGGGTTCGGGTTGCCCGTGTATGTCGCAGCGGACTCCTCCGTGGAGAGGGTGGGGGTGTCGACGCAGTCGCACGGCTCACGGGTCGACGTCGTCGAAGTCGGGTATGTCGTGCCGCCGCGCGACGCTCCCGACTGTGAGCAGCCATCCGTGTGGTCGTGGCGAGTGCAAGGGCTCGACCTCTCGGAGGCGCTGCAGATCCATGCCTGCACACACCTCGTCAATCACCTGCCTGAGTTCCGTGCGGGCCAACTCATCCCCACCACAGCCGACATGGATGCACTCCGCCAGCGCTTTGAAACGAGCCCGTTCACCGTCTCGACGGTTCCGGTCGACGGCGTCGTGACAAGGGCCCTCCGGGTCGACCTCGACGGGTGGGAATTCACCTCGACGCACGCTTCGGAGGTTCTCGTAACGATCGCTGGACGCCAGGGCTTCGCTCAGGCGGGAGTGACGGCGTGGCAGGCAGTCTCGCCCGAGTGAGCGGCCGAACCGTTGAGCGTCACCCGGCGGCGGGGGCGGGGGCAGAGCCGGAGTCCGGGGGCGGGGTCTTCAGGGCGGAGGCGACGCGGTCGAGGAGGTCGTCGACCTCATCCTGGGCATAGCCGGCGCGGAACTTGGTCTGGCTGAAGCGCTGGTTCACCACGGCATCCGACGTGAGCGGTTCGGCAGGCCGAGGCCCGCCCTCGAGCCAGCGGATGCTCGCCACGCACCGCTCGAGGAACGCGTCGACCTCGGCTTGGTCGTAGCCCCCACTGAAGCGCGACTCCGAGAACGTGGCGCCCTCGACCTCCTCTGCCGTCGCCGCCGGGATCTCACGCCGCCCACCACCGAATCCGAACCAGCCCATGCGACGACCCTAGCCCGCCCGGCACGGCAGGAGGCGCCCGACGGCTGTCAGGCCCCCGCGCGCTCGACCGAGCGCGCCCGCACGCGCGGGGCCCAGCCGAAGGCGACGAGCGCTGCACCGAGCGAGAGCTGCCCGAGGAGGGTCAGCACCGCGGAGACGGCCGACCCGTCTCCTCCGGAGGTACCGAAGGTGTCGGCGATCGACATGCCGAAGCCGAAGCCCGCGAAGAACCGGAAGAAGAGCGCTCCCCCGACCAGCACGAGCATGACGATCGCGATCCGCCGCACCGTGAACCACGACGCCCGGCGGCTGAGCGCGAGCGCCAGCACCCCGAGCGCGAGTCCCGCCCAGAACACCGCCCACACCAGCACGACCGCAACGTTGTAGCCGAGCGGGAAGCCGTCGACACTCACCATGCGCTCGTAGACGACGGGCAGCGGAAGCCCGGGCACCTTCGCCAGCGGGTTCCACACCAGGGTGTCGATGGCCCCCAGCACCACGACGGCGAGCGCCACGACCGCTCCGACGGGAGCGACGGATGCGCGCCGCCGCCACGCGGACCGACGCGGCTGGAGGCCGAGAGGCCCCGACCCCGCCACGACGGCGAGCACCCCGAACGCGCCGAGCACGCTGGCCGCGACCCCCACCCCGAGCACCACCGCGACGAAAGCCGGGTTGGCGCCCGACGCCGCCGCGCCCGGCACGGCCTCCGGATCGGGACCGGCCGGCCACGCGACCACGGCGACGGCGATGAGCGCGGGGCCGACAGCCGCGACCGCCAGCGCCGCCCGACCGAGGCTGGTGAGCGCCTTCGACGAACCCGCCACCAGGAGAAGGAGCCCGAGCGCGCCGAGGGCGAGGGCGAGTCGGGGGACGATCCACCCCGCGGCCTCGAGCGCGGAGAGCACGGCCATGGGTGCGGCGCCGGGCTCCGGCGCGATCCCCGCCGTGAAGAAGGTTCCGATCAGCACCACGGCGCAGGCCGCGACCAGCGTGGAGCCCCGGCGCGCCAGCCTGCGGGCCAGCGCGCCTCGCGGCTCGCCGGTGTGGGCGGGGCTGTCGCGGTCGAGGGTGACGACGAGGAGCGCGGCGCCCATCACCACGCCCGCCGACCGCAGCCCCAGCTGGCGGGCCCGCGACGCATCCGTGCGCCACTCCTCGCGGTAGCGCGCCCTGGCTCGAGGGGGCAGCAGCCTCGCGAGCGCCCGCAGCGCGAGATCGGCGCTCACGCGCGGGCCACCCGCACGCCGTGCCCGCTGGCCGCACCCTTCTCCGCTCGCCGCCGCGCAACGACCTCGTGGTGGGCGATCGCGGCCCGCGCCGCGTCTGCCCCCTCCCCCGTCAACTCGTAGAGGCGTCGCCGGGGGCCGGCCCGCTCGCTCTCGTTGTCCCACACCGACGTCGCCCAGCCGGCGCCTTCGAGCCGCTCGAGGATGGGGTAGACGCTCCCGGCAGGCCGGCCCGTCGCCTTGACCAGCAGCAGCCCCCAGACCGGCCCCGGTTCATGGAGCAGCACGGACAGCACGTCGACGGTCGCGGGGGTGATTCTCGCCAGACGCTGCATGTCGCAAATCTAGCTATATAGAGATAGGCCGGTCAAGCGTCGCCGGCGCAGTCGTCTCGAGATGGCCTCCCTCGAGGCGGAGCACGCGGTCGCCGGCGGCGAGGACGACGGGGTCGTGCGATACACAGAGCACTCCCGCGCCGCGGGCGGCCTCCTCGCGCAGGACGGTGAGGATGCGGGCGGCGCTCTCGTCGTCGAGGCCCGTGGTCGGTTCGTCGAGGAGGAGCAGGTCGGCACCGCGCACCACGGCCTGCGCGAGGAGCGCCCGCTGACGCTGCCCTCCGGAGAGGCGCGCGTACGGGCGCCGCACCAGGGGGGCGATGCCCAGGCGCCGCAGGCCGTCGTCGATGCTGTCTCGCGCAGCGCGGCCGAGCGGCCTCCAGAGCCCCGCCCTCCCCCATGCGCCGACCGCCACCACGTCGCGCACCGTGACGGGCAGGTCGTCAGGGACGACGGCGCGCTGCGGAACGAACGCGGCCGACCCGGTGACGACTCGACTGCCGGCAGTCATCGGCCGCACGCCCGCCACGACCTCGAGGAGCGTCGACTTGCCGGCCCCGTTCGCGCCGGCGATCACGACGATCTCGCCGCGCCGCACGTCGACGTCGGAAGGATGGAGCATCGTCCGCCCACCCAGGTCGACCCGCGCAGCCCGCAGCGTCAGCAGCGAGTCGAGCACGACGACGGGATCGAGCGGAGGAATCGGCCGAGAATCCGCCACGGGGCACGCGGGATGAGTCATCCGGCCAGACTATCCCATTTGATAATCGTTCTCATTATCAATAAGGTCGACAGCCATGCCCCCTCTCTCCGCCGCCCTCGAGCCGTTCGCCCTGGACTTCCTCCAGCGCGCCCTGGTGGGCGGCAGCCTCGTCGCCGTGCTGTGCGGGGTGGTGGGAACCTGGGTGGTCATCCGCGGCATGGCGTTCCTCGGCGAGGCCCTCGCCCACGGCATGCTCCCCGGCGTCGCCGCGGCCACGCTCCTCGGGCTGCCGGTCCTCGTGGGCGGCGCGGTGAGCGCCGTGGCGATGAGCCTCGGCATCGGCGCTCTCCAGCGACGCGGCCGGCTGAGCTACGACACCAGCATCGGTCTGCTCTTCGTGTCGATGCTGGCGCTCGGCGTGATCGTCATCTCGCACTCCGGCAGCTTCGCCACCGATGCCACCTCCATCCTGTTCGGCGATATCCTCGCCATCGACCACGCCGACCTGCTCATGCTGGCCATCGCTGCAGCCGTCGGGGTCGCCGCCGCCGGGCTCTTCCACCGCCCCCTGGTGGCTCTCGCCCTCGATCCGCGCATCGCCGCCGTGCTCGGCCTCGCTCCCCGGCTCGCGCAGGCGGTGCTCGTCGGGCTCGTCAGCCTCGCCGTCGTCGCCTCCTATCAGGCGGTCGGCTCCCTTCTGGTCGTCGGCCTGCTGCTCGCTCCTGCTGTCGCCGCCGGGCACTGGACGAACCGCATCGCCGCACGGATGCTGCTGGCCGCAGCCCTCGGCACGGTCGCCGTCTTCACGGGCCTGCTGGTCTCCTGGCACGCCGCTACGGCGGCGGGAGCGTCGGTGGCTCTGTCGGCCATCGTCATCGCCGCACTGTCGTGGGCGGTGCGCTCACGCGTGCCTCGCACCTGACCTCGGCCATCGCAATCGCCCGCCCCGTCCGCCCCCCCCCCCCGCGAAAGGCCCCTGTGCACCACCGTCCCGCAGTACTTCTCCTGACCACGGTCGCCTCCCTCTGTCTCACCGCCTGCACCTCCGTGCCGGCAGCAGGCCCGCACGGAGCCGCCTCGGCCGGCGGCGGGTCGTCCCCCGCCGGCGCAGCACCCGGCACCGGCGACGGGCACGGCGCCGTCTCCGGAGCCGCCGAGGTCGCCGAACCGCAGCTCGGGCTCACCACCATCGACCGCTCGGGCACCGTCACCCACCTCGACCTGCTCGACGAGAGCCTCACCACGATCGGCCGCATCGACGAGCCGCACGCCCTCACCACCGACGGCCGCTACCTCTTCGCCGCCACCCGCGACGGCGTCGAGATCGTCGACAGCGGCGTCTGGACCTGGGACCACATCGACCACTTCCACTACTACCGCGCCGAGCCCCGCCTCCTCGGCACGGTCAGCGGCAGCGGCAGCGGCAGCGCGACGGTCGCCACCACGAATCTCTCCACCAGCGGCGGCACCGGCCTGTTCTTCCCCGAGTCGGGCGACGCTGTCCTGCTCGACACCGCCGCACTCTCGCGCGGCGAGGTCGAGGAGCGGTTCCGGATGCGTACCCCGCCCCACGCAGGGCTGGTCGTTCCCGTCGGCTCCTACGCCCTCGTGACCGAACCGAGCCCGGCCTCCCTGCCCGCCGCGGCCACCTCATCCGCATCCGCCGCTCGGGCTGTTCCCGCGTCTTCCGTCACGGCCTACACCGCCGACGGCGAGCCGACCGGTGTCACCGAGGCCTGCACCGATGCCGCCGGCACCATCACGACCCGGGTCGGCGCCGTGATCGGCTGCACCGACGGCGCCCTCCTCGCCACCGTCACCGACGACGAGCTCGTCCTGGAGCGCATCCCCTACCCGGCCGGGAGCACGGCCCCGGCGGCCACCTCGTTCGACAACCGCGAGGGCCGCCCGACCGTGGCGGGGCTCGCGGGCTCCGACGGCATCTGGATGCTGGACACCCGCCGACGTTCGTGGTCGCTCCTGCCCGTGCCCACCCCTCTCGCGGCGGTCACCGCGGTGGACGACGACGAACAGCACGTACTGGCGCTCGCCACCGATGGCCGGATGCTCGTGATCGACGGCGCCGACGGATCGCTCCTCGCGCAGACCGACCCGCTCGTCGCCGACTCGCTCGCCGCCGGCGAGACCCCGCGTCTCGTGGCCGACCAGCAGCGGGCGTACCTCAGCGGACCGAGGGAGCTGATGCTCTGGGAGATCGACTTCGCCGACGACGCCCGCATCGCCCGCAGTTTCCCGACCTCCACCGAGCCGGCCTTCGCGGCCGAGACAGGACGCTGAGCATGCGCCGATCCCGACACCGCTCGACCCGCGGAGCCGTCGTGGCCGCCGCCGGCCTGACCGCAGTCCTGCTCGCCGGATGCACGGCGGCGTCCGGCCACGCCTCGGGCCTCACCGGCTCCCCTGGCGCTTCGTCGGGCGGCCGCCCCTCCGTCGTGGTGACGACCAACATCCTCGGCGACGTGGTGACCGAGCTCGCCGGCGAGCAGCTCGCCGTGACAACACTCATGAAGTCCGACGCCGACCCGCACTCCTTCGAGATCTCGGCGCAGGAGGCCGCGATGCTCGGCTCGGCCGCGCTCGTGGTGTCGAACGGACTCGGGCTCGAGGAGGGGTTGCAGCAGCACCTTGACCGGGCGGAGGCCGGTGGTGTTCCCGTGTTCCGCGCCGGCGACGCCATCGACGTGCTCGACTATCGCGCGCGCGACACGGCGGGCCTGCCCGACCCGCACTTCTGGACAGACCCCGCGCGCATGCTCGACGTCGTCGACGCCCTCGAGCCGATGCTGGCCGCCGTCGACGGTGTCGACGCCGAGGCGATCCTCGCGCAGAGCGACGACTACCGCGGCGCCCTGCGCGCACTCGACGCCGAGATGACCGCCGCCTTCGGCACCCTGCCTGCCGAGCGCCGCGCACTCGTCACCAACCACCACGTCTTCGGCTACCTCGCCGACCGCTACGACTTCGAGCTCGTCGGAGCGGTCATCCCCGGGGGCACCACGCTCGCCGCTCCCTCCGCCTCCGATCTCGCCGAGCTGGTCGAGGCGATCGAGTCCACAGGGGTGCGCACGATCTTCGCGGAGTCGTCGTCGCCCGACCGGCTGATGCAGGCCCTCGCCGCCGAGGCCGATCTCGAGGTCGACGTCGTCGAGCTCTACACCGAGTCGCTCACCTCCGCCGAGGGCGGAGCACCCGACTACCTGACCATGATGCGCGTCAACACCGAGCGCATCGCCACCGGGCTCTCGGCCTGAGCGCCTACCCCACACGAGAGAGAAAGCACACCATGAGAACATCCCTGGCACGTCGGGCCGGCCTCGCCGCCCTGACCACCGGAACGGCGCTCGCGCTCGCGGCCTGCTCCGCCCCCGCCACCGGCGGAGGCACGGCGACCGGCTCCGGAGAGCGGCCCACCGCATCCGCCTCCGGAGCGCGGGTCGCCGTCTCCTACGAGGGCGGCATCCTCGTGCTCGACGGCACGACGCTCGACACCATCGCCGACCTCGACTCCGAGGAGTTCACCCGCCTGAACCCGGCGGGGGACGGGCGGCACGTCATGGTGACGATGAGCGAGGGCTTCCAGGTGCTCGACACCGCCGCGGGCACCGACGGCGACCCGGAGCTCACCGGTCTCGTCTTCGAGGCCGACACCCCGGGTCACGTGGTGCGGCACGCCGGCAAGACGATCCTCTACGCCGACGGCACCAGCGACACCACGGTGTTCGACACCGCCGAGCTGGCCGACGCGGATGCCCTCCCCGAGGTCGAGACCGTCGAGGGCGTCGAGGCGCACCACGGCGTCTCCGTCGTGCTCGAAGACGGCACCTTCATCACCACGGTAGGCAGCGCCGAGGGCCGCACCGGCATCGTGGTGCGCGACGCCTCGGGAACCGAGATCGCCACGAGCGACCAGTGCCCCGGTGTGCACGGGGAAGGCACCGCTTCCGACGAGGCCGTGGTGTTCGGTTGCGAGAACGGCGCCCTCGTCTACCGCGACGGCGCCATCCTGAAGCTCGACGCCCCCGACCAGCCCTACGGCCGCATGGGCAATGCCTACGTGAGCGAGAGCAGCCCCGTCGTGGTGGGTGACTACAAGAGCGACCCCGACGCCGAGGGCTACTTGCTGCATGCCGTCACCCTCATCGACACCGCCGCGGGCACCCTCGACGTCGTCGACCTGCCCGAGGGAGTGGAGTACACCTTCCGTGACGTGGCACGCGGCCCGGGCGATCTCGCCTACGTGCTCGCCACCGACGGCGCAATCCACGTGCTCGACCCCGAGACCGGCGAGATCGAGCGGGAGCTCCCGGTGATCGACGCATGGACCGGGCCGAAGGAATGGCAGGATGCGCATCCCGCCCTCGTCGTGGCCGGCGACATCGCCTACGTCACCGAGCCGGCGACGAACAGCATCCACGCCGTCGACCTCACGACCGGTGAGATCCTCGCCACCGGCGAACTCGAGGTCACTCCGAACGAGATAGCCGTCGCCCGGAGCTGACGTCTCGCACGACAGCTCTCACGCCGTAGGCCCTGATCGCCGCGCCGTAGGCGGCGACGAGGCCGCCGACACGCGGGTCGGCTGCGAGGTCGCCGAGGAAGTGCGTCGCGCGCACCGCCTCTGCGCCCGCCGCCGGCCCGCCGTCTGCCCGGCGCGCCCCGCCTGACCGGCCCCCACCGCCCTCGCGGCGCTCATCGTCCGACCCGGCAGCCCGCTCGAAGTGAGCGGCGAGCACGAGCGCTGCCACGTCGACCGGGAGTCCGAGCGCCAACCGGTCGCGCACGACCGGCAGAACGAACGCCGAGAGGCGGTTCTCCGCATCCATCGCCAGCCGTTCGACGGTGTCGCGCACCCACGGGTTCGAGTAGCGCTCGATGAGCGTGTCGCAGTAGACCGCGAGGTCGATGCCGGGCACCTCGGGCAGCACGGCGAGCGCCTCCCCGAACCAGGCCCGTAGCAGTGCGACCACGTCAGGGTCGGCCATCGCCTCGTCGACCAGCTCGTGCCCGAGCAACGACGACGGATGCGCGAGCGCCTGGTGCGAGGCGTTCAGCAATCGCAGCTTCATCGTCTCGTAGGGCGCCACGTCGTCGACGAACTGGGCACCGGCGCGTTCGAGCGGGGGGCGGCCGAGCGGGAAGTCGTCTTCGATCACCCACTGCGCGAACGGCTCGGCCATCACCGGCCAGGCGTCGTCGACGCCGAAGACCTCGCGCACGAGCTCACGGTCGCCGTCGGTGGTGATGGGGGTGATGCGATCGACCATGGTGCTCGGGAACGCGACCTCCGCGGCCATCCACTCCGCCAGCTCGGGGTCGACGGTCTTCGCGAAGGCCAGCAGCGCGGCGCGCGCGATGCTGCCGTTGCCCTGCACGTTGTCGCAGGAGAGCACGGTGAACGGCGGGATGCCGCGCGACCGCCGCATCCGGAGGCCGGCCACGATGAAACCGAACACCGAGCGCGGGACGATGGGGTCGGCGCCCACCTCGGTACCGGGTGCACCGCCGCCGACCGCCGCGAGGTCGGCGAGCACGCCTTCCGACACGGGCGCGAACTCCCCCGTCGCCGGGTCGGTCTCGTACCCGCCCTCCGTGATCGTGAGCGACACGATCCGGATGCCCGGGTCGGCCAGCCGCTCCAGCACGGCAACCGGGTCGGCGGGCGCGTGAAGGTGCTCCACCACCGAGCCGATCGTGCGCGCCTCGAGTCGGCCGTCGGCGTGCTTCAGCACCTGCGTGTAGCGGCACCGTTGCGTGGTCATCACCTCGTGCATCCGCTCGTCGTGGGCGAGAACGTTCACGCCGACGATCCCCCAGTCGAGCGCCAGCCCGTCGTTCATGAGCGTGTCGAGGTAGGCGGCCTGGTGGGCGCGGTGGAACGCGCCGAAGCCGAAGTGCACGATGCCGGCCGTGACGTCGTCGCGCGAGTACAGCGGTTGGGCGACGGGGAGCCTGCCGCGATCGGGTGCCGCGATGGTGCCGGGGAGGGCGGTCATGCAGCGCTCCCCTCGCGCAGGAGCTGCAGCGCGTCGACGGCGCGCTCGAGGGCGCGCCGCGCCGCGGGCACGCGCACGGTCTGGTCGATCCAGCCGTGGATGAGCGTCGGCTGCGGCAGCACCACCGTCTCGACACCCTCCGCGACCAGGCGTGCGGCGTAAGCGTCGCCCTCGTCGCGGAGCGGGTCGATGCCCGCGGTGGTGACCACGGCCGGCGCGACCCCGGCGAGCGACCGGGCGGCCTGCGGCGCGAAGCGCGGGTCACCCGGGTCGGCGGTGCCCGCGTAGCTCTCCCAGTAGTACCGCATCGCCTGGCGCGTGAGCAGATAGCCGTCGCCATAGCGCTGGTGCGATTCCGACGACATGGCGGGGTCGAGCCCAGGGTAGAACAGCAGCTGCGCGTCGAGGCGCAGGCCGAGTTCGCGCGCCGCGAGCGCGAGCGCCGCGGCGAGGTTGCCCCCGGCGCTGTCGCCCGCCACCGCGAGCCAGCCGTCGCTGCGCTCCCGCTCCGCCCGCAGCACGGCGAGCGCGTCGTCGTACGCGGCGGGGAACGGATGCTCGGGCGCCAGACGGTAGTCGACCGCCACGACTCTCACGCGCATCCGTTCGGCCAGGAAGCGGGCCGTGGGCGCCGCAGAGTCGAGGTCGCCGAGCACCCAGCCGCCCCCGTGCACGAAGACGACGGTGCCCACGTCGGCACCGGCCCCGCGCGGCACCCAGGTGCGGACAGGAACACGCACGTGCCCCTCCGACCCCGCCACCTCTCCGTCGGTGACCTCGCCGTCGAACGGAGCCGGCGCATCCGGCCCCTGCAGCAGGGCGATCAGCTCGCCGAAGCCGCGGCGCAACTCGGCTGCGTCGGTGCCGTCGCCCACGGGCGGCGCCGCGGCGTTCAGCTGGGGCAGCAGTTGCGCGAGCACGGGGTCGAGCCCTGCAGCCTTCGGGTCGGCGTCGGGCGACCGCGGTGCGGCCTCGTGGTCTGCCATGAGTGGCGGTTCCTTTCGGGTGTTCGTGATGCCGGTGAGAGCGGTGCCGCGCGTCAGCGCCGCTTGTACAGCTGCTGACGCCGGAGGTAGTCGACGGCGACCGCGCAGACGAGGATGGCGCCGACCACGATGTTGTTGTACTGCGGCGGGATCGACGCGACGATGAGCGCGTTGTCGATGAGCGAGAGCAGCACCGCGCCGACGGCGACGCCGGTGATGTTGCCGAGCCCGCCGAGGAGGCTCACTCCGCCGATGAGCACGGCGGTGACGACGACGAGGGTCGTCGCCGATCCGCCCGCCTCCACCTGCCCGGCGCCCACGCGTGCCGAGTACAGCAGCCCCGCGATACCGCCGGTGACCGCGGCGATCACGTAGAGCGCCAGGTCGAGCCGCTTCACCCGCAGGCCGTTCCCGATGGCGGCCTGCCGGTTGCCACCGAGCGCCCGCACGTTCACGCCGAACCGGGTGTGCTCGAGCACGAACCAGGCGGCTACGCCGACCAGCACCGCGATCCAGATGACGTTCGGGATGCCGATGAAGTACCCCTGACCCAGCCGCACGAAGTCGGTCGGCAGCGGCAGCACGTCGAGCCCACCGGTGATGAGCGCGTTGATGCCGAGCGCCATGAAGAAGGTGCCGAGCGTCGCGATGATGGGCGGCACGTGCCAGTAGGTGATGATGAGGTGGTTGAGCACGCCCACCAGCGCCGCCACGACGAGCGCGGCGAGGATGGCGACGGGCACCCACACCCCGAGCTTCATGAGCGAGGTGCCTGTGAGCGCGGCGAGGGTGAAGACGGCTCCGACCGAGAAGTCGAGCCCGCCGCCGATGATGAGGAGGGCTGCGCCGCAGCCCATCACGAAGTAGATCACCGAGCTGCGGAGGATCTCGGTGAGGTTGTCGACCGAGATGAACGCGGGGTTCGCCACGGTCGCCGCGATGACGATCACCGCGACCACGGCGAGCAGCGACGCCTCCTGCCGGAGCAGCACCGTCGCGATGCGGCGGGTCGACCGCGGTGCCGGATGCGCATCCGTCGTCGCACCCGCCGGTGCGGTCGTCGGGGTGTTCGGCGCGGTGCGCGTCATGATGCCTCCTCGAGGGTGCGGCGCGAGGGGGTGTCGCGCGGGATGGCGCCCGTGATCATGCCGATGATCTCGTCGCGGGTGGTCTCGCTCGCGCGGCGGGTGCCGACGCTGGTGCCGAGCCTCAGCACGGTGATGCGGTCGGCGTGGGTGAACACGAAGTCGAGGTCGTGGCTGATGCAGATGACGGCCTTGCCCGCCCCGCGCAGCTCGTCGATCATGCGCCCGACGTGGGCGGTCTCCTGCACGCCGAGGGCGGCGGTGGGCTCGTCGAGCAGCATGATCGGCTTGTCCATGCGCACGGCACGGGCGATGGCGACGACCTGACGCTGCCCGCCCGAGAGCAGGCCGACCGGGGTCTTCACATCGCCGACGCGCACGTTGAGGTCGGCGAGCACCTTGGCGGCCTCGCGGTCCATGCGCCGGCGGTCGAGCACGACCCCGAAGCGCTTCGGCAGGTTGCCGAGCGCCATGTTCGTGGCGATGTCGAGGCACTCGACCAGGGCGAGGTCTTGGTAGACGACCGCGATGCCCTTCTCGAGCGCATCGCTGGCGCCGTGCACCGCATCCATCGCCTCGCCGTCGACGAGGATCTCGCCGCCGTCGCTCTTGTGGATGCCCGTGACGATCTTGATGGTGGTCGACTTGCCGGCGCCGTTGTCACCCACGATGGCGTGGACCTCGCCGCGGTAGGCGGCGAAGTCCACGTCTTCCAGGGCGGCGACCGAACCGAACGACTTGCGGATGCCCCGCAGCTCGAGCGCCGGAGTGGAAGAAGGGGTGCTCATCAGGCCCACCCCTGCTCCAGCAGCTCGGCGTAGTCGTCTTTCGTGGCCATGCGGGTGCCGACGTCGATGAGGGTCGCCGATCCTCCCGCCGCCTCGCCGCTCTCGATGCGGTCGACGACGGCGTCGAGCGCATCCGCACCGGCGTCGCAGAGCGCCTGCAGCAGGAAGCGGTACTCCGCGCCGCTCTCGAGGGCCTCCTTGCCGCCGTTGTCGGGACCGTTGCCGATGAACGCGACCTTGCCGGTGAGGCCCTTGGCCTCGATCGCCGAGACGGCGCCCTGGGTGACGGTGCCCATGTTCGTGGCGATGACGTTGACCTCCGGATGCGCGGTGAGGAGCGCGTTCGTCTGCGCGAGCGCCTTCGCCGAGTCGTCGCCGGTGTAGACCTCTCCGACGATCTCCACGTCGTCGGTGTCGGCGACCGCGGCCTTCACGCCGTCCATGAACGACTTTCCGATGCCGGTGTCGCCCGGGGCGATGAGGCCGAGCTTCTTGTCGCCCGGGAGCTTCTCGACCTCGGCGACGTAGATCTTGCCGAGCTCGGTCCAGTCGATGCCCACGTTGATGTCGGCGCCGCTGCCGTCGGCTCCGTCGCCGTACATCGTGGCGGTGACGATCCCGGCGTCACGGGCCTGGTCGAGCAGTGGGCCGAACGCGTCGCTGGCGGGGAGGGTGATGATTCCCGACTTCTTGTTGGCGATGGCGCTCTGGATCTGCTCGATCATGGTGGTCGGGTCCATCGCCTGGCCGGTCGGGCCCGACTCGTTGAAGTCGACGCCGCGCGCCTCGGCGGCGTCGGCCATGCAGTCGCCGATGAGGCGCCAGGCCGGGTAGTTGGGCAGCGGGTTGACGAACTGGATGCTCGTGGTGCCGGCGCCGGCGCCACTGCCGTTGCCCGCTCCGTTCGCGGAGTCGGAGGACGTCGTCATCCCCGGTCCGTCGCTGCAGCCGGTGAGGGCGAGGGCGATGACGGTCGCGCCGCCGAGCGCTAGCGGGAGGAGTCTCGATCGCATGGTGTGCCTTTCGTGGTGATGGGTTCTCGGTGTTCGGGTTGTGGGGTGTTCGGGTCGTGCGTCCTAGACGCGCTCGACGTGGGGGCCGAGCGCGGCGAATCGTTGTGCCTGCCGGAGCGGCAGTGCCTCTTCGGTGATGAGCAGCTCGAAGTCCTGCACCTTCGCGAAGGTGCAGAAGCTCGTCACACCGAACTTCGTGTGGATGCCGATGAAGATGCGGCGCCGCGACACGGCGACGGCCGTACGCTTCACCTCGGCCACGGCGGGGTCGGGCGTGGTGAGCCCGCTCTCGACCGTGATGCCGTTGGCGCCGAGGATGGCGAGGTCGAGGTTCAGCTGGGCCAGCATCGCGGTGGCCCAGTGGTCGACGGTCGCCAGGGTGCGGCTGCGCACCCTCCCGCCGAGGAGCAGCACCGAGTGGTGCGGCGCCTTGCCGATCGCCACCGCGTTCGCGAGCGACGCCGTCACGACGGTGAGCGGCTGGGTGAGCTCGGCGATCGCCTCGGCGATGAGCATCGGGGTGTAGCCCTCGTCGAGGAAGATGGTCTGCGCGTCGCCGATCGCCTCCACGGCCGCCGCGGCGATGCGCCGCTTCTCGGCGAGCCTGGTCTGGGCCCGGTGGTCCATCGCGGTCTCGAAGCTCCCGCTCTCGACCGGCATCGCCGCGCCGTGCACGCGCTGCAGCAGGTGGCGGTCTTCGAGCACCCGCAGGTCGCGGCGCACGGTCTCGACGGCGACCCCAAGAGCGGTGGCGATCTCCTGCACCTCCTGGCGACCGCCCGACCTCACCAGGTCGAGGATGCGCTTGCGGCGCTCTTCACCCGAACGGGCCATCTCCCGACCTCCTCGTCGACGCGGGATGTGCCGCACGATGCGGTCACTGAGATCATCATGCGGGCTGGAATTGCCCGTGTCCCGACCGATTCGAGGGAAGTTCCGCCCGAGTTAAGCCCGCATGCGGGCCGCCGCCCGCCGCACGCGCTCCTCCCGGTCGGCCTGGTGGGCGGCCCCCGCCGCGCGGAACGCCTCGAGCACGGCAGTCGGAGCCGTGCTCGGGGAGCCCGCCGTGAAGGGCGGCGCCGGGTCGTACTCGAGGTGCAGCTGGATGCGCTCGGCGACGTCGCGGCCGCACAGCTCGGCGACCACCGAGAGGGCGAAGTCGATGCCGGCGGTCACCCCGCCGCCCGTGATGCGGTCACGGTCGTGGCACACGCGGCTGCGCTCGGGCGTCGCGCCGAACTCGGCGAGCAGCTCGAATGCCGACCAGTGCGTCGTCGCCCGGTAGCCCTGCAGCAGACCCGCCGCGCCGAGCAGGAGCGCCCCCGTGCAGACCGAAGTGACGTAGCGGGCGCGCTCCGCCTGCGAGCGGAGGAAGTCGAGCGTCTCGTCGTCGTCGAGCAGCAGGTCGACGCCGTGCCCGCCCGGAACGCAGAGCACGTCGAGCTGCGGGCAGGCGGCGTAGGTGACCGTGGGGGTGAGCGTGATGACCGCGTCGGTCGGCACCGGGTCGGGCGTCTTGCCGATGACGTCGACGGATGCGCCGGGAACGTCGGCGAACACCTGCAGCGGCCCGGTGAGGTCGAGCTGCGTGACGTTCGAGAAGACGAGGAGGCCGATGCGGAGGCCCGGGGTGGGCGCGGAGGCGGGGCTGGGTGCGGGGTCGGGTGAGGTCATGGTCACATCGTGGGGGATGCATCCGCTGGTGCGCTGACCGGGCGCAGCCGTGTGGTGACCGATGTCGGTGGGCGGTGCGAGCATCCTGTCAGGACGGTGACGGGAGGCGGCATGAGGGGCGAGGCGACCGTGCTGCACGCCGACCTCGACGCGTTCTACGCCTCGGTCGAGCAGCGTGACGCACCGGCGCTGCGCGGGCGGCCGGTGATCGTCGGCGGCGGGGTGGTGCTGGCGGCGAGCTACGAGGCGAAAGCACGCGGGGTGCGCACGGCGATGGGTGGGCGGCAGGCGCGCGAGCTGTGCCCCGATGCGGTGGTGGTGCCGCCGCGGATGGAGGCGTACTCCGAGGCCAGCCGCGCGGTGTTCGCGATCTTCCGTGACACGACGCCCCTCGTGGAAGGTCTGTCGATCGACGAGGCTTTCCTCGAGGTCGGCGGTCTGAGGCGGCTCGTGGGCACCCCCGAGCAGGTGGCCGTGCGGCTGCGCGCCCGGGTGCGGGCGGAGGCCGGGCTGGCCATCTCGGTGGGGGTGGCGCGCACGAAGTTCCTCGCCAAGGTGGCGAGCGCGGTGAGCAAGCCCGACGGGCTGCTGGTCGTCGAACCCGAGCGCGAGCAGGAGTTCCTGCTGCCCCTGCCGGTCGAGCGGCTCTGGGGCGTGGGGGCGAAGACCGCCGCGAAGCTGCACGGGCTCGGCATCAGAACGGTCGGGCAGCTCGCCGAGCTCGAGGAGGCGACGGCCGAGCGGCTGCTCGGGCGCGCCGCCGGGGCGCACCTGCACGCTCTCGCGCGGCTGCGCGACCCGCGGCCGGTCGACACGACGCGACGCCGCTCGTCGATCGGGTCGCAGCGGGCGCTCGGCGGTGGTCCGCGGTCGCGGGCGCGGTCACCCGAGGAGCTCGAACTCATCCTCACGCAGATCGTCGACCGGCTCGCCAGGCGGCTGCGCGACGGAGACCGGGTGTGCCGCACGGTCGTGCTGCGGCTGCGCTTCGGCGACTTCGAGAAGGCGACGCGGTCGCGCACGGTGGGCACCGCATCCGATCGCACCTCGGTGCTGCTCGGCGTCGCGCGCGAGCTGCTGGCCGCGGCGCAGCCCGAGATCGCCGCGCGTGGCATCACGCTGATCGGGCTCTCATTCGGGCAGTTGGCGCGTGCCGACAGCATCCCGCTCGAACTGCCGATCGACTGGGACGACGCGCACCGGCCGGGTGCCGCCCGCGGCCTCAGCGCCGGCGCCGGCCGCAGCCTCGGCCTCGGCCTCGGCGCGGGCGTGAGCTTCGACCCGCCCCGGCTCGACACCGTGCTCGACGCCGTGCGCGACCGCTTCGGCGCCGACTCGGTCTCGCGTGCCGCGCACCTGCACCACGACCCCGGGCTCTCGGCGCCCCTGCTGCCCGAGCACGAGTGAGGGAATGGGGCGCGTGGTCACCCCGCCTGTCGCTCTCGAGTGCGGGCGGCGCTCGTCTTGGTCGCGCAAAGCGCTCTCTCGGGGCTTTGCGAGAGCACTTCGTGCGACCAGCGCTGTGCAGGACGCCGTGGGGCCATCGGGGGTGAGGGGTGGGGCTCGTGGTGACCCCGCGCGTCGCACACGAGCCCAGGCGGCGCTCGTCCTGGTCGCGCAAAGTGCTCTCTCGGGGTTTTTTGAGAGCACTTCGTGCGACCAACGGTGCGCGGGGCGCTGCGGGCTAGGCTCAGCGCATGAGTGAGTCGCCGGAGCACACCCCTTCATCCACGCCGCCCAGCACCCCTCCCTCGGCAGAGCAACTGGAGGCGTCGGAGCACACCGAGAAGCGTACAGTGGCCGGCGAGACCAGGTACTACGTGAAAGACCTCGAGAAGCACTTGAAGATCTGGGGGCATCCGAACCCCGACGGCCTCGTGGCGTACTTCACCCCCGAGGGGACGTTCCATGCCGACGGCGTCGACTACGACCACCGGCGCGCCCTCATCGGCATGATGGGCGGCGTCGTCTAGTCACCCTCTCCCACTTTCTCGCGGACAAAGTCCGTGAAGAACTCCGTTGTCACGGACTTTGTCCGCGAGAACGTGGAGGGAGTTCGTGCGGCCCGTCACAGAAGGACTTGTTCGGGCGGGCGGCGCGGGGGTCGGGGATGATCGAGGTCATCGCGCGGTGTGCCCGAGAGGTCAGGGAGCGGCCTGCAAAGCCGTCTACGCCGGTTCGAATCCGGTCGCCGCGTCTCCCGCACGTCGTCGCGCCAGTGGTGACAGGCGCGCCTCGGCACCCGTCCCGCCTCGGGGAGCCGTCGCTCCCACCTCACCTAACCCACCCCGGAACGCCCTCTCCGAGCGTTCTCCCGCACAAAGTCCGTGATGACTGAGTCCTTCACGGACTTCGTGCGGGAAAACGGGGCGGATGGGCGGGGCGGGACCCCGGGCGGGACCCCCGGCCGAAAGCCCCGGGCAGGGCCCGGGCGGGGTCAGTAGTGCTCGGGTGGGGGTGCGTCGGAGTCGTCGTAGGGCGGGTACTCGTCGTAGTCGGGTGGGGGTGGCGGGGCGTCGGCCCAGGCGGGGTCGTCGTCGTGCGGCAGATCGGCGGGGTCGATGCGCTGGGTGAAGCGGGTCTGGGCGCGGGAGCGCGACGGGCGCGCCCCGCCCGCACGGCTGCTCTGCGCGCCGCGAGCCGCGAAACCCGAGCCGGACGACGCCGCGCGCGCCGTGCGGTCACCGCCTCGATCCGAGAAGCTCGGGGCAACGGATGACCCGGTCGCAGGAGCCTCTCCTCCGGCGCCGTCACCGCCGAGCGAGCCACCGAGCGCGGCGGTGAGCGCCTCGACGAGGCCAGGACCGTAGCTCTCGCGCTTGCGGTCGCCGATGCCGGGGATGCCGATGAGACCCTCAGGGCTCGTGGGCTTCAGCTGCGCGATGGTGGCGAGGGTTGCGTCGTGGAACACGACGTAGGCGGGAACCCCCTGCTCCTTCGCGGTCGCCGCCCGCCATGCGCGGAGCGCCTCGAACAACTCGGCGTCGGATGCCGACAACGACTCCTTCGCTGCCGAACCCGACCTTCCCGAACCGGAGCCCGAGCCACCCGGCCCCGAGCCAGACCCCCGCGTGCGCGCCGTCCGCTCCGGCTCGCGCCGCAGCTGCACCGTGCGCCCGCCCGACAGCACCGCCCCGCTCTCGGGCGTGATGACGAGAGTGCCGTACCCGTCGTCGTTCACCGCGAGCAGTCCGAGTGCCAAGAGCTGCCGCACCACCCCGCGCCACTGCTGCTCGCTCAGCTCGGTGCCGATGCCCCAGGTGCTGAGGGTGTCATGCTTCCACTGCGTGACCCGGTCGGTCTGCTTGCCGCGCAGGATGTCGATGAGGTGCCCGGCTCCGAAGCGCTGATTGCGCTCGCGCTCGAGGCGCACGACCGTGGAGAGGAGTTTCTGGGCGGCGACCGTGCCGTCCCACGACTCGGGCGGCTGGAGGCAGGTGTCGCAGTTGCCGCACGGCCCGCTCTGCTGGCCGAAGTAGCCGAGCAGGTTCACCCGGCGGCACGACACCGTCTCGCAGAGCGCGAGCATCGCATCGAGATGTGCCGAGAGCCTCCTCCGATGCGCGAGGTCACCGGGTGACTCGTCGATCATGCGGCGCTGCTGCACCACGTCTTGCAGGCCGTAGGCCATCCACGCCGTCGATGCAGCGCCGTCGCGGCCGGCGCGACCGGTCTCCTGGTAGTAGCCCTCGACCGACTTCGGCAGGTCGACGTGGGCGACGAATCGCACATCGGGCTTGTCGATGCCCATGCCGAAGGCGATGGTGGCCACGATCACCACCCCGTCGTCGCGCAGGAACCGCGACTGTGTGCGCGCCCGCACCCCCGCGTCGAGGCCCGCGTGGTAGGGCATGGCGTCGACGCCGTTCTCGACCAGGAACTGGGCGGTCTTCTCGACCGTGTTGCGGGAGAGCGCGTAGACGATGCCCGCTTCGCCGGCGTGCTCGTTGCGGATGAAGGAGAGCAGCTGCTTGCGCGGCTCGTTCTTCGCGTCGATGCGGTACTGGATGTTGGGCCGGTCGAAGCTCGCGACGAAGTGCCTGGCCTCGCCCATCGACAACCGCTCGGTGATCTCCTTGTGGGTGGCCTCGGTGGCCGTGGCCGTGAGCGCGATGCGCGGCACCTCGGGCCAGCGCTCGGCCAGCTCGGCGAGAGCGAGGTAGTCGGGCCGGAAGTCGTGCCCCCACTGCGACACGCAGTGGGCCTCGTCGATCGCGAACAGCGCGATCTCGCCCTGCGCCAGGAATCTCTTCGTGCTCTCGGCCGACAGCCGCTCGGGCGCGACGTAGAGCAGGTCGAGCGCACCCGAGAGGTAGGCCTGCTCGACCTCGGCCCGCTGGGCCGGGTCTTGGGTGGAGTTGAGGAAGGCAGCCCGCACGCCGACCGCCTTCATCGCCTCCACCTGATCGTGCATGAGCGCGATGAGCGGCGAGATGACGACGCCCGTGCCTTCACGAACGATCGACGGCACCTGGTAGCAGAGCGACTTGCCCCCACCCGTGGGCATCAGCACGACGGCGTCTCCGCCGCCGATGACGTGATCGATGATCTCGGCCTGGTCGCCCCGGAACGAGTCGTAGCCGAACACCCGGCCGAGGGTGTCGAGGGCGATGGTGGCGGATGCTGTGGTCACGTCTCGAGCCTAGTTCGCGCCGCGGACATCACGGCTTGTCCACAAGCCCTCCCCACCGGGCACGCCCATGACGGGCCTGTGCAGGAGTCACGACCGGCCCACCTCAGCGCCCCAGCGCGACCTCGACGACACTGCACCCCGGCGCGGGCGACAACAGCACCTGATCGAGCTCGCTACGCCGTTCGACCCGCCTGTGCGTCCACCCGTAAGCGGTGGCGATCGCCCCTAGGTCGGCGTCCTGCGGCGTGTACATCACCCGGTCGAAGGCCGAGCGCTCGGCGCTCCCCGCTACCTCGAGCCCGTCGAAGATGGTGCCCCCGCCGTCGTTGCCGACCACGAGCTGCACCCGCGGCATCCGCTCGCCCGGTGTGCGCAGCAGCGCCCCCACATCGTGCAGGAAGGCGAGATCGCCGAGCAGCACCCGCGTGGTGCCGGGCCGCGCATCGGGCCCCTGGCTCGCGATGGCCACGCCGATCGCCGTCGAGATCGTGCCGTCGATGCCGGCCAGCCCCCGGTTGGCGTGCACCGGGATCTTCTTGCCCGGCACCGCCGCGTCGACCTCGCGCACGAGCCGTGACGCCCCCAGCACGAGGCGATCGTGCGGCCAGCTCGCGCGCCACACCGCGAGCGCCAGCGAGCGCCGGGTGATCGGTGCCTTCAGCGCCGCGAGCTCGCCCTTCGCGAAGGCGCGCGCGGCCTCGACGTCGCCCGGCCCGCTCGCGCTCAGCACGGGCGCGGCGAGGTCGTCGCCCGCCGACTCTTCTTCCATGAGCTCGCGCCCCGCGAACACCCACTGCCCCGTCCAGGAGCGGGCCGCGCGGTCGCCGCGGTCTTCGGGGTCGGCGGTCACCTCGTCGACGACGACCGTGTCGGGTCGCGGCAGGTAGGCGGCACCACGGCCCGCCACCACCACGGTCTCGACATCGGCACGGGCGAGCAGCGCGGGCACCTGCCGGCTGAGGGTCGGATGCCCGAACACCACGGCGCGCTCCACCCGTCCACCGAAGTCGGGGTGGTCGAGCAGCGTGCGGTAGGCGCCCACGAGGTTCGGCCCGAACCGCGACCCGCTCGATGCCTCGGCGATCATCGGCCACCCGGCGCCCCGGGCGAAGTCGGCGGCCGCCTCCCCCGCGTCGGCCCCGGCGATCACCAGAGTGCGGGGCCCCGGCGCCAGATGCAGACGACGGATGCTCGTGCCGCCGGCTTCGGCGAACCCCGCCGCCCGAACGCCGTCGACGATGCGGACGACCCCGGCGGCATCAGCAGCGCCTGCCGACCCTGCAGCACGCACGACCCCGTCTCCCTCACCTGCATCGGCAGCGTCAGCGCCGTGGGGGGTTGTGCCGCCATCGGGCGCCGCAGCCGCCCGTGCCCAGCGCACAGAGGTGCCGTCGACGTGCGATTCCCACGGCACCTCGGCTGCCTCGTCGTCGACCTCCCCCGAGAGCGGTTCGACGAACTGCAGGTTCAGGTGCACGGGGCCCGCGGCACGAGCATCCGTCGCCATCTCGAAGGCCCAAGCGGCGAGGTCTGACGCGGCAGGGAGCGAATCGGGTCGCGGCGGCGCGAGGTCGACCTCGGCCCGCGCGAACTCCCCGAACATGCCCGGCTGGATGGTGGTCTGGTTCGAACCCGTTCCGCGCAACGACGCCGGGCGGTCGGCGCTCAGCACGATCATCGGCACCCCGGAGTGACTCGCCTCGACCACCGCAGGCAGCAGGTTCGCGACAGCCGTGCCCGAGGTGGTGACGACGAGAGCCGGCCTGCCGCTCTCACGGCCGATGCCGAGCGCCGTGAACGCGGCGACGCGCTCGTCGATGCGCACGTGCACCGTGATGACGCCCTGCTGCTCCAGCTCGGCGAGCGCGAGGGCGAGCGACTGCGAGCGCGACCCCGGCGAGACGACCGCGTGCTTGACGCCGAGCGCGGCGAAGGCGCGCACCAATCGGGCGGAGAAGGTCGCGGCCGGGCTGGCGGCGGTCACCGGTCGGTTCTGCCGTTGTCCTGCTCGTCGTCGGTCTCGGCGAGCCGCTTCTCGAGCTCACGGATGCGCTCGTCTTGCGTGGGGTCGGGGATGGGACGGATGGTGCCGAGGAAGTCGGGGTCGTCGTCGGGCCCGAGCGCACGCACCGGCGGCTTCGTGACGCGGCGACCGCGACCGATGAGCAGCCACAGGATGCCGCCGATCGGCGTGAACAGCAGGATGATGAGCACCCAGACCGGGCGGGGCAGCGCCTTCACCCGCGACTTCGGGAGCATGAGGCAGTCGACCAGCGCGTACACCGTGAACGCCACCACGACGATCACGACAGCGAGCAGGAGACGGGCCATGGAGTAACCATACCCCCGCAGATCGAGAGGGCCCTGCGTGTTCGCCGACCGCGACCAGACCGTGATCTCGGGGCGGTCTGTGGCTCGCCCGCACGGGCCGGGATGCGCGCACGACAGGGCAGAGGAGGCGCGCGTCAGCCCCCGGTTCACGGCGCGCGCCGGCCGCCGCTCAGGATGCGCGTCAGCCGCCGGTCAGGATGCGCGCCTTAGACTCGGGGTCGTGAAACCCGGACGCACCTGGCTCGTGTACACCCTCATCCGCCTCGGCATCTTCGCTGTGGTGCTGACGGTGCTGCTCCTGCTGAACATCACCGCGTGGATCGCCGCGGTGCTGGCTGCCGTGATCTCGCTCTGCATCTCCATCCTCGTGCTGCGGAAGCCCCGCGACGAGGCGTCGAAGACCCTCTACGAGGCCAGGCGCAACCGGGGCACCGCCACCCGCGACCCCGCCACCGCGACGACCTCCGAAGACGAAGACGTCGAAGACAGGGCCGTCGACGCCCGTGACGCCGACGCCGACGCTGCGACTCAGAGCGCGAACGACAACCCGAGGCCCACCCCGTAGAGCAGCCCGAACAGGCTGGTCAGCTGCAGCACCGTGATGTACTCCCGCGGCTTCTTCGCGGTGAGCATGATGATGGTCGCGGGAACCGTGATGAGCAGCGTGAAGAACACCAAGGGCGCCAACGGGTAGAGCAGGGCGAAGAACGCGAGCACCGCGTAGGCGACGAGCAGCCAGAACACGTAGACGATGCGCGATGCGGTGCGCCCGATGAGCACCGCCAGGGTGCGCTTCTTCACGAGCTTGTCTTGCTCGATGTCGCGGATGTTGTTGGCCATGAGCACGGCGCACGCGATGGCTCCCGCCGCGACTCCGCCGGCCCAGCTCTCGGCGTTCACCTCGCCGGCGAGGATGAAGGTGGTGCCGACGGTGGCGACCACCCCGAAGAACACGAAGACGAACACCTCGCCGAGGGCGTAGTAGCCGTAGGGGTGCTTGCCGCCGGTGTAGAACCACCCGGCGGCGATGGCCGCGGCTCCCACGGCGAGCAGCCACCAGTGGCCCGTGATGACGGTGATGGCGATTCCGGATGCTCCGGCGAGCCCGAAGAACACCAACGCGACCGCGAGCACCCGCTTGGCCGGCACGAGCCCCGAGCCGGTGAGACGCGGCGGGCCGACCCGCACGTCGTCGGTGCCGCGCACCCCGTCGGAGTAGTCGTTGGCGTAGTTCACGCCGATCTGCAGGAAGACAGCGACGAGGAGGCACAGCGCGAACAGCAACCACGAGATGTCGCCGTCGGTGAGCACGGATGCAGCCCCCGCGCCGAGCGCCACCGGGGCGATGGAGAGAGTGAGGGTGCGCAGCCGCGCACCCGCCAGCCACGCGCCGGCCGCCGAGCGGGTGCCGGGCTGCGGTCGCACCGCCGTCTGACGGGGGGCGTTGACGCGGGCGGGGTGGCCGGAACGGCGCTTGGTGCTTTTCGACATCGGGGCGATTCTAGTGAGCAGCCGCGGTGAGCGACCTGGTGAGGGCGAGCCTGTCGGGCTTGCCGGAGGGCAGGAGCGGGAGGGTGTCGACGCGGTGCACCGCCGCGGGCGCCGAGGCACGGCCGGCGACGGGCACCACGGCTGCGCGCAGGGCGGCGAGGGCGCTGGGTGACGGCTCGCGGTCGGTGACGACGACGGCGACCTGACCCCAGGTCTCGTCGTCGGCGGCCACGACGACCGCCTGCTGGAAGCCGGGCTGCGACTGCACGAGTCGCTCGACGAGGTCGAGCGAGACCTTGACGCCGCCGGAGATGATGACGTTGTCGAGCCGCCCGGTGATGGCGAGCCGGCCTTCGGAATCGATGCTGCCGCCGTCGGAGGTGCGGTACCAGCGCACACCGCCGTCGTCGACGAAGCGCTCTGCGGTGAGCTCGGCATCGCCGAGGTACCCCTCGGCGAGCGAAGGGCCGGTGATCTCGATCTCGCCGTGACGCTCGCGCACGACGGTGTTGCCGATCGGCAGGCCGTCGTAGACGCAGCCCCCGGCTGTCTCGCTCGAGCCGTAGGTACGCACGACGGGCATGTCGAGATCGAGCGCGCGCTGACGCAACGCCTCGGGGAGGGCCTGACCTCCCACCAGCACCGCGTCGAGGCGCGCCACGGCGCGGCGCACCTCGGCGTCGGCGTGCGCGGCGTCGACCAAGCGCGACAGCTGGGTGGGAACGAGCGAGGTGTAGCGGCGCGGGGCCTCCATGCCGGCCACGAGGGCCGCGAACCGCTCGGCCCAGTACGGGCCGGGAGGTTCGTGCAGCGGCTCGGTGCCGGCGGCGATCGACCGCACGAGCACTTGGAGACCGGCGATGTAGTGCACCGGGAGCGCGAGCAGCCACTGCCCGGGGCCGCCCAGGGCAGCCTCGGTGGCCGCGGCCGAGGCGAGCAGCGCCTCGCCGGAGAGCATGACCCGCTTGGGCGCACCCGACGACCCGGAGGTCTCCACGACGAGCGCGACCTTCGTGGGCACGTCGCTCGGCAGCGCTCGGCCCTCGCTCGACGGCGAGTGCCCCTGCTCGCGCACGAGCACGGCCGGCCCCGAGTGCGAGAGGGCGTCGCGCAGCGCCCGTTCGACGAGCTCGATGCGACCCGCGTCGAGGAGGGCGAGGGGGCGCATCAGTAGTGGTACGGGAAGGCCGACCAGTCGGGCTCCCGCTTCTCGAGGAAGGAGTCGCGACCCTCCACCGCCTCGTCGCCGGCATAGGCGAGCCGGGTGGCCTCGCCGGCGAACACCTGCTGCCCCACCAGACCGTCGTCGACGGCGTTGAACGCGTACTTCAGCATGCGGATCGCCGTCGGCGACTTGCCGAGGATGACCCGCGCCCAGCGCAACGCCTCGGTCTCGAGCTCGGCGTGCGGCACCACCCGGTTCACCGCCCCCATCTCGTAGGCGCGCTGCGCGCTGTACTCCTCGGCGAGGAAGAACACCTCACGGGCGAACTTCTGCCCGATCTGCCTGGCGAAGTAGGCGCTGCCGTACCCGGCGTCGAAGCTGCCCACGTCGGCGTCGGTCTGCTTGAACCGCCCGTGCTCCTCGCTCGCGATCGACAGGTCGCACACCACGTGCAGCGAGTGGCCGCCCCCCGCAGCCCACCCGGGCACCACGGCGATCACGACCTTGGGCATGAAGCGGATGAGCCGCTGCACCTCGAGGATGTGCAGGCGCCCGGCCCGGGCTGTGTCGATGCCCGCCGCCGTCTCCTCGTCGGAGTATTTGTAGCCGTCGCGACCCCGGATGCGCTGGTCACCGCCGCTGCAGAACGCCCACCCGCCGTCGCGCGGGCTCGGGCCGTTCCCTGTGAGCAGCACGACGCCCACTCGCGGGTTCTGCCGCGCATCGTCGAGAGCCGAGTAGAGCTCGTCGACGGTCTTCGGCCGGAAGGCGTTGCGCACCTCGGGTCGGTCGAAGGCGATACGGGCGACGCGACCCTCCCGGTCGAGGTGGTAGGTGATGTCGGTGAAGTGCTCGGAACCCGGCGCCACCACCCACTCCTCGGGGTCGAAGATGTCGGAGACCGTGGATCTATCGCTCATGCTGCAAGGCTACGCCGATGCGCGCATCCGCCGGCCGTCGCGAGCAGCTTGGGGATAACGTGCAGGCGCGGGAGGATTGTGGAGTGGTGACCATGACTCCCCCGGCTCTCGCCGAGCTGCTCGAGCGGATGCACGTGGTGGCGCTGCCCTTGCACACCCGCTTCCGCGGACAGACCGTGCGCGAGATCGCCCTCTTCGAGGGGCCGGAGGGGTGGACCGAGTTCTCGCCCTTCCCTGAGTACGGCGACGAGGAGTCGGTGGCCTGGCTGCGCGCCGCCGTCGAGTTCGGATGGACATCGACCACGACCACCGCGACGACGGCTGCCGCTCGGCCGCAGCGCACCGAGATCCCGGTGAACGCCACGGTGCCCGCGGTCGAGGCGGCCGACGTCGCGCGGGTGCTCTCCCACTACGACGGCTGCCGCACCGCCAAGGTGAAGGTCGCCGAGCGCGGCCAGACGCTCGACGACGACCTCGCCCGCGTGCGCCGCGTGCGCGAGGTGATGGGGGCGGAGGGCCGCCTGCGGCTCGACGCGAACGGCGGCTGGAACGTCGACGAGGCCGAGCACGCCGTGCACCGTCTGGCGGAGTTCGACCTCGAGTACCTCGAGCAGCCGTGCGCGAGCGTCGACGAGCTCGCCCAGCTCCGCGAGCGCATCGCCTACCTCGACATCCCCGTGGCGGCCGACGAGAGCGTGCGCAAGGCGAGCGACCCGCTCGCGGTCGCGCGGGCCGGGGCCGCCGACCTCCTCGTCGTGAAGGCGCAACCGCTCGGCGGCATCTCCGCAGCGCTCGCGATCGTCGCCGAGGCCGGCCTTCCCGCGGTGGTGTCGTCGGCGCTCGAGAGCTCGGTGGGGATCGCGATGGGGGCGCACCTCGCCGCAGCACTCCCCACCCTCGACCACGACTGCGGACTCGCCACTGTCGAGCTCTTCACGGCCGACGTCGCAGCCCCCGGCCAGAGCCTCGTGCCGCGCGCCGGCTGCATCCCGGTCACCCGCCCCGACGTCGACCCCGATGCCCTGGCGCGGCTCACCGCCACCCCCGCCCGACGTGAGTGGTGGGCGGAGCGGATCACCCGCATCCACCCCCTCCTCTGACCCACCCGCCGACGTTCTCCCCCACAAAGTCCGGGATGACTGCGGTCATCACGGACTTTGTACGGGAAAAGTCGCGAGCGCGGCGCCGCGCCGCCGCCGCCGGCCCCTACCCCAGCGCCCGCAGCCGCGGCGCGAGGTCGCGCTCGAACAAGGTCATGAAGCGCTCCTGGTCGTGGCCGGGGGCGTGGAAGACGAGGTGGTTGAAGCCCCACGACACGTACTCGGCGATCGAGGCGACCACGGCGTCGGGGTCGGTGCCGACGATCCAGCGCTTGGCGATGGTCTCGATGGGCAGCGCATCCGCCGCCTTCTCCATCTCGATGGGGTCGGTGATGTCGTGCTTCTGCTCCTTCGACAGCGACAGCGGCGACCAGAAACGCGTGTTCTCGAGCGCGGCCTCCTCAGTCTCCTCGTACGAGAGCTTGATCTCGATCATGCGGTCGATGTCGTCGAACGACCGCCCGACCTTCTCGGCGCCCTCCTTCACGGCGGGCACGAGCTGCTCGGTGTAGAGCTCGGCGCCCTTGCCCGAGGTGCAGATGAAACCGTCGCCGGCGCGCCCGGCGTAGCGCGCGACCACGGGGCCGCCCGCGGCGACGTAGATCGGCACCCCGGCGGGGTCGACGTCGTAGATGGAGGCGTCGACGGTGGAGTAGTACTCGCCGTCGTACGACACCCGATCGCCCTTCCAGAGCTCCCGCATGAGGGCGACCGACTCGCGCAGGCGGGCGAAGCGCTCCTTGAACTCGGGCCAGTCCTTCGCACCGGTGGCGATCTCGTTGAGCGCCTCGCCGGTGCCGACGCCGAGCCACACCCGGTTCGGGTAGAGCACGCTGAGCGAGGCGAAGTATTGCGCGAGCACCGCCGGGTTGTAGCGGAAGGTGGGGGTGAGCACGCTGGTGCCGATGCGGATGCTCGACGTGCGCTCCCCCACCGCCGCCATCCAGGCGAGGGCGGAGGGGGCGTGGCCGCCGGTGTGGCGCCAGGGCTGGAAGTGGTCGCTCACCGCCACCGACTCGAAGCCGTGCCCCTCGGCGGCGACGGCGATCTCCACCAGCTCACGCGGGCCGAACTGCTCTGCCGAGGCCTTGTATCCGAGGGTGATGCCCATGTCGTCCTTCTTTCAGTGCGCATCCGCCAGTGCTGCGAGCACTTGAGCAAAGACATCGCTCGACGGATCGATGAGTTCGTAGTGACCGACCCCCGGCAGCGGCTCGAACCGGATGCGGGGGTCGCGTTCAGCGTAACCCCGGCTGAACGACACGGGCACCTCGTCGTCGAGTTCGCCGTGCACGAGCACCGTCGCGATTCCCACCGTGACGGGCACCTCGAGCAGCATCGGGTCGGCCGCGGCGAGCCGCTCGGCGAACCCCGGAGACGCGGCTCCGCCGAGCAACTCGCCGACCGCGTCGGAACTCAGCGCGAGCCGGTGCCCCTCGGTGAGGTCGAGCACGCCGGCGAGCGCCACCACCCGGTCGACGGATGCACGCAGCGGCTCCTGCGCGGCGGCCCAGACGGCGAGGTGGCCACCCGCGGAGTGACCGGCGAGCACGACGGGCGCCGGCGAGGAGGCCGGGGTCTGCCCGAAGCGCTCCCGCACCAGGCCGGGAACCCGCGACACGATCGCCCGCACGTCGTCGAAGGTCGCCGGCCAGCCGCCCCCGTCGCCCACCCTGCGGAATTCGGGCAGCGCCACCGTCCAGCCGGCCGCTGCGAGCGCTGCGGCCAGGGGGCGAAGGTGCGTGCGGTCCCAGCGGCTGCGCCAGAACCCGCCATGCAGCAGCACGACGAGCCCGCGCGAGCCGTCGTCCTCGTCGCGCTGCGCAGCGCGGTACAGCTCGACGATCTGCTCGGGCAGCGACCCGTACGCGTCGACGTGGTCGGGCCTGTTCACGCCACCGACGCCGCCAGCAGCCCGCGGATCTCCTCCACCGTCACCTCGACCTCCGCGAAGCTCGTCGACAGCGGCGACAGCCCCAACCGGATCCCGGTCGGGGCCCTGAAGTCGGGGATCACCCCGCGCGCCCACAGCTCCCCCATCATGCCGGCGAACGCCGGGTGATCGATGGTCACGTGACTCCCCCGCATCTCGTGCTCGCGCGGCGTCGACAGCACGACCCCGAGCGGTGCGAGCCGCTCGTCGACCAGCGCGATGGCGAAGTCGGTGAGCGCGAGCGACTTCGTGCGGATCGCCTTGATGCCCACCTCCTCGATGAGCCCCAGCATCTCCTGCATGGCGATCATGCCGACCACCGGCGGCGTGCCGCTGACGAACCGGCGGATGCCCTCGGCCGGCACGTACCCGTCGGCCATCGCGAAGGGGTCGCGGTCGCCCATCCAGCCCCAGATCGGCTGGCGGGCGCCGGCGTCGGCGAGCAGCGCCGAGGAGACGTACAGGAACGCGGGGGAACCGGGGCCGCCGTTGAGGTACTTGTACGTGCATCCCGTTGCCAGGTCGACGCCCCAGGTGTCGAGCTCGATCGGCACCGAGGCGACCGAGTGGCAGAGATCCCAGAGCACGAGCGCCCCATGTTCGTGGGCCAGGGCGGTGATGCCGGGAACGTCGGCGAGGTAGCCGGAGCGGTAGGCGACCTGACTCAGCACCACGACGGCGGTGGCATCGCCGATCACGGCTGCGGCGTCGGCGAGGGTCGCGCCGGAGCCCTGCTCGGTCTCGATCCAGCGGATGCGCGCCCCGGTCTCGGCGGCGACCCCCTCCACCACGAAGCGGTCGGTCGGGAAGTTGCCGCGGTCGATGACGATCTCGTGGCGATCGGGCCGGGCATGGAGCGCGGTGCGCAGCAGCTTGTAGAGCGAGACGGTGGTGGAGTCGGCGACAACGGTCTGCCCCGGGGCAGCGCCGAGCACCGCCCGGCCGAGTCTGTCGCCGAGACGGGTGGGGAGCTCGAGCCACGACTCGTCCCAGCCGCGGATGAGGCGGCCGCCCCACTGCTCGGTGATGAAGGAGCTGAAGGCCTCGGGGAGGGTGGCGACGGGCCGGCCGAGCGAGTTGCCGTCGAGGTAGGCGGGAATTGCGGGGTCGTCGGCGCCGAGGAAGCGGGAGCGGTAGGCGCCCAGCGGGTCGGCGGCGTCGAGCGCGGAAGCGTCGAGTGCTTCAGGTGTGTGCGTCATGTCTCAGCGTCCGATCTCGGTTCGCACCGCGAAGAGTTCAGGGAAGAAGGTGAGGTCGAGCGCCCGGCGCAAGAAGTCGACTCCGCTCGAGCCGCCGGTACCGGTCTTCATGCCGATGGTGCGCTGCACCGTGCGCAGGTGCCTGAACCGCCAGAACTGGAAGTTCTCCTCCAGATCGACGAGCTCTTCGCACGCCTCGTAGGCGGCCCAGTGCTTCTCGGAGTTCTCGTAGATCTCGAGGAAGACGGGCAGCAGCTCCGGCGTGAGCGTGTTCGCCACCGTGACGTCGCGCGCGAGCACCGCCGCCGGAACGTCGAATCCGTGCCGAGCGAGATAGCGCAGGAACTCGTCGTAGACGCTCGGCCGGTGCAGCAGCTCCTCGAGCACGGCGCGCGCGCCGGGCTCGGCGTCGAAGACGGCCAGCATCTTCGCGTTCTTGTTGCCGAGCGCGAACTCCACCGCGCGGTACTGGTACGACTGAAAACCCGAGGAGTTCGCCAGCGAGTCGCGGAACTGGGCGTATTCGCTCGGCGTGAGGGTGGCGAGCACCGACCGCTGCTCGGTCATCGTCTTCTGGATGTGCTTCACCCGCGCGATCTTCTTGAGCGCAGCGGGGAGGTCGTCGGCGGCGAGCAGTGTCATCGCCGCCCGCAGCTCGTGCAGGACGAGCTTCAGCCACAGCTCGGTGGTCTGGTGCTGGATGATGAACAGCAGTTCGTCGTGATGCTCCGGATGCGACACCGGGTTCTGCGCACCGAGCAGCCTGTCGAGGCCGAGATAGGAGCCATAGGTCATCTTCTCGCGGAGATCGGTGACGATGCCCTCTTCGATTTCCCGGGTGTTCGTCGCCGCCGTGGTGTCGTCGTTCACCTGCGCACTGTACCTCTGAATCGTGACGCAGGTCACGCCTGCGTCACGTGGCCATCGGGCCTCGTCACGGCTTCTAAGCTCGGAGGGTGGCCTCCCGCGATGACGACGACGGCTTCGGCCATCGCCGGGGCGACATCGCGTACCGCCGCATCCTGGTGGGCTTGTTCTTCGCCGGTGTGGCCACCTTCGCCCAGCTCTACTCGCCGCAGGCGGTGCTGCCCGAGATCTCCGCCGACCTCGAGGTCGAGCCCGCCGCCGCAGCTCTCCTGCTCTCGTTCGCCACGATCGGGCTGGCTCTCGGGGTGATCCCGTGGTCGGTGGCCGCCGACCGGGTGGGCCGGGTGCCCGCCATGACGGCGGCGGTGGTGGGAGCGACGACGGTAGGGCTGCTCGTCCCGTTCGCGCCGACCCTGCCGCTGCTGCTCACCGGAAGGTTCGTCGAGGGGCTGCTCGTGGCGGGGGTGCCCGCCGTGGTGATCGCGTACCTGAGCGAGGAGATCCACCCCGCCGACGCCACCCGCGCGGCTGGCACCTACGTGGCGGGAACCTCGCTCGGCGGGTTGCTCGGGCGCATCGTCGCGGGCCCCGCGGGGGAGCTCATCGGCTGGCGTGCGAGCATGGCGGCGGTCGCCGCGGTGTGCGCACTGGCCACTGCAGCATTCATCGTGGTCGTGCCGAAGGCGCAGGGGTTCCGCAAGCATCCGCTCGCCGTGCGCTCGGTGCTCGAACGCCTGCGGGCCAGTGTGCGGTCGCCGCGCCTGCTCGCGCTCTACGCCCAGGGCTTCCTGCTCATGGGCGCGTTCGTGGCGCTGTACAACTACCTGGCGTTCCGGCTCGGCGAGCCGCCGTTCGACGTGCCCGCCTCCATCATCAGCCTGCTCTTCCTGGCCTACCTCGCCGGCACCGTGAGCTCGTCGCTGGCCGGCTGGCTGGTCGACCGGCTCGGCCGCCGCGGCGCCCTGCTCACCACGGCCGCGGTCTTCGCCCTCGGCACGGTGCTCACGCTGACGGATGCGCTCCCGCTCATCATCGTCGGCCTCGTCGTCGCCACGGCCGGCTTCTTCGGCGCGCACTCGATCGCCTCGGGGTGGGTGGGCCGCGAGGCCGTCACCGGTCGTGCCCAGGCGGGTTCGCTCTACAACCTCTTCTACTACCTGGGCTCGAGCGTCTTCGGCTGGCTGGGCGGCGCACTCCTCGTCTCGTTCGGCTGGCCCGGGGTCGTGGGCATGGTCTGCGCGCTCGTCGCCGGCGCCGCCCTCGTCGCCCTCCTCGTGCTGCGCCCGCGCCCCGCGCCCTGAGCGGATGCGCGCCCCGCGTCAGCGGGAGACGCGCACCCAGGCGGCTGCGTCGGCGGGCAGCAGCCCCTCGACGAGCGGCTCCGAGCTCAGCACGAGCTCGCCAGCGGGCAGCACCACCGGCCGCTCGCCCATGGCGAGCACCACGGCGAACCCGCCGTGCTCGGCGATCACGCGCCCCGGCGCGGAGCCGTCGCCCGCACCCCAGGCGAGCGGCGCACCCGCGCGCATCAGCCCCTCGCCCACCAGCACCTCCCGCGCCCGTGCGGCACGACGGAACAGCGCGAGCGCCGAGCGATCGTCGCCCTCCTGCACCTCCACCGCGAACTGCCCCCAGCTCTCGGGCGTCGGCAGCCACGGCAGACCCGCGCCCTCGGGAGAGAACCCGAAGGTGCCGGCTGCCGCCTCCGTCCACGGCAGCGGGATGCGCGCACCGTCGCGGCTCACCCCTCCGTGTTGCCACATCGGGTCGGCGCGCAGCGCCACGGGCACGTCGACCTCGGGAAGCCCGAGCTCCTGCCCCTGGTACACGTACACCGCGCCGGGCAGCCCGAGCAGCGCCACCACCGCGGCACGAGCCCTGCGCCTTCCCCGAACTCCCCCACCGAAGCGGGTGACCGTCCGCACGATGTCGTGGTTCTCGAGCGCCCAGCTGGGCGCAGATCCGGTCTCGGCCCGCACCCGCTCGAGGTGCCTGCCCACCTCGACCCACGCATCCGGGTTCCAGTCGAGCTTGGCGAAGGCGAACGCGAAGGTCTGGTGCAGTTCGTCGGGCCGGGTGTACCGGGCCGACCGCTCGGGTGCCAGGTTCACCTCGCCCACCAGAAGGCGCGCGGGCGCGTACTCCTCCGCCACGCGGCGCCAGTGCCGGTACACCTCGTGCACGGGCTCCTGGTCCATGGCGAGCGGGTTCGAGCGCAGACCGTCGATCACGGTGGGCACGGTCGCCGAATCGGGAAGCCCCTCGGCCTTGAACAGACCGTGCGCGACGTCGACCCTGATGCCGTCAACCCCGCGGTCGAACCAGAAGCGGATGACACGGTCGAAGTACTCCCCCACCGCGGGGTTCTCCCAGTTCCAGTCGGGCTGCCCCGGCGAGAACAGGTGGAGGTACCACTCGGTGTCGGTCGCGGAGTCGGGTGCCGCGCGGTGCCAGGCCGGCCCGCCGAAGACGCTCACCCAGTTGTTCGGGGGCAGCTCGGAGGCCTCGCCGCGCCCCTGGCGGAAGAGGAACATCTCGCGCTCACGCGACCCGGGGCCCGCGGCGAGCGCCGCCTCGAACAGGGCGTTCTCGATCGAGGTGTGGTTCGGCACGATGTCGACGAGGATGCGCAGGCCCGCCTCGTGCGCGACCACGAGCAGCTCGTCGAGGTCGGCGAGGGTGCCGAACAACGGGTCGACGTCGCAGTAGTCGCTGATGTCGTAGCCCTGGTCGACCTGCGGCGAGCGCTGGAACGGGGTGAGCCACAACCCCTGCACTCCGAGCGAGGCGAGGTACGGGATGCGCGCGATGATGCCCCGCAGGTCTCCCACGCCGTCGCCGTCGGCGTCGGCGAACGACCGCGGGTAGACCTCATAGATGACAGCGCTCTCCCACCACCCGCTCACTTGGTGGCGCCCGCGGTGAGGCCGTCGACGATGCGACGCTGGAAGATGAGCACGACGATCATGAGCGGGATCGTCACGACGACACCTGCGGCCATCTGAGCACCGAAGGGGGCTTGGAAGTCGCTCGCCCCGGTGAACTTCGAGATCGCCACGGTGGCGGTCTGGATGGCGGGGTCGTTGGCCATGGAGAGGGCGATGATGAACTCGTTCCAGCTGTGGATGAAGGTGAGGATCGCCGTGGTGAACACGCCCGGTGCGGCGAGCGGCAACAGGATGCGGGTGAAGGCCTGCCACTTCGTGCAGCCGTCGATCATCGCCGCCTGCTCGAGGTCGTGCGGCAGCTGCTTCATGAAGGTGGTGAGGTTCCACACCGCGAGCGGGATGGCGAACGACAGGCTCGGCACGATCATCGCTTGGTAGGTGTTGATCCAGCCGATGTCGGTGAACAGGCGCAGCAGCGGCACCACCACGGCGATGCCCGGGAACATCGAGGTCGCGATGATGACGGCGAGGATTGCCGTCTTGAAGCGGAACTTCAGCCGCGCGATGGCGTAGGCGGCGAAGATGCCGAGCACCAGCGCGAGGATCGTGGTGGTGCCCGCGACGATGAGGCTGTTGAGCAGCGATCTGCCGAAGTCGTTCGACCCGCTGAACACCTGGGCGTAGCTCTCGAGCGACCAGGTGGTGGGCAGGAGCGAGGTGGAGAAGATGTCGTTCGTCGTGCGGAAGCTCGACACGAGCATCCAGTAGAACGGCGCCAGGCAGTAGACCGCGACGATGGCGATACCGACCCAGCGGGTGATGGCGCCGCCGATGCCGCGCCGGCGCTTCCGGCCGCCCCGCGCATCCGTGCCGCCACGGTCCGCGCGGGATCCGCTCGCGGCGATGACGTCTCGTTCGGTCAGCGCGGTCATCGTGCACTCTCCTTCTCGGCGCGAGCCGCCTTCTTCTGGGCGCGCGCCGCCTTCTTCTCGGCCCGCGCATCCGCATCGCCGATCACGTCGGCGCCGAGCACCCGGATGAACACGAACGCGATCACGGCGACGTAGACGAGCAGGATGATGGCGAACGCGCTCGCCGCGCCGTACTGGAGCTGGTTCGATTCGTCCCACGCGAGGATCGACAGGGTCTCGACCGAGGTCTTGCGCGGCCCGATCAACACGAACGGCAGGTCGAACATGCGGAGGGCGTCGAGCAGACGGAACAGCACGGCCACGAGGAGCGCCGGGCGCACGAGCGGCAGCGTGATGGAGACGAACTGCTTCCACGCGTTCGCCCCGTCGAGCTTGGCGGCCTCGTAGACCTCTTCGGGGATGAGCTGCATGCCGGCCAGCACGAGCAGGCCGATGAACGGCGCGGTCTTCCAGATCTCGGCGATGATGACGGCGGCCTGGGCGGCGAAGCCCTCGGCGGTCCAGAGGATCTGGGTGTTCAGGAGGTCGTTGGCGATGCCGTTCGACTGGAAGATCCAGCGCCAGAGCAGACCCGACACGGCGGTGGGGATCGCCCACGGGATGAGGATGGCGGCGCGCAGGAAGGCGCGGCCGCGGAACGCACGGTTCATCGCGACGGCGAAGGCGACGCCGATGACGGTCTCGAGGCCCACGGTCACGAAGGTGAAGAAGGTGGTGTTCCAGAGCGCGTTGTAGAAGCGCCCGGACTCGGCCCCGGCGAAGATGTCGAGGTAGTTGCCGAGCCCCACGAAGCTCTCGCCCTCGACCACGAATCCGTCGGCGTCGAGACCCGACTCGGCGGCGAACAGCGACTGGTACAGCGCCGAGAGGAGGGGGTAGAGGATGACGAGCAGCAGGACGACGAAGGTCGGCGAGAGCAGCAGGGAGGCGAGGCCGCCCTCGCGGGGCGCCCGGTCTTCCTTGCGCTTTCTCCGCGGCATGTCCGCGGGCGGCGGCGGTGCCGCCTGACTGGCGATGGTGGTGGTCATCTCGGGGCTTTCTGGCTGGTGGGCGCGGGCCGTGAGGCGGTGGGGGCGGATGCGGGGGACGATGGCGGTCGCGCGGCACCCGGGTGGTCGGCGGAGCGGATGCGGTGACGGGCCTCTCGATCAGGCCACCGCATCCGCCCTGCCGTCGTGCTAGCCGTTGGTGATGTCGGTCAGCTTGGTCTGCAGCTCGGTGAGGGCTGCATTCGGGGTCTTGTCGCCGGTGAGGGCGGCGTAGATCTCGTCCTGGATGGCGGCCGTGGTGGCGCCGTAGGCGACGACCTTCGGGCGCGGCTGGGCGTTCTCGAGCGAGGTCAGCAGCGTCGGCAGGTAGGGGTAGTTCGCCGTCACGGCCGCGTCTTCGAAGAACTCGGGGAAGACGGGCGCGCGGGAGCTGAGGGCGAGGCGGGCCTCCTCCTGCTCGCGGTTCGTGAAGAACGCGATGAACTCGAGCGCTGTCGCCTTGTTCTCGGCGAAGCTCGAGATGGCGATGTTGCGGCCACCGAGGGTGGAGACGCCGGGGCCGTCTTCACCGGGGATGGCGCTCACGCCGAACTTCCCGGCGACGCTCGACGAGCCGTCGGTCGCGGAGAGCGACTTGTAGATGTAGGGCCAGTTGCGGAGGAAGACGAGCTTGCCCTCCTGGAACGCCTGCCGGCCCTGCTCCTCCTGGAAGGTGATGGCGTCGCGCGGGATCATCCCCGACTCGAAGCCCTCGACCAGGAACTCGAGCGCGGTCTTCGCCTCGGGGGTGTCGACGGTGGGGTTGCCGTCGGCGTCGAAGAGCGAGCCGCCGGCCGAGGCGACGGCCTCGCTGAAGTTCACCGTGAGGCCCTCGTTCTTGTCGAACTGGCCCGCGTAGCACGACATGCCCGCGGCCTCGGGGAGGGCGAGCACCGCGGTGCAGTCCTCCTGCATCTCGGCCCAGGTGGTGGGCGCCTCGGTGATGCCGGCGGCGGTGAGCAGGTCGGTGCGCGAGTAGAGCAGCGCGCCGTCGGTGTAGTACGGAGCGCCGTAGAGCGTGTCGCGGTAGCTCGCGGCCTCGACGGTGGCGGGGACGAGCTCGTCGACGGGGAGGGCGTCTTCGGGAAGGGCGGTGATCCAGCGGTTGGCGGCGAACTCGCTGGTCCAGACCACATCGAGGTTGAGCACCGAATAGGCGTCGCCCTCGACCTGGGCGTTCTGCACCATCTGCTGGCGCTGCTGGTCGGCGTCGAGCGGAAGTTCGACCCAGGTGACCTGCTCGTCGGGGTGCTCGGCGTTCCAGGCGTCGATCGTGGCCTGAGCGGCACCCGAGGCGTCGGGGCTCGACACGTACTGGATGGGCCCTCGGCCCTCGAGCTCGGCCTCGGCGGCAGGAGTGCCGGCTCCCGATCCCGAGCCCGAGCAGGCGGTGAGGGTGATCGCTGCGGCTGCGGTCAGCGCTAGGCCGACGGCGATCCGTCGATCACGGCGTCGTTGCATCATGATTGCTCCTTCTTCATGGTGGTGTGGGGTTCGGAGGGCGCGCGAGGGCGCCGTGGGGGGGGTGCCAGGGTCAGGCGGCGGGTGCGGGTGGCGCGGGCGGTTCGGGTCGCTCGTGCCGGGCACTCCGCGCCACCGGCGCGGTCGACCCGCGCTCGATGAGACGGTGGGGCAGGATGCGCGGTGTGACGCCGCCCGACGACTCACCCACCGCGAGCAGCTTCTCGACGGCGAGCTCGCCCATGCGTTCGAGCGGCTGCGCGATCGTCGAGAGGGCGGGGTGCACGTGCAGCGAGGTGCGCGTGTTGTCGAAGCCGAGCACCGAGATGTCGTCGGGCACACGCCGGCCCTGCCGCTGCAGCTCGTTCACGACGGCGGCGCCCATCTCGTCGCTCAGGGCGAAGACGGCGGTGAGCTGCGCATCCTGAGCCATCAGCCGGGCGAGCGCGGGAGGGGCCGAGTCGTAGAGCGAGTTGCCGTGCTCCATGACGGGGGCGAGCCCCGCCTCGCTCATGGCTCGCAGGTAGCCGCGCTTGCGCACGGTGTTCACCAGCACCGACTCGGGGTCGCCCGCCAGCAGGCCGATGCGGCGGTGGCCGAGGGCGATCAGGTGACGGGTGCCGTCGTAGGCGGCGACCTCGTCGTCGATGGCGATGCTCGGAAAGCGGCGGCCGTCGCGGATGGCCACCGACATGAGTGGGATGCTCGAGCCCAGCGCGCGCCGCATCTCGGGGGTGACTGCGGCTGAGATGAGGATGACCCCGGCGGCCCGGTAGGTGCGGAGGGTGCGCAGGTAGCTCGCGGCGAAGGTCGACGCGGGGCCGGTGCGGCCGAGCATCACCGAGTGGCCGCGCAGGCGGGCAGCGGCCTCGACGCCGCTCATGATCTCGGAGGCGAGGGCGTCGGAGACGACGGGGGCGAGCACGCCGATGACGGCGGTCTGCTTGGTCTTGAGCCCGCGGGCGAGGGTGTCGGGCTCGTAGTTGAGGGTGGCGATGGCCGCCTCGACCCGGCGCTGGGTCTCGGCGGAGTAGCCGATGAGCCCGTTCACCACCCGTGAGACGGTGGCGGGCGAGACCCCGGCGACCCGGGCGACGTCCCTGATGGTCGTCATCTGCCCTCCTTCGGGTGCGGGTCTCGGCTCGTCACACGACCTCGCGCAATCGTTTACGCTCGGTCGCTCCGTCGAGAGTAGGCACCCCCCTCCGGGCTACGCAAACGTTTACGAAACACCCTTACCAGGGCGTCCTGGTGGTGCGGAGTGCTCGCGGTCGGAGCGTTCGGAGCGCCGTGCCCACGTTCACAGCTCCCGCAGGATGTCCTCCACCCGCTCCTTCGCGTCGCCGAACAGCATCTGCGCGTTGTCGCGGAAGAACAGCGGGTTCTGCACGCCCGCGTACCCTGAGGCCATCGAGCGTTTGAACACGATGACGTTCTCTGCCTCCCACACCCGAAGCACGGGCATGCCGGCGATGGGGCTGCCCGGGTCTTCGGCGGCTGCCGGATTCACCGTGTCGTTGGCGCCGATGACGAGCACGACCGAGGTGGAGGCGAGGTCGTCGTTCACCTCGTCCATCTCGAGCACGATGTCGTAGGGCACCTTGGCCTCGGCCAGCAGCACGTTCATGTGCCCGGGCAGCCGCCCGGCCACGGGGTGGATGCCGAAGCGCACCTCGACGCCCCGTTCCCGCAGCCTGGCGGCGAGCTCCGCCACGGGGTACTGCGCCTGTGCCACCGCCATGCCGTACCCGGGGGTGATCACCACGCTCGACGCGTTGGCGAGCAGGTCGGCGACACCGCCGGCGTCGATCTCGCGGTGCTCGCCCACCTCCTCGTCGCCGCGACGGGGCGCTGCGATGCCGAAGCCGCCCGCGATGACCGAGAGGAACGACCGGTTCATCGCCTTGCACATGATGTACGAAAGGTAGGCGCCCGAGGAGCCGACGAGCGCACCCACAACGATGAGCAGGTCGTTGTCGAGCAGGAAGCCGGCCGCTGCCGCGGCCCACCCCGAGTAGCTGTTGAGCATCGAGACCACGACCGGCATGTCGCCACCGCCGATGGAGGCCACCAGGTGCCAGCCGAGCGCGAGGGCCAGCGCGGTCACAGCGATGAGCAGCCCGAGCGAGGGCGAGATGACGTACCAGACGGTGAGCCCGACGAACACGACCAGCGCGCCCACGTTCAGCACGTTCTTGCCGGGGAGCATCAGCGGCTTCGACGAGATGCGGGCCGACAACTTCAAGAACGCGACGATCGACCCGGTGAAGGTGACGGCACCGATGAACACGCCGATGAACACCTCGGCGTGGTGGATGTCGCGCAGCGCCCCCGTGAGGCCGGTGTCGTGGAGCGCGCCGTTCCAGCCCACCAGCACCGCGGCCAGTCCCACGAAGCTGTGCAGCAGCGCGATCAGCTCGGGCATGCCCGTCATCTCGACCCGACGCGCCCGCCACAGACCGACCGCGGCACCGACCGCCATGGCGACGACGAGGGCGACGAGTCCGGTGACCGCCTGCGGGGTTCCCCACGCCTGCGAGACGGTGAGCCACACCGTCGCGAGGAGGGCGATGGCCATGCCGACGATGCCGAAGACCACTCCCTGACGGGAGCTCTCGTGGCGGCTGAGGCCGGCGAGGCTCAGCACGAACAGCAGGGCGGCGACGATGTAGGCGGCGCCGGCGACGGATGCGGCGATGCCGGTCGCGAGAGTGACCTCGGTCATCGGGTGCCTCCCTTGGAGAACATGGCGAGCATCCGTCTGGTCACGGCGAAGCCGCCGAAGATGTTGATGCTCGCGAGCAGCACGGCCACCGCGGCGAGCACCTGCACCACCGGGTCGGGCGAGGTGATCTGCTGCAGCGCGCCGACCACGATGATGCCCGAGATCGCGTTCGTGACGCTCATGAGCGGCGTGTGCAGGGCGTGCGCGACCTTGCCGATGACATAGAAGCCGATCACCACCGAGAGCGTGAGCACGAGGAAGTGACGGGGCAGCGGCTCGGGCGCGACCGCGCACACCACGAACAGCACGGCGACCCCGAGGGCGATCAGCAGCCCCCGGCGGCCAGCGCTCATCGGCTCCTTCACGCGCGAGGGGGTGCCGGGGGCCGCCTCCGCCGCCTGAGCGACGGGCGCCGCCGACACCTGCACGGGAGGCGGCGGCCAGGTCACCTCCCCCTCCCGCACGACCGTGACCGTGCGCTGGATGACGTCATCGAAATCGAGAACCGGCTCCCCGTCCTTCCCCGGAGTGATGAGAGCGAGCAGGTTGTAGAGATTGGTGCCGTACAGCTGCGACGCCTGCTGCGGCAACCGCCCGGCGAGGTCGGTGTAGCCGAGGATCGTGACGCCGTTCGCGGTCACCACCTTCTCCCCCGCCACCGACCCCTCGACGTTGCCACCCTGCGCCGCCGCCATGTCGACGATCACGCTTCCCGACTTCATCGACGCCACATCGGCCGCGGTGATCAGCCGCGGTGCCGCCCGCCCCGGGATGAGCGCCGTCGTCACGATGATGTCGACCTCGGCCGCCTGCTCCGAATAGATCTCGGCGGCCCGGCGGTCATACGCCTCGCTCGTCGCCTTCGCATACCCGTCGGTCGAGACCATCTGCTCGGCGACCTCGACCGGCAGGTACTCGCCACCGATCGATCTCACCTGATCAGCCACCTCGGGCCGCGGATCGGTCGCCCGCACCACCGCACCAAGACTCGACGCCGCCCCGATCGCAGCGAGACCGGCGACACCGGCCCCCGCCACCAACACCTTCGCCGGGGGCACCTTCCCGGCCGCCGTCACCTGCCCGGTGAAGAAGCGCCCGAACTCGTGCGCCGCCTCGACGACCGCGCGGTAGCCGGCGATGTTCGCCATCGAGCTCAGCACGTCCATCGACTGGGCGCGCGAGATACGCGGCACCGCATCCACCGCCAACGCGGTGATGCCACGCACGGCGAGCGCCTGCACCAGATCGGGCCGGAACGCGGGGCTCAGCTGCGCCACCAGCAGTGCGCCGTCAGCGAGCCGCCCGATCTCCGAGAGCTCGGGAGCCGCGACCTTCAGCACGACCTCGGCCTGCCACGCCTCCGCGGCCGCCACAAGACGCGCCCCGGCGGCCTCGTACGCAGCATCCGGGAACGACGACCGCTCCCCCGCACCACGCTCGACCACGACCTCGTAGCCGAGAGCCACGAGCTTCGCGACGGTCGGGGGGCTCGACGCCACCCGCGTCTCCCCTTCACGCTCGCGCACGATGGCGAGTTGCACCATGCGATTCCTCCTCGAATCGTTCCGCTCGTCTCGCGCGCGACGGCCGGCGGATCGTCGCCCTCGCACAAGTCAGCAAGCGTAGCGAGCGGATGCGCGCCCATCGCAAGAATGGCTCATTTCGACACAGCGGATTTGCGTACGAATTCACCGGGCCGAAAGATCGGGCCTTCTTCTCGTCATGTCATCGCAGATCACCCGCCCGACCCGAGACCGGCCTAGCGTGGAACCATGACGAAACCCGCTCCCACCCGCACGCTCAACGACGGCCGCGACATGCCCGCCCTCGGCTTCGGCACCTACCCGCTCCGCGGCGAAGACGGTGTGGCGGCGATCGTCTCCGCCATCGACACCGGCTACCGCTCGCTCGACACGGCGTTCAACTACGACAACGAGGGCGCCGTCGGCGAAGCGATCCGGCGGAGCGGCATCCGGCGAGACGAGCTCTTCGTCACCTCCAAGCTGCCCGGCCGCTACCACGGGCGGGCCGAGGCCGCCGAGGCGGTCAGGGAGTCGACCTGGCGGCTCGGGCTCGAGCAGCTCGACCTGTACCTCATCCACTGGCCGAACCCGAGCGTCGACAAGTACGTCGAAGCGTGGGAGGCGCTCGTGGAGGCCCGCGAAGACGGGCTCGTGAGGTCGATCGGGGTGAGCAACTTCACCCGCGCTCAGCTCGACCGCATCATCGCCGCCACCGGGGTCACCCCCGCGGTCAATCAGATCGAGCTGCACCCGTACTTCCCGCAGGTGGAGCAGCGGGCGGTGAACGCCGAGCTCGGCATCGCCACCGAGGCGTGGAGCCCGCTCGGCAAGCGCAACGCTGCCTACGGTCAGCGGGCGGTGCTCGACGCCGCCGAAGCGCACGGGGTGACCCCGGCTCAGGTCATCCTGCGCTGGCACGTGCAGCTCGGCAGCGTGCCCATCCCGAAGAGCGGCACCCCGGCCCGTCAGGCCGAGAACCTCGACGTGTTCGGCTTCGAGTTGAGCGACTCCGAGGTGGAGGCCATCACCGCGCTCGGTCAGACCGACGGTCGACTGTTCGGCGGCGACCCCGACACCCACGAGGAGCCGTGAGGCGGCCGAGAGCCGTGGGGCCCTCGTGCTCGCGGCTCAGAGCCCCGAGTAGGCGTGCAGGCCCTTGAAGAACACGTTCACCACGCCGAAGTTGAACAGCACGGCGGCGAAGCCCACGATGGCCAGCCATGCCGAACGCGAGCCGCGCCAGCCGCGGGTGGCGCGGGCGTGGATGTAGCCGGCGTAGATGACCCAGATGATGAAGGTCCACACCTCTTTGGTGTCCCAGCCCCAATAGCGGCCCCAGGCACGCTCTGCCCAGATGGCGCCGGCGATGAGGGTGAAGGTCCAGAACACGAAGCCCACGATGTTGAGCCGGTAGGCGGTGCGTTCGAGCGACTCGGAGTCGGGGAGCGTCTTCAGGAACCGCATGCGCAGGGCCGTGGCGATGCGGCCCACCGAGTCGCCCCTCGTCTGCAGCAGTTGCAGCACCGAGAGCGCGCCGCCCAGGGCGAAGAACGCGGTGCCGAGAATGGCGACGAGAACGTGGATGACGAGCCATGCCGACTGCAGCGACGGCGGCAGCGGCACGATGCTGACGTAGTAGTTCACCGTGGAGACGCCGAGGAGCACGAGCACCAGGCCGATGACGAAGGTGCCGAGGAAGCGCAGGTCTTCGCGCAGCAGCACGACGAGGAAGACGGCCACGATGAGCAGCGTCCCGGTGATGGAGAACTCGTACATGTTCGCCCACGGCACCCGCAAGGCGGCGATGCCGCGCAGCACCACGCCGCCGATCTGGATGACGAAGCCGAGGACGGTGAACGACACGCCGAGCCGCAGGGCGATCGAGCGCTTGCCCGCCGCGTCGATGCCGTCGAGCGACACCAACCCGGAGTCGTCGCCCACGCCGGTCGCAGCCGCGGTGGCCGTGGCCCCGCGTGCGCTGCTCGAGCCGCCCGCGCCCACGGCGGCGACCGCCGGCATCCGCTCCTCGACGCCCGTGGCGCTCGCCGCACCCTCCACGCCGTCGGCCCCCGCGACCTCCGCACCGGGAGCCTCGACCGCCTTCTTCACGGTTGCCGATCGACGTGCGAGGTCGAGGGCGAACGCGATGAACGCGAGCGCGTACACGGCCATGGCCGAGTAGATGAGGATGATCGAGAGCTGATCGAGGGTCTGCGTCACGGATAGAGCCTAAACCTTGGTGTCGTCAGGGGATACAGGAGCGGCGGCGGGAGCGGTCGCTTCCGGCCCGGCGTGCTTGTCGGCGAACTGCGCGACCGCCTCGGCGAGCCGGGGGTCGTCGCCGCGGGCGAGACCGGCGTACTCGACGTGCACGGTGCCGTCGGGCCGCTCGGTCGCCTTCACCCACAGCCGTCGGCGAGGCACGAACAGCGCGGTGAGCAGGCCGCCGAACACGAGCACGGCGAACAGCAGCACCCAGCCCTGGGTGGGGTCGTGGTGCACGTCGAACGACGCGAACCGCTTCACCTCGTCGAAGCTCACGGTGCCGAGCCCGTTCGGCAGCTCGATCGTGTCGCCCGGCTTCAGCTCGAGCGAGTCGACGCCCGTCGCGCCGCCCGTGAGCTGGGTCATGCCCTCGGTGTCGAGGGAGTAGACGGATGCGGGCACGCCGCCGTCGAGCCCCAGGTCGCCGTCGTAGACGTTGAGCGTCAGCACCGGGAACTCGGGCTCGGGGAACGACGAGTAGTACGCGCCCGTGTCGGCCACCGCCTGGGTGGGGTAGAAGAAGCCGATCATCCCCACCTGCTCGGCCAGACCATCCGGGATCTTCACGACCCCGAGCGAGGTGAGGTTCGCATCCTGAGGGAGGAACGGCACCGAATCGGTGAACACGACGTCGCCCGCCGGGTTCCGCACCGTGATGGTGGGGGCGTAGCCGTTGCCGAGCAGGTAGACGTCGGTGCCGCCGATCTTGAGCGGATCGTTCACTTTGATGTCGCTCTCGGAGACCTGGCCGCCCTGGTCGGTGGTCACCGCCGCGTTGTAGTCCAGGGGCTGGCCGAAGGCCTGCAGCGACTGCGTCTCGTAGGTAGCGCTGAACGAGTCGAGGGTGAGCGAGTACGGCTCGAGCTGGCTGTCGCTGAAGAACCGGCCGGGGTTGAACGAGTCGTAGGCGAGCAGGGTGTTCACGAAGGTCTGGCCCTCCACCACCACGCGCTGGCCCTGGTAGCCGAAGCCGCCGCCGATCCCCACCGCGAGCAGGATGCCGACGAGCGCCGCGTGGAACACCAGGTTGCCGGTCTCGCGCAGGTACCCGCGCTCGGCCGACACCGACACCGTCTCGCGCCCGGTCTTCTTGTCGACGCCTGTGAACACGACGGTGCGGTAGCGCTGGCGCTTCAGCTGGGCCTTCGCCGACTCGACGACGGATGCGGCACTCGCCCCGCCCGCGACGTCACGGGTGGTGAAGCCGGCGAGCCGCGACAACCGCGCGGGCGTGCGCGGCGGCTTCGCGCGGAGGGCGTCGATGTGGTGCTTCGTGCGCGGGATGATGCAGCCGATGAGCGACACGAACAGCAGCAGATAGATCGACGAGAACCAGGCCGAGGTGTACACGTCGAAGGCCTGCACCGAGTCGAGCACGGGCGCGAGGTCGGGGTTGTCGACGAAGTACTGGGTGACGCCGTTCGGGTCGGCGGCGCGCTGCGGCACCAGCGAGCCGGGTACGGCGGCAAGGGCGAGCAGCAGCAGCAGGAAGAGCGCCGTGCGCATGCTCGCGAGCTGGCGCCAGAACCAGCGCAGCCAGCCGAGGGGGCCGAGCTTCGGGAGGGTGACGTCGTCGCCTGCGCGCGGGTCGCGGCCGGGTTCGCGGTCGCGCGCCTCGAAGCCGGGCAGCCCCGCGTCGACGTGGTCAGATGGGCGTGACAAAGCCGTTGATCACCGCCTGAAGCTCGTAGATCCAGATCGTCCAGAGGCCGGAGACCATGAGGATGCCGATGAGCACGAGGAGCGCGCCGCCGACGATGTTGATGGCCCGGATGTGGCGCTTGAGGAAGGCGACCGACCCCGTCACCCAGTCGAGCCCGAGGGCGACCAGGAGGAACGGCACGCCGAGGCCGATGCAGTAGAACAGGCCGAGCAGCACGCCGCTCCAGGCCGAGCCGCCGGAGAGGCTGAGGGCCTGGATGGCCCCGAGCGTCGGGCCGATGCACGGGGTCCAGCCGAGGCCGAACACGATGCCGAGCACCGGGGCTCCGGCGAGGCCGGTCGCCGGGCGCCAGTTCGGCTTGATGGTGCGCTGGAGGAAGCTGAACTGGCCGATGAACACGAGGCCCAGGGCGATCACCACGGCACCCATGACGCGGGTGATGGTGTCCTGCCAGACGATGAGCCAGGTGCCGAGGGCACCGAAGACGGCGGAGTAGGCCAGGAAGATCGCCGAGAAGCCGAGGATGAACAGGGCGATGCCGAGGAGCATCCGTCGCCTGCCTGCCTTGCGGCCCGCAGCATCCGTCGTTCCGTCGCCGCTGCCGGAGAAGCCGCTGACGTATCCGAGGTAGCCGGGGACGAGCGGCAGTACGCAGGGTGAGGCGAAGGAGACGATGCCGGCGAGCAGGGCGATCGGGATGGCGAGCAGCAGCTGCCCGCTCAGCACCACCTCGGCGAAGGGGTTGCCGTTCACGCCGGTCAGCTCGCGCCCGCGGCGGCGGGGGTGGGTGTGGCGGTACCCGAGCCGTCGGTGCCGGGTTCGGCGCTCGGATCGAGGCTCGACGTGATGAGAGTGTCGAGGATGGAGGGCTCGCTCACGCGGCCCACGATGCGGGCCGCGACCCGGCCTTCCTTGTCGAGCACGAGGGTCGTCGGTACGGCCTTCGGGGAGATCTTGCCGGCGAACGCGAGCTGCATCGCTCCGTCGGTGTCGACCACCGAGGGGTAGCCGATGCCGTAGTTCTCGGAGAACGCCTTGGCGGTGGCGGCCTGGTCGCGCACGTTCACGCCGAGGAAGCTCGCACCCTCGCCCTCGTAGGCGGCGCTCAATTTCTGCAGGTCGGGGGCTTCGGCGCGGCAGGGGGCGCATCCGGCGTACCAGAAGTTCACCACGAGCACCTCGCCCGCGTAGTCGGTCGAGGAGATCGGCGCTCCGTCTTCATCGGTGCCCGCGAACTCGACGGGCTCGCCGCGCTCGGCCTCGGGAATCTCGGTGACCGTGCCGTCGCCCGAGATGTAGCCCTTGTTGTCGCCGTTGAGGTACTGGTCGGCGAGGGCGTCGTTCTCGGAGGTGCACCCGGCGAGCAGGAACGCGACGGCCGCCAGCGCGGCGGCGGCAACGACGAGCCGGCGACGGGGGCGGGGCGTCATCAGACGGCCCCCACGTCGGTGGCCTTCGCCGCCAGGCCCGCGGCAGGGTCGGTGTAGCCCACCTCGACGAGCCGGCCGTCGCGCCGTTCGAAGCTGGTGATGCTGGAGAGCGCGCAGCGGCGCTTGCGCGGGTCGTGCGGGAGGGGCTCGCCCACGATGGTGCGATGCGCCATCCAGATCGGGAGCTGGTGGCTCACCATCACGATGTCGCCCTCCGCGCCGTCAGCCTCGGCCTTGTCGTAGGCATCGTTCATCGCGGCGAGCATGCGGGCCGAGATGGAGCGGAACGCCTCGCCCCAGGCGGGGCGCCACGGGTTCCACAGGAACCGCCACATGCGCGGGTCGCGGAGCGCGCCGCCCGGGCCCTTCATGCGACGGCCCTCGAAGGCGTTCGTCGGCTCGATGATGCGCTCCTCGATGGAGGGCGCGAGCTCGAACGCCTGCGCGATCGGCTGCCCCGACTCGCGGGCCCGCTGCAGCGGCGAGGTGTAGAGCGCCGCGACCGCGCGCCGGCGTGCCACCAGGTCGTCGGCTGCCGCCTTCGCGAAGCGGTGCCCGAGCTCGGAGAGCTCGAAGTTCGGCAGGCGCCCGTAGAGCACTTCGTCGGGGTTGAAGACTTCACCGTGGCGGACGAGGTGGATCTGGCGGGCGGACACGCCCTCCAGTCTACGAGCGGACAACCCGTGTATACGCTGTGCTGGCCGCGCCGTGCTGGCTGCGCCGTGCCGCGCTGCGCGGCCCGGCTGTGCGCCGCCGCCGCTGCGGCGCACCATGCGGGGCGTCGCCCGGGGCGTCGGGCCTTGGCCGCCCCCGACGCGGAATGCGACGTCATGCCGCCGCATTCCGCCCGTTTCGTGGGCGCTCTGCGGTGGGCGGTGGGCTCATCCGCCGGGCTATGCGTCGACGAGAGCGCGGTGGTCGGAGGGGGTGGCGCGGGTGGAGGGGACGGCGGCTCCGGTGAGGCGGGCGGAGGGGCGGAGGCGGGCGAGCATCCGCCGGAAGGAGCGCGCAGCGCGAGGGCCCACGGGGCGGAGCACCTCGCAGAGCAGGCCGGCGAAGGGGAGCCCCAGCGCCAGGACGATGAGCAGGTGTGCGGTGGTCATTTCAGGAACCTCAGGACGAAGGGATATCGGAACGTACCGGCCTGACCGGCTTTGACGCCCGCGACGATCGCGAGCACGACGCCGGCGAGCTGCACCAGCGGGGCGAGGAAGAGCAGGGCGAAGCCGACGAGCACGAAGGCGAGCACCCCGCCGAGCGTGTAGAGCACGAGGGGAATCCAGGTCTTCTCGTCCTGGGCGGTGAGCGGAGTCGCGGTTGTCATGCTCCGAAGCTACGGATCGGGTCGACTCTCCGAGGTGCCGTTGCCGGCCGGTCAACGGTCTTGCAATCATCAGTTTCTCTACACGTGATCTGAAGAACTGTTCGCTTGTGCTGAATAGTTGTCGCTGCTGAAATAGAGACCAGAAAGGCACCATCATGACCCTCATCACGCTCTCCGCATTCGCCCTCGTCTCCGTCGCCGGAATCGCCCTCAGCATCAAGGCCGTCGCGACCGACGGCTACCGCCGCATCCCCACCCGCCGCGCCTGAACCGCCCCGCCACCGGGCGGTAGACTCGGTTCCCGTGACCGAACGCAACCCCCGCACCCTCGTCAAGAACCTCGCCGCCCTCGAAGACGGCCCCGTCACCGTCTCGGGATGGGTCGACACGGTTCGAGACCAGAAGAAGGTGCAGTTCGTCGTGTTGCGCGACGAGTCGGGTGCCGTGCAACTCGTCAACCCGCGTACCGACGAGACCGAAGCGGTTGCCGAGACCATCTCCGGCCTCGCGCAGGGCTCGTTCATCACCGTGACCGGTGAGCTGAAGCACGACGAACGCGTCAAGCTCGGCGGCATCGAAGTGAAGCTCGCCACCCTCGAGGTGGTCGCCGCCGCCATTCCCGAGACGCCGATCGCGGGCGACACCGGCATCGACAAGCGCATGGACTGGCGCTTCCTCGACCTGCGCCGCCCCGAGCAGAACCTCGTCTTCCGCGTGCAGACGACGCTCGAGCACGCCTGGCGCACCTACTGGGTCGAGCACGACTTCATCGAGATCCACACTCCCAAGCTCATGGCGTCGGCGAGCGAGTCGCGCGCCGAGCTGTTCGAGGTCGACTACTTCGAGGGCAAGGCCTACCTCGCGCAGAGCCCCCAGTTCTTCAAGCAGATGGCGCAGCCCGCCGGCTTCGGCAAGGTGTTCGAGGTCGGGCCCGCGTTCCGCGCCGACCCCTCGTTCACGAGCCGTCACGCCACCGAGTTCACGAGCGTCGACGCCGAGATCTCGTGGATCGACTCGCACGAAGACGTCATGCAGCTCCACGAGGAGCTCATGGTGGCCGGTCTCCGTGCCGTCAAGGAGAAGCACGGCGAGGAGATCAAGGCGCTGTTCGACGTCGACATCGAGGTGCCGACGCAGCCCTTCCCGCGCATCCCGCTCGCCGAGGCCAAGGAGATCGTCGCCTCACGCGGCTACGTCGTGCCCCGCGACGACGCCGACATGGACCCGGAGGGCGAGCGCCAGATCGCCGCCTACGTCAAGGAGACCTACGGCCACGACTTCGTGTTCCTCACCGACTACGCCGCGAGCATCCGGCCGTTCTACCACATGCGGAACGCCGACGACGAGACGATCACGAACAGCTACGACCTCGTGTACAACGGTGTCGAGATCTCCACCGGCGCGCAGCGCGAGCACCGCGTCGAGGTGCTCATCGAGCAGGCTCGCGAGAAGGGGCTCGACCCGGAGGAGCTCGAGTTCTACCTCGACTTCTTCCGCTACGGCGTGCCCCCGCACGGCGGGTTCGGCATGGGCCTGTCGCGCGTGCTCATGCTCATGCTGCACCAGACGAACCTGCGCGAGGTCGTGTACCTCTTCCGCGGCCCCACCCGCCTCACCCCGTAGCTCGCGCCGGCACCGCACTGCAGCGGGCCGCGCGTGCGAAAGCGCACACGAGACGAGGACCGAGCCGCATACAGGCTCGGTCCTCCTCGTGTTTGCGCTTCTGAACCGGTCAGAGCTCGAAGTCGATCGACGCGCGGTCGGAGACCCGCGAGGCGACGATCGGGGCGGCGGCCACGTGCTCGGGGTGCTGCTGGTAGGCGTCGAGGGCGGCGAGGGAGTCGTAGTCGGCGACGAGCACGATGTCCCAGTTCTTCTCGAAGTACGCCTGGTTCACGTGCACGTCGAGCGCCCGTACCGACGGCACCGTGTCGCGGAGTGCGGTGAGCACGCGCGCGATCTCGGCGGCATCCGCGGCGCGCTGCTCGGGGTCGGTGGCGGCGAGCCTCCAGGTGACGATGTGACGGATCATTCGGCTGCCTCCCGGAGCGCGGTTCGGAGACGGGCCGGCTCGACCCGCCAGATGGTGTGCACACGCCCGTCGATCATGACGACGGGGATCTCTTCGGCGAACTCGTCCCGGAGCGCCGGATTGTCGAGAATCGACAATTCCGTCACCGTCACCTCGAGCCCGGGCAGCTCGGCTTCGAGGTCCCCCAGCACCGAATGCACGATCTCTCGCGCGTCATCGCAGAGATGACATCCGGGCTTGGCGATCAGGGTGAGCGAGACTGTCGGCACTCCCCCAGCCTAGGGCCGGACGCGGGGCGGAGCTCAGAGCACGAAGTCGGGCTTCACCGTCCACGACGTGGTCTCCTCGAGCCGCTGCAGCAGCGACAGCGCGCCGAGTGCAGCGTGCTCGAAGCCGAGCGTCGAGTACACGTCGACGGCGAGGGGCGGAGGTTCGCCGAACTTCGGGATCTCGACCTCGACCCGGGCGCCGCCCTCGAGCTCGATGTAGGGCCTGGCGGTGCGCGCATCCGACACCGGGCGATCGACCGCGAGCGCGATCACCGCGAGGGCCTCGAGCTTCGTGACGGCGTTGCGCACGATGAGCGTGGCGCAGTACTCACGGCTGTCCATCACCCCTCCTCGCGCGGGACGCACGGGTACAGCGAAAAGCGCCGGGACTCCGCCCGGCGCTCAGCTGTTGCAGCGGTGCTGCTACTTCTTGTTGCGACGCTGGTGGCGGGTCTTGCGAAGCAGCTTGCGGTGCTTCTTCTTCGCCATGCGCTTGCGACGCTTCTTGATAACGGAACCCACAGAGACCTCACACGAATCAGGAAAGACCGCACCGATTCGGCGGTCAGGGCAAAAGAGCCTCGCAGAAGTGTAGCAGCCCCCGCTAGGCGGAGTCGGCGATGTGGTTCTGCACCGCCTGGGCGACCGCCGACTCGGGCACCCGGAACGAGCGGCCGAAGCGGATGGCGGGCAGCTCGCCCGAGTGCACCATGCGGTACACGGTCATCTTCGAGACCCTCATCATCTCCGCCACCTCGGCGACGGTGAGGAACCGCACGTCATCAAGGTCAGCCACGGTGTCGCCCATCTTCGCTGTTACGGGAGTGATAATTCGAAACTATAGGGGCTGGCGTGGTCGAGCGGCAAGAATCAGCGGCGCAGCTTCGAGACGAGGTCGTCGGCGACCGTCTTCACCGCGTGCGAGGTCTGCGCGGCGCGCCGGCCGACGTTCTGCCCGAAGGTCGCCGCAGCCGACTTCACGGCGTCGGAGGCGTTCTCCCAGAGCTCGTCTTCTTCGGCGGTGTCGAAGTCGGCCGAGAGGAACGGGATGAGCCAGTCCTCGACGTCTTCGAGCGGCGACACGTCGATGCGGTAGTAGCGGTGCTGGCCCTCCTCGCGCACCACCACGAGACCCGCGTCGCGCAGCACCTTGAGGTGCTTCGACACGGTCGGCTGGCTGAGTTCGAGCTGCGCCACGAGCTCCGACACGCTGTACTCCCCCTCACCGGCTCCGGATGCGCTCACCGGGTCGGCGGAGACGTACCGGTCGAGCAGCAGCGAGAGAAGCTGGCGCCTCGTGGGGTCAGCGATCACGGAGAAGATGTCGGCCATGCGACAAGGGTAGTGGTGCGGCACCCGCGCGCGGGTAGCATGGCAGCGATCACCGGGTGCCGTCTCCCCGGGCCGAGGCGAGGATCGAGGATGAGCGACCGCACCACCGCGATCAGCCTGAACCCGCTGAACCGCAGCCGCAGCTGGGCCGGGCGCGCTCGCAACGGCCTGCGCGAGTTCTCCGAGACCTCTCCGTCGCGCTTCGCGATCCTCATCTTCGCGAGCCTCATCCTCATCTTCACGGTGCTGTTCTCGCTCCCCATCTCGAGCGCGCGCGGAACCGTCACCGGTCTCGCCGATTCGCTGTTCACCGCCGTGTCGGTCATCTGCGTCACCGGCCTCTCGACCGTCGACATGGCGACGCACTGGTCGGTGTTCGGGCACATCGTCGTCTTCGTGGGCGTGCAGATCGGTGCGCTCGGCGTGCTGACGCTCGCGAGCATCCTGGGCCTCGCCGTGTCGCGGCGGCTCGGACTTCGCGCGAGGCTCATCGCCGCGAGCGACACCAACCCGCTCCGGATGCACCACGGCCCGGTCGCGGAGGGCCAAGCCGTGCGGCTCGGCGAGATCGGTTCGCTGCTCGTGACCGTCGCCATCAGCGCCCTCGTCATCGAGGCGGCACTCGCCGCGCTGCTGTTCCCGCGCATGCTGCTCGACGGCATCCCCGTGGGCGAGGCCGTCTGGTACAGCTTCTACTACTCGGCGATGGCCTTCACCAACACGGGCTTCGCGCCGAACGCCGAGGGGCTCGCGGCGTTCGAGAACGACTACTTCTTCTTGAGCGTGCTCATGATCGGGGTGTTCCTCGGCAGCATCGGCTTCCCCATCATCTACACGCTCACCCGCAGCCTCAAGGCGTGGAAGGCGAGACGCACGAACCGCACGGTGAACAAGGTGCGCTGGTCGGTGCACGTGAAGCTCACCCTCGTCACGAGTGCGCTGCTCATCGTGGCGGGGGCCGTGCTCTACATCGTGCTCGAGTTCGACAACCCGAAGACGTTCGGGCAGCTGAACGCCGCCGACACGGTCTTCCAGAGCTTCTTCCTCTCGGTGATGACGCGCTCGGGCGGGTTCTCGACGATCAACATCCCTGACCTCAACGGCTCGAGCCTCCTGGTCACCGACATGCTCATGTTCATCGGCGGCGGCTCGGCCTCGACGGCGGGTGGCATCAAGGTGACGACGCTCGCGGTGCTCTTCCTCGCCGCCTTCGCCGAAGCGCGCGGCGTGCAGGACATGGAGTCGTTCGGCCGGCGTATCCCGAGCGACGTGCTGCGACTCGGCGTCTCCGTGGTGCTGTGGGGGGCGACGACCGTGGCGGTGTCGAGCATCCTCATCCTGCAGATCTCGAAGGCACCGCTCGACTTCGTGCTCTTCGACGTCATCTCGGCCTTCGCCACCTCGGGGTTGACGACCGGCCTCACGGCGTCGCTGCCGGATGCGGGCGTCTACATCATGGCGGCCACCATGTTCATGGGCCGCGTTGGTACTGTGACACTTGCCGCAGCCCTGGCCGCGAGCCAGCGGCAGCAGTACTTCAAGCGCCCGGAAGAGAGGCCCATCGTTGGTTGACCGCATCAAGCACGACGCCCCGGTGCTCGTGATCGGCCTGGGGCGCTTCGGCGCCGCCACCGCGGGCGAGCTCGACCGGCTGGGCCGCGAGGTGCTCGCCATCGACGAAGACGAGCGGCTGGTGCAGAAGTGGTCGGAGCGGGTCACCCACACGGTGCAGGCCGACGCCAAGAACGTCGAGGCGCTGCGGCAGATCGGGGCCTCCGAGTTCCAGATCGCCGTGGTGGCGGTGGGCTCGTCGATCGAGGCTTCGGTGCTCATCACGGCGAACCTGGTCGACCTGCGGGTTCCCCAGATCTGGGCGAAGGCGATCTCGCGGTCGCACGGCAAGATCCTCGAGCGCATCGGGGCGAACCACGTCATCTACCCCGAGGCCGAGGCGGGTGAGCGGGTGGCGCATCTGGTGTCGGGGCGCATGCTCGACTTCATCCAGTTCGACGACGACTTCGCGCTGGTGAAGATGTACCCGCCGAAGCCCATCCGCGGGCTCAACCTCACCGAGTCGGGGGTGCGCTCGAAGTACCACGTGACCGTGGTGGGTGTGAAGAGCCCGGGCAAGCCGTTCACGTACGCCACCGAGACGACGGTGGTGTCGAACCACGACCTCATCATCGTCTCGGGCAAGAGCTCCGACATCGAGGCGTTCGCGACGCTCGGGAACTGAGGGCGCGTCTCAGCCCGCGGCCAGCTCCCGGGCTCGGGCGAGCGCTGCGTCGGTCGCTGTGGTGAAGAGCTCGGGGAGGCCCGCCTCCTGCAGCACGGCGATCGCTCGCTCGGTGGTGCCTTTGGGGCTCGTCACCTGGATGCGCAGCTCGGTCGGCGTCTTCCCCGACTGCACCAGGAGCTCGGTGGCGCCGGCGAAGGTGCCGTTCACGAGCACGGCCGCCTGGTCCTCGGTGAATCCCTTCTCCACAGCCGCCGCCGTCATCGCCTCTATCAACAGATAGACGTAGGCCGGGCCGGAGCCGGAGATCGTGCTGAGAGCATCGAGCTGTGATTCAGGAACCTCGACCACCGTCCCCACCGTCTCGAACAGCGCCCGCACGAGAGCGAGGTCGTCGTCGCTCGAGCGGGTACCTGCCGACAGGCCCGTGACGGCGCGGCCGACCACGGCCGGGGTGTTGGGCATCGAGCGCAGCACCGAGACGGATGCGGGGAGGTGCTTCTCGAAGGTCGACACGGTCACGCCTGCGGCGACGCTCACCACCACGGCGCCGGGCTCGAGCGCATCGGCGATCTCCATGAGGAGGTCGGGGACCATCGCGGGCTTCACTGCCACGAGGACGATCGCTGCGCCTTCCACGGCGCGCCGATTCGCCTCGGGGTCCGTCTCGGTGGCGAAAGCGGTGACGCGCGGCTCGTCGTCGAACTCGGCGGCCTTCGACGCGCTCCGGTTCGTCACACGAATGCCGCCGTCGACGGTTACCCCGGGCGCCAGGAGACCACTCAGGATGGCGCGCCCCATCGAGCCCGCGCCCAGCAGGGCGATGCTCGGAAGCGCCGTGCCTTCGGGCGAGTCTGACGAGGGATATGCGTTCTCGGCGATGGTCACGGGTCCATCCTAGGATTGGCGGCAGTGCGCGACAGACTGCGTACCGGAGCAGCGGGAGGAGCACAGGTGAGCAGTTCGGGAGGTACCCGCGCCATCATCGCGGCGCTGCTGGCGAACATCGGCATCGCCATCGCGAAGTTCGTCGCGTTCCTCATCTCGGGGTCGTCGTCGATGCTGGCCGAGAGCGTGCACTCCCTCGCCGACTCGGGCAACCAGCTGCTCCTGCTGCTCGGCGGGCGGAAGGCGAAGAAGAAGGCTGACAAGGAGCATCCGTTCGGCTACGGCCGCGAGCGCTATGTCTACGCCTTCGTGGTGTCGATCATCCTGTTCTCGGTCGGTGGCGTGTTCTCGATCTACGAGGGCATCGAGAAGATCGCGAACCCCCACCCCATCGAGATGCCGTGGGTGCCGCTCGCCGTGCTCGTCGTCGCGATCGCGCTCGAGGGCTTCTCGCTGCGCACCGCCATCAAAGAGTCGAACCACACGCGCGGGAAGCAGAACTGGGTGCAGTTCGTGCGCCGGGCCAAGGCACCCGAGCTTCCGGTCGTGCTGCTCGAAGACACGGCGGCGCTCACCGGTCTCGCCTTCGCACTCGTCGGCGTGAGCCTCTCGGCCGTCACGGGGAACGGGCTGTGGGACGGGATCAGCACGCTGTTCATCGGTGCCCTGCTCGTGCTCGTCGCCGTCGTTCTCGGCATCGAGACGAAGAGCCTTCTCGTCGGGGAGGGGGCAGGCGACGCCGACGTGGCGCGCATCCGTTCGGCCATCGAGGGCACAGCGAAGGTCGACCGGCTCATCCACATGAAGACCCTCTACCTCGGGCCGGAGGAGCTGCTCGTCGCCGCGAAGATCGCGCTGGCGCCCGAGTCGGAGCTGCGCGACGTGGCGGCGACGATCAACGAGGCGGAGGCGAACATCCGCGCCGCCGTGCCCATCGCGCGCGTCATCTACCTCGAGCCCGATGTGTACGTGCCGCCGGTCGACGTCGAGACCCACACGGCCGCCATCGTCATCAAGAGCGCCGATTGACCGGGCCGGGAGCCGACGCCCGGCGTCGGGCCGTCGTCGTGCAGCACGACGAGGCGGTGGGGCTCGGCAACTTCGAGCCGGTTCTGCGCGAGCACGGATACGAGATCTCGGTCGTCTCGGCCCGCGCGCCCGGGTTCGCCGCGGCGCTCGACGCCGCCTCCGATGCCGACCTGCTCGTGGTACTGGGGTCGACGAGCGGAGTCTACGAGGCGGATCGGCATGAGTTCATCGCGCCCGAGATCGCGCACCTGCGCGTGCGGCTCGCTGCGGAGCGCCCCGCGCTCGGGGTCTGCTTCGGCGCGCAGATCATCGCCGCCGCGCTCGGCGAGGAGGTGCGCCCGGGCGACACGGTCGACGTCGGGTACCGGGAGGTTCAGCCCACCATCGAGGGGCACGACTCCGCGGTGCGGCACATCGTCGGCGTGCCGGTGGCCGAGTGGCACGGCGACACCTTCGACCTCCCCACCGGCGTCACGCTCCTGGCCTCCTCCGAGGCATACCGCAACGAGGCCTACGGCATCGGCGACTGGCTGCTCGCCGTGCAGTTCCACCCGGAACTCACCGACGAGATGCACGAGGAGTGGGTGCAGGGCGATGCCGCCTACCTCGCGCGCCACGACATCGACGCCGACGGGCTGCGCGCCCAACGCGCCCGCTACGGCGGCCCCATGCAGCTCGCCTCCGCGCGCATGCTCGGCGAGTACCTCTCGCGCCTGCCCTGATCGATGCTCGGGCCGAGGCTGCCCCCGGGCTGCGCACGTCGGTCGAGTGGCGCGGGTCAGCGGGTGGAGAAGAAGTCGCGGAGGAGAGCGGCGCAGGCGTCGGCCTCGATGCCTGCGAACACCTCGACGCGGTGATTGAGGCGGCGGTCGCGGAGCACGTCGTAGATCGAGCCTGCGGCTCCGGCCTTGTCGTCCCAGGCGCCGAACACCACGCGGGGTATGCGGGCGGCCAGGATGGCACCGGCGCACATCACACAGGGCTCGAGCGTGACCACGAGGGTGGTATCGGTGAGGTGCCAGTCGCCTCGACGCTCGGCGGCGTCGCGGATGGCCATGACCTCGGCGTGCGCCGTCGGGTCGTGGCGCAGCTCCCGCTCGTTGCGGCCTACCCCGACGACGACTCCGTCGCGATCGAGCAGCACGGCCCCGACCGGCACGTCGTCGCTGGCGCCGACGGCGGCGTGCGCCTCGGCGAGCGCCTCGTGCATGCGGGCGCGCAGCACCTCGTCGGAAGGAAGCGGGCCCGGCCCCTCCGCTCGTATGCCATCACCCACCCGCGTCACTCCTCCACACCCCCGCCTCGCGCATCCGTTCTCCACCGACCCTCCATCGTCCCCTGTGCCGCCCGCCCCGTCCAGTAGATTGGCAGCATGCGAGTCCACGTTGCCGATCACCCGCTCATCACCCACAAGCTCACCGTGCTGCGCGACGTGAACACGCCGTCGCCCACGTTCCGCGCGCTCGCCGAAGAGCTGGTCACCCTCCTGGCCTATGAGGCCACCCGCAACGTCACCGTGGTGCCCGTCACCGTGCAGACCCCGGTCGCCGAGACCCACGGCGTCGCCATCGCCGAGCCGCGGCCGCTCGTGGTGCCCATCCTCCGCGCGGGGCTCGGCATGCTCGAGGGCATGGTGAAGCTGGTGCCGAGCGCCGAGGTGGGGTTCCTCGGCATGGTGCGCAACGAGGAGACCCTCGAGCCCACCACGTATGCCGAGCGGCTGCCCGACGACCTGTCGGACCGGCAGTGCTTCGTGCTCGACCCCATGCTCGCCACCGGCGGTTCGCTGTCGGCGGCGATCGAGTTCCTGTTCGAGCGCGGCACGCAAGACGTCACCGCGATCTGCCTGCTCGGAGCCCCCGAGGGCGTCGCCGCGCTCGAGAAGGCGACCGAGGGCCGCGACGTCACGCTCGTGCTCGGCGCCCTCGACGAGAAGCTCAACGAGAAGGGCTACATCGTCCCCGGCCTCGGCGACGCCGGCGACCGCCTCTACGGCACCGTCTGAGCCGGATCCGTCTGACGGAGAGTCGCGCGATCCGCCTCCCGGCCGAGGCGAGCTGCACCGACCACTGGGACGGCTACACGGCACCCCTGTAGGCGGGGAGGCCCGGGCGCCACGCCACCGCGCCACGCCGCCGCGCGCCGTGCCGCGCGCCATCCCGCGCCGCTGCCGCGTCCGCGCTCAGGGCGAAGGCGGGTCGGGCCGCACCGCCAGGAGGCGGGCGATCTCCCGGCGGGCGGTGATGCCGAGGCGGCGCATGATGTTCGCCACGTGGTAGTCGATGGTGCGCTTGGAGAGATGCTCCATCCCCGCGATCTCGTCACTGGTGTAGCCGTGGGCGACGGCCGTCGCGATGCGCAGTTGCTGAGGCGAGAGCACCGACGCGGGTTCGGTGCGGCGTGCCAGCTCGAGGTCGTCGACGAGGGCGTTGCTCAGCGCCTCGCAGCGGGCGACGAATGCGGCCGCGCCGATCTCGCGCAGCTCGTTGCAGGCCTCGTCGTACGATGCGAGTGCCTCCACAGGGTCGGGCTCGCCGTCTTTCCCGTAGCGCCCGAGGTAGGTGCCCGCGACGATCCGCACCCACGCCCGCCCGAGCGGATCGAGATCGGCATCGATCGCCCCGATCGCCCGCCTGATGGCGACCAGTCCGTCGGCGAAGCGGCCCTGATGCTCGGCGAGGATCGCCCCGAACGCCCAGTAGTACGGGTCGTCGGCGGCCGCGGGGTTGAGCGACCACTCCGAGAGGCGGCGGCGGAACTGCGCCAGATGCCGAAGATGCCACGCCGCCAGCAGCTTCAGGGCGTTCCACTCCCCCAGACGGTACGGATGCCGGTACCCCGGCTCCTCGGCATCGTCGAGATGCCGTTCGAGCCCTCGCCAGTCGCCGGCGGCGATGGCCACGATGATGCGGCCGTGCAGCCTCACGATCGACGCGATGTACGAGGGCGTCGCCGCGGCGCCCTCCTCCGACTCCGCGAGGAGGGCGGCCCCGCCCGCCACATCGCCCTGCAGCATCTGTACGAGGCCACGCACGGCCAGCACCTGAGTGCGGATCCAGGCGTGCTCGATCGTCGCATCGGCAGGCACGAGGCGGTCGATGCCGTCGGCAGCGTCGCTCCATCTCCCCTGCCGCACCCGCACGAAGGCCAGCGCCACTGCGGCATGCGTGGTGAGTCCGGGTCGATCCGCGGTCACCAGGCGCCCGCCGCGGGTGATGTTCACCGCCGCAGCGGCGAGCTCGCCGCGAAGCAGCTGCACATCGCCGAGCGCGAGAAGAGCGAAGGCGTGCGCCGAGGTGAGCCGGTTGCGTGCGCGCAACGGCGATAGCGCCGCGTCGAGGTGGCGGTAGGCGTTGTCGGCGACGTCGGTGTGCGCCTCCACGATGGCGGCCATGCCGAGCAGATCGAACGGGATGCTCTCGTCGTCTGGCGCACCATCGCCCGAAGACGGCGCAGAAGAGTCGACGACCACCGCGGCGGCTCGGGCGCACTGCTCAGCGCGGGCCCAGTCACCCGCCGCGAGCGCCCCCAGCCCCACGTGCACGAGCGCTGCGGCCCGAAGCCACGGCGCCGACAGCACACCCGGAACACCCGGCACACCCGGCACAGCCACCGCGCCCGCCGGCACACTCGCCGCACTCGGCGCACCCGCCGCACTCGGCTCACTCGGCGCACCCGCCGCATGCGCCGCACTCGGCTCACTCGGCGCACCCGCCGCACCCGCCGCACTCGGCTCACTCGCCGCACCCGCCGCACTCGGCTCACTCGGCTCACTCGGGGCACCCGAAACACCGACCTCACCCCTTCCGGCCGCCATCACCATCGCGACCGCCCCCGCGAGATCCCCCTCCCCCAGCTTGAACGTCGCGAGCACCGCATCCCGCTCCACTCCCACGGGCAACCGCGCGATCGACTCCCGCCGCCCCTCGAGGAGGTCGACCCGGTGGCGTCGCAACGCGAAGGCGCACGCCGTGCGCAGCATCCGCTCGAATCCCTCGTCGTCCGGCGACGCACCCAGGGCCTCGCGCACGGCCGCCTCCACGTCGCCCCGCTCCCACGACTCCCACGCCGCGCGCTCACGATCACCGCCGTCGATGCCGCATCACCTCCTCGCCCCCATCGTCCCACCGTCTCCCAGACACCCGCCCTCGCAGACTGTCACTCAGTACGAGTCCTCGCACCCCGGGCCCGTCGATACGCTCCAACTGCTTCGTCGTCTCCGGAAAGGGGAGCCCGTGATCTCCGACGTCATCTCGACCGTGCTGGCCGCCGTCATCGGCAACTACCTCATCAGCTGTTTCGTCCTCGGCCTTCTCATCGCCGTGGTGAAGGTGCTGCGCTGGAAGGGGCAGCGCACCGCATCCGTCGTCTCGGGCTTCTTCGTCAACGAGTTCATCTTCTACGCCCTGGGCGTCGCGTTCGCCATCAACTTCGTCATGCACTCCGTCTTCGGCGACTACGCGGCGAAGACGATCGGATGGTCGCAGTCGCCCTTCCAGCTCGAACTCGCCCTCGCCAGCCTCGGCTTCGCGATCGTGTGCTTCCTCGTCTACAGCCGCAAGGCGCAATTCCGCGCCAAGGTGGGCGTGGTCGTGGGCGCGGCGGTCTCGGGCCTCGGCGACGCCGCCGGGCACGTCTACCAGATGGTCGTGAACGACGACTACGCCATCAACAACACCGGGCTGCTGCTCATCGGCGACATCGCGATCAACCTCATCGGGGTGGCGTTCATCGTCTGGCACGCCGTCGCGCGCCGCTCCGACAGCGTGCACCCCACCGACGCGACGACCCCTCGAACCCAGACGGATGCGCGGCTCACCGCGACGGCGCAGGTCACGCGATGAGCGCCCGCCGCACCCTGACCGCCCGCTGCACCCTGACCGCCCGCCGCACCCTGGTCGCCGCCCTCCTCGCGGCCGCGACGATCACCGCGCTCTCCGCCGGGGCACCGGCCGCCGCATCCGGAACCCACGGAGCGCCGGCCACCGACGCAGCCGGCGTCACCGTTGCCGCCTCCACTCCCGCCGCGGTGATGACCCCCGGGCTCCACGCCACCCTCGAGTCGATGGTGCACGACTACCGGAAGCAGCACGACATCGTCGGGCTGGCCGTGTCGGTGACGACGCCGAACGCCTCCGGCTCGGGGCGCGACGTCACGACCTTCACCACCGGAACGCTCGAGCTCCACGGCAGCGAGCACGTCGACACCACCACCGAGTTCGAGCTCGGCTCCGAGACGAAGGTGTTCACCGCCGACCTCCTCGCCTACCTCGTCGCCGAGGGCAGGGTGTCGCTCAACGACGAGGTGCAGAAGTACGCACCCGCCGACATCGTGGTGCCCATCTGGGGCGACGAGCGCAAGCCGCTCACCCTGCGCGACCTCGCCACCCACCAGGCGGGCCTGCCCGACTACCCCGAGAACTTCGGCCTCGGCTGCGGCGCCGACGACCCCGGATGCGCGAACCCGCGACCAGGCTACGAACAGATGATGATGTGGCACGCCCTCCAGAACCACAAGCTGCTCTGGGAGCCCGGAACGAAATGGCTGTACTCCAACTTCGGGTTCGGCCTGCTCGGCATGATCCTCTCCGATGTCGTCACGCCAGACGTGCCGAAGTCGCAGCCGCCCGCCTACCAACCCGCCCTGGAAGGCGCCTTCCTCGACGCGCTCGGCATGTCATCGACAATGCTCGAGACCGACAGCGCCCGCCTGGCCACCCCGTACTCCCCCGAGAACGGTTACGCCTTCCCCTGGGACAACACCAACGCGTTCAGCGGGGCCGGCGGACTCATCTCCGACGCCGACGACATGGGCACCTTCGTCGCCGCGCATCTCGGCTACCTGTCGACGGATGCTCCCCTCGGCGTGAGAGAGATGGCCACGACCCTGCAGCCCCAGCGCGACATCTCCGAGAGCTGCTCGCTGAAGCCGTCGCCGCCGCACCACCCGCCGGCGGACCCGGCGTCGTACGAGTGCAAGCAGGTCGACTTCCAGATGGGGCTCGGCTGGCAACTGCACGCCGACGGGCGGAACGTCGGTGTGCCGTGGGCGTTCAAGGACGGCGGCACCGAGGGGTCGAGCACGGAGACCTCGCTGGCTCCGGGCCTCGGTGTGGGGGTCACCACGCTCTACAACCAGGCGAGGTCGAGCGAGTCGCAGCAGCTCGCGACGTCGATGCTCGCGGCGATCGTCGCGGAGGCGCTCAAGCCGACACCGACCCCGACGCCGACGCCGACGCCCGACCCCGCTCCAGCACCTGGGCCCGCTCCAGCACCGTCGCCCTCGGGCGGCTCCGCCACCCCGGCCTCCCTCGCCGACACCGGGAACGACGCCGCGGGTGCCGGGGCGGCAGGGCTCGTCGCACTCCTGCTGGCCGCGGGCGGAGGCACGCTGCTGGTCGGGCGCGCGCGGCGCGCACCACGGACGGGTGGCCGGCTGCGCCGCTGAGCGGGCCGTGTCATCGGGGTTCGATGCCCCGGGCGCACGGCTGAGAGTCGTCGGGCGGCGGGTCGCTAACGAGGCGACCGGGCGACGCCGGCGACCCTGCGAACCGGCGAGGCAGCTGCCCCGACCAGACGGGCGACCCGACCAGGCAGGCGACCCGACCAGGCAGGCGACCCGACCAGGCAGGCGACCCGACCAGGCAGGCGACCGAGCCTACGAGGATGACTGCTCGGCCACCGGATCGCCGTGCGGCGCACCGGGTGTGTCACGCGCATCCGCTGCGCCGTCGGCCTCCCGGTGCCGTCGGCGCAGATCGACGAGTCCGATCACGAGGGCGACCCCGAGCAGCGCGAGCGGTACGAAGAACGCGTTGCGGAAGCCGTCGTGGTAGAGCATGACGTCGTCGGCAGCGGTCGACCCTTCGCGGTAGAGGGTCGAGAAGAAGATCGACGTCGCCGCGGCGACACCGACTGCTGTGCCGACCCGCTGCCCGACCTGGGCCATCGAGCCTGCCGTGCCGCCCTCGGTGACGGGAATCTCCGCGAGCGTCAGGGTCTGGTTCGGCGACACCACGAACCCACCGCCGGCGCCCGCCACAGCCATCGCGGCGGCCATCAACCAGATCGACCAGTCGGCCGGGGGCAGCACGGCGGCGAGAAGCACCAGGGCGAACCCGACGATCGAGACGGCGAGGCCCATCACCACGAGCTTGCGGCCGAGCCGCGTCACGAGACGGCCGCCGATGAGTGACGCCACGGCCGAGGTCAGCGCGTACGAGATGCTCACCATGCCTGCGAACACCGGCTCGAACCCGAGGCCCTGCTGCAGGAACAGGGTCGTCAGCAGGAAGATCGACGGCACCGCCGCGAAGTTCGCCGCGGCGAGCAGCAGGCCGTTGCGGTAGGAGCCGATCGAGAACAGGCCGAAGCGGATGGCGGGCGACTTGCCCACCCGCTCGTAGCGCCGCTCCCACACGATGAACAGGGCGACGAAGACGGCGCAGGCAGCGAGCCACAGCCACCGCCACGGGCTGTCGTCCGGCCCGCCGGTCGTGAGCACGAACGGCAGCATGAAGGTGAACACGGATGCGCCGAGCAGCACGATGCCGATGAGATCGAGATCGCGGGGGCCCGGCTGGTGCGGCTGCTTCGCCGGCAGCAGCTTCAACGCGAAGATCAGGGCGATGACGCCGAGGGGCACGTTCATCCAGAACAGCAGGCGCCAGCCGTCGGTCGCGCCGCCCACGGCGATGAGGAGGCCACCGAGCGTCGGACCGAATGCCGTGGCGACGCCGATCGTGGCACCGAAGACACCGAAGGCGCGGCCCCGCTCCTCGCCGCGGAACAGCTGCTGCACGAGCCCGAGCACCTGCGGCATCTGCACCCCGGCGGCGACACCCTGGAGGATGCGCGCCGCCACCAGCATCTCGATGTTCGGCGCCAGCGCGCACAGGGCGCTCGCCGCGGTGAAACCCGACAGGCCGACGATGAAGAGCACTTTGCGCGAGTAGAGGTCACCGAGCCGGCCCAAGGGCACGAGTGCCAGGCCGAAGGCGAGGGCGTAGCCGGCGACGATGATCTGCAACTGACTCGAGTTGGCGCCCAGCGACTCCTCGATCGACGGCAGGCCGACGTTGACCTTCGAGAGGTCGAGGATGGTGAGGGCGGCGACGGCGACGCAGATCGCGAAAGCCTGCCACCGGGCTTTGCCCTCCACCGGGGGCGGGGTGGGTGAGGTGGGGGTCATGGTCAGAACCTATACCTGTGTTAAGGAGTTACTACGATTCGGTTCTTGACAACATCGGCGCGCATCCGCTTAGCTACTCGACATGACTGACAACGCGCACGCCCTGACCTCCTTTGAGGCCCCTGGGAATGCCGGCATGATGATGGCCGGCAGCGTCGTCATGTGTTGTCGAATGTGTCGCTGACGACGAATCTCTTCTCGTCGAGCACCCCTCCGTCGCCGTTCCAGGCGCGTCGCCGTTTCAGGCGTACCGCAGCCGTAGGCGCGTGAGTAGGCCGTGCTCCCGGCACCACCACCCCGGTGCCTTCTCCCAGGGGCTCGCATCAGAGCTCCGAGTACCGACACATCATCGGCCTGTCGATCACGGGCCACAGCCGCAAGGACCTCATCTCATGTCGATCGCACCCCTCGAAGCCCCTCGCACTGCCACCGTTTCTTCCATCTCCTCCGCCGCCCGGGTCTCGCCGGTTCCCTCCGCATCGTCGCCCGTTCGCGACGACGTCGCCGCGGCGCCGCGCGTTCGCGCGGTTCCCGCCGGAACCGAAGCCCGCGGCTTCGTGCTCTACGTCGGTATCGACGAAGACAAGGCTGCCGCCGACGGCACCGACCTCGGCGAGATCGTGGAGCAGCTCAAGGCTCTCGCCGCGAAGCTCGCCCCCTCGTCGGAGACCTACGCCGCCGTCGCTCTCGCCCCTCGCGGCGTGGGTGGACGCGACGTCGAGGTCGTGCGGCTCGCGCTGCAAGACCCCGCCGCGCTCGCGAAGCACCGCCAGGCGCCCGAGGCCGACGAAGACCGCGCTCGTGACGGCGTCGTTGTCGACCTGTCGCGCAAGCGCGTGCTGCTCGACAACAACCCCGCGAACCTCACCTACAAGGAGTTCGAGCTGCTGCAGTACCTGGTGCTGCGGGAGGGTCGCACCATCGAGCGCGCGGAGCTCATCTCGGCACTGTGGAGCGCGGGCGACGAGGAGGCGCCGAACGAGCGCACCATCGACGTGCACGTGCGTCGTCTGCGCTCGAAGCTCGGCGACTACGAAGACATCGTGCGCACGGTGCGCGGGGTGGGCTACCGCTTCGACCGCCACGCCGACGTGAGCGTGCGTCACACCTCGACCCCCTCGCCCGACCTGTTCTAAGGGCGTCCCGCGCCTCTGCCACGACCCCCGTTCGGGTCACACAGCAGATTCCCAGAAAAATAACGATTCGGTAACTAGCGCACCGTTACCGGACCGTTATATATTCAAGGAGTCGAAGTTGTTTGCTGTGGCAGCTTCGGCGGAATGTGATTGCAGGACACTCTTGGTGCAAGGGAGAGGGCCCGTCGTTAGCCTCTACGACGGGCCCTCAATCATTTAACCCGAGCCCCGCTCGAACCCGCGGCAATCACCTGCAGGCGACGAGGTTCTCCACCTCGGGACTCAGCGAGTTGGTGCCACCGAGGAGCACGACATTCGTCGTACCCAGTCGCGTGAACTCGTCGAGCACCGGCTGGGGCACGCAGTTGCCGGGCACCACATAGAGCGGCGCCTTGTTGGCCGCGGCGATAACGCCGCCCACAAGAGCATCCGGGTAGTTGGTGCCTGTGGCGAGGTAAGCCGTCTTCGCGGTGGTGAATGCTGCCTTGTTGAGCTCGACGGAGGTGGCGTATCGGTCGACACCCTGCACCCGGGTGGTCGCCACCCGCGCCTTGAGCGAGTTCTCGATACCAGAAGACAGTGAATCGGAACCGCCGGCGATGGTGAGCGAGGTCGAGTTCAGGCCCGTGATCGTGGCGAGCGTCGCCGAGTCGGCCGATGACTGTCGCCCATCGACCAGAAGCACCGGTTCGCCTGCCGCGCCGGCGGCAGCCCCCGAGGAGAGGGCATCCGGGAAGTTCGTGCCGGTCGTGAGGTAGTCGTGCTTGGAGGTACCGAAACTCTGAGCGATTTTGCGGCTCACCTCGTAGCGGTCGGCCCCGGCGACCCGAGTCACCGTCGCGCCGGCGGGGAGCAACGTCTTGATGTCAGCGATCACTGCGTCGGAGATCGTGTTGACGCCCCCGACGACAGTGACGCTCATCGGCTTGAGGCTCGTGATCTTCGCCGCCGTCGATGTCGGCACAGCCCCCTTCTGCACCAGCAGCATCGGCACGCCGGCCTTCGCGGCCACCGGCCCCGCACTCAACGCATCGGGATAGTTCTCCCCCGAGGCCACCACGAGCCCCAGCGAGGTCGTCGGATGCGTCCGTTCCGCAATCTTCACCGCCCCCTCATACCGATCCACCCCCGCAATCCGCGTGACCGCCGGCCCGCCCACTCGGATCGTTACGGTCGCCGGGTCGGAGGCGCAGTCCGTACCGGCAGCCCCCTTGGCGATGCAGTACTCAAATTCGTCCACCCCGACGAACCCAGAAATGGGTTCGTAAGAAAAGTCGCCGCCGCCCGCACCTCCAGGTCTGTACATGCCGTGCGCAGGTAATCGAGTGATGGTCACGTTTCCCTCATGACCCATGTCGTCATTTGCGAAGAGGCCCGGCGATGGCACTTCCAGCTTGGTCGAGACCCGGGCAGAGAACCGGTCCGAGACGGCCACCGGTCGCTTGATATCGATTCGTACTGTCGCTGGAGGTGACAGACATGGCCCGCCCCGAAAGTCCGCCGCACAGTAGGTCATCTCATCGACACCGAAGTAGCCACCGTCATACGGCGTGTAACGGAAACCTCCGAGGGTAGTGCCCGCAAGATCGATCGAGCCGTGAGAAGGCATCGCTAAGTTTGTCCAAGACGTAACGCCCTTGTCGTTCGCCAGAACCCCGGGCTCCGGTACGACGAGTACTTCATTACTAAAGGTCTGATACCTATCATCGACGGCGACCGGAGCCATGGCGATAGCTGCGTCCGGTGCCGAAACTCCGAGCAGAACAGCCCCGAATACTGCCGCGACGACAACACAACTGCTTCTTCGGGTAGGGATGGTTATCATGTGATGCCCTTCAGTGATGCGGTGCAAACAGAGATGACTTATTCTCAGCATATCTTGCACGCTACCCTGTGGAGATGTCGACCCCAATGCTGGTTCTTGCCGAGATACGAACCATGGATCGCGAGGGGTCGCGGGCGGGGGCCGTGCTCGTGGTGGACGGGCGGATCGCGGCGGTGGGGAGTGAGGCCGAGGTGCGGGCGGTCGCGAGCGCGCTGGGCGGAGCCGAGGGCGGCGAAGGCGCCGAGGGCGCGCAGGGCGCGCAGGGCGGAGAAGCGGCCGAGGACGCGCAGGGCGGAGCCCAGGCCGGCGCGCACGCGGGCGGCTGGCACGACCCCGGCGACGCCGATGCGGGGCTGCGGGTGGTGCGGGTGGCGGAGGGGGCCGTGGTGCTGCCGGGGTTCGTGGAGGCGCACGGGCATCCGAGTGACAGTGCCGTGGTGCTGAGCCGGTTCATGGTCGACATCAGGCCGGTGACCCTGGCGACGGCCGACGAGGTGTGGGCGGCGATCCGGCAGGGGGTCGCCGAGCGACCCGACGGGGCGTACTTCAACGGATGGGACGGGCTGCTGCAGACCGGGCTGACCGACCCGACGATCGACGAGCTCGACGAGGTGGGCGGGGCGACGCCTGTGGTCATCCTCCACAACTCGGGTCACGTGGCGTACTTCAACCGCGCGGCCGCGAGGCAGGCGGGCGTGACGAAGGAGACGCCCGATCCGCCCGGTGCGCGGTGGGGGAAGGATGCGCGGGGCGAGCTCGACGGCAAGGCGTACGAGACCGGCGCGGTCTTCACCATCGTCGGCCCGACGCTCGCGACCGCCGGCGCAGCGCTGCCGGAGCTGCTCGGGACGTATCTCGCGTCGCTCAACGCGGTGGGCATCACGACGGTCGGCGACCTGAGCTGGGACCAGCGCAAGCGGCCGGCGATCGAGGCGGCACGAGCATCCGGGGGTGTGACGGCGAGGCTCCGGCTGTACGAGATGTCGGCGCCCGGAGCGCGGGCGAGCGTCGAGGTGAACGCGGGCGATGAGCTGGTGCGGCAGGTGGGCGTGAAGACCTGGGCCGACGGGTCGCCCTGGGTGGGGAACATCCTCATCTCGTTCCCCTACCTCGACTCGGAGGGAACGCGATCGATCGGCGTGGAGCCCGGGTCGCACGGCTCGGCGAACTACGACCGCGCCCAGCTCGACGCGATCGTGGAGCAGTACTTCCCCGAGGGGTGGCAGCTCGCCTGCCACGTGCACGGCGACCGAGCCGTCGACCTCGTGCTCGACACCTGGGAGGCGATGCTCGAGCGGCACCCGCGCTCCGACCACCGGCTGCGCATGGAGCACGTCGGCGCCATGACGCCCGAGCAGTTCGAACGCGCCGCGCGCCTCGGTGTGACCGCGAGTCTGCTCATCGACCACGTCTACTACTGGGGAGATGTGCTCGTCGACGACCTGTTCGGCGCCGAGCACGGCGGACCGTGGGCGAACGCCCGCGCGGCGCTCGACGCGGGGCTGCGCATCTCGTTCCACAACGACGGCACCGTCACCCCGGCCGAACCCCTGCGCAACATGTCGGTGGCCATGACCCGCACCACCCGCCACGGACGACGGATGCCCGGCGCCGCAGGGGTGACCATCGACGAGGCTGTGCGGGCACAGACGATCGACGCCGCATGGCAGCTGTTCTCCGACCACGAGGTCGGCAGCATCGAGGTGGGCAAGCTCGCCGATTTCGTCGTGCTGTCGGGCGACCCCTACGCCGTGGCGCCCGACGAACTGCCGTCGCTGCGCGTGCTCGAGACGTATCTCGCCGGGGAGCGGGTGTTCGCTGCTGCCGGGTGACCGGCGTGTCACAATGATGCTCACCATCCGCCGACAGACAGGAACCACCATGGCCCCGGACGTATCGCCCGTCGCTGCCTGGGAGTCGCTCTTCCGGGCCCAGGTGACGGTGATGCGGCAACTCGCCACCGAGTTCCCGACCGACATCGTCTCGCTCAACGAGTACGACGTGATGTTCAACCTGTTCATCCAGCCGAACAAGGTGCTGCGCATCCGCGACCTCGGCGAGAAGGTGCTGCTCACCCAGCCCTCGATCAGCCGCTTGGTCGACAGGCTCGTCGCACGCGGGATCCTCGAGAAGAACGACGACCCGACCGATGGGCGGGGCACGCTCGTCGGTCTCACCGAGCAGGGCGTCGCGATGTACCGGCAGGCGGCCGTGCAGCACGCGCAGTCGATCAGCGCCCACATGAGCGGGCACCTCTCCCCCGAGGAGCTCGTCGAACTCGCCCGTCTCTGCGACAAGCTGCGCACCGGCGTCGCGGGCAAGTAGCTCCGGCGCACGGATGCCACCACCGGTGCCGGCCGGCGTCTGGAGGTGGGAGCCGCCGACGCAACGGGGTTGACTGAACGCATGAGCGAGTCGACGAGTGTGATGTGGTTTCGCGACGACCTGCGCGTGCGCGACAACCCGGCACTCCGCGCGGCGGTCGAGCACGGCGGGCCGATCGTGTGCCTCTACGTGCTCGACGACGAGAGCGAGAATCTGCGCCCCCTCGGCGGCGCCTCGCGCTGGTGGCTGCACGGCAGCCTGAGCGCACTCGCCGAGGAGCTGCGGGAACTCGGACTGAGCCTCACCCTCCGCCGCGGGCCTGCCGGCGAGGTGGTACGGGGCGTCGTCGACGAGACGGATGCGGGGGCCGTGTTCTGGAACCGCCGCTACGGCGAGGCGGAGCGCGCGATCGACACCGACCTCAAGTCGACGCTGAAAGACGAGCGCGGCCTCGACGTGCGGAGCTTTCAGGCGAACCTGCTCGCCGAACCCTGGACGGTGCAGACCGGTCAAGGCGGCTGGTACAAGGTGTTCACCCCCTTCTACCGCGCCGTGACGTCGTTGCCGGCGCCTCGACATCCGCTCGCCATACCGGGGCGGGAGCACGGCGACGAGACGGGCGGGGACCCCACGACGCTCCACCGCCGCCGACTGTCTGGTGACGAGCTCGACTCGTGGGGGCTGCTGCCGAAGCACCCCGACTGGGCGGCCGGCCTCCGCGACCGATGGACCCCCGGCTCCGCCGGTGCCCACGAGCGCCTCGATGCCTTCGTGCGCGGCGGTGTCGGCGCCTACCCCGACGAGCACGACCTGCCCGCCGAAGACGGCACCTCGAGCCTCAGCCCGCACCTGCGGTTCGGCGAGATCAGCCCGTTCGAGGTGTGGCACGCGGTGGAACGGCACCGGGCCCGCGCGCCGCGGGACGCGGCAGGAGCATCCGCTTTTCTGCGTCAGATCGTCTGGCGCGAGTTCGCCTATCACCTGCTGTACCACCTGCCCTCCCTCGGCACGGAGAACATGCGCGAAGAATTCGACCGGTTCCCCTGGGAGGAGCCGGACGCCGCCGAGTTGGAGGCGTGGCAGCAGGGTCGCACGGGCATCCCGCTGGTCGACGCGGGAATGCGCGAACTGTGGACAACCGGGGTTATGCACAACCGGGTGCGGATGGTGGTGGCGTCGTTCCTTGTGAAGAACATGAGGGTCGACTGGCGCGTGGGCGAGCGGTGGTTCTGGGACACGCTGGTCGACGCCGACCCGGCAAGCAACGCGCTGAACTGGCAGTGGGTGGCGGGGTCGGGGCCGGATGCCGCGCCGTACTTCCGGGTCTTCAATCCTGAGTTGCAGGCGTCGAAGTTCGACCCGCACGGGGAGTACCTCAAGCGCTGGCTGCCCGAGCTCGGCACCGACGACTACCCCGAACCGATGCTCGACCTGAAGGAGTCGCGCAAGGCCGCCCTCGAGGCCTACGCCACGATTAGGTAGCGGTCGCGCAGGTAGCGGTCGAGCGGGCTCAGTACCCCGCGAACTGATCGGTGTGAACGCGCTTCGCGCCCGCCTTGCGCAACTCGGCCGACACGTGGTCGACGTATCCGGGCGGCCCCGAGACGTAGCCGCGCCGCCCGGCGATGTCGCCGATCGCCTCCCGCAACACAGAGGCCGTCACGCGGCCCGCACCGAGGTACTCCCAGCCGAACGGCATCCGCTCGGGTTGCGTGGGCGCTGTCACCAGTACCCGGATGCCGCTCGCCTCGAGCTCGGGCAGGTACGCGAGTTCGTCGGGCGCCGAGACGGAGTACACGAGCACGACGTCGGCGGGCCGCGACCCGCCCTGCGTGCGATCGGCGAGCTGCGACACGAAGGGCGTGATGCCGATGCCGCCAGCGGCGAGGATCAGCGGTTCCGAGGCGTCGGCGGGCAGCACGAAGTCGCCGCCCACCCAGGGCGAGCGCACGACGGTGCCGGGCTCCAGCCCGACCAGCGCCTTCTTGAACGAGCTCGACGGCTGGGGCAGCTTGAGCCCGACGCTGACGAGCGAACCCGACACCCCCTCGCCCGGCGCTGAGGCAAGGCTGAACACCCGGCGCGTGCCGCGGGAGTCGGGCTTCGCGTGAGGCAGCGCCAGCTCGAGGTACTGGCCGGGCGTGAACCGCACCGGGCCGAGGGGCGCGAAGTCGAACGCCGCAGTCGTCGGAGTGAGTGCACGCGAGCCCAGGTACCGCAACCGGACGCCCCGCCGCTGCCCGAAGGCGAAGGCGACCACGTTGCCGAGCACCAGCGCGAGCTCTGGCGAGGAGTACACGGGGCCCACCTGGAACGGGATGGAGAACAGCACCGCGACGATCGCCGCGACGACCAGCTGCTGCCAGCGACGCGGGGGGAGGGTGAGCGGCTCGCTCAGCATGAAGCCGGCGAGGAAGATGACGGGGAACGAGCCGACGGCGAGCCAGAGGGCGTCGCCGAGAGACGTGCCGAGAAGCATCATGCGGCCGAGGTTCAGCACGGTGGCGAGCACGATGAAGGTGAGCCCCAGGCTCAGCTTGCGCGTGCGGTAGAGCACGAGGAAGGCGCCGACGGCCACGAAGGGCAGCAGTACGGGCGTCGCCACCCACCAGGCCGCGCCGTAGAGCGTCGACACGGTCATGACGACGGCGGCGATGGCAACCGGGTTGAAGATGTGCTTGCCGCGCCAGGCGAGCACGAACTTCGAGGCCGAGGCGAGGAACGCGGCGAGCGCAAGGGAGCCCAGGGTCGCGGGGTCGTCGCTCGGCATGAACACGAAGAACAGCAGGAGGGCGGTGATCGCTGCCGACGGCAGGTGCGCCCGCGTGCGGAACAGCCTCGCCAAGCCCCAGCTCGAGATCACCGTGACCGCGAGCAGCACCACGAGCGACAGCCCCATCTGCGCGGGCGTGTAGAACAGCTGCCCGAACGCCGAGGCGATCACCGCGATCACGGCGAGGGCTGCGAGCACGACGACGACCAGGTTGTACATCGTGATGCGACCGACGAGGGTGTCGAGACGGGCTTTCATGAGAACAGCTCCCCGGGGAAGTCACGCGAACGCTCGGCGCGCCCGTCGGCGTACATGCGTACATAGCTGAAATGGAATGTCTTCGCGAGCTCGTGCGCACCCGTGAAGAAAAGTGCGGTGGCGAGACCGTCGGCGAGCGCCGTGTCGGCGGCGACCACCCAGGTCGCGATGACCTCTCGGGCCGGGCTGCCGGTGCGGGCGTCGAGGATGTGGTGGTGCCCGTCACCCCACGCCCGCCGGTTGCTCGCCGAGGCGCACAGCGAGGCGTTGGCGAGGGTGGCGACGCCGATCGCCTTTCCGGGCTGCAGCGGATGCTCGAGGCCGATCCGCACAGGGGTCGCGTCGGCCGGCCCCTGATGTCGCAGGTCGCCGCTGGCGTCGACGACGAACTCCGTCAGGCCGTGCTCGACCAGCAGCGCCGAGACGAGGTCGACCAGGTACCCCTTGCCCGCAGCCCCCACGTCGATGACGACGGGGCGCGTGCTCGACACGACCCGGCCGTCTCGATCGATGTCGGTGAACCAGGATGCGCGGCCCCGTTCATCCTGAACCCGCTGCTCGAGGGGGGTGGGCTGCGACGGGGTGAGGCTGTAGGCGGCGTCGTAGCCCAGCAGTTCGAGGGATCGACCGATCAACGGGTCGACAGCACCTGAGGTGGCCCTGACGAGCCGGTCGTAGAGGTCGAACAGCGCGAGCGAGTCTTCGGGGAACTCGACGGAGCCGGGCGCCCGGGCGAGCGAGGCGAGGAGGGAGCCGGCGCGGAACCGCGAGTATGCCGCGTCGAAGCGCTCGATGCGCTCGGCGACGGCCCGTCGGAGCGGCTCGGGGAGAGGCGATCCGGCGGGCGTCTCGATCTGCCACGAGGTGCCGATCGCCTCGAAGTCGAAGCGCTCAGGCGCCCGGGCGACGAGGGTGACCGCGTTCGTGGCGTCAGGATATGCCGACGCGTTCATGATCGTTCTCCCCGCGCCGGTCAGGCCGCCGCCTCCGACTTGATGGTCTCGATGGCCTTGTTGAACCCGCCGCTGGTGAGGCTGGAGCCGGCGACCCGCGAGACCTCGATCTCGTCGATGTCCTTGCCCACCACGACCGCGGCGATGCCGTCGGCGAACTGGGTCTGGTAGTTCACCGAGTTCGGGTTCGTCGCCTCGGGGGTGACGGTCACCGCTGTGATGACGTCGCCCTCGAGGGTGACCGAGACGTCGACCTCCTCCTGCCCGTTCGGCGAGGTGTACCCGCCGGTGGCCTCGTAGGTGCCGTCGGCGTAGGTGCTGGAGCCGGCGCCCGCCGAGTCGCTGCCGGTCGACGGGGTCGACGACGGCGTGCTCGCCGCGGTGGAAGGCGCGTCGGCGGTGCTCGACGGCGCCGTGCCGGCCTCGGCGGAGGTGCTGGTGTCGGTGGCGCAGCCGGCGAGGGCGACGGAGATCGACAGGCCGGTCATGGCGGCGAGTGCGAGGTTCTTCTGTCGGGGGGTCATCTGCTGTCCTGTCAGTGGTGGCGGTAGGCGGTCACATCGGCGATGGCGATGGATACGACGGTAGAGACGGATTTCTTGAGCCCGCTATGAGCATCCGATGCCCTCTCTGTGAGCCGGGTCAGCACGTGCTGCACCGGCCCGGTGCGCATCCGAGGGCGACCATCGGCCTCACCCTCTGTCAACGACCGGCGGCCGCCGAACGTTCAGATCTCGGTAGGGCCGGTGCGCCCGGAGCGCTGACGGCGCAGTCGCCGCAAGGTGCTGAGGGTGCGCTGCTCGGGCAGGCTCCAGCCGAATCGCACGGCGAGCAGACGGATGAGGGTGGTGACGATGACACAGCCGACCCCGGCCACGGTGATGTCGGAACCGGATGCGGTGGCGGCCACCAGGAAGAGAGCGCCGGCGCCCGCCGCGACCGCATAGAGCGAACCGACGTGCATGACGCCGATCGGCATGCCCAGCAGGATGTCGCGCAGCATGCCGCCGCCGACCGCCGCGACGATGCCGACGAAGACGGCGGGCACCACAGGGAGGCCCACCGCGAGCGCCTTGCTCGTGCCGATGGCGCAGAAGAGGCCGAGGCTCAAGGCGTCGAGCACGGTGATGACGACGTTGAGACGATTGAACAGGCGCTCGAGGAGCATGCCGACGAGGGCCGCGGCGATGGCGACCGGGATGTACCAGTTCGACTCGAGCGCCGCGGGCACCTGGTTGAGCAGGAGATCGCGGATGACACCGCCGCCGAAGCCGGCGACCATCCCGATGAGGCCCACACCCAGCAGGTCGAGTCGGCGGTCTTTGAACTGGGCGGCGAACATGGCGCCCTGCACGCTGCCGAGGCCGGTGGCCGCGAGGTCGAGCCAGAACGGCGTGACGAACTGCTCGGCGATCATGCACAAGTCCTATCACGAGCCCGAGGCCCGGCGGCCCGTCGCGACCCGTCGCGACCCGGCGGCAGGCGCGCCGAACGGCGTAGAGTGGGCGGCGCAGACCACAACTGAACACTCTCGGCCCCCATGCCCTGGCGGGAGAGCCGGATGCGCCACTCGCGCAGCCGGCACCGAAGGAGCAATTCTCCCCGTCAATCTCTCAGGTTCCCGTACCGCCCGGGCTCGGCCGCTCTGGAAAGCAGTTCTCCACAGAACTCGCCGACGGGGAAAGCCCTCCACAAGAGGGTGAAACTCTCAGGCACTCATGACAGAGGGGGAGCTCGCGACCGCAACGGTGCGGTCGCGCCTCGATCGGCCCAGGGCCGGGATTCGGGAGGGCTCCCATGACAGTCAGCGCCTTCGAGTTGTTCAGCATCGGAATCGGGCCGTCGAGTTCGCACACGGTGGGGCCGATGCGCGCGGCCTGCCTGTTCGTGGAGGAGCTCGCCGCACTCGGGATGGTGCCGTCGCTCGACGAGATCGGTGGCCTGGGGGTGACGCTCTACGGCTCGCTCGCCGCGACCGGGCGTGGGCACGGCACCTTCCCTGCGGTGCTACTCGGGCTCGAGGGGTGGCGGCCCGAGCTCATCACGGCCGAGGAGAAGGAAGCCGCCGAGGAGCGCCTGCGCGACGAGGGCGTGGTGCGCGTGGGGCGCGAGCTGCGCGAGGGAGCGGCGGCCCAGACGGCAGCGGATGCGGCGGTGCGACCGGTGACGACGGCGGCCGCGGCGGCGCAGAGTGCGCCGGATGCGGCCCGAGCTCGGGCCGCGGACGCGGACGGCGGGAGGGCGGTGCGGATGCGCGAGGACGACATCGAGCTCTGGCCGCGGATGATGCTGGAGAGGCATCCGAACGGGATGTGCTTCGCGGCGCGGGTCGGGGGTGAGGTGGTGCTGGAGCGGCGGTACTACTCCGTCGGCGGCGGGTTCGTGGTGGGCGACGCGGTGCCGGCGGCACGAGCATCCGCGACGGCAATCGTGCCGGGCGACGAGGTGCCGGCGGCACCCGCGTCGACGGCAGCGTTCGTGCCCGCATTCGCCGACGGTGAGGAGGCAGCCACGGAACGCGAGGTCGCGGCAACCTCCGCCACGGGGCGCGAGGTCGCGGCGGGGTTCTCGTCGGGTGCGGAGCTCGTGGAGCGCGCGGAGGCGGTGGGGTCGGTGAGCGCCGCCATGATGCGCTTCGAGACGGGAGCGCGGTGGCGACGACGAGGGTGCCGTGCGGGAACGGCTGCTCGCCCTGCGCGAGGTGATGGAGGAGTGCGCGCGAAGCGGAATGGGGCGCGACGGTGTGCTGCCGGGGGTGCTGCAGGTGCCGCGGAGGGCCAAGGGGTGGCTCGAGAGGCTGGCGGCGGAAGACCCCGACCGGGCTCCCGAGTTCGCCGAGGACTGGGCGAACCTCGTCGCCATCGCCGTGAACGAGGAGAACGCCTCGGGCGGACGGGTGGTCACCGCGCCCACCAACGGGGCGGCCGGCATCATTCCCGCCGTGCTCTCCTACGCCCTCGGCTACACCCCGGCGGGGCGGGCCGATCGCGACGACGCGACCGTGCGGTTCCTGCTCGCGGCAGCGGCCGTGGGGTCGCTGTTCAAGGAGCGCGCCTCCATCTCGGGTGCGGAGATGGGTTGCCAGGGCGAGGTCGGCTCAGCGGCGTCGATGGCGGCGGCGGGGCTCGCCGAGGTGCTCGGCGGCACGCCGCGTCAGGTGGAGAACGCCGCCGAGATCGCCATGGAGCACTCGCTCGGGCTCACCTGCGACCCCATCGGCGGGCTCGTGCAGATTCCGTGCATCGAGCGCAACGCCATCTCGGCGGGCAAGGCGATCAACGCGGCCCGCATGGCGCTCCGCGGCGACGGCTCGCACCGGGTGAGCCTCGACGCGGTCATCGAGACCATGCGCCAGACCGGCCGCGACATGGACTCCCGCTACAAGGAGACCGCCCTCGGCGGCCTCGCCGCCACCGTGCCGGTCAGCGTCGTGGAGTGCTGACGCCCGGCGAGCTCAGCGGAACGCGAGCACCTCGGGGCCCCAGGCCTCGCGAATACCGGAGTCGGGGTCGCCGACGACGGTGTCGTCGCGGTCGATGATGAGCGTCAGCCGGTCGTCGGTGTCGTAACGCGGCCACGAGACCACCGTGCCGTCGGGGTTCGGGGCGTGGGGCGCATCCGGGTCGAGGCCGTGGGCGAAGGCGACCCAGCGGCCCTGCATGCGTTCCGAGATCGCGAGCGCCTCGGCGCGGCCGCCGAGCGCGAACACGATGTCCTTGCCGCGCGGCGCGAAGGAGCGGAAGACGTAGGCGAGCTCGGCGGCATGCGTCGCCCCGATGCCGGTGACCTTCAGCAGGGGCGTCGCGTGGTCGAAGCGGTACATCCAGGTGGGGGCGACGGCGCTGTGCGCCTCGGCGAGCCAGATGGACGGCATGCGGAACCCGGCGTCGCGCGACACCTCGGCAGGCGCCCGCCGCCTGGGGTAGGCGGGGTACGCACCGGTGATCCGCTCCCCCACACCGCTGAACGCGGGGTTGTCGTTCGCGATCTCGGCGAACATCTGCTCCACCGCCTCGGGCGTGATGGGCAGGAGCGGTGAGCGCATCAGCTTGAAGAACGACGACTCATCGTGGTTGGTGCCGATGATGAGCGGGATGCGCGCCGCCCTGCCCTCGCGGAACGCGGTGAGCGGAGCCTCGGGCAGCACCTCGTCTCCCCACACCGGCGCGAGCGCGAGGGTGCCGGGCACGCTCGCCGAGACCTCGTGGATGAGCTCGGCCCCCGCGTCGACCAGGTCGAACGGGTCGAGGTCGCGCAGCCGCCACGCCTGACCGGGCTCGATCCCCACGATCGAGAGGAACCGCTCAGCCACCCGCGCGGCGCGCTCGCGCCCGTACACCGAGGTCACGGGCGCACTCTGCGCGATGGCCCGATGGAATAGCCCTTCGGCCGGCGGCGAGGTCATGAGCGCGATGACGCAAGCCCCTCCCGCCGACTCCCCGAACAGCGTGACGTCGCCCGGGTCTCCCCCGAAGGCGGCGATGTTCTCGCGCACCCACTCGAGCCCGGCGATCTGGTCGCGGAGGCCGACATTCGAATCGAAGCCGTGAGCGAAGCCGGATGCGGCGGCCGACCCGCCGAGACCCGTGAAGTCGACGAAGCCGAGAACGCCCAGGCGGTAGTTGATCGACACCACGACGACGTCGCCGCGCTCGGCCAGCCGGCTGCCGTCGTAGTAGCGCTGGGCCGTGGAGCCCTGGAAGTAGCCGCCGCCATGGATCCACACCATCACCGGGCGGCCCTCGCGCCCCTCGGGCGGAGGTCCCTCCGGCGCCCACACGTTCACCGTCAGGCAGTCCTCCTCGATCGGCACCGAGGGGTCGACCTCCATCGACTTGAGCACGCGCTGGGGTGCCATCGGCCCGAAGCGGGTGGCATCGCGCAGTTCCGGCCACGGCGGGGCCGGCTGCGGGCGGCGGAAGCGGCGTTCGCCGACGGGCGGGGCGGCGAACGGGATGCCCTTCCAGCTGAGCACGGCGCCATCGCGAGCGCCGCGCACGGCCCCGCCCGCGATGCGCCGGATCAGGGAGTCCTGGCCCGCGACAGTCATAGCGGCATGCTATCGAGCGCTGCTGGATGCGCGGTGACGGGTGCACCCGGCGGGTGGCGCGCATCCGCCCCCTCGGATGCGATCGGCGCGGCACACGGTGCCCGCTCGAGAGGTCGTGCGCGTGCATCCGCTCGAGGCGCAGTCCGCATACTGTGGGGAGGGAGAGACCGCGGCGGCCGGAGAGCCGCCGCCTGAGCGGAGGAACACGCATGTCCGATCTGGAGAACCGCATCGAGGAGCCCGACGAGAGCGACGAGTTCTCGCTCTCGGAGTCGGAGCTCGAAGACGTCGACCTCGACGACATCGACGACATCGACGACGACCCCGAGGTCACCGACGAGGAGAAGGTCGACCCCGTGTTCGACGACGACGAAGAGGTTCTGCACGACAACTTCGGCTACGAGGAGTAGACCACGGGTCGCCGTCCACCCCGGTTCGCCGAGGGCGGACGGCGACGGCTGACACCCGGCGAGCGGATAGTGTGTGCCGCATGCAGATGTTCGACTGGCTGAACCAGCAGTTCAGCGTGTTCGGCATCCAGGTGTACTGGTCCGACTTCCTCGGCAACATCCTGGCGCTGGCCACCGTGGTGCTCGCGCTGCGGCGCCTTGTCGTCTCGTGGCCCGTGCAGATCGTCGGCTCGGTGCTGCTGCTCATCGCGAGCCTCAACGTGCACCTCGTCGGCAACGCCGGGCGCCAGGTGATCATCATCGTGGCCGCGAGCTGGGGCTGGGCCACCTGGCAGCGCAGCAAGGCGCGCGTCGGCACCATCACCGTGAGCTGGGCGACGTGGCGCACGCGACTGCTGCTCGCCATGGCGATGATCGTGGGCACCGTGCTGATCGGGTTGCTGCTGCACGCGACCGGTTCGTCGTTCTACCCCGGTGCGCCGCTCTGGCTGGCTCTCGCCGACGCCTGGATCTTCGTCGGCTCCGTGCTCGCCATGGTGGCGCAGGCCCGGCGCCTCGTCGAGTTCTGGTTCGTCTGGCTCGCGGTCGACCTCGTCGGTGTGCCGCTCGCCATCTCGTCAGGGCTCTACTTCTCCGGCCTCGTGTACGGCATCTTCTTCGTGCTGGTGCTCATCGGCATCCGTGACTGGTCGAGGCGCAGTCGCGCCGTCATCACCTCGGCCGTCGAGCCGGCCCTCCCTGTCGGCGGGCTCGCCGAGCCCACCGTCGAGGTCGACCGGCGCGACTAGACCGGGTGCGCCCATCAGGGGCGAGTCCGGGCCGTCCGCCGGGCCGCCCTCCGCTCGGCGGGCGTGCGGGGTAGCTGCTCGAGGTCGCTCAGCGCGGGGCCCTCGATGCGGGTTCCGGATGCGGTGAAGCGCGAGGCGTGCAGCGGGCAGTCCCATGATCGCTCGGCGTCGTTCCACTCCAGCACGCCGCCGAGGTGAGGGCACACGGCGCTCACGGCGCAGGTGGTGCCGCCGACCGTCGACACGCCCACCGGGCGCCCCTTCGACCTCGCCACCACGCCCGCTCCCTCCGCGGGCCGCGGCACCGGAACCACGCGGGTCTCCGCCTGCCACCACCCAGCGACGGCCTCGGCGCCCACCTCTGCGCCCGCGACAGCGCCCTTCCCGAGGTCGGCGGGCCGCGTCACCCGGGTGCCCAGCACCCGGTGCCAGTGCGCGCGTTCGCGCCGCGGTTCGCCGAGGATCTCGGAGCGCAAACGCAGTGCCGCGGCCACCCCGTTGGTGAGGCCCCACTTGGCGTAGCCCGTGGCGAGGTAGACGCGGCCGCGACCACGCGGCAGTGCGCCGACGAACGGGATGAGGTTGTGCGACTCGTAGTCCTGCGCCGACCAGGCGTTGGTCTCGACGGCACCGGGGAAGAACAGCCCCGTCCAGGCCCGCAGCTGGTCGAGCCGCTCGGCCTCCGACTTCGCGCCGGGTCGGCCGACCGTGTGCCCGTTGCCACCCACCACGAGCAGTTCCTGACCGTCAGTTGCCCGGGTCGCCGTGCGCAACGAGCGGGAACCGGATTCGGCTGAGTCCCCGACCGACAGGAACATGCCGTCGACCAGGTCGGCGGGCCGCGCATCCGGAAGCTCGAAGGCCAGCGCGTACGACCGCAGACCCGTCGTCTTGGCGAAGTAGAGACCGCGGTCGAGGATCGGCGTCGCCGTGGCGAGCACTGCGGTGCGACCGAAGACGGCTCCGAGAGGTGTGGTCACCCGCACCGGCTTGCTCGCCCGCACGGAGGTGACCCTGGCGCCGGTGTGGAGCACACCGCCGAGGGCGAGGAACTCGCGCACGAGGGCCTCGAGCACGTCCATGGCGTCGAGCTGGGCCTGGCCGGGGAGAGCGACACCGAAGGCGAAGGGGAAGGTGGTCTCGAGGTCGCGGCCCGACACCAGCGACACGTCGAGGCCGGCCTGACGCGCGGCCCGGTACTCGTCGTCGACTGCCGATGCGCCGCCGTCGTGCTGGGAGTAGCTGTAGGCGGTGCGTTGCTCGTACGGCACCCCGGACTCGTCGGCGAAGCCGAGCAGCCATTCCTGCCCGTCGCGGTTGCTCTCGACGTACGCACGCAGCAGCCGCCGGGAGTGGTGGGAGCGGATCGTCGAGAGGCGCGAGCCCTGCAGGAGAGACACCTTGCCCGTGGTGTTGCCGGTGGCGAGCGCCCCTATGCCGAGCGCTTCGAGCACCACCACCCGCCGACCGGCTCGCGCGAGCATGACAGCCGTGGTGAGGCCCGTGAGGCCTGCGCCCACGATCACGTCGTCGTAGACGGCGCCGTCGACGAACGGGGTGGAGGGTGCCGCGGTGCGACCGTCGAGCCAGAGGGAGGTCATGCCCCCAGTAAACGCCTCGGCGTCGAAAGCGCACCCCCGGATGGCACCGGCCCGCGGGGCGCGAGGGGGCTCTAGAGGCGGCTTGGAGCGCTGGGCTCGGGCTCGTCGCGCTGCCCGCCCTCGTCGGGCTGCCCGCCCTCGTCGCGCTCTTCGCGCTGCGTGGCGTTCGCGGCGGCGATTGCGGCCCTGCCCGAGGGCACGAGGATGGCCACCACGATCACCACGACGGTGGCGACACCGCCGAGCACGAGCAGGAGCTGCACGCTGATGACGTCGGCGAGCGGACCGAAGACGGTCATGCCGATGGGGGTGGCCAGCGCCATCACGATGCCGACGTAGCTGAACACCCGGCCGTGCTTGTCGGGGTCGACCGTCTCCTGCACGAGGGTCATGAAGGGGGCCGAGAACAGCGGCACCCCGAGCCCGAACAGGAACATGAAGGCGTAGAACACCCAGAGGTTCGGGCTGAGACCGAGCGCGACGGTGCAGACGGCGAAGCCGAAGGTGGCGGTGAGGATGAGGCCGATGCGGCTGCGCTTGGCGAGCACCGTCGACACCAGCACGCCACCGAGGATCATGCCCACGCTGAACGCGATCTCGAGCACCGTGACCATCCACACCTCGGTGCCGAAGGTGCGGGCGACCATGAGCGGGGTGATGAACGAGGGGGCGACGGTGAGCAGGAAGACGACGGCGAACACCACGAGGAGCCACCTCACGATGCGGTGGTTCCAGATGTAGCGGGCGCCCTCGACCAGGTCGTCGCGGTAGCTGGTGGTCTTCTCGGCGAGCGTGGCGAGGGTCGGCACCGAGACGAACACCAGGAACCCGATGCCGACAACCGCGGTGACGACGTCGATGAAGAACACCGGCACGATGCCGAAGAGGCCGTAGACAGCGCCTGCGGCGGCTGGGGCGAGCAGCGCCATCGCCGACTGCACGGTCTGGAAGAAGCCGTTCACGCGCATGAGCTGGTCGGGCGGCGCGATCTGCGGGATCATCGCCTGCACCGCCGGTGTCTGCACTCCGGCACCGACGGAGCGCACGGCGACGGCGAGCAGGATGATCCACAGGTCGCTGAAGCCGTTCAGCATGAAGAACGCCAGCGCCAGGGTGACCGCGGCGATGGTGCCGTCGGCCGCCATGACGAGGACCTTGCGGTTCATGCGATCGGCCAGCACGCCGCCGAAGATCGACACGATGCCCTGCGGCAGGAAGGCCGCCACCGCGTAGAGCGCGATGGCGAGACCCGACTGCGTCTCGAAGGTCACCCACCACATGACGGCGTACTGCACCACCATGGAGCCGAACAGCGAGATGGTCTGGCCGCTCAGGAAGAGCGCGACGTTGCGCTTCCAGTGCGGGAAGTCGGCGCTGGAGAGGCTGGTGGCGGTGGCGTCATCCGTCATGTGAACAGCGTACACATGACCTCCGACACCGGGTCGAGCGGATCGACGCCGCGTCGTGCGGGCGGCACCGCCGCGAGCCGTCAGGCGGAGGGGAGCACGATCACGGGGTCGGTGGTGGGGGTCGCCGAGCCGCCGGCCGGTTCGATGGTGACGCCGACGGAGTCTCCCGCGTGCATCGCGCCGTCGAGAACGTGCCAGGTGGTCCCCGAAGACGACGGGGTGAAGGTGCCGGCGGGTTTCGGGCCGTCTGCGGCGATGTACCAGGCCTCGTAGACCTTGCCGTCGGGAAGACCGCCCAGTCCGTCGACGAGCACCGCCGAGCGGCCGAGCTCTCCCGACCAGACGAGGGTCGCGGCGCCGCCGCCGTCGAGCGGCACGCTCGCGCGCTGGCTGTCGGGTGCTGCGGTGATCTCGGCGAGGGCCGTTGCCGAGGAGTCGGCGACGGGAGCGCCGCCGGTTCCCGAGTTCATCAGCGCTCCGCCGGCGAGACCACCCACGAACAGGGCCGCGGCGGCGGCAGCGCCCACGACGATGCCGACCGGGCCGGTGAACCACCGTCGGCGGGCGCGCAGCTCCGCCGGCCCGGCCACGGCGACCGTGACCTCCGTGGGCGCGGCGACGGTGACCACCGCATCCTCGTCCGGCTTCGACGCCGAAGCGGGTGGAGCATCCTGAACGGCGGGTGCACCATGAGCATCCGCTGCCCCCGGGGTGACCGGAGACTCCTGCGGCGTCTCGGCGATCTTGGCCATGAGGTCGAGCTTCAGACGCGGCGACGGCTGCACCGGCGCGACGGCGAGCCCGAGCAGTGCGGAGGTCTCGCGCAAGGCATCCGCTTCGTCGCGCAGCGCGGGCGAGCCCGTCGCCTCGCTGTCGAACGCGTCGGCCTCGGCTCTGCTCAGAGCGTCGAGCGAGTAGGCGCCGCTCAGCAGGCGGGCGTCATCGTCGTCCCGAGTTCCTGTCACGTGGTCACCCCCAACTCGTCTCGAAGTCTGATCATGCCGTCGCGGAGTCTCGTCTTGACCGTGCCGAGCGGTATCGCCAGCATGCCCGAGATCTCCGTGTGCGTGAAGCCACCGTAGTAGGCAAGCGAGATGGCCTCGCGCTGGAAGGCGGTGAGATGAGCCATCGCCCGCTTCACCCGCTCGTGCTCGATGCGGATCTCGACGGTCTCGCTCACCTGGTCGTAGTCGGGCTCGCGGTCGCGGAGACCGATGCGCTCGTCGCGGTCGTGACCGGACTGGGAGGCTCGCACCCGGTCGACGGCCCTGCGGTGAGCCATCGTCAGCATCCATGACACAGCGCTGCCCTTGGCCTGTTCGAAGCGTGCCGCCGACTTCCAGACCTCGAGGAAGATCTCCTGCGTGACCTCTTCCGACTGGGCGTGATCGACGAGCACGCGCTGCACGAGGCCCAGCACCCGCGGGGCGGTGCGGTCGTAGAGCTCGGAGAAGGCCTGCTGGTCGCCCACGGCGACCCGGCCGAGCAGCGACTCCAGACTCGGCGGGTCGGCTACAACAGGCTCTCGATCCCACTCCACGAGTTCCAGCATGACAGGCCTGCTCTTTCTCGCTAGTCGGTTCGGGCGTTTGTCAGGGAGGGGTTCGGTGCGGGCCGCAGGAACGGATTGCGCGATCGGGATGCGGAAAGAATTTCCAAACCGATCGCACGAGCACGCCGAAACCCCTCCAAAGCAACGGAAACCGACCGCGGCACTCACCTGTTCCCTCCGGTCGGCTTCTCCCCCAGAAGGAGTCCTCAGCATGCGAATCACCAAGCGTCACACACTCACCGTCCTCGCCATCGCGGCAGCAGCGTCCTTCGGCCTCGCCGGCTGTTCGGGCGGGTCGGACACCACCACCTCGGGCTCGTCGGAGAGTTCGGCGACCTCGAGCCCCATGGAGACCCCCATGGCGAGCCCCACCGCCGAGGCGATGGACCCGGCAGCAGACCTCGTCGGCCCCGGTTGCGCGGCCTACGCCGAGCAGGTTCCCGACGGCGCAGGCTCGGTCGAGGGCATGTCGGCCGACCCGGTGGCCGTGGCCGCCTCGAACAACCCGCTGCTGAAGACCCTCACCGCTGCGGTCTCCGGCCAGCTGAACCCCGACGTCAACCTCGTCGACACCCTGAACGGCGGCGAGTTCACCGTCTTCGCGCCGGTCGACGACGCCTTCGCCAAGCTCGACGCGGCGACCGTCGACTCGCTGAAGACCCCCGAGGGAGCAGCGACGCTCACCAAGGTGCTGACCTACCACGTCATCCCCGGTCAGCTCTCGCCCTCTGAGATCGTCGGCACCCACAAGACCGTCGAGGGCGGCGAGGTCACCGTGGCCGGCTCGGGCGACGCGCTCACCGTGAACGGCTCGACCAACGTCATCTGCGGTGGCGTCAAGACCGCCAACGCCACCGTGTACCTCATCGACTCGGTGCTGATGCCCGCCATGTGACCCACGTCACTCCCACGAACGACTCCCCCCGGCTGCTCGCAGCGGGGGGAGTCGTTCGTTCGCCTAGGGCGTGTCTCCCGCCCCTGGGGGGCGGCAAGGACGTGCCCGGGTCGAGAGACACGCCCTAGGCTCGTGGGGTGGCTGCAGACGAGAGCGTGGTGATCGCAGGACACGTCTGCGTCGACGAGATCGTCACGGCCTCCGGCACCAGGCGCATGCCGGGCTCGCCGGCCGTGTTCATGGCCCCGGTGCTGCTCGACGGCGGGGTCGCGCCCATGGTCGCCGCCCCGCACGGGCCCGACTTCTCAGCCCTCGGCGCCGGGCTCCGGATGCTCGAACCCGAAAGTCACACCGGCACTCTGGTCTACGTGAACGACCTCACCGGCAGCCGCCGCACCCAGTCGGTGCGCGAGGCCGACGCCGCCGCTCTCGGGCTTCCGGGGCCCTCCGTGGTGCGGGCGCTCGAGCGCGCTCGGGCCCTGCTGTTCACCCCGCTGCTGCCCGACCCCCAGCCCTCGATCGTCGCCGCCTACACCGCGGCGCTCCCCGACAACGCCCTCCGTCTCGTGCTGCTGCAGGGGTACCTGCGCGAACTCGACCCCACGACGGATGCGCACGGCGGCCGGGCGGTTCACGAGCGAGGGTTCGTGGAGGCCCCCGACCTTCTGCCGCTGTTCGACGTCGCGGTGCTGAGCGACGAAGACCTTCCGGGCGGGGCCCACGCCGCGGCCTCCGCGTGGGCGGCGGCCCACCCCGCGACCGCGGTGATCGTCACCCGGGGAGCCGCAGGCGCATCCGTCTATCAGGGCCGGGAGCGCACCGACGTGGCCGCCTACGACGTGGGGAAGCTCGCCGCCGACGCCCTCGTCGGAGCGGGCGACCAGTTCGGCGCGGAACTCACCCTCGCTCTTCTCGACTCCCCCGACGGCCACTCCCCCGACGGCCCTCGCGCCACTGCCCGCGAGAGGCGCGGCCTCGTCTCCGCGGTCACCCGAGCCACCCGTTCCACAGCGCTCCGCCTCGCCGACCGCTCCACCTCCACCGTCCCTGCCTCACCGCTCACCGCAGCGGGCCACACCGGCGACCGGTGACGATCGTCGTCGGGCGGCAGGTGCGTCAAGCGATCGCGAATCCCGGGGTGAGCGGGGTGGTGGCGGTGATGGGCGTGGTGACGTCGGCGAGGAAGGGCACGGTCGAGGCGATCTGCCAGGTGGGCAGCGCGGCGAACGAGGCGGCGTCGGTGGCCTCGTACGAGTAGCCGAACTCGACCTGCACGAGCTCGCCGGGATCGGCGACCAGATTCGCCCGGCTGACCAGCGCGCCCGAGCCGTCGGGGAGGTTCATGAAGAATGTGGGGAGCGGACCCCGCCCCACGGCCGTGAACCCGCTGAGGAGCAGGCGCGGTGCCGCACCCGGGTCGGAGTCGGTGCGCGTCACGGCGAAGGTGAGCTCGGCGTCGAGGCCGTCGGCCCCGGCCTGCACGTAGAGCGTCAGCACGCCCGAGGCGAACAGCGGCGTCGCCGGTGTGGTGAGCTGGGTCGCCATCTGGGTCGACACGGCGTCTCCGGCGAAGTACTGCGCGCGAACCACGGGTTCGCCCGACGCGCTCGCCCACGGCGCCGCGACGGCCAGCGCGACCACGGGGGCCGACCAGGCGGCTCCGGCAAGGATCGTGCGGCGCTCGAGCTGGTTGTTCTCCATGTGCGGGCTCCTCGTCGGCTGGGTGTGCTCTCAGCATAGGGGCCGAGGAGCCCTCACCGCCTGGTCAGCCGAGGAAGGGACGCAGGTCCGGATAGCCGGAGGTGTTCCAGGCGCCGTCGACGACGATGTTCTCGCCGTTGACGTACGCAGCGTCGGAGGAGGCGAGGAAGAGGGCGACCGAGGCGATCTCCTCCGGCTCGGCCGGTCGGCCCTGCGGGATGCGCTCGAGGAACGCCTCGGTGACGCCGGGCATCGCGGTGAGCCCGCCCGTGAGCGGGGTGGAGACGAGCCCGGGCGACACGGCGTTCACCCGGATGCCGTCGCCCGCCAGCTCGAGCGCCGCGTTGCGGCTGAAGATGACGACGCCGGCCTTCGCGGTCGCGTAACCCGAGCCGAAGTGCATGGGCACCTGCGAGTTGAGCGAGGCGACGTTCACGATCGACCCGGTCTTGCCCTCGGCGAGGAACTGCTTCGCCCCGAGCTTCGTGCCGAGGAACGCCCCGTAGAGGTTGAGCCGGATGTTGAAGTCCCAGGTGGCGAGATCCATGTCGACGACGCGCCCGGGCCGCGAGCCGCCTGCCACGTTGAATACGGCGTCGACCGTGCCGAAGCGCTCGACCGCTGCCGCGAAGAGAGCCTCCATCGCCGACTCGTCGGTGATGTCAGTGCGCAGCCCCGCGACGTTCTCACCGAAGGTGACGGGGGCGGCATCGATGGCCTCGTGGTTGATGTCGGCGACGAACACCTTCGCACCCTCGTCGACGAGGCGCCGGGTGATGGCGGCGCCGATGCCGGAGACGCCTCCGGTGACGACCGCGACCGTGGAATCGAATCGAGCCATGACTGCCTTTCCGCGTCGCCCGCTCTGGCGCCGCATCCTTTCCGACTCTACGCCTTTATCTGACACATGTCAGATAACCAGAGCGGATGCTCGGCTTCCGACGACCGGTGATCTACCCTGAGCGGATGGATCCGCGGTACGAACGCACGCAGCGGCAGCTGCGACGGGCGGTCTACGAGCTCGCCGCCGAGCACCCCGTCGGCGATATCGCCGTCGCCGAGCTCTGCCGCGCCGCCGGCGTCACCCGCGACACCTTCTACCGCCACGCCACCTCACCGACGACCCTTCTCGCCGAGGCGCTCGGGGAGGAGCTCACCACCGCCATCGAAGCCGTGCGCGACGAGCACGCCGCGCGGCTCGCCCCGGGCGAGCGGCTCGACGGCGAGGCTCTCATGCGGCACTCGGAACGCACCCTTCTCGTGCACCTGCGTACGCACGCCCGGGTGTACCGCAACGCGATGACGGCCGGCCTCGTGCCCGAGCTCCGCACGCAGCTCGAGAACATCATCTTCGACGCCCTGGTCGAGCACGCTCTCAGCTATCCGAGCGTCCTTCCCGAGGCGATCGCGCCCGACGACCAGATGGCGCTCGAGATCACGGCCGCCTACGCTTCCTCGGGCACGGTCGGCGCCATCGAGCGTTGGCTCCGCCACGACCCGCTCGACGTCGATCGCGGGGCCGCCCTCATCCTCGCCGCCTCCCCGGGCTTCTGGTTGCGCGACGCCTGAGTGCCCGGGTGCACGGAGCGCCGGCCGGGCGAGGCGCCCTAGATGTAGATGGCGGGGTCGAGGTACACGGCGGGGTCGGTGAGCGACTCGCGCGACTCCGCGGCGTCGATGCCGGCCGAGGCCCGCACATCCCGCGCGGGGATGCCGATGAGCACCGAGCCGGCGGGTGCCGACTTCACGACCACCGCTCCCGCGCCGACGCTCGAGTCCGACCCGATCTCGACCGGGCCGAGGATGGTCGCCCCCGCTCCCACGGTGACCCGGTCGCCCAGCGTGGGGTGCCGCTTCACCCGGCGCATGCTGCGACCGCCGAGCGTCACCCCGTGGTAGAGCATCACGTCGTCGCCGAGCACGGCGGTCTCGCCGATGACGACGCCCATGCCGTGGTCGATGAACAGCCGGCGCCCGATGCGGGCCCCAGGATGGATCTCCACGCCGGTGAGGAACCGCGCGAACTGCGACAGCAACCGGGCGGGAAGCCGGAGACCGGGCGCCCGCCACCAGCGGTGCGCCACCCGGTAGGCCCACACCGCGTGCACCCCCGGGTACGACAGCACGACCTCGATCGCACTGCGCGCCGCCGGGTCGTGCGAGCGCGCGGCGGCGACGTCTTCACGCACCCGGGCGAGAAGACGTCGCGCGACGCTCACGAAGACTCCCCGCTCAGTCGGCGAGACCGGCCCAGAGCGGCGTCGAGATGTACCGCTCGCCGAGGTCGCAGACGATGGCGACGACGGTCTTGCCGGCGTTCTCGGGGCGCTTGGCGACCTCGAGTGCCGCCCAGAGGATGGCGCCGGAGGAGATGCCCGCCATGATGCCCTCCTCGCTCGCGAGCTTGCGCGCCACGTCGAGCGCGTCGTCGAGGGTGACGTCGACGATCTCGTCGTACACCTCGCGGTCGAGGATGGGCGGGACGATGTTCGCGCCGATGCCCTGGATCTTGTGCGGCCCCGCGACCCCCTGCGTGAGCAGCGGCGAGTCGAGCGGCTCGACCCCGACGACCTGCACCTCGGGCTTGCGCTCCTTCAGCACCTGGCCGACACCGGTGATGGTGCCTCCCGTGCCGATGCCGGCCACGAAGATGTCGACGGCGCCGTCGGTGTCGGCCCAGATCTCCTCGGCGGTGGTGGCGCGGTGCACGGCCGGGTTGGCCTCGTTCTCGAACTGCCGGGCGAGGATGGCGTTCTCGGTGGAGTCGACGATCTCCTGCGCCTTCGCGAGGGCGCCCTTGATGCCCTCGGGCCCCGGGGTGAGCACGAGCTCGGCGCCGTAGGCGCGCATGACGACCCGGCGCTCGGCCGACGCGGTCTCGGGCATGGTGAGGATGACCTTGTACCCGCGGGCGGCGCCCACCATGGCCAGCGCGATACCCGTGTTGCCGCTCGTACCCTCGACGATGGTGCCGCCCGGCTTCAGCGCGCCCGCCTCCTCGGCCGCATCGATGATGGCGACACCGATGCGGTCTTTCACGCTGTTCGCGGGATTGTAGAACTCGAGCTTGCCGAGCACGGTGGCGTCGATGCCCTCCGTGAGGCGGTTGATGCGGACGAGCGGGGTGCGGCCGACGATCGCGGTGACGTCGTCGTAGATGCGTGCGGGCATGGGTGCGTCTTCCTGGGAGCGGTCTGAGTCGTGGAGCGTCGTTCCAACTCTAGGGCGTGCCGAGCCGACCCGCCTGAGTATGACGTGCGCGCATCCGCCCCCCGGACGACGACGACGCGAGTGCCCCCGCCGCCGGGTGACGCTCGCGTCGTGTGAGCAGGTGGGCCGGGGGCTCAGCTGCAGGTGTAGGTGATGCCGTCGATGTAGTGGGTGCCCGGGCCGAGCTCGGCGCAGGCCTCGGCGATGCTGCCCGCCGCGGCCACCACGATGACGATGACGACGATCGTGATGATGATGCCGAGCACCAGGCTGATGATCGAGACGATGATTCCGGCCTTCGCGGGCCCGTTCGGCACGCCGGCAGCCCGTGACTGGTTGCGCCCGATGATGCTCATGATGAGCCCCGCGATGGGAGCGACGATCGGGAGGATGAAGAAACCCGCGATGCCCGCGATGAGGCCGGCGATGCCGAGACCCTTGCCCGCGGTCGAGTTGGGCTGGTTGCCATAGCCACCGGGCTGACCCACGGGCGGAGCGGCGTTGTACTGCGGCGCCGCCTGGTACTGGGGGGCAGCGGGAGCGGACGGCGGGGTCGGCTGCTGCGGCGGGACCGGGGGCTGATTCTGGTCGGTCATGTTCGGACGTCTCCTTCTCACTGGGTGATCGCAGGTGACTCGAAGATTACCGCGAGCATCCCGTCGTTGCCCGCTTTTCCCTGGCGTGCGCCGAAACGGGGCCCCGCCCACCCGGTAGCCTGGTGGTCGCCCTCCGGGGTGTCCACGACCTCGACGAAGGAGCACGCTCGTGTCTTCAGCCAGGCCCCTCTCCGGAGCACGCATCGACCTCGAGAGCGGCGCCTACCGCGCCTCGATCGCCTCGATCGGCGCCACGCTGCGCGTGCTGCAGCACGACGGTCGCGACCTCGTCGTGCCGTTCGAGGTCGACGAGCAGCGACCGGCCTACCGCGGCGCGACGCTCGCACCGTGGCCCAACCGCGTGATCGACGGTCGCTACGCCTTCGCCGGCCAGACGCAGCAGCTCGCCCTCACCGAGCCCGAGCGCGGCAACGCCCTGCACGGTCTCGCGGCCTGGCTCGACTTCGCGGTGACCGATCGCGCGGTCGACGCCGTCACCCTCACCGCCACGGTGCAGCCGCAGAGCGGCTACCCGCACCGCCTCGAGCTCGAGGTGAGCTACCGGCTCGACGACGAGGGCCTGCACCAGAGCGTGACCGCCCAGAACTCGGGGCGGGGCCCCGCCCCGTTCGGCACGGGCCCGCACCCGTACCTCGTGGCGGGTCCCGGCGTCGTCGACGACTGGACCCTCGAGCTTCCCGCTGCCGAGGTGCTCACGGTCACGCCGGAGCGACTCATCCCGATCGGCCTCGCAGACGTGGCCGGCGAAGGCGGAGGGGTGTTCGACTTCCGCGCGGCACGGGCCATCGGGGACACCTTCGTCGACCACGCCTTCACGGCGCTCACGCGCTCCGCCGAGACGGGCCTGGCCACGGTCACCGTGACCTCGCCCGAGGGCACGGGCGTCGCGATGAGCTTCGGTGCGGAGTGCGCCTGGGTTCAGGTGCACACGGCCGACGACTCGGCACGGTCGGGTCTCGCCGTCGAGCCGATGACCTGCCCGCCCGACGCCTTCAATTCCGGCACCGACCTCGTCGTGCTGCAGCCGGGTGAGTCGACGACCGCGTCCTGGAGCATCGCCGCACGCTGACGCCGCCGCCCGCGGCTCACCGCAGACCTTCGGCGAGCCCCTCGAGACGCGGGGCGCGCATCCGCTGCCTCAGACCTCGTCGGGAAGGCTTGCCCTGCCGTACGCGGAGTGCCGCCGCGGGATGAGAGCCACCAGCACGACACCGATCACCGCCGCGGCGAGCGACACGATGAACGACAGCTGGAAGCCCCACGCGCTCGGGGTGGTGACGTCACCGACCGTGACGGTCTGCGTGGCCAGCACCACGCCGAACACGGCACTCGCGACGGTGGAGCCGAGCGAACGCATCACCGAGTTGAGGCCGTTCGACGCGGCGGTCTCGGTGGGCGGCACGGCGCCCATGATGAGCGCCGGCATCGCCGAGTAGGCGAACCCGACGCCGAGCCCCACGACGGTGGCGATGAGCACCGTGTGCCAGATCTCGGTCATGAGGAAGACGGCGAGCAGGTACCCCACGGCGATGACGGCGAGCCCGAACAGGAAGCTGAGCCGCGCGCCCCTCGCCCTGATGAGCCGCGCCGCGAGCGGCGACACCGCCCACATCACCAGGCCGCTCGGAATGAGGCAGAGGCTCGCCACGAACATGCTCTGTCCGAGACCGACGCCGGTGCCGGGCGACGCCTCGAGCAGCTGCGGCAGCACGACGGTGCTGGCGAAGAAGGCGAAGCCCACGGTCACCGACGCGGCGTTGGTGAGCAGCACGGTGCGCCGGGTGGCGACCCTGATGTCGATGAGCGGGCTGGTCGAGCGCAATTCGTACCAGGTCCAGACCGCGAGCACCGCGACCCCGCCGAGCAGGCACGCGAGCGTCGGGAGGCTGACCCATCCCCATCCGTTGCCCTTCGAGATGCCGAGGAGCAGGGCCGTGAGGGCGACGGCGAGCCCGATCGCGCCCACCACGTCGAATCGGCCCTCCGCCCGCAGGGTGCTGACCGGGATGAACCGCCACACCAGCACGAGGCCGGCGACGGCGAGCACACCCGACACCACGAACAGGAAGTGCCAGTCGAGGAACTGCGAGATCACCGCGGCGAGCGGCAGGCCGACGGCACCGCCGATGCCGAGCGTCGCGCTCACGAGGGCCACGGCGGAGCCGATGCGATCGCGGTGCAGCACGTCGCGCAGGATGCTGATGCCGAGGGGGATGACGCCGATGCCGGCACCCTGCAACCCGCGACCGATGACAAGGGGCACGAGGGTCGTGGCGAACCCGGCGATGACGGAGCCGAGCACCACGAGGGCGAGCAGCACGAGCACCATCCGCCGCTTGCCGTAGAGGTCGCCGAGGCGCCCGAAGATGGGGGTGGCGACGGCGGCGGCGAGGAGGGTCACGGTGACGGCCCACTGCGAGTCCTCCGCCGAGACGTCGAGGATCTCGGGGAGCGAGGGCACCAACGGCACCAGCAGCGTCATCATGAACGCCGTCACGAGGCCGGTGAAGGCCAGGGTGAACACGACGGCTCGCTGGTCGACGGGCTTGCTCAGCCGGGCACGTTCATCGTCGCTCAGCCACGGCTGCTCGATTGGATCGTCGGATTCGATAATTACTCCCGGTGAACTACTTTACCGGGGAGGGAACAGCGGATCGACCGCCGCTATTCCCCGATAATGAGGGGATGCACACCGAGCGGGGTTTCGACAGGCTGGTGAACTTCAGCGATGCGGTGGTCGCCATCGCCATCACGCTGCTCATCCTGCCCCTGGTCGACCTCGCCGCCGACCTCAAAGACGCCAGCGTGCTCGACATGCTCGAGAGCAACTGGCCCCAGTTCCTCGTCTTCATCATCTCCTTCGCCGTCATCGGCAGGTTCTGGCTCAACCACCACCGGCTCTACGAGAACGTCATCGGCTACAACAGCGCGTTGCTCTGGGTGAACCTGCTGTGGCTGCTCACGATCGTGTTCCTGCCGTTCCCCACCGAGCTCATCTCGAGCACCGGCCAGAACAACCCGTCGACCGCGGCGCTCTACGTCGGCACCATGGTGCTCACCACCGCGTCGGGTGCATGGCAGCAGCTCATCCTCATCCGCAACCCCGCCCTGCAGGCGGAGGCCGTGCGGGGTCAGCTGCGCATGGGCCCCTCCCTCATCGCGCTGGGGCTCATGCTCGTGGTGTTCGTGATGGTGGTGGCCGTCCCCGAGTTCGGGCTGCTGTGGCTGTTCCTGCTGGTGCTCACCGGGCCCGGCCAGGCCGTCTACGTCCGCAGGTTCAAGCGGCTCAACCCCGGTCGGGCCGTCCCGCCGGAGTAGCTGCTGCGAAGAAGTCGACTACCGCGTCCCGAAAGATTCGCGAGGTGATCGTCGTGATGTGGTCGCGGCCGGGCACGCCGACGAACGCGGCGTGCGGGATGCGCCCGGCCAGCTCACGCGTGGGGCCCGCCACCGGGTCGTCGCCTCCCGCCACGAAGAGCAGCGGATGCGCGGGCATCGCCGAGAGCGGAGACCAGCCCGAGCGACGCCCCGCCTCGGCGACCCGGATGAGCGCCGCGCGGTCGTTGCCGGGCACCGCGTCGATCATGCCGAGGTAGCGGGCGGTGGGCGAGCCGGGGCTCGCCTCGGCGACACCCTTCGCGGCATCGAGGTCGAACCCCGCGAACGAGCCCGTCGCGGGCGGCCCGCCGAGGGCGAGGGAACGCACGCGGTCGGGATGCGCGAGAGCGAGATCCCAGGCCAGTCGCGCCCCGAGGGAGTAGCCGAGCACGTGCACGCTCGGCACACCGGCGGCGTCGAGCACCGCGACGAGGTCGGCGCGGAACCGCGGGAGTGCGTAGGCGGCGAGGGAGTGCGGCCTTCCGCTACGACCGTGGCCCCTCAGGTCGAGGGCGACGACGGAGAAGCCGGTCTCGTCGAGCGCCTTGCCCCACCGGGGGCGCAGCCAGTTCGCGTCGCGGCCCGACGAGAAGCCGTGCACGAGCAGCACCGCGGGGCGGCTGCGGTCGCCGAGCACCTCGTAGTCGATCGCGACTCCACCCGACTCCACCTGAGGCACCCGGCGAGCCTACCGCCCCCGTACCGGGCGACGGCCGGGTCGCCCATAATCGAGGTGTGCCCGCATCCGTTCCCCCGACTGCGCCGGCCGGCGCGGCGGCCCCGCTCGCCGACTCGGCCCGCTGCCCGTGCACGAGCGGCGAGGTGTATGGGGCCTGCTGCGGGCCGTTCCACGCCGGCGTCGCGATGCCGCCGACCGCGGAGCGCCTGATGCGGTCACGGTTCTCGGCGTTCGCGGTGGGAGACGCCGGCTACCTGCTGGCGAGCTGGCACCCGCGCACCCGGCCCACCGCGCTGGAACTCGACCGGAGCATCCGCTGGCTCTTCCTCGACGTCGTCGGCCGGGAGCGCGGAGGGCTCGGCGACGACACCGGCGTCGTCGAGTTCGTCGCCCATTACCGGGCGGCGCTGCGCGGCGGCGGGGCCGAGCGGGGCGAGCAGCACGAGCGCAGCTCGTTCGAGCGCGAAGACGGGCGGTGGCTCTATGTCGGAGAGGCATGAGCGCCCCGAGGCGCCGACGCCGGTGAGGGAGGCGCGGCCCGCTCGCGAGGGCACAGCACCCCACCGCACCCGACGGGTCGTGGGGGTCGCAGCCCTCGCCGTGGGGCTGACCGTCGCTGTCGTGGTGGGCCTCGGTCTCGCCGCCACCTCGTGGAGCACCGGCATCCGTCTCGGCGAAGGAGCGGTCGAGGAGGCGACGGAGCAGCCCTTCTACACGCTCCCGAGCCCCGTCGCGGGGGCGACCCCTGGGACGCTGCTGCGCAGCGAGCCCATTGCGAGCGCCCCACCCGGCGCCGTCGCGTGGCGGGTGCTGTACCACTCCACCGACGTGCTCGGGAACGACATCGTGGTGTCGGGGGTCGTGGTCGCGCCCGACGCCGAGCCGCCCCAGGGCGGGTGGCCCGTGGTGTCGTGGGCGCATCCGACCACCGGGTCGGCCGAGCGCTGCGCGCCGTCGGTCGGCATCGACCCGTTCGACCTCATCGAGGGCCTCGACGACCTGCTCGACGCGGGCTACGTCGTGGCGGCGACCGACTACTCGGGCATGGGCGTCGCCGGGCCCGACTCGTACCTCGTCGGCGTCACCGAGGGCAACAACGTGCTCGACGCGGCGCGCGCGGCGCGCTCGCTCGACGGCGTGGGGGCCGGCGACGAGCTGGTGCTGTGGGGCCACTCGCAGGGCGGGCAGGCGGCCCTGTTCGCGGCCGAGCGGGCCGGATCGTACGCCCCGGAGCTGCAGTTGAAGGCCGTGGGGGTCGCTGCGCCCGCGACCGATCTCGTGGCGCTGCTGAAGGCCGACATCGGAGACGTCTCGGGCGTCACCATCGGCGCCTACGCCTTCACCGCGTACTCGTCGGTGTACGGCCCGTCGACGCCGGGCGCCGAGCTCGACACCATCCTCACACCCGCCGCCGTCGAGGCCGCGCCGCGTATGAACGAGCTCTGCCTGCTCGGGCAGAACTCCGAGCTGCACACGATCGGGTCGCCCCTCATCGGCGGGTTCCTGAGCGGCGACCCGGGCACGACCGAGCCCTGGGCGACCCTGCTCGAGGAGAACACGCCCGGGTCGTCGGGGCAGCCGCTGCCGGTGCCCCTCTTCGTGGCGCAGGGAGACGTCGACGAGCTGGTGCGCCCCGAGATCACCGCCGCCTTCGTCGACAAGCAGCGCGCGGCCGGTACCGAGGTCACCTACGAGACCCTGGAGAACACGGGGCACGGACTCGTCGCCGACCGCGCGATGCCGGGGTTGATGCGGTGGTTGGGGTCGCTGGGGCTGCCTGACTGAAGCGGGGCGCGCATCCGATTGCCTGCTCGTCTGCTCGTCTGCACCCGCGCCCCCGTGCGGGGCCGGCGGCGCGGGTGCACAGTGGGAGTCACGAGAGAACGGAGACCCCATGGGCGACGAGCACCCCGACAACCCGCACCCCGACGCCGACGGCGACGTGACGAGGCCGGATGGGGGGCCTGCCCCCGAAGAGGACGTCACCGAGGGCGGCACGGTCGACCCCGAGGCGCCCGGGCCGACCGCCGACGTGGTCGACCCCGACGCCGACTGAGGGCGGCGGGGCGCAGCGCGGCGCGGACCGCCGGTTCGCTCGGCGCAGCGCGGCACAACCTGGATTGCCACGGCTCCGCCGTCAGGCGCGGTTGAACAAGCTCGCGAAGTCGATGAACGCATAGATCAGACGCCAGCGCTCGGCGCCGTAGTCGGAGGCTCGCACGAGCGCGGAGAGCGCGACGGCGTCGCGCCCCACGGTCACCCCCGCGAGCTGCGACGGCGAGCCGAACAGGGCGAGGTGGGCGAGCGAGACTCCTGTGGCGAGTGCCCCCGCCCCGTCGGCGGCCACCACGGAGCGGATGCGCGCCAGTTCCACCCGCCGGCCGTCGGCGATCGCACGCGGCCGACGACAGCGCACCGGCGCGACGGCGATCACCGCGGCGAAGACGACGACCGCCACCCCCGACACCGCGAGCGGAGCGGCGTCGGGCGCCACCAGCACGCCGCAGACGATGCCCGCCGCCACGCCGAGCAGGGCGAGGGCGACGAGCAGGAGCGAGGGCCAGCGGAACGGGATGCGGGTCAGATCGCGCTCCCACAGTGACCAGGAGGCGGCGCTCACGGCGTCGAAGAGGCGGTCACGCTGGGCGTCGCGCCAGCGTGAGGGTGCGGAGCCGCCCTCGGCCTTCGAGTCGCCGATGCTCGCTCCGCTGTAGGCGGTGACGAGGTCGCGTTCGTCGTCGCTGAGCAGAGCGGCGTCGAGCACCTGAACCGCCGGGGCCGAACCTTTGGCGGGCCGGAGCAGGGCGATCGCACCGCGGGAGTCGAGGTCGGTCAGCGCAGCGGCGGCGGCGCGCCGGTCCCTGTCGGCGAGGAGGGCGTCGACCAGCGCCGGGGAGGGCTGGAAGGGCTCGACCTGGGGCACGGCGTCGCGCGGTGAGCGTCTCAGCGCCATCCGCAGCACGAGTGCCACGAGCACCAGCCCCGCGGCGATGCCGAGTACGACGATCGCGCCGCCCATCCGTCTCCCCTGTTCCCACCCGAGCGGGTGCCGACTCCAGTCTGGCCGATCGGGAAGCTTCGCCGCGCCCGCACGGTTGTCACTCCCACCGCACGAACGACGAGAGGGGCCGCCCGTGTCCTTGACCTCATCCGCCCCTGCCCCCACCGCCACCAGCACCACCCCCACCGTGCGCGAGCAGGTCGATCGGCTCATCGCACTCGGCCTCGCCGAACTCGCGGGCACGAGCGCCGACGAGCTTCGCAGCCACGCCGCCGAGTTGCGTGGGGGTGCACGGTCGATCCTCGCCGTGCATCCGTCGCTCGTGCCGGTGAGTCGGCTCGTACCGTTGCTGAGCCGGGCGGGCCGGCCCGGCTTCGTCGTCTCCGACTTCACCGACCTCGACGACTTCGCCCCCATGGACGGCATCGACATCCCCGACCGGCCGCTGTACCTCGTTCACGAGATCGAGCGCGGAGACGAGCTGCGCAACTGGAGCCCCGACGAGGCGCTGCCCGAGATCACCTCCCGCGGTCGCCGCCCCCTCACGGTCGGCGAGGGCGTGAGCTGGCTGCTTCAGCAGCCCGAGCAGCTGCAGCCCGGCTTCTGCGCCATGATGATCGGCTCCCGCCGCCGCACGCCCGCCGGCGACCTCGACCCGCGCACCCCCGCCGTCTGGATCTCCGGCGGCTCCGGCCGCGACGGCCGCGCCCGCCGCGGCGCCCCGAAACTCGGCTGGTGCTGGGCAGGCAACCGCCACACCTGGCTCGGCTTCGCCTCCGCCGCCCCCTGCTGACCCGCGCCCCTGCGTGGCAGAACGCGAAAGGCCCCGATCGTGAGATCGGGGCCTTCGTGGTGTGCGCCCTAAGGGATTCGAACCCCTGGCCTTCTGATCCGTAGTCAGACGCTCTATCCAGCTGAGCTAAGGGCGCATGGTGCGAGGTTACCCACCGCACGAGTATCAGAGCCTAGCATGCGCAGGGGGGTCGGGCAAAAGCGGGGATGTCGGGGGGCGGTGAGAGCATGGGTGCATGCCGCCGTACGCCTCCCGCCCCGACCCCCGGGCGGGGTGGCGCAGCGTCGTGGGGTCGCTGCTCAGCACGACGGATGCGGAGGGCGGCTCCGCCGAGACGGTCACCCCCATGGGGTTGCAGTTCGAGCTGCGGTCGCTCGCGCCGCGCTCGCACGACCGCTGGCGCGGCCCCACCTCCGCCACGGCCACCCCCGACGACGCAGACAGCGACCCAGGCGGCTCGATCGACACGAGCGAGCACGCGAACGGCAGCGCAGCCGGGCGCACCCCAGATCCCGACGAGCTCGCCGACACCCTCGCCACCCGCGCCCCTCGCCGACTCTGCGTGCGACCGGTGGTGCGCAGCGCATCCGGCTCCTACGTGAAGGCGAACATCACCTGGGGCTCGTTCACGCACCAGGTGAACCGGCTCGGGCTCGACCCCTCCCACCACCGCTGGTTCGCCCAGTTCGCCGCCCTGCATCGGGCCGCCCGCCCCGAGACCCGGCCGCCCGAGACCGACTGGGTCACCCTCGACGAGTTCACGAGCCCGCTGCTCTGGGAGCTGCTCACCGAGGCGGCCCGTCTCGGCATCGAGCTCGTCACCTCGAGCCGGGGCGGTGCCGTCGAGGTGCTCGTCGAGCCCGCCACCATCAGCCTCGACGCCCGGCGCGAGCAGCCGGGTGCCGCCGACTCGGCGCTCGTGCTGCATCCGCTCGTCGCCCCCGGCCTGCCCGGCGACCCCGACGGCTCGCCCGCCCGGAACGCCGGCGCCCTCGGCGACCACGGCGTCTACCTCTACCGTCTCGGCAAGCGGCCGCTCCTCGCGTTGGCCCGGCTCGCGCATCCGCTCACCGATGAAGAGCGCGGACTGATCGGCCGCGCCCCGTTGCGGGTGCCGCCCGCCGACACCGCGCAGTTCTTCGACGAGTACTACCCCGAGCTGCAGCGCGGCATCGCCGTCACCAGCTCCGACGCCTCGATCACGCTCCCCGTGGTGCCCCCGCCGCTGCTCGTGCTCACGGCCCGGTTCCGCCCGAACGACGTGCTGCAGCTCGACTGGGACTGGGTGGGGCACCGCGACCCCGAGGCCGAGCAGCGCACCCTCGCCGACTTGGCCATCGAGCTCGACGCGGTGCTCACGCGCTTCCCACCGACGGTCGACCCGCTGACTCCCTCGCTCATCCTGCGCGGCGTCGACGCCGCCGCCTTCGCCGAGAAGGCACTGCCCCTGCTCGAGGCCCGCGACGACGTGCGCGTCGACGTCATCGGTGCGCGGCCGGCCTACCGGGAGATCGAGGGCCACCCCGAAGTCACCCTCACGGCCGTCGAGACTCTGAAGCGCGACTGGTTCGACCTCGGCTTCGTCGTCAACATCAACGGGTACGTGGTGCCCTTCGGTCCGCTCTTCAAGGCTCTCGCCCAGGGCAAGAAGAAGCTGCTCATGGTCGACAAGAGCTACCTCTCCCTCGACCACCCCGCCTTCGAGCGCCTGCGCGAACTGCTCGACGAAGCGGATGCGCTGCGCGAGTGGGAGACCGGCCCGCGCGTGAGCAGGCACCGGTTCGCCGTCATCCCCGCCTTCGACGACCTCGCCGAGCAGAGCCCCGAGGCGGCGGCCTGGCGGGCGGCCGTGGCGGTGCTGGCGCACCGTGACGAGGGCGCAGCGGTGCCTTCCACCCCCGTTCCCGCGGCGATCCACGCCGAGCTCCGGCCCTACCAGAAGGCGGGTTTCGACTGGCTCGCGCTGCTGTGGCGCCACGGGCTCGGCGGCGTGCTCGCCGACGACATGGGCCTCGGCAAGACCCTGCAGACCCTCGCGCTCATCGCCCACGCGCGCGAGCAGACGGGCACCGGCGCCGGGAGCACGCCCGGTCCCGACACCGACGCCGCCCCCTTCCTCGTCGTCGCACCCACCTCCGTCGTGGCCAACTGGGCAGCTGAGGCAGCGCGCTTCGCACCCGGGCTCGTCGTGCGCACCGTCACCGCCACCGAGAAGGCGTCGAAGCCGCTCGCCGAGCTCGCCCGGGGCGCCGACGTCGTGGTGACGAGCTACGCGCTGTTCCGCCTCGACGCCGTCGCCTACGGCCGGCTCCCGTGGGCAGCGCTCGTGCTCGACGAGGCGCAGTTCGTGAAGAACCACCTCTCGAAGCTTCACGCCGCCGCCCGCGAGCTCGACGTGCCGTTCACCCTGGCCATCACCGGAACCCCGCTCGAGAACGACCTCATGGAGTTGTGGGCCCTGTTCGACCTGGTCGCCCCGGGCCTGTTCCCCTCGGCCACCCGCTTCGCCGAGAAGTTCCAGCGTCCCATCGAGCGGGGCATCTCACCGGCCGCCCTCGACACCCTGCGCCGGCGCATCCGCCCCTTCCTGCTGCGTCGCACCAAAGACCAGGTCGCCCCGGAGCTCCCCGAGAAGCAGGAGCAACTGCTCGAGGTCGAGCTCGCACCGGCCCACCGCCACCTCTACGACACCGTGCTGCAGCGCGAACGCCGCAAGCTGTTCGGCCTCATCGACGACCTCGACCGCAACCGCTTCATCGTGTTCCGCTCGCTCACGCTGCTGCGCCTGCTGGCTCTCGACGCGAGCCTCATCGACGAAGGCCATGCGAACATCCCGTCGTCGAAGCTCGACGCACTCGTCGAGCACCTCGGCGAAGTGCTCGCCGAGGGCCACCGTGCGCTCGTGTTCAGCCAGTTCACCGGCTACCTCGGCAAGGTCGCCGACCGGCTGACGGCGGAGGGCATCCGCTTCGAGTACCTCGACGGCTCCACCACGGGGCGCCCGGAGGTGATCTCCCGGTTCCGCGAGGGAGACGCGCCGGTCTTCCTCATCAGCCTGAAGGCGGGCGGCTTCGGGCTCACTCTCACCGAGGCCGACTACGTCTACCTGCTCGACCCGTGGTGGAATCCGGCGAGCGAGAACCAGGCGATCGACCGCACCCATCGCATCGGCCAGACCCGCCCGGTGAATGTCTACCGCCTGGTGGCGCCGGGCACCATCGAAGAGAAGGTGATGGCCCTCAAGGAGCACAAGGCGAAGCTCTTCGACGCCGTGCTCGACGACGACGAGCTGTTCTCCCGCGCCCTCACGGCCGACGACATCCGACAACTCCTGTCATGATCCCGTCGGCCGCGACGGTGGGCGCGCTCAGAGAACGGATGCGCGGCCTGCGCCGATCCCTCAGCTCACCTCGCGCAGGTGCCGGTACTGGCCCTTGAAGTAGAGCAGCGGCTCCTCCTTGTGCCAGGAGGCCGGGCTCATCTCGTTCACGCGGCCGATGACGATGTAGTGGTCGCCCGCCTCGTGCTCGGCCCAGATGTCGCAGTCGAGCCACATGAGCGTGTCGGCGATCACGGGGTTGCCGGATGCGGTGGGCGTCCAGTCGATGCCGGCCCACTTGTCGGTGCCCTTGCGCGCGAACTGGTTCGAGACGGTGTGCTGGTCGTGGGCGAGCACGTTCACCACGAACGTGCCGGTCTCCCGCACGCGCGGGTAGGTGGTGGAGTTCGTCATCACGCTGAACGACACCAGCGGCGGCTCGGTCGAGACCGAGTAGAACGACTGGCAGGTGAACCCGATCGGGCCCTCCTCGTCGATGCCGCTGATGATGGTGATGCCCGAGGCGTAGTGACCGAGCGTGTCCCGGAAGACGCGCGGGTCGAAGGCCGGGCCCTGCACGATGTCCTGCTCTGGTGCGATTGTCATTGTCTTCAGCTCCTATTGCGGTTATGCAACCGGTGCGGAGAGGGAAGCAGCAGCGGCACGGGTCGCGCCGGCGACCGTGGCGAGGCGGGCGAGGTTGGCGGCGTACTCCGCGGCGGCCTGCTCGACGAGTTCGTCGAGGTGGTCCATCTGGCCGGCCACGAAGTAGAAGCCGCGGCCGGGAACGACCGCGCCGAGCTCCACCAGCAGGGGTGCCAGATTGACGGTCGGGCCCATCGCGTGGGTCAGATCGCCACCCGTGTGCACCGGGATCGCCGTCACACCCGTGAGACCGTTCGCCGGGTACCGGTCGAGGAAGGCCTTCAGGAGGCCGGTGTAGCTGGCCTTGTAGGTGGGCGAGGCGAACACCGCGAGGTCGCTCTCCGCGACCCGGGCGTTCAGTGCCGCCATCCCCTCCGACGGCCACGCGAAGATCTCGGCCGTGTGATCGGCCAGATCGATGATCTCGAGGTCGTACGTCCCGGGTGCGAGCAGTTTCTCGACCAGGGTCTCGGCGACCTTGAGGGTGCGCGACTTCGGCTTGGGGTTGCCGACGACGATCGTTGCTTTCAGTGCCATGATGCGTGCTTCTCACTTCATACCGATTGACAGGAAATGAGAGGATGCGGGGCCTGGGGAGATTCCGACATCTCTCTCACACACCACCGAGATTTTGTGGCCCGGTGGGCCCGCAACGGCTTACGTTGCCCTTCCAGTATCGCCGCCGATGGTTACACGCGTGTTTCGCCGTGTAACTTTTCGACGATTCCGCACCGTCGCGCCTCGCGGCCGCCCCGTCAGCCGTGCAGCGCGGGCACCAGCTCCCCGAGCGGCGTGAAGCCGAAGCGCGGGAAAGCCTCGGCGGTGCCGGCGTGCGTGAGCCGCCCGTCGACCGTCGACACCGCGGGCGCCAGCGCCGGGGTCGACTCGACGGCGGCGCGCCAGCCCAGGTCGGCGAGCCGCACCACGTAGGGCAGAGTCGCGTTCGTGAGGGCGGCGGTGGACGTCGCCGAGACCGCGCCGGGCATGTTGGCGACGCAGTAGAAGATGGAGTTCTCGACCAGGTAGGTGGGGTCGTCGTGGGTGGTGGGCCGCGAGTCTTCGAAGCATCCGCCCTGGTCGATGGCGATGTCGACGAGCACCGAGCCCGGCTTCATGCGCGACACCAGCTCGTGCGACACGAGCTTCGGGGCCTTGGCGCCCGGCACCAGCACCGCGCCGATCACGAGGTCGGCCTCGAGCACCGAGCGCTCGACCTCGAAGGCGTTCGAGACGACGGTCTTCACGCGGCCCGCGTAGACCTCGTCGAGGTGCCGCAGCCGCGGAATGCTGAGGTCGAGCACCGTCACGTCGGCGCCCGCCGCGACGGCCTGCTGCACGGCGTTCTCGCCCGCCATGCCGCCGCCGATCACCACGACCTTCGCCGGGCGCACTCCGGGCACACCGCCGAGCAGCACCCCGCGGCCGCCCTGCGACCCCATGAGGTGGTAGCTGCCCACCATCACGCTGAGCCGGCCGGCGACCTCGCTCATCGGGGCGAGCAGCGGGAGGCTGCCATCGGCGAGCTGCACGGTCTCGTACGCGATGGCGGTCGCCTTCGACTCGAGCAGGGCCTCGACCAAGGGCTCGGCGGCAGCGAGGTGGAGGTAGGTGAAGATGAGCTGCCCCTCGCGCAGCCTGCCGTATTCGGGGGCGATGGGCTCCTTCACCTTCACGATCATCTCGGCACCCCAGACGGTGTCGAGGTCGACGACGGATGCTCCTGCCGCCTGGTACTCGTCGTCGCCGATCGCCGCACCCACGCCGGCACCGCGTTCGACGAGCACGGTGTGGCCGTGCCTGACGAGCTCGAACACCCCGGAGGGGGTCATGGCCACACGGAACTCGTTGTTCTTGGTCTCTTTCGGCACTCCGATGATCATCGGGGGTCTCCTCGTGGTGGGTGGGCGCCTTCGCTGTTTCTGGGGGAAATTATCGGGATGATTCCGACCGGTGTCACGCATCCCGAATATAATTCGGTGATGCCGCACTGGTGGCCTCTCGATTCGGCAAGGAGTCACCGTGGTCGCCATCGACGAAATCGACGAGCGCATCGTCTGGGAGCTCTGCCGCGAGGCCCGGCTGCCGAACAAGGAACTAGCCGAGCGGGTGGGCATCGCGCCGTCGACCTGCCTGGTGCGGGTGCGGGCGCTGGTGCAGAACGGGGTGCTGCGGTCGTTCCACGCGCAGCCCGACTGGGCATCGCTCGGGCTGCCGATCGAGGCCATCGTCGCCGTGCGGCTCAAGGCGCAGGCCCGGGCGCAGATCAAGACCTACGCGCAGCGTGTCGTGACACTGCCGAACGTGCTCAACGTGTTCTTCCTGGGCGGCGCCGACGACTTCCTCATCCACGTGGCGTGCACCTCCACCGGGCAGCTGCGCGACTTCGTGGCCACCGAGCTCAGCATGGACAGCTCGGTGGCCTCCACGCAGACGAACATCATCTTCGACCACCTCATCGGCGTGCAGAACATGGCGTCTGGGGCGTCGTGGGCCGATGTGCGGGAGGCGGTGTCGGCGCACTGACCGCGCGCGGGGCGGTGCGCACAGCCTCTCGCATTGTCTGACGATCAGACGGTACCGTGGTGGTGGGCGCGCGACGGCGCACGCCCGGGCGGGAGTGGGTCATGGCCGAAAACTCGGGAACGGATGCGTCGGCTCCGGTCGCGATCGTCACGGGAGCAGCATCCGGGGTCGGCTTCGAGACCGTGGGGAGGTTCCGCGCGCGGGGCACGCGGGTCGTCGCGGTCGATGCCGATGCCGACGCCGTCGCCCTCTTCGCCGACGATGCCGGCGTCGACGTGGTGGTGGGCGACGTCGCCGAGCCGACGACGGCGGAGCGGGCGGTCGCCGCCGCACTCGACGGTTTCGGGCGGATCGACGTGCTGGTCAACAACGCGGCGCGCTTCCTGCTCAGGCCGATCGTCGAGACCTCGCTCGACGACTGGGACTCGCTGATGGCCACCAACGCCCGCGGCGTCTTCCTGTTCTCGCGCGCCGTACTGCCCGCGATGACGGCGCAGGGCGGCGGGTCGATCGTGAACGTCTCCTCGATCTCGGGACTCGTCGGCCTCTCGAACCAGGTCGCCTACGGTGCGACGAAGGGAGCGATCGTCGCGTTCAGCAAGGCCCTCGCCATCGAGGTCGCGGCATCGGGTGTGCGGGTGAACGTCGTGGCACCCGGCACCGTCGACACCCCGTTCGTGCGGGTGCCGGTGCAGGCCCTTCCCGATCCCGAGGCGACGATGCGGGAGATCGCGGCGACGCATCCGCTGCAGCGCATCGCGCACCCCGCCGAGGTCGCCGACGCCATCGCCTACCTCGCCTCCCCCGAAGCCTCCTTCGTCACGGGCGTGGTGCTCCCCGTCGACGGCGGCTACACGGCGCAGTAGGCCCGCCGGGCGGCGCGCTGCCGCCGGATGCGCCGGTGCCGGCACCGGTCAGCGTGGGGCGAAGGCGCTGTGGAACAGCCCCCAAGCGCGGCGGGCCGTCTCGGGCCGTCGTTCCTCGGGCACCCGGGCGAGCGCCGACGCGAGCATCGACACGGCGAGCGCCACGTCGTCGACGGTGACGTCGGAACGGATGCGCCCCTCCGACTTCTCGCGCTGCACGACCGTGGCGATCACCGACTGCAGCCGATCGCCGAGGGGCACGACCCTCGGGTCGCCGATGTCGGCGGTGATCAGCTCGATCAGCGCCTTCGACACCAGTGCCTGGGCGATGACGAGGTCGAGCAGATCGTCGAGGCTCGACCCCGGGCGCTCGGCGAGCACCTCCAGCTCGCCGATGTTCTCGTCGAACACCGCCACGGCGAGCGCGACGCGGTCGGGGAAGTGGCGGTACAGACTCCCCTGCCCCACGCCCGCGCGCTTCGCCACCGCGTTCAGCGGGGCGGCGTAGCCCTCGGCGCCGAACACCTCGCGGGCGGCGGCGATGAGCGCGCGGCGATTGCCGGCCGCCGCGCTCGGGCCGCGATTGGCTTTCGGAACGTCGGACACGCACGGTAGCCTACAAGCGGACACTGTTGTCCGGTTGTAGTCCGTCGGTGGCCGACACCGATCACCCGACCCCGACCGCTCCGCCCCGACACCCGACCCCGATCAGGAGAACACTCCATGGCCTCGCCCACCCCCCTCAGCGCAGACTCTTCCATCGCCACCTGGCTCGACGACCCCATCGGCGGCCCCGTGCTCCGCGGCCTGCTCGCCCAGTCGGGGCAGAGCGCGGAGGTCTTCCGCCCGGTGCGCCGCCTCGCCCTCAAGCGGCTCGTCAAGCTGAGCAAGGGGCAGTTCACCCAAGAGATCATCGACGGGATGCTCGTCCAGGTCGCCACGGGGGGTGCCGTCGCGCAGTCCGCCTCGGCCGGCGCATCCGGCCCCGACTCCTCCGCCGACCCGGCGGCACCGGCCGCTGCCCCCGCCGCCCCCGCACCGGCACCTGCCGCGGTCGAGCCCGTCGACTGGGTGGAGCGCCTCGACCGCGGCCGGTTCGAGGGCAAGACCGTCATCGTGACGGGAGCCGGGTCGGGGATCGGGCGCGCCACCGCCTCCCGCGTCGCCCGCGAGGGCGGCAGGGTGATCGCCGTCGACATCGCCCAGGGCAGACTCGACGAGCTCGCCGCCGAGTTGCCCGAAGCGGGCATCGTCGCGGTGGCCGCCGACATCACCGACGACGCGGGCATCGCCGCCATCGTCGACGCTGCCGGGCCGCGCATCGACGGCCTGGCGAACGTCGCCGGCATCATGGACGACATGACCCCGGTGGGCGAGGTGTCCGACGCCGTGTGGCGGCGCGTGTTCGCCATCAACGTCGAGGGCACCATGAAGCTCATGCGCGCCGTGGTGCCCACCATGCTCGCGCAGGGTGCCGGTTCGATCGTCAACACCGCGTCCGAGGCCGCCCTCCGCGGTTCGGCCGCCGGCGCCGCCTACACGGCCTCGAAGCACGCGGTCGCGGGCCTCACGAAGTCGTCAGCGTTCATGTACGGCCCGAGCGGCATCAGGGTGAACGCGGTGGCGCCCGGCCCCACCATCACGAACATCGAAGCCACCTTCGGTTCGCCGCTCGGCGCGGAGCGCGTGCGCCAGGCGATGGCAGTGCTCCCCGACGCGGTCGAGGCCGATGCGCTCGCCGCCTCCATCACCTTCCTGCTGAGCGACGACGGCGTCAACATCAACGGCGTCGTTCTCCCTTCCGACGGCGGTTGGTCGGCCGCCTAGCGGCGGGGCATCTTCACGCCGCGCGTCACGTCCTCTCTCGGAACACGAGCTCCCTGATGAGGGCGACGAACTCCTCCCGCTCTACGTGGGCCCCGGCGATGGCGGGGTTCGCCGAGGCGCCGTCCGCCAGGGCGTGGAGAATTGTCGCGCAATCGCGGCGCGCACCGATGATGTCGGATGCGTCGAGTCGCCAGCCTCCGATGGCTTCTGCGCCGTACCGATAGGCGATGGAGAGGAGGTTGTAGAGGTCGGTGTAGTCCTTCGGCGCGCTGCGTGAGGTCGTGGCGAAGGCCTTCAGGAGGACCGCCACCTCAAGCCTCGGTACCCGCACGGAGGTGCGCTCATGATGACCGTCGAGGAAGGTGATGCCGAGGTCGACCACGACGGGAGCGCTGCTCAGTGCGAGTCCGAGTCCTGGCGTGAGGTCGATGCCCCTCCCGCCGCTCACGGCACTGCGGAAACTCCCGTCCGGCGACGGCGCGAGAACGTCGATCTGCGCTTCGCCGAGCTCGTAGTGGTTGCCCGAGGTGGCGACGTAGTCCGCGTTGCGGAGTCGGTCGTGAAGGATCGACGAGCTGGCGATCTGAGTGGAGATGCCGAGGTCGGCGTCGGCCGTCCTGCGGTCGACGCGCGGAGCATCCGGGTAGACGAGGGTGAGGATGCCCACCATCTGACCGCCGACGATCCTCGCCTCGGGCAGATCTGCACTGAGACGGCAGGCATCGATCAACGCCCGGAAGGCGTTGTCGTCGGCCGCAGACGTCGCGACGGTCTCGACGGCGCGCCCGGGCCCGCCTACCATCGGTCGAGCACCTGGGTGCGCAGGTGCTCGACCGCTTCGTCGGCATCGGGCCCACCTGTACGGGCGACGTCCCAGGCAGCGATCAGGGGGTCGACGAGATCGTGTCGGCCATTGTCGGAGGCCCACGCGCGGGCAGTCGACCAGATCGTCGGATCGGCGGGAATGGCGACCTCGAGAGTCGCCTTCGATTCGCGGCTTCGTGCGAAGCCCAGCGCCTCCAGCTCCACACCCGAGCCGACGTACACCATGCCGCGTCGCGGCCGACGCCAGGGTGCGAGGGCATCGGCGGCGATATCTCCGGACAGCAGGGCTCCCTCGACCTCTTTCGTCACGCGTTCAGCCTGTTGCGAGACCGGCGCCAGACCGAACCACCAACCGCTCAAGCCCCCGGTGCCCGGGTAGTCAGAGAGAAAGAGGTCCCAGATCTCCGATGGCTTCGTGCAGACCCAGCCGAGCTCGCGACGTTCGACCTGATCGAGCACCTTCAGGCCCTGGGAGACCGCGGATTGTGTGATTCCACACTCGCGCGCCAAGGTCGATTGATTGCGCGGTGCGGAGGTGCGGAGGAGTGACCGCATCAGAGCGAAGCGGCCCCACGGCCTGCGTCTCGAGAGGGCACCATCGACACTCACTGCCGGCTGCCGACCCAGCTCCTCGCCCTCGACGAGCGCGACGCCGTCCTCGACCGCCACCACGACGAGGTCCGGATGCTCCGATGCCATCCGCCGACCGGCCGGAGTCAGGCGGGGAACGATCGCGAGAACAACCTCCTCCTCGGGGTCGAGCCGACCAAGAACGTCCAGGTCGACGGCTTTCAACGGATGCTGACGCGTGACGACTCGTGCCGTCACCGATCGCATGGGCAGCTCGAGAACGGCGCGATGGGGGCCAGACGGTCGCACTCGCACCCCGAGGGACTCCAGAACGTCCATTCCGTTTCGGGCAGCGATCACGGGTCTATATTAGCTGCGGTTGGAAATTTGGATATAACTTATATCCCTGTTCACGGTCAAAGCTTCTGCAAGGGCGCGAAGCTACTCCCAGAAACCCTCGTGCACGGCGGTGGCGGCGGGGAGGGCGACGGGGCCGGTGAGGTTGACCGTGCGTCCGCCGCGGGCGAAGACCTCGCGGCTCGGGAGGGAGAGGGTGGGAACGCCCTCCTGCTCGTCGACGAGCTCGCGCAGCGCCGCCTCGGAGAGGGCGAACACCACCTCGGGGATGCCGGCCCAGTAGATCGCGCCCGAGCACATGGCGCAGGGCTCGGTGCTCGTGTAGAGAGTGCTGCCCGCGAGCTCGCTCATCTCGAGCCGCTGGCCGGCGTCGCGCACCAGGTTGGTCTCGGCGTGACCGATCGGGTCGTGACCCGTGATCACCGTGTTCTCGGCCTCGATGACGCGCCCGTCAGCGGTGACGAGCAGCGCGCCGAAGGGGTGGTTGCCGTGCTCGCGGGCGCTGCGGGCAAGCTCCACCGCACGCCGCAGGTGCGCGAGCGCCACCGGGTCGAGGTCGTCGGGGTCGAGCGGGGCGTCGAAGGCATCGGATGCGCGCATCCCGTCAGCATCGCACACGCCCGCCGCGCGTGTTGGTCGCCCGAATCGCTCTCATATCGCTGAATGGGAGCAGTTCGAGCGACCAAGACCGCCGCGCCCTCAGGAGGCGAGGCCGTCGAGCAGCTTGATGGCGTCGCCGATGCCGAGGCGGGTTCCGCGGGCGTACTCGCGTCGCCAGACCGCGGCCGGCAGGCCCTGCCGCACCCGCTCACGGTAGCTGCTCCAGTAGGGCGGCTCGACCGAGCGCGGCGCGTAGCCGAACCGCACCGCGACGGTGTCGACCACGCCGAGCAGCGCGGCACCGTCGCCGTGCCGCTCGAGCAGCGCGCAGGCGGCGGCACCGGTGTGCAGCGTCGTCACGACGGCGTGCATGTCGCCGTCGCACACCGCCCCGCGCACCGCCGATCGCACCTGCGACACCGCGTCCTTCCCGCGCCGCAGCTTGATGTAGAGATGCGCGAGCCGCGCGGCCGCGGCATCGGCGGCCCAGCGGTGCCCGCATCGGCGTGCCGCACCGTGGGCCTCGCCGAAGGCCTCGAGCGCTTGGGCGGGCTTGTCGAGGTACCCCTTCGCGATGCCACGGAACAGGTGCACCTCGCTCTCGGCCCAGGCCGCGCATCCGGGTTCTGCGAGATGGGCGAGGGCCCGCCGCATCCGCTCGTCGTGCCCCGCGACGTCGCCCGCGACGGCCCGCCACATGCCTGTGCAGGCGGCGAACAGGGCGCGCAGGGTGGGGTCGCCCGAGGCCTCCGCGGCCACGGCACCCTCGACGGCGTAGCGCTCGCCGCCGAACTCGTCGCCGGAGCGATGGATGTTCATGACCGCCCCGAAGTACGCCTTCGCCACGGTCGACGGATGCGCGGTGCCGGGCAGGGCGAGGGCCTGGTCGATCCAGAGGCGGGCGCGCTCGAACAACCCGCGGCGGAACCAGTGCCATGCCTGCCCGCCGACGAGCTTCAGCGCGTTCTCGCGATCGCCCCGGGCGAGCGCTGCCTCGAAGGCGAGGTGCAGGTCGGGGCGGGCGGCGTCGAGGGCGGCGTGCGCCTCGCGGGCCGCCGCACCGCGCAACTCGCCGTCGACCCGCAGCGCCCAGGAGGCGAACCACGCGAGGTGCCGCTCAGCCCAGGCTTCGCGCTCCGACGGGCAGTCAGGCTCCGCGTCGTCCTGCTGCACGAACAGTTTCACCGACTCGAGCAAGCGGTAGTGGCGGCGCCCCGCGGCCGTGTCGACGGCGACGAGCGACTTGCGGGCGAGCCCGAGGAGGAGCTCGCGGGCGGGCGGGGTGGCGGCGCCGGCGCCGGCGGTGGATGCGGGCGCGGCACCATGTGCAGGTGGGAGCGCGGTCGCAGCATCGGGCGCGGGCACGGGTGCGGCACCATGTGCAGGTGGGAGCGCGGTCGCAGCATCGGGCGCGGGCGCGGGCGCGGCACCATGTGCAGGTGGGAGCGCGGTCGCAGCATCGGGCGCGGGCGCGGGCGCGGTTGCGCAGATGGCGTCGACGGCGTCGCGGGTGAACGGCCCGACGAACCGGGCGAGTTGACGCAGCAGCATCCGCTCGGGCGGGGTGAGCAGCTCGACGCTCCAGGCGATGGTGTTGTGGAGGCTCGCCTGGCGGGCGGTCGAGGGGGAGTGCCTGTCGAGCAGTCCCTCCGCGTCGATCGCGTCGCAGAGTTCGTCGAGGTCGAGCACGTCGAGCCGCGCCGCCGCGAGCTCGAGGGCGAGCGGCAGTCCGTCGAGCCGGGCGCAGACGGCACGGATGCTCCGCTGATCGCCCGAGGGCTCGAACCCCGGCGATGAATCCGCCGCCCTGGCGGCGAACAGCGCCACCGCGTCGCCGCTGTCGTCGACCGACATGGGTGCGACGGGAACCAGCCGCTCGCCCGGAACGCGGAGAGCCTCCCGCGAGGTGACGAGCACCGTGAGTCCCTGGCAGTGCGCCAGGAGGGCCACCGCGAGCTGGGCGACCTCCTCACGCACGTGCTCGGCGTTGTCGAGGACGAGCAGCACGCGGCGACCGCCCAGCCGCTCGGCGATCGCCTCGACGGCGGTGAGGCCCGACGGGCGCGGCCCCGCGGCACCGAGGCGATCGGCGAGCAGCTCGGCGACCTGCCCCGAGCCGTCGCCGGTGACGGCCGGCCGCAGGGGTGCGAGTTCGAGCATCCACTGCTCGTCGTCGTCGGGATGCTCGACCCGGCGCGCACTCTCGATGGCGAGCCGCGTCTTGCCGACGCCGCCGGGCCCCACGAGGGTGACGAGCCGCGAGCTGCGACGTGCGGCGGCGATCGCCGCCATCTCCGCGGCGCGCCCGACGAACGAGCTCACCGGAAGCGGGATGCCCCGCCGCGCGACCACCCCGCCATCCCTCCGCGGCGACACGGCCGGATCGAACCGCACGATCGCCTCCCGCAACGTCTCCGCGTCGAACACCGCGGAGATCCCGCGCCCACCCGACTCGATCGACGTGAGGTCAGCGTCTCCGTCCACCGCAGCGGCACCAGGCTCCCCACCCATCGCCGCGACCACACGCTCCCCACCCACCGCAGCAACACCACGCTCCCCACCCACCGCAGCAACACCACGCTCCCCACCTACCGCAGCAACACCACGCTCCCCACCCACCGCAGCAACACCACGCTCCCCACCCACCGCAGCAACACCACGCTCCCCACCCACCGCAGCAACACCACGCTCCCCACCCACCGCAGCAACACCACGCTCCCCACCCACCGCAGCAACACCACGCTCCCCACCCACCGCAGCAACACCACGCTCCCCACCGACTGCAGCTGCACCACGCGCCTCATCCACCGCAGCGGTACCAGGCTCCCCACCCATTGCCGCGACACCACGCGGAGCGCCGTCCCGCACTTCACCCGAGAGGCGTCTCCGCCGGCTCGCCGCCGGGCTCGGCGCCCTCCCCTCGACCAGCACCCTCGCCTCAGCGGCACCCCGGTGGCCCGCCCGCACCACCTCGCCGACACCGACCGCGTGCCCTGCGCCTTCCCTCTCGGCACCCCCACGGCCCTCACTGTCGCGATCGTCCGACGCCGAGCCGTGAGCCACCGCACCCGCACCACGTGCGCCACCGACACCCGCCGCAGCAGTGAGCACAGCCGCCCCCTCGCCCCCGAGCCGCTCCGCATTGACGCGACCCCCTGCATCCGCACCCTCAGCCACCGCATCCCCACCGTCACCCGCAGGCGCCGACGCGCGCGCGAGCCCGGCCCCGGACCCGGGCGCCAGCGCCTCCACCCCTGCGTCGAGCAGGCGCAGCGCCTCGGCGGGCCGGCCGAGGCGCGCCGTCGCCTCGGCCGCGAGCAGGATCGTCGACTCCCGCACCTCGGCCCCGCCGGCCGACAGCGCCGTCAGCGCCTCGAGGGCCTCCCGCGCGGCCCCCGCGGCGAGCCGACGCTCCGCGTAGCGCTCGATCGACACCTCCCGAAGACGCTGCAGCCGCGCCCGCGCGGGCCCCACGAACGGAAATCCGTCGAGATCGGCGAGCGGAACCCCCGCCCAGAACCCCGCACCCCACGCCGGAGAGCCAAGCACCCCCGACTCCCCATGCCGAGACAGCGACTCCCCGAGCCGCGAAAGCCGCTCCGCGTCGATCTCCACCCCGGCCGGATCGAGGAGGTACCCACCGCGCCCGCCCACGATGTGGCCGCCGAGCCCACCCTGCCGCAGCCGCGACACCTGCGCGCGCAGCGAGCTGACGGCGGCACTCGGCGGCTCGCCCCACAGCGCGTCGACGAGCTCTGCGGTGGTGACGGGCTCGCCCGGTGTGAGCGCGAGCCGGGCGACGATCGCCCGCCGGAACACCCCGCCGAGCAGCAGGTGCTCCCGCCCCCAGCGCACGCGCACCGGCCCGAACAGCTGAATGCGGATATCGATCACCCGAGCAGTATTCACCACCCTGTCACGTTAGTCAATAGCCCGAGAGGCAAGCGTCATCCTCTGAACGCCCCTTCAGAACTGCGCGATGAAACTGCCCAGGATGCGGTCGACCGCCGCCAGGTCATCATCACTGTTCGCCTGCACATTGACGGTGATGACGTAGCTCCCGTCGTCACTCGTCGCCGCGAGCGTCACGTACTGCGCACCGACCCCGCCACACGAGTCGAACACCTCGAACTGCCCCGTGTGATACCCGTCGGCGAACGGCTGCCGCCCGAGCGAGACGCATCCCTCGCCGAGCAGGAAGTCGGCGCTCCCCTGCAGCAGCGCCTGCGGGTCGATCACTCCGACGGCCTCGGCCGAGGCCGCGATCGCCACCCCCGGCGTGTTCCACGAGTCGTTGAACCCGGCGAGCGAGGGGGCCGCGACGATGCTGGCCCAGCTCCCCGCATCCGTCTGCAGCGGAGCGCCGTCGATCTCGCTCCACGCCGCGGGCACCTCCACCAGGATGGCGCCGCTGTCGTCGGAGACGGTCTCGAACGCGCCGGTGGTCGAGCCGCCGTCGGCCCCCGAGACCCCCGACCCGGCGATCACCTCCACCGGCTCGAACTCGTCTCCGCTGAACTGACCGCGGTAGTACAGCCCCTCCGAGGGGCGGTAGAGCTCCCCGTCGATCACCCCGCTCTGCCCGTGGGTGCGCAGCACGTCGCAGTAGTCGGCGAGCGTGCCGTCCTGGGCCAGCGTGACCCCCTGCATCCGGGTCAGCACGTCGCCCGGCTCGACGCCGGCCGCATCGGCGGTCGACCCCGCCGCCACCGAGCTCACCCAGACGCCGAGCCCGTTCCCCTCGTCGTCGGTGAGGGCATGGGCGTTGATGCCGAGGCTCAGCACATCCGTTCCCACCTCGAGCTCGTCGAGCACGGCCTGCACCTCGTCGCGGTGGATGGCGAGGTTGGTGTCGTAGAGGTCGCTGCCGGCGTAGTTGACCCCCATGAGCCGCCCCTCGGCGTCGACGAGCGGGCCGCCGGAGTTGCCGGGGCGGATGCGCGCATCGTGCTCGATCACCGAGTCGAGCGACGCCCACGGCGTCTCGCCCGGGGTCGACGCCTTCGACACGATGCCGCGCGTCATGGTGAAGGTGGGGTCGCCGAGCGGGAAGCCCGCCGCATACACGTCGGTCGCTGTGGTGATCTCGCCCTCGTGCCAGGCGAAGTACGGGTAGTCGCCCTTCTGCAACTGGATGAGGGCGAGATCGAGACACTCGCTCGACGCCACCACCTGCGCGTTGAGGGTCTTCGCGGTGTCGCCGCCGCGCCACACGTCGAGCGTGCCTGCGCCCACCACGACGTGGTTGTTGGTGAGGGCGAGCCCGTCGGGCGAGATGAGGAACCCGGTGCCGCGGCCGGCCCCTTCGTAGTCGCCGTAGGAGGGGTCGGCGAAGGTGCCGACGGCCTCGATCTGAAGTACCGCCGACTGCACGTCGTCGAAGGCCACGGCGCCGGTGGTGTCGGCCCCTGGTTCGGCGGCTCCGGATGCTCCACCCCGGTCGGCGGGGCCACTCCCGAACCCGAAGGAGCAGGCGGTGAGGGCGAGGACGGTGAGGGTGCCGACAGCGGTGGCAGCGGTGCCGCGCCGCAGCGCGCGGGTGCCGTGCGAACGGGCGTGAGGTGTAGGGAGTGCTCGAATCATGCGGGCCAGCGTAGGCAGCGCCTCGCGCCTTCGGGCGGCGGGTTCCCGCCCCGCAAGCTTGCGGCAACCCCGCACCCCGCGAGCTTGCCCAGCACCCACCTCTTGCTCGCGTTGGTCGCGCAAACTGCTCGCCTTCCGCGACTTGAGAGCACTTCGCGCGACCAACGCGCGGGGAGAAGAGTCCCTCAGCCCTCGACGGGCACGTGCACCTCGGTGTCGGGCGGGAGGGTGCGCCCGCCGAGGGCGCGCTTGCGCTGCCCGAGCGCGAGCAGCGGGAACAGCAGCACCGAGAGCATCCCGGCCCCGACGAGGGCTGCGGCAGTGGAGGCCTGGAGCACGCCCTCGGCGACGCCGATGCCGGTCACCGCGACGATGATGGGGAGCCCGGTGGCGCTGAACAGCCCGATCGCCACCCGGTCGCGGCGCCCCGATCCAGGCGGTGCCGCGAGCGCCCCGGGGAGTCCGCGCACGAGGAGGAGCAGCACCACCGAGGCGACCATGAGCACGAGCGACGACGGGCTCGACAGGAGCGAGGTGAGGTCGAAGGTGACCCCGGTGTAGATGAAGAAGATCGGCACCAGGAACCCGAACGCCACCCCCTCGAGCTTGCTCTCGACGAGCTTCAGGTCGGCGCGGTCGCCGCCCTTCAGCAGCACGCGGTAGAGCACCCCGGCGGCGAAGGCCCCGAGCAGCATGTCGAGCCCGAGCACCATGCTGAGCACCACGAGCGCGGCGACGACGAACAGCACGAGCCGCACCGCGAACTGCCCACTGGTGTGCAGGGTCGCCGCGACGAGGGCGTGAAGGCGCGGGTACGGCCCGCGCGAGGCGAGGAAGATGGCGAGCCCCGCCACGAGCACGAACCCGATGAGCACGACGGCAGCTGTGAGCGGCGCGCGCCCACTGAGGAACACCGAGATCGCCACGAGCGGCCCGAACTCCCCCACCGCTCCGACCGCCGTCACCGCTCTGCCGAACGGCGTCGACAGCTCGCCGGCGTCGCGGAGCACGGGCATGATGGTGCCGAGCGCGGTCGAGGTGAGTGCGATGCCGACGACGATCCCGGCCTCGATCGACGGGCTCACCAGCAGCCCCGCGGCCACCCCGGCGGCGAGCGAGATAAGCCAGCCCAGGCTCGCGCGGCGCAGCGGGCGCCCGCTGATGGCCTTGAAGTCGATCTCGTTGCCCGCCATGAAGAACAGCATCGCGAGCCCGAACTCCGACAGTCCGTCGATGAAGCCGCTCTCGTTCACCCACCCCAGGAGGCTCGGGCCCACCACGATGCCGAGCACGATCTCGAACACCACGAGCGGCACCTTCGCCACGCGCCCGATGAGCGAGGCGACGAGCGGCGCGAGCACGGCGAGACCCGCCACCACACCGATCGAGATCGGATCGAGACCGTCCACGCCCACCCCCCTTTCAGCGAGAGTAGCGGGTGGGCGCGGCGGCCGCGCGGTCGCCCACGCAGGCGTCAGCTGCCGAGGTGTCGCTCCTCGGGCCCGTTGTACGCCGAGAGCGGGCGGATGAGGGCGTTCGAGGCGAGCTGCTCCATGATGTGAGCCGTCCACCCCGTGATGCGCGAGGCGACGAACAGCGGGGTGAAGATCTCGGTGTCGAAGCCCATCAGGTGGTACGCGGGCCCCGACGGGTAGTCGAGGTTCGGCTGGATCGCCTTGCGCGCCTGCATGGCATCGTTCAGCGCGTCGTAGAGCGCGAGCAGCTCGGGCCGGTCGTACTCCACCACGAGGGTGTCGAGCGAGGCCTTCATGGTGGGCACGCGCGAGTCGCCGTTCTTGTAGACGCGGTGGCCGAAGCCCATGATCTTCTTCTTGTTCGCCAGCGCATCCTCGAGCCACCCTTCGGCGGCCTCGGCCGAGCCGATCTCGTCGAAGATGTGCATCACGGCCTCGTTGGCCCCGCCGTGCAGCGGACCCTTCAGCGCGCCGATGCCCGCCACGACCGCCGAGTACAGGTCGGAGAGCGTCGAGGTCACCACGCGTGCGGTGAAGGTGGAGGCGTTGAAGGAGTGCTCGGCGTAGAGGATCATCGACACGTCGAACGCCTTCACCACCACGTCGGAGGGCACGTCGCCGAAGGTCATCTTCAAGAAGTTCGCCGAGTAGCCGAGCGACTCGTCGGGCTCGACGAGCTCCTGGCCGCGCCGCCGGCGCTGATCGTACGAGACGATCGCGGGCAGCTTCGCGAGGAGCGCCACCGACTTCGCGAGGTTGCCCTCGGGCGAGGCGTCGGCCCAGGCCGGGTCGAGCGCGCCGATCACCGAGACGGCGGTGCGCACGACGTCCATCGGATGCGCGGTGAGCGGCAGCTCGTCGATCACCCGCTTCACGGCGGGGTCGAGCGCGCGCTGCGACCGCTCCTCCTTCTCGAAGACGGTGAGCTCCTCGGCGGTGGGCAGCTCACCGTGCCAGAGCAGGTAGGCCACCTGCTCGAAGCTGCACGAGGCGGCGAGCTCCTGCACGGGATAGCCGCGGTAGAGCAGCGAGTTGGTCTCGGGGTTCACCTTCGAGACGGCGGTGTAGTCCACCACCACCCCGGCGAGGCCCTTCTTGATGTCGGGCCCCTGGGCGGTCTCCTGGTCGGTCATGTCACTCCCTCGTGATGATGCGCTGGTCAGCGCCCGGTCGGTACGTCGAAGTTGAACACCGAGGTGTCGAAGGCGTTGTAGGCCTCGTAGTCGAGCAGCTCGTACAGCCTCGCACGGGTCTGCATGCCCGCGACCTGCGAGTTCAGCGACCCTTCCGCGGCGAGCGCGTCGAGCCCGCGCTCGGCGGCGCCCATCGCGATGCGCAGGAGCGACACCGGGTAGATGACGAGGTTCATGCCCACGTCGGCGAGCTGCTGCGTGCTGAACAGCTCGCTCTTGCCGAACTCGGTCATGTTCGCCAGGAGGGGCACGTCGGTGGCGGCGCGGATGGTCTCGAACTCCGACAGGTCGGCCATGGCCTCGGGGAAGATCGCGTCGGCCCCCGCGTCGACCAGCTGCTTCACGCGATCGACGGCGGCACCGAGCCCCTCCGCCCCGCGGATGTCGGTGCGCGCCATGATGAGCAGGTTCGGGTCGCGGCGGGCGTCGACGGCGGCACGGATGCGCTTCACGGCCGTGTCGGCGTCGACCACGGCCTTGCCGTCGAGGTGGCCGCAGCGCTTGGGGTTGACCTGGTCTTCGATGTGCAGCCCCGACACACCGGCGTCTTCGAGCGTCTGCACGGTGCGGGCGACGTTCATCGGCTCGCCGAAGCCGGTGTCGGCATCGATGAGGGTGGGCAGGTTCGTCATGCGCGAGATCTGCCCGCCGCGGGTCGCCACCTCGGTGAGGGTGGTGAGACCGATGTCGGGGAAGCCGAGGTCGGCGGCGATGACGGCGCCCGAGATGTAGACGCCCTCGAAGCCCTTCTCCTCGATGAGCCGGGCGCTCAGCGGGTTGAAGGCGCCGGGCATCCGCTGAAGTTCGCCGGAGTTCAGCGCTTCGCGGAACCGCGCGCGCTTCTCGGCGGCGGGAACGGTGGAGTACAGCATCAGAAGAGTCCCTTCGGCAGTTCGATGGCCTCGAGGAGACCCGGACGGGCGACGATGTTGAGCTGCCGCACCTCGTCGGCGGTGAGCTCGGGCAGCCGCTCGACGAGACCCAGGAAGCGCTCGATCTCGGCGTCGTCGACGACACCCTCGGCGAGGATGCGGAGCTTCCGCACATAGTCGGCGCGCGCGAACGGGCGGGCGCCGAGCGGATGCGCATCCGCCACGGCGATCTCGTCGGTGATCGTCGAGCCGTCGTGCAGGATGATCTCCACCCGGCCGCCGAAGGCCTTCTCGGCCGGGTCGTTCGAGTGGTAGCGGCGGGTCCACTCCGGGTCTTCGAGGGTGCGCACCTTGTTCCACAGCTCGACGGTGTCGGCGCGGCCGGCGCGCTCGGGGACGTACGAGTCGACGTGGTGCCAGCTGCCGTCCTGCAGGGCGACGGTGAAGATGTAGGGGATGGAGTGGTCGAGCGTCTCGCGGCTCGCGGTGGGGTCGTACTTCTGCGGGTCGTTCGCCCCCGAGCCGATCACGTAGTGCGTGTGGTGGCTGGTGTGGATGGTGATGCTGCCCACGTACGCCGGGTCGGCGAGCTCGGGATGCTCGTTGTGGAGCTTGCGGGCGAGGTCGATCCAGGCCTGCGCCTGGTACTCGGCCGAGTGCTCCTTCGTGTAGGTGTCGAGGATGGCGCGCTTGGCCTCCCCTGCCGCCGGCAGCGGAACGCTGTAGCGCGCATCCGGGCCGTCGAGGAGCCATGCGATGACGCCGTCTTCACCCTCGTAGATGGGCGTGGGCGAGGTCTGGCCGCGCATCGCCCGGTCGACGGCCTCGACCGCCATCTTGCCGGCGAAGGCGGGGGCGTGAGCCTTCCAGGTGGAGATCTCGCCCTTGCGCGACTGGCGGGTGGCGGTGGTGGTGTGCAGGGCCTGGCCGATGGCCTGGAAGATGGTCGGCACGTCGAGGCCGAGCAGGGTGCCGATGCCGGCGGCGGCGCTCGGGCCGAGGTGGGCGACGTGGTCGATCTTGTGCTTGTGCAGGCTGATCGCCTTCACCAGGTCGACCTGGATCTCGTACCCGGTGGCGATGCCGCGAAGGAGCGCCTCTCCGGTGGCGCCGGTGTGCTGGGCCACGGCGAGGATGGGCGGGATGTTGTCGCCCGGGTGCGAGTACTCCGCCGCGAGGAAGGTGTCGTGGTAGTCGAGCTCGCGCACGGCGACGCCGTTCGCCCAGGCGGCCCACTCGGGGCTGTACCCGCCGGTCACGCCGAAGACCGCGGCTCCGGGACCGTAGGGGTGGTCGAGCGCCTGGGCACGGGCGGCGACGCCCGGCCCGCGGGTGATGCTCGCCACCGCGACGGAGGCGTTGTCGATGATGCGGTTGATCACCATCTCGGTGACCTCGGCGTCGACCGCCACCGGGTCGGCGGCGACCTCGGCGATCTTCCAGGCCAGCTGGCCCTCGCGGGGCAGATTCTCGTCGCTCTTGTGGACGCGTACCTCGTGCTGCTTCATCGGGCGGTTCTCCTCACGGGGATGGATCGGCTGTCGGGGTTGTGTCGGGGGGCGTTCAGCGGATGGGCCTCGTCGAGCGCGGCCAAGGACGCGAGCGTCGAACGCAGGCTGCGGTGCAGGTGCACCCGGGTGGCGTCTTGGGCGAGCTGCGCGTCGCCGTCGGCGATGGCCTCCACGATGAGGAGGTGCTCGCGGGCGGCCTCGAGCAGTCGCTCGGGGTTGTCGTGCGAGAGACGACGGATGCGCACCAGATGCGTGCGCACGCCGTCGAGGGCCGAGACCAGGAACGGATTGCCGACCGCCCGGTCGACGGCGTCGTCGAAGCGGGCGACCAGATCGTAGTAGGCGCGGCGGGCCGGATCGGGGTCGTCGAGCAGGGGCGCAGCGTCGCGGAGCTCGTCGCGGAGCGCTCGGAAGGGCTCCGGGTCGCGGCGGCGGGCGGCGAGGCCGGCGGCCTCCGCTTCGAGCAGGCGTCGCAGCTCGAACAGTTCGACGACGTTCTCGGCCGACACGGGGGCGACGATGAGGCCGCGGCCACCGGGGGGCTCGGCGAGTCCGTCGGCGACCAGGCGGGCGAGGGCCTCGCGCACCGGCGTGCGCGAGATGCCGAGCCGCGCCGAGAGCTCGAGCTCGGCGAGCACCGTTCCGGGCGCGAGACTCCAGTCGAGGATCTCGGAGCGCAGCAGCGCGTACGCCGTCTCACCGGCGCGCGCCACGAGCACGTCCTTTTGTATACATTGCGCCCATCCTACTCGCGCTTATGTGGCATTTCTAGCGCCGCCGCCGCTCTGTGTATACATAGCATCACGAGCATCCGCTCGTCGGCGCTCGGGGGTAGCTTGAGCGCATGACGTTCAGGCCCGACGCGAAACTCGACTCCGGCAAGGTCTCCCGACGCGGGCGCACCGCGGCCATCGGGGGCGGTGGAGCCGTGGTCGTGATCGGCCTCGTGCTGCTCTCCCAGCTCGTGGGCGTCGACCTCACCGGGTTCGCGGGGCTGCTCGGCGGCGACCAGGGCAGCAGTCAGAGCCAGAACGAGCAGGCGCTCGACTGCGACACCGGTGCCGACGCCAACTCCAACACCGACTGCCTCGTGGTGGGCGCGGCGAACTCCCTCGATGCCTACTGGCCAGGCGCGGCGTCGGCACTCGGGGTGTCGTACACCTCCCCGCGCGACGTGGTGCTGTTCGAGCAGCAGACCTCGACGGGGTGCGGGCAGGCATCGAGCGCCGTCGGCCCGTTCTACTGCCCGCCCGACCAGACGATCTACCTCGACACCTCCTTCTTCGGCGAGTTGCGCGACCGGTTCGGCGCGAGCGGCGGCAGCCTGTCGCAGATGTACGTCATCGCGCACGAGTGGGGCCACCACATCCAGCAGCTCTCGGGCACGCTCGACCGCATCGACCACTCCGCCACCGGGCCGGGCTCCGACGCCGTGCGCTCGGAGCTGCAGGCCGACTGCTACGCGGGCACGTGGGTGAAGTCGGCGTCGACGACGCCAGATGCGAACGGCACGCCGTTTCTCGAGCCGGTGACCGACGAGCAGATCGCCGATGCCCTGAACGCAGCCTCCGTGATCGGGGACGACAGGATCCAGCAGGGGTCGACCGGGCAGGTGAATCCCGAATCATGGACGCACGGATCGAGCGAGTCGCGGCAGAAGTGGTTCGGGGTGGGGCTCGCGAGCGGGCCGGCGGCCTGCGACACCTTCTCCATCGACGCCTCGCAGCTCTGAGCCGTTCTCGACTCGATTCACGGGCATCCGGTGCATAGGCTCGAACGGTGACTCCTGACGACGCTCTGCGGCTGCACTTCCCCCGGGGGCAGGCGAGTCTCGAGGTGCTGCGCGCAGAGGCCGCAGACGAGCTCGACACGATCGTGCACGAGCGGCTGCTCGCCGGAGAAGACCCCTGGGAGTTCATGGAAGAGCTGCCGAGCGTCGATGAGCTCGTGGTCTACCTGTTGCGGGCCGACACCATCACCGAGGACGGCGGGCGGGCGCCCACGCCGGCGCGCGACTATCGGGTGCTGCGGCAGATCGCCTTGGATCACCCGGCGCTCACGCGGACGGTGTGGCGCATCATCGGGAGCACCGGGGCGCAGGGCGGGCCGGGTCTGGGATCAGGTGGGAGTCACCGCAAAGCTCCCTGAGACGGGGTTCCGTCGGAGCGCCGAGGCGAGAAAGGTGGGGGACTCCTGATCGCAACCGGAAGGAAGAACCATGCTCACCCTGACCGAGAACGCAGGCACCGTCGTGAAGACCCTCGCCGACCGCACCGTCGTGAGCGTCGGCGAGAACCCGGAAGCCTCGGAGGCCGGACTCCGCATCTCGTCGGCCGCGACGAGCGACAGCTTCGACGTGGCGGTCGCCCCGCGGCCCGAACCCACCGACCAGATCGTGGAGAGCGCGGGAGCGCGCGTCTACCTCGAAGAGCGTGTCGCACCCGTGCTCGAGGACACGGTGCTGGATGCGCAGGTCGACGATGCGGGGTCGGTGCACTTCTCGCTGGCGCGCGTCTGAGGCGTCGCGCGGACGCTTCTCAGCTTCCGAGGGTGTGGCGGCGGAACCTGTCGGTGAGCCGCTGCCACACCGACTCCCTCGGGACGAGGGACTCCGTTCGGGCCGTCGGTGGTTGGCCTGCGGCGCCGCTGTTCGTCAGCTCTTGAACCTGCACATGCTCGGAGAGCAGCACGGTTCCCTCTTCGGGCCGTGCGGCGGCGAGAGCCGTGACGCCGCCGATGGTCGTGGTGCCGCCGAGTGCGGGCCGACCCTCCGCCACCCAGCTCAGGTAGGCGGTGTACGGGTCGGACGAATCGGGCGCGGTGCCGACGCTCGAGGGAGCGCTGGATCGGCGATATCTGGAGCCCATGGTCCCCCTCCTCCCGAGCATCGCAGGCAGGCCGACCCCACGCCGGGTGGCGGCCTCACGAACAGCCTACGCGGAGAGTTTCAGTTCGTCGTGTGCGCGTGAGCCGAAAGTGCGACCGTCGATCACCACGACGATCCCGTCGCCGCGGCATTCCAGGCACAGCGTGACCTCGTCGTGGGCGTCGCGATCGGTGTCGAACCAGCCCTCACCGTCGAACCAGCCCTGGACCGGGTCGGCACCCGACCCCTCGCACCTCGTGCAGAGTTCTGTCTCGTTCATGCCGCAATTGTGCGCCCGACCACCGACATCGGCGGAACCCACGCCGGTCGGGCCCGCGATTCACGGGGAGTTCTCCCCATCGCGCCTCGGCAACCCAGCTGCCTAGGCTCGGCTCATGACTCACGCGATGACCCCCGCGCCCCGAGGAGCCGCGACGACCCCCCACTCCGACGCTTCAGCAGACGAGGCCTTCGATGACCTCCTCTGGGAACTCGACACCACCACCGTACGGCCGCGCGCGGTCGCGCAACTCGCGCACACCATTCCCCCGGCGCCGTCCGATGCGAGGCCGGCCGCCGCATCCGCTCGCGGCCCGAATCCTCGCCACCCGCATCCGCGCGGACAATTCCATCGCCCGGAGCTGCAGACGCCGTGGGAGCGGTTCTCGCGCAACCGCATCGTGCAGGTCGCCGCGGGCACGCTGCTGGTGGGCGGCACGGCAACCCTCGTCGCGCTCGCGCTCACCCAATAGCGCCTCCCGGCCGCCTCGGCGCTACGAGGCCGGACTGAGCATGACAGCCAGCATCGCCGCCGCCCCACCGATGATGAAAAGCATCGTGCCGAGCTGCATGGTGCGCGACTTGTTGCGGTCGGCGGTGGGCACGTCGACCTCGAGGATGGGGCAGCCCGACCAGCCGATGAGCCCGATGCTGAGCACCACGACGGTGGAGGCGATCCACCAGAGGGTCTCGAGCCCGCCGGGCAGCTCGGCGGGCCGCCAGCCCGAGGAGAGCAGGAGTCCGAGGGTGACGGCGGTCGACCCGACCGCCACGCCGAACCACACGGTGCCCGTATGCATGATCCGCTTCACGTTCGTCTCGGGCGTCATGAGCTCGTGAAGCTGCTGGATGTTCTGTGTCACCCTCTCATTGTTACCCCAGATCAACTACACCGCTCTCCTTTCACCCCGAGTCGTCACATTGGTGGGATCCGCCACACACTCGTACTCAGTACGAGGACAGTGGGCGACACCCACGAACTACCGTCGTCGTCATGGGAAGCATCAGCCGCAGAGACCTCATCCGCGTCGGCGCGTGGTCGGTGCCCGCCGTCGCGGTAGCCGTCGCCGTGCCGGCCGCCGCCGCATCGACGCTCCCCGCCGGCACCGTGAACCAGGTGTTCGTCTACCAGCAGTTCGCGAATTCCGTGAACTGGACCTGGAACGCTACCAACACCTCCGGAGAGACCGCGCAGCTGACGGTGACGCTCGACCTCGGTTCGTTCGCGCACGCGGGATGGCTGGGGTCGGCCTGGTCGCGGTCGGGAAACACCTACGTGTCGAAGGCCCAGGTCGCGTCGGGCAGCCAAGTCGGAAACTGCACCGTCGTGCTCGCCGCTCCGTCAGGCACCACCGGCATCGTTGTGGCCACCATCAGCGCCCCCGGCGCACGCTCCGAGAGCTACCCCTTCACCATCACGATCCCGTGATCCGGTGCGGAGCTGATCCTCTGCGGAGACGGTGGGATTTGAACCCACGGTACCCAATAAAGGGTACTCCACCTTAGCAGGGTGGTGCACTAGGCCGAACTATGCGACGTCTCCTCGGCGCCGCCGGTGAGCGAGCGCCTTGGCCATCATAGCCGATGTGCGCGAACGAATTCGGCAGTCTCGGTGGCGGCCGTGGCGAGGTGTTCGGCGTGGGTGTGGCCCGAGATCTTCACGCGCGGCTTGAACTCGTGCTCGCCGTCGTCGAGCCAGGAGACCCGGATGCGGGGCGCCAGCGCGTAGCCCGGCACCTGCTCGATCGTGCCGAACGGGTCGCGGGTGCCCTGGAGGATGAGGGTGGGGGCGCGAAGGTCGGCGAGGTGCGCGGTGCGCAGCTTCTCGGGGGCACCGGGCGGGTGGAAGGGGTAGCCGAGGCAGACCAGCGCGGTGACGGACCCGGATCCGTCGGCGTACAGCTCGTCGGCGACGAGGCTCGCGACCCGGCCGCCCATCGACTTGCCGCCGATCGCGACCCGCGCGGCGCCGCCGGCGCCACCACCGAGCGACTCCACCACCGCGGCCACCGCATCCCGGTACTCCCCCACCAGGGTCTCCGCCCGCGGCGGAGGCTTACGGGTGCCGCCGCGCCTGGCCGCCATGTACCCGAACTCGAAGCGCGCCGTGCGCACCCCGCACTCAGCGAGCGAGTCGCAGAAGCGGGTCATCCACTCCGAGTCCATCGCCGCGCCCGCCCCGTGGGCGAGCACCAGGACGGGGGCGCCCGGCGGTCCGGTCCACAGCAGTTCGGGCATGCCCCGAGCGTAGCCGCCGCCCGCCCGAGCCGCCCCGGCCGCCGCCCGAGCGGCCCGAGCCACCCCCACCCGCGCGCAGCCACGCCCGCGGCACCGGCGCCTCGAACAGCCAGCGGAACGGGATGAGCTGCCGACCGTGCGCGAGCAGCGTGCATCCGGCCAGCGCAGCCAGCAGCATCCACACCGCCACGCTGGTGGGGTCGGGCGAGGCGTCGTCGGGGATGATCTTCAGCACGATCACCATGAGCGGGAAGTGCGCCACGTAGTACACGATCGAGTTGCGCCCCGCGAAGCGCAGCGGGTCGAGCAGGGCCACCCCGTCGACCTTGCGCAGCCAGGCGACGGCGGCGACGATGCCGGCGAGACTGAACGGCACGAACCACACCACGGCGTTCGAGGGCGCGAACACGATGTACACCCCGAACGCCACGGCGACGGCCGAGAGCGGGATGACGACGGCCCGTCGCTCCACGAGCGCGTCGAGCAGGCGCGGGCGCAGCGCCACCAGGTTGCCGAGGAAGAAGAAGCCCGCGTAGAACAGCAGGTTGTGCACCAGCCCGGGTTCGACGATGGCTGCGACCACCCACAGCACGACCGGCGGCAGCCACGGGGGCAGCACCGCGAAGAGCGGGGCCACCGCGTAGTAGACGATGAGGAAGAACAGGAACCAGAGGTAGCCGGTCGAGACCCAGGCCCTGATGTCGTCGATGGGGTACGCCGCCCCGAACTGCACGATATGGAGGGCGGCCCACACCAGGTAGGGCCACACCACGAACACGAGCTTGCCGAGATAGTAGCGCCCGAGGCCCTTCGCGAGCGAGCGCGGCAGCAGCAGGCCGGCCAGGAGCATGAGCGCGGGCATGCGGAACGGCAGGAAGAAGTCGTTCACGTTCACCAGGAACGGCGGGATGTCCCACCCGAGCAGCTCGAGCAGCCCGGGCGCGTGGTACACGATCACGAGCAGAACGGCGGTTCCGCGGAGGGTGTCCATCCACTGCACGCGCGGGGCGGGGGTGGAGTCCATCGTCCCAGCCAACCCCATCCCGCCCCGGTCATCAAATCATCGGGGCGACGGATGCCTCACGGGTTGCCGACGGAGCAGGTGTAGTCGGCTGCGGTCTGGCCCTTCACGCTGTCGGGCAGCACGGTGACTCCGGATGCGGTGGTGCCGTCGGCGGGAGCGCCCGGGTCGACGGGGGCGGTTGGGTCGCCGCCGTCGACCGGTGCCGCGGGGTCGGCAGCAGCATCCGTCGGCGCCGCCGGCTCGGCGGTCACGGGCGCGTTCGGGTCGATGACCGACGCGAGGCCCCCGGGAGCTGCGACCGCCACGGGCTGATCGGCCTGGATCGCCGCGAACAGGATGCCGGCGGCCTCGGTGTCGGGCGCGACCTTGCCCTCCGGCACCCAGTCGGCGTAGTAGTTCGGGTAGGCCACGAAGGTGACCTTCGACAGGTCCATGTCTTTCAGCGAGAGCGCGATCGACACCATCGTGTCGGGCGACGCCAGCCGCTGCGAGAGGATCATGTTGCTCGCCGCCGCCTTCGCCAGCCCGTACAGCTTGCCGAAGTCGGTGAGCGTCGAGTCGCTCTTCACGGTGCGCACGAGTGACGACAGGAAGACCTGCTGCGAGGAGATGCGCCCGATGTCGCTGCCGTCGCCGACGCCGTGGCGGGTGCGCAGGAAGCCCAGCGCATCCGCACCCATCAGCGGATGCGTGCCGGGCTCGAGGTAGACGCCGGTGAAGGGGTCGTCGATGACCTCGGAGACGCACACCGGCACTCCCCCGAGCGCGTTCGACATCTCGATCACCCCATTGAACTGGATCTCGGCCGCGAACGGGATGCTGAGCCCCGACAGCGCCTCGACGGTGAGCACGGTGCAGGCGAGGCCGCCCTGCGAGAGCGACTCGTTGATCGGGGCCGTGTAGCCGCCGCCCTCGGGGCACTCGGGGATGTCGACGATGAGGTCGCGCGGAAAGCTCACGACCGTGGCGTTCGAATGGTCTTCGGAGATGTGCAGCAGCATCGTGACGTCGTTGAGCTCGCCGCCCTCGTCTTCACCGTAGGCGTCGCCCTGGTTGGTGCGGCTGTCGCTGCCCACCAGCAGGAGATTGACACCGCCGTCGATCGCCGAGATCTCGGGCGGGGCCTCGCCCCCCGCGGCGACGACCGCGGCGGCCTCGTCGTCGGAGGCGAGCGTGACCGTGGTGATCGACGCGGCGACGTCCCACGCGGCGTACGCGCCGAGCGACACCCCGCTCACCGCGACCACGGCGAGCGACACGGCGACGACACCCGCGACGGCGCGGAACGGATGCGGCGACGTCAGGCGCCCGTGCCGGGCCAGTGGCGTCGGTCTCGTCGTCCGGCTGATCGTCGTTCCCCCTTCGAGAGGGTACGGATGCTGCGCTCCGCCCCGCCTTCGATTGTCGCAGGGTCGCGTCGTCGAGTGGGGGTGGGGGGCGCGCATCCGTCACCCCAGAAGGGGGCACGTGACATGTCGTCGGCATGCCGCTACTATTCAACGATACGGTTGATCAAAGGATGTGTTGAATGCATGACGAGACCGAGCTCGACCGGGCGTTCGCGGCGCTCGCCGACCCGGTGCGACGCGCCGTCGTCGCTCGCTTGAGCCGTGGGCCGGCCACCGTCAACGAGCTCGCCGAACCGTTCACCATCTCGGTGCAAGCGGTGTCGAAGCACATCCATGTGCTCGAGGCGGCCGGGTTGGTCACGCGCACCCGCGAGGCGCAGCGGCGGCCGGTGCACCTCGATCCGGAAGCCCTCGAGCGGCTCACGAGCTGGATCGACGGGTACCGCCTCGCCCACGAGCAGCGTTTCCGCCGACTGGATGCGGTGCTTCACAACACGAAGGAGAAGGAATCATGAGCAACCCCGTCACCATCGACGCCCCGGAGGGTCTCCCTTTCATCGAGATCGTGCGCGAGTTCGATGCTCCGGTCGAGGCGGTGTTCGCCGCCTACGCCGACCCCGAGCTGGTGCGGCAGTGGGTAGGCCCGAACGGGTACGAGACCACGATCGACGTGTACTCCCTCGAGACCGGTGGGCGCTGGCGCTACGTGCAGCGGAACCCCGCGGGCGACGAGTTCGCGTTCAACGGAGTGTTCCACCGGGTCGTGCCGGGCGATGAGATCGTGCAGACCTTCGAGTGGGAGGGGCTTCCCGAGTACGTGTCGATCGAGCGGCTGCTGTTCGCGGCGCTGGAGGGCGGGCGCACGCGCGTCACCGGGTGGAGCGTGTTCCCGAGCGTGGAGTCGCGCGACGGCATGGTGCAGAACGGCATGGAGCACGGCGTCGTCGAGGGCTACGAGCGCCTCGACGCCCTCCTGGCAGCCTGAGCTCCCGCGCTTGTGCCCGCGTGGTGGCGAGTGCAGGCCATCCCGCGCTCGCTTGGTCGCACAAACTGCTCCCTCAGCGCGATGTGGCAGCACTTTCTGCGACCAACACATGCTGCGTATGCGCGACGCCCCGCGCGCTCACGGCGGAGGGCTAGGGATTCGAACCCTAGAAGGCTTTAACACCTCACCAGTTTTCAAGACTGGCTCCATCGGCCGCTCGGACAGCCCTCCTGACCGGCCGCCCGGCGGGGCGACGATCACGGTCGAGTGTACAGGGCGTGCCCCGTCGCAGTGTGTGCCGCCCTTCTCGCGAGGAGGCGACTAGAGGGTGGAGAGGGCGGCGGCGACGCCGTCGGCGTCGAGGGTGGAGGTGGTCTCGGTGGAGGCGGCGATGACGTCGGCGGGGGCCTGGCCCATGGCGACGGCGCGGCCCTCGGCGCCGGCCCAGCGGAACATGTCGACGTCGTTGCGGCCGTCGCCGATGGCCATGACGTGGGTGCGCGGGATGCCGAGGTGCTCGCGCACCCGCTCGAGACCGGTGGCCTTGTTCACGCCGTCGGGGGCGATGTCGAGCCAGGCCGTCCAGCCGATGGAGTAGCTCACCCGGTGCAGGCCCATGCGGTCGACGACGGCGAGGAAGTCTTCCATGTCGTGGTCGGGCGAGATGACGACGACACGGGTCGCCTCGATGCCGAGCAGCTCCTCGAACGCCACCTGGCGGTTGCCGGAGCCCAGTACCGAGTCGGGGAACGACTCCGTGTAGAGGAAATGCCCGTGCGCGTCTTCGACGGCGAACAGTGCATCGGCCAGGTGCGCCTTGATGGTGGTGAGCACGGGGCCGGGATCGAAGATCTCGACGTGCTCCTGCCGGTAGCCGAGCGGCGCCTCGGGGTCGCGCTTCATGGTGATGGCACCGTTCGCACACACCACGTACTCAGGGGCGATGTCGAGCAGCTGAAGCACCGGCAGGGTCGACGACACCGAACGCCCGGTGGCGAGCATGACCTCGTTGCCCTCCGCGACCACGCGCCGCACCTCGGCACCGACGATGTCGCTCAGCGACCCGTCTTCGTGCAGCACGGTGCCGTCGATGTCGAGCGCGACGAGCCAGCGCTGTGCCGGGGCGGCCGAGTCCGGGTCGACGGATGCGCGACCTGCGGCCCCCGCATCCGTCACGTCGCCGCTCACGGCGCCTCGATGATCTCGGCACCGCCGAGGTAGGGCCGCAGCACCTCGGGGATGACCACCGACCCGTCGGCCTGCTGGTGCGTCTCGAGCAGCGCGACGATCCACCGCGTGGTGGCGAGCGTGCCGTTGAGGGTGGCGACCGGGGCGGTCTTGCCCGACTCGGTGCGGTAGCGGGTGTCGAGTCGGCGCGCCTGGTAGGTGGTGCAGTTCGAGGTGGAGGTGAGCTCGCGGTAGGTCTCCTGCGACGGCACCCACGCCTCGGTGTCGAATTTGCGCGCGGCGCTCGACCCCAGATCGCCGGCGGCGACGTCGATGACCCGGTAGCTGAGCCCCAGGTCGGTGAGCATGCCCTCCTGATAGGCCAGCAGCGCCTCGTGCTCGGCCTCGGCGTTCTCGGGCAGCACGTAGCTGAACATCTCCAGCTTGTTGAACTGGTGCACGCGCAGGATGCCGCGGGTGTCTTTGCCGTGCGACCCCGCCTCGCGCCGGTAGCAGGTCGACCAGCCGGCGTAGCGCTTCGACCCCTTCGACAGGTCGAGGATCTCCCCCATGTGGAACCCCGCCAGAGCCACCTCGCTGGTGCCGGTGAGGAAGAGCTCGTCGGCCTCGAGGTAGTAGACCTCGTCGGCGTGCTCGCCGAGGAAGCCCGTGCCGTCCATCGTCTCGGGGCGCACCAGGGTGGGGGTGATGAGGGGCGTGAAGCCCGCGGCGAGCGCCCGGTCGAGCGCGAGGTTCATGAGCGCGAGCTCGAGGCGCGCCCCCATGCCGGTGAGGAAGTAGAACCGCGCCCCCGACACCTTCGCGCCGCGCGCAAGGTCGAACAGCTGCAGCGACTCGCCGAGCTCGACGTGGTCGCGCGGGGTGAAGTCGAACTCGGGGCGGGTGCCGACCTCGCGCAGGGTGACGAAGTTCTCCTCCCCGCCCTCGGGCACACCGTCGATGACGATGTTCTGAATCTGGCGGGCCGTCTCGGTGAAGGCGTTCTCCGCATCCGTCGCCCGCTGGTTGGCGGCCTTCACGCGTGCGGCGAGCTCTTGGGCCTGGGCGACGAGGGCCTTCTTCTCCTCCTTGGGCGCGGCGGCGACCTGCTTGCTGAACGCGTTCTGCTCGGCCCGCAGCGATTCGAACTCGCCGATGGCGCTGCGGCGCTCGGTGTCGGCCTCGAGGGCGGCGTCGACGAGGGCGAGCGAGGAGCCCCTGGCGCGCTGCGAATTCCTGACGACATCGGGCTGTTCACGCAAGAGGACGGGATCGATCACGCCGTCCATCTTAGTTGGCGCCCCCTGAGGGCCGGAGCGGGTACGGTGACTCTGTGGATGAGCATTCGCACGCGGGGGCTGGGGAGAAGTCATCCCGTGACGGGGGCGTCGAGAGCGGCCTGAGGCACGCCGCCATCGTCGTGAACCCCGTGAAGGTCGACGCTTCGAAGCTCCGGATGCTCGTCAAGGCCGCCGAAGAGCACGCCGGCTGGGGAGAGACCCGCTGGTACGAGACGACGGTCGACGACGCCGGGGCCGAGGTGACCCGCCGTGCGGTGGCGGCAGGAGCATCCGTCGTCATGGCTGCGGGCGGCGACGGAACCGTGCGCGCCGTCGCCGAAGGGCTCCGCGGGTCGACCACGGCCCTCGGCCTCCTGCCCGTCGGCACCGGCAACCTGCTCGCCCGCAACCTCGGGCTCAACCTCACGAACGTCGAGCAGGCGATCGGCACCGTGTTCGACGGCGTCGACCGAGCGATCGACGTGGGCGTCTCGGTGTTCACGCGGGAGAACGGCGAGGTCGACGAGAACGTGTTCATCGTGATGGCGGGGCTCGGCCTCGACGCGAAGATGATCGCGAAGACCAACACGCGGCTGAAGAAGAGGGTGGGGTGGCTCGCCTACGTCGACGGCATCGGGCGCGCGCTGCCCGAGCTCAAGCCGGTGAAGCTGCGGTTCAGGGTGGACGGCGGGCCGTGGAAGTCGACGAGCGCGCACACCGTCATCGTGGGCAACTGCGGGGTGCTACCCGGGGGCTTCCTGCTCATCCCCGATGCGAAGCCCGACGACGGGCTGCTCGACATCGTGGCGTTACGGCCCGAGGGGCCGTTCGGGTGGCTGAAGGTGTGGAACAAGATCGCGTTCGAGAACGGGGTGCTGCGGCGTTCGGCGGCGGGCCGGCGCATCATCGACCTCAACAACGACGTGCGATCGGTGCGCTACAGCACCGCGCGCGAGTTCGAGCTGACGCTCGACGGACACGAGGAGATCCAGCTCGACGGCGACGCCTGGGGCCGCGCCAGCGCCGTGCACACCTGGGTGGAGCCCGCGGCGCTCCTCGTGCGCGTGCCGCGCGGGGGTTGAGGCGTCTTCTCGACGTTTCTTGCGGACAAAGTCCGTGAAGAAGTCGGTTATCACGGACTTTGTCCGTGAGAAAGTAGTCGGCGTCGTGTCGGCAGGGCAGCGGATGCGCGGGGCGGGGCGGCAGGGAGCATCCGCTGGCCCGGTCAGCGGGAGCGGCGGCCCTTGCCGCGTGGGGTCGGGCGGGTGCGGCCGGGCTGGGCGCGCTTCTTCGACGCGGCCGAGCCTCCGGCACCACCCCCGCCACCCGCGCGGGACTTCGCGGCGCGGGCCTCGGCCGCCTTCTCCTTGGCCGCGGCGGTGGGCTTGCGCGCCTTCTCGCGTTCTATCGCGGCGACGGTGTCGGCACCGCGGGTGCTGTTCGCGGTGCGCCCGCGCACGATGCCCATGAACTCGTCGACGAGAGCTGCCCGATCGGGGTCGAGGTCGGCCCGCCAGACCAGGACGACGCGGCGCTCGTGCGCCTCCGATCCTTCGCCCACCAGCTCGCGCGCCACCACGTCGCGTCGCGAGTACAGTCGCGCCACCGGCTTCGGGGCGATGACGAAGCCGACGCCGGCGGAGACGAGCTCCATCGCATCCGTGCCGCCGGGTGCTCCGGCAGCCACCTCGAGGTAGCTCACCCCTGGCCGTCCCTCTGCTTCGTCGAGGCGGCCCAGCTCGGCGATCTCGGCGAGCGAGATGCTCTCGACGAGCGCGATCTCGTGATCTTTCGGCACGACGACGACGGGCTGCTCGGTGTAGAGGGGGATGGCGTGGAGGCGGGCAGCGGCGCCCTCGGCTCGTTCGGCCTCGGGGAGGGGAAGACGGATGAGCGCGACATCGGCGGTGTCGTCTCGCAGTGCGCCGACGGCGAGCGACGTGGCGTCGGGCAGCGAGTCGATGGGTGCGACGTCGAGCGGGACGTCGGGGAGGCGTTGCTCCCAGATGCGGAACCACTTGGCGGGGGTCACTCCGGGGGCGAAGACGACCCGCAGCGACTGGTGGGCCTTCGACTGCTCGGGGGTCATCCGGCTCCTCCTGCCCTCTCCACAACGGCCGGCGGCGACGATCTTCTCCACAGTTTCGGCACCCCCAGAGTAGCCGGGACACCCCGCCGGTTAGTCTGAGCACATGAACGCCGAGAAGACACCGCAGACCATGAAGCCCACCACAGCGGCCAAGAAGCTCGGCATCTACCTGCCCGCGGCACCCGCCGATTTCCAGGAGGCACCCGTGTCGCGGGCGACCCTGAACGAGCTCCTCGAGTCGCCCCCTGAGTGGCTGGTGGAGTTGCGGCGCACCGGCCCGCACCCGCGAGACATCGTGGCGCGCAAGCTCGGGGTGTCGATCTCGGGCCTGGCGCGAGCGGGGGTCACCGAGGCCCTCACCACCGACGAGATCACGGCGTTGCTTCAGGCTCCGCCGGAGTGGCTCGTGAACGAGCGCCGCATCCAGGCCGAGGTGCGCGCCGAGAACCGCCGCGTCAAAGACGTGAAGCTCGGTAAGGCCGCGGCCGCGGCCGACCGCTCCACCGAGGGCTAGCCCCCAGCTCCTTCGCCCATGCCAGGAGGGTCTCCCGCGTCGTGAGCTGTCGCGTCGGGGTGGCGCTCCCGCGCCGGGGTGGCGATTCGGAGGGGACGTTCAGGGGTGAGGCTGTGGCCGATCGGCGGGGCGCGGCGTAGGGTCCGGAGCATGAGCGTCTCCCCGATGCGCACCACGTCGTCCCGGCAGGTCAGGCCCGCGGTCGCGGACTGGATCCGCAGCCAACGCTGGTACTCCAGCCATGCGAACGAACCCTCCTTCACCCGGGTCGGGCTCTGGTCGCTCACCGACCACCGGCACCAGGTCGATCTCGAGGTGCACCTCGTGCTCGACCAGTCGGCTCCCTCCCCCACGCTCTACCAGGTGCCGCTGTCGTTCCGGTCGGCACCGCTGCTCGGCGGCGACCGCGCCCTCGTCGAACGCGCCAGCGTCGACGGCAAGATGGTCCACGTCTACGACGGCCCTCACGATCCCGCCTTCACGCGCGCCCTGCTCGCCCTCATGCTCGACGACGACTCCGCCCCGGGCGAGCTCGCCGACGGGGTCGAGATCGAGGGTCACCACGCCCTCACCAGCACCGAGGTGCGGGTCGCCGACTCGCACGTTCTTCGCGGCGAACAGTCGAACACCTCGATCGTCTACGAGCTCGTGCACCCGAACGGCAAACCCGCCGGTCCTGTGATCTGCAAGGTGTTCCGTGCGCTCAGCGACGGCGCCAACCCCGACGTCACCGTGCAGTCCGCGCTCTCCGATGCCGGATCGCGGCTCGTCCCCCGCGCGGTCGGCAACCTCAGCGGCCGGTGGGGCGACCCGCGTGTTGCAGGGGGGCGCGCATCCGGCCACCTGGCGTTCGTGCAGGAGTTCATTCCCGAGGTCGAGGACGCCTGGCGCGTCGCGCTGCGCGCCGCCGAGGCGGGCGAGTCGTTCTCGGCACTCGCCTTCGCCCTGGGCGAGGCGACCGCCCAGGTGCACGTCGAGCTGGCGCGGCTGTTCCCCGCGCGGGAGGCGACGCGGTCAGACATCGAGGGCATCCTCGGCAGCATGCGGCTGCGCGCCGCTCAGGCCTACGCCGATGTTCCGGCCCTCGCTGCCGAGGGCGAGGCGGTCGAGGAGGTGTTCGGCCTCGCCGAACGGGCGAGCTGGCCGGCCTTCCAGCGCATCCACGGCGACTACCACCTCGGGCAGGTGCTCGCGGTGCCCGGTCGGGGCTGGGTGCTGCTCGATTTCGAGGGCGAGCCGTTGCGCCCGCTCGCCGAGCGCAGCGAACCGGATGTGACGCTCCGCGACGTTGCCGGGATGCTGCGCTCCTTCGACTACGTCGCGGGCTCGCTGGCCGGCACCGCGAACGCGGAGCGGGCGCGTGAGTGGGCGCACGAGGCGCGAGAGGCGTTCATCGACGGGTACAGCTCTCGGTCGGGAGTCGAGCTGGGTGCACAGCGCGCACTCCTCGACGCGTTCGAGCTCGACAAGGCGCTCTACGAGGTCGGGTACGAGGCACGCAATCGCCCCGACTGGCTCCCCATCCCCACCGGCGCCATCCGCCATCTCGCCCACCGACCCCGCGCCTGACCGGCGCTGCCTGGCGCAGCGCGAGGCGCGCCGTGACTCGTGGCTCGTGACTCGTGGCGCGAGCCTGCGCCTCAGGCGCGAGCGGCGAGCCAGTCGGTGAGGTAGGTGGCGACGCCGTCGGCGTGGTGGGTCGCGGTATGAGTGGGGGTGGCCGCGAGAACCTCGGGGCGGGCGTTCGCGACGGCGACAGCGGTGCCCACGACCTCGAAGGCGGGGAGGTCGTTGTAGTTGTCGCCGAAGAAGACGCAGTCGGAGAGGGGCACGCCGAGGTGCGCGGCGACCACGGCGGCGCCCGTGCCCTTCGAGCATCCGGCGGCGGCGATCTCGAGGTAGGTGGGCTTCGAGCGGTAGCCGACGGCGTCGGGCAGCGATGCCACGAGCGCCTCGATCCCGTCGAGAGAGTCGGCAGCGCCCATGCACATCACCTTGTGCGGCGGCGCCGCGTCGAGGGTTCCCGACGAGCGGTACCACGCGGCGTCCTCCACCCGCGGCGTCACCTTCGTGTTCTCGATCTCGCGCGCCGCCCACCTGTCGTCGGCCCAGGCGAACCAGTCGTCGCCCGAGTAGAAGCTGCCGTGCACGCCGAGCCGCGCGCAGGCGTCGAAGATCGCGAGGGCATCGGATGCGGCCAGCCGCACGTCTGCCGCCGTGGTTCCGTCTTCGAGCAGCACCAGCCCGCCGTTGTAGGCGATCAGCGGCAGGGGCGTGTCAGACGCACCCGCCCACGGCTCCTCCAGCAACCGCATCGACGCGGGCGGCCTCGACGAACACAGCACGAACGGATACCCCGCCGCGATCACCCGCCGAATCGCTGAGACCGTGCGAGCGGACACCTCCCGATCCGCCCCGAGCAACGTCCCGTCGATGTCGGAGAAGAACGCCGCACTCAACCCCCGAGCCCTTCCGGCTCCCCCGCGATCAGCCCCCGCAACCAGTCGCGCGCCTCGATGAACACCTCGTTGTCGTAGCGCGACACGTACTCCACCTGCGCCTTGTCGGCGCGCGGGTAGGAGCCCAGGAAGATGACCTTCGGGCTGAACCTGCGCACACCGAGCAGCGCATCCGCCACCCGCTCGTCGGTGATGTGCCCGTCGGCGTCGATGACGAAGCGGTATCGCCCGAGCGCGTCGCCGATGGGCCGCGACTGCAGCAGGGACAGGTTCACGCCCCGGGTCGAGAACTGCTCGAGCAGTTCGAGCAGAGCACCCGAGCGGTCGGAGGGCAGCTCGGCGATGATGCTCGTCTTGTCGGCGCCGGTGGCCGCCGGCAGGCTCGCTCCGCGCGACACGAGCACGAAGCGGGTGACCGCGTTGGCGTTGTCGCTGATGCCCGAGGCGAGCACCTCGAAGTCGCCCTGCCCCACGATCTGCGGCGGTGCCACGGCGGCGTCGGCGTGCTCGTTCTCGAACAGCGACAGAGCCGCCGCCACGTTCGACGACGACGGGATGTGCCCGTGCGAGGGCACGTGGGTGTCGAGCCAGCGCCTGGTCTGCGCGTAGGCGACCGGATGCGCGTTGACGACCCGCACATCCGCCAGCGTCGTTCCGGGTCTCGCCACCAGCACGAACTGCACCTTCACGAGGTACTCGCCGACGATGCGGAGGCCGGGGATGTTCGCGAGCGCGTCGAGGGTCGCCGTCACCCCGCCCTCGATGGAGTTCTCGATGGCGATCATGGCCGCTGTCGACCGGCCGGAGACCACGTCGTCGAGGGCCTCGCCCACGTTGTTCACCGACCGCCAGGGCTTGCCCGCCGCTTCGGGCACCTGCGCGAGCGCGGCCTCGGTGAAGGTGCCGGAGGGCCCCAGGTAGCTGTAGGTCTCTGACATACCCTGAGCCTAGCGAGCGTGCCAGACTTGCATCATGCATGAGCGCGCCGGCACCGTGGCCCTTCCTGAAGACCTGATCGACGTCGACGCCCTGGTGAGCGCGTACTACGAGCTGCACCCCGACGTCGACGACCCCGAGCAGAAGGTGATCTTCGGCACGAGCGGTCACCGCGGTTCGTCGCTGAAGACCGCGTTCAACGAAGACCACATCGCCGCCATCACGCAGGCGATCGTGGAGTACCGCGCGGCGCAGGGCATCACCGGCCCGCTGTTCATCGGTCGCGACACGCACGGCCTGTCGGCCCCGGCGGAGCACACGGCGCTCGAGGTGCTGAACGCGAACGGCGTGACGGTGTGGAACGACTCGCGCGGCAGCTGGACGCCGACGCCCGCCGTCTCGCACGCGATCCTGAAGTACAACAGCGAGGGCCACGACGACCAGGCCGACGGCATCGTCGTGACCCCGAGCCACAACCCGCCTGCCGACGGCGGCTTCAAGTACAACCCGCCGCACGGCGGCCCCGCCGACTCCGACGCCACGGGCTGGATCGCGAACCGCGCCAACGAGCTCATCGCCGGCGGCCTCGTCGACGTCAAGCGTGTGGAGCGTGGCGCGGGTGTCGCGACCGCGGGCTACGACTTCCGCGAGCACTACGTCGCCGACCTGGTGAACGTGATCGACCTCGACGCCATCGCGAAGTCGAAGATCCACATCGGCGCCGACCCGCTCGGCGGCGCCTCCGTCGAGTACTGGGAGCTCATCCGCGACCGCTACGGCCTCAACATGGAGGTCGTCAACGAGACCGTCGACCCCCGCTGGGCCTTCATGACGCTCGACTGGGACGGCAAGATCCGCATGGACTGCAGCTCCCCCTACGCCATGGCCTCCCTCGTCGCGAGCCGCGACAGGTACGACATCGCCACCGGCAACGACGCGGATGCCGACCGCCACGGCGTGGTCACCCCCGACGCCGGCATCATGAACCCGAATCACTACCTGGCCGTCGCGATCCAGTACCTCTACTCGCGGCGCGAGGGGTGGCAGCCGGATGCGGCGATCGGCAAGACCCTCGTCTCCAGCTCCATGATCGACCGGGTCGCCGGCTCGCTCGGCCGCACCCTCTGGGAGGTGCCGGTGGGGTTCAAATGGTTCGTGCCCGGGCTCATCGACGGCTCGGTGGGCTTCGGCGGCGAGGAGTCGGCGGGCGCATCCTTCCTGCGCTTCGACGGCTCGGTGTGGACGACCGACAAAGACGGCATCCTGCTCGCGCTGCTGGCCTCCGAGATCCTCGCGGTGACGGGAAAGACCCCGTCGCAGCTGTACGCCGAGCTCACCGAGGAGTTCGGGTCGCCGGTCTACGAGCGCGTCGACGCCCCCGCGTCGAAGGCGCAGAAGGCGGTGCTGGCGAAGCTCGACGGCGAGGCGATCACGGCGACCGAGCTCGCGGGAGACCCCATCGTCGCGAAGCTGTCGCACGCTCCCGGCAACGGTGCGGCCGTGGGTGGCGTGAAGGTCGTCACCGAGCGCGCCTGGTTCGCGGCCCGCCCGTCGGGCACCGAGGACGTGTACAAGATCTACGCCGAGAGCTTCGTGGGCCCCGAGCATCTCGCCGAGGTGCAGGCCGAGGCCAAGCGCATCGTCGATGCGGCGCTCGGCGCGTAGGGGCGGGGCATGACGCGTAAAGACGCCGGCACGGCGCTGCTCTCGGTGGTCTATTCGAGCACGGCGGTGGTGCCGTTCGGCGACGACGACCTCTTCGAGCTGCTCGAGCACAGCCGCGAGAACAACGCCCGCGACGGGCTGACGGGCATGCTGCTGTACCGCGACGAGCGGTTCCTGCAGGTGCTCGAGGGGCCGGAGGAGGCCGTGCGGCGGCGGGTGGAGGTCATCCGCGACGACGCCAGGCACACCCGGTTCTGGGTGCTGATCGAAGAGCTGTCGGATGCGCGGCACTTCCCCGACTGGACCATGGGGTTCCCCGCTCACTCGGCCCCCGAGGCGGTGCCGGGGTATCTGGCGTCGTTCGCGAGCGCCGACGCGGCCGACGCCGCGGGTGCGGCCGACGCCGACGCCGACGCTGAGGCAGACACCGAGGCGGAGGCCGACGCCGAGGCGGCGCTGCGCCAGCTCATCGGCTTCTTCGAAGACCCCGCGAATCGCCGCTGAGCACTACCCGTCGAGCACTACCCGCCGAGCTGCTCACGGCGCCAACGCGCCGGAGTGCTGCCGGTGAAGGCCGCCCAGGAGCGGATGAACGCAGTCGTGTCACGGTAGCCGACCCGGCGGGCGACGTCGGCGACGGCGTGCCCGTCGAGCAGCAGCTCGCCCGCGGTCGCGAGCCGGAGCCGCCTGATGAGGGCACCGGGGGTCTCGGGCCGACCGTCGAAGGCGCCATGCACGCTGCGCAACGACACTCCGAGTGCGGCGGCAGTGGACCCCACCGACAGGGTGGGATCGAGCCGGTGATGGTGCACGTGATCGAGCACCATCCGGCGGAGAACATCGGCGGGCGGGTGCGCGCCGACACCTTCGCCGCCGGCCACGGCCGTGCTCTCGGCCACCGCGAGCCTGAGTGCTCCGATCACGGCGGACGACAACTCCATCGGGTCGGCGCGGGAGCGGGCGCTCCAGGGCGAGCTGCGGAGGAGACCTCCGAGCACGGCACGCCCCGTCGACGCGGGGTCGAGGCGGCCTGCCGATCGAGGGGGTGGCGCTCCGACGAGCAGCGAGGGCACCTGCACGATCGTCGTGGAGAAGTCGTGGCGGTAGACGAAGCCGAACGGCTGCGAGGCGTCGTAGACGGCGACCTCGCCCGCCGCGTAGGAGGTCTGCTCCCCGTTCTGTTCGACGATGAGCGAACCCGAGTGCACGAACTGGAACTGCGTGCTCTCGAGGGCGTGAGCGGGCACCTCGTCGAGCAGCGCCTCGACCCGCTGCGGCACCGACGCGATGTGCGAGAGCGCGACCGAGCCGAACGCGTGCCGGTTCATGTGCCGGTGCGCGGGCGCCTCTCCGAGGGTGGTGGCCTGCATCTGCACCAGCACGCAGGTGGGGTTCGAGGGAAGGAGCACGCCATCACCTCCCCGGGTCCCATCATCCCACCGAGCGGGCACGACGGTCGACGCGCTCGCGGCAGGTCAGCCCGCCAGGCGTTCCTTGAGGAAGGCGGCGGCCTGGGCCACTGCCGCCTTCGACTGGGGCGTGTCGTGGAGGCTGTTCACCATGACGAAGTCATGGATGATGCCCTCGTAGCGCACCCCCGTCACCTCGACGCCCGCCCGGCGCAGCTTCGAGGCGTAGGCCTCGCCCTCGTCGCGCAGCACGTCGCACTCGGCGTTGATGACGAGGGCCGGCGGCAGATCGGCGAGCTCGGCCTCCGTCGCGCGGAGCGGCGACACGGTGATCTCGGCGCGTTCTGCCTCGCTCGTCGTGTACTGGTTCCAGTACCACCTCATGGCGTCGCGGGTGAGCCAGTAGCCCTCGGCGAACTCCTCGTAGGAGCCGTCGTCGAAGGCCGCATCGGTGACCGGGTAGAACAGCACCTGGGCACGGAAGCGGATGTCGCCGCGCGCCTTGGCCATGAGCGTCAGGGCGATGGCCATGTTGCCCCCGACCGAATCACCGGCGATGGCGACCCGGGAGCCGTCGAGGCCGTGCTCGGCACCGTGCGCGGCCACCCAGACGGCGGCCGCGTACGACTGCTCGTTCGCCACGGGGTAGTGCACGTCGGGCGACCGCGTGTACTCGGGGAAGACCACGGCGGCGCCGGTGCCGATGGCGAGGTCGCGCACCAGGCGGTCGTGGGTGTGCGCGTCGCCGAACACCCAGCCGGCGCCGTGCGTGTAGACGATCACCGGCAGCGGCCCGGTCGAGCCGAGCGGCTTGACGATGCGCACGGGCACCGAGCCGGTGGGCCCGCCCTCGACGGTGATCCAGGTGTCGTCGACCTCGGGCTTGTCGATCGGCGAGTCCTGCACGGCGTCGACGTTCCTGCGCCCCTGCTCGGGCGGCAGCTGGTAGAGGTAGGGCGGCGCGACGGTGGCCTCGCAGAACTCCTGGGCGGCGGGTTCGAGAGCGTAGCCCTTGGGGTTGGCGGTCATCGGGCTGGAGGTGGCGGTGTCGGTCATGTCGTGCCTCAGGCGAGCTCGGCCGCGGCGTCGGCGATGACCTTGGCCACCTCGTCGGGGTGCGAGCGCATCACGAGGTGGGGGGCGTCGATCTCGATCACCGAGCGCAACCCGGCCCGCTGGTAGCCGAAGCGCTCGACGTCGGGGTTGATGGTGTGGTCGGCCGAGGAGACGATGCCCCAACCCGGCTTGGTCTTCCAGGCCGCGACGGGGGCCGCTTCGCTGAACGCCAGCGCGGCGAGCGGGCGCTGGCCCACGGCGAGCAGCTCGGCGTCGGCCCGATCGATGCCCGCCGCGAACACCTCGGGGAAGGCGTCGACCTTCACCGACACGTCGGTGCCCGGCTCGCCGCCCTCGACGGGGAACGGTGTGTACACGAGGTTGGCCGCGAGCTCGGAGTCGGGGAAGCCGCCCTGCAGCTGGCCGAGGCTCTCGCCCTCGTCGAGCGCGTAGCCCGAGATGTAGACGAGCCCGACGACGTTGTCGGCGGCACCCGCGACGGTGATGACGGCTCCCCCGTAGGAGTGGCCCGCGAGCAGCACGGGCCCCTCGATCTGCTCCACCACGGAGCGGATGTACGCGGAGTCGCCGAGGAGACTGCGGTTCGGCACGGCGGGAACCCGCACGGTGAAGCCCTGGTCGAGCAGCCTGCGGGTGACGGGGGCGAAGCTCGCGGCGTCGGCGAAGGCGCCGTGCACGAGGACGATGGTGGGAGTGGTCATGGCGCGCGTCCTTTCGAGGAGTGAACGAGCGCCACGCTACGGGCGGGCGGACGGCGGGTCGTGGCCCTGCCGGGACCATGACCCTACTGGGGCTGCGGCTCGTCGGTCTCGGTGATGGAACCGAGCGGGGGCGGCAGCTCTGGCCCGGCCTTCGAGAGCTCGTCGGTGAGCCGCAGCTTGGCGGAGAGGTACTCGATGGCGGCGGCGGCCGGCGATCCGGGGTCGCCGAAGAAGAAGGTGAGGTACTGGCCCCCTCCCGGCACCTCGAGGGTCTGCCAGCGGAAGTTGATGTAGCCGAAGGGTGCGATCGACGCAGGTGCCACGCCTCCCCGCTTCGGCTTCGCCTCGTGGCTCGCCCAGGCATCGCGCACCACCTTCGAGCGCTGCGAGAGGGAGGCCACGAGCAGCTGCAGGCGGCGGTCGTCGGGGTCGCCGTAGTAGCGCAGGGCGGCCGTGGTGTCGCGCACCACCCTGTCCCAGTACTCGTGCCGCTCCGTCGCCGCCAGGGAGCCGCTCACCATGGCCTCGAGCATGTTCGCGCCGGGCGGGAGGCCGAAGGGGATGAACGACCGGCCGAGCGGGTTCACGGCGAGCACGTCCTGGTTGCGGTCGAGCACGTACGCCGGTGCGTTGGTCCACTGGTTCAACAGGGTCGTGACGTTGTCCATCGTCTCGGTCGACGTCGACCCCGGGGCGCGCCCACGGCTCTGGGGAACCGCTTGACCGGCCAGGCGGAAGAGGTACGCGGTGGCGTCACCGTCGAGCTGCAACGCGCGGCCGAGGGCGAGCAGCACCTGGGGCGAGGGCTGATGATCACGCCCCTGCTCGAGCCGCAGGTAGTAGTCGGGGCTGATGCCCGCCATGGTGGCGACCTCCTGGCGGCGCAGGCCGCTCACCCGGCGGCCGGGGTCGGCGACGAGCCCCACGTCTTCAGGGCGCAGCACGTCGCGCCTGGCCCTCAGGTACTGGCCGAGGGGGGAGTTCGAGTCGCTCACGGTGTGGCCCTTCGTCGATGCCACCATCATGCTGGATTCGTCACTCCAGATTCGAGCCGGACCCCGGATTCTGCACGAAAAGCCGATTCAGGCGGCTTCGGCCAGGCGCGGCGCCAGCCGCTCCACCGAGGCGAGGGCGAACCGTCGCAGGCGGGCAGGCTCGGGCTCGAGCAGGCTCGCCTGCAGGATGGCCTGGCTCGCCAGCACCACGGTGGCCGCGAGATCGCGCAGCACGGGCGGGCGCAGGGAACCGCGCCCGCCGTCGAGACGCACTGCGACGATGCGCTCCATCTCGCGGATCGTCGAGTGGGTGAGGGCCGCGACCTCCGGCATCTCCCGGCCGAGCGACGCCATCGAGGTGAGCATGAGGCAGCCCCAGCTCGGCCGATGCTCGGAGCACTCGTCGAGGATCGCCTCGAAGAATCGCCGCACGACCTCGACCACGTCGCCCTCGCGCGCCATCGCCTCACGCACGAGTTCCACCCGCCCGGCGCAGTAGCGACGCAGGGCGACGAGGAACAGCTCCGACTTCGAGCCGTATGCGGCGTAGATGCTCCCGTTGCCGACGCCGCTCGCCTCGGCGACGTCGCTCATCGACGTGTTCGCGTATCCGCGCTCCCAGAACAGCACGACTGTCGTGTCGAGCAGTGCGTCTTCGTCGAACTCCCTCCGGCGGGCCATGCCCCGAGGCTATCAAGCCGGGGCCGCGCCCGAGCCAGAGTGTCCCCGCCAGCCCCACCCAGGCCGGGGTCGGAAGACCCTCCCGGCGACTACGATCGAGCTCCGCATGACGAATCCACCAGACCGCCCCGCGCCCGCCGCGCTCTGCGTGCGCGGGCTCGGCATCCGCTACCCACGGCCGGGCCGACCCGAGCTCCGCATCGTCGACGACCTCGACTTCGAGGTCGTCGGGGGCCGGATGCACTGCCTGGCCGGGCGGAGCGGTTCGGGGAAGACCAGCATCCTGAAGGCCGCCGCCGGGCTGGTGCGCCCGAACGCCGGGGTCGTCGCGTGGTCGGGCACCGCGGTCACGCAGCTCGGCGACGACGCGGTGACGGCGCTGCGCCGTCGCCACGTGGGCTACCTCGATCAGGGCGGGGTGCTGCTCAGCGGCCTCACGGCGCTCGAGAACGTGCTGCTGCCCGCTGTGCCCGACGGCGAGACGAGGGCCCGCGGCCGCGCGGCACGCGACCTCCTGCGCCGACTCGGCGTGGGCGAGCGGATGCGGTCGAGACCCGAGGAGCTGTCGGGCGGCGAGCGGCAGCGCGTTGCGCTCGCCCGGGCCCTGCTGTTCGATCCACCACTGCTCGTGGTCGACGAGCCGACGGCGAGTCTCGACCGGGAGAACGCCGACACCGTCATCGCGCTGCTCCGCGGGCTCGCCGATGCGGGCACGGCCGTGCTGGTCTCGGCCCACGACCCGAATCTCATCGACGCGGCCGACTCGCGCACGGTGATGGCCTGATGCGGCGCCCCCGGTGACGAGACCCGCCACGCGACGGCGCACCGCGCATCCGATCGACCGGGTGCCGGGGCCGCTGCGGCGAGTGGCCCGCGGGCGCCTGCGTCTCGTCGCTCTCGGGCTCATCGGCGCGGTGCTCGTCGCCGCGTCGCTGCTGCAGTCGACCTCGTCGCAGCTGCTGCAGCAGACCCTCGACGCGAACTGGCGGGGCGACTACGACATCCTCGTGACCGCGGCGGGAGCGTCGCCGCTGGTGGAGGGCGGGGAGACGCTGCTGCCCCCGTCGGCCGTCACCGACGCCTCCCTGGGGCATCTCTCCGACGTCGAGGTGGCACGGGTTCAGGGGCTCGAGGGGGTCGAGGTCGCCGCTCCGATCGGTGAGATCTCGACCACCACCACGGGGGTGTCGAAGGTCACGCTGACCATCCCGCTCGACGGCTCGGCCGACGGCCCGCGGGCCTACCGGGCGACCACCTCGCTGCTGCTCGACGACGGCATCACCGAGCCGCGCACCGTGCGCGGCTCGGTCGACTTCGTGGTCGACCAGAGCGCGTGGACCGGCTTCCCCACCGACGCCGACACCGACACCGGCGCCGGGGGCGGCAACCGCATCCGTGTCGTCACCTCGACCGGGGAGGTCGGCTACGGGCTCGAGACCGACGTGGCCGCGAACATCGACTACATCTACGGCGATGCGGGCGCGGCCGACGGGCTGCCACCCGGGCAGGGCGTCGTGGCGCTGACGCTCCCCGTCGAGGCGGTGCAGACGGCTCACCTGGTGCTGGTCGACCCGGTCGAGGAGAAGAAGCTGCTCGGGGCGTCGGGCTCGGTGATGGACCCGCTCATCGCGACGAGTCAGCTCATCGGACGCACGGCAGACCACTTCTTCTCGGCGGCGAATCCGCCGGCCCCGGGCGACGACCTGCTCACCCTGTTCGACAAGGGCGTCGCCTCGCAGCCGATGCCCGTGCTCACCCGCACCGTCGAGCATCCGTCGTCGACCCTCAGCGTCGAACTCGCTGCTCTCGACACGCCGGAGGGGGTGGCCGCCCAGGCGCTCCAGGGCATCACCGACGACGGCGGGGGCGTGCGCGGCGTCGACCTCTCACACGTCTCGGCCGCACCGGCGGGGTCACCGACGACGATCTACACCGGCGACCCGGGCGACGCCCTCTCGCCGCTCAGCTTCGCGGCGGTCGACATCGGCTGGCCCGGTTTCACGCTGCCACCTCAGCCGTCGTACGCGAGCTACCCGCTGTTCCGGCTCGCGGGCTCGCCCATCCTGTCGTCGATCGCGCCCGAGGCCGCCTCGGTGGCGCGCCCCACCGTGATCGCCGCCGACGACCCGGATGCGCGACCCACGGTCGAGCTGACGGCCTCCGGTGTCGACGACGGCGAGCTGCTCTTCACCACGCTCTCCCCCATCCCGAGCGTCGAGGCGGCCGGCCTCGGGCCGTCGGAGACCGCTACCTGGCCGGTGGGATCGTTCACGCCCGAGGAGTTGCAGCCCGCCGGGGCGGGGCTCGGCCGGGTGGGGCTCGGCTACGACGTGGCCGACCCGCTCGCCCTCGACGCCTCGGGCTCGCCCGCGGCGGCCGTGCCGGCGTCATGGTCGGGGCTCGGCCTGAACGTGTCGGGGGCGCTCGGCGTCGCCGATCTGGAGAATGCGCAGTACCTGAACGTCGACGAGCCGGTGTCGTCGATCAGGGTGCGGGTGGCCGGGGTGGCGGGGTACACGCCCGAGGCGCAGGCGCGCATCCTCGACGTCGCCGCGCGCATCAGGGCTCTGGGGCTGACGGCGACCGTGGTGGCGGGGTCGTCGTTCGAGACGGTGCCGGTGACGCTGCGGGCGCCGGAGGGGGCGGTCGGCGCGACCGGCTCGGGCGGGGCGGTCGTGGCGTCCGGCTCGGGCGGGGCTCCCACCGCTGCGTCCGCCGCATCGGCCGGGGGCGCGCCCGCGCCCGTCGTGGCGCTCGAGTACTCGCGCCTAGGTGCGGCCGCGAGCGCCGCCGACGGCGTCTCGGCGACCGATCTGGCGCTCGTCGTGATGGCGATGGTCGCCGGGGCCGCGCTGCTCGTGACGGTGCAGCTCGGTTCGGTCGCCGCCCGGCGCGGTGACACGGTGGTGTTGCGGCAGATCGGCTGGCCGAGGGCGCGGATTCGTCGCTGGCTGGTGGCGGAGGAGGCGGTCGCGCTCGTCGTGCTCGCGGCGCTCGCGGCGGCTGCCCTGCTCCTGTCTGCGGTGCCTGAGGTGACCCTGCCGCTAGCCGTGCTCGCGGTCGCCGCGAGCGCCGCGATCTCCGCGGTGCTCGTGCTCAGGGGTTCGCGCCCCGAGGCGCCGCCCCGCGTCGGCGGGCGGGCCGCAGCGCGCCCCCGACCGACCACGCCCGACGCCCTCGGTGTGCGTCTGGCCTCCGCACGTCGCTCGTCGACCACCACCCTGGCGCTGGGGTTCGCGCTGCTGTTCCTGGCCACCGCTACGGCCGTCGTCGTCGTGCGCCTCGGCGGTCAGGCGGCGGGTGCGACACGTCTCGGCCGGTTCGCCTCCGCCTCCGCCCTGCTGCCGCAGGGGGTGCTCATCACGGTGACGCTCGTGTCTGCGTGCGCGCTCATCCTGGTGGTGCGGCGGCTCGGCCTCGCGCGCCGCCACACGGAGACCGACGCCCTGCGGGCGATGGGCTGGCAGCGACGGCATCTCGGCCGTGCGGCCATCGCCGAGGTGCTCGGCGCGGCGGTTCCCGGGCTCGTCGTGGGTGCGACCGCGGCGGTGGTGGGGTCGCTGCTCGTCGCTCCCGTGGCGGTGGTGCCCGCCGTGCTCGCCGGCTCGGCCGCGACGGCCCTCGTCACCGCGGCCGTCGTGCGGGCGTCGGTGCCGAGGGCCGACGCTCGAGCTAAGGGGTGGCGTAGGCCGGGATCGAGGAGTCGATCATCCAGTTGTCGTTCTCGGCCCTGGCCGCGACGTCGGTGAAGCCGGAGTCGGGGATCATCAGGTACGCCGACGGGTCGCCCCCGTCGTTCCAGGTGGTGTCGACGGCGAGCCAGGCGCCGTCGATGAGCACCTTGTTCCAGGCGTGGGCTCCGCCCGAGTACACGTCACCCGACACCACGACCGTCTCGACCCCCGCGGCGTTCGCGAGAGCGTTGAAGGCGTAGGCGTAGCTGGCGCACACCCCGGTGCCGAGCAGGAGCGTTCCGGTCGCGTTCCACGCGGCCTCCCGCCCGACCGGGATGGCCTGCTGGGCCTGCATCTCGGCGAACGCCTCGTCGTCGTACTCGGCGTTCGCGACCAGCCAGTCGTTCAACGCCGTCACCTTCTGGGCGGCGGTCATGTCGTCGGTCGTGACCGCACCCACCACCTCGTCGACCCGCTGCTTGAGGTTCGCCTGCAGCGCCTTCACCTCGTCGGTCGGGATGGAGTAGGTGACGAGGAGCGTGTCGCCGCCGTCGCGCAGCCCCATGTAGTTGACGTTGAAGACGTACGGGTTCTGATAGCGGGCCTCCATCGCGGCGTCGTACGGGTCGGGCGCACCCGGCTGGTCGACGTACTCCGAGATGTCGATCGACGTGGTCTGCGCGATCATGTGCTGTGCCAGGTACTTCGTGAAGTCGGTGCTGCCGTAGACCGGGTAGTCGGTGGGCGGCGCCTCGGCGAGCGGCTCCTCGTCGACGTTCTCGGGCGGCGCGTACGCCTCGAAGCGGGGCAGGCCCGTGTCGGGCGCCGCGGCCTCGGCGGCGGCGTTGAACTGAGCGGCGGCGGCGACGGGATCAGGGGTCGACCGTTTCGTGACGGGGATCCATTCGCCGAGCTGGGTGCCCCGGCCACGGAGCGGGAAGATCCAGCGGTCGCCGTAGTCGAGGATGCCGGTCTCGTCGATGTAGGCGACCGTCGACCGCGTGCGGCCGTCGATGCCCGTGAACGGGAGGATGGTCTGCACGTTCTCGATGCCCTCGATGTAGCCGCTGGCGCCCCATTTCTTGAGGTCGCCGGCGGCGTAGAAGGCCACCTCCAAGGGCAGCGAGCCCGCGGTTCGCACGAGGTCGTGCGGCGAGTACGGCGAGTAGTGGCCGCCGCCGGTGGCGATCACGCCGAGGTCGAAGGCCTGCCCGACGTTCTCCTCGTACTCCTCGGAGGGATTGCCGTCTTGCTGGTCGTCGGAGCCCGCCCGGTAGCTGAACGCCTTCAGGTTCACGTTCTGCTGCGTGACCCAGGGGGCGTCGTTGACGTCGTAGATGTCGGTGGCGCTCGACCACTCGGTGCCGTCGACCTCGGCCACGAGGCTCAGGTTTCCTTGATCGCCGGTGGCGTCGGATGCGGTGACGATGATGTACGACTCGGCACCCTCGACGGGGTCCCATGAGAGCGTCATCGTGCCGTCGCCGGCGGGGTCGCTGAAGGTGACATCCGGCACCTCGAGCTCCGATTTCACGGTGAAGCGGGTGACGACGGGCTTCTCCTTCGGCGTGCCGTCCTTCTCGAGCCGGGTGACGAGGAAGTACTCCTCGTGCAGACCCCACTGGCCGTACTGGTAGCTGTCGTACCCCGGATCGGTCTCGTCCATCACGGCGCGACCGCCCTCGGGCGCGTTCGACCCGAAGGCGGTGCCGGTCTCGCTGCCCGAGATCGAGATGTCGGCGCCCGGGTCGAGCTGGAACGCATGGAACTGGGCGGGCTTCGTGAGCGCGGCGTCGTAGAACACCTGCACCGCCCAGTCGTCGGGCCCGCCCCGCTCGCCCTGCTCGAGGCCGGCCTCCTCCATGTGGGCGGCGTTCACCGCCTCGAGGTCGTAGTCGACGTCGAGCAGGAACTCGTGGTCGCGCTCGAGGTCGAGCATCGGCTCGGTGTAGTCGTAGATCGCGGAGCGGTCGGTGTAGAGCGAGGCCTGCGGCGAGGTGATGCCGGGCACGACGATGAATGCCGCCACCAGCGCGAGCACGGCGACCACCGCGACACCCGCCGACACCAGGCCGATGACGAGGCCCCGGCGGCGCTTGGGCTTGGCGGGGCGCTCGGCAGGCGCCTGCTGCGCGGGTGCAGGCTGCCCGGCGGGCGCGTGGTGCGCGGGCTGCCGGCCCGGTACCTGCGAGTCCGCCGCCGGCGGCGGGTAGGCCGCCGGCTGAGGGGCCGGATGCACGTGCTCCGTCCACCGCGTGCCGTCCCAATAGCGCTGGATGCTCGCATCCGCCGGGTCGGGGTACCAGCCCGCGACCGCTCCACCGTCAGATTCCGCCACAGCGAATCCCTCCCCCGAAGTGATCCCCGCGCGCTCGCCTCGGTTCTCGCGGCGCGTCGGTCACCTTCGATCCTGCCCTGAAACACGGTCGGGCGGGATGACGTGGGTAGTTCTCACCAGGACACCCGGCGTCGACGGTTCGCGACCGAGCGCGCGACGGTCTAGTCTGCTGGTGGTGCGCCGGGAAGTCTGGTCGGCGGGTGACTCGAAGGGAGTCGCTCTTCCCGATCAGGAAGGCCCCATGTGCCCATGAAGACCTCGCCCCTCGTCGTCGTGTACGGAGATCCGCTTACCGACGCCCTCACCCGCGCTCTCGCGGCCTCCGGTGTGAGCGTGCTGCACCCCTCGGCGCCCGCCGAGGTGCCCCGCCTCGGCGACATCGACGCCCTGCTGGTGCAGGTGCATCCCGATGCGCTGCAGGGAACCGTCGACCCACGGGCGTGCCGCCGGCGGGTTCGTTCGGTGCTCGGCGATCTCGCTCCCCTCGAGGAGCACGACTGCAGGGTCGTGCTGCTCGTTCAGGTTCCCGGTGCCGGCTCCCCGGCTCTCGCCGACGGCGTGCAGCGCGAGATCGACCGCTGCGGCCGACGCGGCGCGAAAGGCGGGCTGCCGGAGTCGGCCGTCGACGCCGTCGTCATCCCGCACTCCCCCGACGTCGCCGACGTCGCCGCGAAGGTGATCGCCTCCCTCCGCGGTGAGACCGCCGGCCGCGTCGAGGTCGCGGGCTCGCGCCGGTGACCACCGCCCACGCGATGCGCTCGCCTCAGAGTGTTCTGACGTCGAGGGTGTGCTCTGAGGCCGTCTCAGACGAGGATGAGCGCTCGACGCGGTGGACGGTGCCGCCGGTGGGCTCGCGGAGCGCCTCGATGAGCGCGCCGTCGCGGTAGAGCACGGCGGTGCCCTCGTCGAGACCGTGACCGGCGGGAAGGCGGCCCTCGGCGATCGCGCTGTGGAAGAGGGGTCGGCGCAGCGGCTGCGAGTCGTAGTGCACGGCGAGCGAGGCCGGCACGAGCGCCAGGCCGTCGTCGACGAGGTCGAGCGCCGGGCCGCGTGAAGAGGTGGGGCCGCCCACGTGCCAGCAGAGGGCTCCTGCAGACGTGCCGGCGAGCACGGTGCCACGCCGGGCCGCCTCGATGAGGAGCGAGTCGAGACCGTGAGCACGCCAGAGCGCCAGCAGGTTGACCACACTGCCGCCGCCCACCCAGACGAGATCGGCGTCGGCGACGATCTCGTCGAGCGGCTCGTCGGTGCGCCCGAACAGGCGGAGGTGCCGTGCGCTCACCCCGGCGAGGCGCGCGGCGTCGAGCTCGATGGCCTCGCCCTGCCGGGGGTCGCCGCCCGCGGTGTTCACATAGAGCACGCGCGGGGCTCGGCCCGAGACCCCCGTGAGCTCGACGGCGAAGCGCTGCAACGGGCTGAACTCGAGCTCGGCGCGCGTGGAGGGCTGCCAGCCGCTGCAGGTGGCGAGCACCGTCGTTCCCTGCGCGTCGGTCATGCCGACACCCCGACGGGATCGGCGTTCCACGCCCGAACCGAGAGCGACGCGAACGACACCTCACCCTCCACTCCGACCAAGCGCGTCTCGCCGGGTGCGAGCCCGAAGGCGTCGTCGTGCAGCAGCGCCCCCGGACCGTGCGGGAAGCCGTCGACGAGCACCAAGGGTGCGGGCACCTCACCGACGTTCTGCACCTCGAACCCGCCGTCGACGGCACGTGCCGCGAGCCGGGTGGGTGGAAGCTCCCAGAGCGGGGCCGGCCGCTCGGCGGCGTAGGCCGCGAAGTACGGCGCGAGGTCGGCCTCCCAGAGCTCGTCGGGGGCCGAGCGCTCGAGCTCCTCGATGCGCTCCCCGCGCTGCCGCGCGTTGAACCAGTACCACTGGCTGATGGCCTCGCCCCGCGCATCCGTCATGCGCACCTCCAGGTGCAGCGGATGCGCGCGGCCGGGCACGAGCGCAGAGAACCGCTGGGCGAGCACTCGCTGGTCGGGCGCCACCGCCACCGTGCCCGCCCAGCTCGCGGCCACCGTGAGGTCGGCGTCCCACAACCGCACCTCCACCTGTGCGTCGAGAGGCTCGGGGGTGTCGTTGGCGACGTGGACGTCGGCCTCGAAGAGCTCGCCCGGAGCCCAGTCGAGCCGGTTCGTCACCGCGAACACCGAGCGGGGCCGGCTGAACGACCGGGCCAGGTAGTAGGAGCGCTTGGGCCGGCCGTAGAAGTCGGCGACTGCCCACGACGACCCGGGGAACACTTCGCCGAGCTTGTAGAACCAGTAGGCGCTGGTGTGCTCGCCGCTGCCAGACCTGGCGCGTTCGGAGGCGAAGCGGAGCGCCTCGCCCTGGGCGACCTGGCTCGCCTCGACGAAGGTCGCCCAGTCGACGATCGGGCCGTAGTCGGCGTAGCGCAGCTGCTTCACGATGTCGAGGAGCGAGAACTGCGCCTGGTGCTGCAGGATGGCGCCGTGGGCGGGAGGCGGCCACTCGTCGAGCAGTCCGGGGTCGAGGAACTCGGCCATGCTCTCGAGCGAGCACTGGCTCGACAGCCCGTATTCGCCCCACACCGCCCCGTCGACCGCGGTGTAGCCCTCGTCGATGCGGGCTCCTTCGTGGTAGACGGTGTAGCTGTGCACGCTGCCACCCCACGGGTCGGTGCGATGGAACGGGCGGGAGTCGTCGAGCGCCGTGGTGCGCCGCCCCGCGAGCAGCAGCAGCTCGTCTCCCGACCGGGTGAGCTCGTTCTCGTTGCCGCCGCCCCACATGATGAGCGAAGGGTGGTTGCGAAGCGCCCTCACGATGCGCGTGACCTGGTCGTCGACCGCCGCCAGCGAGACCGACGAGGCCCCGGGCAGCCCGAAGCAGAACGGGAACTCCTGCAGCACGAGGATGCCGAGCCGGTCGCAGGCCGCGTAGAACCGTTCGCTCTCGACGATGCCGCCGCCCCAGGCCCGCAGCATGCGGAGCCCCGCGTGTCGGGTGAGCCGCAGCAGGTGCTCGTCGACCGAGCCGTCGCGTTCGGTGAGCGGGTCGGTCCAGCACCAGTTGGCACCGGTGAGGAAAAGGGGCCGCCCGTTCACGACGAACTGCCAGCGGTAGAACTCCTCGCCCTGCCAGTCGGGCAGGGCCGCCATCTCGATGGTGCGGATGCCCGTCTCGACCTCGACGGCGTGACCCGCGACCGCGATCTCGACGCGGTACAGCGGCTGCTCGCCGTACCCGAACGGCCACCACAGCCGCGGCCGGTCGACCTCGATCTCGAGCTCGAAGCGGGTGCGCGGGCCGGTGAGCTCGACGTCGAAGGCGCGTGACGCGACGACGGCGCCCTCGTCGCTGCACACCGTGACCGTTCCCGAGACCGTACCCCGCGCATCCGTGTGGTCGCGCGCGTCGGCGCGCACCCGGAGCAGTGCCGTGTCGGCATCGGCCCTCGCCGTGCTCACGAACGGATGCACGAGCTCCACCTCGGGCACCACCTCGAGCCGCACCGACCGCCACAGGCCCATCGAGATGAGGTGCCCGTAATGCCACCCCCACCCGGGAGACCCCTTCATCACGCCGTGCCAGTCGTGTGGCGGCGGGTCGATGCGCACGACCAGCTCGTGCTCGCCGCCGGGAGAGACGAGCGAGGTGACGTCGACCTCCGGGCCGCCGAACATGCCCTCCTGGCGGGCGATCGGCGAGCCGTCGAGGTAGACGGTCGCCGCGTAGTCGACGCCGTCGAAGGCCAGACGGATGCGCCGGCCCTCCCATGTGGCCGGCACCGTGAAGCGGCGGGCGTACCACCACTCCTGCTGCTCGATGCGGGTGCGGCGGAAGTGCCACGGCCAGTGCTCGGGCACGCCGTGTTCGACGAGCTCGTCGTAGGTCGAGGAGCCGAGGAGCGGATGCGGAGTCCTTCCCGCAGCCGCGAGGGCGCCCTGCACGGTGCCCGGCACGGTCGCGGTCGTCCAGGAGCCGCGGTCGGTCTCGGGGCGGAACCATTCCGCGGGCTCGTGCGGAGGCTTCGATCCGGCGGGCTCGGCCCAGCGCTCGATCGAGAACTGCTTCTGCGGCACGGAGCCCGCCAGCAGCCACTCGCCGTCGAGCGAGAGCGGCGCAGGGAGGGGTGTGTGGAGGAGTGCGTGGAGGGGCTCGGCTTGCGCCGACGGGGTCTGACGCGCACCCGCATCCCCCGCATCCGCCGCCCGGGAGTCGACCCGCACGGTCGGCACGGCGAGATCGGCCTCCACTGCCCCGTCGCCGACGAGCGCGGCCCTGGCGTAGGCGGAGAGCTCGACGTCGTCGAGACTGCTCACTTCACCGCGCCCGCATAGAGGCCGCTCACGAAGTAGCGCTGGGCGAAGATGAAGATGAGCAGGATGGGCAGGCTCATGATGAGCACCGCCGCCATGATGTTGCCCCAGTCGGCCAGGTACTGCGCCTTGAAGTAGAGCACGCCCGTGGTGAGGGTGCGTTTCGTCGGATCGGTCAGCAGGAGTTGCGGCACCAGGTAGTCGTTCCAGATGCCGACCCCCTGCAGCACCCAGAAGGTCGCGATGGCGGGGCGGGCGAGCGGCAGGTAGATGGTGCGGAACAGGGTGAAGTACCCGGCGCCGTCGACGACCGCCGCCTCGACGATCTCTTTCGGGATCTGCCGCATGAAGGCCGCCATGAGGAAGACGCCGAACGGGATCGCCCCGGCGATGTAGACCAGGATGACACCGAGGTAGTTGTTGATGAGCCCGAGGTCGCGGATGACGCGGAACTGCGGCACCAGCGCGAGCTGCAGCGGCAGGAAGATTCCCGCTGCGATGAGCAGGTACGCCACCGAACCCAGTCGCGACACCCGGCGCACGATGGCGTAGGAGGCGAGCGCGGCGATGAAGGTCGCCGCCACCATGCTGGTGACGGTGAGCAGGATGGAGTTGAGGAACAGGTTCGTGAAGTCGGCCTCGACCCACGAGGTGACGAAGTTGTCGAAGGTCCAGGTCTGCGGCAGCCCGGTGGGGTTCGTGAGCACCTCGAGGTTCGGCTTGAACGCCGTGATCACCATGATGAGCAGCGGGTAGATCATGATGAGGCTGAGGCAGATCAGCAGCAGGTTGATCGGCACCCGACGTGCCAGGCGCTTGGCGGTTCGACTGTTCATCGGGCGTTCTCCTCGGCGCTCATGCGGTTGTTCAGCCTGTTCTGTGCCCCGGCGATCACGATGAGCACCACGATCACGATGAGGGCCATGGCCGAGGCGTAGCCGAAGTTGTTCGCCACGAGGCCCTGATGGAACACCTCGGTCATGTACAACTGGGTCGAGTCTCCCGGCCCTCCCCTGGTCATGAGGTAGACCGTGTCGAAGGCGCGGAGGGCGCCGTTCACCGAGAGCACCAGCACGAGCCCGATCGAGGGGATCATGAGCGGGATGGTGATGTGCCGCATCGCCTTGAAGCCCCTGGCGCCGTCGACGCGGGCCGCCTCGTTGATCTCGGCCGGGATGGTGGAGAGGCCGGCGAGGAAGATGACGACGTTGAAGCCGAGTCCGCTCCACAGGTCGACGAGGATGACACTGTAGAGGGCGAGGTCGTAGTTGCCGAGCCAGTCCTGCGCGAGCCCGCCGAGGCCCACGTCGCGCAGCAGCGAGTTGATGGTGCCGTTCGTCGGGTCGTACATGAAGCTCCACGTGAACACGATGGCCACGGGGCTGATGACGATGGGGGCGAAGAACACGGCCCGGTAGATGTTGCCGAGACGCAGCTGACGGTTCAGCAGCACCGCGATGAGGAAGGCGAGCACGGTCTGCACGACGACCTTGAAGAAGGCGTAGATGCCGGTGTTCGCGATGGCCTTGGTGAGGGTGGGGTCGCCCGAGAAGATGCGCACGAAGTTGTCGAGGCCGATGAACTCGGCGGGGCGGTTGAACCCCCTGGCGTCGGTGAAGGCGGCGAACACCACCTGCAGCATCGGCCAGATCGTGAAGATCGTGTAGATGATGAGGGCGGGGGCGATCGCGATGAGGAACTTGCCCATCGTCGATCGGTCAGACCAGACGCGGCGCTTCCAGGACGTGCGGTCGGTGGTGACGGTCGGGATGACGCGGACGTCTTCGACGCGGGTGCTCGTCATCGGGTGCCTTCCGTCCGACGGTGCGCGGCCGTGTCGGCCGCCGTGTGCCACTTCGTCATGGCTCCCTCGCAGATCTTCATCGATATGGACGGCGCTCGTGCGCCATGTAGCAATACTACATCTTTTGGGCGTGGATGGGCATCCTGGGCGCTGAGCAGCGCTCCAGAGACCCCGATCGGCTAGCGGCGCTACACCCAGCCGCGAGAGCGAGCGAGTTCGGCGGGCACGATGACCGCGGCGTCGCCGGGCTGCACGGTCACCCGGCCACCCGCGAGCGGCTGGGCGGCGTCGGAGCCCGGGAGCAGCACGACGGCGTCGGAGCCGTCACCCGCGTCGACCTCGAACTCGCGCTCCCCCTCGTCGAGGTGGGTGACGACGGTCACGGTGGGCCCGCCCGCGGCGGCCCGCCATCGTGTGGCGTACGGGTGCGGGGTCGCGTCGCCGACGGCGCGCACACCCGCGTCGGGCTCGAGCTCTCCGGTCCACAGCCACTCCGCGAGTCGTCGGCGCAGCGCATCGACCTGGCCGACATAGGCGACGGTGAGCGGAGCATCCGTCGGCCTGCCCTTGAAATGGAACGGCTCGATGCTCGCCGCGTAGCCGTAGAGCAGGCACTGGTTCACCATCGACCTGTCGTCGAAGCCGATGAGGGCGGTGGAGATGGCGGCCCCCGGGCGCAGGCGCCGCCCGATCGGCAGGTGCCGCGGCGAGGCGCTGCGAATGTAGGAGGCGTCGTAGAACTCGAACTGGCCGTCGAACGCACCCTCGGCCGCCACGATGAACTCGTCGGTCTCGGCGAGCGCCGCCTGCTGCAGGGCGGCGACGAACTCGGCGTCCCAGGTGAAGGTCGAGGCGCCCGGTTCGTGACCGTGGTTCTCGGCGAAGCAGAGCAGGGCGCGCCCGTGGTAGAGCGACTCGTCGTTGAGGAGGCCCGCCGCGCCCCAGCGCGCCATCTGGGCGGCCTCGGCGGCGAAGCGTTCCCGCAGTGCGGGCGATGAGAAGCAGAGCGGCACGTACCAGGGGGTGCTCATGCCGTAGCGCTTGCGCGCCGAGTGGTAGACCGGGCCGGGCTGGGCGTAGGGCTGGCCCTGCTCGTCGAGGCAGACCGAATCGGCGAACTCCTCCCAGTAGGGCCCCGGCTTCTCGACCCACTGATACTTCGTGTAGAGCACGGCACGCACGCCGCGTTCACGCGCGCGGGCGAGCGCGGCGACGAGGGCCGCCTCGCCACCGAGACGCTCGGAGGGGCGGTGCACCGGCACGAGCCCGTCTTGCCCGCCCTCGTTCCAGCCCACGATCTGGATGGCGCCGATGCCCGCATCGGCGCACTCGTCGACGATGTCGCGGAGCGTCGCGAAGTCGAACCGCACCTCGCCCTCCGTCGACATGAGCTGCACCTGCAGCCAGGAGTGAGGCGAGTCGAGCCAGGCGGCCCGGGGGCGCCGCCGCGGGTTCTGGGTGACGCGGTAGGCCTCGAGGCCGGCGAGCCAGTCGCCGCCGTACACGGCGACCGTCATCGGCACCGCCTCGAACGAGCTGCCGCCCGTGGGCACCTGGATGGCGTCGACAGTGACGGTGGCCGGATGCGCGCCGTCGCCACCCGTGCGCAGCAGACTGTCGGCGTACCCCGGTTCGAGCGACGCCCGCCATCCGATGAACTCCGTGGTGGGCGTCGTCGGCATGACGGCGAGCCCGTCGTTCTCGCGTGCGAGCAGGATGAACGGCGAGGTCGGGTTGCACACCACCTCCGGTCGCAGGTTGCCGCTGGCGTAGTCGGGGAAGACCGTGCCCCAGTAGGGAGCCGTGCTCTCGAAGCGCGGCAGCAACTCGTGGCGCGAGCCCTGCGTGTACTCCGCGCGCACGAGCTCGAGACGGCCGTCACCCGCGGCGACGACTCCGGGGAGAGAGGGGAACCGCACGGCCTCCACGCGCACGTCGTCGTCGAACCCGGCCCTCAGGGTGGCGTCGAGCCGCCCGTCGTGGAGCTCGAGCGTGGCCGTCGCCGTGCCGGCGAGGCGTTCGCCCGCACTCGTCACGAGCTCCCTCCACACCAGCTCCACGCCGCGACCGTCGGCACGCATGCGAACCTCCGACACCCGCTGCTCACGCGTCTGCACCACGACCGTGCGGTCGCCGTCGCGCGGGATCTCGAGCACGAACAGGCCCGGGTGCGGGGCGGCGACGAGCGTGCCGCCGGGGCCGTCGACTCCGAGCACACCCCCCGTCGCCGCATCGATCCGCACGGTGGTGCCGGCGTCGGTGAGGGTGATGTCGCCAGTGGTCATGATGTCCTCGGTCGAAACTGTCGCCCGGCGGGTCGCGGGCGGGGGCAGACGAGCGCGCGCCCTGCCCGGTTCGAACCGGGCAGGGCGCGCGTCACGGTCACTTGTTGTCGGCGCGCCACTGCTCGAGGGCGGTGTCGAGCGACGACAGCACCTGCTCGGTGCTCTGCTGACCGCCGATGAGGTTCTGCAGACCCACCAGCAATTCGTCCTGCACCGACTTGGCGGTGGGCGAGAAGGCGGCGATGAAGGTCTTGCCGTCCCACGACTCCTGCATCTCGGGGTACAGCGGGTCGACCTCGGCGCCGACCGAGACGGTCGTGGTGGTCGGGAACTGCTTCACCTTGGTGAGGAAGTCGAGGTAGACGTCATCCGACATGAAGTAGTCGAGGAATTTCTGAGCGGCGTCGACCTTGTCGTTGCCCGGGTTCACGCCGAAACGCACCTGGTAGGTGCCCCACAGGTCGTCGACCGGGGTGTCGGTGGTCGGGAAGTTCATGTAGTCGACGTCGAGGTCGGCGGTACGGGCGTCGGGGAGGATCCAGGCGGCCGGGAACATCGCCGCCTGTCCGCCGAGGAAGGCCGACTGGGCTGCCGTCTGGCTCGTGCCGAGGGGGTTCGGCATGTAGTAGGGCGTCAGCTCCTTGACGATGTCGAGCGACTCCTTCCAGGCGTCGCTGCTCGAGAAGTCGGCGTCGCCCGCCGCCATCTCGGCGGCGAGGTCTTCGTTCGCGCCGTGCTCCGCGAGGGCGTAGTACACGATGAACTGCGGCCACCAGTTGTCCTGCGCCGACATGGCGAAGGGCGTGATGCCCGCGTCGAGGAGCTTCTGCGCGTCGGCCTTGAGCTCGGTGTAGGTGGTGGGGGCGGCGTCGATGCCGGCCTTCTCGAAGAGCGCCTTGTTGTAGATGATGCCGTTGCCCGAGAGCGAGATGGGGAGGTTGGAGACGGCGTCGCCCTCCTCGCCGCGGTGGCTCTCCTTCGCGGCGTCGGGCGTGAGCTTCGACAGGTAGTCGCTACCGCCCTCGCTGAGATCGGCGGCGAAGCCGTCGCGCACGAAGTCGTCGATGTTGCCGAGGTCGAAGCCGTAGACGTCGGGGCCGGCTCCACCCGACAGACGCGTCTTCAGGATGTTGTCGTAGTCGTTCGTGTTGAAGAACTCCGCGTTGATGGTGATGTCGGGGTTCGCCTCCTCGAAGGTGTCGATGACGTCCTGGTACGCCTGCTGCGTGTCCCCGCCGTCGCCCCACATGAGGAAGCTGAGTTCGGTCTTACCGCCGTCGCCGCCACCCGAGCCGGAGCATCCGGCAAGTGCTGTGACAGCGAGCGCGGTCGCGAGCGCCGTGGTGACCGTGAGCCACTTCTTCATGGCCTCTCCTTCAATATCGTCGTTGATACGGATCGCGCGTGGTGCCCGCTCGATCTGTCATGCTGTAGTCAGGCTACACAAATTCCGGCCAAAAGCCAGCATTCGACCGCAATCGGCGCTCGAATCGGGACAATTCGGTTAGTTTCACTACGCAAAGGAGCATCGTGACCCCCTCCACCGGCAGAGCGATCGGCAGACGCCTCACCATCAACACGGTGGTGCGTCGACACCAGATCGAGGCGACGCGCGACCGCTGGCTCTGGGAGGACGAATCGGAACGGCACAGCGCCGCGTTGATCGACCGGTTCAGCTCCACCGTGCGCGACGCGGTTTCCGACGCGCGGGTCACCTGGGCCCTCTCCTGGGGCGCCCTCACCGACGACAGCCCCCGCTACGCCGAGGTGCGGCGCGAGGTCGCGCGCTGCGCATCGGCGTTCGGCGACGACGTCACCTTCGTCCCGGGCGGCTTCTTCCCCAACCTGTACGGCTCGCGCGAGTCGGTCGCCCGCGACATCGCCGACGCCGTCGCGCTCATCGAGGACGAGTTCCAACGCGAGACGCGGTCGCTGGTGGCGGGCTTCCTCTCGGCCGAGAACACGGCACGCGCCCGTGAGGAGCTCGGCATCCGCACCGTGCAGGGCAACATCTGGAGCCAGTTCGACATCGACCTGCAAGACGGCGACGGTTCGATCGCCTACCCCTACCGCCCCTCGCGCGAGCACTTCCTCCGCCCCGCCCGGGGCGACGACCGCATCGACGTGGCGATGCTCGACGGCTGGACCGTCGACCTCGTCGCCGCGCGAGCAGCGGGCATGGGCCCCGACGGCACCGGCTTCAACTCGCGGCTCGGGCTCGGCCCCATCGAGACGCTGCACCGGCTGCCACGCGCCGACGCGCTCGCCGAGCTCCGGGCCACGAGCGCCGCGCACCTCGGAGCCCGGAACGTGGAGCGCAACGGGCTGGGCTGGCTCACCGTGAACTACGAGATCAGCGAGGTGCACCGCGGGCTCGAGACCGACCCCGACCTCCTCGACGCCTGGGGCGGATGGCTCGCCTCGCTCCGGGAGGAGTGGCCCGATCTCGCGGTGACCCCGATCGCCGACTTCGGTGCGGAGTGGTCGGCGGCGAACCCCGACGACGCGGCGCTCGCCTATCTGCTGCAGCAGGAGGGCTCCGGCGTCCAGGCCTCCACCCTCGGCGAACGCGTCACCTGGTTCATGTGCTCCGACTTCCGGCTCGGTGTCGTCGACGGCACCTCCGACCCGCTGGTGTTCGACTACACCGACTACCGGCCGGCGGCCCAGGAGCCCACCGAACTCGGCGACCGGCGATGGAGTCTGCTCGGTGAGATCAACCAGAAGCGCACGCGACCCCAAGACGCCTCTCAGGCCATCGGTTCCTTCCTGAACGCGCACCCCGACGTCCTGTCGGGCCTGCGCACGCGCTGGGGCACCCGCGCCGAGCTCGCGGAGCTGCTCCCGTGAGCCCGTCGAACCTCCGCGTCGAGCACACGGTCGAGCCCGTCGGCGTCGATGTGTCCCCCCGCTTCTCCTGGTACGGCTCCGGCGCCTGGCGTCTCGATGTCGCCGGGCCGGGCGGCCCGCTGTGGTCGGCATCGGGAACCGGGCGGCCGGCCCCGGAGGTCGAGTACGACGGCCCCGCCCTGTCACCGCTCACCCGCTACCGGTGGAGCGTCACCACGAACGGCTCGAGCACCTCCTCGGCCTTCGTCACCGGCGTGCTCGACGGAGACTGGCGCGGTGCGCGCTTCGTGGGCCACGCGCATCCGTCGGGGGCCGCTCCTCTGCTGCGGCGGGAGTTCACCGCGCCGACCTCGGTCGCCGAGGCCTACCTCGTCGTCGCCGCCGGCGGGTACGCCCGCGTGGCGATCGACGGAACCCTGGTCGAGCCCTCGGTGCTGAGCCCCGGGTTCACCGACTACGACGTCACGGCGCAGTACACGGTCACCGACGTCACCCCACTCCTCGCCGCCGGTCGACGGCACGCCATCGGGCTCGAGCTCGGTCGCGGCTTCTACGGCATGGCCGCTCCGAACACCTGGAACTGGGAGACCGCCCCCTGGCACGCCGAGCCCTCCGCCCGCCTGCTGCTCGTCATTCGCGACGAGCAAGGTGCCGAGCACGTCGTGACGACGGATGCGTCGTGGCGCGCCATCGACGGACCGACGCGGTACGACGACCTGCACGGCGGCGAAGACCACGACGCCCGACGCGAACCGCCCGGCTGGGACGCCCCCGGGTTCGACGACCACGACTGGGACACTGCCTGGATCGTGGCCGGCCCGCGCGGCCGGCCGGTGCACCAGCGCCAACCCGCCGTCGAGGTGGCGGAGCGCTTCGACCCCGACTCGATCGTCGAGATCGCGCCGGGCCGCTGGGTGCTCGCCTTCCCGCGCGTCATCGCGGGCTGGCTCGAGATCGAGGCGGAGGGAGCTGCCGGGGAGGTGATCGAACTGCGGCACGGCGAGCGGCTGCGCTCCGACGGCAGTGTCGACACCGACGACCCCCTCGGCTACTTCGCCGGCCGCTTCCAGCTCGACCGGGTCGTGCTCGCCGGCGCCCCGGTCTCCTGGCGACCGCGGTTCGTCTACCACGGCTTCCAGTACGCGGAGGTGCGGGCGGCCCGGCTGCCGCGGGTGCGCGCCGCCCTCGTGCACACCCGCGCGCCGCGCACCGGCTCGTTCGGGTGCGACGACGCGCTCCTTGAGACCGTCCACGAACTCACGGCGCGCACCGTGCTGAACAACCTGCACGGCATCCCGACCGACACCCCGATGCTGGAGAAGAACGGCTGGACGGGCGACGGCATGGTGGGCGCCCGGCTCATGCTGCAGAACCTCGACGTGCACGAGCTCCTCGCCAAGTGGTGCGCCGACATCGCCGCGTCTCGCCACGGCTCGGGGGCGCCGACCGTGCTCGCACCCGACGGCGGCTGGACGATGGACTGGTCGCCCGCCCCCACCTGGCACGCCGCCCTCGTGCTCATCCCGTGGGAGCTGTGGATGCAGCGGGGCGACCGCCGCGTGCTCGTCGACCTCTGGGCCGATGCGAGCGACTACCTGCGCTTCGAGCTGGCCCGCACCGTCGACGGCATCGCCGACACCACCCTGGGCGACTGGGTGAGCCCCGAGACGTCGGCGGGGGGTGGCAACGCCCCAGAAGACACCCGCATCGCCGCCACCGCGTTCCTCGTGGCGATGCTCGACGTGCTCGCCGAGTGGGCGACGGAGCTCGGCGAGCCCGCCGGGGAGTGGCGCGACGCGGCGGCCCGCTCCCGCGCCGCCTTCGTCGCCCGGTTCGTGCGCGACGGCATCGTGGCGGGCGACGGCGACGAGGGCTTCCGGCAGGCCCACGGCGTGCTCGCCCTCGCCTTCGACCTGCTGCCCGAGCCGCTCCGCCAGGGCGTCGCCGACAGCGTCGCCGCCGACGTACGCGCCCGCGGCGACCACCTCTCGACGGGTGCGCTCGCCACGAAGCACCTCCTGCCGCAGCTCACCCGCTTCGGCCACGCGGATGCCGCGCTCGCCGTCGCGAGGCAGACCACGTTCCCGAGCTGGGGGTTCTGGGTGGCCCAGGGCGCCACCTCGCTCTGGGAGCACTGGAAGCCCGAGTCGCGCTCACGCGGCCACTACTTCCTCGGCACGGTCGACGACTGGCTGTTCGCCGAGGTGGCCGGGCTCTCCCCGCTCGCACCCGGATGGCGCCGGGCGCTCATCGCACCGCGCGTTCTCGAGGTGGGGGGCGCATCCGCGTCGGTGGAGACCCCGTACGGCACACTCGCCGTGCGGTGGGCGGTGGGCGACGACGGGCATGTCGAGCTCGACGCCACCGTGCCCGAGGGCGTCACCGCCACGCTGTGCCTGCCCGGCACCGAGAGGGAGCTCGCCTCGGGCAGGCACGGCGTGAGGTCTCACCAGGCGGTGTACCCGCCGTCGACGGTGACGATCGAACCGGTGATGTAGGAGGCGGCGTCGGAGGCCAGGAAGGCGACCAGCGACGCCACCTCCTCGGGCCGGCCGAGCCGCCCGAGGGGGGTGCGCCGCTCCCAGTCGGCCCACCACTCCTCGGGCACGCCGTCTTTGGTGAGATCGGTGCCGATGTAACCGGGCGCCACCGCGTTGATGCGCACTCCCGCCTCGGCGAACTCGATGGCGAGACTCTTCACGGCGAGGTGCACCGCACCCTTCGAGGCGTTGTAGGCGGCCTGCCGCTGGGGGGCGTTGGCGATCTCGCCCGACATCGAGCCGATGGCGACGATCGCCGACCCGGCGCTCATGTGACGGAGCGCCTCACGGGCGCACAGGAAGGTTCCCGTGGCGTTGACGTCGAGCACCCGGCGCCACGCCTCGACGTCGAGCTCGAGCGAGGGCGTGTGGTCGGCGATGCCCGCCGAGGTGACGAGCAGGTCGAGCCTGCCGAACTCCTCGGCGACGGCGGCCATCGCGGCGGCGACGGCCTCGGCGTCGGTGACGTCGAGATGCCGGTAGTGCACCCCGGGGCCCTCGGTGAAGGCGGCAGCAGCCGCCGTGCCGAGTTCGTCGAGCACGTCGACGATCACGACGCGCGCGCCGAACTCGTGCAGTGCCGTGACGATCGCGTGGCCGATGCCGCGCGACCCCCCGGTCACTACGGCGACCCGCCCTTCGAAACCCAGCAGCTCGCGATACATGTGCGCCTCCTTGCGTCGATGTCACTTTGTAGTGATACTACATACCGTAGCGGATGCCCCTTGCCGCTCGAAAGAAGGAGACGCCGGTGTCTGTTGCCGAACCCCTCGACCCGCCCGCGCACGGCGCGACCGACACGCTCCTCGAGCGCATCACGCGCCATCTGCCTGAGCTCCGCCGGTCGGAGGCCAAGGTGGCCCAGCTCGTGCTCGGCGACCCGAACGGCGCCCTGCAGTACACGATGGCCGGTCTCGCCGAGGCGGCCGAGGTGAGCGAGCCGACGGTCATGCGCTTCTGCTCCTCGATCGGCTGCGAGGGCTTCCAGGACTTCAAGATCCAGCTCGCCCAGACGCTGGCCCTCGGCCTCCCCGTCACCCACTCGTCGATCGCCGCCACCGACTCGAGCGCCGACATCGCCGAGAAGATCTTCGACCACACCATCTCGAGCCTCGACCGCGCCCGGCGCAACCTCGACCCGGCCGCCATCGAGAACGCGACGGCGACGCTGCTCGATGCGAGCGACATCCTCTTCATCGGGTTCGGCGCGAGCGGCATCATCGCCAAAGACGCCCAGCAGAAGTTCCCGCTGTTCGGTGTGCCCTGCCAGGCGCCCGAGGACTTCCACCAGCAGTTCATCGCCGCCACCATGAGCGGCCCGAAGAGCGTGGTCGTGGCCATCTCGAACACCGGTCACACCGAGCAGACGCTCACCGTCGCCGACGCCGCCAAGCGGGCCGGCGCCCGGGTCATCTCGCTCACCGGCCGCCCCAGCGCCCTCTCCGAGCTCGCCGACGTGCCGCTCGTCGTGCGCACCTTCGAGGACACCGACGTCTACACCCCGAGCACCAGCCGCATCGCCGGGCTCGTGGTGGTCGACGTGCTCGCCACAGCGGTGGCGCTGCGCCGGCCGCCCGAGCACAACGCCGCGGTGCGCCGCATGAAGAGCGAGCTGGCCCGGATGCGCCAGGCCCCGCCGGCAGAGGGCTCCGGCTCATGAGCGGTGCGGTTCTCGTGACCTCGCGGTCGTTCGGTGCCGGGCGCCTCGATCTCGCCGCGCGGGTGGCCGAGCACGGCTACCGCATCGTGCGGGCCTCGCCCTCGCACGACACCGCCGAGCTGGCACCGCTGCTCGAAGACGCCGTCGGCTGGATCGCCGGCACGGGCCCGGTGACCGAGGAGCACCTCTCCGTCGCACCGTCGCTCCGGGTGGTGGCCCGCTACGGGGTCGGAGTCGACCGCGTCGACCTCGCCGCCGCCGCTGCGCACGGCGTGGTGGTGACGAACACCCCCGGCGCGAACAGCTCCGCCGTGGTGGAGCACACGATGGCGCTGCTGCTCTCAGCTCTTCGCGGCATCCCCGCCGCCGACCGGCGCGTGCGACAAGGCGACTGGGGCGGCTGGCGCACCCGGGAGCTCTCCGCCCTCGCAGTGGGCGTCGTGGGGCTCGGCCGCATCGGCCGCGGCGTCGTCGACCGCCTCCGCGCCTTCGGGCCCACCCTCTCCGGCGCCGACCCCTTCGTCCCCGACGACGACCCGCTGTGGCGAGGGCTCCGCCGCACCAGCGCCGCAGCCCTCGCCGCGGAGGCCGACGTGGTGTCGCTGCACGCGCCGGGCGGCGCCACCATCGTCGACGAGGAGTGGCTCGCAGCCTCCGACCGCGCCGTCATCGTCGTGAACACCGCGCGCGCCGACCTGGTCGACGAGGAGGCGCTCGCCTCGGCGCTGCGCTCGGGCCGGGTGGTGGCATACGCCGCCGACACGCTGGCCACCGAGAACCACGGCTCGGGCGCCTCCCCGCTCCTCGCCGACGACCTGGCCGACCGCGTCACGATCACCCCGCACCTCGCCGCCCAGACGGTGGAGGGTGTCGACGGCATGGGCGGCATGGCCGTCGAGAACCTGCTCGCCGTGCTCGCCGGCGAAACCCCGCCGAACCCCGTGTCCTGACGACGGTGCCGCGCGCCCGGCACGGTCGCGCTCCCGATTTCCACCCCGTCCGATCCCCTCGAGGAGAACCCCATGACCGCCACCCCCCTCATCGACCGTTCCCGCACCGTCGACGCCCTCCGCGCCACCAGGCTCGTCGCCGTGGTGAGGGCCTCGGATGCGGCGAGCGCCGTGCGGGGCGTCGACGCCCTGGTCGCGGGCGGAGTGCGCGGAATCGAGATCACCTTCACCACCCCGGGGGCGACGGAGGCGATCGCCGAGATCGCGCGCCGCCACGGCGACGACGTCGTGCTGGGCGCCGGAACGGTGACCCGGCCCGAGCAGGCGGGTGAGGCCGTCGAGGCGGGCGCGACCTTCCTCGTCTCGCCGGGGACGCATCCATCGCTCACCCCCGCCCTGCGCGACACGGGCGCCGCCCTGCTGCTCGGGGCCCTCAGCCCGAGCGACGTGCTGGCGGCACTGGCCGAAGGCGCCGACGTGGTGAAGCTGTTCCCCGCGTCGCTCGGCGGGCCCGCCTACCTGCGCTCGCTGCGCGGCCCTTTCCCCGAGGTCGACTTCTGCCCGACCGGAGGGGTCACCCCCGAGACGATCCCCGCCTGGCTCGACGCCGGAGCCGTCGCGCTTGGCGCCGGGAGCGAGTTGTGCTCACGGGCGAGCCTCGACGCCGGCGACTGGGCGGGCATCACCGAGACCGCACGCCGCTTCGTCGCCGCGCTGCCGCGGTGATCGGGCGCATCCGCACGGTCACGGGCGACATCGACCCGGCCGAGCTCGGCCCCGCCGACTACCACGAGCACCTCTTCCAGGTGTCGCCGCTGCTGCCGGGCGACGACCTCGACGACGAGGAGGCGAGCGGCGCCGAAGCGGCCTCACTGCTGCGTTCGGGGTTCACGGCGATGGTCGATGCGACGCCGCTCGGCCTCGGACGTCGGCCCGAGGCCCTCGCGCGCATCTCGCGGGCGACCGGCCTGCGGGTGGTGATGACGACGGGCGTGCACCGCCGCGAGCACTACGCCACCGACTCCCCCTTGCTCGGCGCGGATGCGGGCACGCTCGCTGCCGCTTTCGTGCGCGACCTCGAACACGGTGCGCGCGAGGGGCTCGACCCCGAGCCCGATCGGAGCGCCCCGTGCGCGGGCCTGCTCAAGGCCGGCCTCGGGTACTGGCGCATCGACGCCGCGGCGGCGCGCTGCATCGAGGCGGTGGGCGTCGCGCACGCCGCCACCGGCGCCCCCGTCATGGTGCACCTCGAGCACGGGAGTGCGGCGCACGAGGCGCTCGATCTGCTCGGCTCGCACGGGGTGGCCGCCGACGCCGTCGCGCTCGCGCATGTCGACCGCAACCCCGATGCCGGGCTGCTCGGCGAACTCGCCGCGCGCGGCGCGTACCTCGGCGTCGACGGCCCGGCGCGGCACCGCGAGTGGCCCGACTCCGTGATCGTCGGGCTCATCGACGATCTCGTGCGGGCGGGGCACGGCGACCGCGTGCTGCTCGGCGGCGACGTGGCGCGCGCCTCCCGCTACCGCGCCTACGGCGGGCTGCCCGGCCTCGCCTACCTCGGCGAGCGCTTCCTGCCGCGGGTCGTCGCGGCCGTGGGCGCCGAGGCCGCCGCCGGCATCACGACGGCGAACCCGGCGCGCTGGCTCAGCTGGCGCTGAAGCGCATCCGCTCGCCCTCCCGGGCAGCCGGCGCCCCGCCGCCCACCACCGCAGTCCGCGGCGGAACCAGGTCGTTGGCGCTGCGCACGACGGTCTCGTGGAGGAAAGCGAGCGGATCGAGCCCCTCGGGTGCCTGAACGGCGAACTCGACGGTCTCCCCCGGGAGCAGGGTCACGAGCGCGGTGTCGACCCTGGCATCGGGATGCACGCGGTCGACCAGCAGCGTGAGGTCTTTGAGCACCTCGGTGGCCGTCACCGTGACGCGGTAGTCGCCCCCGCCCGCCTCCACCGCCGAGGCGCGGTAGGGGCGCCTCGCGACGAGCAGCTCGGGGTCTTCGGCGAACCACCTCAGCGCCCGCTCGCCCGTGCCGAGCTCGGCCACCACGAGCTCGTGGCGCGGGTCTCCGGGCAGTGCGATCTCGGGCGGCAGCGGGAGCGTGAGGCTCTCGCGGGCCGGAACCCGCAGGGTCAGCTCCGTGCGCGCGAGCTCCTCCCCCGAGAGCGTGAGGCGGCGGAGCACGGCGGTGGTCTGCCACGCCTCCGCCGCATCGTCGTGAAGCGCGAGCACGAGACCGCTGGGGCGCGGCTGAACCGTGACCAGGCGGTCGGCGAACACCCGGCGCATCGCGTGCCAGAGCGGCTTGCGATGCCCCAGCGAGTCGACCGCCGCCCACGAGATCACCGGCCAGCAGTCGTTCAGCTGCCAGACGATCGACCCGTGGTTGAGCGGATGCAGCGACCTGAAGTGCTCGATGCCGAAAGCGACCGCCCGCGCCTGGTTGAGCTGCGTCGCCCAGTGCCAGTCGTCCATCGAGTCCCAGCGCGCGATGTGCGCGCCGAGCCCGCGCTCGAGCTTGGCGTTGCCTTCCCTCGCCTTCTGGTGCACGAGCATCGTCGGGCCGAACGGATCGGCAGGCTCGTCGTGCACCACCGAGAACAGCGTCGACCAGGCCGGCGGGCCTTGGAACCCGAACTCCGAGACGAACCGCGGCCGGTACGAGCGATAGCTCTCGTAGTCGACCTTGTTCCAGACGTCCCAGATGTGGGTGGTGCCGTGCGCCGGGTCGTTCGGGTGCACGTAGTGGCTGAACCCGTACGGGCTCCCGGCCGAGTAGGGCGTGCCGGGCGCGAGCTCGGCGACGATGGCCGGGAACAGCTCCTGGTAGTACCCCTCGCCCCAGGTCATGCCGGCGAGGCGGGCCCGCCACTCCCAGTCGACGTAGCCCCAGAGGTTCTCGTTGCCCCCGTTCCACAGCACGAGACTCGGATGCGCGGTGAGCCTCGCCACCGCCTCCCGCGCCTCGGCGGCGAACTCGTCCCACAGCTCCGCGTCTTCGCTGTAGGCCGCGCAGGCGAGCAGGAAGTCCTGCCAGACGAGCATCCCCTGCTCGTCGGCGAGGTCGTAGAACTCCTCCGACTCGTAGATGCCGCCGCCCCACACCCGCAGCAGGTTCATCCCGGCCTCCGTCGCATCGTCGAAGCGGGCGGCGAGGCTGTCGCGGGTGGAGCGGGAGAAGAAGGTGTCGTCGGGAATCCAGTTGGCCCCGCGCACGTACACCGCCTCGCCGTTCACCCGGAGCGAGAAGGCGCTGCCCTCGTGGTCGGGCGAGGTGTCGAGCTCCACCGAGCGGAAGCCGATGCGGCGAGCCCAGCTGTCGCCGCCCGCGGTGACGACGAGCTCATAGCGCGGCTGCTCGCCGTGGCCGCGCGGCCACCACAGCTCGGCGTGCGGAACGGCGAGGTCGAGCACAGCCGTCGTCGCCCCGGCGGGCAGCACGGCACACGCCTGCACCCCGGCGACTTCGGCTGTGAGCTCCAGCTCGGCCCGCTGAGCGGCTGCCGCCCGCTCGACGTCGACATGCACGGCCACCCCGCGGCCGACGCTCGCGCGCCCACCCCGCACGATCGGCCGCACCGCCGCGATGCGTGCCCCGCTCCACGACTCGAGCCCGATGCGCCGCCAGATGCCCGCCGTGACGAGTGCGGGGCCCCAGTCCCAGCCGAAGTTGCAGGCCGTCTTGCGGATGGCGTTGAACGGATGCACGTACGAGTGCGGTCGCACCCCCAGCACCCGCTCGCGCTCCTCCGCGTGATCGAGCGCCGACTCGAAGACCACCTCGAGCTCGTTGCCGCCCTCGCGAAGCAGCTGCCGCACGTCCCAGCGCCAGGAGCGGTGCTGATTGCGGGTGGTCGCGACGGTGGTGCCGTTCAGCACGACCGTCGCCACGGTGTCGAGGCCGTCGGCGACCAGATCGACCCGCTCAGACCCGTCGTCGACCCAGGTGAAGGCGGTGCGGTACCCCCACGTGCACCGGCCGATCCACGCCAGCAGTGACTCGTTGTCGTCGACGTAGGGGTCGGGAATCAGCTCAGCCGCCAGCAGGTCGGTGTGCACGACGCCGGGAACCCTCGCGGTGATGCCGTCGGCGAGAGTGCGGTGGAGCGATTCCGGCACGGGGCCTGCCAGCGCGTGAACTGTCCAGTCGGCGGCGAGCGGAACGAAAGTCATACCTCAGAAGTAGCACAACTACACATCTGCGTCGAAATATCGCCCCTCCCGTGGCCAGTGTTGGGAGTTGACCCCCACATCCTGTAGTCTTACTACGCATTCGGGCACCACCACGCCCCATCCCTTCTAGAGGAGCTCCTATGTGCGACGCTGCACACCCGGCCGAACCGGCCGCTCTCGACGTCGACGCGCTGCGCGCCAGGCTGACCGGGCCGACCGAGCGCTACGAGAAGCACCTCACCGACCTCGCCGGGCTCTACCGCGACGCCGACGCCTACGCCTCCGCCCTCGATGCCCACGACGGCTCGCCGGTCTACTGGGTCGACAGCAGCGTCGTCGAGCACGGTGACGGCGCCCTCACCATCGGCCTCAGCGTGCTCCGCCCCGGGCGGGTGGGCGAAGAGTTCGCGATGACCCGCGGTCACCTCCACGCTCGGAGCGAGTTCGCCGAGATGTACTACGGCATCGCGGGCTCGGGAGTGATGCTGCTCGACTCCCTCACCGGCGAGTCGCGCGCGGTGCCCATCGGCCCCGGCACCGTCGTCCATGTGCCGGGCGGCTGGGTGCACCGCAGCGTCAACGTCGGCGACGAGGTGCTGCAGACCCTGTTCTGCTACGCCACCGATGCCGGTCAGGACTACGGCATCATCGAGAGGGCGGGGGGCATGAGCACGCTCGTCGTCGCATCCGACGCGGGATGGACCACCCGCGACAACCCCGACCACGGAGGCTACGGTGCCTGAGGCCGTCATCACCACGGCGGAGCTGATCGCGACGCTACCCCGCCACATCGACATCAGCTGCGTGCAGGCGCAGCACGACCGGCACGACATCGAGCGGCTCGCCGCCGACGCGCGAGCGGGCGGGTTCGTGAGCGCGCACGTGCTCCCGAACTGGCTCCCGGTGCTGAAAGACCTGCTCGAGGGGGGCGAGACCCTCGCCGGGTCGCCTGTCGGCTTCCCGAGCGGAGGGCCCACGACGGCGACCAAGGTCGCCGAGGCCACCGAGCTGCTCGACGCCGGGGTGCAGGAGCTCGACGTGGTGGTGGCCATCGGCCGCCTCCGCTCGGGCGAGGGCGACTACGTCGAGCGGGAGCTCCGCGCCGTCGTCGAACTCGTCGACGGGCGGGTGCCGCTCCGGGCGATCCTCGAGGTCGGCCGCCTCGACGACGACGACATCCGCCTCGGCGTCGACGCCGCGATCGCCGCCGGCGTGCCCTGGATCAAGACCGGCACAGGCTGGTCGGGGGTGCCGACGAGCCTCGACCACATCCGTCTCATCGTCGAGCGTGCCGCGGGCCGCGCCCAGGTGAAGGCCGCCGGAGGCGTGCGCGACCTGGCGACCATCCGTGCGATGGCGGATGCGGGGGTCACCCGCTTCGGCATGAACCAGACCGCGGCGCTCGACGCCGTCGCCGCGACCCGGGAGGAACCGACAGCATGACCCTCATCACCGCCCTCACGCCCGAGGTGCTCGCACCGGCCACCCAGCCGACCCTGTACTTCATCGGGGTGACGACGGGCAGCTCGTCGATCCAGCGCGTGTTCCCGCGCTGGGCGGAGCATCTGGGGCTGCACGAAGCCCGCCTGCAGGGCATCGACCTGCCGCTGCACGCCCCGGCCGAGCAGTACCGGGCAGTCGTGGAGTTCATCGCGAACGACCCGTTGAGCCTCGGCGCCCTGGTCACCACGCACAAGCTCGACCTGTTCGCCGCCTGCTCCGACCTGTTCGACGAGATCGACCCCTTCGCCCGGTTGATGGGCGAGACCAGCTGCATCTCGAAACGCGACGGAGCACTCGTCTGCCACGCCAAAGACCCGATCTCGAGCGGTCTCGCCCTCGACGCCTTCCTCGGCGACGACTACTGCGTCGAAGCCCTGTGCCTCGGCGCCGGCGGGTCGACCATCGCCATGAGCTGGTACCTCACCCGGCCCGAGGCCGGAGCGAACCGGCCCGAGCGGCTCGTCGTGACCAACCGCTCGGCGGAACGCCTCGACCACATCCGCAGCATCCACGAGACCCTCGAGACGACGACGCGGTTCGAGTACGTGCTCGTGCCGAGCGCGGAGGAGAATGATCGTGTGCTGCAGAGCCTCGCGCCGGGGGCCCTCGTCGTGAACGCGACCGGGCTCGGCAAAGATGCGCCCGGTTCCCCCCTCACCGACGCCGCGGTCTTCCCGCGCGACGCCATCGCCTGGGACCTCAACTACCGCGGCGACCTGGTGTTCCTCGACCAGGCCCGCGCGCAGCCCGCCGAGCGGGGCGTGCGGGTCGAAGACGGCTGGGTGTACTTCGTGCACGGCTGGACCCAGGTCATCGCCGAGGTGTTCCACATCGACATCCCCACCTCGGGCTCCGGTTTCGACGCCCTGAGCGCCATCGCGCGCGCGACCCGCTGAGCCGATGCCCGAGCTCGCTCTCGCCTTCGACCTCGGCACGGGGGGCTGCAAGGCGGCGGCCTGGTCGGCCGACGGCAGCTGCGTCGCCGAGACGGCGGGCCGGTATGCGACCCACCACCCCTCCCCCGGCCGGGCCGAGCAGCGACCGGCCGACTGGTGGGATGCGGTGGTCGCCTCCACCCGGGAGCTCGCCGAGCAGGTGCCCGATCTCGCTCAGCGGGTGTCGGCCATCGCACTCTCCGGGCAGAGCCTCGGCATCATCCCGCTCGATGCACAGGGCGGGCTCGTGCTGCAGAGCATCCCGATCTGGTCGGACACGCGTGGTGCCGCCCACACCGCCCCGGTCTTCGACGTCGTTCCCGAAGAGGAGTGGTACCGCCGCACGGGCAACGGATTCGGCGCCGCCCTCTACCCTCTCTTCAAGGCGGGGGCCCTCCGCGCGGAGCATCCCGACGGCTGGGCGGCCACGCGCACCCTCGTCGGCTCGAAGGACTGGATCAACCTCCGCCTCACCGGGCGGCTCGCCACCGACCACTCCTACGCCAGCGGGTCGGGCGCCTACTCCCTCGAGTCGGGCGCCTACGACGACGAGCTCCTCGCCGCGGCGGGGTTCCCCCGCGAGCTGCTCGTCGAGCCGGGCGAGAGCGCAGACCCAGTGGGCGAGCTCACCCACGAGGCCGCCGAGGCCCTCGGGCTCCGGCCCGGCATCCCCGTCTTCGCCGGAGCCGTCGACAACGCCGCCATGGCGCTCGGCTCGCGCGGCACGGCAGAAGGGCGCATCTACGCGGCGCTCGGCTCCTCGAGCTGGATGACCGTCACCTCCGCCCGCCCCGTGATCGACGTCGCCGCCCGCCCCTACGTCTTCCGGCACGCCGTGCCCGGGCTGCACGTGAGCGCGCTGTCGACCTTCAGCAGCGGTACGAGCTTCGATTGGTGGCGCGGGCTGCTCGCGCCGGGGCTCGACGCCGAGGCGGTCGTCGCCGAGGCGCTCACCGCACCGCCCGGGTCGAACGGCCTCACCTTCCTCCCCATGCTCGCCGGGGGCACCCCGCTCGAAGGGGGGCCGGATGCGCGCGGTGCCATCACCGGAGCCACCCTCGGCAGCACCAGGGCCGAGCTGCTGCGGGCCTCGCTCGAGGGCATTGCCTTCGCCCTCCGCCGGAGTCTCGACCGCATCCGGGAGCTGAGCGGCACGCGCGACGAGCTCACCGTCTCGGGCGGCGGTGCGCAGAGCGAGGGGTGGAACCGCCTCTACGCCGACGTGGTGCAGTCGACCCTGGTGCGCACGAGCGTCGACCAGCAGGCCGCGACGCTCGGCGCCGCGACCATCGCCTTCGTCGGCCTGGGCGCCTGGCAGTGGGGCGACGCCGACCGGCCGCACCGCGTCGTCGCCCGCATCGACCCCGACCCCCGTGCCGCCGGCGTCTACGACGACGCCCGCGCGCGCTTCGACGCGGCACTCGCCGCGCTCGCCCCCACGACCCTTCAGGAGGACCCTCGATGAAACCCCTCGTCGTCATCACCGGAGCGAGCTCCGGCATCGGCGCGGCCACCGCGCGCGCCTTCTCGGCGGCCGGGCATCCGCTGCTCCTCATCGCCCGCCGCCGGGCTGCGATGGAGGCGCTCGGCCTTCCCGACGTCGAGATCGCCGAGGCCGACGTGAACGACACGCCCGCCGTCGCCGCCGCCCTGGCCCGCGCTGTCGCCCGGTTCGGCGAGCCCGATCTGCTCGTCAACAACGCCGGTCTCATGGCGCTGTCCTCCGTCGTCGATCAAGACCCCGGCCTCGTGCAGGCGATGTTCGACGTGAACTGCGTGGCCATGATGAAGAACTCGCAGCTGGTGCTCGGCGGCATGCGCGAGCGCGGTCGCGGCACGATCGTGAACCTCGGCTCCATCGCGGGCAAGCAGCTCTACGGCGACCACACCGTCTACAACGGCACGAAGTACGCGGTGCACGCCATGACCGAGGGCCTCCGCCGCGAGAATGCCGCACACGGTGTGCGGGTGCTCCTCGTCGCGCCGGGCATGGTCGACACCGAGCTGCTCGGCAACACCGGGGAGGGCGCGGTGCTCGACGGCTACCTGGCCTACAAGGGGTCGATCGGCGGGGGCCTGCAGCCCACCGACATCGCCGACGCGATCGTCGCCGCCTACTCGCTGCCCCAGCACATCAGCTACCGCGAACTCGTGGTGGCCCCGACCTCGCAGGACGCCTGATGAAGCGCGCCGGCATCCTCCACGCCGAGCTCGCGGGCCATCTGGCCCGGCTCTCGCACACCGACCTCTTCGTCGTCGCCGACAGCGGTTTCCCGGTTCCGCCCGGCGTGCCGGCCGTCGACCTCCGGGTGCTGTACGGGCTGCCACGCCTCGAGCCGGTGCTCGAGGCGGTGCTCGCCGAGGTCGTGGTCGAGTCGGCCGCCGTGGCCGCCGAGGTCGACGACGCCAACCCCGAGCTCGCCGCCCTGTTCGACTCCGCCGCCCCCGGCGCGGCACGGGTGCTGCACGACGAGCTCAAGCGCCTCTCCGCCGCCGCTCGCTTCGTCGTCCGCACCGGCGAAGCCACCCCCTACGGCAACATCCTCCTCACCGCCGGCGTCGCCTTCGCCGTCTGACCCGGTGCCCCACCCGCCCGGGCCGCGGGGCTCGGAGGTCAGGGCATCCGGTTCTTGCTCCGGGCCCAGAGCAGCACGGGGATGAGCAGGAGTGCGAGCACCCCACCGGCGAGGGACAGCACGGCATAGCTGGTGCCGGCCATGACGACACTCGACATGACACCGGCGCCCGCGCCGGCCAGGGCGATGAGCACGTCGAGCGTGCCCTGCACCCTCGCCCGGTTCGCCGGCACCGTGCTGTCGACGACGAGCGCGGTGCCGGAGATGAGGCCGAAGTTCCAGCCCAGCCCCAGCAGCGCAAGAGCGACGATGAGCAACAGCATGTCATCGCCCGGCGCCAGCGCGGCGGTGACGCCCGCCGCCAGGAGAGTGACGCCCGCCGCGATCGCCATCGGGGTGCGCCCGATCCGGTCGACGAGCACACCCGTGACGAGCGAGGGAAGATACATCGCGCCGATGTGGATGCCGATGACGAGGCCGATGTCGCCGAAGTCATGGTGGTGCGCCCGCATGTGCACCGGCGTCATGGTCATGATGGCGACCATCGCGATCTGGGTCAGGACCATGATCGCCGCACCGACATAGGCCCCCGTCCCGGGTCGTGGCGCCGGGCCGGCCGCGCGGGCCGAGCGGCCGCCGACGCCACGCGCCGCGGCCTCGGCGGGGGCGAGCCGCCGAGCGAGCAGGAAGGGGTCGGGGCGCAGCAGCAGGAGGAGCACCGTCCCTGCAGCGAGGTAGGCGACCGCGGCGAGCAGGAAGGGTCCGGAGAGCGCAGGCAGCCCGAGTCCCACGGCGAACGCCCCCAGTGGTTCCACCAGGTTCGGGCCGGCGACAGCGCCCACGGTCGTCGACACCATCGCGATGCTGACGGCCGTGGCCCGGCGGGTGGGGGCGGCCAGGTCGGTTCCGGCGTATCGCGCCTGCAGGTTGGTGGCCGTGCCGGCACCGTAGACGAACAGGGAGACCAGAAGGAGGGGGACGCTGCCGGAGGCGGCTGCCAGCACGACCCCGACGGCCCCGAGTCCTCCCGCGGCGAAGCCGAGCCCGAGCCCGAGCCGGCGCCCGGCTCGTTGGGTCACCCGCCCGATCAGATAGGCCGTCAGAGCCGAGCCGAGGGTGAACAGAGCGGTGGGGACGCCCGCGAGACCCTCGCTGCCCAGCATCTGCTGGGCCAGGAGAGCCCCGACCGTCACGCCCGCGGCGAGACCGGCCCCGCCGAGCACCTGGCTGATGACGACGACGGTGAGCGTGCGGCGCTGCACCCGGGCCCGCTCGACGTCGGCGCTCTCGGCTCCGTGCGACCCGGGCCCGGTCGTCTCCTCGTCTGCAGTCACTGCGGTTCCGTCCCTCCCGTCCGGCCGTTGGGCCGTCACACCATGATGGCCGACGAGCGGGTTGCGTGTTCCGCACCCGATCCGCAGCCGGAAGGGTGCAGGGGGCCCGGATGCGCCGCATCCGGGCCCTTTGCACGGTCGGTTCGTCCGGTCAGGGAACCGCGACGACGGCCACCTGGTCGACGAAGGCGGTGTTGTCCCCGTCGGTGGTGGTGGCGACGAAGGCGATGGTGTGCTCGCCCGCGTCGACGGTGAACGGGTCGCTCTGGTAGAGCTGGTACTCACCCGTCATGCTCGGCACCACGTGGGCAACGACCTCGCCGTCGACGGTCACGTCGAACTCCTGCTGGCCACCGAAGCCCGAGCGGTTGGCCGCCTGGAAGGTGATGGCGTAGCTGCCGGCGGGGAACCGCACGGCCTGCTCGATGCTGCTGGCGAGCCCCGAGTCGGTCTTGAGGTACGCGGTGCGCTCACCCTCGGGTGCGGGGAACGCCGGCACGAACGGGCTAGTGTTCGACTGCACCCCCGATCGCACGCTGAACGTCCACCCGTTCACCATCGGGCCGTTCGCGGCGCTCGAGGTGGCCGGCTTCTCGAAACCGGCGTTGAACACGGTGACCGCGGGAACGTCGTCGGGGATGACGGGGCTCACGAAGCACCGGTTGCCGCCGCCGGGGTTCGGGTTCGACCCGAACGACTCCGCCGCGCACGAGACCCCGCCCGCGAAGGTGCCGTAGGCGAACAGCCCGTCGGAGCCGTAGACGACGCTCTGCTCCCCGTCGAACGCGCACTGCTGGCCCTCGTAGGCGCAGAAGGTGTAGCCGTCGGGGGCGTTCTGCACGTCGAGCACCTTGTACAGCCGTGAGGTGGTGCCCGATGCCTCCTGACCGGGCGCTATCGCGATGGCGCGCAGGTACGTGGTCTTGAGGGCGGGAAGCACGATCTGGCCGGTGTACTCGGGCGACTCCGCCGTCGGCTGCGAGCCGTCGGTGGTGTAGTGGATGCTCGCACCCTCGGTGGACGAGGTGATGGTCACTCCCTCGAGCGAGGCGTACTGACCCGCAGGGAGGCTGAACACCGGTGCGTCGGTGACGCCGTCGCGGTGGGCGGGAGTGACGAGCACCTGCTGCACCGCGTAGCTCGAGCTGTCGGAGCGGCTGGTCGCCTTGATCGCCACCGTGCGCTCGGTCGTCACCTCGGGGGCGGTGTACGTGCCCGAGGGGCTGACCGTACCGCCGTCGGAGCCGATCACCGACCAGGTCACGTTCGCGTTCCCGTCGACGATCGACGCTCCGAGCCGGGTGGTCGAGCCGCCCACCACCTCGATCTGCGGGTCGTCGAGAGCCACCTGGGTCTCGGCCGCGGCCTGCGTGTAGACCAGCTGGGTGTGCGCATCCGTCACCTCGCGGTCGGTGAACGCGCCCTTCTTCACCTTCAGCGAGCCGCTCGAGGCGGGGAGCAGGGCGTTCTGCTCGGGCACGGCGTCGGCGTCGGTCTTGGCGATGCGGGTGTACGTACCCTTCGAGGCCTCGCGGGCCTTCTCGCCGTCGAAGCGCACCGTCACGTCCTTGGCGGTGCCGTCCTTCGTCTCCACCAGCACTGTCCACTCGCCGTCCCCGTCGCGGAACGCCGTGGCGCGCGCGTCGGGCGACGACACCTCGGTGGCGTACACCGAGCTGTGGGCCGGGATGTAGCGCAGCAGCGGGCCGGCCTCGTAGAACGCCGGGCTCGGCTCGAGACCCAGGATGACGGAGTCCCACAGGTTGTAGTCGCCGTTGGTGTCACCCCGCGGGTCGTCGGTCATCACGCCGTTCAGCTGCCAGACGAGGTTGGTGTGCACCCCCTTGTTGGCGCTGTCGATGACGTAGTTCGCGTATCCGGTCTCCCAGACGCTCGCCTCGGGGCTCGCCCAGCCGAACTCGGTCATGCTCACCGGCTTGCCGTTCGCCACACTCGTGCGGGCGTCGATGATGTCGTCGAGGCTCGAGTAGGCCTCGCCGTAGAGGTGGAAGCTGTAGCCGTCGAAGGCGTCGGGGGCGTTCTGCTCCATGAAGGCGGTCCACTCGGGTGCGCTCACCTCCTCGGGGCCCCAGATCTCGATGCGGTCGCGGATGCCGTCGGCCACCAGCTGGTCGCTCACCGCCTGCGCCATCTGCGCGTAGTACGCCTTCTCGTCGCCCGGCGCCTCGAAGTCCCAGCTGCCGTTGGGCTCGTTGTAATACGTGAGGTACTTCACGTTGTCGTAGCCGCGACCCCAGAGGTTCTGCAGGAGAGCGGATGCGCTCCGCCCGTAGGCGGGCAGGTCGGCCGGCGCGCTGATGTAGGGGTCTTCCACGCCGGGAATCGCGAACCAGTCGTGAACCCGCTCCCCGACCTTCCAGCCGAAGTTCAGCTCGATCTCGGTGCCTGCCTGCTCGAAGGCGTCGAGGTAGCGATAGACCGCCTTCATCTCGGGGCTGTCGAAGTCGTACTGCCCCTTCTGCAGTTCCATCCAGTCGATCTGGAACCAGAACCGCGCCACTTTGGGCTTGAGGGTGAGGGTGCGCTCGACGTCGACCTGCCAGTCGGCCTCGTCGTAGCCGAGGGTGGCGGTGTCGCCCATCAGGCTCCACGGGATGACGTTCACCCCGACCCCCAGGTAGTCGTCTTGCACGAGGTCGCCGGTGTGCACGACCACGTCGACCGGCTGGTCGCCCCCGGGTGCTGCGGCCGCCACCTGCACTCCCCCGGCGAGGGCACCCACGAGGAGCCCTCCCGAGGCGAGCGCGGCGAGCGCCGCCGTTCTGACATCTCGACGCATCGGCGTCTCCCATCTCCATCGATGTGTAGCAAAACTACTCGCTTTGCTCCCGAATCACGGTACGGGACCCCTATTCGGGGCGCAAGACCTCGTATCCGGTCTTTAAAATGTTGCTTTCACTACATGAATCGCTCTACAGTGGCCGCACACGCGTCGCATCCGACCTCCTCTGGCCGCCCCGAGATGCCGACGCCGCTATCGATGGAGATAGGCGTCAGACGATGACACGACCATTCCTCTCGCGCGGCCTGGGCGCCGCCACAGCAGTCCTGCTCGCCGCGGCGGCGCTCGTCGCCGTCTCGGCGGCCCCGGCGAACGCCGACGACGGCGTGACCGTGACGATCGACCCCGACACCGTGGTGCAGAGCGACTTCCTCGGCATCGGCGTGAACGTCATCCCGGGCAGCCTCATGGAGGGCACCACCGAGCTCGGCTACACCGACGCCGACTGGGCACTCGACTCCGCGCGCATCGCGAAGCTCCGCCCGAAGGTCGCGCGCATCTGGTTCCAGACCGACTGGATGGAGCCGAGCAAGGGGAACTACACCTTCACCAGCGACCGGATGCTCGCCTTCTACCGCTATCTCGACGCGTTCAAGGCGGCCGGCACCGACGTGGAGCTCAACTTCGGCTGGAAGGTCGGGTCGAGCATCCAGTCGTGGTTCTCCATCCCGGGCGTCGACCCGTGGACGAGCGCCCCGAACGACATCCCCGCCTTCGCCGACGCCGCATCGGCTCTGCTCGACGAGCTCATCACCCAGCGCGGCTACGACAACGTGAAGTACCTCACTTATTACAACGAGCCGAACGGCAGTTGGGACTTCGAGGCGCCGGGCGACCAGAAGGCCTACTACCTCGCCATGGCCGAGGCCGTGAGCGACCAGCTGGAGACCGACGGGTTGCGCGACGACGTGGAGGTGTGGGGCCCCGAGGAGAGCGGGGCACCGGACTGGACCTCGTACATGGCCGCCAACGGCGGCGACGCCTTCGACCAGTACAGCTTCCACACCTACGGCGACTCCTACAGCTCGGTGGCCGGCAGCATCGCGGCCCGCTCGAGCGTGGCGGGCGGCAAGCCGGTGAACATGTCGGAGTTCGGCTGGTCGTCGGACACGGCGAGCGGATGGGACTCGGGCTACGCCAACTACGTGATCGCCGGCGCGAACCAGGGGCTCCACTCGATGCTGGTCTGGCAGCTCAACGGCGTCTGGACGGCCGACCCCGACGGCGACACGAACGGCACCTACAACATGTGGGACTCGGTGCTGCTCGGCCTCGAGCCGCGCAACACCTTCGCCGCAGCGGGCCTGTTGACGCGCTACGTGCCCGCCCACAGCGAGGTCGTGCAGGCCTCGTCGAGCTCGGGCGACGTGCGCGCCGCCGCATTCCGCGACGCCGACGGTGAGTACACCGTGCTGGTGGAGTCGAAGGCCGGCACCGGCAGAGACCTCACCGTCGACTTCGGGTCGCTCGACCTCGGCCGTGACGTGCACCGCATCCAGTACACCCCCGACCTCGTTCCCGACGAGAACGCGCTGCTCCCCGCCTCGTCGGCGAGCATCCCCGCCACCACGAGCTTCAGCGACACGCTCGGCGGCGACTACACCGTCGCGGTCTACACCACCGCCGACCCCGCTGTGCAGGTGGCGCTCGACGACGTCGACCCCACGGTGGCCTCGGGCTCGACGCTGCAGCTCGGAGCGGCGGTCGTCGACGGCCCGGCCGGCGTGAGCTGGAGCGTGGAGGGAACCGGGAACGGCTCCGTCTCGGCGAGCGGGGTCTACACGCCGCCCGCGGTGACGACCGAGCGCAAGGTCGCGGTGGTGGCGACGAGCACCGCCGACCCGAGCGCGAGAGCGGTCGCGCGCGTGCTCGTCACCCCCGCGCCCGACCCGGCCGTGGTCAGCCCGCCGAGCTTCAGCCTCGACTCCGGGGTGTACGAGGGGGCGCGCATGCTCACGCTCGACTCCACGACGGCGGGCGCCGAGATCCGCTACACCACCGACGGAACCACCCCCACGGCGGCGTCGACGCTCTACGAGCATCCGCTGGTGCTCCAGGAGTCGACCACCCACCTCTACCAGGCGGTGGCCTTCGCGCCGGGGCTCACGGCCTCCGGCTCGTCGAGCCGCCTCTACAAGGTCGGCGCCGTCTCCGACGGGCCCGACGGCTACACCCTCTGCGCCGACGAGAACGGCACCTGCTTCTTCAGCGGGCAGCAGAGCGTGGCGTTCGGTGGTGACGGGTTGTTCAGCTACCAGACCCGCACCGGCGACACGGCGTGCACGACCGCCGAGCTCGGCGACCCCAACCCCACCGTGGAGCAGCACTGCTACGTCAGCCCCACCATCCCCGACGCCTACCCGATCGTGACCATCACGAACGGCGGCTTCGAGAAGCCGGGTGCCACGAAGTCGAAGACGGGCCCGTTCGTGAACGGGTGGACGTTCACCAACCGTTCGGGCATCCAGAACGCCGAGGGCCCCCTCGGCCCCGGTACACCGCCGGAGGGCTCGCAGGTCGCCTACCTCAAGACGGATGCGGGGGTGCAGGGCGAGATCAGCCAGGAACTGAACTTCCCGGCCGGCACCTTCCAGCTCGCCTTCGAGCTGTCGGGGCGTTCGGGCTACCCGGCGCAGACCTTCGACGTGCTCTACGACAGCACGGTGATCGGCTCGTTCACGGTGAGCTCGACCACGAGCTACACCCCGGTGCGCAGCGCGGTCTTCGCGAGCACCGGCGGCAAGCACACCGTCACGTTCCGGGCCACCGCACCGTCGGGCGACCGCACCGCGTTCCTCGACGACGTGCGCGTCGAGCTGCCGGCCGCGCCCGCGGTGCCGGCGCTCGCCAACGCCGGGTTCGAATCGCCGGCCACCACGAACGTGAAGTCGGCGCCGTTCACCGACGGCTGGTCGTTCGTCGGCAAGGCGGGCATCCAGCACAACGGCAGCGCGTTCGGGGCGACGACAGCCCCCGAGGGAACGCAGACGGCGTTGCTGCAGTCGAAGGACGGCGCGCACGGATCGTTCACCCAGACCATCGAGTTCGTGCCGGGTGATTACCGCCTCACCTTCCAGGCGGCGAAGCGGCCCGGCTACAGCACCCCTCAGCCCGTCGAGGTGCTCGTCGACGGCACCGTGGTGGCGACGGCGACCCCGTCGGCGACGAGCTGGACGGGCTACACGACACCCGTCTTCACCGTGTCGGGCGGAGCGCACAGCATCGCGTTCCGCGGCTCCGCGCCCACCGGCGACGCCACCGCCTTCGTCGACGCCGTCGTGCTCGACGCGGTGCCCGCATCCGGTCTCGCCGTGGCCACGACGGCGTCCGCCTGGTCGCTCTGCGTGGGAGAGGAGGCGTACGTCGCGGTGTACTCCATCAACAAGGCGGGCCGCGACGTCGACATCACGGTCGGGGCGGTCGGGGCCGACGAGGAGCGGGCCGCGGTCGGCGACGGCGACGCCGCATACGGGTTGTTCCCGACGGGGGCCGGCACCCTGGCTGCGGGCACGGCGTCGATCGAGGCGTCGTACGACGACGGCACGGTGCACACGACGCTGCAGAACCCCGCCTACGCGGCGGTCGATTGCACGGAGTAGGGGTTGCTCGGCCGGCATGTCGAGTCGGTCGCCTCGCGGGGTTCGGCACCTCGCGAGGCTCCACCCTCCCCCTTCGGGGGTGGAACCTCTAGGATTCGTTGAGTGTGCCCCGGAAGCGGTTCGTCGTGACGAGTGATCCGTCAGCCGACCCCGGCAGCGCACTCCTCACCGCGGTCGACGCCGACGACTGGGCCGAGGCGGTGCGGCTGCTCGACCTGCACTGGTCTGTGCTCATCTCGACCCACCGCGCTGCCCTGCAGGAGGCGGTGAACCGGCTGCCGCAGGAGGTGCTGGTGCAGCATCCGCGGCTCGTGCTGGCCGCCGAGTACCTCCGCCGGCTCTCGGGCGCGCCCACGACGACGCGCTTCAGAGGGGCGCCGTTCCCGGGGCCGCCGGTGAGCCTCATGGATGCGCTCGCCCAGCTGACCAGCCACGCGGCGATCGCCCGGGCCGACGGCAGGCTCGGCGAGGCGTCCGAGGCGGTGCGGGAGGCGAGGGCGATGCTCGACGAGGCCAGCGCGCTCGCCCGTGAACAGCTCGCGCAGGGTCTGCCCGACCTGCAGCTGCAGTGGGGGCTGGTGTGGGAGTACGTCGGTGACGCCGACCGAGCCGTGCACGAGTACGTCGAGGCCTACGACTCCGCCATGGTGGTGGGGAACGAGATGGTGAAGGTGACGGCTGCAGCGTCTGCCTCCTTCATCCATGCGCTCGCCGGCCGCGGCATCCAGGCGAGGATCTGGCTCGACAAGGTGCCGCCCGAGGGCGAGTGGTGGTTCAGTCGTGCCGCGCTGCCCGCGGTCTTCGCCGCGACCCTGCTGCTCGTCGACGAGTTCCGGCTCGACGAGGCGCGGGCGACGCTCGCGCGGGCCGATCTCTCGCAGCACCCGGAGCGGTGGCCGTTCCACAAGCTGCTTGCCGCCATGACGGTGCCGGGGCCCGACGCGGCCTTCGAGCTGCTCGCACAGATCGACGGCTCGTCGGCGGCGCTCCCCGACCGGGTGACGAAGCAGGGCACCACGGGGGCGGTGATCGCGGTCGCCAGGTCGATCCTGCAGTCGGCTGCCGGGCACCCCGCGGAATCCCGCGCCACCCTCAACTCCTTCGAGGCCGACCGCGACACCCTGGCCGGCCAGACCCTGCTGTGCGCTCGGGCGGCGGCCGAGGCGAGGCTCGGCAACTACACCTCGGCGAGCCGCATCGTGTCACCGCTGCACGGGCACGCCCTCGACGCCCCGCGCACCACCATCACGGTGCTGGCGGTGCGTGCCGCCTCCGAGCTGCGTGCCGGCGACACCGACTCGGCCGCCGAGCAGTTCGCCCGCGCAGCCGCACTCTCCACCACCCACGACAGCTTCTACGCGCTCAGCCTGCTGCCGCGCGAAGACCTCGAGCAGCTCGTGGCACGACGACCCGACGCCCTTCCCGAGCCGATCGTGCGACGCATCCTCGATCGCGCCCAGCCGGCGACCATCGACCCGTTCCTGCGCCTCAGCAGCAAGGAGCTCGAGGTGCTGGCCGCCGTGCTGGTCACCGACAGCAGCGCCGACGCCGCCGCCCGCCTCTACGTGTCGGTGAACACCGTGAAGACGCACCTCAGCAGCATCTACCGCAAGACGGGAGTGAACTCGAAGGCCGCCCTCGGGGAGCTGGCCGTGCGGTTCGGGGCGCATCCGGGGGTCTGAGTCGGCGCTCCGCCCGGCTCGCGCTCAGCGACGGATGCGCAGCACCAGTGCGGCAGCGCCGAGCAGTACCGCGTTCAGCAGCGCCGCCGCGCAGAGGGCGGCGACGGGGAGGATGACGATGCCGTACTGCATCCCGCTCCACAACGGCGAGACGGCCACCACCGCGAGCCCGAGCGTGCCGGCGCCCGCGAGGAGTCGCAGCACGGTCGCCACCCCTCCCGCCCGGCCGGGGCACCGGTTGCGGAGGGCGAACACGACGATCGCGACACCGGCGAGCACGAGCAGCGCCGAGGGGACGAAGAACAGCACCGCGGCGAGCGACATGGTGTGACCGCCGTCGCCTCAGCGCACCACGTCGTACAGCGCGCGGGAGCGGTCGGTGTAGGCGCGATAGGCCGTCTCGGTCTCGTCGCCGGCCTTCTCGAGAACGGCGTTGCGGTAGTCGAAGAGCGCGTTCACGTCGTTCTCGGCGCTGCCGTCGGCGCTCTGCCCGTCGGCGTCGGTGGTCGCCGCCCAGTCGTCGTAGTCCGGGAGCTCACCCCTCACCCGCATGTCGGCGAGCACCGCCGAGTTCGTGAAGCCGTCGGCGTACCGTCCCGAGTCGACGTGGGCGACCCACAACCCCCTCACGAGGCTCGCGACGCGAAGCAGCGCCTCGCCGCTCGGCACCTCTTGTCCGTCGAGCCACACCACGTAGTCGGCGACCGGCTGCCACTGCTCGTCGGGGTCGCCGGGCCGGTCGCCGTCCAGCGCAGGGAAGGCCGTCGCGAGAGCGCGCACGCGGCGCTCCTCGCCCAGCTCGGTCACGGCGCAATGCAGGGCGACCGGATGCGACCAGAACTCGGTCTCCTGCTCCTGGCTCCAGGGGCCCTCTCCGTCGACGGCCACCTCGTCGGCCGGCGTCGTCCAGAGCTCGAGGCAGTACCCGAAGTCCTCGTCCTCCAGCGCCGCAGCGATCCCGCTCGCCGGCCTCAGCACCAGCGCGACCACCGCGGCCGCCACCAGCCCGAGCACCACCACCCCCGCCAGCACGATCAGCCCGATCCTCCGCGCACGCGCGCCCGTCTGCCTCGTCGTCTCCCCCATACGCGCGACCCTACCCCCGCCCGGGTGATGCCGCCGCGGGCGGAGACGCTCGGGGAGGTGTTGACTGGCGGGGTGACGGGTTCCTGGGTCGAGCATGTGATGTGGTGGCACGTCTACCCGCTCGGGTTCGTCGGGGCACCGGTGCGGCCCGAACGTTCGGCGGGCGCGATGCGTGCGACGGCTGCCGGCCCGGCTCAGCCGGAGGCGGTGGAACACCGCCTGGGCCGCCTCGAGGCGTGGCTCGACCACATCGTCGGGCTCGGGCTCAACGGGCTCGCGCTCGGGCCCGTGTTCGCGGCGACATCGCACGGCTACGACACCGTCGACCACTTCCGCATCGACTCGCGGCTCGGCGACGACGCCGACTTCGACCGCCTGGTCGCCGCGGCGCACGAGCGGGGCATCAGGGTGCTCCTCGACGGCGTGTTCAATCACGTGGGCCGGGCGCATCCGGCTTTCGCCGCCGTCGAGGAGAAGGGCCCGGATGCCGCCACGGCCGAGCTCTTCCGCATCGACTGGGCGGGCTGGCGGCCGGGCGATCCCGTCCGCGCCGAGGTGTTCGAGGGGCACGACCAGCTCGTCGCCCTCGACCACTCCTCGCCCGCCGTCGCCGATCTCGTCGCCAGGGTGATGACGTACTGGCTCGACCTGGGCGCGGACGGCTGGCGCCTCGACGCCGCCTACGCGGTGCCGCCCGCCTTCTGGGCCGAGGTGCTGCCGAGGGTGCGGGAGGCGCATCCGGATGCCTGGTTCACCGGAGAGGTCATCCACGGCGACGCGCTCGACATCGTCGCCCGGTCTGGCCTCGACTCGCTCACGCAGTACGAGCTCTGGCAGGGCATCTGGCACGGCATCGCCGACGCGAACCTGTTCGAGACGAAGCACGCCATCGAGCGCGGCAACGAGCTGCTCGAGAGCTTCGTGCCCACCACCTTCGTGGGCAACCACGACGTCACGCGCATCGCGTCGGCGATCCCGGATGCGCGTCACCTGCCCCACGCCCTCGCCCTGCTGTTCACGCTGGCCGGCACCCCGATGGTCTACGCCGGCGACGAGTACGGGCTGCGTGCGGTGAAGGAGGAGCGACTCGGGGGCGACGACGCGGTGCGCCCCGAGTTCCCCGCGACGCCCCCCGAACCCGACGAGCTGCCCGCTGCTCTGCCGGGCGCCGGCCCCGACTCCCGCGAACTGCTCGCGCTGCACGGCGAACTGATCGCCCTGCGCCGTCGGCACCCCTGGCTGCACAGCGCGCGCTCCGACGTGCTGCACGTCGCGAACACCGCCCTCGTGGTGCGCACCGCGACCGGCTCGGGCACCGTCGTCACCGCCCTCAACCTCGGCGACGACCCGGTCGAGCTGCCGATCGCCGACGCCACCACCCTCCTCGCCGGCACCGCCACCCTCGAGGGTCCCCACGCCACCCTCCCCGCCCACGCCTGGGCCGTGCTCGGCGCCTGACCCTCCCCTCCCGCCCCGAGGGCGCCGGGTTGGTCGCTCAAAGTGTCCTCAAACACTCTCTTGAGAGCACTTTGCGCGACCAGTGTGCGCGCGCTGCGCGACCAACCTGCGCGCGCTGCGCGACCAGCACGCGCGCGCCGGGCACGCGCGCGCCGTCAGGATCGCGTAGGGATTTCGGGGGTCGGGGCGGTGCGGGCGTCAGGAACTCGTTAGGACGGGCGATCGGGGCCCTCGGCGCGAGCATGATCGTCATCCGTACCTGTGCGCCCACCCCGGGCGCCTGTCGGATGGAGAAATACCGTGCTCGACGTCGTCTATCTCGTCGCGATCCTCGCCGTCTTCGGCGTCGTCGCCCTCGTCGCCTGGGGGGTCGAGAAGCTGTGATCGTGCTCGAACTCGTCGCCGCCGTGCTGGGCCTGGCCGGCGTGGCCTACCTGGTCGTCGCCCTCGTGAAGCCGGAGAAGTTCTAGATGGAGATCTGGCTCCTCATCGCGCAGCTCGCGACCCTCGCCCTCATCCTCGCGGTGCTGTATCGCCCTCTCGGCGACTACATCGCCCACACCTTCACCGGTGCGAGAGACCTGAAGATCGAGCGCGGTCTCTACCGCGTCGTCGGCGTCGACCCCGACGGCGAGCAGAGCTGGGGCGCGTACCTGCGCAGCGTGCTCGCGTTCTCGCTCATCGGCGTGCTGCTCGTCTACGCGCTGCAGCGCCTGCAGGCCGTGCTCCCGTACTCGCTCGGTCTGCCCGCGGTGCCCGAGGGCCTGTCGTTCAACACGGCAGCGTCGTTCGTGGCCAACACGAACTGGCAGTCGTACTCGCCCGAGGTCACGATGGGCTACACCGTGCAGATCGCGGGCCTCGCCGTGCAGAACTTCGTCTCGGCCGGAGTCGGCCTCGCGGTCGCCGTCGCGCTCATGCGCGGCTTCGCCCGCCGCAACTCCGGCACGCTCGGCAACTTCTGGGTCGACCTCACCCGCGGCATCCTCCGCATCCTGCTGCCCCTCGCCGTGCTCTCGAGCATCGTGCTGCTGGCCGGCGGCGTCATCCAGAACTTCACCGGCTTCACCGAGGTCACCACCCTCACCGGCGGCACCGCGACCATCCCGGGCGGGCCCGTCGCGTCGCAGGAGGCGATCAAGCTGCTCGGCAACAACGGCGGCGGGTTCTTCAACACCAACTCCGCGCATCCGTTCGAGAACCCCACCCCCTGGACGAGCCTGTTCGAGATCGTGCTGATGCTCGCCATCCCGTTCGCCCTCCCCCGCACCTTCGGGAAGATGGTCGACGACAACCGCCAGGGCTACGCCGTCGTCGCCGCGATGGGCGCCCTGTTCGTGGTGTCGTTCGCCGCGCTCAGCGCGTTCGAGCTGGCCGGCTCCGGCACCGGGCCGGCGCTCGCGGGCGGCGCGATGGAGGGCAAGGAGCAGCGCTTCGGCATCATCGGCTCGACCCTGTTCGCGACCACGTCGACGATCACCTCGACCGGCGCGGTCAACTCGATGCACGACAGCTTCACCTCGCTCGGCGGCATGATGACGCTGTTCAACATGATGCTCGGCGAGATCGCGCCGGGCGGCATCGGCGCGGGGCTCTACGGCATCCTCGTCATCGCCGTCATCACGGTGTTCATCGCGGGTCTGCTCGTCGGCCGCACCCCCGAGTACCTCGGCAAGAAGCTCGGCCCGCGTGAGATCAAGTTGGCGAGCCTCTACATCCTCGCCACCCCGACGCTCGTGCTCGTGGGCACCGCCCTGAGCTTCGCCATCCCCGCGGTGCGCGACGACGTCGAGGGCACCTCGATCTGGAACCCCGGGCTCCACGGCTTCACCGAGGTGCTCTACGCGTTCACCAGCGCCTCGAACAACAACGGTTCGGCGTTCGCCGGCATCACCGCGAACACCCCGTGGTTCAACACCGCGCTCGGAGTGGCGATGCTGCTCGGCCGGTTCATCCCGATCGTGCTCGTGCTCGCCCTCGCCGGCTCGCTGGCCGCGCAGAGCAAGGTGCCCGTCACCGCCGGCACGCTGCCGACCCACCGCCCGCAGTTCGTGGGCCTCCTCCTGGGCGTGATCGTCATCGTCGTCGCGCTCACCTACTTCCCCGTGCTCGCACTCGGACCACTCGCCGAAGGGCTCCAGTAACCATGTCCACCCTCACCCCGACCAGCTCCCCCGAGCCATCGACCCCCACCGCGACCGCACCGGATGCGCCCACCCGCTCCGCCGGGCGCCCCACCTTCAGCCTCGACCAGCTCGCCAAGGGCTTGCCCGGCGCCTTCCGCAAGCTCGACCCGCGCGAGATGTGGCACAACCCGGTGATGTTCCTCGTCGAGATCGGCGCGGCCCTCACCACGGTGATCGCCGTCGCGCAGCCCTTCCTTCCCGCCGAGGAGGGCCCGCAGGCGACGAGCATCGCCTTCACCTGGACCATCGCCGTCTGGCTGTGGCTCACCGTGCTCTTCGCCAACCTCGCCGAGAGCGTCGCCGAGGGCCGCGGCAAGGCGCAGGCCGCCACCCTGCGCGCCACCCGCACCAGCACCATGGCCAGCCGCGTCGTCGGATACGACGAACGAGCGGATGCCGCCGCCCTGCACGCCCCCACCGAGCAGGTGGCCTCGGCCGAGCTGCGGCTCGGCGACGTGGTGGTGGTCACCGCGGGCGAGCTGGTGCCGGGCGACGGCGACATCGTCGACGGCATCGCCTCCATCGACGAGTCGGCCATCACCGGCGAGTCGGCCCCCGTGGTGCGCGAGTCGGGCGGCGACCGCAGTGCCGTCACCGGCGGCACCCGTGTGCTCTCCGACCGCATCGTGGTGGTGATCACCTCGAAGCCCGGCGAGACCTTCGTCGACCGCATGATCCGTCTCGTCGAGGGGGCCTCGCGGCAGAAGACGCCGAACGAGATCGCCCTGAACATCCTGCTGGCGAGCCTGTCGATCGTGTTCCTCGTCGTGGTGCTCACCCTCGGCCCGATCGCCGGGTACTCGGATGCGACGCCCTCCATCGCGGTCATGGTCGCCCTGCTGGTGTGCCTCATCCCGACCACCATCGGCGCGCTGCTCTCGGCCATCGGCATCGCCGGCATGGACCGTCTGGTGCAGCGCAACGTGCTCGCCATGTCGGGCCGCGCGGTCGAGGCCGCCGGCGACGTGACCACGCTGCTCATGGACAAGACGGGAACCATCACCTACGGCAACCGGCGCGCCTCGAAGTTCGTCGCCCTCCCCGGTGTCGAGGCCGCGGCCCTCCGTGACGCCGCAGCCCTGTCGTCGCTCTCCGACCCCACTCCCGAGGGCAAGTCGATCGTCGACCTCTCGGAGGCGCAGGGCTTCCGTCGCCCGTCGCAGATCGACGGCGAGATCGTTCCCTTCACCGCCCAGACCCGGATGAGCGGGGTCGACTTCGCCGACGGCCGCCAGATCCGCAAGGGGGCGGGCTCGGCCGTCACCGCCTGGGCGCGCGAGACGGGCACGACGGGCAGCTCGCTGTTCGACGAGTTGCAGAAGCAGACCGATCGCATCGCCGGTCTCGGCGGCACCCCGCTCGTCGTGGCCACCCGCGAGCCCGGCCGGCCCGCGGAGGTTCTCGGAGTGGTGTACCTGAAGGACATCGTGAAGGAGGGGATGGCCACCCGCTTCGCCGAGCTGCGCTCGATGGGCATCCGCACCGTCATGATCACGGGCGACAACCCGCTCACCGCCAAAGCCATCGCCGAGGAGGCGGGGGTCGACGACTACCTCGCCGAGGCGACGCCCGAGGACAAGCTGGCGCTCATCCGCCAGGAGCAGGAGGGCGGCCGGCTGGTCGCCATGACCGGCGACGGCACGAACGACGCCCCCGCGCTCGCGCAGGCCGACGTCGGGGTGGCGATGAACACGGGCACGAGTGCCGCGAAGGAGGCCGGCAACATGGTCGACCTCGACTCCGACCCCACGAAGCTCATCGACATCGTGGCGATCGGCAAGCAGCTGCTCATCACCCGCGGTGCGCTCACCACCTTCTCGATCGCGAACGACATCGCGAAGTACTTCGCCATCATCCCGGCGATGTTCGCGGCGGTGTTCCCGGGCCTCGGGCTCCTCAACATCATGCAGCTGCACTCGCCGGCCTCGGCGATCCTCTCGGCGGTGATCTTCAACGCGCTCGTCATCATCGCGCTCATCCCGCTGGCGTTGCGGGGCGTGAAGTACCGGCCCATGTCGGCGTCGCGCATCCTCAACCGCAACATCCTCATCTACGGCCTGGGCGGGGTGGTCGCGCCCTTCATCGGCATCAAGCTGATCGACCTCGTCGTGAGCCTCCTCCCCGGGTTCTAGGCCCCTCTCCCCTCCGTCTCTCAGAACAGGATCCCCATCATGGCTACCTCCCGCGGGTTCGCCCGCCCTTACTGGGTCGCGCTCCGCTACATGATCGTCGCGACCGTCGTGCTCGGCATCGCCTACCCGGTCGCCGTGCTCGGCATCGGCCAGCTCGCCCTGCCGGCGCAGGCGAACGGCAGCATCGTGACCGTCGACGGCAAGCCGGTCGGCTCGTCGCTCCTCGGCCAGTCGTTCGCCGACGCCGACGGCGCCGCGCTGCCGGAGTGGTTCCAGTCGCGGCCCTCCGCCGCGGGCTACGACGGCGGTGCCTCGGTGGCCAGCAACGACGGCCCCGAGAACCCCGACTTCCTCGCCGAGATCGAGGCCAGGCGCGCGGCCATCGCGGAGTCGGACGGTGTGCCGGCCGACGGCATTCCGGTCGACGCCCTCACCACCTCGGGTTCGGGGCTCGACCCGCACATCAGCCCCGAGTACGCCTACGAGCAGGTCGCGCGCGTCGCGAAGACCCGCGGGCTCGGCGAGGAGCAGGTGAAGGGGCTGGTCGACACCTTCGTGCAGGGCCGCGACCTCGGCTACCTGGGTGAGCCGACGGTGAACGTGCTGCAGCTGAACGTGGCGCTGTCGCAGCTGGCCGGCTGACGCCGCGGGTGGCGGAGGCGTGGTGAGGCAGGGTCGGTTGCGGGTGCTGCTCGGGGCCGCGCCCGGGGTGGGCAAGACCTACGCGATGCTCGAGGAAGGCAGGCGGCTGCGTGCGGCGGGCAAGGACGTGGTGGTCGCGGTCGTGGAGACCCACGGGCGTGCTGCGACCAAAGCGATGACGGCCGGGTTCGAGATCGTCCCCCGCGCCGTCATCTCGCACCGGGGTGTGACCCTGGAGGAGATGGACCTGGATGCGGTGCTCGCCCGTGCACCCCGGGTCGCGCTCGTCGACGAACTCGCCCACAGCAACGCGCCCGGGTCCCGGCACGAGAAACGGTGGCGAGACGTCGAGACCCTCCTCGACGCCGGCATCGACGTGATCTCCACCGTGAACATCCAGCACATCGAGTCCCTCAACGACGTCGTGCAGCAGATCACCGGGGTCCCCCAACGCGAGACGATCCCGGATGCGGTGCTGCGACAGGCCGACCAGATCGAGGTCATCGACCTCGCCCCCCAAGCCCTCCGCGACCGCCTCTCCGAAGGCGTCGTGTATCCGGCGGCGAGGATCGACGCGGCCCTGTCGAACTACTTCCGGCTCGGGAACCTCACCGCCCTGCGTGAACTCGCGTTGTTGTGGCTCGCCGACGAGGTCGACTCGTCGCTGCAGAAGTACCGGGTCGAGCACGGCATCGGCCAGAAATGGGAAGCCCGCGAACGCGTCGTCGTCGCCCTCACCGGCGGCCCCGAAGGCGAGACCCTCCTCCGCCGCGGCTCCCGCATCGCCGCCCGCTCCGCGGGCGGGCAGCTGCTGGCCGTGCACGTCACCAGCCAGGACGGTCTCCGCCAAGCCGACCCCGGAGCCCTCGCCGCCCAACGGTTATTGGTCGAGAGCCTCGGGGGCACCTTCCACCAAGTCGTCGGCACCGACATCCCCGCCGCGCTGGTGGAGTTCGCGCGATCGGCGAACGCGACCCAGCTCGTCATCGGCGTCAGCCGCCGCTCCCGCCTCGCCGCGCTCGTCACCGGAGCAGGCATCGGCGCGACCGTCATCCGCGAATCCGGCGACATCGACGTGCACATCGTCAACCACCCCGCCGCCGGCGGCCGGGTCTCCCTCCCCCTCGCGCGAGGATCGCTCACGCTGCGGCGGCGCATCCTGGGCTTCGTGCTGGCCCTTGCCGGCGGGCCGCTGCTCACCTGGCTGCTGTCGCTGTTCCACAACGAGGAGTCGATCACCTCCGACGTGCTGAGCTACCAGCTGCTCGTGGTGGTCGTGGCGCTGGTGGGAGGCATCTGGCCGGCGCTGTTCGCCGCGGTGCTGTCGGGGGTGACGCTCGACTTCCTCTTCGTCGATCCGCTCTACACGGTGCACATCGACAACCCGAGGCACGCGCTGTCGCTCGTGCTCTACGTCGTCATCGCGGTGCTGGTGTCGATCGTGGTCGACCAGGCGGCGCGGCGTTCGCGGTCGGCGCGGCGCTCGGCCGCCGAGTCGGAGCTCATCGCGGGTGTCGCGGGCGAGGTGCTGCGCGGGCAGGACTCGCTGCAGGCCTTCGTGACGCGCACGCGCGAGGCCTTCGGGCTGACCGGGGTGCGCATCCTGATTCGCGAACCCGACACCGTGGGGGCGGGCGCCGCGGGGGCCGACGCCGTCGGGGCGGGCGCCGTCGGGGCGGGCGCCGTCGCCGCAGACGCCGCGGGGCCCGGCGCCGTGGGGGTGGACGCCGTGGGGGCGGGCGCCCTCGCCGCAGACGCCGCGGGGCCCGGCGTCGTGGGGGCGCCAGCCGTGGGGGCCGACGCCGTGAGGCCGGACGCCGTGGGGGCGGGCGCCATGGGGGCGGGTCGAGCCGAGCTCGGTGCGGTGCGCGAGCGGGTGCTGGCGGGCGACGGGGAGCCGGCGGGCGACGAGACGGGGGTGCGCATCCCCATCGACGACGACGCCACCCTCGAGCTGCATGGCCGCTCGCTCGAGTCGTCAGACCGCCGGCTGCTCGGGGTGATCGTCGCCCAGCTCGCGACGGCGCTCGAGCACGCCGACCTTGAGCAGACGGCCCGCGAGATGGCCCCGCTCGCCGCGGCCGACCGGGTGCGCAGCGCCCTGCTCGCCGCCGTCGGCCACGACCTCCGTCGACCGCTGGCCGCCGCCACCGCCGCGATCACCGGGTTGCGCGCTCCGGGCGCGACCCTGTCGCCGGCCGATCGCGACGTGCTCCTCGACACGGCCGAAACCGGACTCGACCAGCTCACCCGCCTGCTCACCGACCTCCTCGACGTGAGCCGGGTTCAGGCCGGCGTGCTCGCCGTCTCGCCCCGGCCCACCGACCTCGCCGACCTCGTGCCCGCCGCTCTCGAGGAGCTCGACGTCGGCCCGACGGCCGTCGACCTCGACCTCCCCGCCGACCTGCCCCAGGTGGAGGCCGACCCGGTGCTGCTCGGGCGGGTGCTGGTCAACCTGCTCTCCAACGCACTCCGGTACTCGCCGGCCGATCAGGCGGTGGCGGTGGCCGCATCCGCTTTCCATGACACGGTGCAGATCCGCGTCATCGACCGCGGGCCGGGCGTGTCCGAAGAGCGTCGCGACGACATCTTCGTGCCCTTCCAGCGCCTCGGCGACGTCGACAACACCACCGGCCTCGGCCTCGGCCTCGCTCTCTCGAAGGGTTTCGTCGAGGGGATGGACGGCACCCTCGAGTTCGAGGAGACGCCCGGCGGCGGCTCGACCATGGTCGTGACGCTGCGCGCGGCGGGGGCCGGGTGAGGGCGATTCACTGCCTCACCCGGATGCCGTCGACCGTCACCTGAACACCGCTCGACGCTGAGCTCTTCTGGCCGAGCGCTGTGATCACGACCGTATGGAGACCGGCGCTCAACCCGGAGATCGTGGCAATCGTCGCTTGGTTCTGCCCCGATGCCGAGTAGAAGTCGACGACCTGGGGCGCGCCGCCGTCGACGGAGATCTGCGCCTTGCCTTTGTCGGGTCCTTTCGCGCCGAAGAGGTCGAACGACGTGCCGCTGAAGACCTTGGTCGCAGTTGCACCGGCGGTCGAGGTGCCGTGGATGGTGCCGTCGAGGAATTTCCCGTACTGGTCGGTGAACCAGGCTCCCGAGTAGGCGAAGTGCACATCGTCGACCGGGTCTGAAGGCGAGGGAACCCCCGGCAGCCTCAGGGCGTCGATGTTGATCTGGGTTCCGGTCGAAGCGGCGCTCTTCGTGCCGAGGGCCGTCACGGTGAGCCGATGAGCGCCCGGGCCGAACCCCGCCTGATCGAAGATCGTCTTCTGGTTCTCGGGGTTGGTCGAGAAGTAGTCGACGGTTCCGAGATCGATACCGTCGACCTCGATGCGGGCTCGGCCCTTGTCAGTGCCGGTCGACCCGGTGAACCCGATCGCGTCTCCCGTGAAATCGAAAGTCGCAGCCGATCCGGTCGTCGACGACAGCGCGATGCTCCCCCCGAAGAAGGCGCTGCCCGCAGCAGGCCCCCACGTACCCGAGAAGGCGGCCTTGCTGTCGTCGAGAGTCACGAGCGCGACCGAGTCGATCGTGTACGTGTGGGCGCCACTTCCCGTCGTGGTCAGCCACACCTTGCCCGCCGCATCCGCCGTCACCGACTGCGGAGTGCCGTCGACGCGGACGGTGTACTGGACACCTGGCTGCCGGTCGCGCCACCCGATCCGGATCGGGACAGACCCGTCTGCGGTGACGCGATAGCTCTCGAGCGCCAGGTAGTCGACGATCACACTGTGCTGACCTCGAACGGAGTACGGCACGCTGCTCCCGATCAAGCTGTTGTCGATGTAGGGGGCGAGATCGAGCCGGTCCCTCGTCGGCTGGAAGCCGAGCACGTCGTGGAACAGCGGCCACAAGCCGAGGATGTTGTTCGACATCCAGGTCTCCTGGTAGACGTCGCGGCGCACGGCGAGGGTGTCGGGTTGGATGTTGCTCATTCCCCAGAAGTGGTCTTGCGGATAGCGCTCCGCAACGGTGTGCGCAGAGTTCACGTTGTAGGAGCGATCGGAGAGGGTCAGCCCGATCTGGGCGGCGGGCTGCTCCATCAGCAGGTGCACCCCGCCGTCTTCGAAAAAGGGGAAGTAGAGATCGGTCTCGGTGGTGGCGCAGCTCACGGGGTTGGAGCCGTGGAGTCGCCAGAAGGTCGAGTAGTAGCTGCTGCGAAGCTGCCCGGCGATCACGCGCGCACGGTCGTCGTTCACGAGACCGTACTGCACCGCGTACCCGTTGGCGAAGAGGTTCTTGCAGTCCTTGACGAGGGTGCCGTTCAGGTCTCGCGTGTACTCGAACGTCTGGCTGGAGGTCGACCAGAACCCTCCGTCGGCGCCGGCCTGATTGAACTTCGTGCGGAGGGCCGACGCCGACGAGGTGTAACCGGCGGCGAGGGACGGACTGCCGAGCACCGAGTTCTCGAGAGCTGCCCACTGCGTGAGGGCGTGATACGCGAGCACGTTCTGATAAGCGTTGACCTGGCCGATCTGGTACAGGTCGTTCCAGTCACTGTTGTGCTTCACGCACCCGGTGAGTGGCGCGGGTTGTCCGCACTGGTAGTTGCTGTAGAGACCCGCCGTGATTCCCGACGTGATCTTGAGGTGGCCGTCTGCATAGGCGAGCGCCGCCTCGATCGACGGCTTCATCTGCTGCAGCCAGGCGGGATCGGGAGCGAGCTCGTAGAGGGTCGCGACTGCCGCCACGTACGCGAACACTCCGTCCGTCGTCAGGTAGTCGGGCAGGGTCGAGGGGATGGCTTGCACCGCGAACGGCGTGCAGCAGCCCAGCATGCCGTCAGAGCGCTGGAGGCCGTCTTTGATGTCGAGGAACTGCTTTCGCATCGACGCGAACGCCTCATCGCTCTGCAGCAGCTCCGCCACGTACACGTTGAACAGCATGGTGAACGGCGGGGCCTTGGCGGAGCGGAACGACCGCTCCGATGAAGCGCCGATGGTGCTGTCCTGCATCATCGCCGCTCCGAAGTCCTTGATGGCGTGGGCGACCTGGCTGCTGTCGAAACCCTTGATGGTCCCCACGTCGTACGATGCCGACGTCGGCGTCGTCGCGAAGGTCAGAGTCACCGTGTCCTGCTGCCCGCTCGCGACCGTCACCGGCGCGAAGAGGAGAGCTCCACCGGTGGCAAACCTCCCGAGACCGGAGACGGCTTCGGCGTAGCCTTTCGGATTCTGGTTGGTGTAGCCCCAGGCCGCAGAGCTCTGCGACCACGACGTCGTGAGACCACCGGGGCTGCTCGTGCCCTCGCGCAGGAAGGAGACTGCGCCGTTGCGGTTCGGGCTGGCGTTCACATCGAGTCCGGTAGGCGCGTCGTTGAGCAGACGGATGCTGTTCTGCGTCTGCACGACACGATTGCCGCCCTTCTCGAGGCTGAGGCCCGTCGGGAAGGCCGGGCTGCCATCGGTGAGCTGTGCGGAGCTCGCGGTGAGCAGTTGCGCGCCCCAGAGAGGGATCGACCCGCCCGAGCCGGCGAGGTGCGCGTTGTTCCACTGGTCTTGCTTGAAGGTCATCCGCGGCATGCTGCTGTCCCGGATCGACCCGCTCGCGCCTCCCGCCCATGTCACTGTGCGGGCGATCGCCAGCGAGATGTCAGAGGTGTTCGCCGTGAGAGTCCAGACCTCCGCCGCACTCACCTTGCTGTTCGACATCGTGAACGACACGGTCGCCGTGTTCCCCGAGACCGAGACCGAAGGTGACTGCGCCAGCGCCTGACTCGACAGCGTGCTCCCGTCCGAGTCGAGCTGCAGTGTCGAGTAGCCGGGCTGCCCGGATGCCAGAGTCTCGGTTCCCGAGACGAGAAGCGACGAGATCGCGGCGCGGTTGTTGTAGTCCAGCGTCATCGTCGTTCCCGAACTCGACGCGGTGAGTGTCTTCGCCGTCGCGTTCTGCGTCACTGTTCCTGCGGCTTCGGCGGGACTCGGCGTGAGGGAGACGAGACCTCCCATGAGAAGGGCTGCTGCCAGCACCCCGGCGGTGATGCGAGCTGGGCGGACGTGATCGGCCATCGTGATCTCCAATGTTGTCGGTTTCAGCGGGAGGTCAGTGAGAACTGACCGGCACGCGCGACTCCCGGCACGGCGAGCGAGTAGGTCGCGAGATATTCCGGGAGCGATCGGGTGAGAGTCGAGAGAGCATCCTTGATGCCGTCGAGGTCGGTGCGCGTCTGCACCACCCATTTCTCGGTCGCTTGGAGACCGGCGACCTCCGAGATCTCCGGCGCACCCAAAGCCTCGACCTCCGCCAGCCGGAGCACCTCCCGCTCCTGATTCGCCAGGTCGGCCTCCAAGGTGCGCCGCAGCTCGTCGCGAAGGAAAGGGCGAGGTTCAGAGCGGAGCACACAGGCGAGAAGGGTCTCCCGGATGTGGAAGGCGTACGCCCTGGTCCGCGTGACGAAGCCGAGGGCCTGCAGACGCTGGAGCTGCAGGTGGGTCTCGAGGTGCTCAGCTCGATCGACCCAGGGTTCCCTGTCGAACACCGCGAGGGCATCCGTCATGCGATCGGCGGCCTGAGAGCATCGCAGACCCACGTCTTCGAGCAGCCACGGATGCGGCTCACCATTGTCGGTTCGCATGAAGACCGCATGCCGCGATGAACGCCACGCGGGTGTGTCCCAGGCAGAGGCCGAGGTCTGGGCACCCCTCACCGTCGCCGCGGTCGTCTCGTGCACGGGCTGACTCCTGCCGAGTTGACGGCCGAACCAGCTCGCATCCCAGGGGTACAGGGAGTAGGCCTCACTGGCGAGGGTCCAGAAGCGCGGGAGCCACTTTTCCCCGAAGAGCGCGGCGACGTCGTCGAGCAGCTCGCCATCGGTTCGGTTCGGTGCGCGGAAGTAGGCTGCGGCGGCGTTGAGGTTCACGTCGAACTCGTCGAGCCGCAATCCGAAGTACTCCTTCACACCGCTCACGCCGACGACACGATCGACGGCGCGCAGCTGCTCGATCGTGACGAGCGGGACAGGCAGGTGCGTCCACGGCTCGACCTCTTCGTTGGACGACGACAGGAAGATCTCGACCACGACGGGCAGGCCCCGCGAGGCGGCAGCGGTGGCTAGGTTCCGCACGAAGGCGTCGGCAGGACGTGTGCTGATGACCTCCCCGATGGTGTTGTGCACCATCACGCCCAGGCGCGACGGGTCGAGGCGGGGAACGCACGCCAGTGCCTGCCCGGAGGAGAGTTCCCAGGGTTCCCACCACACCCGTCCGTTCGGTCGTGAACGGTTCCACGCCTCCCCCAGCCCGTTCAGGAACCGCGGCAGCCTCTCGTGGAGGGGAACACCGAGGCAGCGGTCGCACCCACCGAACTCGCTGCAGAGCCAAGCATCCTGGTCGTAGGTGTAGACGAGGATGTCGTCGATCTCGGGAATCGCCTGGGCGAGAAGCGAGAGAGCCTTCTCGTACCGGTCAGTGACGCCGGGGTCGGAGATGCACTGGGGCAGGGGCGCACCGTCGAAGCCGGCTCTGCCCTGGAAGGGAATCCCGACGTGGAGAATCGTTCTGAACCCGTGTCGACGGGCCAGTCGGGCCCGGGCGGTCAGCCGGGCTCGCCGCTCACCGTTCCCTCGTCGGCCCTGGCCCGCGAGCGGTTCCGGGGCGCCCGGGATCGCGATGACGTCCTCGAGATTCAGCACCTCGTCGTCGGGCCGGTACGACCAGGCGATGTTCAGCTGCACCGCGTTGAACCCGAGCGCGCGAAGCCTGGTGAGAGAGGCGTCGTTCCACTCCACTTCGGGGTGCGACGGGGTGCCTACGAGGGCGACCCGAAGCGGGTGGTCGACACTCATGCCACCACCTCCGCGAGCTGCCGGTCGAGGTCGAATGCGTGAAGCAGCGGCACCACGGAGCCCACCGGGCGGGCCTCGTCGACGTCGCGGAACATCGCTGTCATGTACGCATCCCAGGCGTGCTGCACCTCGCTCGCCGCCATCGCCCGGCTCGACAGCTCGAAGTCGTCCGTCTCCAGGTATCCCACCAGCAGACCTGTCGGGTCGGCGAACATCGAGTAGTTGCGGTAGCCGCACTCCTTGAGGGCGTGCAGCATCTCGGGCCAGATCGTGCGGTGCCGTTCGACGTACTCGTCGATCGCCTCCGAGTCGATGCGGAGCAGGAAGCACACCTTCTGGGTCACTTGATCGCTCCGGCGGTCAGGCCTCGCTGGAACTTGCCCTGGAGCGCTGCATAGAGCAGCACGACGGGGAGCTGGATGATCACGAGGGCCGCGAAGATCTTCGGCACGTCGACGAAGAAGGCCAGCTGGAAGCTCGCGGGAATCACGGTGACGGTGCGCATGTCGGGGGCCGACATGAACAACAGAGCCAGCAGGAACTCGTTCCAGGAGTTCAGGAACGTCCAGATGCCGACCATGACGAGAGTCGGCGTCGTCAATGGGAGCATGACGCGAAGGAACGCCCGCCACGTGCCGGCGCCGTCGACCACCGCCGCCTCGAGCAGCTGATCGGGCAGCGCGTCGTACGCACCCCGCAGGAGCACGAGCGCGAAGGGCAGCGCCAAGGCCGTATAGGGGAGGATGAGGCCGGGGTAGGTGTTGTAGAGGCCGAATGCCTGCTGGATCTGGCTGAGCGGAACCAGGATGGCCGCGACCGGGATCATGAGCCCGGCGAGCACGACGGCATACAGGACGTTGCGACCGGGAAACCGGAGCTTGCTGAAGGCGAAGGCCGACACCGACGCCAGCGCCAGCACCGCGACCACCGTCGCCGCTGTGACGATCGCGCTGTTCAGGAGGTAGCGGAAGATTCCCTCCTGGGAGATGACCTCCGCGTAGTTGTCGAGCCCGCCCTGCGAGAGCGAGACGGTGACGAGGCGGTAGAGCGGAAGCATCCAGAGCACCGTCACGGCGAGCATGACGACGAGAGCGAGCCGGCCCGGCCTCATGACTTGCTCCCCTTGAGGTACTGGCGCAGCTGCACCGCCGTGATGATCATCGCCAGGAGGAACACGACCGTTCCGATGGCCGCAGCGCGGCCATCCCGCCCGTCGAGCAGGATCTGGAACAGCAGGGTCGTCGGAACCTGGCTGGCATTATCGGGCCCGCCGCGCGTGAGCACGTAGACGAGGTCGAATGTCTTCAGCGTTCCGATCACCCCGAGGATGAGGAGCGAGAAGTGTGCCGGGCGCAACATCGGCACAATGATGTGCCGGAGCGTCTGCCAGCGGGTGGCTCCGTCGAGCGAAGCGGCCTCGAGAACCTCGTCGTCGAGGCCGCTCAAGGCCGCCTGGTAGATCGCCATGCTGAACCCCGTCCACATCCACACGTTGACCACGGCGACCACGGGGAGCGCGATCGCCGGGTCGGCCAGCCACTGCTGGGTGGCGAAGCCCAGCCCGAGCTGCCGCAGAGCCGTGTTGACGGGCCCGTTGGATGCTTCGAGCAGGTCGGCGTAGAGGTAGCCGACGACGACGGGAGTCAGCACGACGGGAAGGAAGAGAAGGGTGCGCAGGAGCCCGCGCAGCAGCCCTTTTCCCTGCAGCGCGACGGCGAAGAGCAGCCCGAGGATCATCTGCAGCGGCACCGTCAGCACCGCCCAGACGAGCACGTTGCGGAAGGCGATGAGCGACGGCCGGGCCGTGGCCACCCACTCGTAGTTGTCGAAGCCCACGAAACGCAGCACGGGGTCGTTCTCGGTGTTGCCGAAGAAGCTGGTGATGACGTTGGCGACGACGGGGTACGCGATGTAGATCGCGAAGATCGCCAGGGCGGGGAGGATCAGGACGGGCCCGAGCCAGCCCTTCCGCCACCCGGCGTCGGCGGTGCTCCGCCGCTTGCGCGGCGGCGGCACCGTCGACTCCGGCGGAGGGGGACGCAGTCCGGCGACTGCCGGCTCCTGGTGGGCTGTGGTGACGGACATGCGTCTTCCTCCTCGAAGCGATCAGGCGTTGTCAGCGGCTTCTTGAACCCGCGACGCCGCATCGTCGGGCGACAGTCCCGAACTGATGAGCCCGACGAGGGCGTCGCCGAGCGCCGTGTTCACCGACGCCGACGGCACTTGCCGGTAGCCGGCGAGGTCGTCGGCGATGAGGCCCTGAATGGATGCGCGTGCCTGGTCGGCAGCTGCCGGCAGTTCAGACGGGGCCGGGCCGTCCTTGGTGACGGGGAAGTCGAGTGCCGCATCCGTCAAGACCTGCGCACCGGCGCCCTCGCTCATGAACCGGGCGAGCTGGAAGGCAGCCGCCTTGTTCTCGCTGTTCTTGTTCACGACGACGATGCCGGTGACGTCACCCGTGATGGGCGCCGTGTCGTCGCCGCCTGGAACGGGGAGGGGGATCACGTCGATGTCGTCGGAGCCGACGAGATCGAGCGAGTTCTTGTACATGTCGAGGTTCCACGATCCGTTCGCGAAGAACGCCGCCTTGCCCTGGGTGAAGAGGTCGTAGGTGTCGGTGTACGTCGACGCGCCCGCGGCTCCCTCCTGCACCACCCCGTCTGCGAAGAGCTGCTGCCACAGGCCGAACGCCTTCACCAGGTCGGGTTCGGTCCAGCTCCCCGACCCGTCGAGCGCTGCGTAGAGCGCGTCTTTGTTGAGCGACGCGGCGATGGCGAGATAGTAGTCGACGTCTTGCCAGGTGTCCTTCGCGCCGAACGCGATGGGGGCGATGCCCTTGGCCTGCAGCGCCTTCGACACCGAGACCAGTTCGTCGTAGTTCGTCGGCACGTCGAGGCCCTGCTCCTCGAGGATCGTCTTGTTCACCCAGAGGAAGCCGGCCACCCCGTAACCGATGGGCAGCCCATAGGTCTGGTCGCCGATGGTCGCTCGAGCGAGCGGGTCGGTGTTGTAGGCGTCGCGCCATTCGCTCCCGCTGAACGCCTCGGCGTAGGAGTTGATGGGTTCGATGTACTGCTGGTACTGGTTCAGCATGGCGCCCGGCTGCACCACGAAGACATCGGGGCCGCCGCCGCTTCTGAGCTGCGTCTGCAGCGCCGTCTGATAGTCCTCGAACGGCGACAGCGTCCCCGTCACCTTCACGTCGGGGTTCTCCGAGACGAACGAGGCGGAGATCGCATCGAAGGTGTCTTGCGTCGGGGTCCAGCTCTGGAAATCGAGCGACCCCGTGGCGGGGCCTGCGGTGATCTCCGTCGCCGCGGGCGCGGAGCTGCTCGAGCAGCCCGCGAGAGCTAGAACTGCAGCGATGCCGACCGCTGCGATGACAGGCTTTCTCATGCCTCGCCTCAACTTCCTTGGTAAGGGGCTCGGTCCGGATGGACCGTCGATTGCTTTATTGAATGCATTCAACTGCACTATAGGAACGATGACGGTTAGAGTCAAGCTCGCAACGAAAAGGGGTTCGAGCGTGGGTGATGTGGGAATCAGCGACGTGGCTGCCCGCGCCGGCGTGTCGGTCGGAACGGTCTCCAACTATTTCAACCGACCCGAGATCCTCGCCACGAAGACCGCCGAACGCGTGCGCGACGCGATCGTCGAACTCGGCTACGTGCGCAACTTCGCCGCTCGTGACCTGAGGCTGGGGCGCGCGAGGTCGATCGGCCTGCTCGTGCTCGACATCTCGAACCCCTTCTTCACGGAGTTCGTCGAGGGCGTGGAGCGGGTCGCCAACGACGCCGGTCTCGCGGTCATCCTCGGCAACACCAAGGAGAACGCCGCCAAGGAGGCGTCGTACCTCGAGTTGTTCCAGGAGCAGAGGGTCGCCGGGGTGATCCTCTCGCCCATCGGCGACGTGTCGGCCCAGCTCGCCGCGTTGCATCGCCAGGGGACTCCGACAGTGCTCATCGACGACGCCCCCGACCTGGAGAACACCTGCTCCGTCGCCGTCGACGACGCCTCGGGTGGCGCTCTGGCGGTGACGCACCTCCTCCGAACCGGACGGCGTCGCATCCTCATCCTCGACGGGCCTGCGCGCATCCATCAGGCGAGGGCGAGGATCGAGGGCGCCCTGCACGCCGCCCGGGCCGCCGGGGTGACCGTCGAGCTCGTGACGGTCTCGGCGTTCACCTCGGAGGCCGCGCATGAAGCCGTGGCGGAGCTGCTCGCCCGGGGCGCGCCCTCCTTCGACGGGATCTTCGCGGCCAACGACATCATGGCCCTCGGCGCCATCCGAGCCCTCCACGAGAACTCCATCGCCATTCCGGGGCAGGTCGCCGTGATCGGCTACGACGACATCTCCTACGCGTCTGCGGTGTCACCGGCGCTCAGTTCGATCCGGCAGCCGAGCGACCTCATGGGAGCCCGCGCGACCGAACTGCTCCTCGACGAACTGAACTCTCCCGACGAGCATCACCACGAGCGCGTGATCTTCCCGCCCGAGCTGCAGCACCGGCAGACCACCTGACACCACCGCCCGCCGCACCGATCACCAGCGGCCAGAGCCTAAGGTGTGGCCATGCGGAGAATCTTCGGTGTCGTGCGCGTGATCGCGGCGGGAGTGATCGTCGCGGCGGTCGTGGGCCAGCTCGTGCACTCCCTCAGCCTCGGTCAGCCCGATCTCGCTCACTTCCTGGTGAACTTCTTCAGCTTCTTCACGATCCTCTCGAACGCGCTCGCCGCGATCGCCCTGCTGGTCGGGGCCTGGTTCTGCTTCACCACGCGTGTCGATCCGCCGTGGTTCAACCTCGGATACGCGGCCGTCACCACCTACATGGCGACCACCGGCGTGGTCTACAACCTGCTCCTGCGGAACATCGAGCTGCCTCAGGGACAGACCCTGGAGTGGTCGAACGAGATCCTCCACGTCTGGGCACCGTTGTACGTCGTGCTGGTGTGGATCGTCTCGCCCGGCAAGCGGGCGCTGCCCTGGTCGGCGATCTGGGCGATCATCGTGTTCCCCATCGTCTGGGCCGTGTACACCCTCATCCGCGGCCCCATCGTGGGGTGGTACCCGTACCCGTTCCTGAACCCCGCCCAACCCGGCGGGTACGGCACCGTCGTGATCTATGTCGCCGGCATCGCGGGATTCATCGCCCTCGCGGCGAGCGGCGTCGTCGCACTCAGCCGCACCCGCGTTCTCGGCCGGAGGAAGCGAGCCACCAGGGCCTGAGCGGATGCGCGATCGTCACGCGAGGTCGCGGCTCGGCCACCGGGCGAGGTCGGCGTCCCACAGACCGGGGTCGCGCGCAGGGGCGACCTCGTCGAGGATCTCGAGGTGCGTGATCTGCTCGATGCGGAAGCCGCGGATGGCGTCGCGGAGCCGGCACCAGCCGGCGAGCAGCCACGACTCCCCGGCCCGCAGGAGACCCAGGGTCTCGACGTCGCGCACGGTGACCTTCGGGCTGCCGTCGTCGTCATTGTCAGCATAGGTGAGTCTCACGACACGGCGGGCAGCGATCACGTCGGCGAGCAGGCCGAGCGGAACGGCGCCGTCAGGCGGCGGGACAGCGTCGATGACCCGTATCGACCGGAGCAGTTCTCGCACCGGCGCCAGGTCTTCGTGGTGCACGGTCGCGGCGACCTTCGCCCTGGCACGGCGGGCGGCGGCTTGGTAGGGCGAGGAGTCGAGCAGCGCCAGCCCGGCGAGGGTGGCGAGCGACTCGGCGGCCGTGAGCTTGAGCGGCGGCAGCGAGTACTCGCGGAGGATGGAGTAGCCGCCCGTCGCCCCGTGGTCGGCGTAGACGGACACGCCGGCGCTCTGCAGCGACCCGATGTCGCGCTCGATGGTGCGGGTCGACACCTCGAACTCGCGCGCCAGGCGCGTGGCCGACCACGGCCGGACTGCACGGCGCAGCACGTCGACGAGGGCGTACAGCCGCTCGGCGCGCTTCATGGGTTCATCCTCTCAGCCGCCACCGACGCTCAGTGCGCCGACTCTCAGGCGCCCGACCCGCTCCGCATGCTGCGCTGCCCGCCCACCGACCACACGCGGGTGACCCGCCCGTCGCCGTCGAAGTCGAACACGTCGACCCCACCGATGTGCAGCTCGCCCGCCTCCGTGTCCCAGAGCAGTCGCCCGTGCCGGCCGTCGATCGCATCGGCGATGGCCGTGAACACGACCCCGGGGTGCTGGCCGTGCCACCAGTCGAGGTAGGTCGCGAAGTCGTCGGCCGAGCGGATGTCGTCGGCGGGAGTCGACCCGTCGACCTCGGTCACGGCGAAATGGATGCGAAAGTCGGCGGCGCAGATGCGTCGCGCGATGGTGCCGTCGCCGTTCCACATCGTCAGCCAGAGATCGAGTGCCGTGCGAGCTGCTGCCGCGTTCGTGTCGTGTGTCGGTTCGCCGACGCCCTGAGCCGTCTGCTGCCCGAGGCGACAGCGGAGTCGATCGTCATGCTGCGCATGGCCCTGCTCTCCATCAACGCCGCCGTACAGGCCGCCGCCGACTCCGGAGCCGATGACGCCGCGGTCGTCGCTGCAGCACGCCGCGTGGCCGGGGTCGTCACCGACGACCTGCTCTCGGGCGGGCGGCGACGTGGCTGAGCATCCGTCTGATGCGAACGGGGTCGACCCGCACGCCGACGCGCAGGCGGCACTCGAGCGCCTGCGGGTGAGCGTCTCGCCGACCGCCGCGATCTCGGGCCCGCCGCACCGCATCGACGAGGCGATCGCCGAGCTCGACCGCGCACTGCAGTCGGGGCTGGGCTTCCGCCCGCGCGACGTCGAGGGATCGGGCCCGAACCTGCGCCTCTACCGCCTGGGCGGCCGGATGCGCTGGTTCCGCGCGAACCTCACCGAGGCACTCGTGAGCGGGGGCGGCGGCAGGTTCAACATCAGCTACCACGTGCTGCTCGAACGACCCCGCCCCGACGAAGTGCTCCTCACGGTGCACGGCACCGACACGAGCTTCCGCGCCCGCTACGACCCGCAGGAGGTCTTCGGCGCGACCCTCTCGGCGCTCGCCGAGCGCATGCCCGATGTCGCCGTCAGCGACTGGTTCAGCTCCGAGACGCTGCCCCCGCAGCTCGCCTCCTCGCCCGCCGGCTTCGCCCGCTGGGTGGGCGCCGGTCGCGCGTTCTGGTGGGGCTGAGTCAGCGGCGGCTCTGGCGCACCAGCTGCAGGATGGCGATGACGGCGACCACCGCGCCGACGACGAGGAAGAACCAGCCGAACAGCGGGTTGAGGTTCAGCACCACGACGACGAGCCCGATGACGAAGGCCACCACGGCGAGCACCAGGCCCAGGATGAGCGTCGCACGGTAGCGACCGGGGCTGAGGGGTTCTGGGCTCGTCATGGGTGAACTCTAGCGAGCGGATGGCGCGCGACTCCAGACACCTGAACGAGGGTGGCGGGGCGGGAGGAGGCGACGCCGTGGCCCGTCCCGAATGGCGTGAAAGCGGTTTCTCGACTACGTTGAAGGCGCCGAGTGTTTCAGTGAGGAGCCCCCCGAGTGTCTTTCGACGAAGCCGCGCCGCGACGTAGCGGGTGGCTGCTCGACCTCGCGCCGCTCCGCGAGAGTCCCGCCTACGCGCGCTTCTGGGTGAGCGGAGTCGCGAGCGGCGTCGGCACGCAGCTCACCGCCGTGGCCATCGGCATCCACGTCTACACACTCACCGGGTCGACCGCATCCGTCGCCCTCGTCGGCGGACTCGCCCTGCTGCCGATGGTGGCGATGGGGGTGTTCGGCGGCTCCCTGGTCGACGCGTTCGACCGGCGCAAGGTGCTCATCGTCGCCTCCTCCGTCTCCTTCATCGCCCCGGTGGGCATCGCCGCCCTGGCCTGGTCGAACGTCGAGACGCCCTGGCCCTATTACGTCTTCACCACCCTCTCCTCGACGGTGGGCGCGCTCGTCGGCGCCGCCCGCTTCGCGATCCACCCCCGACTGGTGGAGCGCCGCCTCCTCCCCGCCGTCGCCGCCCTCAGCGGAGTGAGCGCCGGCGTGCAGAGCGCCGTCGGCCCCGCCCTGGCCGGCGTGCTGGTCGCGACCGTCGGCTTCGCCTGGACCTACTCCCTCGACGTCGTGCTCTTCGTCATCGGCTTCTGGGGCATCGTCTCCCTGCCCCCGATCGTGCCGGCGGGAGCCACACGGCCGGGCCTCGCCGCCATCGTCGACGGCCTCCGCTTCCTGCGCACGGCCCGCAACATCCGCACCGCGATCGGTCTCCAGGTGGCAGCCTTCGCCTTCGGCCGCAGCTACGCCATCCTCCCCGCCGTCGGTGCCCTCGTCGTGGGCGGCTCGGCGTGGACCGTCGGTCTCCTCACCGCTGCCGGCGCCGTCGGCGTCATCCTCAGCGGGCTCCTCTCGGGGCCGCTCGGCGGGGTGCGCCGACACGGCAGGGCGATCATGCTCGCGACCAGTGCACTGGCCGTGGCGGTCGCCGCACTCGGCCTGCTGCTGCTCGCGTTCGGCACGCGACCGGATGCCGGCGACAGCCCCGAACCCGTCGACATCGGCGCCCTCCTCGCCCTGTGCGCCGTGCTCGCCGTCGCGGGCGCCGCCGACAACGTGGCGGGCATCTTCCGCACCACGATGATGCAGTCGGCGACCCCGGATGCGATGCGGGGCAGGTTGCAGGGCCTGTTCACACTCGTCCTGACCGCAGGCCCCCGGCTCGGCGACGTGTTCGCCGGGTTCCTCGCCGCCCTCGGCGCGCTCTGGTTCCCACCCCTTCTCGGCGCCGTGCTCATCGGCGCCGTCGTCGCCGCCTATCTCCGCACCCGCCCGGCCTTCCGGGCCTATGACGCCGAGGACCCGACACCATGACCACGACCTTCCGCACCACCGCCGGAGCCGCGACCGCCGACCCGGCGGGCACCGCCGACACGGTGGACACGGTGGGCACGGACCGCCCCGCGAAGCTCGCACGGCTCGCCGCCCTGCTCGACGCCCGCGGAGCAGACCGACTGCAGCTCACCACGGCGGAGAACCTCGCCTGGTTCTTCGACGGCGCACGCGTGGCGGTGCCCCTCAGCGGGCCTCCCGTGTTCACGGCCACCGTGCATCGCAGCGGGCGCGTGCAGGTCGCCGCCTTCGCGAACGAACTCGACCGGCTGGCCGAGGAGGAGCTCGGCGACGACGTCGAGCTCACGGCGGTGCCCTGGCACTCACCCCTGCCGATCGCGGGCGGGCCCGGCGAGTGCCTCAGCGACGTCGAGCTCGCCGGCGAGCTGCGGGCGGCACGGGCCGAGCTGCTGCCCCTCGAACGCCTCCGCTTCTCCGGGCTGGGTGCCGACCTCGCCCGGGCCGCCACGCGCATCCTGAGCACCGCCGACCCCGCGGAGTCCGAGCGCGAGCTCGCGGCGAGGGCGGCCGGCGAGGTGGTGGCGCTCGGCGCCGACCCCGTGGTGCTGCTCGTCGCCGGGGAGGGCCGCGTGCACCACCGGCACCCGCTGCCGAGCGACGCCCCGCTCGGCGGCCGGGCGATGCTCGCCCTCGGCGCCCGCCGCCACGGTCTCGTCGCCAGCCTCACCCGCTGGGTCGGCTTCGCGACGCCCGGCGCACCCTCGGCAGAGGGGCTCGAGCCTCGGGAACGGGCGCTGCTCGAGGTCGAGGCGGATGCGCTGGCGGCCACCCGGCCCGGCCGGCGGTTGGGCGAGGTGCTGAGCGACATCGCGGTCTCCTACGAGCGGCACGGCCTGGGCTCCGACGCCTGGCTCGGGCACCACCAGGGCGGACCGACCGGCTACCTGGGTCGCGACCCCCGCGCCACTCCCGGCGCTCGCGACCTCGTGGTCTCGGGTCAGGCGTTCGCCTGGAACCCGTCGGTGCGCGGCCACAAGGTCGAGGACACCGTGATCGTCGACGACGACGGATGCGGCGACCGCACCGTGACCGTGCTGACCGTCGACCCCGAGTGGCCCACCGTCGCGGTGAACGGCCTCCGCCGCCCGGCCGCCCTGCGCCCCGCATCCGTCACCCACGCCCCCTGAGACCAGCACCGCACCCTGAACCACCGCCAACCCCTGAGACCACCCCGACGCCTGCGTCCCATCAGAAGGAGAGACACATGACCCTGGACTGGATCCGCGTGAGCGGCACCGACCTCGTCGACGAGAGCGGCCGGGTCGTGCGCCTGGCCGGAGTCGGCCTGGGCGGCTGGATGAACATGGAGAACTTCATCACCGGCTACCCGGGCAACGAGGAGAACATCCGCCGCGTGCTGCTCGACCGGATGGGCCGGGAGGCCTACGACGCGTTCTTCGACGAGTTCCTGCTCGATTTCTTCGACGAGGCCGACGCCGCCCACCTCGCCTCCCTCGGGCTGAACTCGGTGCGCATCCCGTTCAACTACCGCCACTTCGAAGACGACGCGCGGCCGTTCGAGTTGAAGGAGGAGGGCTTCGCCCGGCTCGACCGCGTGGTGACGCTGCTCGGGCGTCACGGTATCTACAGCATCCTCGACCTCCACGCCCTGCCCGGGCGCCAGAACCAGCACTGGCACAGCGACAACCCCACGCACATCGCCGAGTTCTGGAACCACCCGCACTTCCAGGATCGGGTGGTGCATCTCTGGGAGGCCCTCGCCGAGCGCTTCAAAGACCGCCCCGAGGTCGCCGGCTACAACCCGATCAACGAGCCCTCCGACCCCACGGGCGAGGTGCTGCCGGCGTTCTACGACCGGCTCGAGAGGGCCATCCGCGCCATCGACCCGCGGCACGTGCTCTTCCTCGACGGCAACAAGTACTCGACCGACTTCTCGTTCCTCGACCGGCGCTCCGAACCGCTGCCGAACACGGTGTACACCGCTCACGACTACGCCCTGCCCGGCATCACGAGCGCCACGGAGTACCCGGGCACCACCCGCGGCGAGTACTTCGACCGCGGGGTGGTGGAGAAGACCTTCCTCCGCCGCACCGAGTACATGCGCCGCACCGGCACCCCCATCTGGATCGGCGAGTTCGGCCCCGTCTACTCGACCGACCGCTCGCAAGACCCGTGGCGCTACCGGCTGCTGCGCGACCAGCTCGAGATCTACCGCGAGCACGGTGCGAGCTGGGCGCTCTGGACGTACAAAGACATCGGCCTGCAGGGGCTCGTCTACGCGGCACCCGACAGCCCCTACCGCGAGCTCATCGCCCCGGCGGTGGAGGTGAAGTCGCGGCTCGGCATCGACTCCTGGGGCGGGTCGGATGCGGGGGTGCGGTCGATCATCGATCCCATCGACGCCGTCTTCGACGCCGATTTCCCCGACTATGCGCCGTGGCCGTGGGGCCGCCAGCCGCACATCGCGGTGCTGGTGCGCCACATCCTGCTCGCCGAGCCCCTGGCAGAGCGCTTCGGCGACCTGTTCGCCGGGGTCACGCCCGAGCGCGCGCGGGAGCTGGCCCGCTCCTTCCGCTTCGACCGGACCGTCGAACGCACGGGCCTCTCCGAGGTGCTCCGCAACCACCTCGCGGAGGGGTAGCCCTCGGGGCCGGAGGCGCACGCGGGAGCCGCGCGGGGCGCGCCCCGCGCCGCTCAGCCGGCGCGGGGCGGGGTGTACCCGACGCTCTCCCGCGCCACCACGCGCATTGCGTCGAGCGTCACGCGCTCGTTCGGCTCGAGCGTGAGCGCCACCGCGACCCCGCGGTGCACGAGCTCACCCGTCACGGCGCGCGGCGCTATGCCGACGAGCTCGCGGGGCGTGCCTTCGCGGTCGGTGACGAGCCGCCACCCGTGCGGGAAGGTCGCCCAGTCGGCCCCGTCGCGCAGCACCACCGTGCCGCCGTCGTCGGAGGCCGACTCGACGAGCACCCCGTCGATCAGCCGCCGGTGCGCCACGGCCGCGCATTCGGCGCCGTGATCGAGGCGCGTCGGCGCGAGCCCGGTGAACCAGAGCGTGCCGTCGGGGCGGGGCAGGATGCCCGACATCCGTTCGACGGTGTCGAGGAACCAGAGGATCGACGGCGAGTAGACCGAGGTGAACCCCGGCGAACCGGTCCACGGGTCGAGGCACTGGGGGAAGCGGTCGGCGATCGCCACCGCGGCCAGCACCGGTGCCGACGCGAAGGCCAGCTCGGCCACCCGCCCGTGGTGCTCGAAGGCGTGCGGAGCCCGGATGAGGCTGAGGAAGTTCACCGGCCCACCCCAGGAGTTGCGCCCGAAGTCGTGATCGAAGCGCGGGTCGTCGAGCGCCAGCGAGGTGAACCCGTAGTGCGCGCCGAACTTGCGCGAGTTGAGGAGGTACCGCTCGAGCGCCTCGGCGAACAGCGCGGAGTCGCCGATCTCGCAGGCGAGCACTCGCAGCAGCACGTCGGACTGCACCCGCAGGGGCTCGCCGGTGCGGTCGCGGTCGTAGAAGAAGGAGTCGTCGGCGTCGAAGCACTGCGTCATGAGCGCCTCGACGGAGGCCGCGGCGGCGCGGCGCCAGCCCTCCACCTCGGCCTCCGGCAGGCCGAGCTCCTCGGCGACGAGGGCGAGGTACGCGCGCTGGCAGGCGACGTTGGCGGTGAGGTCGGGCGCCACCATCGGGAGAGTGGGGTGGAGCGGGTCGACCTGACGCGCATCCGCCTCGTAGGCCCGGTCGGGGGCGAACCAGAACCGGGGCGAGAGGTCGTGCCCGGTGTCGAAGGTGCAGAACGCCTCGACGCCCCCGGTGCCGAGGGTGTCGCGGTAGCGCGCCAGCCACGCGTCGAAGCGCACCATCGCGTCGTACATGGTGCGCAGGTATGCGGTGTCGCGGCCGGTGAGGAGGTACTGGTTCCACACCGTGCGGGCGAGCGGCGTGACGATCTGGATCTGGCTGAAGCCGGGGCCGTCGGCGGTGACCTTGTAGGGGATCATGCCGTCGTCGCGCTGGTGCGCGGCGAACAGCAGGTGGGTGTCGCGGGCGATCGACGGCGCGAAGCGCGCGAGCAGCTCGGAGTTGATGGTGCCGGTGCTCTCGATCCACGCCCCCGGGTACACCCCGCCCTCGGTGAGCACGGTCGCTCCGCCGTCGAGCTGCCGCACGCACTCCCCCAGCTCCCCCAGGGCCTGGTGCCAGCGCGCCTCGAGGGGGCCGCCGACGGCGGCGAACCCCAGACCGGAGGCGCCGATCTCCCCTCCGAGGGGCGAGGCGGGGTCGAGGCCCGCCTCCGCGAGCGGATCGAGCGACCGCAGGCGATCCAGGGCGTCGTCGAGGGCGGTCATGCGTTCATCCTCCAGCATGGTCGGCGGCACGGCAGAGCGTGGGCGACCCGGGGGCCGCCCACGCTCTGGGCCGGGATGGGGGTGCTCAGTCGAGGTCGGACGAGAGGTTCTTCACCCAGGTCTCGGCGGCCTCCTGCGGCGACTGGCGACCGAACAGCACCTCGGTCTCCGCGTCCTGCGAGTACTTGTTCATGTTCGCACCGCCGTCGGGCTGGGGCGGAGCCACGACGCCGGAGTCGAGCACGCCCTGCACGTACTCGGCGGCGGCCTGGCCGGGAGCGTCGAGCAGCGGCGTCACCACGGCGAGCGTGTCGGGGTTGAACGGAAGCCCGCGGGTGTCTTTGATGAGCTCGGCGGCTGCCGGCTCGTTGAGGAACCAGTCGACGAGCTTCGCCGAGGCCTCCGGATGCTTGGTGTTCGCGTTGATGGCCCAGAACGCCGACGGCAGCAGGGCCACGCCCGCGGTGTCGCCGTCGGTGGGCGGGGGCAGGATGAGCGTCTCGCCGGCCGCGCCGTAGGTGCCGATGAGGTTGCTGTAGCCGAAGGTGACGGCGGCCTGGCCGAGGGTGTAGAGCTGCTGGTCCGGCGGCAGCGCCCAGCCGGCGGTGATGATCGACGGGTCGGGCAGTCCGCCGCCCTTCTGCAGCTCGACCTCCTTCTCGTACAGCCCGGCGATGTCGTCGGCGTCGACGGCGAGCTTGCCGTCGAAGTCGTAGATGCCGGTCTCGGTCTGCTGCGCGGCGTAGGTGCCGATGATGTCCTGGATGCGCAGGTCGAGACCGTAGACCGGGGCACCGCTCGCGGTGGTCAGGCCTGCCTTGCCGATGGTGTTGGCGGCCTCGATCAGGTCGTCCCAGCTCCACGAGGCGTCGGGAACCGGCACGCCCGCGGCCTCGAACAGATCGACGTTCACGAACGCCGCCGTGGCGTTGCCGCCGGTGGGCAGGCCGTAGAGCGTTCCGTCGACGGTCGCGGCGGTGGTGGAGAAGTCGGGGTACTTGTCGGCCTGCACGATGTCGGCGACGGTGCCGAGGTCGAGCAGGGCACCCGCGCTGCCGTACTCCTGCGGCTTCGCACCGCCGAGGGCGAACACGTCGGGGGCGGTCTGGCCGCCGCCACCGAAGTCGGTGGCGAGCCGGTTGAAGAGGTCGTCGGGAGCACCGACCGGTGTCTGCTTCACGGTGATGTCGGGGTTCTCGGCTTCGAACTTGTCGATCACCTCGGCGAAGAGCGCGGCGCGGTTGTCGTCACCCCACCACGACATCTCGATGGTCACCGGGCCGTCGTCACCCGAATCGCCCGAGGGTGCCGAGCACCCTGAGAGCAGGAGAGTGCCGACCAGGAGGGATCCGGCGGCGGCTGTGGCTATGATGTGCCGTCTTCTACGCATCGTTGCGCCTCGTTCGTGTCGAAGGGAATGCGGTCGAGAAACCGCTTTCACGGAAGTTAGCATCGTGATCGGGGCGATGTCAACGCCGATCAGGAGATCGTCGAGGGCGCCGGCCCGGTCGAGGTGCGCACCTCGATATGAGGCCTGAAGACGACATCGGCCTCGGGCGTACCGCCGTCGATCAGCGCCGCCATCCGCTCCCAGGCCTGCGCCCCGAGCTCCTCATGCGGCACCGACGCCGTGGTGAGCGGGGGCGTCGTGTACCGCGCGAACGGGATGTCGTCGAAACCCGTCACCGAGAGGTCGTCGGGCACTCGCACGCCGAGCGCCAGCAGCCCGTTGAGAAGCCCGATGGCCACGAGGTCGTTGAATGCCAGCGCTGCGGTGGCACCCGAGTCGCGAACCGCCGCGGCAGCACCGAGACCGTCTTCGATGCCGGCGCCCACCGACATCCGCTCGATCGAGACCTCGGGATGCTCGCGCTCGAACTCGCCGAGCGCCTCGAGCCGGTGCGAGTTCGAGACACTGCCCGCCGGGCCGCCGAGGAACACCAGTCGACGGTGCCCGAGCTCGTACAGGTGCTGCGCGAGGTCGCGCACCCCCGCCCGGTAGTCGATCGACAGCGACGGTGCATCGACGGCATCGTTGCGGCGGTTGATGACGACGAGCGGCCGGAGCGTGCCGGCGAGCGCCTCGAGCACCTCGTCGGACATACGCGGAGCGCACAGCACCACGGCATCGCAGCGACGGCGGATCTCGGCGACCAGCAGCGGTTCGTCACCCGGCGACTCGGCGGAGTCGGCGACCAGCACCCGGTATCCACTGCGGGCGGCGGCTTTGCTGAGACTCGAGAGCATGGCCTGGAAGGTCGGGTTGGCGAGATCGGGCACGACGAAGGCGATGGCCCGGGTCTGGCCGAGGGCGAGGCTGCGGGCGAGGTGATTCGGCGAGTAGGCGAGCTCGGTCGCGACCGCGCGCACACGCTCGGCGATCGCCTCCTCCCCGAGGAATCGGCCGTTCATGACGCGCGACACCGTCGCCTGGGACACCTGCGCCCGCTCGGCCACCTCCGCGATGGTCGTCGCGCCCGGTCGTCGTCTCACGGTCGGCCTCCTTCCCACCTGACACTGCCAGAAACGATAGCGCCGCGGATGGTATTTGACGTCTCGGGGTTCGACGGTCATAATCGTGAAAGCGCTTTCTCGGCGACCGAGCCGGGAGCGCATCCACTCAACGAGGAGGTCGACGTGAGCAGTCTTGGCGAGTTGCGCAGCATCGCGCTGAACGCCCGGCGCGGTCGCAACGGGCCGAAGGAGAAGAAGCCCGACACGCTGGCGGCCTACCTGTTCCTGCTGCCCTGGCTGATCGGCCTGGTGGTCTTCACGGTCGGCCCGATGCTGGCATCGCTCTACCTGTCGTTCACCGACTACAACCTGCTCCAGTCACCTCTGCTGAAGCCTCCTGCCTTCACCGGTCTCGACAACTACGTCGACATGATCGGCGACGCCGCGTTCTGGAACGCGTTCCGCGTCACCGTGACCTACGTGGTCATCTCAGTGCCCATCCAGCTCGCCGTCGCCCTCGGCCTCGCGCTGCTGCTCGACCGCGGCATGCGGGGCCTGCCCATCTACCGGTCGATCTTCTACCTGCCGAGCCTGCTCGGCGGCTCCGTGGCCATCGCCATCCTGTGGCGACAGGTGTTCGGGAAGGACGGGCTCGTCAACGGGTTCCTGGCGATCTTCGGCGTCGACGGGCCGGGGTGGATCGGGCACCCCGACTTCGCCCTCGGCACCATCATCGTGCTGCATATCTGGACCTTCGGCTCCCCGATGGTGATCTTCCTCGCCGGGCTCCGGCAGATCCCCGAGATGTACTACGAGGCGGCCTCGGTCGACGGGGCCGGCAAGATCCGCCGCTTCTTCACCATCACCCTGCCGTTGCTCACGCCGATCATCTTCTTCAACCTCGTGCTGCAGATCATCTTCGCGTTCCAGACCTTCACGCAGGCCTATGTGGTCTCGGGAGGCACCGGAGGGCCGGCCGATTCCACCATGTTCTACACGCTGTTCCTCTACCGGATCGGGTTCCTCGAATACGACATGGGCTACGCCTCGGCGATGGCCTGGTTCCTGCTCATCGTGATCGCGGTGTTCACCGCGGTCAACTTCTGGCTATCGAAATTCTGGGTGTTCTATGACGACTGAGAACCTTCTCGCCAAGCCGGCCGCCGAGGCCGCCTCCGCCCCGGGCACGGAGGGAGACTCCCCGCAGAAGCCCGCCCGCAGCACCCGCTCGAGCGCGTCGTACCGCGCGCGCAGCCGCGTGTTCTCGACGCTCAAGCACATCGGCCTCATCGCGGCCTCGCTCGTGATGATCTACCCGCTGCTGTGGCTCGTGGTCTCGAGCTTCAAACCGAACGACGAGATCTTCCGCGACCTCACGCTGTTCACGACCAACTTCACGGTCGAGAACTACGTCAACGGCTGGAACGACCTGCAGGTGCCGTTCGGGGTGTCGCTGCTGAACTCCACGATCATCGCGGCGGGAGCGATCATCGGCAACCTGGTGTCGTGCTCCCTGGCGGCCTACGCCTTCGGCCGGCTCAACTTCCGCGGCCGCACGCTGCTGTTCGCGCTCATGCTCGCCACCATCATGCTGCCGTTCCAGGTGGTGCTCATCCCGCAGTTCACCATCTTCAAGGAGCTCGGCTGGCTGAACACCTTCCTGCCGCTCATCGTTCCGAAGTTCCTCGCCACCGACGCCTTCTTCGTCTTCCTGATGGTGCAGTTCATCCGCGCCCTGCCGAAGGAGATCTTCGAGGCCGCGCGCATCGACGGTGCGGGCCACCTGCGCACCTTCGTGCAGGTCACGCTGCCGCTCATGGTGCCCGCTCTCGCCACCACCGCCATCTTCACCTTCATCTGGACCTGGGGCGACTTCTTCGGCCCGCTCATCTACCTGCGGCTGCCCGAGTTGTTCCCCTCCTCCGTCGCGCTGAAGGGGTTCATCGACGCCCAGTCGAGTTCCGACTTCGGGTCGATGTTCGCCATGTCGGTGCTCTCGCTCATCCCCCTGTTCCTGGCGTTCCTCATCGGGCAGCGCTTCTTGATCAAGGGCTTCGCCACGACGGGAATCAAGTGATGCACACCCCCTCCCCCCGCCTCCGCTACGCGCTCGTCGGCTCCGGCTCGCGCGCCCAGATGTACCTCGACGCCATCGCCGGCGAGCATGCCGACGTCGCCGAGCTGGTGGCCTGGACCGACACCAACCCGGGCAGGCAGCAGTGGTCGCTCGCGCAGCGGCCCGAGCTCGGCAGCCCGGTGCGGTTCGAACCGGATGCGCTGGCCGACGCCATCCGCACGCACCGCATCGACCGGGTCGTCATCACCTCCCCCGACTTCACGCACGCCGACTACATCGTCGAGTCGCTCGAGGCGGGTGCCGACGCCATAGTCGAGAAGCCGCTCACCACCACCGAAGACGGGGTGAGGCGCATCGCCGAGGCGGTGGAGCGCACGGGCCGCACGGTCACCATCACCTTCAACTACCGGTATTCACCGCGCAACAGCGAGCTGAAGCGGGTGATCGCCTCCGGTGAGATCGGCGAGGTCACGAGCGTCCACTTCGAATGGATGCTCGACACGGCCCACGGCGCCGACTACTTCCGGCGCTGGCACCGCGAGAAGGCGAACTCGGGCGGGCTGCTCATCCACAAGTCGAGCCATCACTTCGACCTGGTCAACTGGTGGCTGGCTGCGGCGCCCACGCGCGTGTTCGCGAGCGGCGGCCTGCGGTTCTACGGCGCCTCGAACGCCGAGGCACGCGGGCTCGGTCCCCGGCCCTCACGCGGCACCGGCGACTCGCCCCTGCGCGACGCCTTCAGCCTCGATCTGCGCACCGACCCGGTGTGGGAGGGGCTCTACCTGCAGCAGGAGTCGTTCGACGGCTACCTGCGCGACCGCGACGTGTTCGACGAGGGCATCACCATCGAGGACAACCTCTCGCTCGTGGTCGACTACGACCAGGGCGCGAGCATGTCGTACTCCCTCACCGCCCACTCGCCCTGGGAGGGCTACACGGTCTCGGTGAACGGCACCAAGGGCCGCGCCGAGCTCAGCGTCGTCGAGCGCGGCATCGTCCTCGTCGACGAAGACGGCCGCACCGTCGTCGACCCGAGCGCGCGCCCCGACCTCGTCACCGACGACCCTGCCCGGCCGGTCGCCGACCGGCTGCTCGTGCAGAACCACTTCGGCACGGCCCGCGAGGTGCCCATCCCCGTGGCGGAGGGCGGCCACGGCGGCGGAGACGCGCAGCTGCTGCGCGACGTGTTCGAGGGCGCTCGGCCCGACCCGCTCGGCCGCACGGCCGGCTGGCTGGAGGGGGTGCGCTCGGTCGTGGTGGGGCTGGCGGGCAACCGCTCGCTCGAGACCGGGCAGGCCGTGCGCATCGCCGAGCTCGACCTCGGTGCCGGCGCGCAGGCGCTCGAGCGGGTCGCTCCCCGCACGGCCGGGGCGATGGGCCGATGAGCCGCATCATCGTCACCGGAGGCTCGGGTCGGCTCGGCCGGAGCGTGGTCGCCGTGCTGGCCGAGGCCGGGCACGAGGTGTTCTCCCTCGATCGCACCCGGGTCGAGGGGCTGCCCGCCGAGCAGATCGTCGTCGACCTCTCCGAGGAGGGTGCCGCGGCCGCGTGCTTCGAGCGCGTCCGCCCCGACGGCGTGGTGCACCTGGCCGCCGTGGCGGTGCCGTTCAGCGAGCCCGACCGCGCGACCTTCGCCACCAACACCGACCTCGCCTGGACCGTGCTCGAGGCGAGCCTCGCGGTGGGCGCGGCGTCGCTGCTCATCGCGAGCAGCCCGACCGTGATCGGGTACGGCTCGCCGAGCGGCTGGGAGCCGGCCTACCTGCCCATCGACGAACGGCATCCGCGTGCCCCGTGGAACAGCTACGCCCTGTCGAAGCTCGCCGTCGAGGAGCTCGTCGCCATGGCGGCGCGGAGAGACGGCGACCGGCTACGGGTCGGGGCGTTCCGCCCGTGCTACGTCATCGCGCCCGAGGAGTGGGAGGGCGCCGAGACGCAGCAGGGCCACACGGTTCGCCAGCGGCTCGACGACCCGGCACTCTCGGCGGTCGCCCTGTTCAACTACGTCGACGCCCGCGACGCCGGCGACTTCGTGCGCCTGTGGCTGGAGCAGGCGGCGACGCTGCCGAACGGCACCACCTTCTTCGTCGGAGCCCACGACTCCCTGGTGACGGCACCGCTCCCCGACGCGCTGGCGCAGCACGTGCCCGCCGCGGGCGGCCATGCGATCGCCGCCGACGGCGCCGTGTTCAGCAGCCACCTGGCCGAGGAGCTGCTCGGCTGGCGCCCACGACGGAGCTGGCGCACCGAGCTGCGCATGCCCGAGCAGCCCGCCGCTCCCTCATCCCGCACGATCTCGGAGGTCGAACTTGCCTGAACTCACCATGAACGACGGAGTGCTGTTCTTCCCCGTCACTCCCTTCGACGGGAACGACCGGGTCGACGGCGAGCTGCTCGGGCGGCACGTCGCCGAGCGGGTGGCGGACGGCGCCGCCGCGGTGTTCGCCGCCTGCGGCACCGGCGAGTTCCACGCGCTCTCGCACGGCGAGTACGAGACGGCGGTCGCGGCGGCGGTGGCCGCCACCGGCGGAGCCGTGCCCGTGGTCGCGGGAACGGGCGGGCCGCTCGGCCACGCCAAGGACTGCGCCAGGAGCGCCGATCGCCTCGGCGCCGACGGACTCCTCGTGATGCCGCCCTATCTGGTGGGCGGCCCGCAGCGCGGCCTCGTGGCCTACGTCGAGGCCCTCGCCGCCACCACCGAGCTGCCGCTCATCGTCTATCACCGCGGCAGCGCGACGTTCACCCCCGAGTCGATCGAGGCGCTGCTCCGCATCCCGTCGGTGGTGGGCGTGAAAGACGGTGTCGGCGACGTCGCGGCGGCCCAGCAGTTCGTGCGGGTGGCAGCGGCGAGCGGTCGCCAGGTGCTGTTCTTCAACGGACTGCTCACCGCCGAGCTCAGTCAGGCCGCCTACCGCGCGATCGGCGTGCCCCTCTACTCCTCGGCAGTCTTCGCCATGGCCCCCGAGATCGCGACGGCGTTCTTCGTGGCGCACCGCGACGGCGACTCGAAGCACACGGCAGCCCTCCTCGACGGCTTCTACAGCCCGCTGGTGCGGCTGCGCGACGAGACGCCAGGGTTCGCCGTGTCGCTCATCAAGACCGGGCTACGCCTGTCGGGGCTCCCGGTCGGTTCCGTGCGGGCCCCCCTCGTCGACCCCTCCCCCGAGCAGACCGACCGGCTCGCCGCACTGCTCGATCGCGGACGCGAGCTGGTGGCGTGACGGCACCCCGCCTCGCCTCGGCCGAGGTGCGACTGCACACCATCCCGCTGCGACGCCCCTGGGGTTCCGACGTCGTCGATGTGCGGGTGATCACCGTCGACGTCGTCGACAGCGACGGATGCGCGGGGCACGGCTTCACCTGGACCCCCACGATCGGTGGGCGCGCGGTGCTGGCCCTGCTGCACGACGACATCATCCCGTTCGCGATCGGCCGCGAGATCGGGCCGGCGCTCTGGCAGGAGTGCTGGGAGCGCATCCACGAGGCCGGTGGCGGTGGTGTCACCACGATCGCCCTCGCGGGGCTCGACCTCGCCCTGTGGGATCTCCGGGCGCGACGCGAGAACGTGTCGCTGCCCGAGCTGCTGGGGCGGCGGCACGAGCGGGTGCCCGCCTACGGCAGCGGGGTGAACCTCCACTATTCCGACGAGGAGCTCGTCGCCCAGGTCGAGCGGTGGGTGGCCTCGGGATTCGATGGCGTGAAGATCAAGGTCGGCAGGCCCGAGCTCGCCGACGACCTGCGCCGGCTGGCCGCCGTGCGCGAGGTGCTCGGCCCGGAGCGGGCGCTCATGATCGACGCGAACCAGCGGTGGGACCTCGAGACGGCGACCCTCGCCGCCCGGGCGGTCGCCGAGTACGACGTGCGCTGGCTCGAGGAGCCGCTGCGCGCCGACGATCTCGCCGGGCACGCCGAGCTGCGCCGCCGCAGCCCCGTGCCGATCGCGCTCGGGGAGAACCTGCACACCCGGTATCGCTTCCGCGACTTCATCGACGCGGGTGCCGTCGACGTCGTGCAGCCCAACGTCGTGAGGGTCGGTGGCATCACGCCGTTCCTCGAGATCGCCGCGCTCGCACGCTCGCGGGGTGTCGAGCTCGCACCGCACCTGCTGCCCGAGCTCTCGGCCCAGCTCGCGTTCACGCTGCCCGAGGCGCCCTGGGTCGAAGACGTCGAAGACGCCGGCTTCGGGCAGCTCGGCGCGCTGGTCGAGCCGAGCGGGGTGGAGATCGCCCGCGGATGGGCGACGGGCGGGCCGCGGCTCGGGCTCGGCATCCGATTTCACAGTGAGGAGTCCCCATGACCACGACCGAGACCTCCCCTGCCTCGACTGAGGTGCGTCGCCGCGCGTCGGAGGCCGAGCGCGCGTTCTCCGTCACCGCCGCATCCTCCCCCGAGACGCGTGTCGCGTGGCTGCAGGCCGTCGCCGACGCGCTCGACGCGCACGCCGACGAGCTCGTGGCGGTCGCCGACCGGGAGACGGCGCTCGGCGCCGGCCGGCTGCGCGGCGAGGTGGCGCGCACCACGGGGCAGCTGCGCCTGTTCGCCGACGTCGTGACCGAGGGCTCGTACCTCGAGGCGGTCATCGACCATGCGGTGCCCTCGGCCGCTCCGCCCCGGCCCGACCTGAGGCGCATGCTGAGGCCGATCGGGCCGGTGGCGGTGTTCGCCGCTTCGAACTTCCCGTTCGCGTTCTCGGTGGCCGGGGGCGACACCGCGTCGGCCCTCGCCGTGGGGTGCCCGGTGATCGTGAAGGCGCACCCCGGGCATCCGGAGCTCTCCCGGCGCACGGGGTCTCTCGTCGCCTCGGCGCTGCGCGGAGCGGGGGCGCCGGGGGGTGTGTTCGCCCTCGTCGAGGGCTATGAGGCCGGGCCGGCGCTGGTCGACGACCCGGCCATCCGGGCTGTCGCCTTCACCGGTTCTCTGGCAGGAGGGCGGGCGCTGCACGACCGTGCCGCCCGGCGACCATCGCCCATCCCGTTCTTCGGGGAACTCGGCAGCCTGAACCCGGTGGTCGTCACACCGGGCGCCGACGCCGCCACCGGAGCCCGGCTCGCGGAGGAGCTCGCCGGCTCGTTCCAGCTGGGGGCCGGGCAGTTCTGCACCAAGCCGGGCGTGGTGTTCGTGCCCGAGGGCTCGGTGCTGGAAGAGGCCCTGCCGCAGCACGTGGGCGGAGGCGCGGCGGCGCTGCTGACCCCCTCGATCGCCACCGGGTTCGACGAGGGGGTGCGACGGCTGGCAGCCACCGAGGGCGTCTCCGTCGTCGCGGGTCGCCTCGACGCGCTCGGCCCGGATGCCGTAGCCGACGAGGGCGCGCGCCCCGTGGTTCTCGCCGTCGACGCCTCGACCCTGGCCGAGCGGCCCGACGACATCCTCACCGAGGTCTTCGGCCCGGTCACCGTGCTCGTGCGCTACACCGGAGACGCCGGTGGCGACGACCTCACCCACGCGCTCGACGCGCTCGAGGGGAGTCTCACCGCGACACTGCACGCCGCGCCGGGCGAGCCGGTCGAGCCCGTTCTCCGCCGCCTCGAGACCCTCGCCGGGCGGGTGCTGTTCGAGGGGTGGCCCACCGGGGTCGCGGTGAACTGGGCGCAGCACCACGGTGGCCCGTGGCCCGCGACGACGTCGGCGCACACCTCCGTGGGGGCGACGGCGGTGCGCCGCTTCCTCCGCCCGATCGCGTACCAGAGCGCGCCGGCCGGCTCGCTGCCCGAGGCGCTGCGCGACGACAACCCCCTCCGCATCCCGCGTCGGGTCGACGGCGAACTCGTGCTGCCGTGACGGCGGGTGCCGCTCTCACCGGCGCGGATCTCGCCGCCACGATCGCCGGCGCCCTCGACCTCGAGCTGTCCGACGACGGGGTGAGGCCCTGGCGTCTCCCACCCGCAGCGCGCCGCTACGCCCCACCGGCGCTAGCCCTCATGGCGGAGTTCTGCGCCGGCGTCCACCTCCGGATGCTCACCGCGGCTCCCACGATCACGCTCGAGGTCACGGTGACCCGCCTGCAGCAGCGCGGTGCCTCCGCGGCGCCGGCGGTCGCCCCCTTCGTCGCCGTGGTCGACGGCCGCCCGAGCGACCGTGTGGACGTGGACGAAGGCGTGCTGGTGCGCGAGCACGACGATCGCTCGCTCCATCGCGAGGACGGTGCGCGCAGCATCGTCGCGCTCCGGCTCTCCGAGGCGACGGCGCCTGCGCCGCGGCTCGTCGAGGTGTGGCTGCCCGCCGATGCCGGCGTGGTCCTGCACTCGGTGGGTGCAGCATCCGCTCTGCTGCCGGCACCGGTCGACGAGCGCCCGCGCTGGCTGCACTACGGCAGCTCGATCAGTCACGGCGGGTCGGCGGGCACGCCGCTCGGCACCTGGCCGAGGCTGGCCGCCGCCCGGCTGGGGGTGGTCGGCGTCAACCTCGGGTTCGGCGGCAACGCCCTGCTCGACCCCGCCGTCGCGCGCGCCCTCGCCGCCGAGCCCGCCGCGGCGATCACGCTCGAGGTCGGCATCAACATCGTCGGAGCCGACGCGATGCGCGAGCGCGTCTTCGTGCCCGTGCTGCACGGCTTCCTCGACACCCTGCGCGAGGGCCACCCCACCACCCCGATCGGCATCGTCACCGCGTTCGCCTGCCCCGCCGTCGAGACGACGCCCGGCCCCATCCGCGCGGGCGACGACGGGCGGGCGACCGGCACGCCGCGCGAGGTACGCCCCGGCGACGGCACCCTCACCCTCGCTCGCACGCGAGACCTCATCGAGCACGTCGTCGCGCGGCGCGCGCCCTCCGATCCGGCCCTCCACCTCATCGACGGCCTGTCGCTCCTCGGCACCGACGAGCACCACCACCTGCCCGACGGCCTCCACCCCGACCCGGCCGGCCACGCCCTCATCGCCGCCCGCTTCGCCGTCCAGGCGTCAGCCGGGGGTGCGGGCTCAGCGGCAGGGCGGGTCTTCGCCGGCCTGCGCCTCGCGCCGTAGCAGGGTCGGACGTCAGCCCCTCGTCCCCGACGAGCCACGGCTCAGGCGGGCGATGTCGGCCGACGCTTCCCCAGCATCCCGATGCCCACACCGGCGCACAGCGCGGCGATCAGGCACATGCCGATGACCGTGAGGAGCGTCGCCGTCCAGCCCGCCCCGTCGTACACGAGACCCACGGCCCACCCGAAGAAGGCGGTGCCGCCGAGCCAGGAGAGCTGGTAGAGGGCGGTGGCCTGGCCCCGCCCCAGCTGCGCCCACCGACCGCTCAGGCCGCTGGCCACCGGATGCGCGCTGAAGCATCCGATCGTGAAGACGACGAGCCCGACGATGACGAGCGGCAGCCAGTCGCTGAAGAGCATCGCGAGGCCGAGGATCATGACGGCGATGCCGCCGAGCATCACCCGCAAGTAGCCGAGGCGTCCGCCGAGGCTGCCCGAGACCCGGCTGGCCACCGTGCCGGAGAGGTAAGCGACGAAGAGCAGGCTGACGAGGGCCTCGGGCACGAAGAACGGCTGCCCGGTGAGGCGGAAGCCGAGGTAGTTGTAGACGACCGAGAAGGCGCCCATGAGCAGGAAGCCGAGGGCGTAGAGCGCGAGCATGACGGGGTCGCGGAGCTGGAACAGGATGCGCGTGCGCAGCGGTGGGCCGGACGGCCCGGTTCGCACGAAGCCCTGCGGTCTCGGCACGATGAGGAGGAAGAGAGCCGCCGCGACGGCGCCGAGCACGGAGACGGCGAGGAGCCCGGTGCGCCAGCCCACGATCTCACTGAGCGGGCCCGCCACGAGGCGGCCGGCGATGCCGCCGATGGTGTTGCCCGCCACGTAGGTGCCGGCGGCCACCCCCACCCAGGAGCCGTGGAGCTCCTCGGCGAGGTACGCGACAGCGATGGCGGGCACCGCACCGAGGGCGAGCCCGGTGAGGCCCCGCAGAAGGAGCACCGACTCGAAGGTCGGCATGAGCGGCACCAGCAGCGAGAGCAGGGTCGCCGACACGAGCGAGATGCGCATCGCCGCCACCCGCCCGATGCGGTCGGCCACCGACGCCCAGGGAAGCACCGAGAGGGCGAGCCCGATGGTCGTCGCCGACACCGTCAGCGCCGCGCTCGCGGCCGGGATGCCGAGCTCACGCCCCAGCGCGGGCAGCACCGCCTGCGCGTCGAAGATCTGCGCGAACGTCGCGAACCCGGCGGCGAACAGCGCCACCACGATGCGCGTGTACGACCGCTCGCCCCGCTCGAACCCGCGCCACGGCGGCGGCGGTTCGGGGGGCGCGGGCACGCGACAAGCCTGCCACGCGCTCGCGCGGATCCCGGGCGCTGATGCGGCAGATACCATGAGCGCATGAAGCCCGATCGCGATCTCGGCCTGGCGGCGGTCGCGCGCGTCGCCGGGGTCTCGGCGGCGACGGTGTCGAACGTCATCAATCGTCCGCACATGGTGAGCGCCGAGACCCAGGAGCGCGTGCGCCGCGCGATCACCGAGCTCGATTTCGTGCCCAACCGGGCTGCCGCCACTCTGCGCCAGGGCACCAACCGACTGCTCGGCCTCGTCATCCCCGACGTCGCCAACCCCTTCTACTCGGCCATCGCGAGTGCCGTCGCCGACGCCGCCGACCGCAACCGCTTCACCCTCGCGCTGTGCCCGAGCCACGAAGACCACGACCGGGAACTCCGCCATTTCGAGATGCTCGCCGAGCAGCGGGCCGCCGGGGCCCTGGTGGTGCCGATGAGCGCAGATGCCTCGCGCCTGAACAGGCTTCGGATGGTCGGCACCCGCCTGGTGCTGGTCGACCGCATCGCGCCGAGCGACGACGGCTGCTCCGTCGCGATCGACGACGTGCTGGGGGGAGCTCTGGCCACCGGGCATCTCCTCACCTCGGGCCCTCCGCACCTCACGCTCGTGAACGGCCCGCGCTCGATCCCCCAGTGCGAAGACCGTCGCACGGGGGCGTTCCGGGCGTTCGAGACGGCTGGGCTCGAACCGCGGATCGTGGAGTACGAGTCGGAGCACATGGTGCTGGCCGAGGGTGAAGAGATCGGCCGGCGCATCGCGGAGGACGGTGCGCCGTTGATGATCTTCTGCACGAACGACCAGTTGGCGATCGGGGTGATCCGAGGGCTCGCGTCAGCCGGTATCGGTACCCCGTCGGACGCGCGGGTCGTCGGTTACGGAGACCTCGCCATCGCCGAGATGTCGACCCTTCCTCTCACCAGCGTGGCTCAGCCGAAGGCCGATCTCGGCACGCGTGCGGTGGAGCTGCTCATGGCCGAGTTGCAGGACGGGCCGGCCCACCACCACCATGCCGACATCCTGTCTCCGCGCCTGATCATTCGCGAGTCCGCGCCGTAGCGGGCGCCCGAGCGCCGATCTTGACGGTGTCGGCGGCTCTGTGTATGGTCGCATTTAATCGATTAAAAGATCGATATCGGACGATTCGGGAACATGCCAATGACGACACCCACGACGCCCGCGAGCGCAGTCGCCGCCGCGGAGTCCGCTCTCTCCCTGCGGCACGCGAGCAAGACCTTCGGGCCGGTGGTCGCCCTTGCCGATGGCTGCATCGACATCCGGCCCGGAGAGATCCACGCGCTCGTCGGGGAGAACGGCGCCGGCAAGTCGACCCTCGTGAAGATCCTGGCCGGGGTGCACCAGCCCGACGGTGGAGAGTTCCTGGTGAACGGCGAGCCGGCGAGCTTCCGCACCCCGGCCGACAGCAAGTCGGCCGGCATCTCGGTGATCTATCAGGAGCCGACGCTCTTCCCCGACCTGACCGTCGCCGAGAACATCTTCATCGGCCGGCAGCCGCGCAACCGCGCCGGCCTGATCAACCGCCCCGAGATGCGTCGCCAGGCGCGGGAGCTGTTCTCCCGCCTCGGCGTCCCCATCGACCCCGACCGCGTCGCGGAGGGTCTCTCGATCGCCGACCAGCAGATCATCGAGATCGCCAAGGCCATCTCGCTCGACGCCCGGGTGCTCGTGATGGACGAGCCGACCGCTGCCCTCTCAGGTCTCGAGGTCGACCGCCTGTTCGGGGTCGCTCGTTCCCTGCGCGAGCGCGGTGCGGGCATCCTGTTCATCTCCCACCGCTTCGAGGAGGTCTTCGCCCTCTGTGACCGCATCACGGTCATGCGCGACGGCCGGTACATCTCGACGCACGAGACAGCCACCGTCACGGTCGACGAGATCGTGCGCGAGATGGTCGGCCGCAGCATCGACGCGCTGTTCCCGAAGGGCGAAGCCGAGATCGGCGCCACGGTGCTGAAGGTCGAGGGCCTCTGTCGCGCCGGTGTGTTCCGCGACATCGATTTCGAGGTGCGCTCGGGTGAGATCGTGGCGCTGGCCGGCCTCGTCGGCGCCGGCCGAACCGAGGTGGTGCGGGCCGTGTTCGGTGTCGACCGCTACGACGCCGGCCGTGTGAGCGTCGATGGCACACCGCTTCGCCCGCACAGTCCGCAGGCGGCGATCGACGCCGGAATCGGGCTGGTGCCCGAAGACCGCCGCAAGCAGGGGCTCGTCATGGACCTCTCGGTGGCAAGGAACGCCACCCTCACCCTCCGCAAGACCCTCGCGCGGTTCGGTCTCCTCGACGGTCGCGCCGAGCGCCGGGCCGCCGAGGAGTGGTCGAAGCGCCTGCAGGTGAAGACCGGGTCGCAGGACTACGCGGTCTCGACCCTGTCCGGCGGAAATCAGCAGAAGGTCGTGCTCGCCAAGTGGCTCGCCACCCTGCCGAAGCTCATCATCGTCGACGAACCCACGCGCGGCATCGACGTCGGCACCAAGTCCGAGGTGCACCGCCTGCTCTCCGATCTCGCCGGCCGGGGCATCGCGGTGCTGATGATCTCGTCGGAGCTCCCGGAGGTGCTCGGGATGGCCGACCGCGTGCTCGTGATGCACGAGGGAAGGATCACCGCCGAGCTCTCCCGCGAGGACGCCACGGCGGAACGCGTGATGCATGCCGCCACCGCCACCACGAAGGGAGCCGCCGCATGAGGGCCCTCCTCCGGCAGCGCGAGGTCCCGGTCGCTGCGGCACTCGTCGTGCTGGTGCTCGTCACCTTCGCGCTCAACCCCCTCTTCCTCTCGCCGCAGAGCGTCAAAGACCTGCTCTTGAACGCGACGATCATGATCATCCTCGCGGTGGGTCAGGCGCTCGTGATCATCACCCGCAACGTCGATCTGTCGATCGGGTCGATCGTGGGGCTGGTGGCCTTCGGCACGGGCACGCTGTTCGACGTCGCACCAGGCATCCCCATCCCGCTCGTCTTTGTCGTGGGCGTCGTCTTCGGTGGTCTGCTCGGCGCCGTCAACGGCCTCCTGGTCACCCTTGCGAAGGTTCCGGCGCTCGTCATCACCCTGGGCACGCTCTACATCTACCGCGGCATCCTCTCCACGTGGGCGGGCAGCAAACAGTACTTTTCGGGCGACAACCCCAAGGCGTTCGGCCAGCTCTCGGTCGACACCTTCTTCGGCTTCCCGATCATCACGATCATGGCGGTCGCCGCGGTGGTGATCGTCGCCGTCGTGCTCGCGTTCCGCCGAGGCGGCCGCGACCTCTATGCGATCGGTTCCGACCCCGGGGCCGCGAAGCTCTTCGGCATACCCGTAGCACGCCGGGTGATGGCCGCGTTCATCGCCTGCGGTGCGCTCACCGGGCTCGCCGGCATCCTGTACACCTCCCGCTACAACTCCGTCGGCGCGCTCACCGGCACCGGGCTCGAACTCGATGTCGTGGCAGCTGTCGTCGTAGGCGGTGTCGCCATCTTCGGAGGCTCGGGAACGGTGGTGGGCGCCGCGATCGGCGCGGTGCTCCTGTCCACCATCACGAGCTCCCTCACCGCGACCCGCGTCGACAAATTCTGGCAACAGGCCATCGTGGGCGTGCTGATCCTCGCGGCCATCGTCGTCGACCGCGTGGTGAGCATCCGACGAACCAGGAAGCTACGAGTAAGCGAGGCCCGCGATGTCTGAGACGCTCACCGGTACCTCGGCCCCCTCCCGGCGCGGATTCCCGCGCTGGCTGCGCGGGAACGACGCCATCATCTTCGCCGTGCTGATCGTCGTGATCGTCGTCTCGATGATCTCGGTGAAGAACTTCGCCAGCACGCTCACGGTGGGGTTCCTGCTCATCCAGATCGTGCCGATCATCCTCATCGCCATGCCGATGGCACTCGTCATCATCTCGGGCGAGATCGACCTCTCGGTGGCCAGCACCGCCGGCCTCACCAGCGCCGTCATGGGAGTGCTGTGGCGTGACAGCGGTCTCGACATCGGGGTCGTCATCGTGCTGTGCCTGCTCGTGGGAGTTGCCGCCGGAGCCTTCAACGGATTTCTCATCACGACGCTCGGGCTGCCGTCGCTGGCCGTCACCATCGGCACGCTGGCACTTTACCGAGGGCTCGCGCTCGTCGTCATCGGCGATGGAAAGGTGTCGAACTTCCCCGCGGAGCTCACCGCGTTCTCCACTGCCAAGATCGGCTCGACCGGCATCCCCGTGGTGATGGTGCTGGTGCTGGTGGTCATCTCCTTCTTCGGAGTGCTGCTGCACTTCACCCCGTTCGGCCGTGGCCTGTTCGCCCTCGGCTACAGCACCGAGGCCGCGACCTTCGTGGGTATCCGGGTCGGTCACGCGAAGTTCTGGCTGTTCGTCGCCACCGGAGTCGTCTCCGCCCTCGTGGGCGTCTATTGGACGCTCCGCTTCGCCAGTGCCGGCCCCGACAACGCGACCGGCATCGAGCTCAGCGTCATCGCGGCGGTGCTGCTCGGCGGGGTCTCGATCTTCGGCGGCAAGGGGTCCATTCCCGGCGTGGTCGGCGGGGTGCTGCTCATCGGCACCCTCACCTACGCGCTGCGGCTGGCGAAAGTACCCGAGACCACGCTCGTCATCGTCACGGGCGCCCTGCTCGTGATCTCCGTCGTCGGGCCCAGCCTCACCGGCTGGATCCGCGAGCGCGTCCGGCTGGCCCGGGTGCGCCGAGAAGTCCAGAGGTTGTCCGCCTCCGGAACCGCAGACGCCTAATGCACCAGGCGTGCCCTCAGAAAGGAAGAACAATGGAGTTGTTTCACATGCCCAGGAGTTCACGCTCCCGCACCGGGCGGCGCTTCGCATCCGTGGCTGCCATCGCAGCGACCGTCGCCCTCGTCGCGACCGGATGCGCCGGTTCGTCGACCGACGCAGGCTCGACCGGCAGCGCAGGCGGTGACGACGCAGGGTCGATCGTGTTCCTGCCCAAGCAGCTGAACAACCCGTACACCGACGTCGTGCTCGGCGGCGGCGACACGGCGGCTGCCGAGATCGGGTTCGAAGCCTCCACCCTCGGCCCGCTGGAGGCCAGCGCCAGTGCGCAGGTGCCCTTCATCGAGCAGGCGACACAGGAGGGTGCGAACGTCATCGTCATCGCGGCGAACGACCCCGACGCCGTCGGCCCCTCGCTCCAGCAGGCCCGCGAGGCCGGCGCGAAGATCGTGGCGTTCGACTCCGACACCGACCCCGACTTCCGCGACGTGTTCGTGAGCCAGGTCGTGGCGAAAGACGTCGCACTCGTGCAGCTCGAGATGATCGACCAGCAGCTCGGCGACGCGGGCGGCGACATCGCCATCCTGTCGGCCACGGCGACCGCCACCAACCAGAACGAGTGGATCGCGTTCATGGAGGACGAGCTGAAGTCGAACCCCGACTACGCCAACCTCAACCTCGTGACCACGGTCTACGGCGACGACGACGCCGACAAGTCGTTCAAGGAGGCCCAGGGCCTGCTGCAGAGCTACCCGAACCTCAAGGGCATCATCTCGCCCACCACCGTCGGCATCGCCGCGGCAGCGAAGTACCTCTCCACCTCGGACTACAAGGGCAAGGTGGCCCTCACGGGCCTGGGCCTTCCGAACGAGATGCGCGAGTTCATCAAAGACGGCACCGTGACCGAGTTCGCGCTCTGGGACCCGGCGCAGCTCGGCTACGTCGCCGCCTACGCCGGCCAGGCGCTCCGCGACGGCACCATCACGGGTGCCGAGGGCGACACCTTCACCGCCGGTGACCTGGGCGAGAAGACGGTCGGCAGCGACGGCATCATCATCGTCGGCCCGCCCACCAAGTTCAACGCCGAGAACATCGACGACTACGACTTCTGAGTCGAAGTAAGCCAGGCCGGCGCTCGGGTACCTCCGGGCGCCGGCTTCCTTCAGCACGCCCACCAGGAAGAGACATGAGCATCCTCACACCGTTCCACCGGCGCAAGACCCGAATCGGCCTCGTCGCCGGCGGTCTCGCGGCCTACTGGCCCCAGTTCCCCGAACTGCTGCCGCAACTGCAGAAGTCCTCGGCCTACGTGACCAGCAGGTTCAACGAGCTCGACGCCGAGGTCGTCGACGTGGGCTTCGTCTCGGATGCGCAGGAGGCGCAGGTCGCCGCCGAGAAGCTGCGGGTCGCCGACTGCGACCTCATCGTGATCTTCCTCACCACCTACCTCACCTCCTCGATGGTGCTGCCCATCGCCCAGAAGTCGCAGACGCCCGTGCTGGTGATAGATCTCCAGCCGACCGAGGCCATGGATCACGCGAACTTCGACACGGGCGAATGGCTCGCCTACTGCGGCCAATGCCCCGTGCCCGAGGTCGCGAACGTCTTCGCGCGCGCCGGCATCCCGTTCCGCTCGGTCTCTGGCCATCTCACCCAGGAGTCGGCCTGGACGCGCATCGACCAGTGGGTTCACGCCGCGGGCGTGCGTGCACGGCTCCGCACGGCGCGGCACGGCCTGATGGGCCATCTCTACCCCGGCATGCTCGACGTCTCCACCGACCTCACCCTCGTGCAGACCCAGTTCGGTTCGCACGTCGAGGTGCTCGAGTTCGACGACCTGCGCGTGCGGGTCGACGAGGTGACGGATGCGCAGGTCGCCGACCGCGTCGCCCTCGCGCGGGAGTTGTTCACGATCGACGGATCGGTGAACCAAGACGACTTCGACTGGGGAGCGAGGGTCTCGGTCGCCCTCGACCGGCTGGTCACCGACTTCGACCTCGACTCCGTCGCCTACTACCACCGGGGCTTGCAGGGCGAGCAGCACGAGCGACTCGGCGCCGGCATGATCTTGGGGTCGTCGATCCTGACCGCCCGCGGAATCCCGATGGCCGGTGAGTACGAGCTGCGCACCTCGATCGCCATGCTCGCCGCGCAGGCGATCGGCTCCGGTGGCTCGTTCACCGAGATCCAGGCCATCAATTTCCACGACGACGTCGTGGAGATGGGGCACGACGGGCCCGCGCACCTCGCCGTCTCGGCGCGCGACCCGCTGCTCAGGGGACTCGGGATCTACCACGGCAAGCGGGGTTGGGGCGTCTCGGTCGAGTTCGACGTGCAGCCCGGCCCCGTCACCACCTTCGGACTCGGACAGGACCGCGACGGGTCGTTCGTCTTCATCACCTCGGAGGGCACCGTCGTGCCGGGCCCGCTGCTCGAGATCGGCAACACGACCTCACGCGTCGACTTCGGCGGCGACCCCGGCGAGTGGGTCGACGAGTGGTCGCAGACCGGCATCGGCCACCACTGGGCGCTCTGCGTCGGGCACCGCGCCGCCGACATCAAGGCAGCAGCCGCGCTGCTGGGCGTCGAGCACCGGCACGTTGACATGAGCGCCAGGCGGAGCTGGGCGGTCTAGCCGATCCGAGTGCGTCGACGGCGCCGTCGGTCGACCGTCGAGGGAGCGCCGGCCCTCCGCAAATTGCGCAAATTCGGTTGTTCGGCCGTCGCAGCCCGCCATAGCTTGAGGCTCTCGTAGCAACAGAGTCGGTGCCACATCGGGAACCGGCTCAGCCTCCCTCAAGCGGACAGCAGACGGCTGCTCCCGCCTTTCGCGAAAGGAAGCACCATGTCTTCGACCAGCGACGTCGACATGCACCAGGCTCAGGACACCCCGCGCACCACGTCGGCCTGGCGGGTCTTCCTCGCCTCCGGCGTCGGAACCGCCCTGGAGTACTACGACTTCCTCGTGTACGGTCTCGCCGCCGCACTCGTGTTCGGCCCGGTGTTCTTCCCCACCGCCGACCCGCTTCTCGGCGTGCTGCTCGGTTTCGCGACCTTCGGAACCGGCTTCCTGGCGCGGCCCATCGGCGGCATCGTGCTCGGTCACTTCGGCGACAAGATCGGTCGCCGGGCCATGCTCATCCTCACCCTCATCGTGATGGGCGTCTCCACCTTCCTCATCGGATGCGTGCCGGGCTACGACACCATCGGCATCGCCGCTCCGGTGCTCCTGGTCGTACTGCGACTCATCCAGGGCTTCGCCGCGGGCGGCGAGTGGGGTGGCGCCGCGCTGAACGGTGTGGAGTCGGCGCCGGCGAACCGCCGCGGCTTCTGGGGCAGCTTCACCAGCATGGGCGTCGGCATGGGCGGCCTGCTCGGCGCCGGTGTCTTCGGGGCCACGAGCGCAGCGTTCGGGGGCGACCTCGTGGAGTTCGGCTGGCGCATCCCGTTCTGGGTCGGCGGTCTGGTCGCCATCTTCGGCCTGGTGGCCCGCCTCTTCGTGCTCGACACCACCAAGCACGCGGCCAAGAGCGAGGTGCCGAAGCTGCCGATCGGCCAGGTGCTTCGCAAGTACCCGCGCTTCCTCCTGTTCGGAATCGGGGTCAGCTACGCCTACAACTCCCTCGCCTACCTCGGCGGAACGTTCCTGTTGTCGTACGTGAAGCAGATCGGCTACCCCGACGATCAAGCCCTCGCCGCTCAGCTTGTCTACTCGGCCGTCTCGCTCGTGGCCGCCCCCGCCGCCGCTCTGCTCTCCGACCGGATCGGCAGGCGGAGGGTCGTGATCGGCGGGGCCGTGCTGGCGATCTTCATGCTGTTCGGCTTCTTCGCCCTGGTCAGCGCCAACCAGTTCGGCACCATCCTCGTCGCCTTCGGCCTCGTCGGCATCATCACCTGCCTCATGCTCGGCCCGCTGCCGACCTTCCTCTCCGAACAGTTCCCGCGCGAGGTGCGCTACTCCGGCGTCTCGGCCTCCTACCAGATCGGTGCCGCCATCGGCGGCGGAACCGCAGCGGTCATCGCCACCGCACTGCTGCTGGCCTTCGGAAGCCCGTTGGCGCCCGCCGCCTACGGCGCTTTCGTGGCGATCGTGCTCATCGTGTGCACCCTCGGGCTGCGCGAGGGTCGCGGCAAGACGCTCAGCGACCTGGGCGGCTGAACGGCGAGGCTCGCACTGTCGTGAGGGGTGGCCCTGCCGCCGCCCCTCACGACTTTGTCGTGTCAGCGCCGGAGGCGTAGCCTGAGGCACTCGAACCACCCGAATCGACCTCACCCCCCACCATGGCCACCACACCCACCCTGAAGGATGTCGCGCAGCGCGCCGGGGTCTCGATGACGACCGCCTCGCACACCTTCAGCGGCCGACGCCCCGTGTCGCCCGCCACTCGTGCTGCGGTGCTGGAGGCGGCCTTCGAGCTGGGCTTCTCGGTGCGTCGGCGGGACAGGCCGCTGAACGTCGGTCTCCTCCTCCGCCCGGTCGAGGCGGTCTCCGGGTTCGTGACGGGAACCGGGTCGTTCTCGTCGTTCGCCGGCACGATGCTGCTCTCCCTGCTCACCGAAGGGTTCTCGGTCACCTCCTTCCGCGACCTCAGCGAGGTCGGACACCAGGTGGCCGCCTTCGACGCCTTCGTGCTGCTCGGCCCCAACCGCAACGACAAGGTGCTGCACACCCTGATCGAACGCGACATCCCCACCGTCACCTTCGACCCCGACCCCGGTGAGGAGGACTTCCACTGGTGGGCGGGCCCCGACTACTCCCGCGGGGTGCGCCATCTCATCGCCCATCTCATCGAGGCCGGCGCCCGCCAGCCCGCCTTGATCGTGGGAGCAACACCGAACACCTATCTCGGTGTCGTGCGCGACGCCTACATCGACGAGATGCGCATCCGCGGCCTCCGCGTGCTGGTGCGCGAACTCAATTCGACCACCGCCCAGCAGGGCGGTTACGCGGCCGCCCGTTCGCTGATGGGGGTCGACAGGGCGCCGGATGCGGTGATCACCAGCTCACCCGTCTTCGCCGTCGGCGCCCTGGACGGCATCACCGCCGCCGGCCGCACCGTACCCGACGACGTGCTGCTCGCCTCCATGGCCGACGCGCCGATCGCCGAGCGCGCCCGGGTGGGCATCACCGCCGTGCGGCCCGACTGGCATGCCACCAGCAGGGTGCTGACCGCGTTGCTCGTGCGCCGGCTCACGCCCGGCGCCACGATGCAGCACGGCGAGCTGCTCGGGCTCGAGATCGTGCGCCGCGCCTCGACCCGCCGGGCGCCAGCCTGAGGGTCAGAGCGAGATGGACTTCAGCTCGAAGAACTCCAGGAGCCCCTCGTTGCCGAGCTCACGACCGTTGCCCGACTGCTTGCGGCCGCCGAAGGGTCGCTCCGCCGAGGAGCGGGCGCCGTTGATCGAGACCATCCCCGTCTGAATCCTCCTGGCCGCGGCGAGGGCGTCGTCTCGGTCACCCCAGACGCATCCCGAGAGTCCGTAGGCGCTGTGATTTGCGATGGCGACCGCGTCGTCGTCGTTGTCGTAGGGGATCACGACGAGAACGGGGCCGAAGACCTCCTCCTGCGCGATCTCCGAGGCAGGATCGACACCGGAGAGGACGACGGGCGCGAAGAAGAACCCGCCCGCGGGCGGTGCGGGCGATGCAGGGCCTTCCACCACCCGCGCCCCTTCTCGCACCGCTCGATCGACGAGCTCACGCACCCGGGAGCGCTGCGGTTCGCTGACGAGCGGCCCGAGCGTCGTCTCGGGGTCGAACGGATCACCCGCCCGTACCGAGGCGAGCCGGGTTCGCAGGCTCTCCTCCATCTCCCCGAGCCGTTCGCGGGGCACGATGAGACGCGTCAGGGCCGTGCAGGTCTGCCCGGCGTTGGCGAGGAGGTTGTCGAGGTTGTGCAACGCCACGCGGTCGAGATCGACATCTCCGCGCAGCACGACGTTCGGTGACTTGCCACCGAGCTCCAGCGCCACGCGCTTCACGGTCGGGGCGGCGAGCTCGGTGACGCGCGCGCCGGCCCTGGTCGACCCGGTGAGGCTCACCATCATGACGTCAGGATGCGACACCAGCGCCTCGCCCACGGTGGCGCCCAGCCCGTTCACGAGATTCAGCACGCCAGGCGGCAGGATGGCCGCCTCGTCGACGAGCTCGACGAAACGGAGCACCTGCAGCGGAGCCACCTCGCTGGGTTTCAGCACCACGGTGCAGCCCGCGGCGAGCGCGGGGGCGAGCTTCACGATCGCCTGGTAGAGCGGGTAGTTCCACGGGGTGATGGCGACGACGACGCCGATCGGTTCGCGGGTGACGATGCCGGCGGCCACGGAGGTGTCGAGGGGAAGCTCCACGACCCGCTCGGCCATCCTGCGCGTGATGGCCGCGCATCCGGCCACCGTCGCCTTCGCCCGCGCGATCGGTGTCCCGACGTCGAGCGCGGCGAGGGCGGCGAGTTCGTCTGCGTGCTCGTCGATCAGGTCGGCGAGGGCGTGCACGGCGGCCGCCCGATCGGCGGTGGGCGATTCCGCCCAGCCGGGGAAGGCGGCTGCGGCTGCGGCGACGGCGCGGCGCGCGTCGGCAGGGTCGCCTGCGCTGATGCCGCCGAGCGGCGAGCCGTCGGAGGGGTTGACGACCTCGATCCGCTCGGATGCGGCACTGCGGGTCCACCGCCCGTCGGCGTAGACATCGGTCCCGTGCTCGCTCAGCTGCTGCATTCGTCGATCTCCCTCGGATGAATCCGACCATTGTGCGACGACGTGGGCCGGCCGGGGCCGATCAGCCCTCGGATTTGCGCATTTTGCGCCTCTTCTTTACGGCCCCGCACCGCGTCGTCTAGCGTCCCCCTCATCGCCGACCGCACGGTCGCGAGAGTGATCGGAGCCGCGCTCCGGTACGACGCCGAACGGTTCACCCGCGGCCGACGGAGGACGGATGCACGCCGAAGCGAAGACCCAGCCCTACTGGATGCGCATCGCGCACCCTCCCGCGCGGCCACGGCTCAGCGAAGACAGCAGCGCCGACGTCGTCATCGTCGGCGCCGGCCTCACCGGGCTGTGGACCGCGCACTACCTGCTGGGCCGCGATCCCGGCCTCGACATCGTCGTGCTCGAGGCGGAGACCGTGGGCTATGGGGCGTCCGGCCGCAACGGCGGCTGGGTGTCGAACCTCATCCCGGGTCACGCGGGCCGGTTGGCTGCGCGGTACGGACGCGCATCCGTCGACTCGTTCCGCGACGCGGTGAGAGACAGCGTCACCGAGACCGTGCGGGCAGCCGAAGAGCTCTCGATCGACGCCGACATCGTCCGGCCGGGCACGGTCTCGGTCGCGCTCACCCCCGCGCAGGCCGCGCGTCAGCGGCGACGTGTCGCTGCCGCTCGACCGCAGGACGGGCTGAAGCTGCTCGCCCCGCACGAGGTCGACGAGCGGATGCGCGTGGCCGGCAACCTCGGCGGGGTGTTCAACCCGTTCGTCGCCCGGGTGCACCCCGGGAAACTCGTCGACGGCATCGCCCGGTCCCTGACGGAGCGCGGCGTGCGCGTGTTCGAGCACACGCCGGTCGAGACGATCGCTGCCGGGCGGGTGACGACGGCCCTCGGCACCTCGGTGACGGCCCCCGTCGTCGTCCGCGCGACGGAGGGCTTCGCCCCGCAGCAGGGCAGCCGCGAGTTCCTCGCCATGAACAGCCACATGATCATCACCCGCCCCCAATCGGACCGTTTCTGGGACGAGGTGGGCTGGTCGGGGCACGAACTCATCAGCGATGCGGCCCACGACTACGTCTACGGTCAGCGCACCTCCGACGGCCGGATCGCGCTCGGCGGGCGGGGCGTGCCCTACGTGTACGGCAACGGCTTCGACCTCACCGCGCCCACCCCTCGCAGCACCGTGAGCACCCTGCGGGCATCGCTCCGGCGCATGTTCCCGACGATCGACGTGGGCGAGCTCGAGGAGAGCTGGTCGGGGGTGCTGGCGGTCTCGCGCGACTGGAACGCTCGGGTCACCTGGAACCGTTCGAGCGGCCTCGCCGCTGCCGGAGGGTACGTGGGCCATGGGGTGGCCCCGGCGAACCTCGCCGGCCGCACGCTCGCCGACCTCATCACCGGAACCGAGAGCCCGCTCACCGCGCTGCCCTGGGTGAACCACACCTCGCGGTCGTGGGAGCCCGAGCCGCTGCGCTGGCTCGGAGTGCGGTCGGTGTACAGCGCCTACCGGGCCGCCGACACCCTCGAGACCGCACGGTTCGACGAGCGGACCTCGCGCATCGCGACCCTCGCCGACCGCATCTCCGGTCGCCCGTGATCCCAGCCCCGCGACCGCCGGGTGCGCGAGCGCCCGTGTCCCGGCCCCGACGACCCACCAGGAACAGGAGCACCATGGTCAACGCAACGATCGCCGTCCACGATCCCGGCGCCGAGCGCATCCGTCTCGTCGAGGTGGATCTCGCCGCCCCCGGACCGTTTGAGGTCATGGTGGCGCTCGAGGCGAGCGGCGTCTGCCGGAGCCAGCTCACGGAGATGGCCAGGCACACCGCGGGGGCACCGCTCCCTCTCGGGCACGAAGGAATCGGCGTGGTCGAGGCCGTCGGCCCTTCGGTCACCACCGTGTCGCCCGGCGACCGTGTGATCGTCACCTGGGTGCCCGCGGCCGGCCCCGGCATGCGCGACGCCCTGCCCACCTCGCTCGAGCTGCCCGACGGCACCCGAACGGCTCCGGTGCGGTGCTTCACCTGGGCGACGCGCACCGTCGTCGACGAGCTCTACGCCGTCCCCCTCGCGGCCGACGACACCGATCCTTCCCTCGCGCTGCTCGGATGCGCGGTGATGACGGGAGCCGAATCGGTCGCCACCGCCGCCCGCACACGTCTCGGCGAGTCGGTCGTCGTGATCGGCGCCGGCGGCGTCGGACTGGCTGCGATCTCGGCTGCGGCGGCGGCCGGGGCCGGAGAGGTGGTCGCCGTCGACGTCGATCGTGAGAAGCTCGAGTTCGCCGCGGGGTTCGGGGCGAACCGGCTGGTCGATGCCCGGTCGGGTGACCCCGTCGAGCAGGTGCACGCCGCTCTCGCCGGGAGCCCCTCCGGAGCCGACGTCGTGATCGACTGCGTGGGTGCTCCTGCGACGATCGTGCAGGCTCTGGCCATGGCGAAGGCCGGCGTGCTGGGAGAGCGGCCCGGCGGGCGCGTCGTGGTGGCGGGCCTTGCGGGCGGCGAGGTCGCCGTCGACGCCCGCGAACTGGTGATGACCCAGAAGTCGCTGATCGGAACTCTGGCGGGCGGTGCAGCCCAGGCCGACATCCTGCGGCACCTGGCGGCGACGCGTGCCGGGCGCCTCCAGGTCGCCCGATCGGTGACCGACACCGCGACCCTCGGCGAGCTCGCCGACTCCGTCGACCGGCTCCGCGTCGGCGACATCCTGGGACGTGCGATCGTCACGATGTCGGCATGAGCGCGCCCTCCGAGGCGCTCGCCGCGACGACCCGAGGCCGCCGGATGCTGGTGCGCGGGCGCATCCTCGACCCTGTCGGCGAGCGGGCAGACGAGGCGATGCTCGTCGAGGACGGGCGCGTGAGAGCCCTCGGTTCCTTCGACGAGCTGCTCCGGCTCGCCGGAGAGGGGATCGAGGTCCTCGACCGCCGCGACGCCGGAGACATCGTGCCGGGCTTCGTCGACGCCCACACGCATCTCGGCTCCGCCTCCCGGGTGCTGGGGCTGAACGTCTCGGTGCACACTCCACCGGTGTCGAGCATCGCCGAGATGCTCGTGGTGCTGCGGCGGGCCGAGCCCGGACTCCCGGAGGGGGAGTGGCTGCAGGCCCAGGGCAACCTCGGCCAGAGCTATCGGCTGGAGGATCGGCGCTACCCCACCCGCCACGACCTCGATGCCGTGTCGGCGACCCGGCCGATCATCGTGCGCTTCGGCGCGCACGTCTGGGTGTTCAACACGGCGGGCCTCGCCCGCCTCGGCATCGACCGGGACACCCGGCTGCCGGAGCCGGTGTACATCGAGCACGACGCCGCGGGCGAGCCGACCGGGCTGATCAACGACATCGTGTTCGCGGCCGACGCGGTGCCTGGCGAACTGCCCCCCACCTCCGCCGACGACTTCCGGCGTGCGATCGTCGCGACGACGGAGCGCTACTTCACGGCGCGGGGCGTCACGACGATCGGCGAGATCCCCGACGACGTGATGGAGATCCGCGTCATGCGGGAGGAGCAGGATGCGGGCCGCCTCCCGCTGCGCATCGCGCTCTACACGCTCGGCGCGCAGGCCACCGCACTGCTCGACGACTGGCCGCGCTCCGCCTCCTGGTTCGCCGACGACCCGGAGCGCTGGTTCGTGCGGGGCTTCAAACTCGCGGCCGACGGCGGCATCTCGGCGCGGGAGGCCGCGGTGTGGAACGACTACGTCGACCGCCCGGGCTACCGCGGCCAGCTCGGGCTCACGCCGCAGCAGATCGGCGACATCGTCGACCGCGCCGAGCAGTTGGGCCTGCAGGTGATGGTGCACACCGCGGGAGACCGGGCCATGGACATGGTGCTCGACGCCTTCGAGGCGGCCCGACCGGATGACGGCGTCTGGCGCTCGCGACACCGCATCGAGCACCTCGGCAACATGTTCAGCACCGACGAGCGACTGCGCCGCTGCCGGGATCTCGGGATCACCCCCGTGGCCAACATCGGCTTCCTGCACGGCATCGGCGACTCGATGCGCGGAGTCGTCGGCGACGATTTCGCCTCGTCGCCGATGTACCGGCTCCGCGCGATGCTGGAGCTCGGCCTCCCCACGGTCGGCGCGAGCGACTTCGCCGGGGGCCTCCCCGAGATCTCCGACCCCGTGCACCTGATGCGCGTGATGCGCGAGCGCCGCACCTTCTCGGGGGTCGAGGTCGGGCCCGACCAGGCCCTCACCCCTTGGGAGGCGCTGCGAGCCGTCACCGCGCACGCCGCCTGGTCGCTCCAGCTCGAGGACGAGGTCGGCAGCCTTGCGCCGGGCCACTGGGCCGACTTCGCGGTGCTCTCGGGCGACCTCGTCGGAGCCGACGCCGACCGGCTCGGGGGCGACGGCGTGCACGTCGTCGAGACGTGGCTCGCGGGCGAGAGCGTCTGGCGGGCCTGACCGGCCGGCGCGGGAGATGCGGGGAGGGCCGCCCGCGGGGAACGTATCCGCTGCGTTATCGCGACGCGCTCGCCGACACGTCGACCTGCAGTGAGTCCCTTCGCATCGCGCTTTTCCCGCCATCGGTTCCCCGGCTCCTCGTCGTCGCGAACACGAGACCGACCACGATCTGCGCACCCGTCGAGCAGAGCAAGGCCGTCGTCGCGACGGCGAAGCTGTCGGCGGTGTTGGCGACGGCACCCGTCGCCACGGCGACGGCCGTCAACGCCAGCAGCGCCCAGCGAGCAGCACCCGTGGCGATCCCGGCGCGCACGATGGCGACGGAGGCGACGAGCAGGAGCAGCAGTTGCCCCACGCTGAGCACGAGGGTGAGCGCGAACGCCCCGGAATAGTCCTCGACCGGAGGCAGCGCGTAGGAGACGACGTAGTAGACGGTCTGCGAGGTGAGGAAGACACCCCCGAAACCGAGCAGCGCGAGCCTGCCGACCATCGATCCGCCGACGATCCCGTCGGCGCCCGTCCGGCCGCCCGCGAGGAACATCATCGACAGAGCGTGGGCCACCGCGCTTCCGAGGAAGAGCGGCGTGAACAGCCCGAGAAGGCCTGGAGTCGACTGTTCGCTCAGCGGCACTTCGATCAGCGTGGCGACGAAGAGCAGCGCTCCGCCGATCACGATCGACAGACCGCCCCAGACGCCCCAGGCGGGCCGTGTCGTGGATCGGGTCGTAGAGGTCATGAGGGTGCCTTCCGCTTTAATTAGTGTCTAACTCTAGTGAATGGTACAGTGCTCCCGTGAAGTTGATGCACCGGGCAGCGGGATTCGCCGTCGTCTTGGCGGCGGTCGGCGGGGTTGCAGGATGCGCGGTCGGCGCGCCCGCCTCGGCACCATCGGCCCCGCCGGTCTCCGCGACCACCCGCGAGGACGCAGTCTTCGCACGGGAGATGCTCGCGACAGGATGGACCCACGACAGCTCAGGCCTGTATTTCCGGGCTGTCGACGCCGCGGCCTGCACGGGCTCGTGCACCGTCGACATCGAGACGCCGGCCGGATGCCCGTCCGGGGTGAAGGCGGGGACGACCCAGGGCAGCGTCATCGTGACCACCTCCGCACTGCAGCCCGGAGTGGTGACTCGGGCCAGGGTGACGGTTCCCCTGGTCTTCCCTCAGCTGGAGACCAGGATCATCTCCGCATCCTGCATCTGAGTCGCGATGCGGATCTCGCGCCGCCAGCCCCCGCGCCGGGCCGCGCCGGGCCGCGCCGGGCCGCGCCGGGCCGGGCCGAAGCGTGCGGGCGGTTCCCGATGCGGCGAGGCGGCCTTCGCACCAGACTTGAGCAACGCGAAGGAACGGGGGCGAGGATGACGGGCCCGACGGAGGGGACATCGGGTCGGGCGCTGCCATCCGGCCCGGCACCGGAGCCCGGGCGACGCTGGTCGCGACGGCGCATCGTCGCCACGAGCGTGGTCGGGGGCATGCTGCTGCTGGCGGTAGCCGCCTGGATCGTCTACAGCAGCATCCGTGCGACCGTGAGGCCAGAAGACTCGGTACGCGACTACCTCGATCTGCTCGCCGCAGGCGACTTCGCGGCAGCGTCGGCAGCCGTCGACCCGGCCACCTACACCGCCTACGACGAGTACGACGGAGAAACCCTCGAGGCGCCCGTGGTGGCGACCGGTTCAGCCCGAGGCGGGGGCGACGACATCGTGCTCGACCCCGGGGCGATCGACGAGGCGGCCGCCGCATCCCGCGATCGTCTCGTGGTGGGCGAGCTGAGGGCCGACGACGACGGGGCGCAGCTCGCACCCGGCGACGCACTCGACGTCGACGTGCAGTACACGGTGGCGGGGGTCGACAGCAGCACCACCCTCCGGGTCGAGCGCCTGGCCGACACCTGGTACGGCTTCCCGCAGTGGCGGGTCGTCGATCCGCTACTCGTGCCCCTGCGCGTCGAGACCAACCTGCCCGACCTCGGGCCGGCGGCCATCGCATCCGTTCCCGTCGACGTCAGCGGCCCGCGCATCGACGGCGCACCGCAGCGGGTGACAGTGCTCTACCCGGGCGCCTACACGGTGACGCCGGTTCAGAGCGAGTACGTCGCCGCCGACGACCTCGAGGTCACCGTCGCGGGCGGCACCGCGGTGAGCTCCTACTCCGACACAATCGGTGACGCCGCCTCTGCAGTGCTCCTCTACTCGGCCACGGAGGCGCTCGAGACGACGGTGGCGACCAAGGCCGAGGCGTTCGTCGGCTCCTGCTTCGGGTCGCTGCCCGCGGTGGGCGAGAACTGCCCCACGTCACTCCGCCTGCGGGCCGACTTCGCCCAGAACGTCGCGATCTCAGAGCCGCCCACTCTCGACGGGATCGCCACCTATCAAGTCGACTACGTCGATGGCGAGGCCACCGAACCGCCGCTCCGGGCGACCTTCACCGCCGGCCGCTTCTCCTACTCCTCCGACGGCGACACCGACACCACCCGCTTCTCGCTCTTCGCCTGGATCACGCCGACCGCCGACGACGTCACCATCGAGTTCCGCTCGGGCCTCTAGGCCGAAGCGCCCCGGGATTCTTCGACATGCACTCGAGCGGGGGACGGCTACGAGGCGACCCCGGGGAGCCTGGCCGACGAGAAGCGGGCATCCTCCACGCCGGCACAGCCACCGTCGAACTCACCAACTCGACCCACGCGAAGAACATCGACGAGGAGCGAGACCGTGAGCAGCCCGCCCGGAGGGCGGCCACCCTGACGACGGCGACCCCGGCCCTACATCGCCGCGGTGTGCGCGGCGATCTGGGCGGCGGTGAGCTCGGAGTCCCAGACGGCGATCTTGCCGATCGCGCCGTCGAACCAGGAGCCGAAGTCGCGGGTGCCGGCGCGGAAGGGAGCCGATCCACGTTCCGGCACGATGATCTGGCCGCGGATGCTCAGGTCGTCCTGGTCACGCAGCACACCGTCACGATAGACCTTGGTGTAGCCGTTCGGGTAGGCCGTGCTCGTCGCGTTCGCGTTGATCACGAGCACGTAGTGGATCCACTCCCCTTGCTGCACCGCGTCCTGGAAGTAGGAGCCGGCGCCCAGCCCGCCCGAGAGGTTGAACGAGTAGCCGGAGATGCGGTTGGGCCGGTTCTCGGTGTTGTCGAGCGAGTACATCCGCGACACGTACTCGTGCTGCCCGGTCTCGCCCTTGCCCATCCAGTGCACGTAGCCCGAGCCCTCGTCGTTCGGGAACTGCAGCACGTCGGGGCGCATCCACGCCTCGATGGTGATCTCGCCGGTGGTGGCCGGGCTCAGGGCGTCGGCATCGGGCGCCTCGAAGTACTGGGTCGCGCCGTCGAAGTCGACAGCGGCGTCGCCGTTGGGCAGGGTGGTCGCGCTGGGCGAGCCCGTGTAGGCGCCGTCGATGCCGGCCGAGCCGAGATCGGCCTCGGTGCCGCTGCCCGAGCCGCTCATCGTCCAGTACACCGCCGGATCGTCGGCGAGCACGGCGGTGTCGTAGCCGGAGAGAGTGGTGGTTGCGGCGACGGCTGCCGGCGCGGCGGCCGCCGCGGGCAGGGCGGGGGCCAGGCAGGTCAGGGCGACGCCGATCGCCAGGGCCAGCCGGGCAGCCGGCCTGCGGGTGCGGGTGCCGGTGCGGTTCGAGGTGGTGCGCTTCATGATCGTTCCTTTCGTGTACTGCGGTGGGTGGAGCGGGATGGAGCCGATGGAGCGAGTCGGGAGCCGAGCACGACCGTCACCAGTCGTGCATGGTGCCGTCGGGCAGGCGGTTGAAGGGCAGGTAGGCCCGCTGGTAGGGGAACTCGGCGGCGACCTGCTCGTCGAAGTCGACACCGAGGCCGGGGCGGTCGGAGGGATGCAGGTAGCCGTCGACGAAGGTCATCCCCTGGTCGAAGACCCGGTTGGTGCGGTCGCTGTGCAGCATGTACTCCTGGATTCCGAAGTTGTGGATGCTGAGGCCCACGTGCACCTGTGCGGCGAAGCCGATCGGAGAGACGTCGGTCGGCCCGTGGAAACCCGACTTGATCTGGTACTGCGCGGCGAAGTCCATCACCTTGCGCAAGGGCGACACCCCGCCGAAGTGGGTGGATGCGGCGCGCACGTAGTCGATGAGCTGGTTGCTGATGAGGTGCTGGAAGTCCCATACCGTGTTGAAGACCTCGCCGATGGCCAGGGGGGTGATGGTGTTGCGGCGCACCACCTCGAGCGCCTGCGGGTTCTCGGCCGGGGTGCAGTCTTCGAGCCAGAACAGGTCGTAGGGCTCGAGGGAGCGGCCGAGGCGCGAGGCCTGGAGGGGTGTCATCCGGTGGTGGCCGTCGTGCAGCAACGGCAGTTCCGCACCGAACTCGTTGCGTACCGCTTCGAAGACGGTCGGCAGGTGTCGGAGGTAGGCTCCGGTGTCCCAGTCCTCCTCCGTCGGGAGCGGACCGCGGCCGGCCGGCTCGTAGTCGTACCTCTCACCGCTCGCCTGCGCTTGAGCCGCCACCCCGTAGACCGCCTTCACGCCGGGGATGGCGGTCTGGATGCGCACCGACCGGTGCCCCTCGGCCAGGGTGGCGCGCACCGAGTCGAACAGTTCGGGCAGATCGCGACCCGATGCATGACCGTAGGTGTGGAGCCCGACCCGGCTCGCCCCGCCCAGCAGCTGGTAGAGGGGAAGCCCTGCGACCTTCGCCTTGATGTCCCAGAGGGCCATGTCGACGGCGGCGATGGCGGCCATCGTGACCGGCCCCCGGCGCCAGTACGCGCTCCGGTACAAAAACTGCCAGGTGTCTTCGATGGCGTGGGCGTCGCGCCCTATCAGCAACGGCACCACGTGCTCGGCGAGGTACGCCGACACGGCGAGTTCACGGCCGTTCAGGGTTCCGTCGCCCCAGCCCACCACCCCGTCGTCGGTGGTGATCTTCAGCGTGACGAAGTTGCGGCTCGGGCTGGTGACGATGACGTCGGCGGCGGCGATGCGCATGGTTCCTCCTGGTGGTGCGGTCTGGCTGTTCTAATGGGCTGGTCTGGTCGTCGTGTCGGTCAGCTGACCGGATGCCCCGATGGTCTGTCCGGGAGGGTGTCGCGGATCTCCTCCACGAGATCGGCGACGCCGGTGTCGTTCGCCCACGGCTCGTGCAGCCCGGCGAGCCCTTCGCGAAGTCGCCTGCTGCTCCTGAGGTACGCCGCGACGGCGTGCAGAGCCGCGCGCCCGGTGCGCCCCGCCGCTCGCTCGGCCACGACGGTGGGGACCACCCGGATGCGCAGCTTCTGCTCGCTCCCCTGCGCTATCTGCTCCAGCCGATGGTCGATCCCGGGCTCGGCGAACCGTTCGGCGAGCGCCGCCCGGTAGTCCTCGACGGCGGAGGCCTCCGGAGGAAGCAGGTGAGCAGCTTCGTCCCAGAGCGCCTCGACGCGCATCCGCAGCTCACGATCGGCGAATGCCGCGCGAACCGTCTCGTGCCCCCGAAGCCTTCCCTCGAGCGCCAGCAGGGTGTGTGCCGCGTTCAACATCAGGAGCTTGCGCTTCTCGAACGGCGCGACGTCGGCGACGACGAGTGCGCCGGCCCTTTCCCACGCGGGCCGTTCGGCAGCGAACGAGTCTTCGAGCACCCACTCGCGGTGCCGCTCGGTGAGAACGGCGGCTGGGTCGGCAAGACCCGTGAGCTGCTCGGCGAGATCGCGGGCCCGGGCATCGGGCCGGGGCGTGATGCGGTCGACGGCGGTCGAGGGGAAGGCGATCTTCTGCTCGATCCAGCCCGCCAGGGCCTCATCGACCTCGGCGGCGAGCCCCAGCACGGCGGATCGTGCGGCTCCACCGTTACCCGCGAGGTTGTCGCAGGAGACGATCGAGAGCGGCCCCGCCGAAGCACGTCGCGCGGCGAGCGCGTCGACGATCCGCCCCGGGGCCGTCGCCAGGTCACTCCGGCGCTCCCCCCGTAGCACCGCCACGTCGGACTGCACCTCCTCGTCGAGGAGGTCGAGCCTGGCGTCTGCGCCGAGCCGGTAGCCGGCCTCCGTGATCGTCAGGGTCAGCACGCTCACCCGCCGGTCGGCAAGCGCCGAGCGGAATGCCGCCGTGTCCTGCCCTGACCTCACCGACGACAGCTGCTCGATGAGGTGGGCGTCGGGTCGGGCGCCCGCCTCGACCAGCGTGTAGACGCCGTCGTGCCGGGCGAGCGCCTCGTCGACCGGCGAGCGGCCGGTGAAGGCGGCGATGCCCCACCGGCGTTCGTCGTCGACCTCGGCCGTGAAGGGTGCCTGGTGCGCGCGATGGAAGGCACCCAGACCGAGGTGAACGATGCCCGTCACGGGCGTCGGCGCGCTGCGCTCCGGCCCGCGGCCGGAGGCGTTCGGCGCGGCACCCGCGGCGCCGGCGCCGGCGCCGGCGCTCAGGCGAGCCATCGGTCGCGGTTCTCGGCGACGAAGCTCTGATCGAGCAGCTCCGGGAACCGGGTCAAGACATCGGCGATGAGCTCGGACTGTCCGGGAGAGACGCGTTCCTGCGGCGAGAGGCAGGTCGCGCTCTCGAGCAGACCCTGCTGCCGGAGAACCTCGTTGACTCCCGCCACACATCCGGCGAAACCGCCGAGCACGTCGAACACGGCAGCGTTGACCTCGACGAGGTCCCCCGCGGTCGCGAGCGTGCCCACCGACACCGAGCCCGCGTCCGCCTCCGCGGCGGCGGCCGCGCGCAGCCGGGCGGCAGCCCGCGCCCCGACGGCCCACTGCCCGAGCAAGCCGCCGCGGATGCGCACCTCGCGCTGCTCTCCGCCGACCGTGACGCGCGTGGGCGTCACGAGATCGTGAACGATCGCGTCGTCGTTGCCCGTGAGCAGCGCCACCTCGTTCCAGCGATCGTGTTCGGCGAGCGCTCGCGCGACGTCGTTGGTGCGGTAGCGATCGAAGGGTGCCGCCTTCACGGCGACCGTCGACTCCTGGTCGAGCAGAGCCGTCCAGTACGAACGGCCGAGGCGCATCCCCCCGACATCGTCTTGCAGGTAGAAGCCGATTGTCGGGAGCACCTCGCCGACCGCGGCGGCGCGTTCGAGCAGAGACTTCTCGGTGCGTTCGCTCATCCCCCAGGGGCACAGCAGCACGGCGTCGTAGCCGAGCCCGGCTGCGAGCTCCGCCTCCTCGACAGCCTGCCGCACGTCTCCGACCAGGCCGGCGACGAGCACCGCATCCCAAGCGGCCTCCGCGACGGTCTGCGCGGCGCCCGCCCAGACGGTGCGGAGCAGACCGCGATCCTCGTGCAGCTCGAACTGCGTCGTGTGCACGCCGACGGCGAGGCCGTCGACCCCCGACTCGGCGTAGTACCGGGCGAGCGCGCGCTGCCCGCGCTCGTCGAACCGCCCCTCGGCGTCGAGAGCGAGCGGATGGGCCGGGATGGCGACACCGGCCCCCAGGCGCGCTTGGAGCGACCCCATCAGTACGCCCCCGCCCGCTGCTGGAACTTGGTGGCCTTGCCGAGCTGCCGATGTCCGGAACCCACCCATTCGGCGACCCAGCCGATCAGGGTGCGCAGCGACACCGTCGGGTAGCCGTAGAGCTCGAAGCACTCGCTGGCGTCGCTCAGCAGCGCATCGGCGGCCTCCTCACCGCTGAACACGACCTCACGCCCCATGCGCTCGGCCAGGAGGGTGGCGATCGTGCGCACGGGAACCGTCTCGGGGCCGGTGGCGTTGAGGATGCGAGCGGGCGACGAGCCGAGTTCGATGCTGCGCAGCGCCCACGAGCTGATGTCGCCCTGCCAGGCCACGTTCACCGCCGGCATGGTCACGTCGACCGGGTCGCCCGCGGCGATCGTCGCCGCGATGTCGGCGATCACGCCGTACCGCAGCTCGCAGGCGTAGTTGAGCCGGAAGATCGTCGTCGGTGTGCCCCATTCCGCTGCGGCGTACCCGAAGAGACGCTCCCGGCCGAGGCAGGACTGGGCGTATTCGCCGACCGGTGAGGTCTCATCCGTCTCGTTCGAGCCCCCCGCAGCCAGCGGGCGGAGCCCGTAGACATTGCCGGTCGAGTAGACCATGGAGGGAACTCCGCGGTAGCGGTCGGCGACCAGGGCGGGAATCGCGGCGTTCGACCACCAGGTGCGGTGTTCGGCCCCGACGGTGCCGAACTTCATCGCGGCGAGATAGTAGAGGCCCGCAGCATCCGGGAGTGTCGCGTAGACCGAGGGGTCGGCGAGATCTGCCGAGACGGTGCGGATGCCGTCGGCCTCCAGCAGCCGCCGGGTCTCGGGGTCGCTCCACCGCGAGACCGCGATCACCTCGGCCGAGGAACCCTCCGCGTCGAGCGCGGCGCGAGCCATCCTCGCCATTGTGGGACCGATCTTGCCGCCGGCTCCGAGCAGGAGCAGGTCGCCGCCGAGAGCGTCGAGAGCGCCGCCCACGCCGAAGCCCGGCCGGGAGAGCAGTGCGTCGAGCTCGGCCTCGGACGACGGCGCGGGGGCTGCCTGGGCGAGTGAGGGGAGGGGGGTCATCGGAGATCTCCTTCGAGTGATTGAGCTGGTGAGCGGTGCAAACGTTTGCACGCTCAGACCGACGGATGCGCCCGCCGGAGCGGTCGGTCAGCGCCCGGTCAGCGCGGCGCCGGCCCGGTGGATCCGCGGTAGACGGCGGAGGCGCGGATGGGGATGGAGACCTCGCGGTCCTGCTCGCCGTCGGGGTCGAGCAGCCGTTCCATGGCCAGTCGCCCGACCCGGTCGCTGTGCCCGGCGACCGTGGTCAACCCGGGCTGGACGAGTTCGGCCAAGACGTCGTCGTGACCCACCACGGAGATGTCGTCAGGCACCCGCCGGCCCTCCCGTCTCAGCCCTTCGATGAGTCCGGAGGCGAGCACGTCGTCGAACGCGAACACCGCTGTAGCCTCGCTCTGCACCACCGCATCCGCCGCCGCGATACCGTCGGCGTAGGTGGCCACCGTGGCAGGCAGCACGACGAGATCCGACCCGGCGGCCTCGGATCGCTCGGTGAGTGCCTTCAGGCGTTGGCGATTGGCCCACGAGCCCGAGGGGCCGGGGAGGTACGCGAACCGGCGGTGGCCGAGGCCGTGCAGGTTGTCGACGATCTCGCCCAGGGCCGGTTCGGAGTCGGTCACCACCGAAGGCACGTCTTTCACCACCCGGTTGATGAGGACCACAGGGATGAGTTCGGCGACCTCACGGATGTGCGCCGAGCTCATCCGCGGGGCGCAGAGGATGAGGCCGCGCGACTGCCGGGCCAGCTGATCGGCGACCTGGCGCTCGATCTCGGCGCTGTCGTCGGTGTCGGCGACGAGCACGCCAACACCCGAGGTGCGGGAGCGCCCCTGCGCGGCCTTCAGGAGCGTCGTCATGTAGGGGTTCGTGATGTCGGGCACGATCAGCCCGACATTCGCGGCGACGCCTGTGATGAGCGCCCGCGCCATCAGATTCGGCGAGAACCGGAGCCGGGAGGCGACCTCGCGCACGTGCTGCACGGTGGCGGGCGAGAGCCGCTCGGGGTTGGTGAAGACCCGCGAGACGGTGGAGATCGACACCCCGGCGGCGAGCGCGACGTCTTTGAGCTTCGTGGGTGCGGTGCGATCCGTCATGACGACACCTCCCCCGCGATCGTTGCCACGCTGTCATCGTACGACCGCGCCATCCTGCCGTTCCATTCCCCGAGTCGAGTGCGTCGGAGCGAGTCACCGAGAGCGACCTGTCCGTCGGTGAGGAGGTGGCCGTCGTCCACAGCGCTTTCGATCGCGCGGGCGATGCCGGGCAGCGTCACCAGGCGTTCGCCGTCGCGGTGGAGGGCCAGCGAGTCACGGGCGAGAGCCACCGGCTCCCCCACCGTGTCGACGACTGCCGAGACCAGGCGCACGAACGGCTCGGCGGCCGCGGCCTCCAGGAGCGGGTCGGCCGGCCCGTGCGGGTCGAGCACCGCCGCCCTGAGGGCGGAGCCGTGCGCGCGCGGCGGGAGTTCGAACGGGTCCTCGCCGTCGACCGAGACGGTCGTGGCGAGATCGCGCAGGCGCACCCGCAGCCGACCGCGCTCGCCGACCACGAGAACCGACGGCTCGATGACGCGATCGGCTGCCGTGGTGCCGATCGCGAAGACCTCGGGCCCGTCGATCGATCGTGCGCCGACCGCTGCGAGATCGTCGCACTGGATCGCTCGCACCGAGCCGAGCTGCGCCTCGAGCGAGTCGAGCGCCCAGGCCGGATCGATGCTCGACGCGATCGCCAGCGCTGCATGAACCACGTGGGCGAGCGGGTTGAACAGCGCCCCGTCGAAGACGGCCCGCCCGTCGAGCTCGAGGCGACCCGCCCAGCGCGACCGCGTGTAGTAGGAGTCGGGTCGTTGCAGCGCACCGAAGCCGGTGATCCTCTCGACCGCGCCGAGCGGATGCGCCAGCAGCGCGTCGGTCACGGTGGCGACCACCGCCGGGGTCTGCTGGAAGCCGACCTCGAAACGGCGACCCGAAGCACGCTCGAGCAGGCGATGCAGATCGGCGAGGAGCGGAACCGGCGGCTTCTCGAGGTAGACCGAGCATCCGGCCGCGAGCGCCTGCTCGGCGAGAGCGGCATGCGTGTGCGGCGGAGTCGCGATGACGACCGTCGTCGGCTCGCGGCTTCGCAGCGCCTCCGCCAGGTCGCCGCCGAGATAGGGGTGAGCACCGCTCTCCGCGACGAGCCCAGCCAGTTCGGCGAGCTCTCCGATGCCGGCGGGCAGGGCGGTGTCGACGACGGCGCAGACCTCGATCGATCCGGCACGATGCAGGTCGAGCAGCTCGTCGAGGTGCCGTCGCCCATAGCCGGAGGCGCCCACGAGGGCGACGGCCCGTCTCGCTCCCCGTGCGCTCATCCCTTCAGCGCTCCCTCGGCAAGACCCGTGAAGACCTGCTTCTGCAGCAGGAAGTAGACCAGGAGCGGTGGGACCATCACGATCAACGCTGCCGCACTGATCACGCGCTGATCGGCCGAGAAGGCGCCGGCCAGGAACTGCACACCGACGTTCACGGGGTAGTTCGCCGGGTCGCTCAGAATGACGAGCGGCCAGAGGAACTGGTCCCAGCTGTCGAGGAAGCCGAGCACAGCCACCACGGCGATCGAGCCCCGCACCGACGGCAGCATGATCGACCAGAAGGTGCGCACGGCGCCCGCGCCGTCCATCGTCGCCGCCTCCTCGATCTCGTCGGGGATGGCCAGGAAGGCCTGCCTCATCACGAGGATGGAGACGATCGAGACCGCCTGTGGCAGAACGACCCCGAGCAGGGTGTCCTGCAGCCCGAGGCCACGCGTCACCAGCAGCGTCGAGATGAGGATGACCTCGAACGGCAGCGCCGCTGTCGCCAGCAGCACGCCGATGTACAGCGCTCGACCCCGGAACGGGATGCGCGCCAGCGCGTAGCCCGTGAGGGTCGCCAGCAATAGGTTGAACGTCACACCGAGCAGCGCGATCGCGCCCGAGTTGAGGAGGTACCGCCCGAGCGGCACGGCGGTGAAGGCGGTGACGAAGTTCTCGAGCGTCGGGTCGGAGGGCACGAGGCTTCCGGGAAAACCGACGGTGGCCTCCCCGGCACCCTTCAACGCCGTTCCGAGTTGCCAGAGGAGCGGTCCCAGCACGACGGCCACGGCGATGATCATCAGCACCCAGCGGATCGCGCGCTCGAGAGGGCCGATGGCGCCTCGGCGGCGGCGGCGACGACGCGGCTTCGGCGCCGGCGACGACGCGGCAGGCGGGGAGGAGACGGGCGGCGCGGTGCGTGCGGCGGTGGCGGTGGTCATCGCAGACGTCCTTTCCGGGTGACGGCCCAGGAGATCGAGGCGAACAGCAGCACGAACACGAAGAGCACCAGGCTGATGGCCGAGGCGTAGCCCGCCTGGGTTCCGGGAGACACACCCTTGGTGAACAGGTAGAGCACGATCGTCGTCGAGGAGGTGCCGGGGCCGCCGCCGGTGAGCACGTACGGCTCGGTGAAGGCGCGGAGGGCGGCGATGGCGGCGAGACCGGCCACCAGGCCGATGGTGCCGCGGATCTGCGGGATGGTCACGCTCACCGTGCGACGCAGCCAGCTCGCCCCATCGAGCTCGGCGGCCTCGTCGAGCTCACGCGACACGTTCTGCAGCGCCGCCAGCAGGATCAGCGTGTACAGTCCGCAGCCCTTCCACACCGTCACGATCACCGAGCTGACCAGCGCGAGTTGCGAACTGGTGAGGAAAGGGATCGGCTCCGAGATCACGTGCAGGCCGGAGAGGATCTGGTTGACCAGCCCGTCGGAACTCAGCACGTACTGGAACATCAGCGCTACGACCGCCATAGGCATGACCAGCGGCGAGAACAGGATGGGGCGCACGATCCCCGCACCGCGCATCTTCGTGTTGATCAGGATGGCGAGGCCGAGCGAGATGCCCACCAGCAGGGGCGTGGCGAGCACGATGTAGAGCCCCGTGTGCGCCGTCGCATCCCAGAACGCGGCAGAGGCGAAGATGGTCGCGAAGTTGGCAAGCCCTGTGAACACGCCGCCACCGACGGTGCTGGCGTTCGTGAACGCGAGCACGAAGGTGTTGCCGAGCGGCAGGAAGAGGAAGGTCAGCTGGATGGCGAGCACCGGCCCGATGAAGAGCACGGGAACCCACCAGCGGTGCCGCCGGAGCGGGGTGCGGCGCGAGGGCCGCCCCGCGCTCCGGCGGACCGTGCCCGCAGTGGCCGTCACTGCGCCCGGCTCTGCAGCAGCTCGGTGAGCTGCGATTCTGCGGCGGCGAGGGCGTCTTTCACGGGCGTCTCCCCGGTGATCGCGGTCTGAACCGACGACCACAGCGTGTTGGCGTACTCGGCGTCGACCGCCGGCGGCTTGGCCATGGTGCCGCCGTCGAACAGACTCGCGGCGACGATCCCGCGTGCCTCGGTGGCGGCGTCGGTCGGCTCGGCGCTGAAGAACGGGTCTTCGAGCGACTCGGTGGTGCTGGGGAAGACGGAGGACTGCTTCGCGAGCGCGAGCTGGTTCTCGGGGCTGGTGAGGAACTCGGCGAACGCCAGCGCGGTGGCGGCGTTCTTCGACGTCTGCGGCACGGCGAGACCGTGTGCGACCACCCAGGTGGTGCCTTCCTCCGCACCCAGGGGCTGGTCGATGGTGATGGCGTCGAAGACCTGGGGAGCGTTCTGCTGGATGATCTTCAACCGCGAGGGGCCCGTCTCCAGGTACGCGGTCTCGCCCTGCGAGAAGGTGTCGATCTCGGTGCGCTGGGCGGCGGTGACCGAATCGGCGGGGATGCCGCCGACGGTGTAGAGATCGGCGAGACTCTGCAGGAACTCCTCGGCCTCCGGGGTGTCGACGATCGCCTCGGTGGAGTCGTCGTTCACGAGCGGGACGCCGAGGCTCAGCAGGTAGTTCGGGAAGCCGATCGAGGTGGGCTGGAAGCCGGCCTTGCCGGTCGTCTCGGCGATCTCCTTCGACACGGCGAGGAGGTCGCTGTAGCTGGTGGGTGCCGCAGGCGAGCCCGCCTGCTGCACGAGCGCGGAGTTCGACATGAGCACCGGCGAGTTGAGATACCAGGGCAGCGCGGCGACCGCTGTCGCGCCGTAGTCGAACGACTCCCAGGCCGAGCCGACGTATCGCTCCTCGAGGTCGGCCGCCTGCACCGCCATGTCGACAACCCGGCTGTCGCGGCCCAGTGGGGCGAGGGTGGCGGCGTCGAGGTCCATCACGTCGGGCAGCGTTCCGGCGGCGGAATCGGCACTGACCTTGCGGGCCGCCTGGTCGCTCGGGATGTCCGTCCACTTCACTGTGGTGCCGGGGTTCTCCGATTCGAATTCGTCGATCGCCGCGTTGATGTACTCGTCGAAGGTCGGCGAGAGCTGCATGGTCTGGAAGGTGATGGTGCCCTCGACGGCCCCTGAGACATCCGCCGGGCTGTCGGTTCCGGCGCCGAGCCCGCAGCCGCTCAGGGCCACCGCCACCGCGATGGTGATCGGGGCCGCGAGGCTTATTGTTCTGATCTTGCGTTGCATGGGCACTCCTGGTCGGGAAAGGGTGATGTGTGGTTCCGAGCGGTTGTGGTGCTGACGCTTTGTGCAAACGTTTGATAAAAAGTAGCCATGCATCTTCATTCGCGTCAAGCGCCCGTGCCGAAACTTCCCGAAGCCGAAACGGCGCAGCTGCCGCTGCACCGGCGCATCGCGGCCTGCATCCTCGTGATGCCGGGGGTCGATCCCGACGGGTCGCCCGACGCCGACACCCTGGCAGCCGTGCGGGCCGGAGTGGGGGCGCTGCACAGCGTCGTCGACATGAGCGCGAGCGACGCCGCGCGCTATCACGCCTCGATCCGCGCCGAGGCTCAGCGAGCAGGAGTGCCCGCTCCGCTCATCAGCGGCAACCTCGAATCGGGCATCGGGTACAGCCTGGGCCGCACCGGTACCGACCTCCCGTATCCGCGCGGAATCGCGCTCGCCGACGACCCCGGGCTCGCCTACAGCACCGCCCTGCTCGCCGCCCGCGAAGCTCGCGCCGTCGGCTACGACTGGACCTTCAGCCCGACGGTCGACGTGCGAACCACCGACGACGACCCCATCCTCGGCGTGAGGGCGTTCGGCCTGGGTTCCGAGGCGACCGCCGACTTGGGCGCGGCCCAGGTGCGGGGCTTCCGCGACGGCGGGATGATCTCCTGCGCGAAGCACTTCCCCGGCCACGGCGACAGCACCGTCGACAGCCACCTCGGCCTCCCCGTGATCGATCGCGATCGCGCCTCCCTCGACGACGTGCACCTCCCGCCGTTCGCCGCGGCCATCGCCGCGGGCGTCCAGACCGTCATGGTCGGACACGTGGTGCTTCCGGCGCTCGGGGTGGAGGAGCCGGCGAGCCTCTCGGCGGTCGTCAACCGCGAATGGCTTCGGAACCGTCTGGGCTTCGAGGGCGTGATCATCTCCGACTCGTTGCGGATGTCGGCGATCAGCGCCCGATGGACGCCGGCCGAGGCCGCCGTGCTGGCGCTGGCTGCAGGCGCTGACGTGGCGAACTCGAAGTGCGAGGCGGGCCGGCTGCCTGAGTTGGTGAACGCCGTGGCCGACGCCGTTGCCGACGGGCGCGTCGCCGAAGCCGAGCTCACCCGGTCGGCCGCGCGGCTGGCGGGCCTCCGCGACGATCTCGCCCACGATCGCTCGCGCCCCGGGCAGGCACCTCTGCCGACACCGGGATCGCTCGACCGCCCGCTGCCCTGGCACGACCCGGCGCGGGCGGGCACCGTCGACGTCGCCGGCCGCATCCGGCCGGCCGCAGAACTGCTCCTGATCGGCGATTCCCTGCTCGCCGCGCGACTCGCCGAGGCGGCCGCCGCCCGCGGCGCGGTCGTGCGGCACGAGGAGCACGAGCCCTCGGCGGAGCGCGTCGCCGAGCTCGCCTCGGCGGACGGCGACCGGATGCTCGTGCCGGTGCTCGTGCCCGGCACGACGGTCTCGGTGAGCGAGCGCAGCGCGATCTCCGCCGTGATCGCCGCCGCAGCATCCGGCCCCTCGGCGGCCACGGTGATCGTGAACGGGATGATGGCCGCGGCGGGGCTCGCGTCACCACACGCGGCTGTCGTCGTGGCACCCGCGGTCGACGCCTTCGGCATCTGCAGCGCGGCGGCGGTCGAGGCGGTGCTCGATCACCTCACGGGAGACGGGGCAGCTTCTCGGTGATGCGTTCCAGGAGGGCCACCGGTTCGACCAGACGCCGACGCCACTGCTCGTCGTACCGGGGAGCGGCGCACTCGGCGAGGAAGCGGTCGATCAGGCGCTCCAGGTAGTCGGGAGCCGGTGCGAGCGAAACCGATCGGCCACCGATGGCGACGGTGAAGCCATCGCTGACTTCCGGCTCGGTGAACCGCAGCTGCACGCTCGAGCCCGCCTGCACCTGCACCCCGTTCCCCGCGGGATCCCGCCGCACGTCGAGCGCTTCTGTCGTCGCGAGCGCCTCCGGGCGCAACTCCTGCAGGATCTGGGCGTGATGGCTGCCGTAGAAGGCGAGCCCTCCCCACGGCGAGCGGGGATCGGCGGGGCCGCTGATGCGGAGCACCGGCTGCGACCCGGCCGGGCCTTGCGCCTCTAGGACCAGCGGCGCGAGGGCGGGTGCCGTGCGATAGCCCGAGTCGGCGAGGAGGGCGACGCCGCTCCGCTGCGCCCGGTCGGCCATCAACGCGGCGGCATCCCGAGTCAGGGCCAATGGCTTGTCGACGAGCACCGGTACACAGGCGTCCAGCAGGGGGAGAACGCGAGTGACGCGCTCCCCCGCCGCCCGCCCGAACTCCAGAACCGCATCGGCGAGGCCGATCAGGTCGCCGACCCCGTCCACCACCTGCACGTCAGGATGCAGGACGGCCTGCAGCTCGGCCGACGGCGTCTGCCCCGCTGCCGCGATCGCGGTGAGGCCGTGGCCGGCGGGGCCGAGCGTCGCGAGGTGCCGGGCGATCCGCACCGGTCGTGAGCTGTCCAGCCCGGCCAGGGCGATTCTCATGAGAGCTCCTTGATTTGTGCAAACGTTTGACATTATCGTGCACTGACACGCCTTGATCCATTCTGGAGGTTCTCCACCGTGCCCACCGCGACCGAATACGCGCCGAGCGTTCAGACCCATCCGAACCGAGCAGTGCTCGGCGAGAGAGCCGCCGCCGAGGCGGCGGCCATCCTCCGCGAGCGGCTCGCCGAGCCCGGAACGGTGCGGATCATGCTCGCCGCCGCCCCCAGTCAGGAGGCGACCCTGCACGCGCTCGCCGAAGCCGGAGGCATCGACTGGGGCCGGGTGCTCGCCTTCCACATGGACGACTACCTCGGACTGCCCGCCGACGCGCCCCAAGGCTTCGGCAATTGGCTCGAGCGCCACTTCGTGGACAAGACTCCGGGTCTCGTCTTCGAGCGGATGCGCCCCGAGGGCGACCCCGAGACCGAGGCCCGGCGCTATGCGGTCGCCATGGGGGACCAGCCGTTCGACCTGGTGCTGCTCGGGCTCGGCGTGAACGGACACCTGGCCTTCAACGACCCGCCCGCCGACCTCGACGATCCCCGCGCGGTACGCGTCGTCGAGCTCGACACGGTCAGCCGCCAGCAGCAGGTCGACGAGGGTCACTTCCCCGACCTCGACTCGGTGCCACCGCGGGCGCTCTCGGTCACCATCCCGCGGCTGCTCGACAGCCGCGTCGTGATCGCCTCGGTTCCTGGTGCGCAGAAGCGGCAGGCGGTGATCGACTCGCTCGAGAAGCCCGTCGGTGGCGAGCATCCGGGAACCGCACTCCGCCGGCATCCCCGCGTTCACCTCCACGTCGACGTCGAATCGGCCCCGGTGTGACGGCGGGTTCTGTCGGCGCTGCCTACGCGGGCGCACTCGCCGGGCTCCACGGCGCCATCCTGACCGGGAACGCGTCTTCCGTCGCTGCGGCGGCGACGACCGTGGCCGACCGCCTCGCCGAGGATCGGCTGGTGTTCGTCGCCGGCCCGGGCGCGCATTCGCAGCTCGCCGTGCAGGAGGTGTTCTGCCGACCCGGCCTGCCGGCCGGCCTCGTCCCGGTGATCGACCGCGCGACCCTGCTGACCGAAGGCGCCTTCCGGTCCACGACCCAGGAACGCACGCCGGGGCGGGCGAACGAGATCCTGGCGCCGTACGACATCGCTCACGGCGACGTCGCGCTGCTCGTGAACGCCTCGGGGGTGAACGCGACCGTGATCGACCTCGCTCGTGCTCTCCGGAGCCGCGGGGCCGTCGTCGTCGGCTACTCCTCCGTACGCTCCGAGCAGGCCGTCCCCGAGGGGCATCCCGCGCGCAGCGAACCGGGAGTCTCGCTCTCGCACCTCGTCGACATCCACATCGACACGTTCGTGCCACCAGGCGACACGGCCGAGGTCGCCGGGGTGGGGGAGGTGCCTCTCGCCACGTCGGCGAACGCGTTCGCCCTCACCTGGACACTGCTCGAAGCCGGGGCGATCCTCGACGCACGGAGAGGGCACGACGGCGCCTCGGGCGCCGGGGCGCGGTGGGCATCCAGCTACCGGCCGGGCGGCGACGCCCACAACGCCGAGGTCGCCACCCGCTATCGTGACCGGGTGGAGGCCCTGTGAGCATCGTGACGAGAGCCCTCGAGGGCCGTTCGGCCGACGCACTGGAGGCGGTGCGCGTCGAGATCACCGACGGCCTGATCAGCGCCGTCTCGCGTCGACCCTCCCGCGACGAGTCGCTCCCGGTGCTCACCCCTGGGTTCGTCGACACGCAGGTCAACGGCTACGCGGGTCTCGACGTCAACGGCGACGACGTGACGCCGTCGACGCTCATCGCGCTGACCGAGCGGCTGCGGGCGATCGGGGTCACCACCTGGGTACCCACCGTCATCACCGGCCCGGAGGAGCGCATCCTCCACGCCCTCGACTGCATCAGGCGAGCTCGCACCATCGACCCACGGGTGCACGACGCCATACCGTGCGCGCACGTCGAGGGCCCGTTCATCTCACCCGACGACGGGGCACGAGGGGTTCACGATCTCGAGTGGATCCGGCCGCTCGACGCCGGCGAGGTCGATCGCTGGCGCCGGGCCGGGCCGGTGGGGATCGTCACCGTCTCCCCCCACGCCGACCGTTCGGAGGAGCAGATCGCACGCATCACCGCCGAGGGCGTCACCGTCTCGATCGGTCACACCTCGGCCGATCACGCCCACATCGTCGCCGCCGTCGACGCCGGCGCCCGGCTCGCGACGCACCTGGGCAACGGCATCCCGACGATGCTGCCCCGCCACCCCAACGCGATCTGGTCGCTGCTGGCCGACGAACGGATCACAGCCGGGGTGATCGCCGACGGCCACCACCTCCCCGACGAGACCCTCGTGGCCATGATCCGCGCCAAGGGCGATCGGGGCGTCTTCCTCGTCTCCGACCTGACAACGATCGGGGGGCTCGCCGCAGGGGTGCACACCACCCCGGTGGGCGGCCGGGTCGTGCTGGGTGACGATCTGCGGCTCTCCCACGCCGGGAGCGACCTGCTCGCCGGCGCCGCAGCGACCCTCGTCGACGGAGTCCGGAGACTGGCGGCTCTTCCCTCGATCGGGCTCGGGACGAGCCTCCGGCTGGCGTCGGAGAATCCGGCGAGCATCACCCCGGGCGCCCGGCCGGCGCTCGGCCGCCTGGAGCCCGGCGCTCCGGCCGACCTGGTGCTTCTCGACGGTGCCGAGCTGCGCGTCGACGACGTTGTCGTCGGCGGCGATCAGGTCGGCTGAGATGGTGGGCGTCTACGTCTCCGCCCTCGAGATGTTCTCGATCGGAATCGGCCCCTCGAGTTCCCACACGGTGGGGCCCATGCGGGCCGGGGCCGACTTCGCCCGCGAGCTCGAGGCGCTGGCCGCCGCCGCCCCGGCTGCGCGGCCCGACCGTCTTGAGTGCCGGCTGCACGGGTCGCTGGCGGCGACCGGCATCGGTCACGGAACTCCGGATGCGGTCATCGCCGGGCTCCGCGGGATGGCGCCCGAGAGCTGCGACCCCTCCGACGTGCACGGCCAGTGGGCGCTCCTCGCCGCCGGCGGATCCTGCACCGCGGCCGGGGTGCGACTCGAGCGCGACGACTTCGTCTTCGAGCCGTTCTCGCGCCGGCACGGGCATCCGAACGCCTTGACGCTGCTCGCCTGGCGAGGCGACGAGCTGCTGCGCTCCATCACCTACCTGTCGATCGGCGGCGGATTCATCGAGCGGGCGGGCGACCGGCCTCGTCCTGCCGCGACGACGCCTCCGGTCTCCCGGTACCGCACGGCACGCGAGCTGATCGACGAGTGCGGCACCGACCGCACCATCGCCGAGGTGGCTCTCGCCGACGAGATCGCGATGCACGGACAGGATCGGGCCGTCGCAGGTCTGGATGCCGTCTGGTCGGTGATGCGCGCGTGCATCGATCGCGGGATGACGGCCACGGGCGTACTCCCTGGAGCCCTGAAGGTACGCCGGCGAGCGAGTGCCATGGCCGCCCAGCTCGCCGAGCCCGGGCGGGGAGCGCACACCGACGACCGGCTCTCGCTCTACGCGCTGGCCGTGAACGAGGAGAACGCCGCCGGCGGGCGGGTGGTCACCGCTCCCACGAACGGCGCGGCCGGCGTGCTCCCGGCCGTGCTGAACCACCACGTGGTCAGCACGGGCGCCTCGATCGCCGAGGTGCGCACCTTCCTGCTCACGGCCGCAGCGATCGGATCGATCGTGAAGGCCAACGCCTCCATCTCGGGCGCAGAGGCGGGCTGCCAGGGCGAGGTCGGTTCGGCCTGCGCGATGGCCGCTGCCGCGCTCTGCGCCGTGCGGGGCGGCTCGGTGGCCCAGGTCGAGAACGCCGCCGAGATCGCGATGGAGCATCACCTCGGTCTCACCTGCGACCCTGTCGGCGGCCTGGTGCAGATCCCCTGCATCGAGCGGAATGCTGTGGCCGCATCGACTGCTCAGACCGCCGCGCGCATCGCCATGCTCGGCGACGGCACCCACGTGGTCAGCCTCGACACGGTCATCGAGACGATGCGGCAGACGGGGCGCGACATGTCGTCACGCTACAAGGAGACCTCCGAAGGCGGGCTGGCGATCAACGTCGTCGAATGCTGAGGGGCAGGAACGCCGGCCTCACCCCACCCGCAGGGCCGCGGCGGGGCGCACCTCCTCGATGGTGCGCAGGCGGCGCACCGGGGAGAGCAGCACGGGGAGCGTCGCCGCCGCCATGAGCCCCGCGCCCGCGACAGCGGCGCCCCACTCACCGATGAGGGTGATGAGTGCACCGCCCGCGAGGGCACCGATCGAGAGCGCGCCCCAGGAGACGAGGCGGTAGGCGGCGTTGGCGCGGCCGCGCAGCGCGGGCTCGACCGCGAGCTGGCGGAGGCTGACCGCCTGCGAGTTGGCGACCCCGCATCCGATGCCCGACAGGAGCATCCCGGCCGTCAGCGTCGCGACGATGGCGAGCGCCGGAAGGCCCGCCGCGCCGACGGCGAGGGCGCTCCCACTCGCGACCAGCGGGGCGGAGTTCCCGACGAGCATCGAGGCGATGAGCGAGCGGCCGTAGCCGAACCTCTCGGTGAGTCTGCGGCTCAGGGCGGCGCCGAGGAAGGCGCCGGCGCCGGCCGCCATGAGCACGAGCCCGAGCGCTCCAGCGCCGAGGTCGAGCAGGCGCAGCACGAGCAGGGAGAGGGCGAGCATGAACACCTCGTTGCCGAGGTTCCAGAGCGTCGCCTCGCCGACGAGCCCGCGCAGCACGCGGTGTCGCACGATCACCGCGACTCCCGCGCGCGCCTCGCGAAGGGCCGAGGTGCGCGTCGCGCGGTCGGGTAGGGGCTCGTCGACCTTCACGGAGGCGATCAGCGCCCCCGACGCGAGGTAGCCGACAGCGTTGGCGACGAGGGCGAACGGTGCCGTCAGAAGCTGCACGAGGGCTCCGCCCGCCCCCGCGCCCGCGACGCCGATCGCCGATTGCGCGGCGGTGATGCGGGCGTTGGCGTCGATGAGCTGCTCCTCCTCGACCACGAGCGGCACGAACGAGAACTCGGCGAGCAGGTACAGCACGGTGAGCGAGCCGAGTGCGGCCGCCGCCGCGATGAGCAGAGGCACGGTGAGCCAGCCGAGCAGCGCGAGCGTGCAGACAGCTCCGAGCAGGACGCCCCGCCCCAGGTCGGCGGCGACCAGCAGCGGCCTGCGGCGACGGCGGTCGACCAGCACGCCGAGGCCCAGGGTCAGCACGAGGTAGGGAACGAGCAGCGCGGCCCGCACGAACGAGAGCTCGGTGGCGGATGCGCCCAGCGTCACGAGTGCCAGTACGGGCACCGCCAGCTCGCCGATCTCCGCCCCCAGGCCGGAGACCGCTCCGGCGGTCCACACCCGCCGGAAGCCTCTCGAGCGCCACGCACTTGTAACCGCCGTCATGATCATGGAGGTTACTGTGCAACCATCTTTCCGGCAATGACGGTTATGTGCTGGAATGGAGGAGTGGACGATGTCGCTGCCCCTCACGCTCCCGGCGAGCTCGAGTTCGTGCGTGCCTTCGTGAACACCCTCGACATCGAAGACGACGTCGACCGCCTGCGGGATGCGACGGCGTGGGCGGTCTGGGCGGCGGAGATGCAGCTCGACACGGGCGACCGGGAGCCGAGTCGCGCGGCGCTCGCCTCGGCCCGTGGGTTGCGCGAGTCGCTCCGCGACGCCCTCGAGGCCAACCACGACCGCGTTCCCCTCCCTCCGTCGACGGCGGATGCACTGACCGCCGCAGCCCGCCGAGCCCACGTCGTGCCGCTCTTCACACCGTCGGGCCTCGGCCTGTCGGGCGCATCCGTGGGCCTCGACGCCGTCACCGCCCGGGTGCTCGACGCGGTCGCCGCCGCGCTCGCCGACGGCACCTTCTCACGCCTCAAGGCCTGCACGAACGACACCTGTCGCTGGGCGTTCTACGACCACTCCCGCTCGCGCACGGGCCAGTGGTGCTCGATGGCGGTGTGCGGCAACCGCGCCAAGCAGTCGCGGCACCGCCGCACCCGCGCCCGCACCGAGGCGGGCGCGACGTAGAGCGGCCGCGCTCGGGCCGTCGCCGCCCGTCGCCGCCCGTCGCCGCGCATCCGTCACCCCACCGCCGCATCCGCCGCCGCGCGGCCGTCAGCCGACCAGCACCTCGCGGAGAGCGTCGTAGGCAGGCGTCGGGGCCCCGTCGTCGAAGAGAAGGTCTCGGCCCTGCTGCGGGGCGCCATCGCCGTCGAGGAACCAGTCGTACCGGTCGTCGACCCCCCAGGTCGTGTAGGAGACGCAGGTCGCCGAGCGGATGCAGGTGTCGAGAACCGTGGCGTACTGCTCCGCCTGAACCTCCTGCCCCTCGCTGTCGGGAACGTCGTTCTCGGAGATGCGAACGGACAGCCCTGCCCGGCCGAACGTCTCGAGCGAGGCGGTGAGATCGTCGGCCGAGATGGCGTCGCTACCGAGGTCGTAGACGTGTGCCTGAAGACCGACGCCGTCGATGTGCCCGCCCCGCTCGTTCGTCTCGAGGGCGAGTTCGAGCAGTGCGTCCTGGCGGGGACCAGGCACATCCGCGCCGTTCTCGTTGATGAACTGCCGCACCCCCGGATCGGCGTCGTGAACCGCTTGCGAGACGACCACCGGGTAGCCCGGCCCGAAGACGCGGTACCAGATGTTCTGCTGCAAGGTCGTTCCCTGGTCGACGTCGAACGGTTCGTTCACGACGTCGAGGGAGTGGAGCCGGCCCTTGAAGTGCGACACGACCGTGGTCACGTAGTCGAGCAGGGCCTGCGCGCTGGCCCTGCGCTCCTCGTCGATGCCTGTCGGCAGATCCTGCATCCAGCGGGGCATCGCCTCGGTGAACGCGATGGTGTGGCCGTGTACGGCGATTCCCTTGCTCTCGGCGATGTCGAGCAGGGCGTCGGCCTCCTCGAACCTGTACTCACCCTGCCGCGGGGAGAGCGCCTGCGGCTTCATCGCGTTCTCCGGCGTGACCGCAACGAAGTTCCCCACGAGGTTGCTCGCGTAGTCGACGTCGGAGGCGAGCGGGCCGAGTGCCACCGCCGCGCCGATCACGAAGTCGGCGCGAGCACGGGAGGCGAGAGCCTGGAGCCCCTCAGGCGACCGCTCCGCATCCGCTGCGACGGCTCCTGCCGTCGAGAGTGACGCTCCGGCGGTCGCGGCGGCGGTGAGCGAGCTGACCGTGAAGCGCCCGTCGTCGCTCGAGAGCCCCAGCCAGAGCTCGCCGGAATCGAAGACGTCGGGAAGGGATGCCACCTTCGCGCCACCGCTGGCGATCTCGAGTCGATCGCCGGAACGGCGCACCGAGAGCTCCGCCTCCGGATCGGTGACCGCGACCTGATCGTCATACGCCGGTTGCGGTTCCGTCACATCCCGCTGAGGAGTGCCGTCGAAGACGGCGATGCGAAGCTCGTCGCCCCGGAGAGTGAGGTGCAGCCCGGCCGGCTCGATCCGGAACTCGTCGGCGATCACCGGTGGCCGGTCGTACACCGCCAGGGTGGCATCGGCGGTCGCGTTCTCGAACGACGCCGTGATCACGAAGTCCCCGTCGGTCAGCAGATGCGTTCCCGCGAGGTCGACCGGAGGATCCGGCTGGCCTCCCCCGCCGTCCTGCTCAACGATGCGCCGCCCCGTCGCGGTCACCTCCAGGCCCTCTGCGTCGGCGACGACCCCGGGAACATGCCCCCAGTCCTGCTGCAGCAGGTCGACGGCCTCGGGCTCGGGCGCGGGCTCTGCCGACGTGCAGCCGGCCAGGGCGAGCACCACCGCCACGACCGCGCGGCACGACCGCCGAAGCCTCAGCGCAGGCATCGACGACCGCCGAGGCTCGTACTGCCGACGGTCATGGGGGTCGTCCTGGATTCAGAGGATGCTGCGGTCAGTTCGTATCGTAGGCGGCGCTCCGGCACATCCCGAACCGGCGCATCGCCGCTTGTCAAGCACCGTGCGACCCGCCGCCGTTCCTGGGCTGATGGAAAGAGGCAACACCGAGACAGGGATGAGCACCACGGCGCGCGCCAGAGGGTGCCAGTGAGGAGGTCGATCGTGACGGATCGCATCGCCGAGGTGTGGGGCAGCCGAACGCCCTTTCCGCGCGACGGGCTGTGGCCCGTCCGCGTCGACCAGAAGCTCGCCGACGGTGTCACCGAGGCCGACGTCGACCGCTGGGTCCAGTCGGCGTGCACACTGTGCAGCAACGGATGCGCGTGCGACGTCGCCGTGCAGGGCGACCGGATGGTGGGGGTACGCGGTCGGGCGGTCGACCTGGTGAACCACGGCCGGCTCGGGCCGAAGGGCCTCTTCGGCAGTTGGCAGGGCATGCAGGGCGGCGACAGGCTCACCCGGCCGCTCGTGCGGGTCGGCGGCGAGCTGGTGGAGACCGACTGGGACACCGCGATGGGCCGCATCGTCGACCGCAGCCGGCAGCTCCTGGCCGAGAAGGGCCCGCTCTCGCACGGGTTCTACACCAGCGGGCAGCTCTACCTCGAGGAGTACTACGCTCTCGCGATCATCGGCAAGGCCGGCCTCGGCACCCCGCACATGGACGGCAACACGCGCCTGTGCACGGCCACCGCGGCGGCCGCCATGAAGGAGAGCTTCGGCTCCGACGGCCAGCCGGGCAGCTACGAGGACATCGATTCCTGCGACGCCATCGTGCTCTACGGCCACAACATGCCCGAGACCCAGACCGTGCTCTGGGCGCGGGTGCTCGACCGCCTCGCCGGCCCCGACCGGCCGCTCGTGGTCTGCGTCGACCCGCGCGACACGGAGGTTGCCCGCGTCGCCGACGTGCACCTGCCTGTGCGGCCGGGCACGAACCTCGCCCTGATGAACGGTCTGGTGCGCGAGCTGTTCGTCAACGGCTGGGTCGACGAGGAGTACGTCACCGCGCACACCGTGGGTGTCGACGAGCTCCGCCGCACGGTCGAGCCCTACACCCCCGACGAGGTCGCCGAGACATGCGGGGTGGCGGCCGACGACGTGCGCCGCGCCGCGCGCATCATCGGCACCAGCGAACGGATGCTCTCCACCGTTCTCCAGGGCTTCTATCAAGCCTCGCAGGCCACCGCCGCGTCGTGCCAGGTGAACAACCTGCACCTCTTGCGCGGGATGCTCGGCCGGCCCGGGTGCGGCGTGCTGCAGATGAACGGCCAGCCCACGGCGCAGAACGCCCGCGAGACCGGCGCCGACGGCGACCTCCCCGGCTTCCGCAACTGGGAGAACCCCGACCACATCGCCGAGCTCGCAGGGCTCTGGGGCGTCGACATCGACCGCATCCCGCACTGGTCGCCGCCCACCCACGCGATGCAGATCTTCCGCTACGCCGAGCAGGGCAGCATCCAGTGGCTCTGGGTGTCGGCGACCAACCCCGCTGTGTCGATGCCGCAATCGGAGCGCATCCGCCGCATCCTGAGCAACGACGAGCTGTTCCTCGTGGTGCAGGACCTCTACCTCACCGAGACAGCGATGCTCGCCGACGTCGTGCTGCCCGCGGCCGGCTGGGGCGAGAAGCAGGGCGCCTTCACCAACGTGAACCGTACGGTGCACCTCGCCGACAAGGCGATCGAACCGCCGGGGGAGGCCAGGAGCGATCTCGAGATCTTCCTCGACTACGCCCGCCGCATGGACTTCCGCCGCAACGACGGGTCGCCGCTGCTCGACTGGGCCGGGCCCGAAGACGGGTTCCGGGCCTGGCAGGAGTGCACGCGGGGGAGGTTCTGCGACTACACCGGCCTCAGCTACGAGCGTCTGCGCGCAGGGAGCGGCATTCCCTGGCCCTGCAACGACGAGCATCCCGACGGCACGACGCGCCTCTACGGCGACGGCGTCTTCCGCACGGGGCTCGACGAGGCCGAGACCTACGGGCACGACCTCCTCACCGGAGCGACGGTCGGCCCGACCGCCTACTCGGCGAAGCGCATCGACGGGCGAGCCGTGCTCAAGGCGGCCCCTTACGCACCCCCGCACGAGGAGCCGAGCGACGACTACCCCCTGCGCTACACCACGGGCCGTACGGTCTACCAGTTCCACACCCGCACTCGAACCGGCCGCGCCCGGCAGCTGCAGAGGGCGGCACCGCGCGCGTGGGTGGAGCTGTCGACGACGGATGCTCGCACCTACGGCATCGCGGAGGGCGACATCGTGCGGGTGACCTCTCCCCGCGGCGAGATCGTGGTGCCGGCGCGGGTGAGCGACATCCGCGCGGGCACCGTCTTCGCGCCCTTCCACTACGGCTACTGGGACGACGGACGATCGGGCCCGGGCGACCGGCCGACGGCCGCGAACGAGCTGACGGCGACGGAGTGGGATCCGGTGTCGAAACAGCCGCTGTTCAAGGTGGCCGCGGTGCGGATCGAGAGGGTCGGCGGGGGTGACGGGCCGGCGCCGGCGCCCACCACCGGAGCGTCGCGGCCGGCCGCGGCGCTGGGCGCGGCGAGCGCGGTGCCGGGCGCGGCGGGTGCGGTGCCGGCGACGGTCGGCGGCGACGACGCCACGGCCGAGGAGCGCATCGGCGTGGCGGAGCCTCCGCGTGCCGAAGACCAGAGGGGTGCGTGATGCAGCTGCCCGTCTACCTTGGGCTCCTCCACCGCTCCGAGGCGGCACTGGCGGAGTCGTTCCGGCAGGTGGCGGAGGGCCACGGCGAGGAGCCCGACGTCTTCCACCTGTGCCACACCCTGGCCGGGCAGTGCGACGAGCACGCCGCCGCGCTCGCTCCCGTGGTGGAGCGCTACGGCGAGGTCGACTCCGATGACGAGCCCGAGCGGTTGCACGCCGACGCGCTCAGCTCGACCCGGGAGGGCCCGGTCGGGCTGCTGCGCGATCTGCAAGACCTGTGCCTGATCGGCACACTCGTCGACCTCTCCTGGATGGTGGTGCGGCAGGCGGGGCTCGGCCTTCGCGACGAGGAGCTGCTGGCGGTGGTCGACCGCTGCTCCACCGAGACGGAGACGCAGCTCTCCTGGTTGCGCACACGGTTGAAGCAGGCCGCGCCGCAGGCGCTGATCGTCGCGTCATGAGCGAGCGCACGAGCAGCCCGGAACGGTGGCGCCCCTGGGGCCGGGAAGGCGGCGGCCGCCTGGATGCCGTGGTCGGCGCCCTGCTCTGCCTGATCGTTCTCGCCGCGGCCGGCGCCATCGGACTCGCGCTGAAGCAGCCGTGGCTGTTCCCCAGCCTCGGGCCCACCGTGATGCTGTTCTTCGCCTCCCCCGCCGAGAAGTCGTCACGGCCGGTGAACGCGCTCGTCGGCCACCTGGTCGCTCTCGCGGTGGGCTACGCGGCCTTCGTCACCTTCGGGCTGACCGGGATGCAGTCGGCCCCGGTCGGCGGGCTCACGCCCGCCTACCTCGCGGCGGGTGCGACGTCGGTCGCGGTGACGACTCTCGTGCTGCAGCTGATCAGGCTCCCGCATCCGCCCGCCGGAGCGACGACCCTCATCGTGAGCCTCGGCATCCTCAGCACACCACCCGACCTGCTCGTGATGACGGGCGCTGTCGTCCTCGTGGTCGCCGCCGGCTGGGCCCTCAACGTCGCCCGGGGCCGCTGGCGGAGCACGACCACCGGCCGCTGAGGGCGACCTGCACGAATCGGCGGGTGCGTCGGGACCATCCGCGAGCTGTTCGACGCGGGGTTCTGCAGCTCGGTGATCGCCACGCTGCTCCCGGCCCTGAGTGCGCCGCAGGAGTCGGAGGCCCGGCTGCGAGCCGCCTTCGATGCGGCCGAGGGGCGCCTTGCCGGCGAGAAGCGGGCGATCGAGCGCGAAGAGGAGGCCCTTGCCGGGCTTCGCGCTCGGTGGGGGCTTCCCCCTCACGCGCACGTGAGGGGGAAGAGTGGGGATCATGACGAACGCGAACTCGAACCCCACGACACCGAAGCAGCTGCGCTTGATCATCGAGACCGACGACTTCGATGAGGCACTGCACTTCTACCGAGACCTCCTCGGCATGCCCGAGCAGGCCGCCTTCGCGACAGAGGGCGACGACCGGGTCGCTATCCTCCACGCCGGCGTAGCCACCATCGAACTCGCCACTTCGACCCACGCGAAGAACATCGACGAGGTCGAGGGCATGCCCGCCGGGTCGGCGCCCTCCCTCCGCATCGCACTCGAAGTCGAGGACACCGTCGCGGCGGTCGCCCGCGCGACCGCAGGCGACGCGACGGTTCTCGCCCCGCCCACGCGCACTCCCTTCCGTTCCCTGAACGCCCGCCTGCAGGGCCCCGCAGGCTGGCAGGTCACGCTCTTCCAAGAACTCGAGACTCTGCAGGAGCGCCAGACACGAGCGGGGTTTCTGACCGACGATGAGCGAGACCGTCACGCCTGACGTGGCCCTGATACGGAATCGCCGACGGTCCGACCGACCGGGTCAGCCGATGTCGCCGGCCACGATGGCGTCGGCGTACTTGCGCACGTCGGGGCCGGGTTCGTAGTCGATGAAGCGGTCTTTGAGGTGCCGGTTGAGCTCGGCGTACACCTCGTCCGACGAGGCGTCGGTGTGGGATGCGGCCGTCGCCTCGACGGCCTCACGCAGCACCCGGTCGGCGTCGCCGAGGATCTTCGCGCGCGCTTCGTCGTTCCAGCGGATCTCTGTCTTCTCCATGCGCCCCACGCTAAGCCGCTCGCCGCGACCGGCAAGGGGCTTGCCGGGCCCGCTCACGGGAGTAGGGCCGCGGCCCGCCGCACCTCCGGGCTAACGGCCCGCTCGCCCGAGCCGTCGCCGCCAGACGAGCGCGCCTGCACCCGCCGCCAGGAGCAGGGCGAGCAGTCCCACGGCGTTCATCGGCGAGGCGCCCGTGTCGGCGAGGCGTGAAGATCCGGCTCCGCCACCCGCTCCCCCACCGTTCGCCTTCGCGGCGTCATAGCCGAGCGAGATGCGCTTGTCGGCGTCCATGACGGTGACCACCGGGTCGGCAGCCCCGGCATCCGCCGGCTCGAGGATGCGCGCCGTGCACTCGGCACCGCGCGCGATCCCGCTCACGGCGAGCGTGCGCTCCTCCCCCACGAACCGCAACTGCTCCGAGGTGACGACGTCACCGGCCACGGTGCAGGTCACCCCGACACTCACGTCGGGCTTCGCACCCGTCGCGTTGATGACGGGCTGATCGATCGTCAACGTCGCGGAGAGCTGCGGAGGCACGACCGGGATGACGAGCACCACGCCGTCGTCGAACACCGTCGGGTCGAGGGTGCCGCCCGTCAGGAACGTCGCCCCGTCGACGGCGTACGACGACCCCGCTCCCCCGCCGCCACCGGCTGAGCTCTCCCCGCCGCGACGGCCGAAGCTGCCACCGCTGACGATGCCGCCTCCGCCCCCACCGCCGGGAGCCTTGAGGAACTCACCGTTCTCGCCGTCGTCACCGGAGGCGCCATTCGCGAAGCCACCGGCGCCACCGTCGCCGCCGAACAGGCCACCGCCTTCGCCGCCCGCGCCGGCCTCGCCGATCGCGCCGGCCACCGGCGTGCCGATGCCCGCGCCCCCGTTGCCGCCCGAGCAGTTGCACACCGCGTCGAAGATGGGCCCGCCGGCACCCCCGCCTCCCCCTGCTCCGATGCTCGGGTCGGAGCCACCCGGCACCACGGCCGACGAACCGCCGCCCTGCCCACCGGCCTTGGTCAGGTCGTGGGCGCTTCCGCCGACCCCTCCCGACGACCATCCGTACCCGCCGTGGTCTCCCGCGCATCCGACGACCACCTTCAGCTGGGTGCCACCCGGCACCGCGAACTGACCCGTCACGAGCGCGCCGGCGCCACCCTGCCCGTTGTCTTCGGTCGACTCGCCCGCGCCGCCGGCGGCGACCACCATCGCACCGGTGGCGGCATCGGGCAGCACGTCGTCTTGAGTGCCGGTGGCGCAGGTGAAGACGGATCCGGACGAGGTGTAGAGCAGCACGGTTCCGTCGCCGGCATCGTTCCACGGCCCGGAGGCGAGGAACCGCCAGGTCACCACCGAGGGCGCCACGTACGACTGGCCGCCCCCTCCCCCGCCGGCAGAGGGGTAGTCCTCGGTGCCGTCCGGTGTGCCGGTGAAGCCGCTCGATCCGCCTCCACCGCTGCCACCGTCGGAGTACCCGCCTCCCCCCGCTCCTGGGGTCGGGGCGATCGAGACAGTCGTGTTGTTCTCACCGTCGGCCTGACCCGCCCCTCCGCCGTCGCCACCCTGCGCGCCCTCGCTCGAGGTACCCGTCGGCGAGCCGTTGCCGCCGGAGGAGGCGGGCTGTCCGCCGTCACCGCCGGAGCCGCCCGGCGCACCTCCGCCGAGAGCGTCGCCGCCGGCACCGCCGCCGCCGCCCGCGACCGCGATCACGTCGCCTGAGGTCCCGTCGAGAACCGCGCTCGACCCGCCGCCACCGCCCCCCGTCGGCATGAAGTCGGGCGTGCCCGCCGACCGGCCGCCCTGCCCGCCTGAGGTGTATCCGATTCCCGCGGTCGCTCCTGAGGCGGCGCCGCCGATGACGATGTCGAGCGTCTGGCCCGCGCTCACCTCGAACGTCGCCATCGTCAGGCCGCCTTGCCCGCCGGGTTGACCCGAGCTGTTGGCACCCCCCGCCCCGCCGATGACGAGTGCCGTGATGCGGTTGACTCCGGCGGGGACGGCGACCTCGTAGGACGACCCCGGCTGCCCCTCGACCTGGCAGAACCCGGTCTCGAAGGAGCATCCGTCGGCGACGGCGTCGGCGACTGCATCGGCGGCTTCGGCGGCCGACGCCGACGACGGAACGGCGAACCCGACGCCCACGAGCGCGACGGTCGCTCCCAGAGCGAGCAGGGGCCGCAGACGGGCGACGCCCCGGATGCGCGATTCAGTGACGGCGGATGCGGGCATCGGTGCTCCAAGGTCGGGGCCGGAAGAAGCACCAGTATATTGGTCGACTCGAGCCGCGGGTCAAGCCCCCGAACGGGCCGCCTCGCGCGGGATCCGAAGCCGCCGCAAGGCCACCATGGCCGCCGCCACCGGTGCCGGGTCGCCCCGGCGGAAGCCCTCCACCACCCCGAGCTGCGCCTTCTCGACCGTGTCGACGTCGATGTGGTCGGGAAGACTCAGCCCGCCCAGCCTGATGATGAACACGACCCGGCGGAGGGCGTCGACCAGCACCGAGTTGCGCGACAGCGGGAGCGGCACGGCGTAGAACGCGAAGTTGGTGCGCGCCATGCCGATGTCGTCTCCCGCCGCACGCGCCCTTCCGAAGGCCGCCTGCTGCTCGACGAGCGCTGCGACGACCGCGTCGTCGGCGAGCGGGATGACCTCTTCGCACAGCACCTGGAACAGTCCCGTCCAGGTGTGAAGAGCCTGCTCGGTGCGCACGGGCGAGACGTCGACGATGCGTGTGTGCCGGTTGGCCGCCGATTCGATGACACCGAGCATCCGGAGCCTCTGGATCGCCTCGCGCACCGGGGTGCGCGAGATGCCGAGGTGCTCCGCGATGGTGCCGTCGTGAACGGTCATCCCCGGCCCCAGCTCGCCCGAGACGAGCGCCGCGCACATCGCTTCGAACACGACGTCGGCCGCGGCCCCGCGGGGGATCGCCACGCCCTCGATGCGGGGCAGGAACGAGTCGATCGCCTTGAGGACCACGCCTGAACCCTAGTCGAACCGGGCCCTGGCTTACTCCGACGACCGGTCGGTGACGTCGACGACCGCCACGTAGAGGGCCTTGCCGAGGTCGAGCGTGTCGTCGCTCAGGAGTGTGTTGTCGACGACGTAGGCGAGACCGACCGCGAGGTCGCGCATCCCGGCATGGAGCTGCTCGCCCTGAAGCCGCGCCGCGAGCACGAGGCCGAACACCAGGAGGTCGACAGATCCGTCGTCGTTCACCTGGATCATCTGCGGGTCGGCCGCGGCCGGGTCGACTCCGGCGGCCCGGAGCTGCTCGAGCGAGGTGCGGTGCCGGAGGGGCTCCTCCACCACCGCGAGGCAGTAGTCGGGCCGGTCAGGGCCCGCGACCACCCTGAGCAGCCGTGCCCTCGCGGGAAGCTGTGCGGGCAGGTCGGCGGGGCCGACGCCCATCCGGTCGATGCTGAAGACGGGCCCGCTCTCGCTCATCATCTCATTCTGGCCCCCTACCGACGCCGCGCGGCCGTCGACCTCGCTGCAGCGTCAACCGGCTCGCGGCGACGCGACGACGCGACCGTCGGCATGCACCTCGTAGTGCCGGTCGCCCGCTCGCACTCCGCGCAGCACCGCGTCGGGGTCGAGCGCGGCGACCGGCGACGAGCCCTCCCGGGAGAGCGACACCGAACCGTCCAGCGCCACCGACACCCCGAACAACGACTCGATGACGAGCGCCACCCACGCCCCCGATGACGAGCACGCCCAGTCTGTGATGTACGGCAGCTGTGGTGGCGCCTTGCGCGCCCCGCCGTCGATTCCGGCGAGCGCCTCCTCGACGAAATGCGCCTGCCCGGTCGGGCCTTGGTTGGTCGAGCGCACGAGCCCGCCGACCCACTCCGTCGCCACCGCGGGCGCACCGAGAGCCACCAGCGCCCGCGCCGCATCGGCGGGCCACGCCGGATAGGCCCCGTTCCACTGATGGTCGGGCCGCACCGAGAAGCTGGCGTCCGGATCCCAGGGCGAGAGGGCGCGCATCCAGTTCTCCGTCTGCAGCTCCCGCTGGAAGAACTCCACCATCTCCGCACGCAGCTCCGTCGGCAGGTCGCCGGAGATCGTCGTACCCACGACGTTGAAGTCGTAGCAGTGCCGCACCGGGAGCCGGCTGCCGTCGGGCTGACGGGCGACGAAGTGACCGGTTCCGGGGTCGTACAGGTCGAGCACGTCGCCGACGAGGGTGTCGGCGTCGGCCTGCAGTGACGCGGCGAGCGCCTCGTCACCCGTGAGGGTCGCCACAGCTGCGGCCGTGCGCAGGCACCACACGTTCGCGGCATTGAGGCTCGCGACCTCGTGGGTGTAGGAGCTCACGCACTCGAGCAGGTTGTCGATCCCGCCGTAGTCGGCGAGCCGGCCCGCTCCCCGAAGCCCCTGCCAGGCCCGCGCCCACGAGAGCAGGTGCTCGCGAACGGTGCGCCCGTCGGCCATCTCCTCGTCGAGATACCCGCGGTCGCCGGTGTAGCGCACGTAGTCGCTGACCAGCCTGGTCATGGCGTAGTCGTTCACGGAGTACCAGCGACCCACCGGGCCGCCGGTGAGCGACGAGGTGCCGAAGTGGGTGTGGATGTCGCTGTCTATCCAGTGCGTCACCTGCCGTCTCATCTCGGCGGGGTCGAGCAGGGCGTGCGACACCGAGCTCAAGCTGTAGTCCCAGATGAACGTGGTCGTCGCCCAGTAGTTGGGCATCAGGGTGTCGTAGGAGCGCTCGAGCACGTTCCCCGCGAACTCCCGCCGGAACCAGATCACACCGAGCGCACCCCACCAGTACAGCCGCCGCAGATCGTCGGAGGCGGTGTCGAGCACGGGGAGATGCCCCGAGTACTCCGCGTCGCCCGGCGTGAAGATCGCCTCGAGCTGCCGGTTCCACAGGGCTTCGGATGCGCGCACTGCGCCGGGCACGTCTCCTGCGACCCGCGCGAAGACGGCCTCGGCCACCTCCCGCGTGGTCGCCACGGCTTGCACGAACCCGAACCGCGCGGCTCCGTCGCCGAGGTCGAGTGCCACCGTCACCTCGCCACCGCGCCCCATCCCGCCGATCCCGATCTCGAACCCCTCGGTCTCCCCCACCGGGATGCCGCTCAGCCGCGCCTCGGCCGGCACGTCGACACCTTGCACACTCCAGGCGCCGCCATCCGGATCGCTGAACACCAGTGCCGCCGCCGGGCGGCCAGTCCCTGTCGACACGCTGTTCGTCGCATCCGGCGGCTCGGCGTCGAGCCACGCGCGCTGCGCATCCGTCACTCTCGCATTCAGTGCGAGTGTCAGCGTCGCCGAAGCCCGCCCACCGGCCGAGGCCGGCACGAGCGGAGTCACGGTGACGTCCACCGCCACCGCCGTCTCCCCCGGCACGCACACCGTCGTGGTGACGATCCGCAGCCCGTTCACCGATGCCGTACGCACCACGCGGTCCGCCCGCCACTCGTGCGTCACCGGCACGCCGTACGACTCGAACACCCGCCCGTCGACGAACAGCACCCCCGTCACGGCGGCGCCTTGCGCCACGGGCGGGAAGGTCACCGCGCCGACGGCCGTGAGGTCGTGCTCGACCCGCACGGTGCCCAGGAAGTTGGTGAGCCCGCCGGGCGCGATCATGTCGTCGTAGTGGTGGGTGACCGGGTGGGCGGCGAGGTCGTCGACAGTGGGGATGAGCGGATTCGGCATCGATGCCTCTCTAGTACTGACCGAGGGCGAGGCCCTTGGCGAAGAACTTCTGGGTGAACAGGAACAGCACGACCGTCGGCAGCGACACCAGGATGCCCGCCGCCAGCACCGTCGACAGCTGCGCGCCCCCGTAGGTGCTCTGCATGCCGCTGAGCGTCGTGACGATGGGCCGCACGTCGTCTGACTGACTGAGCGTGAGCCCGAGCAACAGGTCGTTCCACACGAACGTGGCCTGCAGGATGAAGATCGCGACCAGCGCGCTCATCGCCATCGGGATGTAGACGCGCAGAAAGATGCGCAGGGTCGACGCGCCGTCGACGACCGCGGCCTCGAACACGTTGTGCGCGATGCCGGAGAAGAAGTTGCGCATCACGAACGCCGAGAACGGTACCGAGATCGCGGTGTAGACGAGCACCATGCCGAGCCGGGTGTCGAAGAGCCCGACGCGGGAGTAGCCGTCGAACAGCGGGATGAGCACCATCTGCAGGGGGAAGACGGTGCCGCCGAAGATCACGACGAACCACGCGAAGCCGTGCTTCAGTCGCAGCGCGACGATCGCGAACCCGGCGGCGGCTCCGACGAGCACGGCGATGATCGGGGAGACGACCGAGTAGATGAGGGTGCTGAAGACGGCGTCGCCGAGGCCGGAGAGCGACAGGGCATCCGACATGTTCTCGAACAGCGCGAAGCCGTTCGGCAGCCACGCCTCCTTCGAGGTGAAGTCGGCGGGCGACTTGGCGGCGTTGATGACGAGGAGGTAGACCGGCAGCAACCAGATGATGCCGGCCACGATCAAGACGGCGGTGCGGATGGATCTCGACATCGAGCCCTCCTAGATCTCGTTCTTCTTCGACAGCTGCTGCCGGAGATAGAGCACGGATGCCACGAGCGTGACGATGGTGAGGAACACCGCGATCGCCGACCCCAGCCCGTAGTCGCTGTTGACGAAGGTGTCTTTGTACATGGTGAGCGCGAGCGTCTCGGATGCCCGTCCCGGCCCGCCCTTCGTCATGCCCTGCACGATGTCGAAGGTCTTGAGGCTCGCCACGATCGAGAGCCCGATCACCACCGCGGTCAGCGGCCGGAGCATCGGCCACAGGATGCTTCCGAACAGCCGCGCTCCCCGGGCGCCGTCGAGGCGGGCCGCCTCGAGGGGTTCCTTCGGGATCGACTGCAGCCCGATGGTGAACAGCAGCGCGTTCACGCCGACCCCCTGCCACGACGACGCGAGGATCATCACGACCGTGTTGAGGGGCGCATCCAGCAGCCAGCGGGGCGGATCGACGACGCCGACGAGCGCGAGCGCCTGGTCGAGCGCGCCGTCGCTCTGCAGGATGAACGACCAGATCAGCCCCACCCCGATGCCCGAGATGGCGTACGGGATGAGGAAGGGCAGCCGCAGCCAGATGCCTCCCTTCAGGTCGAAGGTGAGCAGGGCCAGGCCGAGTCCGAGCCCCACCGGCACGATCAGCGTGCCCGCCACCCACAGCAGCGTGTTGCCGAGCGAGCCGAAGAACTCGGGGTCGGCGAACATCGCCCCGTAGTTGGCGAGGCCCACCCAGTCGGGGTCGCCGAGACCGTTGTACTCGGTGAAGCTGAGGTAGGTCGTCCAGAGTAGCGGTGCGTACAGCAGCACCGCCACCAGGATCACGCCCGGGGCGATGAAGCCCCGGGCGGACCACTGGTAGCTGGTCGAGTCACGACGACGAGACACGAAGGCTTCCGTTCCTACTTCTGGTCGGCGCCCTGGTCGGCCCAGTACGCGTCGGCCGCGTCCTGGATCTTCTGCAGGAACGGCAGCGGGTCGCCCGGGTTCGCGTTGAACGCGCCGAACTGCTCCAGTGCCACGGTGAGGATGGGGGTGGGCGTCGCCTCGAAGTACCGCTCGACGAGCTGGTCGTCGGTCGCGACCGAGGTGCCGAGCTCGCTGAGGGCCTCATTGGCCACCGTGGCCTTCGGGTTGAACGGCACGTCCCCACGGGCCTCGCTCCACGCACTCTGCGCATCCGGGCTCATCCACCATTCGGCGAACGCCATGCCGAGGTCGCGCTGGGGAGAGTTCTCAGCGGTGCAGAGCGGGCCGGTCTCCACGGCGACGGCGTTGGGGTCGACGTCGGAGTTCACGGCCGGGATGACGAAGAAGTCGTAATCGGTGCCCTGGGTCATGCCCGCAGCATCCAGCGACGCGCCGAAGAAGCTGCCGAAGTTGATCATGGCCATGTCGCCCTGCTTCAGCATCACCGCCGGGTCGGTGGTGCTGCCGGCGTCGCTGAACCAGCCCTTGTTCTGCTGGTCGAGCCAGACGTTCATGATGTCGACGACGCGCGGGTCGGTGTATTTCACCTCGCCGGTCGAGAGTCCGTTGTAGAGCTCGGGGTCGGTGCCGGCGACGAGCTGCTGGAACCAGGGGAAGGTGAACAGCACGCTGGTCTGGTAGAACGGCGTGACACCGTTGGCCTTGAGGGTCGCGGCATCCTGCATCAGCTCGTCCCAGGTGGTGGGCTTCTCGAGGCCGTTCTCGTCGAAGATCGTCTTGTTGTAGTACATGATCCAGTAGGCGATGTTCATCGGCACGCAGTACTGCTTGCCGTCGATCGTGTAGTACTTCTTCAGGTCTTCGCTGACGTAGCCGTCGGCGATCGCCTTGTCCCAGATGTCGGTGGTCTCGGCGACGAGGTTCTCGTCGACGAGCTCCTTGAGCGACGACCCGGTGTGCCAGCTGAACAGGCCCGGGCTCTTGTTGGTGCGGAACGACTGGCGGATGAACGCGTCGTACTGGTTCGCATCCGAGTACCCGGTCGTGTTCAGCTCGATGTCGACGTCGGAGCTCGAGGTCTCACTCAGCGTGTCGAAGTCGGGCTCCCAGGCCGCTTTGTCGGTGTAGAAGTTCAGGGTGCCGGTGGTGGCACCGTCGCTTGCGCCGCCTCCGCCGCCGGAGCAGGCGGTCAGGGCCAGGGCGGCAACCGAGACGGTGGCCAGGAGGCCGACCCTCCGTGTCGTCGATTTCATCGTGAACTCCCTCGTTCTGTGTGGATCGTCGGTACTGCGTGGTGCGTGCGGATCTCCGTGCCGCGCACGGAGGCCTTGACGGTGGCGAATAGCTCGCTCTCCGAGTTCGGGGTGCGCCGGATGACGTAGGGCCCGACCACCGCCGGCACGATGAAGGTCTCGGCGTAGTGCACGGTGTAGGGCGGGAAGGCGCCGGTGGGGCTCACCACCTCGACCTCGTCGCCCTCCACGAGGTTCAGCACGTTGACCGTGCCCTCGGTGTCGTGCGCGGCCTCGTCGGTGAACCAGTTGCGGCGCACCTCGATGAATTCGAGCTCGTGCAGCCCCGTGCGCTCCTCGCGGTCGCCGTTCGGGTGCTCCTCGAGCGTCTCGACCCGGTCGAGCAGGTTCTCGGCCACCCATCCGGTGGTGCGGTCCCACTGGATGTTGTTGCCGCCGTGCTCGAGGTGCACCGGGCGCGGAACACCGTCGAGGCCGAGGCGTCCCCAGTCCCAGAGCTTGAAGGTGAAGATGAACGGCGTCGCCGAGATCTCGAGCACCATCGAGTTCGCGCCCGACGCGTGCACGGTGCCGGCGGGGATGGCGAAGTGGTCGTGCTTCTTGGCAGGGTAGGAGTTGACGAAGCGGTCGGCGTCGAACGGATGCTCCCCATCCGTCGCCGCCTGGAGCGCAGCCATCATCTCCGCTGGGTCGGTCCCCTCCTTGAGGCCGAGGTAGACGACCGCGTCGTCGCCGGCGTCGAGCAGGTAGTAGCTCTCGTCCTGCGTGTACGGCATGCCGAAGGTCTGCTGGATGTAGTCGGTGAGCGGATGCACCTGGAGGGAGAGGTTGCCGCCGCCCATGGTGTCGAGGAAGTCGAAGCGGATGGGGAACTCGGCCCCGAAACGGGCGAAGGTCTTGGCTCCGAGGAGTTCGCGCGGCTGCTGCAGCACGAGGTCGATGGCGGGGATCTCGACGACTGCGCGTTCCCCCTCCGGGGTGGGGCCCTCGAGCAGCAGCGAGTTCTCCTCGGGCACGCAGTCGAAGCACCAGGCGTAGTTGTTGGCGGCGGGTTCGAGATCGAGGCGGTCCTGCATCCAGTGGCCGCCCCAGACGCCGGGATCGAAGAACGGCACGACACGCATCGGGCCGGTGGTGGCGTGTTCGAGCGCGCCCCGGAAGGCGTCGCCCGTCACCATGCCGCCGGTCGCGTCGCGCGCGGCGCCGTCGACGACGAAGTCGACGTGGTCGAAGAAGCGGCGCTTGTGGCGGTCGGCGATGCGCCACTCCACGAAGAAGCCGCGCTTGTACTTGCGGAGCGGTTCCTCGGCGGAGTTCGGCGTGCGCCAGTTGGTGGCGCCGGCGCGCAGGCGCAGCTGCAGTTCCCAGCGCGCGAGGTCGACCAGCACGAGGGCGTCGGCGTTCGGGGCGGCGAGTTCGGCGCCCCAGCCGATCACGACGGTGGGGCCCTCGGCTCCGCCACGGCCGGTGAGGCGACCCCGTACAGCGGTGAGACGCTCCGCGTCGTAGAACGCGGGGAGGGTGAGGTGGCTGAGCACCCCGAACACCCGGTCGTCGGTGAGGTTGGGCGCGATGAGGCGGTCGATGGCCTCGACGGGCAGCGCGGCGGCATCCTCGATGTCGATGACGTGATAGCCCGGCAGAGCAGCGGCGACGGCCTTCGTGAAGGCGGGAAGATCGACGCCGGGGTAGGTGTCGATCGCGATGACGGGGGCGCGAGGGCCGCTGCGCTCCCGCGCCGCGGCGTCGACCGCCCCCCAGGCTTCGTCGCCGCGGAGCACGGTGGCGCCGGCGGGGAGTGGGATGGTGGGCTGCTTGTCGTAGCTCGACGGACGGGAACTCATCAGGTGCGGGGCCTTTCGGTTGCGGACGGCGCGCGACCATCGCTCTGTGCCAGGGCGGAGAGCCCGAGCACGACGGAGACGTCGGGCCGGTCGGGCACGACGAGGGGCGGCCGGAACGACGACGACCAGAGGTGCGCGTGCACCTGCTCGGTCAGGGCAGGCACGATCAGCGGCGCAGAGCGCATCACCCCGCCCGAGACGATCACGACATCGGGGTCGTAGGCGTGGCAGAGGGTCACGATCGCCGCGCTCCAGACACGGAGGTAGCGGTCGAGGAGCGTTCGGGAGTCGGAGTGGTCGAGGGTCTCGACGACGTCGGCGATGCCGATGGCTGCGCCGGCGTCGATCCGCTCGCGAAGCGACGAGAGGTCTCCCGGAGTTCTGCGGTCGCCGCCCTCGGCGGGCGCCGGAGCGCTTGGCCCGGCGCGACGCTCGGAGTCGGCCGAGGGGCCGCCGTTCGTGGCGAACCCGTGGAGCTCGACCGCCGCGAGTGAGCGCTCGAGGGCCCAGGTGCTGGCGAGTGCCTCGGCGCACCCGACGTTGCCACAACTGCAGACGGGGCCGTCGAGGTCGACCGTGACGTGGCCGCCGAGGATGCCGGCGTGGTCGTGGCCGCCGTGCAGCAACCGGCCGTCGAGCAGGGCGGCGGTGCCGATGCCCGTGCCGAACAGCGCGATGACGGCGTTCTGCGCGCCGACCGCGACGCCGTAGCGGGCCTCGCCGAGCAGCGCGGCCCTGGCGTCGTTCTCGACCACCGCCGGAAGACCGAACGTCTCACGGGACCACGCGTCGAGATCACGCCCCGCGAGGTAGCCGTACTTGTCGTGGGCGGCGATGAGCGCGCACCGCCGCCGGTCGACCACTCCCGGCACCGCGATGGAGACGACGGAGGCCCCTCCCCACGACGGCGTTCCCGACCCGACCTGGGTGTGCGCCAGGCGACGGAGCTCTCCAGCCGCCTGGGTGAGGTCGTCGGGTGTGCCCCGAACCGGCAGTTCCGCATGGGCGAGGATGCGCCCGTCGTCGCAGACGCCGAGCTTGATCGCTGAGCCGCCGAAGTCGATGCAGAGCTCGGTCATCGGCGCATCCTCTCTGATGTGGGCGGTGGCCGGCAGGGAGGAAGCTCGGATCGTGAGCCGAGCTTCCCCGCAGGCCGTCTTGGTATCGTTACCATAGCCAGACCGCGACCGGTCCCGCAACCCATCGTCCCGAAGACCATGGTTCAGGACCTGGCGACGCGCAATGACACGGGCAACTCGATGGTGCGCGCCGGCCCGTCATCGCCGGCCAAGCGCTCGAACAGCAGCCGGCCCGCCACGCGACCGAGTTCCCGCGCGTCGTGGTGCAGCACGGTCACCGGCACCGGCATCAGTTCCGCGAGCTCGAAGTCGTCGAAGCTCACGATGCTCGGGAAGTCACGACGCCCCGCCATCGCGCGCCTGCCGATCTCCTGGAGCGCACCGATGGTATTGCGGTTGTTGGCGCAGAAGATCGCGGTGGGCGGCTCGGCGAGGTCGAAGAGCTCCTCGGTCGCGATGCGGGCCGATTCGACGTCTTGCTGGCTGCGCCGGACCAGCTCCGGCGCGAGCGACACGCCCTTCTCGTCGAGCGCTCGCTGGAAGCCGTCGAATCGTCGCTGCCCCGTGATGACGGAGAGCACGTTGCCGAGATAGGCGATGCGGGTGTGCCCTTCGCGCAGGAGCTTCATGGTGCCGTTGTAGGCACCGCCGACGTCGTCGAGCACCACGACGTCGGCGTACAGCCCGTCGACCCGGCGCGAGGCGAGGACCAACGGGGCGCCGCCGAGCCGCTCTCGGCTGAGGTGGTCGTACGCACCGCCCGAGGGCACGAGCACGAGACCCTCGACCTGCCGGCCCACGAAGTCGGCGACGAGCTGCCGCTCCCTGCCGATCGCCTCGCCGGTGTTGCCGAGCAGGATGCGGCGACCGTGCTGGGTGGCGATCTCCTCCACACCGAGCGCGAAGTTGCCGTAGTAGGGGTTGGCGAGGTTCGTGATGGCGACACCGATCAGCCCGCTGGGCTGACCCGGCCTGAGGCTGCGTGCGTTCTCATTGCGCCGGTAGCCGAGCTCTTCGACGGCGGCCAGCACCCGCTCCTGGATCTCCGGGCGCACGTTCGCACCCCCGCCGAGTGTCCGCGACACCGTCATCGGACTCACACCCGCCCGCGCCGCCACCTCCTTGACCGTGGGCGGTCGCGATTCGGAGCGCTTCACGTGTCATCCCTTCGAGAGCAGGCCGCCCGTCCACGCTACAACCTGCATGCCGCCCGACCGGACGACCACTGGCGCGATGCCCGGCGAGGTGCTACCGTTCCCGCTTGATAACGTTAACAGGCGCAGACAGAGCTGTCGAGGCCGCGGTGTCTGCCGATCGCGAGAGGATTTCCCGCTGATGAGCATGCGACGACGAGGTCGACCGATCGGGTTCGCGACGATGGCGGCGGCACTGACGACGCTCGCCCTCGCCGCGGGTGCTGCACCGCTGACGGCGAGCGCCGCCGCGCCCGGAACGACGGATGTGCTGGCCGGTGGATCAGCACGGCCGGCGTCCGGGCATCAGGCCCTCCCCTGCATCCGGCCCAGCGTCAGCACGAACGACGAGCTCACGTCTTTGTTCGACGACTACGGCGACAGTGCCGGTCGCTGGACAGGCGCCGACTCCTCGTACAGCGTTCCGCTTCCCGGCGGCCGCACCGCCTGGATCTACTCCGACACGTTCCTCGGCGAGGTGAACCCCGACCACTCGCGCCCGGCCGACTCGCCCTTCGTGCACAACTCGATCATCGTCGACGACGGCGGCACCCTCACGACGTACACCGGAGGCACGACGGATGCTCCGGCCTCACTCGTGACCGTGCCGGGCGGCGACGAGGCACAGAACTGGTACTGGTTCGGAGACGCCACCGTCGAGGGAGGGGCGCTGCGCGTACTGCTGCTCGAGTTCAAGAAGACGGGGACGGGCGTGTTCGACTTCGCGTTCGCGGGCAGCGCGATCGCGTCGTTCGACGTCGCGACCATGGCGCTCACCGGGACGACTGCGCTGCCGGAGTCGGGCATCCACTGGGGCTCGGCGATCCTCGAGGACGGCGGCTACACGTACGTGTACGGCGTCGAAGACCAGCAGGCGCAGAAGTGGGCGCACCTCGCGCGGGTGCCGTCGGGTCAGCTGACGGATCCGTCGGCGTGGCGGTACCTCGCCGACGGTGGTTGGGCGACCACCCCGACGGCCTCGAAGCGGGTGCTCGAGGGCGTCTCGAACGAGTTCAGCGTACAGAAGGTGCACGGTGCCTACCTTCTCGTCACAGGCGACGCCACCGAGGCCCTGAGTGCGAAGATCGTGGGCTACGCCGCGACATCACCCGAGGGTCCGTTCGGGCACAAGACGCTGCTCTACTCCACCCCGGAGACGGGCGGGAACGTGTTCACGTACAACGCGAAGGCCCACCCGCAGTTCACCCACGGTCGAACCATCACGGTCACCTACAACGTGAACAGCTTCGACACCGCCGACGTCTACGCCGATGTCGCGAACTACCGGCCCCGCTACATCGACGTCACGGCGAATCTCGGGCCCTGCGCGAGCTGACGCCCGCTACCGCAGCACGAGCGCGACGACGAGTCCCCCGAAGCACAGGGCGGTTCCGACCGTGATGGCGATCGTGCCGGGGCTCCAGATGGTGCGGAGTCGTCGGCCCGGCCGCGCGACCTCCCGCACCCGGACGGTCGGCTCCCCGGCCGCGCCCGCGGCGGGGCGGGCAACCCTCTCGTCGCGCCAGCTGCCCCACCGCTCGACACGGTCGTCGAGCGCATCGACGGCGGCGGTGAGTGCCGCCCATCGGTCGGCCCGGTCGGTGACGAGGTCATGGGAGCTCACGAGGAACATCCAGTCGTCGATGATCTCCACGTCGAGGCCGCGCACGTGGTCGATCAGGCGGGCCATCACATCCGGCGTGAAGAGGTAGAGCGCGTCCCGCTCGTACCCTTCCGGGCAGTACAGCTGGAAGAAGCGGTCGAAGTCCCCTTCGAGCGAGAGCACCTGCGACCCGCGCAGCGCTGCGGGTGTGAGCAGCGAGCGCCGCGGCCCGTCCTCCGATCGCAGGAGGATGTTCGGCAGCTCGGCGGGAAGCCGGAGGGCCGCATAGCCGCCGAACGGCGGCGAGGTGCTCGTCGAGACTGGCGCCGCGAGCTCGTAGTTCGCGAACTCGATCGGGCGCTCCCCTGCGGTGCGGAGCACGCGGGTGAGGTTCAAGCCGCCCCGGGTCTTGAGCGGCGACCCGCGTTCGGCTCCCGTGGGGCCCGGCCGGTAGGTCATGCCGTTCGCCGCCGCGAAGCGCATCAGCCTGTGGTGCACCCGCGGGCGCGGCCTCCGTCGCAGCAGCCGGAGCCAGGTCGTGCCGGTGAGCAGGCACGTCAGGGCCAGCACCCCGCCGAGGGAGGCCTGCACGATGACGGCCGTCGACACCTCGGTCTCGCCCCGCACCACCTCTCCGACCAGGATGCCGGCGAGCACGAGCGCGACCATCGCCATCACGACGGTCGGCACCCCGAGCATGACGCGGCGGATCGTGCCCACGGTGTCGCGCGCTTCCGGATGCGCCTCGGTGAGTGCCCGCCACGAGCGGCGCACTTCGCGCCGGCTCACCCGTTCGGTCAGCGGGCTGACGTCGAGCGGTGCGCTCATTCGCCGCATGTCACGTGTGACGCGGAGTAGATCCGCTCCCGGAGTCCGGCGAGCGCTCGATTGATGCGATCGACCTGGCCATCCGCCACGGCATGGCCGTTGACGGGGTGGATGACCAGGTCGTTCAGGCTCCCCATCCCGCCGAACAGACGCCTCACCTCCGCCGGATCACCTCCGGCTGCGACCCGCTCGGCCGCTTGTGCACACCGGTCGGCCCACGGTGTCTCACCCACGGCGCGCAGCAGCACCGACAGATCTCGCAGCGACTCCTGCAACTCCCGATCGCGTTCCACGAGAAGAGTCTCCCACCCGCCGAGGAGGCAGACTGGAGAGGTGAACGCCGCGCAGCTCCCTCTCGACCGGATCGTGGGCGAGATCGACACACGCGGGTTCAGGGCGCACGGCGTGCACGTGCTCGTCGGCGACGACACCGCCGAGCACCGCTGGGCGCCCGACGTGCGGGAAGACATCCACTCCGTCGCGAAGGGCGTCTGCGCGCTCGCCATCCTCCGCGCCGCCGACGAGCGGCTGCTCTCGCTCGAGACGCCGGTGTCGCGGTACCTCCCGAACGTCGAGTTCGGCGAGGGGTCGGATTCGATCACGCTGCGCCACCTCCTCACGATGACCAGCGGCATCGACCTGCCCTGGTCGCCCACCCTCATGACCGACTGGCCCGACCTCGCCCTCGAGTTCCTCGGCCGCCCTTCCCGCGGGCGCGTGTTCCAGTACTCGAACGCCAGCACCTACACCGCGATGCGGGTGCTCGCCCAGGTCGTCGGCGACGCCGCGGACTACGTCGACCGGGTGGTGCTGCATCCGCTCGGCATCACGGATGCGGCGTGGGAGCGCTGCCCGCGGGGGTACCCGGCCGCGGGAGGCGGCCTGGCGCTCCGCACCGAAGAGCTCGCCCGCGTCGGGCGACTCATCCGCGATCGCGGTCGCTGGCAGGGACGCACGCTCGTCTCCGCCGAGGGTGTCGCGAAGATGCACTCGGACTGGGTGGCGGCCGGAACCGGCCCGGGTTACGAGCGCTACGCGTTCGCCGGCTGGGACGGGCCCGGCGCCGGCTGGCGCCTGCACGGGGCCCACGGCCAGATGATCGCCTTCACCCCCGACGCCGTCATCACGATCGCGGCCGACGATCACGAAGGGGCCGACGGCCTCCTCGGCTTTCTGATGCCATGACCCGACGGCGGATCACGAGGATGCTCGCGACGGCGACACCGGCGATGAGCACGATGACGGCGTAGAGACTCCACGGAAGCGCGACGGTCCCGAACTCCTCTCCGACGGCATCCGTCGCCCCGGCCCCGAGACCGACCCCCTCGGGCGCGACCGCCATCGATCCGTGCACCCACCCGAGAGACAGCACGGGAACCTCGCGCACGACCTCGACCACCGAGCCGGGGATGATCTCGCTGAGCTGAGTGGGCGCCGTCGTGGTGTCGAGCAGGCCGAACGCGCCCGAGGCCGTCACCGTGTCGGTGCCGGTGAGGCGGGTGTTGCCGGTGTTGGCGAGCTCGTAACGGATGGTGACGGAACCGGGGGCGAACGGGTTCCAGCTCGGGAGGTACTCCGCGTGCACCTCGCCGACCTGCGCGGCGGGGGTGAGCTCACCCGCCACGCGCAGGTTGATCCGGGTGCCCAGGCGCCGGTCGACCGAGAGCGACGTGGATGCGTCGGTGCTGGTGAGGGAGGTGACGATGCCGGCCGAGTGGTCGCCCGGGCGGGCGTCGGCGGGCACGCTGATGGTGAAGGGGATGTCGGCCGTCTGACCGGGCGACAGCTCGAGCGCACCGGTGTCGACGCGCACCCAGGTGCCGGCACCCACCGACGGGCTGCCGTCGACCAGCACGTCGATCTCGCCGCTCGACGCGGTGAACGCATCCGCTGCGTAGACCGAGAGCGGAAGTGGCTCGGTGCCGGTGTTGACCACGACCATCGTGTCGGAGATGACGGCACCCGGCTCGACGTCGTACGTGAAGTTCGCGCGCCCTGCACCGTTGGCGTTGTCGGCGGTCTTCACCGTCCAGGCCACACCGCCGTCCTCGGCGCGGGCTGCGGGTGCCAGCGCGGCGGAGGCAGAGGTGAGCAGGAGCGCGATGAGTGCTGCCAGCGCGAAGACGGGGGTGCGACGGGTGGTGGGCACGGGGGTTCCTTCTGGTCGAGGCGCGGGGAGGGGCCCCGGGTCATGCCGGGGCCCCGTGCACGGCGTCTTACTGCAGTGCGGTGATGGTGAGGGTGCTGGTGTAGTCGCCCGCGGTGGTGGTGCCGGGGATGACGAGCGACAGCTCGGCTCCCACCGTCGCGCTCACCGCGGAGGTGGATGAGGCGAGCACACGGGAGGAACCGAGACCGGTGCCGCCGAGCCGGGTCGAGGCGACCTCGGCGCCCCCGGTGACGGCCCCGGCGACCACCTTCGGCTTCCAGCCGAGGTAGCCCGCCGAGAAGGAGCCGCCCCCGGTGGAGGCGAAGTCGCCGGCCTGGCCGGAGATGCTCCACGTGAACGGTGCGGTTCCGCCGGCGCGGGTGTCGGTCACGACGATGTTGGTGAGCGAGCCGGCCGCGACGAAGTTGCCGCCGTCCTGCACCGCGGTGCCGAGGTTGGCGGGCGAGGTGCCCTCGAAGGCCCAACCGAACGACCCGGTCGGGTTGTCGACCCAGTCGGGCACCTCCACGATGACGTCGGATGCTGCGGAGAACGCGAGGGGCGTGTACGTCTCGAAGGGGGCGTAGCTCGCGCCGCTTCCGGGATAGGTGTAGATTCCGAAGTTCCCGGCCGCGAGGTTCTGCGCCTCGGTGGTGGTGAGGGTGAGGTCGACGGAGAAGGTGCCGTCGGCCTTGAGCTCGATGGCTCCGGCGTTCGCGCCGCCGACCGTCGACATGCTCGCGGCGGGCAGCGCCCACTTCTGGGCGATGACCGATCGTGTGGAGGATGCCGCACCGGTCGACGGCTTCCACGCCTCGGCGAACTTGCCGAAGACGACGTAGGTACCGCTGAACTGCCCCGCCAGCGGCGGACGGGTGCCGTTCGTCGCCGTTCCCGACGGCAGGAACCCGCTGCCCGACACGGTGACGGTCTCGCCCTGCGTCAGACCACTGGTCTTCGACACGGTCACCGTCGGCACCGACGCGACCGGAGCCGCGGTGTAGGCCACGGAGACCGCGCCGGCGGGCTTGCGCGTGTCGGCCGCTCCGCCCGAGGAGTACCAGTAGGAACCCTGCCCGGTCCTGCTCTGGAAGTCGACGAACGGCTGCGGGAACGCGCCCGCGTAGGCCCCTGAGGTCACCTGGGCGACGCCATCCGCGGGTGTGGTGACGGTGCGTCCGAGGTAGTCGGGCGTGACGGTGAAGCCGGTCGGCGTCACGTCGACCCCGGTGAGGGTGGCGACGACCACGTCCTCGACGGGCTCGAGGGTCTCGAACTTGTCGGGGTCGTCCATGGAGGTGCCGTAGCCGCCGAGGGTGGCGGTGATGGTTCCCGTGCCGTCGGAGTCGACGGTGAGCGTGGGGTCGGTGATCCACGAGCGGGTCATGCCGGAGTAGTACGCGGAGGTGAAGGTGCCCGTCCACTGGATGACGGCGGTGTTCGCGTCGACGTCGACGGTGCCCGTGCCCGCGGAGATCTCGGCGACGTGACCCGAGTTCAGGCCGTTTCCGGTCGTGATGGTGGTGCCTGAGGCGTCGGTGCGGAGCCCCGCGAAGGTCGCGTCGGCGTAGCTGCCATCCGCCTGCCGCTTGAGGATCTTGGTGTTCCCCTCGCTCTGCTTCCAGGTGCTCTGCGTGACGCGGTCGGCCGACGACGTCGCAGTGACGACACCGGCGGAGAGGAGGTTGACCGTCCCCGGCGCGAAGGCGGCGGCGTTCGATTCGGCGTTCAGGCCCCAGCGGAAGACCGCGCCGTCGACGGTGGTCTCGGCGGCATGGGCGGGCGCGGCGGCGAGCACACCGCCCAGCGTGAGAGCGGCGACGGTCAGCCCCGCCAGGGCGGTGCGTCTGAATCGCCGGCGTGGTGTGGAGGAGTCCACGGGTACATCCCTTCTCGACCTTCTCCAACGGGCCGACGCGCGCGTCAGCTGCGCCCGGGTGAGCGCGGAAGGCAGGTTAGCCTTACCTAAGCAGATCGCTGGGTTCCGGCGCAATGTTAAGGATAGGCTTACCTAAATTGGAGGCTCTACCCATGATGCGCGCACGCCACTTCGTCGCTGCCGTCACCGTGCTCGCGGTGGCATTCGGCCTGACCGCCTGCGGTGCCGACGCGCCCTCGGGCACGTCCGGCGCCCCCGCCACCCCGCCACTGTCGGAGGTCACGCCGCTCGGCGATCCGCTGGAGTGGGAGGGGCCGTCCACGGCGGTCGCGGCATCGGCCGCCATCGACCCCATCGTCGACGGAGCTCAGGTGCTCCCGGTGACGGTCACGGATTCCCAGGGAACCTCCGTCACGGTGGCCGACGCGAGCCGCATCCTCACGCTCGACATCTACGGCTCCCTGTCGCGCATCGTGTTCGAGCTCGGTCTCGGCGCATCCGTCGTCGCCCGCGACACCTCGAGCGGGTTCGCGGAGGCGGCAGCCCTCCCCGTCGTCACCGAGAACGGCCACGACCTGAACGCCGAGGCCATCCTCGAGGCGGCGCCCACGGTCATCCTCACCGACACGAGCCTCGGCCCGTGGGACACGATCCTGCAGCTGCGCGACGCGGGCATCCCGGTGGTCGTCGTCGACTCGCATCGCTCGCTCGAGTCGGTCGGGTCGCTCATCGGCCAGGTGGGTACGGCGCTCGGTGTGCCAGAACGCGCCGAGGCGCTCGCGGCGCGGAGCGACGCCGCGGTCGCGGAGAAGATCGCGCAGATCGCCGCGGTGGCCCCGGCCGACCCCGAGCAGAGACTGCGGATGATGTTCCTCTACGTGCGCGGTCAGTCGGGCGTGTACTACCTGTTCGGCGAGGAGTCGGGGGCCGACAGCCTCATCCGCGCGCTCGGTGGGGTCGACGTCGCCGGCGAGATCGGCTGGAAGGGCATGCGGCCCGTCACCGACGAAGCGCTCGTGGATGCGAACCCCGACCTCCTGATCATGATGACGAAGGGACTCGAATCCGTCGGAGGGGTCGACGGGCTCGTCGACCACCTCCCCGCCATCGCCCAGACGGATGCGGGGAGGAACAGGCGCGTCGTCGACATGTCCGACACCACCGTGCTCAGCTTCGGACCCGCCTCCGCCGAGGTGCTCGACGCGCTCGCGGTCGCCGTCTACGCCCCCGGGGCCACCGGATGAGCGTGGCCACGGAACAGAGGCCTCTCGCCCAGGTCACCGCGACGTCCCCGCGCCGGGTGGCGCGGGCACCGCTGATGTTCGCCGCCCTCGGCGTCGCCCTGCTCGTCCTCGCGATCGTCTCGGCGGGCAGCGGGCAGCTGCACATCCCGCCCGCCGAGGTCGTGGGAGCTGCGTCGCGGGCGTGGAACGGGGCGGTCCAGTCGCTGGGGCTCGGATTCCTCTCCCTGCCCACGGGCGCGCCGATGACGCACGTCAACGCGGAGGCGACGCTGTGGCTCATCCGCGCACCGCGGCTGCTGATGGCGGTGCTCGTGGGCGCGGCGCTCGCGTCGGCCGGGGTCGTCATGCAGGGGGTGTTCCGCAATCCGCTCGCCGAGCCGGGGGTCATCGGCATCTCGTCGGGCGCGGCCGTCGGAGCATCCGCTTCCATCGTCTTCGGCCTCGCATTCCTCGGGCCGCTGACCCTTCCGGCTCTGGCGTTCGTCGGAGGCCTCGTGGCGATCGCTGTCGTGTACGCCGCGGCACGCGCTGACGGTCGCACCGAGGTCGTCACCCTGGTGCTGACCGGCATCGCGGTGAACGCCGTCGGTGGAGCCGCGATCGCCCTGTTCACCTATCTCGGGTCGACCCAGGAGCGGGAGCAGATCGTGTTCTGGCAGCTGGGCTCGCTCAACGGAACCCGCTGGGACGACCTCTCGATCGTCGCCCCGCTCACCGTCGTGGGCATCGCGGCGTGCGTCATCCTGTCACCCGACCTCGATCTGCTGGCACTCGGCGAGCGACAGGCCGAGCACCTCGGCGTGCGGATCGAGCGGCTCCGGATCGTCGCGATCGTCGTCATCGCGCTGCTCACCTGCGCGGCCGTCGCGTTCTGCGGCATCATCGGCTTCGTCGGTCTCGTCGTGCCCCACCTGATGCGCATGGTGCTCGGCCCAGGCCATCGCCTGCTCCTGCCCGCGAGCGCCCTGGGCGGGGCGGTGCTGCTGCTGGCCGCCGACCTGGTCGCGCGCACCGCGGTGCCGGGCAGCGAACTCCCCATCGGGATGCTCACGGCCCTGATCGGTGGTCCGTTCTTCTTCTGGCTGCTGAGGCGCACCCGGCGCCGCTCGGGAGGGTGGGGATGAGCGCGGTGCTGCGGGCGCGGGAGGTCACCGTCGACATCGGGGGGCGACGCATCCTCGACGGCGTCGACGTGGAGCTTCACGCCGGAGAGCTGCTGGTGCTCGTCGGGCCGAACGGCGCCGGCAAGTCCACCCTGCTGTCGGTGCTCGCCGGTGATCGCGCCCCCACCAGCGGGGTCGTCGAGCTGGACGGGGCGCTGCTCGACAGCCACCCCGTGGCGGAGCGCGCGCGGAAGCGCTCGGTGCTCACGCAGAGCAACGACGTCTCCTTCCCGTTCGCGGTCGAGGAGGTGGTGCGGATGGGGCGGGCGCCGTGGCGGCATCGACCCGAGGCCGCGCTGGATGACGAGATGGTCGCGGCCGCGATGGAGGCCGGTGAGGTCGAGGGCTTCGCGTCGCGCGCGGTGACCGCGCTCTCGGGCGGGGAGCGGGCGCGCACCGCGTTCGCGCGTTCCTTCGCCCAGCAGTGCCGCATCGCCCTGCTCGACGAACCCACCGCGAGCCTCGACATCCGTCACCAGCATCGCGTGCTCGCACGCACCCGCGACCGCGTGCGCCGAGGTGGAGCGGCCGTCGTCGTGCTGCACGACCTCAACCTCGCCGCCGCCTACGCCGATCGCATCGCGCTGCTCGAGCGCGGCCGCCTCGCCGCCGTCGACGCACCTCGTGCCGTGCTCAGCTCCGCGCTGCTCACGCGCGTGTACCGGCACCCCATCCACGTGGCATCCGGGGTCGGGGACTCGCTGTGGGTGATCGCCGAGCCGTCCGCCACCGACCATTCGGACATCGGAGAAGAATCAGCATGAACCGTCGCTTCCGCCTCACCGCGAGCGCCGCCGCCGCCGTCGCCGGCGCCGTCGCGCTCACCGCGGGGATGCTCGTCACCACCGCGACCCCGGCCTGGGCTGCCGGCAGCGTCTCCGTGACAGGCCCCGACGGGAGCGCCTCGGTGTCGGCGGACTACGCGACCGACATCACGGTGAGTGGCACCGGCTTCCAGTCCATCCAGAACGGCTTCGGCGGCATCTACGTGCTCTTCGGCTGGGTCGATGACGCCGCGAGCGGCAGCTGGCGACCCAGCTCCGGCGGCATCGTCGGCGAGGACTACCGCTACGTGCCCGATGCCGAGTCGGCCGACAACAACGGGTTCCAGCGCTTCCTCGCCTTTCCCGGCAGCCAGACGGAGAGCTCGGCCAACGGCACCCTCGCCGCAGACGGCTCGTGGACGGTGTCGATGGTCACCCCCGGCGCCACCTTCGAGAGTCAGGACCGGGACGGGAACATCAGCGAGGTCGACTGCCGGCAGGTGACCTGCGGCATCATCACCATCGGCGCCCACGGTGTGAAGAACGCCAACAACGAGACCTTCACGCCGGTGTCGTTCGTCTCGGAGGCCGCCGCTCCGGCGGCGGAGGCGCCCGCCGCCGCGCCCAGCGCCGCAGGAGCGGTGCGCGTCGGGGTGGATGCGGCGACGGTAGCTGCAGGATCGTCGATCGTGTTCACCGGGCAGGGTTTCACGCCCGGCGAGCAGGTCGTCGCCTCCCTCGACGGAGGGCTGACGGCCGTGGGTCCGCTCACGGCAGGAACGCAGGGCGAGATCGCTGCCGCGCTGCCCGTGCCCCGCGACATCCGCGACGGCACCCACCTCGTCACGCTGCGCGGGGCGGGGTCGGGCAGCGTCGCCGAGACGGAGGTCACGGTCACGGGCGGGGTCGCCGCCTCTGCCGATGCGAGCAGCAGCGCGCCCGCCGCACCCGTGTGGGCGATCGTGCTCATGCTGGGCTGCATCGCGCTGGCGCTCGTGCTGGTCGTGGCGAGCGTCATCACCGCCGTCGCCCGGGCCCTGGCGCGCCGCCGCGCGCGACGAGCGAAGCGCTCGGGTGAGGACGGGAGCGCGGCGGGCGCGGCCGCGGCGGCGGGCGCGGTCGCGGGGGCGGGGGCGGGCGCGCCACAGCAGCCGGCCGCTGCGCCCCCGGCTGCCGACGAGGCGGTGCTGCGATGACCGCCTGTCGCCGCGGGAGGCACGCGGCCGCGCTTCTCGCCCTGGCGCTGGGGCTGGGGACGGTGCTGGGTCTGGGCACCGCATCCGCTGCCTCTGCTGCACCCGACGCCGACGACATCATCGTCACCGTGCCCGAGCACACTCCCGCGCCGAGTGCCGAGGGCAGCATCACCGACGCGGAGCTGAGGTGGGGGCTGAACGCCGAGTCGGGCGCCGGTGCCTTCGCAGGCGGATGCAACTTCCTCAGCGCCGGCCGCGCCGGTGACGCCGGCGGCTCCCGCGTGTGGCGGGAGACCGATGGCCTCTACAGCTCTCGCGACGGGTCGGTGCACATCGAGAAGCCCACCGCTGACGGGACGTGGGCCGAAGCCACGTGGGGCACCCGGTGCCTCGACCCGCAGGGAGCTGCGGTGTCGGTGTCGTCGACGTCGAGCACCAGCGGCAACCAGGTCGTGATGCGCGGCGGAACCGGGTCGTCAGACGGTGACGGGGTGCGCATCCGTTGGACGGGATCGTTCACCGTGGTGTTCTACGGGGGCATGACCTACTGGAGCGTCACCGACCCCGAGCTCGCCCTCGACGCCTCGGGCGACGGCGAGCTGACGGGGCTCGCCAGCGGCTACGGCACCTCGATGGACGACATGACGAAGTGGCAGGCCCTCGCCCCGGTGAAGGTCACCCTCGCCGACATCCGCGGCGCGCAGGTGGCGACGGGGGGCGGCTTCACGGTCACGCCCCGGTATCTCGGGGTGTCGAGCACCGGGAGCGGGCAGGTCGCGCGCTCCGCGTCGAACGAGGCGCACTGGGGGTCGTTCCCGCAGTCGTTCGTCGACTTCCACCGCCTCACCGGCCAGCAGGGGTACTGGGTGACCACCGGCGGCGTGCGCGACGCCGCGAAACCCGCGAGCCCCCTCACGGTGAGCTACGACGCCTCCGCGCCCGTCACCCCGCCGGCGACCGCGGGAGGGCCGGCCGCCGGGGCGCCCGCTCCCGACAACCCCGTCGTCCGTGCCCCGGCCGTCGTGCCCGCCGACGCACTCGCCAGCGAGCTCGTGGCGCTGAACGCACCCCAGACGCTCCTGCCGCAAGCGATCGGGCTCGTCCCCGAGGGCTCCGGCACGATGTCGCCGCTCGTGCTCCCGCTGCTGGCCTCGGCGTCGGCCCTCGGCCTCGCCATCATCGCCGTGCTCAGCATGATGAGGGCCCTCCCCTGGTCGAGGCGTGCGGGCTCGCCGGTGTGAGGCGGCGGGTCACTCCGTCTCGTAGATCGACCGGAGCGACCAGCTCTCGACCAGATCGAAGGTGGTGCCCGAGCCGGATGACGTCAGACTCACGTGACCGGGGCCGCTCCACGTCGGGCACACGGCCGCGAGCGCCTGGCGGTCGTTCACGAACACTTCGATGATGTTCTTGTCGACGAAGACGCGGAGGACGCACGCGTCACCAGGTCGGATCGCGAGAGGAGCGTGCACAGCACAGACGGAGATGGACGCCGTGGCGGTGTCGACCCGCACCGGGTGGCCGACCCCAGAATCGGGATCGGCATAGACATCGACCCCGAAGCTGCCGCAGCTTGTCCTGGCGAGCTCGAGTCGGAGTTCGAACGCGTCGGAGCAGACATCCGACAGCATCCGCCTCTCACCGTCGGACACGAAGAACGAGGCCGACGACGCCCCACCCGACCTCAGAGTCTCGAGTTCCGCCAAGGGGGCGATTCCGAGCGACCCGTCATCGAGGAGCGTCAGCTCGCGAGGGAGGGACTGCACGCCCGTCTGCTCCAGGAGCGGTGACACGCACCAGGCCCACATCACTCGTCTGCCATCGGGCGTCAGCAGGCTCTCCGGCGCGAAGTACGTCAGTTCGGGTCCGGCGTCGAAGGTCCCTTCGCTCCAGTTCATGCGCCCGTGGCTCTCGGGCGCGAACATCTCGCCGTTCCAGGAACCGAGATAGTAGCGGCAGCCCCGCGTGTGGCTGATGCAGAGCAGCATGTGCTTGTCGCCGAGCGCGAAGAAGTTCGGGCAGGACACGTCTTCGTCGGGGCCGACGTCCGGCAGATCGCCTTCGAGGAAGATCCCTCTGAAGTCCCACTGGTCCAGATCGGCGGAACTGAGAAGGGTGGGCGGCTTCCCGCTGCCGGGATGCCCGCCGAAGATCGCGAAATACGTGTCCCCTTCCAGCCACACGTCCGGGTCCCATTCCGAAATGGAGCTGACATCCTGACCAGGGCGAACCGACACGGTCATCGGTCTCGGCGTCGCCCACGTCTCGAGGTCGTCGTCGAGTGCGATGGCAGAGAAGTTCTTCCACGGCCCATAGCCGTAGTAGTCCCCCGGTCCAGCCCCGTGGTAGGCGATCGCCGGTCGGCCTTCCTTGGTGATGAACCCCGTTCCACTCCACATGCCGTGTCCGGTCGTGGAGGGCGTCAGTGTCGTCGGGTGCCACGTCCACCTGACCATGTCGGGGCTCGAGACGTGCGCGAACGCGTACCCGTCGTCGCTGCGGTAGATGTAGTGCAGGTGGTACGAGCCGCTCCAGAAGAACGCGCAATTGGGATCGCCGGGTCGGGCGAAACCCGGCCCGGGATGCGCGAGGTGGAACGTCGGCCAGGATGTGGGAACCGGCTGGGGGAGCCGTGGGGTGTCGAACATGGATGGAGACACTTTCTGAGGCACGAAGAGCACTCGGGACACCCGGGAGTGACGGGAACACGCGCGCCCCGAGGTGAAGGAACGGGTCGGCTCCGCGTCAGTCCCAGCGTTGGGACAGCCACCGAAGCGTGGCATCTCGGGAACGGGCACGCCGTTCCTGCAGACCGGGGCTTCCGGGCGTCGGCAGAGTTGCTGAGTATCTCCAGTAGCTCGCCAAGATCGTCAAGAAGGCATCCACGCCTTCTGGATCGGCCGACGTACCGCGCCGGGTGCTCAGGAAGAGGGTGTCGAGATGCGACTCCGCGACCTCGGATTCGAGGAGCATGCACACGACATCGACCCAACCCGGCCCCGTGCACGCCCGGCCCCAGTCGACGAAGGTGACGGAATCGCCGTCGATGAAGATGTTGTCGTGCCTGAGGTCGAAGTGGAGCAGGGTGTCACCCTCGAAAAGAGTCTCCGCTCGAGACTCGAGATCCGCCAGCTGATCGAGGTGAGCGCCCTCCCACGAGCTGAGGGATGCGCGTGTCAAGGCGCCGTGAGTCCCGTCGTCGCGCAGGCGCCCCCAGGTCGAACACCGGCCCCTCATCCGCTCCGCCACTGTGGGAAGCTGATCCACAGGGCTCGGGGTCAGCGCATCCTCGATCTGATCGACGGCGTCGAGAACGAGTCGAAGCTGCCGACCCTCCCACGGTTCGGCTGCATGATCCCCCCGCGCGATCTCGAACGCAAGGGCCACCCAGCCGTCGTTCTGAGTGGCGAGGCGCAGCGACGGCGTCGGAATGCCCGAACCGAGCGCTGCTGACACCCGCGCTTCGGTGAGGTAATCCCGGGCAGCGGGATCGTCTTCCGGCACCGCCTTGACGAAGATCTCATCGTCGAGGAGCCCTATGATTCCATCGGTATAACCGCCGGCGGCGGGGAAGAATGAGTCGCCGCCGGCGATCCCCGCGGATGCAAGCTCCTTCCGCACCGAGTCGGGCAGGTCTGGCCAGCCCCGTGCTCCTCCGTCCATTCTTCGATCCCCCTGCCTCAGCGGTTCAGCTCGAACGCGGCGACGTTCGTGAAGGTGGCGTCGCCGGTCGTGAGCAGTCGGATGTTGCCACCGTCGAGGTCGAAGGGCACCCGGGCGGCGAGACTGTAGCGGTCGCCGACGAAGAGTTCGACCATGTCACCCTCGGTGATGACCCGGACGGGGACGTCTCCCGAGAGGTCGCCCGATCGCACCGGCGTGGTCGCATATTCCTGCCAGCCGCCGATGCCGGTGCGGTCACTCCGCAGACGAAGCAGGCCGTTCTGTTTGTCGAGAGTCACCTCGACGCCGTAGGGGCCTGCCTGGCTCTCGGCGATCAGCAGACCGGCTCGATCAGTCGCCGTCGCCATGTTCACCGTGAATCGCATGTCCGTGCTCGTCGTGGATGCCGGAACCGCAGCCGTCGCGAAAGCCGTGCCGGAGAACGACGCGGTGGTACCCGACACCGTCCATCCGGGATTCTGCCCGGTGATCGATGCGGCAGAGCTACCGGGCCACAGCTCGGTTCCGCGAAGAGCCGACCCGACGTCGGTCGCGAGTTTCACGCTGAGGGTACCGTCGGAGAGACTCGTGATCTCCCTCGGCAGGCTCAGGTGTCCGCCCCAGTTGTCGCCGGTGGCGTTCTGCGGGATCCAACCGAGGAACAGTGTTCGCGAACCTGCCTTGTAGACCTGGGCCGCGGCGATGTCCTCGCCGTCGAGGTAGTGCGGCGTCTTGCTCGCCCAGTCGACATCGTCGATGGAGGCGCCTGCATCGCCGACGAAGTAGGTCGCCCTGCCGACGAAGTGGATGCTCTGCCGCGCGAAGCTCGTCATCAGGTACCAGCGGTCACCCATCTTGAAGAACTGCGTCACCTCCGGTTCGACGCCGTTGGCCGCGGGTACCCCGGTGTTCGGGTACCGGATGAGCTCTTCCTGCACGCCCCACGAGTTCGGCGAGCTGCCGGTCGAGGTGGTGAGGGCTATGGAGACGTCCATCCCCGTGCCGATCCCCCAGTTCTCGTTCGTGCGATAGGCGGTGCTCACCATTCGGTACCTCGACACATCGGGATCCCAGAACACGTAGGGATCGCGAGCGCCGGCGGGGAAGAGGGTCGTGTTGTTGGCGATGTCGTACGACGTCGAGGCGTTCGACCAGGTGGTGAGGTCAGAACTCTGGGACGACTTCATCTCCGTCCCGTTTCCGTACCACGACCGGTAGGTGCTGCCGTCTTTGATGACTCCCAGCGAGTAGTAGGACTGGGCGGGAGCACTCCCGGTGTGCGTCATGCCGGTTTCGGTCCAGTTCACCAGGTCGGTCGACGTGGCGAGCTCTGGTGCGTAGTTGCCGTCGGTGGTGAGGGAGAAGAGGTAGTGGGTCCCGTTCTCGTAGTAGGGGTGCACGTCGCCCACATACCCGTCGGAGGGCTTGTAGTGGAGCAGGTCATCGGGGTCGAAAGTCGTCGTCGCCTGGGCTGCCGCCCCAGCGGCCATCGGTTGCAGAGCGAGCAGGCAAGCCAACGTGCTCGCCCCCACCGTGATGAGTCCAGCCCACGTCGTTCGTTTCATCGTGATCCTCCTTGATCGTTGAGTGTCGAGCCCGCTGACGCAGTTCCTGAGCCGAAGATCGAACAGCGAATCCAGTGGCCAGGAGAGAGGTGGTGCCGTGGCGTGCGCTCCTGCGCACAGATGTCGCGGTCGCCCTGCGCCATCGCGAAGGGACAGGCACCGAACAGATCGATCGCTTCGGCCTCGTCGACGAGCGGATGCGCGGATGCCCCCGGGTTCGGCACGGCCGCCAACAGGCGTTGAGTGTAAGGGTGGGCGGGCGCAGCGATCACGTCCTCCGTCGCCCCGCCTTCCACGAGATGACCCCGGTACATCACCAGGATCTCATCGCTGATGTAGCGTGCACTCGCCAAGTCGTGAGTGATGTAGAGGTACGAGAGGTGGCGCTCGTCGCGCAGCCTCTCGAGGAGGTTCAGGACTCCCATGCGGATCGACACGTCGAGCATCGAGGTCGGCTCGTCGGCGAGGATGAGGGAGGGCTGCGAGGCGAGGGCGCGCGCGATCGCCACCCGCTGCCGTTGGCCTCCCGACAACTCGTGGGGGTACTTGTCCGCATAGTCTCGGCCCGGGTTCAGTCCGACCGTCTCGAGTAGTCCCTCGACCTCGGACCTCGCCTGAGCGCTGATCGAATGCACCTGAATAGGGCGCGAGACGCTGTACCCCACGGTGTGAGCCGGATTGAGCGAGCCAAAGGGATCCTGGAAGATCATCTGAACGGTGCGGCGGTAGGCCCGGCTGGCCGAACGGGGCTCTTCGCGCAACACGTCACGTCCGTTCACGATCATCCGGCCGCTGCTCGGCTTCTCCAAGCGGGCGATCATGCGCGCGATGGTGCTCTTTCCGCTGCCCGACTCCCCCACGAGCGCCACGATCCGCTCCTGGCCAACGGTGAAGTGGGCGTCGGTCACGGCGTGCACGTCGCGCTTCCTGATGCCTCCGACGCGGAAGGTCTTCGTGAGGCCCACGACGTCGAGCACGGGCGCGGGCGTCGAGGATACGTCGCCGGTGTGAGGCGTGGTGGCGGTCATCGGCTGTCCTGGTGGTAGAGATGGCATGCGGTCACGTGATCGTGCTCCGTGGGAAGAAGGGCCGGCTCTCGCACGACACACGTGTCGAACGCCCGCGGGCAGCGCGGGTTGAAGGTGCAGCCGCTCGGAAGTGCGAGCAGATCGGGTGGGCTGCCCGGTATGCCGGTCAGCCGAGCGCGCGGGCCGGTCAAGGTGGGGAAGGAGTCGATCAGACCCGCCGTGTAGGGGTGCTGCGGGTGGTCGAGAATGCGGCGCGAGGGAGCCTCCTCGACGATCTTCCCGCCGTACATGATCGCCATGCGGTCGGAGAACTCGACCATCAGCGAGATGTCGTGGGTGATGAAGAGGATCGAGAACCCGAGTCGCTCCTTCAGCTCACGGATCTTCTGCATGATCGAGCGCTGCACGATGACGTCGAGAGCCGTCGTCGGCTCGTCCATGATGAGAAGACGCGGATTGAGCGCGAGGGCGATCGCGATGACGGCTCGCTGCCGCATCCCGCCCGAGAGCTGGTGGGGGTACGACGTCGCGCGAGCCCGGTCGATGCCGACGATGGTCAGGAGCTCGCTGATGCGGTCGCGGATCTCACTCCTGCTGGTGACGCCGTGAGCCCGAAGGGTGTCGGCGATCTGGTCGCCGATCGTCATCACGGGGTTCATCGCGTTCATCGCGCTCTGGAAGACCATCGCGATCTCCTCCCAACGGAACCTGCGGAGGGCGGAGTCGTTCATGCCGAGCACGTCGCGCCCCTCCCACAGCACCTGCCCGCTCGAGATGACCCCCGGTGGGCGGAGGATGCGCAGAATCGCTTGCGCAATGGTCGACTTTCCGCTGCCCGACTCCCCGGCGAGACCGAGCACCTCGCCGGGGGCGATGTCGAACGAGACTGTATCGACGGCGCGCTTCGCACCCGCCGGCGTGTGGTAGTCGACGCAGAGGTCGCGGATCTCAAGCACGTGTGGCCTCCTTGACCGAAGTGGTGCCGGGCGCCATGACCGCAGCCCGGTTCGCACGTCGTGCGAGCAGCTTCGATTGCTTCTTGCGGGCGTTCCGGACGTCTGATCCGCCGCGGAGCCTGGGGTTCGTGATCTCGTCGGCGCCGTAGTTCATGAGCGCGAGGGCGAAGCCGACGAGGGCTATGCAGAGGCCGGGTGGGAGGAAGGTCCACCAGGTGCCCTGGAGAAGCGCTGCGTTGTTGCCCGCCCAGTAGAGCATCGTGCCCCAGCTGACGCTGCTGAGGTCGCCGAGGCCCAGGAATTCCAGCCCGGCTTGGGCGATGATGCCGTAGGTCACGGAGCCGACGAACACTCCCACGACGATCGAGGCCATGTTGGGCATGATCTCGCGCAGCATGATGCGGAGAGGTCTCTCGCCCGACACGGTCGCTGCGGCCACGAAGTCTCGGGCTCTGATGGACAGCGCTTGTGATCGGATGACACGCGCCGTGCCTGCCCAACCCGTGATCGTGAGGACGAAGATCATCGTGCCGACACCCGGCGGGAGGAAAGCCGCGAGCGCCACCAGAAGCGGGAGGCCGGGAAGGATGATGAAGACGTTCGTCGTGAGCGAGAGTCCCTCGTCGGTCAGCCCTCCGAAGTAGGCCGAGGTGATGCCGACGAGCGTGCCGATCACGGTGGCGAGAACGCCCACGACGAGGCCGACGCCGAGACTCGTGCGGGCTCCGTTCACGAGTTGCAGCAGCACGTCCTGACCCTGACCCGTCGTCCCGAGCGGATGCTGCGGGGAGGGCGGCTGATTGCGGGTTCCGAGGAAGGCGTTGGGGTCGCCGTGGATGACGAGGGGTCCGAAGATCGCCATGAGCGCGAAGAATGCCAGGATGCCGAGGCCCAGCACCACCTTGCGGTTGCGCAGAAGACGTCGGAGCTGACCGTTCTGATTCACGATGTCCTCACTCGGGGGTCGAGCCGTACATAGGCGATGTCGACGAGCATGTTGGCGATGAGCACCGCGAACGTGATCATCAGCAGCAGGCCCTGGATGAGGGGATAGTCGAGGTTCTGCACTGCGGTGAGCAACTGGTATCCGAGTCCGGGGTAGGTGAACACGATCTCGGTGAGCAACGCACCGCTGATGATGAAGCCCAGCGACAGGCCGAAGGAGGTCACCGCCGGCAACAGGGCATTGCGGGCGGCGTACCGGTACATGACCGTGCGGCGGAACAAGCCCTTCGCCTCGGCCATCGAGATGTAGTCCTCCGACAGCGTGCCGATCATCGTGTTGCGCATGCCGAGCATCCAACCGCCCACGGAGACCAGGACGACGGTTCCTGCGGGCAGCACGAGGTGGTACAGCACGCTTCCGATGAAGTCGGCGTCGAAGGCCGGCGTGAGGGTGGCGTCGTAGGCGTTGCGGATGGGGAACAGGTGCAGCTGGAAGCCGAGGAAGAACAGGGCGAGCATCGCGAGCCAGAAGTAGGGGAAGGCCGAGAAGAAGACGAGCACGGGAGGGAGGAAGGAATCGACGGCGCCTCCTCGGCGCCACGCTCCGATGACGCCGAGGATGTTGCCGACGATGAAGCTCACGATGAGCGCAACACCGCCCAGGAGGATGGTCCACCAGAGGCCGCCGGCGATCACGTCGACCACCGGCGCCGGAAAGCGCGAGATGGAGAGGCCGAGGTTGCCCTGGAAGACGTTGCCGAGGTAGGTGAGGTACTGCATCCACAAGGGGTCGTCGCTGAGGCCGAAGACCCCTTTGAGCGATGCGATCTGGTCGGGTGTCAGCCTGTCCTGGATGCGGGACAGCAACCGAGATGCCGGGTCGCCCGGTATGAGTCGGGGCAGGAAGAAGTTGAGGGTGAGCGACACCCAGAAGGCGACGAGGTAGAAACCGGCCCGTCGGAGGAGAAAGCGCACGGAGGACTCCATCAGTGGTGATGCGGGGGCGGGTGGGGCCCGCCCCCGCATCCGGACTATTTGCGGGGCTGGATCGTGGTGAGCACGATCGCCGCCGTGGGCGAGCGCAGGTTGGGATCGGCGTAGGGGTTGTCCTCATCGGGGAAACCGACGAACCGGCTCGTGTTGAACTCCCCGAACTCCGGCCCGTAGAACAGCGGCACCGACGGCGCATCGACGGCGAACAGCTGCTCGAGTTGCGCGACGACCTCCTTCTGCGCCGCTTTATCGGACGTCGACGCGAACTCCTCGAGAAGAGCGTCTGCCTCGTCGCTGCCGAAGCGGGCGAAGTTCTCGTTCGCGACCTCCCCGACCGGTTCGACAGTCTCTGTCGACATGGCGCCCCGGTAGAAGTTGTAAGGGGTCGCTCCCTCGCTGCTCCACATGTGAGCCATGTCGAAGTCGCCGCGCTGTGCCTCGTCGATCACCGCCGACCAGTCCTGGGCCTGCACCGATGCGTCGATGCCGACCGCTTTGAGGTTCTCGGTGATCACCTGAGACGAGGCCACCCAGTCGGTCGACGCCGATCCGACGATGATCGTCGGGGCGAAGGCACTGCCGTCCGGCAGGGTGCGCATTCCGTCGCTGCCGGCCTTCAGGCCTGCCTCATCGAGCATCTTCTTCGCGGCTTCGAGGTCGAGCTGGGTCCAGTCGCCGAAGTCGGTGCTGTCGTCGGCCTTCCAGCTCGCGTAACGCGGGCCGATGCCGGTGCTGTCGGGCAGCGACGCGTATCCGTTCATGGCGACGTCGATGATCTGCTCGCGGTTGATGGCCATGCTGATCGCCTTGCGCACGTTCGGGTCGTCGAACGGCGCCTTGGTCGTGTTGAGGTAGAGCTGAGCCGTGCCCCAGATCGGCGGGAACCAGTAGCAGTTCGTCTCCGGCGCACGAGAGACGTAGGTGTTGGCGATGTCGGGCACGAAGACGTCGGCCCAGTCGATCTCGCCGTTCGCCAGTGCCAGCTGGACGGAGTCGTTGCTCGGGAAGGCGGGCACCCGTACGCCCTGGATGTAGGGCTTGCCCTCGTCCCAGTAGTCCGGGTTGCGGTCGACCTCGTACACCTGCGTGTCGAATTGGGCGATCTCGGTGAAGGGGCCGGTGGCGACCGGGTTCTCGTTGGTGAACTCGAGCGGGTTGGGGACGTCCTTCCAGATGTGCTGGGGAACGATCAACTGAGCGCCGAGGAGGTACACAGCCTGGGAGTTCGGCTCCTCGAGGGTGATCTGCACCGACGTGGGGCTCGTCGCCGTGATCGCTGTCGCGTAGTCGAACGAGCCGAGGTTCGCCTTGGCGAGTTCCATCGAGAACACCACGTCGTCGGCGGTGAACGGCTGCCCGTCCGACCAGGTGACCCCGTCTCGGAGCGTGAAGGTGACCGTGAGGCCGTCGTCCGACGTCGCCCACTCCGTCGCCAGCCTGGGATCGAGTTCGCCGGAGCCGCGGTTCTGCACGAACAGGGGTTCGTACATGGCGAACGCAGTGGGGTACAGCGCATTGGGCGAGAAGGGGTTGAAGTTGCGCGAGAAGGAGGTGTTCCCCTCCCGCCCGATCGTGAGGACCCCGCTGGGGTCGGTCGAACCGGCGTCGAGCGAATTGTCGACACATTTCGATGATGCAGCTGACACCGTCGTCTCGCCCGTCGGGTTCGACGAGCCCGGGGTGCAGCCTGACAACAGAATTCCCAGCGCGGCGAGCGCCGCGATGGGGAGCGCAGATCGCGCTCCGAACAAATGCCTCATGGGCAGTTCTCCTCATTGAGTGCTTGGGACAGAGGTCGAGTAGGCGCCTCGTGGCCAGTGTTGCGCTGCTAACTCGAGTTACCATAATGTAGACACAGAGCTGATGCTGAGTCAACTCGATCTGAGAACACGGAGTTCGCCGCGACGACGCGGCCAAGGAGGAACACACCATGAGCCCCTCAACCACCACTTCCCCCGCACAGACGCGGGCCTTCGCGCGCTTCGCGGACGGACTGCCGGTGGGTGATGTCATCCCGTTCTGGCATGACGGCACATATCACCTGTTCATCCTGACGCCGCCCGCGAGCACCCTGCACTACCCGGAGCGGCTGCTCACCACCTGGCGCCACATCACGTCGACGGACTTGATCGACTGGACCGAGCTGCCGCCCGCCATCGCTCCCGGCGACCCCGCGGAGGCAGATGGCGGCGGCATCTGGACGGGATCGGTCATCGAGGCCGACGGTCTGTTCCACATCTTCTACACCGCGCATGCGTCCGACTCCCTGCAGGCGATCTGTCACGCGACGAGCCCCGATGGAATCACCTGGGAGAAGGATCCGGCGAACCCCATCTCGCGGCCCGACCCGAGCCGGTTCGAGTCGAACGACTGGCGAGATCCCTTCGTGTTCTGGAATGCGGAGGAACAGCGGTACTGGATGCTCATCACCGCGCGCTCGCTGCTCGCGAACGCGGCGAGCCGTGGAGTCGTGGCGTTCGCGACGTCGACCGATCTGACGGCGTGGAGCGAGTTCGAGATCTTCTACGACACCTTCCTCACCCACGCGCCCGAATGCCCCGAGGTGTTCCGTCTCGGAGACTCCTGGGTACTCGGGTACTCGCGCTTCACCGACCGGCGGGGAACCGTCTACCGCGTGTCGGAGAGCCTCTCCGGCCCCTGGCGGAGCTTCGGTGCAGAGGGCCCCGACGCGGCCAACTGGTACGCGGCCAAAGGGCTGAGCGACGCCACCGGCCGACGGATCGCCTTCGGCTGGGTGCCCGATCACGATCCCGAACTCCGAGACCCGGCGAACCCATGGCTGTGGGCGGGCGACCTCGCCCTCCCCCGCGAGCTACGACTCGACGAGCGGGGCCGGATCACCATGCACATGCCGGTCGAGGTGGAGCACGCCATCGGATCTGCGACCGCCCTTACTGAAGCAGGGGGAACCGACAACTGGTCGTCGATCGCCGGTCGCGGAATTCAGGGGAACGCGATCGGCACAGTCGCTACACGGGTCTTCGAATCGGCAGAGGCATCCACCGCATCCGTCTTCTCCGCCACCTTCGACGACGTCGACGACAGCCAGCTGGTCGGAGTCGTCGTACACACGAATGAGATGGTCGACCATGGCGTGGGAATTTACTATTACCCTCGTATCCACAGCATCCGGGCCGTCGACATGAAGGCACCGGCGGGCAAGGTCACGGCCGAGTACGAGTCGATGTTCGGGCAGTATGCGCCCGTCGCCGAGCATGATCTCACCGGACCACTGGAAGGCCCGGTGGAGTTCCGGGTCGTGATCAGAGGAGATGTGGTGGAGGCATTCGTCGGAGAGGCCTGCTGCCTGACCTTCCGGTCGAAGGGCGCCGAGTCCACCCATGCGGCCGTCGTCGTCGTCGACGGAGACGCGCGCGTCTCCGACATCTCGTGGCGACGCTTTGGCTGAGACCTCGAACCCCTCGCCCGCTCGGCGACGTCGCGCCACGATGAGCGACGTCGCCGAGCGGGCAGGGGTGTCGCGCACCTCCGTCTCCCTCATCCTCAACAATCACGAGACCCGCATCGCACCCGAGACGCAGCGGCGGGTACGTCAGATCGCCGAGGAGCTGGGGTTCCGCCCGTCGCGAGCAGCTCTGCAACTGCGCACGCAGCAGTCGCAGGTCATCTCCTTCATCGGCGACGAGATCGCCTCCGGCCCGTTCGCCGGCGGCCTCATCGCCGGCGCCCAGGCCGCCGCAGCGCTCCAGTCCCACGCACTCATGGTGATGAACTCAGGCATACCCGGCGACATCACCGCCGTCGACCCGACCATCCTGGAAGACCGCCAGGCCGACGGCAACGTCTACGCCACAGTGATGACGAGACGGGTCGTTCTGCCGCCTTCGGCGTCGGAATCCCCGACGGTTCTCCTCAACTGCTTCTCGGAGTCCGACGCGCTCGCGCAGATCCTTCCCGATGATCGGAACGGCGAGCGTACCGCCACGAGGTGCGCTCTCGATCACGGACACCGGCGCATCGGGCTGATCATGGGCGAGCTCGGCACGCAGCCCGCCTCCGATCGACTCGAAGGCTACGCCGAAGCATTGGCCGAGGCAGACGTCGAGTACGACGAGCACCTCGTCTGGCACGGGGACTGGAACGGCAACACCGGGTACGACGCCGCGATCCACATGCTGCAGCTGCCACATCCTCCCACCGCATTCATCTGCGGGAACGACCGGATAGCTCTCGGCGTCTACGAGGCGGTGCGCAACCTCTCCCTTCGCATACCGGACGACATCTCGGTGATCGGCTACGACGACCAGCGAGAGATCACGCAGTTCATGCACCCGCCGCTCACGACGGTACGACTCCCCTACGAGGAGATGGGACGGGTCGCTGTGAACTCGCTGCTCGCCGGCGACGAGATCGGCACGGTGTATGTCGCGTGCGACCTGATCGAGCGCGCCTCCGTCTCCTCTCCCCGCGGGGGCGGCGGCCCTGTCACTCACTAGCCTTACCCTCCCTCCCGCCGGGCGTTGCGTCACGGCGATTGCCTTCTCAGGACGGACTTCAGCGAACCGACGAGGGGCTAGTTCCACTTCTCGGTGCGACCAGTCCCGACGTGATGCACCGGACGCAGCAGCCGGTGAAGGTCGTCAGCACGAAGAATGCGGCCGGCAACGGGTGAGGACAGCCGCGACCCAAAGGTGCAGCGGAAGCCAGACCATCAGATTGCCGCCAACGTAGATCCGTCAGTCGCGTTGACGCAATTCCCGAGTTGTTCTCCTTTCAGCCGTCTATCTCAGCCGTCTATCGCGTGCGCGCCCGAGTCAGGCGACGGTGATCGTCCGGCCCTCGCGGGCGGAGCGATCCGCCGCGTCGGCGAGCACCAGCGCGGCGCGGCCGTCGTCGAAGGTAGGGCTCGTGGAGGCCTGGCCGCGGGCGAGCTTCACGAACTCCCGCAGTTCCGCCGCATAGGCCAGGGCGTAGCGGGTGAGGAAGAACGGCTCGAAGGGCGACGCCGTGCCCGCTCCCGTCGATGTCGACGAACGCACCAGGTCGGTGTGCAGGTTGTCGACCTGCAGCATCCCCCGTTCGCCGAAGGCCTCGATGCGCTGGTCGTACCCGGTCGCGCTGTGCCGCGAGTTCACGATCGTGATGAGGGCTCCGCCGCGGGTGCGCAGCGTCGTCACCGCGGTGTCGAAGTCGCCGTGCCGCCTCGCCCCGTCGTCGAAGAGGGTGCTGCCGGTGGCGGAGACCTCGACGATGTCGGAGGCGAAGAAGCGCGCCATGTCGAAGTCGTGGATGGTCATGTCGCGGAAGATGCCCCCTGACCCGGCGAGGTACGACTCGGGGGGCGCGGCGGGGTCGCGGCTGATGATCGTGAGCTGCTCGAGCTCCCCGATCTCGCCCGCCGCCACGCGCGCGCGGGCGGCGGCGAAGCTCGGGTCGAAGCGGCGGTTGAAGCCGATGGCCACGGGCACGCCGGCCACGGCCACCTTCGCCGCGAGGGCATCGACACGAGTGATGTCGAGGTCGATGGGCTTCTCGCAGAGCACCGGAAGCCCCGCGTCGATCGAGGCCGCGATGAGGTCGACGTGCGTGGGTGTCGGCGACGCCACGAGCACCGCGTCGATCTCACCCGACGCCACCAGTTCGGCGGGACTGTCGGTCGCGACACCGCCGTAGCGTGCCGCGATGTCGCGCGCCCCGTCGACGAACGGATCGGCTGTCCACGCCAACACGGCATCCGGGTCGGCCGTGATGCCGGCGGCGTGCACCCGGCCGATGCGTCCGGCGCCGATGAGGCCGAAGCGGAGGGGGGAGGTGGTCATGATGGTTCTCCTGTCGGTCACGCCCAGGGGCGGAGAGCGTCGCGATTGTGCAGCTGGTCGGCGATGCGCTCGGCACGGAAGCGGTCGAGCGAGACGTCGGGACCGTTGAGGACGTCTTGTTCCACGACGATCCACCCCTCGTACCCGCGCTCGTCGAGCGCCGTCATCACGGCCGCCAGGTCGATGTCCCCCCGCCCGAAGGCCACGAACGACGTCGACGACCAGACCTCGCGCATCTCGCCGCCCGCGGCGAGCACACGACGGAGCTCGGCACCGTCGACGTCTTTGAGGTGCAGATGGTTGATGCGATCACTCCAGCGTCGCACGGCGTCGAGCGGGTCGCCGCCGGCGATCATGAGATGCCCGGTGTCGAGCGTGAGCCCCACGTCCACGTGGGCGAGAAAGCGATCGACCTCTTCAGGCGACTCGACATAGGTTCCCGCGTGGTGGTGGAACGTCGGCTCGAACCCCGCAGCGCGCACCCGGGCGGCAGCCCGCGCGACGTTGGCGTACAGGCGACGCCAGCCGTCGTCGCCCAAAGGGTCGGCCACGTCGCCACGGCCCGGTGCCGCCCGTCGGGCACCTGAGCCGTCATCGGCGAGTGTGGGCAGCGGCAGCCGGGACGGGCCGGCCTCGGCCGCATCGGAGAACAGCTCGAGCGCCTCGTCGAGCCCGCCGAGCGCCGCCTCGAACGCCTCGTCGTCGCTGAACGGCAACTGCACCCAACCGCCGGCCAGCTCCAGGCCCGAGCGCTCGAGGCGCTGCCGCAGCGCGTCGCCCTCGCCGAGGAACCCGGCGGGCCCGAGGTCGATCCCGGCGTAACCCGTCTCGGCGAGGGCCTCCGTCATCTCGTCGGCGGTCACCGTCTGCGCCCCCGCCGGAGTGAGCTCGAAGACGCCGAAGCTCACCGGCGCTCCCGCGACCATCGCCTTCACGACGCGCCTCCCAGGAGCGGTCGCTGCGCTGTTCGCCGGCTCTCGTAGTCGGCGCGCGCGCGACGAGTGGAGTCGAGTGTCGCCACTTCGGCGACGGGAACGTCCCACCACCCTTCACCGCCCGGTGCGTAGACGAGCGGGTCGCTCTCGATGTGGATGACGGTGGAGCGCTCCGAGGCCTTCGCCGCCGCCATCGCCGCGGTCAGGTCGCGCACGGCGGAGGGCGTACTCGCGATCTCGATGACATCGAGACCGTAGCTCCTGGCGTTCATCGCGAGGTCGACAGGCAGCAGCTGGTCACCCTCGAAGTCCCAGGCGGCGGGATCCCACGCGCGGTACCGGGTGCCGAAGCGTTCCGACCCGATCGTCTCCGAGAGATGCCCGATGGACGCGTACCCGTGGTTCTGCACGAGCACGACGATGATCTTGATGCCCTCGGCGACCGCAGTCACCAGCTCCGAGCTGAGCATGAGATACGACCCGTCACCGACCAGCACCACCACGTCGCGTCGATCGCCCAGCGCCTCGAGCCCGCGCTTCACCCCGATGGCGCCGGGGATCTCGTAACCCATCGTCGAGAAGGCGTACTCCACGTGGTATCCGAGGGCGTCTCGCACCCGCCAGAGCTTCTGCAGGTCTCCGGGAAGGGATCCCGCCGCCTGCACCACGACATCCTCGGGGTCGGTCGCCGACTGGACGGCACCGATGATCTCCGGCTGGCCGGGTCGGATGCGCCCCGACGGCGCGAAGGCAGCATCGACGGCTGCATCCCACTCCGTCTTCTCGCGGACGATCCGCTCGGAGTACTCGCGCGACACCTCGAAGCCGTCGAGTTCGGCGAGCAGCGCGACGAGGGCCTCGCGTGCGTCGGCGATGACGGGCAGCTGGACGCCGTGCTTGTAGCCGTCGAAGGCGGCGACGTTGATGTTCACGAAGCTCACCTGCGCATCCTGGAACGCCGTGCGCGACGCGGTGGTGAAGTCGCTGTAGCGGGTGCCGATGCCGATGACGAGGTCGGCTTCGGCGGCCAGGCGGTTGGCGGCGGTGGATCCGGTGGCGCCCATGCCCCCCACATACCGGGGATGATCCCAGAGCATCGCTCCGCCACCCGCCTGCGTGGTGGTGACGGGGATGCCCGTGGCCTCCACGAGCTCGCGCAAGGAGTCTTCGGCCCCCGAGTACAGCACGCCGCCGCCGGCGACGATGAGTGGCCGGCGGGCGCTGCGAATCTTTGTGGCCGCGTGCAGAAGGGGCTGGCGCTCGGGCAGGGGCCGCCGGATGCGCCACTCGCGGGGTCGGAGGAACTCCTGGGGCACGTCGAGCGCCTCGGCCTGCACGTCTTCAGGGAGCGCGATCGTCACCGCACCCGTCTCGACCGGGTCGGTCAACACGCGCATGGCGGCGAGGGCGATCGAGTACAGCTGCTCGGGGCGCTGCACGCGGTCGAAGAAGCGCGACACCGGCCGGAAGGCGTCGTTCACCGTGAGACCGGTGTCGTGGGGCTGCTCGAGCTGCTGCAGGACGGGGTCGGCGACGCGGGACGAGAACGTGTCGCTCGGCAGGAGGAGCACCGGCAGGCGGTTGGTCGTCGCGAGGGCGGCGCCCGTCAGCATGTTCGTGGCGCCCGGCCCGACCGACGAGGCCGATGCCAGCGTGGCGCGGCGGCGGTGCATGCGCGCGAAGCCGACCGACTGGTGCACCATGGCTTGCTCGTTGCGGGCCTGAAAGTAGGGCATGCGGCCGGGGCTCTCGGCGTGCAGCTGGGCCAGGGCCTGCCCCAGTCCGGCGACGTTCCCATGCCCGAAGATGCCGAACATCCCGGGGATGGTGCGTTCCCGGATGTCGCCGTCGACGGTCCACTGGTTCGCCAAAAACTCCACCAGCGCCTGGGCCGCGGTCAGTCTCGTGGTACTCGTCATCGTTGCTCCTTCTCGAGCGAGGTGAAGGGGAGGCGTGGGTCGAACCCTGCCGACGGCCAGGTTCGGCGCACCCACTCGTGGGCCGGGTCGTCGGCGATCAGCCACCGTCGTTCGGGGTCGGGACCGGCCATGACGTTGAGGTAGTAGAGGTCGTACCCGGGGGCCGCCGCGGCAGGACCGTGGTAGCCGTACGGCACGAGTGCGATGTCGCCGCTGCGCACGAGTTCGGCGATCGCGATGTCCCGCTCATCCGACGCGTACGTCGCGAACGAGCCGAACGCGGCGGTGCCGGCGACCCGCTCCGCGCCGCCGACCGGCGCCGCCTCGAAGTAGTAGATCTCCTCGAGGCGCGACTCCGCTCCCGGCCGGTGACTGTCGTGCTTGTGGGGCGGGTACGACGACCAGTTGCCCGAGGGCGTCACCACCTCGCAGACGATCATCCTCGCCGCCGCCAGCACCGCCGGCGTGCAGAGATCGTGCACTTCACGACTCGCCGGCCCTCCGCCACGCAGTTCGACGGGTACGTCCGCTGCCGCGAGGTGATGAGAGGGATGCACCTCGGTCGTCGGCGAGGACGCCACGGCGACGCGGCCCGACCCCGTGATCACGGCCTCGGCCGCGCAGGAGAGGTACAGCGCATCGGTTCGGCCGGCGAAGACACTCGCGCGGCCCGCCAGCTCGGTCGTGGTCGAGATGCCGTTCTCGGCGTGCTTCACCGTGAAGGAGCCGGCGAGAGGCACGACGAGCCGCTCCTCGCCCTCAACGCTCAGGGTGAGCGCGTCTCCCGGGTTCAGTTCGGCGATACGGAGCCCGGTGTGGGCCAGGCCGGTCGAGGTCGGGTCGACGACGCTCTCCCACCCGTCTCGAGCCAGCTCCCCGCGCCGATGGAACCAGGCAGACGCCGTCGGTCGATCGCGGCTCATCGTCTCACCCCTGCGCCGGCCCCGGGGCGGGACCCGTGCACGAGTCGCGCGGCGATGTCGACCGCGGCGGCCACATCGTCGTCGGGCGGGTAGAGGAGCGTTCGTCCGACCGTCAGGCCGCGCACCCCGGGGAGGGTGAGGGCCTCCTGCCACGAGGCGAATGCCACCTCGGGATCGCCGGCCGTGTCGCCGCCGAGGAGAAGGGTGGGGAGCGTCGTCGCAGCCATCACCCGGTCCATCTCGGCGACCACCGGCAGCTTCAGCCAGGTGTAGGCGCTGGAGGTACCGAGGCCGGCCGCGATGGCGATCGACAGGATGACGGCATCGGGCGAGAGGTCGTTCACGACGCGACCGTCGACTCGCGCGCTGAGGAACGGCTCGAGCATGATGGGGAGGCCCGCCGCGGCGGCCCGGGTGACGGCCGCCGCGGTCGCCTCGAGCGTCGACGCGGTGGCAGGATCGCTCAGATCGATGCGCAGCAGCGTCTTGGCGAAGTCGGCCCCCGCGTCGAGCAGGGCGGGCACGTCGTAGGCGCCGAACCGGTCGTCGAGTTCGAACGACGAACCGCGGAGACCACCACGGTTCATGGAGCCCACCACGATCTTGTCGTCGAGGAGGCCGAGGGCCGCCAGGTCGTCGATCACGTCGGGGGTTCCGAGAACCCCGTCCACTCCTGGTCGGCTGAGAGCGAGGGCCAGCCGGTCGAGTGTGTCGTAGCGGTCGGCCATCGCCAGGGGATCCGATCCCACCGCGAGGGAACCGCGCGCGGGGTGATCGAGCGCGACGATCAGCAACCGCCCCCCGCCCGTCCCGCCGACTCGGCGCGACCGAGCACCCGCGGCAGCACGCACCGAATCCGGATGCTCGACACGCAGCTCGCGGAGGCGTGCGAAGGCCGACGCGTCGAGGAAGCGCTCCCGTGTCATCGCAGCACCCCGAGCTCGGCCTCGACCTCGGCGCTCGTCGGCATGGCCGTCGAGCATTCGAGTCGCGACGCGACGATGGCGCCCGCGACGTTCGCGAAACGGAGGACGCGCTCCAGCCCCCACCCTGCGAGGAGCCCGTGGCAGAGCGCGCCCCCGAAGGCGTCGCCGGCGCCGAGCCCGTTGACCACCTCGACCGGATGCGGTGGCACCTGGACGGTCTCGTCGCGGGTCTTCGCCAGCACGCCATCGGGACCCTGCTTGACGACGGCGAGCTCGACCCCGCGCTCCAGCAGCGCATCGGCCGCACGCATGGGGTCGGTCTCCCCCACCGCGACGAGGCACTCCTCCCGGTTGCCCACGGCGACCGTCGCACCGTCCAGGGCACGGCCGACCTGCAGTGTCGCCTCGGCGGGGTCGGCCCAGAACATGGGCCGGTAGTCGAGGTCGAGCACGACGTGGCCGGCCCGGGCACGTCGACGCAGCACGTCGAGGTGCGTGCTGCGACTGGGCACCTGGCTCAAGCCCGTCGCGGTGACCCAGACGATCCTCGCCCCGAGCACCCGCTCGTCGGGCACCTGCTCGAGCGACAGCGCCAGGTCGGGCGCCTTCGGCTCACGATAGAAGTAGAGCGGGAAGTCGTCGGGTGGGAAGATCTCGCAGAAGGTCACCGGCGTCGCGAGAGCCGGGTCGGTGAAGACCGCTCCGCTGTCGACGCCCAGCCGTTCGAGTTCGGCCAGCAGGTACCTGCCGAACGGGTCGTCGCCCACGCGCGACACGAGCGCACTCGACCGGCCGTGGCGCGCGGCGGCCACGGCGACGTTCGCCGCGCTGCCGCCGAGGTACTTGCCGAAGGTGACGACCTCCTCGAGCCCGAGACCGGTCTGCAGCGGATAGAGGTCGACTCCCAGCCGGCCGAGGGCGAGCACGTCGACGGCGTCAGCCCTCATCGTCGGCTCCCGCCTTGACCGTGCGGATGAGGTCGCGGTACCAGATGCCGCTGTCCTTGACCGTGCGCTCGAAGGTGTCGTAGTCGACTCGGACGAGACCGAACCGTTTGGAGTACCCGAGGGCCCATTCGAAGTTGTCGAGCAGCGACCAGGCGAAGTAGCCGCGCACGTCGGCCCCCCGGTTCACAGCCCGCACCGTCGCGGCGATGTGGGACGAGAGATAGGCGATGCGGTCGTCATCGAGCACGCGCCCCTCCGTCACCACGTCGGGGAAGGCGGCCCCGTTCTCCGTGACCATGAGCGGGATGCCGGGGAACTCCGTGTGGAGGTCCACGAGCAGCTCTTCGAGCGCATCCGGGTCGATGTTCCAGCCCATGTCGGTGAGCGGTGGCTCGTAGGGCAGGAAGCGGAGGTCGGCGCATCCCGGGAACGCGGCCATGGCGTCCGGGTCGGCCGACTCGCCTGCCGGTGCCGGCGCCACGAGTTCGGAGTGGTAGTAGTTCACTCCGAGTGAGTCGAGCGGCTGCGCGATCACCGCCAGATCACCATCGTGAACGAACGACCAGTCGGTGATCGCGGCCGTGTCGCGCAGCAGATCGGCCGGGTACTCACCGCGGAGCATCGGCCCGGTGAAGACGCGATTGCCCACGGCGTCCACCCGCCGAGCGCCGTCGACCTTCGACCCCGGCGCGTCGCGCACCGTGTGCAGGTTCAGGGTCACCGACACCTCCGCGTCGGGGCGAGACGCCCGCAGTGCCTGCACGCCCAGGCCGTGGGCGAGGTTGAGATGGTGGGCCGCCCGCAGCGCCGACTCCCCGTCGCGGAGGCCCGGAGCCATCTCGCCTGATCCGTGACCGAGGAACGCCGAGCACCACGGCTCGTTGAGGGTGGTCCACAGTCGGATGCGGTCGCCCAGAACGTCGGCCACCCGCACTGCGTAGTCGGCGAACCGTGACGCGGTCTCACGGGAGAGCCAACCGCCCTCCTCCTGCAGCGCCTGCGGAAGATCCCAGTGGTAGAGCGTGGCGACGGGTTGCACACCCCGGTCGAGAAGACCGTCGACGAGTCGTTCGTAGAACGCGAGCCCCTCCGGCCGCGCAGCGCCCCGCCCGTCGGGCTGGATGCGTGGCCAGGCGATCGAGAAGCGGTAGGCATCGAGGCCGAGCCCGGCAACGAGATCGAAGTCTTCGGCCCACCGGTGGTAGTGATCGGTGGCCCGATCACCCGTGTCACCGTTCAGGGTCTTCCCCGGTGTGTGGCTGAAGACGTCCCAGATCGATGCGCCCCGCCCATCCACGGCGACAGCGCCCTCGATCTGGTATGCGGCGGTGGCGGCGCCGAACAGGAAGTCGGCGGGAAGACCTGAGGTCGGTGGCATCGATGGCACGGTGTCTCGTTTCATAAGGGCGAACGCCGATCAAGTTACTTTATTGATTTAATAATGTCAAAGGTACGAGAGCGATCGCGTGCTAACTTCCTGCAGGCAGTTAATTTAGATCGAGAGAGGCGCACCTCATGACCTCCGCCATCGGCTTCCGCTCAGAACGCGGGCCCATCCTCATCGCGCTCATGCTCACCATGGGCGTGGTCGCCGTGGAGGCGACCGTGCTTGCCACCGCCGTTCCGACGATCGTGGGCGACCTCGGTGACTTCGCATTGTTCCCGTGGCTGTTCTCGGTCTACCTCCTGGCCCAGGCGGTCACGGTGCCGATCTATGCGAAGCTCTCCGACATCTTCGGGCGGAAGCCGATCATCCTGGTGGGCATCGGGCTCTTCCTGGCGGGTTCGATCCTCTGCGGCTTCGCCTGGAACATGCCGGCCCTCATCGTCTTCCGGGCACTGCAGGGGCTCGGTGCCGGAGCCGTGATGCCCATGACCATCACCATCGCGGGTGACATCTACACCATCGCCGAGCGGGCCAAGGCCCAGGGCTATCTCGCCGCCGTCTGGGGCATCTCCTCGGTGGTGGGCCCCACCCTCGGCGGGATCTTCTCGCAGCTCGAGATGTGGCGCGGCATCTTCTTCATCAACATCCCACTCTGTCTCCTCGCGGCGTGGATGCTCATCCGCTCCTTCAAGGAGAAGGTGCACAAGCGAGACCATCGCATCGACTACGCCGGGGCCGCGCTGCTCACCGTGTCGATGAGCCTCCTCATCCTGGGCGTGCTCCAAGGCGGGGTCTCGTGGGCGTGGGACTCGTGGCAGAGCATCGGGTCGTTCACCATCGGCGGACTGCTCCTCGCCGCCTTCGTGCTGGTGCAGACGCGTGCAGCGGAGCCGGTGCTCCCGCTCTGGGTGTTCTCGCGCCGGCTGTTGCTCACCACGACGCTCATCTCGCTCGGGGTCGGCGCGATACTCATCGGCCTGACCTCGTACGTGCCGGTCTACCTGGAGGGTTCGATCGGCGTGCCGCCCCTCGCGGCGGGGCTCGCCCTGGCGGCCCTCACTATCGGCTGGCCGATCTCCGGCGCCTTCGCGGGCCGCTTCTACCTGCGCATCGGCTTCAAGAGCACCGCCCTCCTGGGGCTCGCCGTGGCACTCGTGGGAGCGACCGTGCTCGCGGTCACGGCCTCCGCCCCCTCGGTCGCCCTCGTCGCGACCGCCTGCTTCGTGATCGGTCTGGGTCTCGGAGTCGTGGCGACGCCGACGCTCATCGCCGCCCAGGCAAGCGTCGAGTGGGGTGACCGAGGCGTGGTCACGGGCACCAACCAGTTCGCCAGGGCCATCGGCAGCGCCGTGGGAGCCGCCGTCTTCGGAGCCATCGCGAACGCAGCCTTCGGCTCCGAGGCCGACGTGCCGGCCGCGGCGATCATCTCAGGCGGCTCGGCCGTCTTCCTGGCGGTGGCCGTGGTGGGCGTCGCGACGCTCGGCGCAGTGGTGGCGATGCCGGCGACTCCGGTACCCGGCCGCCCGTAAGGATCAGGCCTTGACGGCCCCGGCGTTCAGTCCGCTCTGCCAGAAGCGCTGAAGCGCGATGAAGGCGATCGTCAACGGGATGATCGAGACCAGCGAGCCCGTCAGGGTCAGAGTCTGCAGGATCGACGCCTGCTGCACCTGGCCGTTCCAGATGTAGAGACCGAGGGTGAGCGGGTAGAGGTCGCTGTTGTTGAGCATCACGACAGGCAGGAGGAAGTTGTTCCAGATTCCGACGAACTGCACCAGGAAGACCGTCACGAGCCCCGGCAGCATGAGGCGCGAAGCGATGGAGAAGAAGATGCGGATCTCGCCCGCGCCGTCGACCCGGGCCGACTCGACCACCTCCAACGGCACCGCGGAATCGGCGGTGAGCCGGCTCAGGTAGAAGCCGAAGGGGCTCACCAGACTGGGGAGGAAGACGGCCCAGAAGGTGTCGGTGAGGTTGACCTGCGCGAACAGCAGGAACAGCGGCAGCGCGAGCGCGGTGGCCGGTACGAGCACTCCGCCCAGCACGATCGCGAAGATGGCGTCGCGCCCTCTGAAGCGGAACATCGAGATGTAATAGCCGCCCATGGCGGCGATGAGGGTGCCGACGAAAGCTCCGGCGATGGCGTACAGGGCACTGTTGGCGATCCAGCGGAAGAAGATCCCGCCGTCGTAGCTGAACAGCTCCTGCAGGTTCTGGAACAGCTGGAACCCCTCGAACGACCACGCCGGTGTGCCGATCACGGCCCCCGACGACTTGGACGCCGCCATGAACAGCCAGAGGAGAGGACCGATGAAGTAGGCCGCAGCGGCGATCAGGAGGAAGTAGCGGAGGATGGTCGACGGCGGCGACTGGTGGGAGGTGCGCTGCGATCGGAGGGTGAGGCGGGGGGAGGTCATTGACCGACCTTTCGGATGATGCGGAAGAGCCCGATGGAGAGCAGGACGGTGATGACGGCGAGCGTGACCGAGATGGCCGCCGCGTAGCTGTAGGAGTTCCCGGAGGCTGCCGACAGGGCCAGCATGTTCGGCGTGAACCCTGAGGTGATGGCCGTCGAGATGGATCTGAGGATCGTCGGCTCGCTGAAAAGTTGGAGGGTTCCGATCATGGTGAACAGCGATGTCATGACGATCGTGGGGACGATCAGGGGGAGCTTGATCGACATTGCGATGCGAAACTCGGAGGCCCCGTCGATGCGCGCGGCTTCGATGATCTCCGGCGGGATGGAGGTGAGCGCCGACACCATCACCAGAACGTTGAACCCGGTCCAGGCCCACAGGCCGATGTTGGCGATGGAGATGAGGATCATCTGGCCGCCGAGCCACGGGATGTGGATCCCCATCTGGTCGAGCGGCGACGTCGCCGGCTGGTAGAGCGAGGCCCACATGATGCCGGCGATGACCGTGGGCACCGCATAGGGGAGGAAGACGATGCTACGGATGACCACGGCGGCCCGCCGCGCCGTGGTTGCGAGCAGGAGGGCGATGGCCACGGCGAGCGCGGTCATGGTCGGAACCTGGATGAGGGCGTAGACCCCCACGCGGCCGAGTCCTTGCAGGAACTCGGCGTCGGTGAGCACCCGGCCGTACTGGGTCAGCCCGTCGAAGCGGGAGGACACCGTGCCGAAGACGCCGCCCGATCTCTCCACCACGAACAGGCTCTGCACGATGGCGTAGCCGATCGGGAGCACGTAGAGAAGGGCGAACAGGATGTAGAAGGGGCCGAGGAAGAAGGCTCTGACGCCGAGGCGGCCGAAGCCGGGGCGGCGTGACGAGTCACGCACACCCCGGCCGACCGCCGACGCCGTGGGGGCGACGGTTGCATTCACGGTGTCTCTACTTCTCCTCGACGGGGATCGACAGACTCTCGAGGTCTGCTGCGACCTTCGACTGGGTGGTGGCGAAGGCGTCCTTGATGGTCGACGATCCGTCGAAGGCGCCGGAGAGCGCATCCTGCAGATAGCCGTTCAGGTTGGTCTGATCGGGTGCCCATTGGAACGAGGTGTCGGTGGCGTCAGCCGACTCCGCGAAGACGGAGAAGATGGGCTGGTCGTTGTAGAACGGGATCGGCTTGTCGTAAGCACCCGACTCTGCCCAGGCGAGCGAGGCGGACTGCCCCCCGGTGCTGAACATCGCCTCGTTGGCCTCCGAGCTGGTGCTCAGCCAGTCGGCGAAGACGGCGGCCTCGTAGGGGTGCTCGGTGCCGGCGAAGACCGCCGTTCCACCTCCGCCCCAGTTACCTCCCGAGGCCTGTCCTTTCTCCCAGGCGGGGAGCGGGAGCACACCCCACTTGCCCGCGGTGTTCGCCGCGTTGGGCTGCAGGAGGAAGTCCATCCAGCTCGGGCCGATGTAGCTGGCGATCGTGCCGTCGTTCCAGCCCGCGTAGAGAGCCGGCGAGAAGGGAGTCGCGGCAGTGTCGACGTAGCCCTTGTCGATCATCTGCTGCCAGTAGTCCGCCACCTTGTTCATGGCCTCGCTCCTCATGTCGAGCACGAAGGAGTCATCGCTGTAGGTGTAAGGGGTGGCGCCGGCCTGCCAGACGAGCCCCTGCAGGGTGCTGGTGTCCTGAGGCGCGAAGCTCGTGATGGAGATGGACGGGTTGGCGGCCTTGAGCTTCTCTGCCGCGGCCATGTACTCGTCCCATGTCGTCGGCGTGCCGAGACCGTACTGCTCGAAGATGTCGGTGCGGTAATAGAGGCCCAGTGTGCCGATGTCGGTCGGGGTCGCGTAGAGCGAGTCGGTGCCGAGCGAGACCTGATTGTAGGTCCACGGCACGACCCTGTCGGCGAGGTCGGCGACCGGTTCGCAGTTCACGATGTTCTGCAGGTGGTCGCCTGCACGGAACTCCGGGATGCGGTCGTACTCCATCTGGCCCACGTCGGGCGCCTTGCCTGCCTTCAACGCATTGAAGTAGTTCTGGTACGCCTCGTCGCCGACGATGCTGCTCGCCTCGACCTGGATGTCGGGGTGCGAGGCGTTGAACTCGGCCACGACGTCTTCGATGTTGGGGATCCACGACCAGTAGGTCAGTGTCACCTTGCCGTCGGAGGGCGCGCACTCGTCGGAGCCCGCTCCGTTCGAGGCGGGGGCCGCGCAGGCAGCGAGGCCACCCATGGTGAGCGCCAGGACGGCTGCCCCGGCGATCGTGCGTGTGCGATGGAACATGATTCTCCTCTTTGAGATGCAGACCCGGGGCCTGCGCTGGGTGGTGCGATGAAAGCCGCCGCTAGGCCTCGGCGGGGAGTGCTGCGCGGACGATGCGGGAGAGCTCGACCGCCTTGGGGTCGACTCCCCCGGGATAGGCCATCCGTGCTGGGACGTATCCGAACGAGAGATCGTGCAGCGGGTCGGCGAAGCCGAGCGCGCCACCCGCGCCATCGTGCCCGAAGGCCCGGTAGCTACCGAACGGCACGCGGTGCGACGGGCACTGATAGACGGTGGCGAAGCAGTGCTCGTCTCCGAAGCATCGGTCGATGCCCCAGCTCTGCTGCTGCGACATGATCCGGTTCGTCTCGGGAGAGAGGAAGGGGGTTCCCACGTGCCCGAGCACGGCGGCGTAGTGCTCGGCGAGCCCCCGGCCAGAGGCCACGGCCCCGAACGCCGACGCGCCGGCGGCACGGACGACCCGCTGGTTGGGGCTGATGTCGGCACCGGCGATGCCCCTGCTCGAGTTGAACATCAGCATCGCCATGCCGTCGGGCTGCCGCGGTTGTGCGGCGAGCTCGGCAGCCTGCTGCTCGGTGGGCGCCATCGGGAGCACGTCGCGGTAGCGGGGTTCCTCGCTCTCGGGGAGCCCCAGGAAGAAGTCGATGTCGCGCGGGCCACGCACCTCGCGCTCGTAGAGCGACTGAAGGCTCTCGCCGGTGATCCGGCGCACGAGCTCTTCCATGAACACACCGATCGTGAGTCCGTGGTAACCGAAGGCACTTCCCGGCCGCCACAGCGGGCGCTCGCGAGCCAACCTCGCGGCGGCCACCTCCGAGTCGAGGAAGTCGTCGAGACTCATCCGCTCGTCGACGCCGAGGAGACCCGCCTGGTGCGAGAGCAGTTGACGCACCAGAACGCCCTCCTTCCCGCTCTTCGCGAACTCGGGCCAGTAGTGGGCGACTCGCTGCTCGAGATCGAGCTGCCCCGATTCGACGAGGATCGAGATGGCAGCCGCACCCGCGCCCTTCGACACGGAAAACACCCCGGTCAGCGAGTCGGCGGCCATGTCGGGCCCACCGACCAGGTCGACGATCAGCTCCCCCCGCCAGAAGACGGCGAGCTGAGCGCTGTAGAGCGGCTCATCGGCGAGGTACCGGTCGAGCCGGTCGCGCACCGCTTCGAAGCCCGGGGCGACGGCACCCGACGAGGCGCTCTCTGCGCTGATGTCGTGGTTCGGGTTCACGGTGGCTCCTATCGCTTGACGACTCTGTCCGAACTTACTTAACTGCCTGAACTTAGACACATCATGAAATAGACTGACCGCAGTTGTCAAACCCGAGGAGAAGCAGATGGTCGACGGCGACACCCGCACAGGCGACGCGGGGCTCGCGTTGGGGATGGTCATGGTGCGCCCGGTGCGGGACACCCAGGCGGAGGCCTTCTCGCAAGAGCTCATCGCCGGCATCGACGAAGCGATGAGCTCGGCCGGGGGGTCGTTCCTGGTGAAGATCGTCGGCGACGAGGAGAGCGAGCTCGAGACGTATCGCCACTGGGCGGCCACGGCACGCATCGGGTCGGTCATCATCGAAGACCTCACAGTGACGGACGGCCGTCTGGCACTGCTCGGCGAGCTCGGGCTCGATGTGGTGGTCTCAGGCGACCTCGATCTGGCGGGCGACCGCCCGGCGATCTGGACCGATCACTCCCGAGCCATGCGCCTGGCCGTCTTGGCACTCCACGACCTCGGCCATCGAAGGATCGCGCGGGTGTCGGGGCCGACCCAGTTCCGCCACTCCCTCGCGCGATCGGCCGCCTTCGTCGAGGTGACGAAGGAGCTCGGCATCCGCCCTCTCGAAGCCATAGGCGACTACTCGCGCCAGTCGGGAGCTGCGGCCACCCGCGAACTGCTCGACCGCGAGCACCCGCCCACGGCGATCATCTTCGACAACGACCTCATGGCGGTGGGAGGCCTCGCACACGCGACGGAGAGCGGATGCGCCGTGCCCGGCGATCTCTCGATCGTCGCCTGGGACGACTCGGTGCGCTGCCAGATCAGCGACCCTCCCCTCGCGGCGCTGAGCCACGACGTCCGTCAGATCGGGGAGATGCTCGGGGCGGCGGTCGTCGAGGCCCAGCGAGGACGGACCGTGCGAGACGAGACCCCACCACCGACGCTCGTGCTGCGAGGCAGCGTGACCGCACCTCGGCCGACCGACGACTGACTACCGAGGGGCGAGCGCTCCCTGAAGCACGAGTGCCGATGCCCCCACGGCCGCTGCGTCTCGGGGGTTGTGCGCCAGCTCGACGGCGACGCGGGGGAGCGACAGCGCGCCGGTGAGCTCATCGAGGGCCCGCCGGATGTGCTCGGCGTAGATCGCACCGGGAACGGCGAAGCCCGAGCCGGCGAGCACGTACATCTCGATGTCCATGATGCTCGCCGCCGTCGTCGCCACGGCGGCGACCTTCCGTGCCGACTCGGCGATGAGCGCCAGAGGGCCCTCCTCTCCCCTGACGGCTCGGCGCGCCACGGCGTCGAACCGGTCTGCCGCCGAGGAGGTCGAGTCGGCGAGCACGCCCTGCCGGCGCGCCTGCGCGACGACAGCCGCCGGAGAGGCGACGGCCTGGAGGCACCCCTTCCTGCCGCAGGCGCAGACCGGGCCCCCCGGGTCGACCGCGATGTGGCCGATGTCACCGGCGTTGCCGGTGGCGCCTCGCCAGACCGATCCGGAGTTCACGAGGCCCACGCCGAACTCCTCCCCCATGTAGAGCACGGCGAACGACGACGGCTGGTCGGCCGTGCCCTGCCAGAACTCGCCGATGGCCGCGGCCACTGCCTCCCGATCGTCGACGACGGGGAGCGCCAAGCCGCGACTGAGGGCCTGCACGAGGTCGATGCGGGTGCGGGCGTCGTGGTCGAGCGTCCTGCTTCCGGCGATCCCGACTCCGTAGACCGAGCTCTTCTGCACGTCGAGGTCGTCGAGCACGGCTTCGACATCGACGGCGAGTCTCCGTGCCATCGGCTCGGGCTCCTGCGATTCGGCGGCCGGCGATGCCCGGCGGCCGACGAGGCGGCCGGCGAGGTCGGAGACCGTGTAGGTCACGCTCTCGTGCTGCAGGTGCACGCCGACGGCGTACCGCGACTCCGGCGCGATGGAGAGGAGCGTGCGGCGCTTGCCGCCGGTCGACTCGGCGTAGCCGATCTCGCGCACGAGACCGGCCTGGAGGAGGAGACGCACGATGTTCGTCACGGAGGCGCCGGTCATCCCCGACTCCTGGGCGATCTCGACGCGACTGATCTGCCCGGCGGCCCGGATGATGTCGAGAATGCGGCCGTGACTCGGATGCGCAAGGGCTGAGAGCTCCATGGTCATGCGAATCCGTCCTTCCTCAGACGCTAAAGTAGCGCATCCGTTCGACGAGGATTGTTAAGTGAATAAAGTAAGATGCGCTACGGTGGTCGCCATGGAGACTGCTCAGCTCGACGATCGATCACCACGACTCCGCATCGGCACGGCTCCCGACTCGTGGGGTGTCTGGTTCGCCGACGACCCCGCGCAGGTGCCGTGGCCGCGCTTCCTCGACGAGGTCGTCGTCGCCGGGTACACCTGGATCGAGCTGGGCCCATACGGATACCTGCCCACCGACCCGCACCAGCTCGAGGACGAGCTGGGTTCCCGGGGTCTCAGGCTGTCGGCCGGAACGGTCTTCACCGCCCTCCACCGCGGAGAGGAGCGCTGGCGCGAAGCCCTCAGCCAGGCGAGGCGCATCGCCGGTCTGATCACGTCGCTCGGTGCCGAGCACCTCGTCGTGATCCCCGACCTCTGGAGAAGCGACGGCACCGGCGAACTCCTCGAACCGCGCACGATCGACGACGAGCAGTGGTCGTCTCTCGCCGAGGGTCACGACCTGCTAGGGCGGGCCCTGCTGGAGGAGTTCGGCGTGAGTCAGCAGTTCCACTCCCATGCCGACAGTCATGTCGGCACCACCGAGGAGGTGCTCCGGCTCCTCGATCGCACCGACCCCCGGTATCTGAACCTCTGCCTCGACACCGGGCACTTCGCCTACTACGGCGGTGACAGCGTGGCCCTCATGGCCGAGCGCCCCGACCGCATCGGCTACCTCCACCTGAAGCAGGTCGACGACGAGGTGCTGCGCGAGGTGAGGGAGCACGACCTTCCGTTCGCCTCGGCGGTCGCCATCGGGGTGATGTGCGAACCGCCGGGAGGCACGCCCGATCTTCTCGCAGTACTCGACGTCGCCGCCCGGATCACACCCGACATGTTCGCTATCGTCGAGCAGGACATGTACGGATGCTCGGTCGACGCCCCGTTGCCGATCGCGCGACGCACCCGGGAGCACCTCTCATGACGACGACGTCCGACGACCGCAGTCCGCTGCTCGCGCGCTCGATAGACATGATGCTGAACGCTGCGTTCGGGAGCCCGACATCGATCGCCGTGTCGGAGGGGCTGTGCGTCGGCGAGCCGATGTCGCCCGTGACCGGCGTGGTCGTCTGCTACGCGCCCACGGTGGGCATCCTCCGCCGTGCCGCAGCGCGAGGGAGCAACCTGGTGATCTCTCGCGAGCATCCCTTCTATATGCACGGCGGACTGCACCACGCCTATCTCGCCGAGGGGTTGGTGCGGGTCGATCCCGCACTCGCGCTCGGCCCGGGCGGCACAGATCGAGACCTCATCCCCGTCGGCAGTCTCGATGGGGACGAGGTGGTCGCCGCCAAGCGAGCGCTGATCTTCGACGCCGGCCTCGTGGTGTACCGGCAGGCATCGGCCTGGGACACGTTCAGGCCGGCCGCGCAGTCGGCCGCTCTGGCGCGGAAGCTCGGCATCTCGGTGCCCGTCGAGCAAGAGGCGCGTCGGCGACGAGGGGTGGTGGGAGAGCCGGCCGGGGAGACGACCGCCCGCGATCTCGCACGCTGGGCCGCCCAGGAGCTCGTGTGCACGCCGCGGGTGGTGGGTGACCCCGACCTCGTCGTGCGCAAGGTCGCGGTGCTCGCCGGCGAGACCGACCCGGTCGAATCGTTGAGCGAGCTTCTCTCCGATCCGACGATCGACGCCATCGTCACGGGCGCCGGTGGAATCCTCGACGAAGTCGACGGCGGGGTGTCGTACTTCAACGACCTGCGCGCGACCGGTCGCCGCATGACCCTGATCGCCGTCGGGTTCGGGCCTTCTCACGAGCCGGGCGTGAGCGAGATGGCGCGGTGGATCGCCGAAATCGTGCCCGACGTCGAGGTCGAGTACTGGCCGTCGGGCGATCCGGTGTGGATGCCGGGAGTCGCCCGGGGAGAGGTGCAGCGATGACGGGGGAACCGCCCACCGCCCGGGCTTTCGCCGACCGCATCGTGGCGAAGCTCGCCGCCGATGGGGTCGACTGGCAGCGCTCTAACGCCGACGGCTTCGTGCTCGGCGATCCCGATGTACCGGTCCGCGGCGTCGCCGTCGTGTTCGAGCCGACGCTGGAGGCACTGCAGAGGGCGGCCGAACGCGACCTCAACCTGGTGATCAGCCACGAGGCGGCGAGTTGGTACGGCTTCGACAGCCTAGGTCTGATGCGTGGCGACGTCGTGACCCGCACCAAGACCCGGTTCGCGCGGGAGCACGGCATGGCCGTGTGGCGCATCCACGACCACCTCCACCGCATGCAGCCGGAACCCGTCTTCACCGAGCTCATGGAGGTCTTGGGCTTCACGCCCTTCTTCGGGCCGGAGGCTGATTTCGCCCACATCGCGATCCCCGAGCGCACCCTTCACGACCTCGCCGAGGAGCTCGGCGCCAAGCTCGGAACGACGAACATCAGCGTCGTCGGCGACCCGGAGATGGCGGTCCGGAGCATCGGGATCGGCGCCCACACCCTTCCGACGGCGTTGCCAGCGCTGCGAGCGTCGGACGTCGTCATCCTCGGCGAGACCGCCGAGTACGACACCTTCGAATACGTCCGTGACGCCAACCAATTGGGGATGCGAAAAGCGGTCATCCGCATCGCCCACGAGCGCCTTGAGGAGTGGGGCATGGCCGCCTTCGCGCGGCTGCTGCGCCCGTTGTTGCCGGAGGCGCGGGTGGAGTGGCTTCCGAACGGCGATCCCTTCATGGCCTACCTCCCCGACAGTTCGGAGGGAGACGCCCGCGTCAGCTCGTGACGGGCACCGCGCATCCGTTCTCCCGCACAAAGTCCGTGATGATCGTGGTCATCACGGACTTTGTAGGGGAGAAGATGCCGGGGCGGGCCGAGCTCGGCACTCACTCCCCCGCGAGGTGCCCGCCGCCGAAGTGCATCGTCGAGGCGGGGGTGCCGTACTCGGCGAGGCGCTTCGCGAGCTCGTGGGGTGCCGCAAAGCCGTGGCGGCCGACGACGGCCCAGATCGAGACGCAGGGCACCTCGTAGGGGTTCACGATGCGGTGCGGGATGGAGGCGTCGAAGGTGAGGCTGTCGCCCGGCTGCACGGTGTCGCTGTCGAAGCCGACCTGGATGTCCATCTGCCCGCTCATCACGTGCATGTACTCGAGGCCGGTGTGCCGCATCATGTTGTCGGCCGGGCTCGACTCGCTGCCCGGTGAGTAGGTGACGCGCACGAACTCGACGAGGGGGTCGTCGCCCGGGGTCAGTCGCTCCCAGCGCACGCCGCCGATCCGGATGTCGGGCGAGGTGCCCGCTCGGCGGAGGCCGGGGAGGCCGACCGTCGTGAGGCGCTCGAAGTCGGGCGAGGGCACGAGCGAGGGCGACGAGCCGCCGTCGACGCCGGATGCTCCTGCCGCCCCCGCACCGGATGCAGGCACCCCCGGCCCCGGCGCCACCGTGCCGAGCAGCGCATCGAACGACAGGTCGAGCTCCGACACGATCGTCCACAGCGTGCCCATCGAGGGCATCGCCCGCCCGAGCTCGACCTGCGACAGGAAGCTCGCCGACACCCCCACCCGACTGCCGAGTTCGCGCAGCGAGATGCCCTCCGCCTGACGGGCCTCACGGATGCGCTCCCCCACTCCGGGCGCGGCCAGCCGCTTCGCCGCGTCGGCGTCGGGATCGCGGGGTGTGCTCGGCGACATGGGCGGCTCCTCGTTGACGATGCCTCAAGGGTAGACCGTGGGTGGCCGCGGCGCGCAGCCGACCTCTATCCCGGGATGCTCCTCCGTTTGCGCAGCCGCACCGCCATCGGCAGCACGGCGGCCACCAGCACGAAGATGCCCTGGATCCAGTACTGCCACGACAGGTTCACCCCGAGGAACGGCAGCGCGCTCGTGATCGTCTGCAGCAGCAGCGCGGCGGCGGCCACGGCGAGCGCCGAACCCGATCCACCGAAGATGCTCACGCCCGCGATGACGATCGCGGTCACCGAGGTGAGGGTGAACGCCTGGGCGGCCCCCGCATCCCCGATGCCCGTCTTCGTGTACAGCACGACGCCGGCGACGGCGGCCAGCACGCTGGAGGCGATGGTGGCGAGCAGCCGCATCCGGTTCACGTCGACACCCATGCGCGTTGCCTTCAGCGCGTCGGAGCCCGCCGCCCGGAAGCCGCGCCCGAGCCCGGTGTTGTTGAGGCCGAGCCAGAGCAGCACCGCCACGACGATCGCCACGACCAGCACCAGAGGAACGCCCGCGATGGCCGTGCCGAGCGCGGTCATGAGCTCGGCACTCGCCTGCCCGCCGGGTTGGGGCCTCAGCAGCTGCGCCCCGCCGAGCACCGCGATCGACGACACCAGGGTCGCGATGACGGGCGGCATGCCGAGCCTCGTGATGAGGATGCCGTTGACGACACCCACCACCACCCCGGCGACCAGCGCCACGGCCACGCCGAGAGCGAGCATCCCGGGCCCGCCCTCGCCGAAGAACGAGATGATCACCGCCGAGAGCGCCACCACGGAGCCGATCGACAGGTCGATGCCTCCGGTGATGACGACGGCGAGCTGAGCGAGGCCGACCAGGATGAGGATGGCCGCCGACGCCAGCAGCGCACCCATGCTGAGCGGGCTGAGGAACGACGGGGCGATACCGGCGGTGACGGCGACGAGCGCCATCGAGATGACGACGAGCGACACCGTCTGCACCTCGCCGCGCTGCACCAGCGGGAGGCCCTTCTTCGAGGTCAGCTCCGCCGCATCCGTGTCGTCGCTGATGGAGGTCTCGGTGGCGAGCACCGCGGCGCCCGTGATCTCGCGCTCGGTGAGCCGCGAACCCGCGAGTTCGGCCTGCACCCGCCCGCGCGAGAACACGACGACCCGGTCGCAGAGCCCCTCGAGTTCGACGGCGTCGGTCGACAGGATGACCACGGCCACCCCGTCGTCGGCCATCGCCCGCAAGAAGCTGTAGATCTCGACGCGCGCTCCCGCGTCGACGCCCTGGGTGGGGTCTTCGACGAGCAGCACGGCGGGGCTGCCGAGCCGTGCCCTGGCGAGCAGCACCTTCTGCTGGCTGCCGCCCGAGAGCGAGGTGATGGGCGTCTCGATGGTAGGCGTCTTCACGGCGAGGCCGCCGATGGCCTGATGCACGAGGCGCTCCTCGGTGCGCGGCGCGGTGAACCCGGCGGGCATGGCCGCCGCGAGGTTCGGCGCGATGACGTTCTCGCGCACACTGAGCTGCCCGAACATGGCCTCGCCGAGCCGGTCGCCCGGCAACCACACGATGCCCTCGGCCGTGGCACGGCGGGTGGTGAGGGCGCGCAGCTCGCGGCCGTTCAGCCTCACCACGCCGCTCGAGCGCACGGCTCCGGCGAGCGCCTTCATGAACTCGCGCTGGCCGTTGCCCTCGACGCCCGCGAGCCCGACGATCTGCCCGCCGCGCGCCTCGAACGTGACGTCGCGGAAGGCGCGGCCCGTGAATCGCGTGACGGAGAGCACCTCGGTGCCGGCGCCACCACCAGCCCCGGCACCGGGTGCGGCTTCGGTGCCGGGGGCGGCATCGACGGATGCGCCTCCGGCCTTGTGGGGGAACGTCGTCTCGAGCGAGCGGCCCACGATGAGCTCGACGATCTGCTCGGCCGAGTAGCCGGCCACGTCACCGCGACCCACCACCTTGCCGTCGCGCAGCACCGTCATGCGGTCGGCGATCTCCATCACCTCGGGGATGCGGTGCGTGATGTAGACGACGCCCGAACCCTTCGCGAGCAGCTCGTGCACCTGCGCGAACAGCCACGCGGTCTCGTCGGCTCCGAGAGCCTCGGTGGGCTCGTCGAGCACGAGCACCTTCGGGTCGGAAGCGAGCGCCGCGGCGATCTCGACGAGGTGCGCCTCGCGCTGCGAGATCGCCGACACCCGGCGGCGCACGTCGATCTCGAGGCCTAGCCGCGCGAACAGCTCCGCCGTCCACTGCGTGGCAGCGCGGCGCGAGGGCCGCACCGACTCGGGCAGCAGCAGGAGCATTGCGTCGACGACGGTGAGCGAGGGCGCGAGCGCCGGGATCTGGTAGACGATCGCCAGCCCCTGCTCCCTCGCCTCGCGCGGGAACATCCGGGGCCGGGGCCCGGCCCCCAGGTCGATCGTCCCGTCATCGGGAACGACCGACCCGGCGGCGATGCCCACCAGCGTCGACTTGCCGGCGCCGTTCTCGCCGAGCACGGCGTGCACCTCGCCCGGCAGCACCTCGAGGCTCACGTCATCGAGGGCGCGCACCCCCGGGTACTGCTTGCCGATGCCCGAAAGGGTCAGCAGGGCTCCGGATGCCCGGCCCGGCCCGGCCGCCACCCCGGCCCCTGTGGGCGCAGAGGCGGACGGCACGGATGCGGGAGGAATCGACGATGACACGGATGCGGTGGTGGGCTCGGTCATGATCAGTTGGCGAAGGTCGCGGCGACCTCGTCGGGCGTGAGCAGCGACGAGGGGGAACCATCGGAGGGAGCGCCTTCGGAGCAGACCTCGGACGGCGTCTTGGCGCCATCCGTCTTGCCGGTCGAGTCCTCGGCCAGCGACAGGTCGTAGATGGAGGGCTCGGTGTCGGAGACGCCGGCGAACGAGGCGAGCGCCTTGCGGAGCGCGACGCGACCCACCCAGGTGCGCGACGACACGGTGGCCAGCTCGTACGACGGGTTCGAGGCCTTCAGCGCCTCGAACCCGCAGCTCAGGCTGTTCTGGTCGGTCGTGGCGATGATCGGGAGGGTGATGCCGGCCGCTTCGTAGGCGCGGATGACGCCGTCGGTCGACGCGCCGTAGTCGGAGATGACCGCGTCGATCTGCGGGTACTGCGAGAGCAGGCCGCTCATCGCCTGCTGGGCCTGAGCCGGGTCCCAGTTGGTGGTGACGGGGTCGGCGGTGAGCAGCTTCACCTGCGGGTTCTCGTCGAGCACGGCCTTCACGCCCTCGAGCTCCTGCGACGACACGGCGCTACCGGCCGGCCCGCCGAGGAAGACCACGTTGCCGCCGGCGTCGCCGAGCTGGTCGACGACCCACTGGGCCCAGGTGCGGCCGCTGAACTCCGGCGACCAGTCGGTGTAGTCGAGGTAGTCGGTGCCCGCGGTGCCCTCGGGGTCCGACGCGAACGCGACGACCGTCGAGCCCGTCTGCACGGCGCTCCGCAGGGCGGAGAGGTGCGCCTCGCCCGGCCCGGCATCCGGGATCACGAGCACCAGGTCGGTGCCCTTGGCCGCCATGCTCGTGATGGCGGCAGTGGTGGCCTGCAGGTCGCCGCGGCCGGCGGCGAACTCGACGTTCGTGATGGCGGGGCACTTGGCGGCCTCGGCCTCGATCTCGGCGAGCACGGTCTTCGACCAGGAGTTGGTGCCGTAGCCGTCGACGACGCCCACGGTGATCTCGCCCTCGGAGGGGCAGATGCTCGAGATGTCGGCGAACTCGCTCATGGTGCCGGTCTTGCCGACGGCGATGTCGGCGGCCGAGCCGGTGGAGGCGGTGCCGCCGGCGTTGGTCGACGAGCATCCGCCGAGCAGCACGGCGAGGGCGGCGACCGTGACGGCGCTGCCGACGGCGAGTGCCGGGCGGGTGCGGAGGGCGGGGTGTTTCTTCATCGGGATGACTCCTCTTCGAGTGCAGTGGTGCTGTGGTGGATTTCGGTGGGTTCGGGAGTGGAACGGATGACGCGGATGCGGCGGTGACGCGGGCGGAGCGATGACGCGGATGCGGTTCAGGTCTTCGAGCGCGTGAACATCGCCTTGAGGCGGGAGGTGTTGCCGCCGAGCTTGATCTGCACGACGATGCCGACGGCGATGATGACGGCCTGGATGATGTTCTGCGCTGCGGTGGTCTGCGTGAACGTCTGCACCAGCTGGCCGAGCTGGCCGAGGAACAGCGCGCCGAGCGCGGTGCCGACGATGCTGCCCTTGCCGCCCGTGAGCGCGGTGCCGCCGAGCACGACCGCGGCGATCGAGGGCAGCAGGTAGGCGTCGCCAGCGGTGAGGGTGGGCGAGCGCAGGAGGCCGGCGAGCAGCACGCCACAGGTGGCGGCCAGCAGGGCCGACAGCGTGTACGCGCCCACCACGTAGCCGTTCGGTGAGAGGCCGATGCTGCGGGCCGCCCGCGGGTTGGCCCCCACGAGCTCGAAGCGGCGACCCACCCTGATGGCCTTCACCAGCACGTGCACGACCAGCACCACGATGGTGGCGATGATGGCCAGCACCGGGATGCCGAGCCACCTCGACAGCGAGAACTGCGACAGCGAGTCGACCACCTGTCCGCCGTAGCCGCCCGACACCGCCTGCACCGTGCCCACCATCAGCGCGTTGCTCGCGATGGTGACCACGAGTGGTGGCAGCCCGAAGAACGCGATGACCAGACCGCTGATGAGGCCGAACAGCGCCGGCACGACGAGGGCCAGCACGATCGCGCCGCCGAGCCCGAGCTGGTCGGGACCGCCGAACTTCGCCACGATGAGGGCACCGAGGGTGATGGCGCCCGCCACCGACAGGTCGAGCCCGCCCTGCATGATGACGAGGGTCTGCCCCACCGCCACCACTGCCGTGAGCGCCGCGAACGGCAGCATCGACGACATGGCGGTGGCCGAGATGCTCCCCGGCGCAATGAGCGGGCTGATGGCGAACAGCACGATCACGGCGATGAGCGCTCGCGCCGCCGGCCACGAGGCCACCCGGGCGAGCGGGCTGATCGGCTTGATCGAGGGGCGTTCGGCCACCGCGCCCGCGGCGGGGGCTGCGCCGGCAGCCGGCCGCTGCTCCGACCCGATGGTCATGCGTGAGCCACTTCGGGGTGCCAAGCGCCGTCGACCGAGGCCTCCGGCATCTGCGACAGGATGTAGTCGCGAGCGTTCGAGGCGTCGTCGCGCAGCTTCTTCACGTCGACCCCGACGAGCTGGCCGCCGCGCTTCTTCACCACGCCGTCGACGACGACGTCGGTGACGAGGCCGGGATGCGCGTTGTAGACGACGCCGCCGAACGGGTTGTTGAGAGGAGACATCGCCAGCGAGTTGCCGCTCACCACGATGACGTCGGCGGCCTTGCCCACCTCGAGCGAACCGGTCTGCTCGCCGAGGCCCGCCGCGTTCGCGCCGTCGAGGGTGGCGAACTGGATGACGTCGGCGCAGTTGAGGCTGAGGCGCTCGATGACGGCCCCCGCATCCACCAGCTCCTTGTTGTCGGCAGCACGCTGCAGGCCGATGGCGGTACGCATGGTGCCGAACATGTCGCCGCCGTTCGACGAGCAGACATCGATCGAGAACGACGGGCGCACACCCGCGGCGAGCAGTCGGCCGGTCGCCGGGTAGCCGTGGCCCATCTGCGCCTCGACGTCGGGCGCGACGGAGGCGGAGCCGCCGGTGTCGCCGATGATGCGCAGCTCCTCGTCGGAGAGGGTGGTGCAGTGCACGTAGGTGATGGTGTCGGCGAGCAGTCCGTCTTCCTGCAGCATGATGATCGGGCGCATCTTGCCCCAATGGCCGTCGCCCACGTGCACGGTCACGCGCAGGTCGAGGTCTTTGGCGAGCTGGAAGTCGGCGCGGTTCACCTCGCGGGTGGTGAACTGCGGGCCGCGGAGGGCGAGCGCCATGGTCACCAGCCCGTCGTTCGAGGCGAAGTGCTCGGTGCGGAGCCGGGTGGCGTCGTCGCGCGGGTGCTCGACCGGGGAGGGCATCACGCCGCCCCACTGCGCGGCGCCGCCACCGTGGGCGAACACCGCGCGCATGCCGGTGTCTTCGAGGGCCTTGACCGCCGCATCCGCGTGGTCGGTGGTGCGCAGGTTGTGCGACCAGTCGACGAGGGTGGTGATGCCGGAGTCGAGCGCCTCGAGTGCACCGAGGTAGTTGCTGACGTAGGTGTCTTCGGGGCGGAAGTGCTTGCTGAGGCCCACGTGCAGGCCCGCCATGTACTCGTCGAGCGACCAGTCTGAGGCGATGTTGCGTACGATGGCCTGCCAGGTGTGGCGGTGGGTGTCGACGAAGCCCGGCATCACCACGCTTCCGGAGGCGTCGATGACCTCGGCGCCCGGGGCGTCGATGCGCGGGCCGATCTGGGCGATCTTGCCGTCACGGATGAGCACGTCGACGTCGGTGAGAGCCGGGTCGGTGGCGACGCCCGTGATGACGGTGCCGCCGGTGATGAGGATGTCTCTCGAGTCGGTCATGGGTGGATGCTCCTTTGCATGGTGGTGGTGGTGTGAGCGAAGGGACGGAGGGGGTGGCGGTGCCGGATCGGGGCCGGCGCCGCCGTGATTCAGGCCCGCTCGCGGTAGAGCGGGATGTCGATGGGGGGCTGGGGGATGAACCCGCCGTGGCGGTCCATCTGCTCGTAGAGGTAGTCGTGCGAGGCCCGGGTGCGGGCGAGGGCAGCGTCGACGTCGACGTGCACGAGGCGGCCGTGGCGCTTCACGACGCGACCGTCGATGAGCACGGTGTCGACGTTGCCGGAGTTGGCCTGCGCGATCGCCATGCCGGTGGGGTCGCGGCGGTTCCAGCCCGCCTGGCTGATGCCGCTCATGTCGAGCAGCACGACGTCGGCGCGCTTGCCCGGGGTGAGCGAGCCCACCTCGTCGCCGATGCCCGCGGCCACAGCGCCGTTCTGGGTGACCCAGCGGAGCGCATCCTTCGTCGTCCACCGCATCTCCTGAGGGGCGACGAGCTTCTCGTAGCCGGCGCTGTCGTCGCGCCAGCGGGTGGCCTGCAGCACGAGCCGGGCGTGCGAGAGCAGGTCGCCGGAGTCGCCGCTGACGCAGTCGATGCCGAGACCAGGGCCCGGCGTGTACTCCGTGGCTTCACGGATGGCGGGGAAGCCCATGCCCATCTGCATCTCGGTCTCGGCGCAGATCGACACGGTGGTGCCGGTGCCGCGCAGCAGCTCCCACTCCTCGGGGGTGTTGAAGCTGCAGTGCACGAGCAGCAGGTCGGGGCCGAGCAGCCCGTGCGCGGCGAGCACCTTCACGTCTTGGAACAGCTGCCGCACCGCGAGCTGGTTGGCGTGCATGGTCATGCGGGCGCCGAGCTCACGGGCGAGCGCGAACTCTGCCGCTACGTCGGCGACCGGAGCGATCGGCAGCTCCTGCGGGGCGATACCGAAGCGCAGCGGCTGGGTCTCGTCGCGGAAGTACTGCTCGCGGATCTCGCGGGCCAGCCGCGCCCGGGGCTCGAAGGCGGCCGGGTCGGCGACGCCCTCGCGGCCGCCCGCGCTCTCCGACCAGGTGTTCGACGTCACCGGTGTCATGCCGTGGCCGTAGAGGCCGCGCACGCCCGCGTCGAGGAGGCCGGTGACCGCCCCGTGGGCGCACTCCGGGTCGAGGATGTTGTGGCAGTAGTCGACGACCGAGGTGACACCGGAGTTGATGGCGTCGAGGGCGCCGGCGTAGTTGCCGACGTACATGTCCTCCGGCCGGTAGCGGATGGCCATCTGCAGGCGCATGCCGCGGAGGTAGTCGGGGATCGTGCCGTCGGCCAGGATGCCGCGCAGCTGCGCCTGCCAGGTGTGACGGTGCGTGTCGACCATGCCGGGCATGGCGATCATCTCCGTGGCGTCGATGACGTCGGCGGTTCCCCCCGCGTCCGTTCCTGCGCTGTTCAGGATGCTCTCGCCGGTCTCCCGCGACAGCGCCTCGATCGCGACGATGCGGTCGCCCTCGATGAGGATGTCGGCGCGCTCGAGGTCTCCCAGGGTGGGGTCGACCGTCGCGACAGCCGCGCCCCGGATGAGGATTCGTGAGCCGTGGCTCGACACCTCGGGGGTTGCGGGCATGATTCCTCCTCGTCGAGTAACCGGAACGTCTTCAGTATGTAAAGTCCGACTTGCGTTGTCAACTCTTACTTTACATTGTCATACAGTATGACTTTAGACGCGGTGCAGCAGCAGGCCGATGTTCTCCGGCGCGGGTGTCAGCTCGCCCCCCTCCACACGGGCGGCCAGCTCGACGACGAGCCGGTTGAACGGGGCGGCGGCGCCCACGGCCTCGAGTTCGGCGACGACGCGCCCGTTGATCTCGGCGACCTCGCTGCGCCGGCCCTTCAGCCAATCCTGCAGCGAGGTGGTCTTCGTGTCGGGCAGCGAGAAGGTCGTGAGCACGACGTGGAACAGCTGCTCGGCGAAGGCGTCGGGGTCGTTCACGTTCTCAGCGGTCATGCCGAAGATGGGGCGGATGCTGCTGCCGCTCGCTGCGGCCGCACGCACCGCTTCCTTGCCGCAGGCGAGCATGAAGTCGTACATGCCGGGAACCTCGGCCGCCGTGTTCAGTTCGAGGCCCAGGATGGCCGAGGGCACGAGCTCGGCGGCGTTGACGACGAGCTTCATCCACTTCGACGAACGGATGTCGTCGGAGACCTCGACCGTGCCCGCATGACCGAGAACCTCGGCCACCTCGTGAGCACGGGCCTGCGCCGACGCAGTGAGCCCGCCGACGGCGAACCAGGTCTCCTCGGGCGGGTTCTGGCGGGTCGTGACGCCCGGCTCCCACATGTTCGAGGCCAGCTCGATGACGGCGCCGATGGTGCGCTCGACACCCACCACGTCGGCGATGTCGTCGATCGACATGCCGTTCTGCAGGCCCACCACCAGGCTGTCGGGCTTCAGCAGCGGCTTGATGAGCTCGGCGGCCCAGCGCGTGTCGTACGCCTTGACGCCGAGGAAGACGATGTCGAAGGGCTCGCGCAGCGTGGCGACCTCGCAGAGGTGGTACGCCGGAACCTCGGTGACCTCGATGCGATTCGGCATGCGCACCTCGATGCCGCGCTCACGGATCGCGTCGACATGCGCCGGCCACTGCTCGATGAACGTCACGTCGAGCCCCGCCCTGGCCATGTCGGCCCCGATTCCCGCCCCGTTCGCGCCCGTTCCCAGTACGGCGATCTTCACCATTGAATCCTCGCTTGTCACTTATTAGTTCACAACGTGTGTGAAGTAATAGTACACACGCGCCGTGGGGAGTCCCAGAGCCGCTCACGCGCGCAGTCGCCGTCGTGGGTTCGCGCATCCTCGGGGTGCGATCATGTCAGCATGTGGCCTCCCATCGCCGACCGGGTCTGAGCCGTGGTCGACATCGATCGATTCCGGGTGGTGCTCGGATCCACCCTTCCCGGCGCCGCTCCCCTCACCCGCACGCAGTGGGAGACACTCGCCTGGCTCTCTCCGGAGTTGCTGGTCTCGGTCGACCGAGACCAGCGGTTGCTCGTGAGCGCCGTGATGATCTCGGCCCGCACCTCCGTCGGTCGGGTCGACGACGCCCTCGAGCTCGCGCGCCGGGAGCTCGAGCGAACGGCGGTCGGCGGTTCGCTCGACCCGGCGCGTGAGGGTGCTGCAGAGCTGCTCGTCGCCGTGGCCGAGGCGCATGCGACCGCAGGCGCGAGCCGGGAGACCGCGCTGTTCGCCGACAAGGCGGCGGCGATGGAGGGCGCGCTGCCCGCGGTCGTGTATCGCGCTCAAGGGCTGAGCGCCTTGGCGACGGCGCTGAACGGCGAGTACGCCTCGGCCACGACGACCATCGCCGCCGCCGACGAGCGGCGCCTCGAGCACGGATGGGAGGCGTCGGCCGCCGACTTCCCCCTGCTACTGGCTCGGGTGCTCGTCGCCTCGGCGGCACTCGACGCCCTGGCGCTGAGCTCGCTGGCTGAGCAGTTCAGAGCCATCGGCGGATCGAGCGCCATCTGGAGGTCGACCGCGCTGGCCGTCGACGCGATGGCCGACCTGGTTCGGTTCGACGTCGGAGCGGGCATCGCCAAGTCGAGGCTGGTCGGCCAGAGCACGGCAGAGGGCGAGGTGCTCATGATGATCAGGGGGTTCGCCCGCGGAATCCACGCCGACCTCCTGCTCCTGCGCGGCGACGCGCCCCAAGCCCTCGCGTTGCTGCGTGACGAGCCGTCGACCCCCGACCACTCGCTCTGCTTCGACATGCAACGAGCGGCGGCGTGGCTCGCACTCGGCCGGCCCCGGGATGCGCTGCGCACCACCGACGGATGTCTCCGGCTCGGTCATCGCCACTGTCTTCGCACCATCCCGCCCCTGCTGCTTCGGCGCGCGGTGGCCTGGGAGCGTCTCGGCAGACCCGAGCGTGCCGACTCCGAGTTCGCCGAGGCCTTCCACCTCGTGCAGAGTTCGGGGTCGCTGACGCCGCTGCTCACCGTCCCCCGGGTCGAGACTTTGGCCCTTCTCCATCGCTTCGCGGCGGCCCACGAGGGACACCGGGCCGCGGTGGAGGTGCTGCTCACGCGTCTCGCCCTGGTTCCCGTCTCGAGCGGCGCACGGCCGGTCGTCCCGACGCTGACGAAGCGCGAAGAAGCAACGGCGCGTGCCCTCTACGCGTCCACCACCCATGCCGAGCTGGCGGCCCAGCTCTCGGTCTCCGTCAACACCGTGAAGGTGCACCTGCGCAACCTGTACGCGAAACTCGGGGTCACCAACAAGCACGACGCGGTCGACCTGCTGCAGAGCTCGGGGTTCTTCGAGTTGCCCTGAGAGGTGCCTCGCCTGCCCTCCCACCTGCCTCAGCTCAGGGGGATCTTCTCAGGGCTCCTCGGGGGCCGAGATGTGCGTGAGGAGGTCTTCGAGGGTGTCGAAGGAGTGCACCTCGAGGGAAGGGTCGTGCTCGGGGAGTTCGGCGTCGTCGTCGAGGGGCAGCACCTCGAGGTGCTCGATGTCGAGGTCGGCGTCGAACTGGGCGAGGAGGCGGGATGTGGGGAACTGGCGTGGGGCCGTGAAGGCGAAGACCGTCGCGTCGGCGAAGACGACGATCGACGTGACGGTGAGGTCGTCGCGGAGGTCGGTCTGCTCCTCGACGTCGTCGTCGCCGACAGCCTCTTCGATCTCTTCGGCGATGGCGTCGACCAGGGCCCGCCAGGCGGCGGGGTCGAGGGCGAGAATGCGGGCGAGGGAGGCGACGAGGGCCGCCGGATCGGGGTCGCCGACCGGGTCGGCGTCGCGCTCGTCGCGCTCGTCGTCGGGCTCGTCACCGAGCTCGTCGCGCTCGTCGTCGAGCTCCGGGTCGACGTTGACCGCGACCTCGACGCCGCCCGCGGCGAACGTGGCGCGGCCGTGCACGATTCCGTTCTCCGCGGCCTGGTCGCTCAGGAGGCCGCTCTCGGCGAGAAGGCGGTGGAGGTCGTCGAGCAGCTCAGCAGTCATACCCCCACTCTGGCAGGTCGGCGCGTCTCGTGACTGCGGGCGGTCGGCTCAATCCGGGGCGGGTGGCGTCCACCCGTCGTCCTGTCGCACCGCTCGCTGGATGCGCCCGGCGATCTCGCGGAGCTGTCGGCGCTGCGCGGCGGTGAGCGCGCCGAGCACGAAGTGCTGCACCGACTCCGCGTGCACCGGGGTCGCCCGGTCGTACAGCTCGGCGCCCTCCGCGGTGAGCGCGACGAGCATCGACCTGCCGTCGAGCGCATCGCGACGGCGTTCCACGAGTCGGCGCAGCTGCAAGCGCGAGACGGCGCGCGAGACCCGGGAGATCGTGCTGTTCGCGTAGCCCGCCAGCGTGCTCACCCTCAGCTGCCGACCGTCGGCAGCCGCCAGGGCGTAGAGCACGCCGTACTCGAAGTGGGTGAGCTCGAACTCGCGCACGAGGGGCGCGTCGAGCGCCGGAGGGAGCCACTCGAGCACGGTCGCGAGCGCGGCCCAGGTGGCGAGGTCGTCTCCGTCGAGGGATGCGCCGGCGGAGGGTTCAGTCATGATCCGAGCATACGGCGCCACGCGATATGTATTTGCTCCGGCAAGCATTTTGCGCCTAGGATTGCTTGCCTGAGCAACTACATCGAAGGGGTGGCGACAGACATGGAGACCGGACTCGCGGGCGCCAGAGCGTTCATCAGCGGATCGACCCAGGGCATCGGCCTCGCCATAGCGAAGGGTTTGCTTCGTGAGGGCGCCGAGGTGGTGGTGAACGGCCGCGACGAGGCACGGGTGGCCGCCGTCGCGGAGACGCTGCGGGGCGAGTTCCCCGGCGCGCAGGTCTCGGGCATCGCCGCCGATTTCAGACGAGCCGACGAGGTCTCCCGGCTCGTCGACCTGCTCGGGAGCGTCGACGTCCTGGTCAACAACGTCGGCCTCTTCGGCGTCGCCGAATTCACCACCGTCTCCGACGAGGAGTGGCTCGACTACTTCCAGGTCAACGTGATGAGCGGTGTGCGGCTGGCCCGCGCCCTCTTGCCGGGCATGCTCGCCGAGGGCAGGGGCCGCATCCTGTTCATCAGCAGCGAGTCCGGCGTCTCGGTGCCGGCCGACATGGTGCACTACGGCGCCACGAAGGCGGCGACGATCGCGGTCGCCAACGGGCTCGCGAAGCTGACACGCGGCACGGCGGTGACCGTCAACACCCTCCTCGGCGGGCCCACCTATTCCGACGGCGTCGCTGACGCGGTGGCCGGCATCGCCGCGGCCCAGGGCATCGACGAGTCGGCGTTGAAGGCCTCGATCGCCGAGGGCCACCCGACCTCGCTGCTGCGCCGCTTCCTCGAGCCCGACGAGATCGCGAATCTCGCCGTCTTCCTGGCGAGCCCTCTGGCCTCGGCGACCAACGGCGCCGCGCTGCGCGCCGACGGCGGGGCGCTCACCACGGTGCTCTGAGCGCGGCGCCCGGTGTGCGCCGTGGGTGCCGCGGGATGGTTCGGGGGGTCGGCCTCAGTCACTCCGCACCGTGATCGACACCTCGACGGCGAAGTCGTCCTCGCCGTGCCCGAGCACGGCCTGCCGCACCTCCGAGCCGCCTGACAGCACGACGTCGCGCTCCGAGACCGCGTCGAAGAGGGCGACGACCGCGGGGTGGAGCACACCCTCGGGCAGCTCCTCACCGCTCGTCGGCCGCCAGGTGGCGACGAGCTCGGTGCGAGCCGGCAACTCGGCCGCGAACACGTCGGGGCCGAGCGGGCCACCGTCAGGATGCGCGACGGAGGCGGCGTGAACCGGCCAGCAGCACACGATCTCGACGGTGTCGCGCTCGTCGCCGGGGCGCAGTGCCGTCCAGAACGAGCCCGAGGGACCGAGTCCTGCCTGCTGGATGCGGGCGTAGAGCGCTGCGAAGACCTCGTTCGCGTCGTCGTCGGTGCGCACTTCCGCCCCGTCGAGCGGCACGGCGATCGCCTGCCCCACGTAGGGCTGGGCCGGCATCGAGCGCTCGGTGACGGAGACGGGTGCGGTGAGCGCCCGCAGCACGACGGAGGCGTCTCGGAAGGCCCGGTCTTCGCGCTCACGCTGCTCGAGCATCTCGCGACGGTACCGCTCCAGAGCCTCTTCCGCTCCTCCGGAGTGCCTCGAGCCGGCCACCGCGGCCGCCACGGCCGGGAGCGGAACGCCCGCGTCACGCAGCGCGCGCACGAGCACGCCCGCGCGCACCTGCCCCTCGTCGTAGCTGCGGTACGACGACCGCAGATCCACCTCCGCCGGAACGATCACCCCCGTCTCGTCGTAGTGCCGGAGCGCCTTCACACTCAGCCCGGTCAGCCCTGCGAACTCTCCGATCTTCATCATGAGTCCAGCATCCCGTCTCCCCGTGCAGGAGAGTCAAACGGCGGTCGCGGCGAGTGCCGGCGGGCGAGTCAGCCCGTGCCGCGAGCGGCACCTCACAATGGATGCGCGGGCCCAGGCCCGTAGGCCGAGAGGGGTGCGTCGTGGCCCTGGCCCTGCTGCTCGAAGCGCTCGGCGATGGTGCCGTCGGGGGTGAAGCGCCAGCCGATCACCCGCCAGCCGGCGGTCGCGACCTTCACGGTCTGGCCGTCGACCGTCGCCGTGGCGGTGAGCTCGGCGGGGCCCTCGAAGAACCAGTACTCGGCATCCCGAAGCTCTTCGGGCGTCGAGAGGGGCCTGCGGCCCACCGTGCGGTACTCGAAGTCGGTGACGGGCCGGTCGTCGAACAGGGCGAGCTTGTCGCCGGCGAGCACCTCGCGGTAGGGGGCGAGGGCGTCGTCGTGCTCGGACGCGGCGGTCTGGAGGCGGGCCTCAGCGGCGGCGAAGAGGGCGCGCATCCGCTCTCGTACGGAGGTGAGCGAGTGGGGCCGGCCCGACAGGGCGAGCTCGCAGGCGTCGGGGGCCTGCGCCACGGCGGCGGCACGCTCCTCGTAACCGGGGCGCTCGCGCAGCACCGCCTCGGCCTCGAGCACCTGCTGCAGCTCGAACGGCGGGCGCGCGCCGAGCAGCTCGGCCTCCCAGGTCAGGAGGAGCCGCTCGGCCCTCTCCGCGTAGGCGGTGAGCGCCTCCGGGTCGACCTCGGCCTGGGTCGGTGCGGCGGCAGGACCGACAGGAGCATCGGAAGCCGGCGCTGACGCCCGGGCCGCGTAGACCTCGGCGATGGTGGCCGTTCCCGGGGCGGTGGGTGCGCATCCGTAGAAGGACGCGGGGGCGGGGGCGCCGACGAGGAGGGCGAAGCCGGTGGCACGGTCGACCTCGAGCGCACCCTGCGCCACGACGCGACCGCCGAGCACCGAGAAGGCGACGGTACGCACCACCTCGGTGCCGAGCACGAATCGCAGCTCGTAGTCGCCGTCGTGCCGGTCGAGCAGGTGCCACCCCTCGCCCCACCCCGAGGCGGCGAGGTTGTTCCAGCCGCGAACGCCCGCGAACACCGCCACGATCTGATGGCCGATGACGCGCCCCTCGTGGGACGTGAACGCCTGCTCGCTCCACACCCGAGAGGCCTCGACGACCTGCTCGCCCGCATGGAAGCAGTGCACCGACACCCGGTGGGGCTCGACGTCTCCGTCGAGGTAGGCCGCGACACGGAGCGGAGGCGCATCCGCCTCGTCGAGGGCGTCGAGGGCCAGGGTCGCCCCGTCGAGACGGGCGCTCTCGTCGATGACGTAGCCGAGACCCTCCCGGTGCTCGACCCGGAGCATCCCGTCGTGCAGGAGCTCCACGACGCCGCCGAACGCTGACACGAGCTCGAGCGAGAAGCGGATGATTCCCGTGTCGACGACGTCGACACCCTCGCCCCAGCGCTGGAGGTCGACGGTGGCCAGCGCGCCCGCCGCCCGCTCCGGCACCTCGACGCGGTGCTCGAACCACGGCGAGCCGTCGGCGCGCCGCACCCTCCACACCAGCTCGGCCGCCGCGGGCACCGGGCCGCCGAGCGTCAGCGAGAGCCGCGGGCTCCACCCTCCGCCCGCACTGCCGTCGAACCGGGTGGCCACGGCGACGACCTCGTGGGCGATGATGAACGTCATTGATCAATCCTCAGCGATAGCTGAGCGAAAATCAAGAACGTTCACGCCCGTCGACCGGCGCCGCCGTGCTCGTCATGGGTACGCGGAAGTGGATGCGCGGCGGACGGGCTGCGGGCGGCGCGACCGTCACGGCGCACGGTGACGACCGCATCCGCTTCTCCCCCCACGCCACGACGCCGCTGGAGTCGCTGCACCGCGCCGGGGAGCTGCTCGCGGGCTGATCGCCGGTCGAACGGTATGAGAATCGCGCTGCCGAGCTCCCCACGGGCTCGGCGCCGCAATTCTCATACCGTTTCGACGTCTGCCGCGAAACTACGATGGGGCCATGACGGTCACGGACGAGGCGATCCTCACGATCAAGGGGATGATCCTCTCGGGCGAGCTCCAGCCCGGCGACCGGCTGCCGCCGGAGAAGGAGCTGAGCGAACGGCTCGGGCTCTCCCGCAGCTCGATGCGTGAGGCGGTGAAGGCGCTCGAGGTGCTGCGGGTGCTCGACGTGCGCCGCGGCGACGGCACCTACGTGACGAGCCTCGAGCCCGAGCTGCTGCTCGAGGCGATGAGCTTCGTCGTCGACGCCCGGCGCGACGACGAGTCGATGCTCGAGCTCTTCGCCGTGCGCCGCATCCTGGAGCCCGCCGCGGCGGCGCTTGCGACACCGCACCTCGACCGGGCGGCGGTCGCCGCCCTGCGCGCCTCGATCGAGGAGGCCGGGGCCGACCCCGACGTGGAGCGGCTCGTCGCCCACGACCTCGCCTTCCACGCCGACATCGTGCGCGCGGCGGGCAACGGCTACCTCTCCACCCTGCTCGAATCGCTCTCGGGCCGCACCGCGCGGGCCCGCCTCTGGCGCGGGCTCACCGACGAGAACGCGGTCGAGCGAACCCTACGCGAGCACGCAGCCCTGGTCGACGCGATCGAGGCTGGCGACGCCGTGCTCGTCGAGGCGCTCGCCATCGCGCACATCGCCGGCGTCGAGACCTGGCTGCGGCGCTGGAGCGGGGCCGACAGCACGACGCCCCCGCACTGAGGCAGGGGCGTCGAGGCGGATGCGCCGTGAACTCCACCCGCCCCGCCTCAGCCCACCACCTCCGTGACCTGGGCGCTCGCGGCGAGGAGGGCCTGCTCGGTCAGCCGCGCCCGGGGGATGTCGGCGAGCACCGAACCGTGGCCGACGACGACCACACGGTGGCACACCTCGACGAGCTGCTCGTGATCGCCCGACACGATCAGCACCGCCGCCCCGTCGGCAGCACGTCGAACGACCTGCTCGAGCAGCTCCTTGGCGGCTCCCGCGTCGACGCCCTGGGTGGGTTCGTGCAAGACCAGCACCCCTGGGTCGAGCTGCAGCCACTTCGCGAACACCGCCTTCTGCTGGTTGCCACCGCTGAAGCTCCCCAGCGGCCGGTCGGGGGCGAGCGGATGCAGCCCCACCTCCTCCAGCGCCGAGCGCGCGGCCCTCGATTCCTGACGCCGTCGGATGCCGAAAGCCCCCGCGTAGCGGCGGAGCACCGGGAGGGTGACGTTCTCGGCAGCCGTCGCCGCGGCCCAGCATCCGTCTCTCAACCGGTTCCCCGGCACCACCACCATGCCCCGTCTGATCGCGTCGGAGGGCTCACGCAGGGTGAGCGCGCTCCCATCGACCTCGATCGCGCCCGAGTCGACGCGGCGCGCGCCGGCGAGCAGCTGCGGGAGTTCGTCCTGCCCCATTCCGGCCAGTCCCGTGACACCCACGATCTCGCCGGCCCGCACCTCGAGCGAGAAGTCGTCGACCACGGCACCGGTGACCTGGTCGAGGCGCAGCCGCACCGCGCGCCCGTCGGTCTGCGCGGGCGGATCGGGGAAGAACTCCTCGAGCTCGCGACCCAGCATGGCGGCGATGATGGCGTGCCGATCGAGCCGGCTCACCTCACCGCTCAGCACGGTCGCCCCGTCGCGCATGACGGTGAAGCGGTCGCACGCCGTCATCACCTCGTTGAGCCGGTGACTGATGAACACCACGGCGGCGCCGGTGTCGGCGACGGTGCGGATGAGGCCCAGCAGACGCTCCGAGTCCTCCCGCCCGAGGGCCGCGGTCGGCTCGTCGAGGATGAGGACCTTGCGCGCACCTCCGCCGCCCTGCTCGAGCTGATCGATGGCGCGCAGGATGCCGACCATCGCCCGTTCGGCAGGAGCGAGGTCGGCCACCAGGACGTCGAGGGGCACCACGAAGCCGATCTCCTGCATCAACCGGGTGAAGCGGACACGCTGCCTCCCGGTGCGCACGTTCCCGAGCAGCCGTGTGCCGTAGCCGCCGGTCGCCCCGAGGTTCTCGAGCACCGTCATGGCGTCGACGAGCCCGATGTCCTGATGGATCACCGCGATGCCCGAATGCGCCGGATCGTTCACGGGCAGCGAGAGCTGCTCGCCGAAGAGGGTCGCGCTGCCCGCATCCGGAGCGTGCACCCCCGTGAGGATCTTGACGAGCGTGCTCTTGCCGCATCCGTTCTGGCCGAGCAGCGCGTGCACCTCGCCCCGGCGCACCGCGAGGTCGACGCCCCGGAGCGCCTGCACTCCCCCGAACGACTTGCGCAACCCGTCGACCCGCAGCGCGTCGGGCGTCGACGGAACGGACGCGGCCGTCATCGCAGCGCCTTCTTGCGGCCGGCCAGCTTCGACGCGGCCACCGCGATCATGAGCGCCAGGCCGTAGAACACGTTCGTCACCCAGGTCTGCGCGCCCAGCACCTGGAGGCCCGTGATGCCGACGATGAGCAGGTAGAGGGCCACCACCGTTCCGAGCGCGTTGAACCTGCCGATGACGATGGCGGTCGTGCCGAGGAAGGCGGCGGCGAGCGGCTGCAGCATGTACTGGCCTCCGACTCCCGGGTCGACGGCACCGAAGTAGCCGAGGAAGATGAGGCCGACGAGCGCCGAGAGCACCCCTGAGGCGAGGTAGGCGCCGAACCGCACCGCCTTCACCCGGATGCCCGCGAGCCTCGCCGCGTCGGGGTTGCCCCCCACGAACAGCATGTACCGGCCGAGCGGCGTGCGCTGGTAGACGAACCACAGCACGATGGCGAGGATCCAGGCGTACCAGGTGACGAGGGGGATGCCGAGCACCTCAGACCGCACGGCGTTCACCAGTTCGTCGGGAACTCCCGCCACGATGCTCGAGTTGGTCACGAGATAGGCGAACCCCGCGAGGGCGGAGTAGCTGCCGAGCGTGGTCACGAAGGAGTCGACACCGATCCCCACAACGAGATAGCCGTTCAGTGCTCCCACCAGGGCGCCGAGGGCGATGGCGAGCGGCACGGCCACGGCGAGCGGGACGTCGGCCTTCACGAGCACGATGGTGAGCGCGGCACTGCCCACCATGGTCTGCGAGATCGACAGGTCGAAGCCGCCGGTGCGCAGCACCACGGTGGCGACCAGAGCGAGCAGCAGGATGATCGACTGCGAGTTGATCATGCTGGCGATGAGCCGCCAGGACCGGAACTCCGGGATGGCGATCAGGCACAGCACGAGGATGAGCGCCAGGATGCCGAGCAGAGCGAACCGCTGGGGCCCGCCGGAGCCGAACAGGCTCCGGCGGGTGGGGGGAAGGGTGGTCATGCGGTCGCTCCGGACTACTTCGACCAGGCCGTGGTGAAGGCCGACTGGTAGTCGGTGTAGTTCGGCGAGACGTCGGCGACGGAACCGTCACCGACGTTCTCGGTGGTGACGAGGCGGGTGGGGATGACGTAGCCGGGGTCGGCTGCTCCGGTCACGGCGCGCGCCACCTCGTCGAAGGCCGCCCAGCCGATCCATCCGGGCGGGGGCATGGCCACGGTGCCCTGCTGGTCTTTCCCGGCCGCGATCAACTCGAGGCTCGCCGAGATGCCGTCGTGGGCGAGCACCTTGGCCTTGCCACCCGACGACGCGATCGCGGGCGAGATGTAGGGCATCGCGCTGTCCCAGACGGGGAGGACGTAGTTCACATCGGGGTCGACCTGAAGGGCCGTCTGCAGTTGACTCGTCGTGTCGGTGGCGATCTTCGCCGGGTCGATGTCGAGCACCTTGACCGTGCTCGACGAGCCCGAGCCGGTGATCGCCGACTCGATCCCCTTGGCCGCGAGGTCCCAGACGTGCACGGGGCTCGACTGCACCACGACGACGTCGGCCGCGCATCCGGAGTCGTAGAGGGCCCACTGACCCATGAGCTCCCCGTCGGCGGTGTAGTCGGCGCTCAGATTGCCGAAGGTGCCGTCGGCGACCGGCTCGTCGGGGTCGCCGTTCAGGGTGCTGAGCACCTTGATGCCGGCTGCCGACGCCGCCGCGAGGTCTTCTTTGACCACAGCGGGCTGCACGGCCATGAGGATGATGCCGTCGGCTCCCTGGGCGATGGCCTGATTGATGCCCTCGCTGTAGCGGCTGGTGGAGTTCTGGCCGTCGAACACGGTGATGTCGACCCCGGCGGCCTTGCCCGCCTCCTCGACTCCGGTCGACATCTCGGTCGAGAACTGGTTCTGGCTGTTGGTGATGTACCAGATGCTCTTGCCGGCGAGTGCGGAGAGGTCGAGCGGCGCGTCGGGCGCGACGAGCTCGCTCGGCTCCATCGCCGCCTCGACCGCGGGGGTCACCGCCGCGACGCAGTCGGCGTCGGCGGCGTCGGCCGGGGCTGCAGCGGTGCTGCCGCCCTCCGAGGAGATGGCCGGCGTGCATCCGGCGAGGGCGAACGCGAGCACCCCCATCCCGACGAGGGTCGCTGTGGTCCTTCTCATGTTTCCTCCTGCTGTTCGGGCTTGCGATCCATGGAGCTGATGGCCTCGAAACGTAGCCGAGGCCGGGCGACGGATGAGGGTGGGAAACATGCTGTTCACGCCGATCTGCCGGAACGGCCCGGAAATCATCCCTTCGGCTAAGGCGGATCTCGACCTATCGGCTGACCGATCGGGCGATGTGCCCGGGCACCCCGGTTTCGCACACTGGTGCTTCGCCCTTCAGCACGAATCGGAGAACAGATGGCTTTCAGGATCTCGGTCGACACCGGTGGCACCTTCACCGACGTCGTCATCACCGATGCCGACGGCGGCATCCACATCGGGAAGGCGCTCACCACCTACCAGCGCGCCTTCGACGGAGTCTCGACCGCGGTGGAGCAGGTGGCCGGGCGCCTCGGCCTCAGTGTGCGCGAGCTGCTCGCCGACACCTCGCACTTCGCCTACGGGACCACGCGTTCCACCAACGCGATCGTCGAGAAGAAGACGGCGGTCACGGCGCTGTTCACGACCGCGGGTTTCCCCGACACCCTGCTGCTGCGCGAGGGCGGACGACTGGGCGGCGCCTTCTCGCCCCGCGAGTTCGAACCGCCCTACGTGCCGCGCTACCTCACCTTCGAGATCGCCGAGCGCATCGACAGCGACGGCGAGGTGCACCTCGAGCTCGACGAGGAGACGGTGATCGAAGCCATCCGCCAGTGCCGTGAGCACGGCGTGGAGGCGATCGGCGTGAGCCTGCTCTGGTCGACCGTCAACCCGGCCCACGAGCTCGCCGTCGACCGGCTGCTCGCCGAGCACCTCCCCGAGGTGCCGCGCACCCTGAGCCACCGTCTGAACCCCGTGCTGCGCGAGTACCGCCGAACCTCGTCGACCGTCATCGACGCCTCCCTGAAGCCGCTCATGCAGAGCTTCCTCGCCCAGCTCTCCGACGACCTCGTCGAGGCCGGGTTCACCGGCAGGCTCCTCATCTCCACGAGCTACGGCGGTTCGTGGCCGGTGTCGCGGATGGCCGACCGCCCGATCTACAGCGTCGGTTCCGGCCCGTCGATGGCGCCGATCGCCGCGCTGCACGCCGGCCGCACGACTCTCGGCGAGGAGCGCCCGAACGTGCTGGTCTGCGACACCGGAGGAACCACCTTCGACGTGGGGCTCATCAGCGACGGCACCATCCACTTCTCGGCCGACACCTGGCTCGGCCAGAAGTGGACCGGGCACATCACCGGCACGAAGTCGGTCGACGTGCGCTCCATCGGGGCGGGCGGCGGCTCGATCATCAGCGTCGACTCCTCCGGCCTCGTGCGGGTGGGCCCCGAGAGCGCCGGAGCCGACCCCGGCCCCGCCTGCTACGGCCGCGGCGGAACCCGCCCCACGGTCACCGACGCCGCACTCGTGCTGGGCTACTTCGACCCGATCGGCTTCATCGGCGGCACGCTCAGCCTCGACGTCGAGGCCGCCCGAGACGCCCTGCGGCCGGTGGCCGAGCGCTTGGGCACGAGCATCGAGCAGGCCGCTCGTGGTGCACTCGTCATCGCGAGCCAGAACATCGTCTCCGCGGTGCGGGAGATGACGATCTCGCAGGGCATCGACCCGCGAGACCTCTCGATCATCGCGGGCGGCGGCGCCTCGGGCGTCAACATCGTGCAGATCGCGCGCGAGCTCGGTGTCGCGACCGTGGTGCTGCCCAAGACGGCGGGCGCTCTCTCGGCAGCAGGGGCGCTCAATGCCGACCTCATCTCCGACTTCACGGCGAGCGCCTTCACCACCACGCGGTCGTTCGACGTCGAGGCGGCGGCGGGGGCCCTCGCCGCCCTCGAGGCCCAGGCGCAGGAGTTCATCGACGAGACCGCCTCGCTGAACCCGGTCGCCGTGCGCACGCAGCTCTCGGTCGACGCCCGCTACCCCGGTCAGGTGTGGGAGCTCGAGACGCCCGTCGAGGTGACTGACGACGGCTCGATCGACCTGGAAGCCCTCGAGGCGGCGTTCCACGCGCAGCACCTCCGGGTGTTTCAGGTGAACGACCCGAGCCAGCACGTGGAGTGCCTGATCTGGAAGCTGCGCGTCACGGCCGAACTCGACAAGCCCGCTCCGCGCCAGGCACCGGCAGCGGCCGGCGACCCTGAGCCGGTGCGGGTGCGCCCGGTGCTCTTCGCCTTCGCGGATGCGCCCGACACGCCGGTCTACGACGGTGCCCGGCTCGGGTCGGGAAGCACTGTGCACGGCCCCGCCATCATCCTCGAGGCCACCACCACCCTGGTGGTCGACCCCGGCGCCACCGTCGTCGTGGCACCCACCTCCGACTACATCATCAGCACGGGATCGAACGACACCCTCGGTTCGTTCGCCGCCCGGGAAGGAGCCCTGGCATGACCGCCACCGACACCGACACCGACACCGCGCCGGCCTCCTCGGCCGCGCCGACGAAGACCGACCCCATCCTCCTCGCCGTCATCTCCAACCGGCTCGACTCGATCGTGCGGGAGATGGAGAACACCCTGCTGCGCACGGGGCGGAGCGGCGTTCTCAACATGGCGCGCGACTTCTCCTGCGCCATCACCACGGGCGAGAACGAGCTGCTCTCCTCGGCCGAGGGCCTCCCCTGCCACATCTTCGGCGCGCACCTCATGACAGAGGCCATGACCGAGCTCCAGCCCGACCTCGCCGAAGGCGACGCCTTCCTGCACAACGACCCGTACCGGGGCAATTCGCACGCCGCCGACCACACCATCCTCATCCCGGTGTTCTTCGAGGGCGAGCACATGTTCACCACGCTGGCGAAGGCTCACCAGGCCGACATCGGCAACTCCGAGCCCTCCACCTACATGCCGTTCGCGAAAGACGTCTACCAGGAGGGCGCGCTCATCTTCCCGTGCGTGCGCATCCAGCAGGACTACCGCGACGTCGACGACATCATCCGCATGTGCCGTGCCCGCATCCGTGTACCCGAGCAGTGGTACGGCGACTACCTCGCCATGGTGGGAGCGGCGCGCGTCGCCGAGGCGAGGCTGAAGGAGCTGTGCGAGCGCTACGGCCGCGACACGCTCAAGGCGTTCATCCGCGACTGGATGGACTACTCCGAAGACCGGATGGCGCAGGCCATCGAGAAGCTGCCGGGTGGCCGCACCGTGGGCACCGGGCGGCACGACCCCATTCCCGGCGTGCTCCCCGACGGCATCGAGATCACGGTGAAGCTCGACGTCGACACCGCGGAACGGCGCATCACTGTCGATCTGCGCGACAACATCGACTGCATCCCCGCCGGTGTCAACGAGTCGGAGGCATGCACCGTCAGCAACGTGATGGCGGGCATCTTCAACTCGCTCGAGACGGGCATCCCGGCCAACTCGGGATCGTTCCGCCGCATCGAGCTGCTGCTGCGCGAGAACTGCATCGTCGGCAAGCCCCGGTTTCCGCACTCCACCTCGGTCGCCACCACCAACGTCGGCGATCGCCTCACCGTCACCACGCAGAAGGCCGTCGCCGACGCGTGGGCCGGTTTCGGCGCCGCGGAGGGCGCGACCGGGCTCGGCCCCGGCTTCTCCGTGGTCTCGGGCACCGACCGCCGCACCGGGGGCGAGCCCTACGTGAACCAGGTCTTCCTCGGTTCGCAGGGCGGGCCGGCGCACCCAGAGATCGACGGCTGGGTCACCTACGGGCTCGCCGTCGCGGCCGGGCTGATGTTCCGCGACAGCATCGAGCTCTCGGAGCTCAAGTATCCGTTCCGCGTGGAGGAGCTGCGCATCCGCACCGACTCGGAGGGCGCGGGCCGCCGACGCGGGGCACCGGGAGCCACCGTCGCCTTCGGGCCGAAGTGGGACCCGATGGAGGCCGCCTACGTGACCGACTGCGTCTCCTTCCCGCCGCGGGGCACCCAGGGCGGCCTCCCCGCCGCCCGCAACGTCGCCTTCGCCAGGGACGCCGGGGGTGCTGAGCGCGAGATCGACTCGCTGGGCGCCATCACCCTCCAGGCCGGAGAACGGATCGGCCAGCACTCCACCGGGGGTGGCGGCTACGGCCACCCCTTCGAGCGCGAACCGGAACGGGTGCTCGACGACGTGCGGATGGGGTTCGTGTCGATCGACCGCGCCCGCGAGGTCTACGGAGTCGCGCTCACGGGCGACCGCCCGTCGGCGTCACTGTCGATCGACGACGCCGGCACCGCTCTGCTGCGCGCCGGCGAGAGGTGACCCCGCGGTGATCGCCGGCCGGGTGCGCGCAGAGGCGTGGAAGGATGTGACGATGGCGGAGGGACAGGAATCACGCGTCCCCGATCTCTCCGTGTTCGAGTCGCTTCCCGCCGCCTGCGCGCTCCTCGGCCGCGATCGCGACGGCGCGCTCGTGCTGCTGGCCACGAACGCGGCGTTCGAGCAGCACGTCGACGTCGATCTCGCCTTCGTCATCGACGACGGCGAGCTGTCGGCCCGTCTGGACGGTGTGCTCGGCCTCGCGCTGGCCGAGTCGCAGTGGCGCAACATCGCGCTCCCGGGGTACAGCGGGCGACTCCGTGCCAGCCGGATGGCCGAGCCGGCGGGAACCGTCGTGGTGGAGTTCGCCGAGCGCCAGCTCTTCGACGAGCTCGCCCTGCGCTCGCGCGTCGACCAGCTGCAAGACCTCGTCGACAACTCCACAGCGCTCATGTACGTCAAAGACCTCGACGGGCGCTACCTGATCGTCAACGACTACTTCGCCCGGCGTTTCGGGGTGCAGCCCTCCGAGATCGTGGGCAAGAGCGACCACGACCTGTTCCCCTTCTCCAGCGCCGACGTCTACAGCGAGCACGATCGCGACGTGGTGGAGTCGGGCATCTCGGTCGAGGTCGAGGAGCCGTTCGCCCCGATCGGAGGAGAGACCGACGGCGACGACGACCGCCGATGGCTCTCGATCAAGTTCCCACTGCTCGACGCCTCCGGCCGCCCGTATGCCCTCGGCGCCATCTCCACCGACATCACCGACCGCAAACGCGCCGAATCGGCTGCCCGCATCGCGATGCACGAGGCCGAGCGCGCCAACCAGTCCAAGAGCGAGTTCCTCTCCCGCATCAGTCACGAGCTCCGCACCCCGCTGAACGCCATCCTCGGCTTCGCCCAGCTCCTGCACGACGGCTCGGTCACGCCCTCGCAGCTCGAGGGGTCGCAGCACATCCTCGACGCCGGCAGGCACCTCCTCTCCCTCGTCAACGACGTTCTCGACATCACCTGGATCGATGCGGGGGCCCCGGGCCTCGTGCTCTCCACCGTCCCCGCGGTGGAACCCCTGCACGAGGCACTCCAGCTCATCCGTCCCATCGCCCGCCGCGACGACATCGAGATCGCGAGCGACCTGCACCACGCACTGTTCCGGTCGGTCGTCGGTGACGCGCAGCGCCTTCGCCAGGTCTTCCTCAACCTGCTGAGCAACGCCGTGAAGTTCAACAGCAGGCACGGTGCCATCAAGGTCAGCTGCGCCGTGCACGGCGACCGGCTGCGCTTCCTGGTCACCGACACGGGCCGCGGCATCCGCGACGACGAGCGCGAGCTGCTGTTCACCGCCTTCGGCCGGCTGCCTTCGTCGGCCGACATCGAGGGGACCGGTCTCGGGCTCGCACTCTCCCGCCGGCTGGTGGAGGAGATGGGCGGAGAACTCGGCATCGAACACAGCGCGGTGGGTGAGGGCACGACCTTCTACGTCGAGCTGGTGCTGGCGGAAGCAGACGCGGTCACCGCCGCACCCGAGCCCGCCCAACCCCACGACGACGGCGAGGAGATCACCGCCACGGTGCTCCACATCGAGGACACCCATGCCAACCTGAGACTCGTCGAGCACATCCTCGGCCGCTATGAGAAGCTGGAGCTCGTTCCGGCGACGAGCGGCGCGACCGGCATCGACATCGCCCGGCGCCTGGGGCGGGAGCTCGACCTCGTCCTGCTCGACCTCAACCTGTCCGACATGACGGGCGCCGATGTCATCGCCGCCTTCCATGCCGATCCCGTTCTGAAAGACACGCCCGTGATCGTCCTCTCCGCCGACGCGACCCCCACCCGGATCGCCCATCTGCGCTCGATGGGAATCGCCGACTACCTCACCAAGCCGCTCGACATCCGCCTGTTCGTCGACGCCGTGCGGCGGGTGCTCGACCGGCGATGAGATCCGTCCGCGTCGTGATCGCCGACGACCACCCCGTCTACCGGGAGGGTCTCGCCCGCAACTGGGAGGGCGACCCGCGCATCACCGTGAGCGGCGTCGCCGCCGACGGGGTCGCCGCGCTCACCGTCATCCGCGAGGAACGGCCCGAGGTGGCGATCGTCGACCTGCGCCTGCCCGAGATCGACGGCATGCAGGTGCTCGAGGTGCTCACGGCAGAGAAGGCGCCGACGGGCATCCTCGTCCTCACCGCCTTCATGGATTCGGCAACGGTCTACCGCGCCTTCGCGAAGGGAGCGAAGGGCTTCCTCGAGAAGTCGGCGTCGTTCGCCGAGATCACCTCGGCGGTGCTCGCGATCGGCGCGGGAGGCACCGTCATCTCGCCCTATGCGCAGGAGGTGCTCGCCGACGAGATCAGGGTGCGCCAGCTGAACGAGGAGCGCCCGTCGCTCACCGCCCGGGAGCTGGAAATCCTCCGGCTCGCCTCCGACGGGTACTCGGCGCAGCGCATCGCCGACGAGCTGCACGTCTCGCTGGCGACGGTGAAGACGCACCTCCAGCACGTCTACGAGAAGCTCGGGGTGTCCGACCGCGCGTCGGCTGTGGCGCAGGGCATCCGCCGGGGGCTGCTGAGCTGAGGCGCGAGCCGGCTCGCCCCTCAACTACGACCGGGCACGCCCCCGCTCGGCGGAGGGTGCCCGGTCGTAGAGGTGTCGGCCCGACTGGCTGCGGGCCGGTCGCCGTCAGTGCTTGAACGCGTCTTTGACGTTCTCGCCGGCCTGCTTGACGTCGGCGGCGGCCTGGTCCTTCTTGCCTTCGGCGACCTTGGAGTCGTCGTTCGTCGCCTTGCCGAAGGCCTCCTTGGCCTTGCCACCGAGGTCCTGGGCGGCGTTCTCGATCTTGTCTCCTGCGCTCATTGCTGCATTCCCATCGTGTCGTCGGCGTGACAGGTGATCCCGTCGCGGTCACCTCCATCCCACTCCTGGTCGCGGATTCGGCAACACCGCAGGCGGCATCGGCCAGGAAGTTCGAAGGAACGGGGCGCTGCTCCAGAGCGCCCCGCGCGTGACGGCTCAGCGACGGCCGAGTCGGTAGACCCGCGTCGCGGTGCCGCCGCGCACCGCGGTGCGCTCGTCGGCGCTCAGCTCGTCGACGAGCGACATGAGGGTGCCGAAGGTCTCGGCGTAGCCGCCCGAGATGGTGGTGACGGGCCAGTCGCTGCCCCACAGCATCCGTGCCGGGCCGAAGGCCTCGAGTGCGATCGACCACACCTCGCGCAGCTCGTCGGCGGTGCTGCCCTGGCCCGGCGCGTCGAGGCCCGACACCTTCGCCACCGTGTTCGGCAGGCGCGACGCGGCCTCGAACGACGCCCGCCAGGCCGCGAAGTCATCGCGCCCGCGCGGGGGCTTGCCGAGGTGGTCGATCACCACCGTCAGCTCGGGCAGGGCGGCGGCGAGCTGCGCGGTCGCATCGAGGTGGCGCGGCCAGGCGTTCGGCACGTCGAACGCGAGCCCCCGTCGGGCCAGCGCGGCCAGCGAGCGGCGCACGCCGTCGAGCTCGAGGAACCCGTCGCGCGGATCCTCGTGCACGAGATGCCGCACCCCGCAGAACACCGGATGCTCGGCGAGCTCCTCGAGACGCGCCTCCGCCACGGCGGGGTGCTCGAGCGGCACCCATCCCACCATTCCGCTCACCCAGGCGTGCCCGGCGGCGACCCGCAGCATCGAGTCGGTGTCGGCATCCGTGTCGTCGGCCTGCACCAGCACCGCGCCCGTCACCCCCGATGCTGCGAGCTCGGCCTGCGCCTCGTCGGCGGTGAAGGTGTCGTAGAGCGCGCCGGCCGCGGGGGTGAGCCACGCGTAGCCGCCCGAGGTGATGTCCCAGAGGTGCAGGTGGGAGTCGATGAGGGGGGCGCCGTCGGTCATCGCTAGACGTCCGTTCCCCGATACCGGTACTCGGAGCGGCTCGTCTCCCGCATCTCCGCCCCTGAGCCCGGCGACGAGGGCGCCCGGTAGCGGCCGTCGGTCACCTCGACCGGCGTCACGAAGTGCTCGTGCAGGTGGTCGACGAACTCGATCATCCGGCCGTCGATCTCTCCGCTCACCGCGATGTAGTCGAGGTAGGAGAGGTGCTGCACGCGCTCGCACAGGCCCACCCCGCCGGCGTGCGGGCACACGGGCACGCCGTGCTTCGCGGCGAGCAGCAGCATCGCGAGGTTCTCGTTGACGCCGGCCACCCGGGTGGCGTCGATCTGCAGCACGCCGAGCGCGTCGGCCTGCAGGAACTGCTTCGCCATCACCCGCCCGCCCATGTGCTCGCCGGTGGCCACCGGCACCGGCGCGATCGCGCGGGCGATGGCGGCGTGGGCGAGCACGTCGTCGGGGCTCGTGGGCTCCTCCACCCAGGCCAGGCCGAAGGGGGCGAGTCGCTCGATCCAGGCGATGGCGTCGTCGCGATCCCAGCGCTGGTTCGCGTCGACGGCGATGCGGATGCCGGGGCCCACCGCCTCGCGCGCGATGCCCAGCCGGCGCACGTCGTCGTCGAGGTCGGCGCCCACCTTCAGCTTGATCTGCCCGAAGCCCTCGGTGACCGCCTCGCGACTCAGCCGGGCGAGCTTGGCGTCGTCGTAGCCGAGCCAGCCGGGGGTCGTGGTGTAGGCGGGGTACCCCTCGGCGAGCAGCCTCTCGGTGCGCTCGCGACGGCCGGGCTCGGCGCGGCGGAGGATGCGGAGCGCATCCGCTTCGGTGAGATCGTCGGTGAGGTACCTGAAGTCGACGAGCTCGACGAGCTGCTCGGGGCTCATCTCGGCGAGCAACCGCCAGAGCGGGAGGCCGGCGCGTTTGGCCTTGAGGTCCCACAGGGCGTCGACGACGGCGCCGATGGCCATGTGCATCACGCCCTTCTCGGGGCCGAGCCAGCGCAGCTGGGAGTCGTGCACGAGCTCGCGCCAGGTGCGGCCCATCGCACCGAGCAGCTCGTCGACGTCGCGGCCGACGACGTGATCGGCGAGCGCGTCGATCGCCGCCACCTGCACGTCGTTGCCGCGGCCGATGGTGAAGACGAAGCCGTGGCCCTCGAGGCCGTCGGATGCGTCGGTGACCAGGCGCACGTACGCGGCCGAGTAGTCGGGGTCGGGGTTCATCGCGTCGGAGCCGTCGAGCAGAAGCGATGTCGGGAAGCGGATGTCGCTGGTCTCGAGCGCGGTGATCAGGCTCATCGTCGGGCCTCCTGGGCTTGGACCGCCGGGGATCGCGGCTTCTCCACAGTCTAGACATCCGATGTTTCTCTCCACAATGGTGCCCGCTGGGTGTTCCGATGGCTCATACTGGGGTGATACTTCTGATCAAAGGCGAAGGGATGGTGGCCAGGTGCGCGTCGCACGACTGGGTGAAGTGGGTGCCGAGCATCCGGTGCTGGTGACCGACGAGGGCTACCTCGACCTGGCGGGCATCACGCCCGACATCACGGGCGAGTTCCTCGAAGGCGGCGGGCTCTCGCGTGTGCGCGAGGCCCTCGAGGCGGGCGAGCTGCCTGCGTTCGACGGCGAGGGCCTGCGCGTCGGAGCCCCCATCGCCCGGCCGAGCGCCGTGCTGTGCATCGGCATGAACTACGCCGCGCACGCCGCCGAGTCGGGGTCGGCGCCGCCCGAGGTGCCCATCCTGTTCTTCAAGACGCCGAACACCGTGGTGGGGCCGAACGACGTCGCCCGCATCCCGCGCGGGAGCACCAAGACCGACTGGGAGGTGGAGCTGGCGGTCGTCATCGGGCGCCGGGCCTCCTACCTCTCCTCCCCCGACGAGAGCCTCGCGCACATCGCCGGGTTCGCCGTCGCGAACGACCTCTCCGAGCGGGAGTGGCAGCTCGAGATCTCGGGCGGGCAGTGGGGCAAGGGCAAGAGCGCGCCGGGCTTCACGCCGTTCGGGCCGTGGCTGGTCACGCCCGACGAGGTCGACCACCGCGACCTGCGGCTCACCAGCACCGTCAACGGCGAGCCTCGGCAAGACTCGCGCACCTCCGACCTCATCTTCGGGGTGGAGTTCATCGTGTGGCAGCTCAGCCAGTACCTCACGCTCGAGCCCGGCGACGTCATCCTCACCGGCACGCCGGAGGGCGTGGCGCTGTCGGGGCGCTTCCCCTACCTCGCGGCCGGCGACGTGGTCGAGCTCTCCATCGAGGGTCTCGGCACGCAGCGGCAGGAGTTCGTCGACGCCTGAGGCGTGGCGGGCAGGGAAGAGGGGTAGCGGCATGCAGGAGTTCGAGGGGCTGGTCGCCATCGTCACCGGCGGGGCGTCGGGAATCGGCGCGGCGATCGCCGACCGCCTGGCCGAGGGGGGCGCATCCGTCGCCGTGCTCGACCGCGACATCAGTGCTGCGTCGCCCGAGCACTTCGGCGTGGCCGCCGACGTGTCCGACGACGCCTCGGTGCGGCGGGCCGTCGAGGCGGTGGCCGAGCGGTTCGGCAGGCTCGACATCCTGGTGAACAACGCGGGCATCGGGGCCTCAGGGTCGGTCGAGGACAACCCCGACGACGAGTGGCACCGCGTGTTCGACGTGAACGTGGTGGGCCTCGCGCGGGTGAGCCGCGCGGCGTTGCCGCTCTTGCGCGAGTCGCCCTCGGCGGCCATCGTGAACACCTGCTCGATCGCGGCGACGGCCGGGCTGCCGCAACGCGCGCTGTACTCGGCGTCGAAGGGCGCCGTGCTCTCGCTCACCCGGGCGATGGCCGCCGACCACCTGCGCGAGGGCGTGCGCGTGAACTGCGTCAACCCGGGCACCGCCGACACCCCGTGGGTGGCCCGCCTGCTCGACGCCTCCGACGACCCCGCCGCCGAGCGGGCCGCCCTCGACGCCCGTCAACCCCACGGGCGCCTCGTGAGCGCGGCCGAGGTCGCCGACGCCGTCGCCTACCTGGCGAGTCCGCGCTCGGGCTCCACCACGGGCACCTCCCTCGCCGTCGACGGCGGCATGCAGAACCTCAGGCTCCGCCCCGCCGGCACCTGACCCCCCTCTGCGCGCCCCGCCCGCGCCAGCCTCGCGCACCCGCACGCCTGGGCCTGCGTCCGCGCGCCTGGCTCCGCGCCGGCGCACCCGCGCTCACGCGCCCACACCTCGCGAGCCCGCCTCCCGCGGACGCCCCCGCCCCACGCCCGAACGCGCCCACGCCCGCCTGGCTCCGCGCACGATGCGCGTGGGCGCTGGCCCGACCACTTCACGCCACCACTTGTGCCCTCTTGGTCGCATAAAGTGCTGTCATCCGCGCGCGGGAGGGCACTTCGCGCGACCAGGATGCGCGCACCGGGTGCGCACGCGCCTTCACCCTCGATGTTGGTCGCAGAAGGTGCTCCCCTGTGCGCGGGAGGCAGCGCGTCGTGCGACCAGGATGCGCGCGCGTGGTGGCGCAGGTGGCTGCACTTAGGTGTTGGTCACAAAGGGTGCTCTCGTGCGAGCGAGAAGCAGCAGTTCGTGCGACCACCCGACGCGCGAGGCGGGCGCGCGGGCGCCTCGTGGGCGCCGCGCGGGGTCCGCTCGGGCGGCGGCGGGGGTGAGAAGTCGCTTAGGTGAGGCTACGCTTACATGGTGCGCCACGACACGCTCCCCCGAACCGCGACAGCGACCCCAGCCGCGGGCCGCCCTGGCCAGCGGGCCGGCGCGTCGCGACCCGTGGTGCTCGTCGCACTCGCGCTCGGGGTCGTCGTGGCCATCGCCCTCAGCCTCCTGCTCGGCAGCAACCTCATCGATGCCGGCGCCGTGGTGCGGGCACTCCTCGACCCCGCCGACGACCCCGGCGCCGTGGTCTGGGGCTCGCGCGTGCCGCGCACCGTCCTCGGCCTCATGGTGGGCGCGTGCCTCGGCGTCGCCGGCGCCGTGATGCAGGGCCAGACCCGCAACCCGCTCGCCGACCCGGGCATCTTCGGCGTCTCGGCGGGGGCGAGCCTCGCGGTGGTGATCGGCGTCTACGTCTTCGGCACCGCATCCGTCTTCGTCACCCTCTGGCTCGCCCTGGCGGGAGCCCTCGTGGCGAGCGTCGTCGTGTTCGGGGTGGCGGCCCTCGGCCGCGGGCTCGCGAGCCCCGTGCCGCTCGCCATCGCGGGCACCGCCGTGTCGGCGCTGCTCGTCGCTCTGACGTCGTACCTCGTGCTCTCCGACGAGACCACCCTCGCCGCCTACCGCATCTGGGTGGTCGGATCGCTCTCGGGCCGCACCCTCGACGGCGCGGGCATCGCCGCGCTCTTCGCCCTGGTGGGCGTCGTCTTCGCCGTCGCCAACGTGCGCTCGCTCAACAGCCTCGCGCTCGGCACCGAGCTCGCGCACGGGCTGGGCGAGAACCTCCTCCGCGCCCGGCTCGTGGGGCTCGCCGCGATCACGCTGCTCACCGCGAGCGCCGTGGCGGTCACCGGCCCCATCGGCTTCATCGGCCTCACCGCCCCGCACATCGCCCGCCGTCTGGTGGGCAGCGATCACCACTGGCTGCTGCCCGCATCCGCTCTCATCGGCGCCATCGTGCTGCTCGTCTGCGACGTCGTCGGGCGACTCATCGGCGGGCTCTCCGAGGTTCCCGTCGGTGTCGTGCTCGCCGTGGTGGGCGGCATCGTGTTCATCGCCATCGTGCGTCGCGGAAGGATCGCCGCGCTGTGATCGACCGCAGACTCTGGAGCGGGCGGGTCGTCGTCGTCACCCTCGCGTGCCTCGCCGCCGCGATCGCGGCGGGCCTCATCGGCATCGTCGTCGGCTCCTCCTCCCTCACCGTCGGCGACGTCGTCGTCACCCTGTTCGGCGGGGGCTCGAGCGGGCAGCAGCTCGTGGTGTTCGACCTCAGGATGCCGCGGGTGCTCGGCGGCCTCCTGGTCGGCGCGGCGCTCGGTCTCGCAGGGGCCCTCACTCAGACCTTCGCGCGCAACCCGCTCGCCACCCCCGACATCCTCGGGGTCACCTCGGGTGCGGCGCTCGGCGCGGTGGCGGCGATCGTGCTGGGCGGCGGCAGCTACGCGGTGGGCGCGAGCCTCCTGAGCCTCGGCCTCCCAGTCGTGGCCGCGCTCGGCGCGATCGGCGCCGCCGCCATCGTCTACGGCCTGGCCTGGCGCGGCGGGGTCGACAGCTACCGCCTCGTGCTCATCGGCATCGGCGCGACCGCCGCGCTCATGGGCGTCACCAACTACCTCATCTCGCGCGCCCGCATCACCGACGCCCAGGCCGCCTCGCAGTGGCTGGTGGGTTCGCTCTCGGGAATCTCGTGGGCGAGCGTCTGGCCGGTGCTGGTGACGCTCGTCGTGACCGTGCCGATCGCACTGCTGCAGTCGTCGAAGCTCGACGTCGGCCAGCTCGGCGAGGAGATGGCGGTGGGCCTCGGCGTCGCCATCCAACGGCACCGGATGCTCGTCATCGCCTGCGCGGTTCTGCTCACGGCCGCGGCGGTGTCGGCGGCCGGGCCGGTCGGCTTCGTCGCCTTCGCCGCCCCGCAGATCGCGCTGCGACTGGCGGGGTCGAGCCGGCCGCCGCTCGTCGCGTCTGCCCTCATGGGCGCCGTCGTCGTCGCGGGCGGCGACGCGTTCGCACGCGGCGTGCTGCCCGGCGAGACCCCCGTCGGCATCGTCACAGCCGTCATCGGAGCGCCCTACCTCATCTGGCTCCTGACCCGACGCAAGAACCGGGAGAACCTGGCATGACCGAAGCGATCACCACCGCATCCGGAGCGACCACGACGCCCACCACGACCCGAGGCGCCACCGAGCCTCAAGGCGCCACCACGACCCGAGCCGCCACCCCGGCTCGAGCCGCCACCGCGCCGCCCGCCCTAGAGGCCCGCGGCATCACGCTCTCCTACGAGCGCGCGCCCATCTTCGAGGGACTCGACCTCAGCATCGCCCAGGGCGAGGTGACGACCCTCATCGGCGCCAACGGCAGCGGCAAGTCGACCCTGCTGAAGGCGTTCGGCCGCCTGCTCGCCCCCACCTCCGGGAGCGTGCACCTCGAAGGCGCCCCGATGCGCACGCGGTCGGCCCGCGATGTCGCCCGCCGCCTGGCGATCCTGCCGCAGAAGCCGCTCACCCCCTCGGCGACCTCCGTGCGCGACCTGGTGTCGCGCGGGCGCCACCCGCACCAGAGCCTCTTCCGGCCCTGGACCCCGGAGGACTCCCGCATCACCGATACCGCGCTCGCCGACACCGGACTCCTCGAGCTCGCCGACCGCGACGCCGCCTCGCTCTCGGGCGGGCAGCTGCAGCGCGCCTGGATCGCCCTCGTGCTCGCCCAGCAGGCCCCGATCATCCTGCTCGACGAGCCCACGACCTTCCTCGACCTCAGCCATCAGCTCGACGTGCTGCGGCTGGTGCGCACCGTCAACCGCGAGCGGGGCGCCACCGTCGTGATGGTGCTGCACGACCTGAGCCTCGCGGGGCGGTTCTCCGACCGGCTCGTCGTGGTGGGGCGCGGGCGGGTGATCGCCGACGGGTCGCCCTGGGAGGTGCTCACGCCCGAGGTGCTGAAGGCCGCGTTCGTCCTCGACGCGATGGTCGTCGAAGACCCCGCGTCGGGCACCCCCCTCATCGTCCCGGCGGTCGATACCGTTTCGTAACTTAGGATCGGCTAACCTAAGTCATGTGAAGACACCAACCGCACTCCGACGATCCGTTCTGCTCATCGCCCCCGCTGTGGTTCTCGCCACGCTGGCCGGATGCGCATCCGCCGCCTCCAGCGACAGCTCCGCCCCCGGCAAGGGCGAGTGGAGCTACACCGACGCCACGGGCACCACGGTCACCCTCGACCACACGCCCGAGCGCATCGCCAGCTGCACCGACTACGCGCTCGGCCTCCTGAGCTACGGCATCGACCCCGTCGCCCTGTTCGGCCGCTTCGACGTGGCCTCCGACACCCGCTTCGACGAGTACGACATCTCCGACGCCGCCATCGTGGGCAACAGCTATGGCGAGATCGACCTCGAGGCACTCGCCGAGGCCGCCCCCGACCTCATCGTCACGGGCATCTACCCCACCGACCGCGAGGGCACCCTCAACACCGACGGCCCGTACTACGCGTTCGCCGACGTCGAGCAGCAGGAGCAGCTGGAGAAGATCGCCCCCGTCGTGGCGATCGAGGTGGGCGGGAAGGGCCTCGACGTGATCGAGGAGCTCGTTGGCCTCGCCGAAGACCTCGGTGCAGACCCCGCCACGATCGCCGCCGCAAAGGAGGAGTTCGACGCCGCGTCGGCCGAGCTCACCGCAGCCGCGGCCGAGAGCGACGTCGAGGTGACCCAGATGTACGCCGACGCCGACGGCGTCTACGTCACCAAGCCGCAGGACGAGCCGGAGACCGAGCTCTACAGCGAGCTCGGCGTCACCTTCACGAACCTCAACCCCGAGGGGTACTACTACTGGGACATCTACAGCTGGGAGAACGCGGGCCAGATGATGACCGGCGACGTGCTCCTGGTGAACAACGAGGGTTTCCAGGAGGCCGAACTGCTGAAGCAGCCCACCTTCGCCTCCCACCCGGCCATCGCCGCAGGGCAGGTGCACGACGGCTGGGTCGGCGCGGCGCTCGACTACCACTCGCAGGCGCAGCACATGACCGAGCTGGCCGGCATCCTGCGCGAATCGAAGCCGCTCGGCTGAACTCGCTGAGCCCGGGCGGGGGCCCGGATGGGGGGCCCGGGCGGGGGCGGCGGGGGCCAGCCCTGTCGCGACGACGACGTGAGGCGCCCGACGGCGCCGCCCCGAGCATCCGTCGCGCCCTGTGCGGCTAGGCGATGCTCCAGAAGTGGGCGGTGCCGCCGGGCTTCTCCACGGTGACGGCGTGGTCGAGGTCACGGTAGGTGGCGTCGAGGGTGTGGCCCACCATGGCGATCGAGATGGTGCCGTCGGGGTTGTTCGTCACCTTCGAGATCATCATGGTGTGGTCGACACCGTTGTCGTTCTGGGGGTCCCAGTCGAACATGACGACGTCGCCAATCTTCAGCTGCGAGCGGTCGTCGAACTCGAAGCGCGTGGTGTCGGGACGGGAGGCGTAGTAGTCGTTCATCTGGTTGCCCCGGATCCAGCTGTAGCTGTAGTCACCCGTGGCCACGTAGTCGCTGTACCAGTCCTCGTTCTGCACCCAGCCGCGCTGCAGCATGGTCTGGTTCACGAAGTTGCCGCAGTCGTTGTCGGGGAACTCGCCCCACTCGGCGAGGTTGTAGTGCTGCCAATAGGTGAAGGCGTACTGCATCTGGGCGTCGACCGGGGTCTGCACCTCGTAGCTGTAGGCCGCATCCGCCACCACCTGCGACCCGTCGTCGAGCGTGACGGTGACGGGCACGGCGCCCACGGCGAAGTTGTAGGCGGCGGGCGTGACGAGCGTGATCGTCGTGTCGTCGACCACGGTGAACGCGGCCGCGGCCTCGGTGCCGAACTGAACGGACACGACGGCCGCGTCGCCCTGGAACCCCGCCCCGGAGACGGTCACCTCGGTCGACCCGGCGAGCGCGCCGACGGCCGGCGCGACCGACGCCAGCGACACCCGTTCGCCCGCGGCGGCAGCCTCGACCCCACCTCTGTCAGCGGGCGCCGACCCGGTTGCGGGGTCGTTCGCGCACCCCGCCAGCGCGAAGGCCGTCGCGGCGAGCGCGCCCGTGAACAAAGACCTTCGGGTGAGCTGTGCCGTCATCCCCCCATACGAACACATCAACATTTGTGTCCCCTATGAGGGGGACACGGGGCGCCCTACCTGGTTTGGGAACGCGTGTCCCACCCCTCACGGGGTAGCCTGCCCGCACCAGCGTCTTCGGGGGCGCGGAGGGGTGGCGGGAACCATGCGAAGAGCACACCGGATGAGCGTGGCGGCGTGCACGATCGTCCTCACCACCGTGGCCGTCGGACTGAGCGGATGCACGCCGCAGCCTTCCGACGCACCCCCGGCCGCGGCATCCACTCGGTCGACTGCGTCAGCGTCGCCTGCTCCCCCGGCCGACACCGGCACCGGCACCGGCACGCAGCCCGGGCCCAGCAGCGACACCGGTCCGGATGTCGGCCGCCCAGCCCTCGACGGCGTCGACGCGGCCACGCCCGACTGCCAGCCCGCCTCATCCGCCACCCTCGCCGCCGTGAACGCGACGATGACCCGCCCGAGCTACCACCCCGAGGGCGACCCTTTCACCATGTTCTCCCTCACCGCCGCCCCCGACCCCGAGCACGCCGTCTGGCTGCTCGTCGGCACCCTCCCGACCGGCACCTCCAGCGACCCTCGCCTGGTCGCCTGGGCCACCACCACCGACCCCACCCGAGACACCTTCGACGGCACCCTCCGCTCCCTCAGCGGCGCCACCACCCAGATCTCCTCAGCCCCCGCCCTCCACCTCCCCGACCTGCCGAACCCCGGCAGCCTCCCCGCCCCCGCCCTCGCCTGCGCTGCCGCCCCCACCCGGGGCTGACCCGCGTTCGCGCATCCTGGTCGCAGAAAGTGCTCCTTCGCGCGCACATGGGAGCGGTTTGCGCGACCAAGCGAGGGTGGGGCATGAGCGCGGGCGCGAGCGCCTGTACGTGCACGCTCGGTGCCGGCACGGGGGCCCGCGCGGGTCAGTAGCCCGGGGCCGGGGGGAGGCCGAAGAACTCCTCGAGGGTGGTGATGCCGGTGGTGTGCATCTCGGTGGCGAGGGGCACACCGACCCAGCGGTAGTGCCAGGGCTCGAACTCGTACCCGGTGACGGGAGTGCCGCCGTCGGGGTAGCGCAGCACCCAGCCGAAGCGGTAGGCGTTGGCGGCGAGCCACTGGCCCGAGCCGGCGCTCGCGAAGCAGGGCCCGTCGTCGAGGGTGCAGCCGGAGTCGCGGCCGAGGATGTCCATGGCCATCCCGGTCTGGTGCTCGCTGTAGCCGGGGCGGGCGCTGGTGAGGTCGGCACCTTCCGTGCCGAGCAGGTTGACGTAGTAGTCGTACGCGGCGACCTGCGAGTCGTAGGAGCGGTAACCGCTCTGCGCCACCAGCTGCACCCCGATCTCGGCCTGCGCGGCAGCGAACATCTGCTCGAGGGCCGCCGCGGCGTCGGCGCGCAGGAGGTGCCCGTTGGGGTTCGGGATGTCGGGCGCCAGCTGCACCAGGTCGGGCGGCACGTACCCCGCACCGTCGGCGAGCGGCCGCTGCTTGTTCACCACCACCCACGGGCTCAGCGGGTCGTCGAGCGAGTTCGCCGAGCGGTCGAAGGCGGCAGGCGCGGGCGCGGCGGATGCGGGGGCAGGGTCGGGGGTGGCGGCCGGCTCAGAAGAAGAGGGCGTCGGCACCTCACTGAAGGTGGGCGCCGGGATGGACGTGGTCGCGACCCCGGCGTCGGGCGTGGCCTGCGGGGCGCCGAACCGGATGACACCCCCGGCGACGAGCGCGCTGACGGTCACGATGGCGCCCACGGCGACCGTCGCACCGGCCGCGAGCAACGCCTGCCGCGTGCTGCGCTTGCGCCGCGCGGCGCGCAGCTGCGCCCGCGACCCGCGGCGCCCTGCGCCCGGCGCGGACTCCCGCGCTCTCCCCGTCGACACCGCCCCAGCCTAACCGCCGCGCCCGAACGGTATGAGAATCACGCTGTCAAGCCGCATACAGCCCCGGCACGCCGATTCTCATACCGTTCGCACCCCTGAACTCCCCCGAGCACCCCTGAGCACCCCCTCACAGCACCCGATGAGCACCCGATGAGCACCCCGAGAGATGGGGACTTCTCCCCATCCGCTCGTTTTGGCGACGATTCGGCAACCATGCTTGAATTACCCCAGTACGGGGCACGTCTGACCCGAAAGGGCGTGCCGTAGGTCGAAGTAACCGCAGGTTCCGCCGACCCCGCACAGTCTTACCTCGCCGTTGTGAACACCCCGACGAATCGGAGATCTGTGTGAGGCTGTTCGACGCCATCCGACGACACAAGGCCACGAGTGCCTCCGTCGCGACCGTCGCCGCGCTCTCCATCGCCATCACGACGATGGCGTTCATGTACGAAGGCGTGGAGACCGCCGACGTCGACCTCAACGACGGCGGCGTGTGGGTGACGAAGCCCACCGGTCTCCTGCTCGGCCACCTCAACCACCCCGCCCAGGTCATCGACGGCGGCCTCCGCACCTCCTCCACCGACTTCGACGTGCTGCAGAACGGCGACACGGTCTTCCTGCTCGACTCGGCCGGTGCCACGCTCACCCCCGTGAACCCGATGACCGTGGCTCTCGAGTCGCCCGTGAACCTTCCCCCCGAGGCATCCATCACCCTCGGCGGCGACACCGTCACCCTGCTCGACCGCGAGACCGGTGCCCTCTGGGGCGTCGATTCCAGCCAGGCCGGCTCCTTCACGCCCGATCCGGAGAAGCCGATGTACGAGCTCGGCTCGGGCTCCGCGGCCGTGGCCGACAGTTCGGGCACCATCCACGCCCTCTCCACCGGCCAGAACAAGCTGTACACGATCGAGCGCACCGACCAGGGCGTCTTCCCCGAGGAGCCCACGGCGGCAGCCGACTTCCCCGACGTCGACCAGGGCGCGCAGCTCACCCTCACCACCGTGGGCGACCAGGCAGCGGTCTTCGACGCCGCGAGCGGCACCGTCTACCTCCCGGGCGGCGGCCAGGTCGAGGTCCCCGATGCGGCGGGCGGCATCGTGCAGAGTTCCGGCCCGGCATCTGACGACCTGCTCATCTCGACCGAGACCTCCCTCATCCGGCAGCCGCTCTCGGGCGGCGAGGCGACCGTCGTGCCTGTCGCCAACAGCAAGCCGGGCGAGCCGGCCGCCCCGGTCTTCCTCAACGGATGCGCTTACGCCGCCTGGGCGGGCTCGGGCAACTACCTGCGCGACTGTGCGGGCGACGGCGACGACAAGCAGCAGGAGATCGACGGCCTCGCCGCCAACGCCGAGCTGCGCTTCCGCGTGAACCGCGACGTCGTGGTGCTGAACGACGTCTCGACCGGCGTGGTGTACCTGGTGAACCAGGACATGAAGAAGGTCGACAACTGGGACGACATCGCCCCGCCGCCCGAGGAGAGCGACTCCGACGAGGAGGAGGACAGCACGGAGGAGGAGCTCCAGGTGCTTCTCCCCGACCGCTCCGAGGAGAACACGCCGCCCACCGCCGTCGACGACGACTTCGGCGTGCGCGCGGGCCGCACCGTCATCCTCCCCGTGCTCGACAACGACACCGACCCCGACGGCGACGTGCTCACCGCCTCGCTGCAGGGCTCGCAGCCCTCGGCCGGTGAGGTGCAGCAGATCCTGAACGGTGCAGCGCTCCAGGTCGTCGTGGCTCCGGATGCGGAGGGCAGCTCCCGCTTCACCTACCAGGTCGAAGACGGCCGGGGCGGCACCGACACCGCCACCGTCTCGCTCACCGTGCGACCCGAGGGTCAGAACACCCCGCCGAAGCAGAACCGCGTCTCCGACGTGCTCACCGAGCTCGGCGCCACGACGAAGCACAACATCCTCCCCGACTTCATCGACCCCGACGGCGACGACCTCTACGTGGTGAGCGCGTCGACGGGAACGAGCGACCAGGTGCAGTTCCGCCCCGACGGCGAGGTCACCTTCACCAGCATCGACCCGAACACCGGGCCCAAAGACGTCACGGTCGTGGTCTCCGACGGTCGCAGCGAGACCGAGGGCACCATCCGCTTCATCGTGCGCGACACCGGCACCCTCGCGCCCGTCACCACCCCCGACTACGTCGTCGCCACCGAGAACGAGCGCATCACCGTCGCCCCGCTCGACAACGACCTCAGCCCGTCGGGCGCCCCGCTGCGCCTGGCGAAGGTGAACGAGACGCCCGGCCTCACCATCACCCCCGACTACACCACCGGCACCTTTGACGTGGTGGGCGCCGCACAGGGCACGTTCTACGTGCAGTACCTCGTGGCCGACGGCCCGAAGACTGCCGAGGGTCTCGTGCGCGTCACGGTCGTGCCGCCGAGCGACTCCGAGGCGCCGCCGACGGCCGTGCGCGACATCGCGATGCTGCCGACCGGCCGCAACACCCTGGTGAACGTACTGGCGAACGACTCCGACCCGAACGGCGGCATCCTCGCCGTGCAGTCGGTGCAGGTGCCGGCCGACGCCCCGATCTCGGTCGAGGTGCTCGAGCACCAGATCCTCCGCGTCACCGACCGCGGCCTCGTGACCCCCATCACCATCACGTACACGGTGTCGAACGGGGTCGCGACGGCGCAGGGCCAGGTGTTCATCGCCCCGATCGCCGCGCCCGAGCGCCTGCAGCCCCCGGTGGCCACCGACGACACCGTCACCGTGCGGGTGAACGACGTCGCCACCATCCCGGTGCTGGCGAACGACTACCACCCCGACGGCGACACCATCCACCTCTCCGAGAGCCTCATCGAGCCGCTGGTCGCCCCGGCCGACGGGCAGATCTTCGTCTCAGAAGACGTGGTGCGCTTCCGCGCCGGCCCCGAGCCGAAGACCGTCTACGCCACCTACGAGGTCGTCGACTCGCAGGGCCAGAAGGATGCGGGGTACATCACCATCCGCATCGTCGGCGACAACGAGACCAACTCGCCGCCCCGCCCGCAAGACGTGACCGTGCGCGCCCTCCAGGGCACCAGCGTGCGCATCCCGATCCCGCTGAACGGCATCGATCCCGACGGCGACTCAGTCGAGCTCATCGGCCAGTCCTCTGCTCCGGCGAAGGGCCGCATCACCGAGGTCGGCGAGAGCTGGCTGGTGTACGAGGCCTACCCGAGCTCGGTCGGCACCGACACCTTCACCTACGCTGTGCAAGACCGCCTCGGAGGGCTCGCGACCGCGACCATCCAGGTCGGCATCATTCCGGCGAGCGACTCGAACCAGCCGCCGTACGCCTTGAAGGACACCGTGCAGGCGCGCCCCGGTCGCACCCTCGCCGTCGACGTGATGGCGAACGACTCCGATCCCGACGGCGACCCGATCGCCATCCGCGAGAACGGGCTCGAGGCCCCCGAGGGCGTCACCGCCTCGATCGAGGGCGGGCGCGTGATGGTCACGGCCCCCCAGGAGCCGGGCGACTACACGCTGCAGTACACGATCGTCGACCGCTGGGGCGCCCCGGCCATCGGCACCCTGCTGCTCACGGTGAGCGAAGACGCCCCTCTGCAGGCGCCGATCGCCCGCGACGACACGGTGCCGGTCTCCGACGTGCTCGACCGCCCCTACGTCGACATCGACGTGCGCGAGAACGACGACGACCCCGACGGCACCATCGACGAGCTCACGGTGTCGACCGACGACCCCACCGCATCCGTCACGGCCGCCCAGAACCTGCGTATCGAACTGCTGCCGACGACCCAGATCATCCGGTACACGGTCACCGACCAGGACGGGCTGCAGGCCTCGGCCTTCGTGTCGGTGCCCGGCCTCGACACCCTTCCCCCGGTGCTCCGACCCGGCATCGAGCCGATCGTGGTGAACGACGGCGAGACCGTCGACATCGAACTCGCCGACTACGTGCTGGTGGCCGAGGGCAAGAGCGTGCGCATCACCGAGGCCGAGAAGGTGCGGGCGGCGAACTCGAACGGCGACAACCTGGTCGCCGACGAGGACACGCTGCGCTACACGCCGCGCCCGCGCTACGACGGCCCGGATGCGATCAGCTTCGAGGTCACCGACGGCACCGGCCCCGACGACCCGGCGGGCAAGAAGGCGACCCTCGTCATCCCGCTGCAGGTCATCTCCGACATCAACACCCCGCCGACGTTCACCAACTCGTCGATCGACGTGGCGGCCGGCGACGGCGAGGCGACCCTCGACCTGCGCTCGCTCGCGCAGGACCCCGACGAGGGCGACCTCGAGAAGCTCACCTTCGAGCTCTCGGGCGATGCCGGCCAGGGCGTCAACGCCTCGCTCGACGGCTCGGTGCTGCGGGTGACCGCGGCGGTCGACGCGCCCCGGGGCTCCTCCCCGCTCACCGTCAACGTCTCCGACGGCGAGAACACGGTCACCGGTTCGATGACGGTGAACGTGCTCTCGACCACGAAGGCCCCGCCCTCCGCCGTCGACGACACGGTGCCGCAGGCGAACCAGGGCCAGACCGTTTCGGTGCCGGTGCTCTCGAACGACTTCAACCCGTTCCCGGAGACCCCGCTCGAGATCGTGCAGGTCGCCGTGGAGACGGGTTCGGGCAACGCCGCGGCCGCGGGCTCCTCGGTCGACGTCACCCCCGCCGCCGACTTCGTGGGAACCATGGTGGTGCGCTACCGCATCGCCGATGCCACCGGCGACCCGGAGCGGCAGGCCGACGGGCGCATCCGCATCACCGTGCAGGGGCGGCCCGACGCGCCGGCCACGCCGACGGTGACGAGCATCCAGGACCGCACCGTCGTGCTGTCGTGGAACCCGCCGATCAACAACGGCGCCGAGATCACCGGCTACACCGTCGCGAGCAACCAGGGCTACACGAAGCAGTGCGCGTCCACGACGTGCACCCTCGACGGCCTGACGAACGACGTGGAGTACACCTTCACCGTCACCGCGACGAACTCCGTCGGCACCTCCGACCCGTCGCCGCAATCGGCCGTGGCCCGGCCCGACGCCCGCCCCGACCAGCCGCAGGCCCCCACGCTGGTCTTCGGCGACGAGAGCCTCCAGGTGAGCTGGGTCACCCCGCCCACCCCCGGCTCGGCCGTGCAGTCGTTCAACCTCGAGATCTCGCCCGCCCCGGCGCGCGGCGCCGCGACCCGCTACGGCGTCACCGGAAACACGCTCACCTGGGAGGGGCTCGAGAACGGCACCGCGTACCAGGTGCGGGTGCAGGCCGTGAACCGGGCACCCGAGCCGAGCGAGTTCAGCTCGTTCTCGGCCGAGGAGATCCCGGCCAGGGCTCCGGATGCTCCTGCCGCACCCTCGACCACCCGCCTCGACCCGGTCGGCAGCCGAGCGCAGATGCAGGTGAGCTGGGAACCGCCGAAGGCCAACGGCGACGCGATCAAGTCGTACACGCTGAGCGTGCTGCGCGGCGGCAGCGTCGTGCAGACCATCCCGGCCGGCACCTCGACGCAGCAGACCGTTCCGCTCGACGTGTCGACCACCGACTACACCTTCCAGGTGACCGCCACGAACAAGGCGGGTACGAGCGACCCCTCGGCGCAGTCCGCTCCGCGCCGCGCCTTCACGCCTCCCGGTCAGGTCGGCCAGCCCACCATCACGGCGGAGGGTGACGGCAGCGTCACGTTCAGCCAGCCCGCCGACGCGGCCGGCAACGGCGCCTCGGCAAGCGAGCTGGTGTACCAGTACAGCCTGAACGGCGGCGGCTGGACGAACATCCCGGGCAACGCCTCGAGCTACACGGTCGGCGGGCTCTCGAACGGCACCTCCTACACCGTGCAGGTGCGGGCCGTGACGCCCCTCGACGGTCAGAGCTACGAGGGCCCGCCGAGTGCGACGTCGAACGCGGGGGTCCCGTTCGGGCCGCTGCAGGCGCCGAGCGTCTCGGCGACCGGCAACGCGAAGTCGGTGACCCTCTCCTGGAACGCACCTCCCGGCAACGGGCGCGCGGTCACGGGCGTCGAGGTCTACATCGACGGCAACCTCTACTCCCGCGACGGCAGCGGGTCGGCGACCGTGGGCGACGCCTACAGCGAGGCCCACAGCATCCGGGTGGTGGCCACCGACGCCGCGGGGCAGACCTCCGAGAACTCGGCATCGGCGCAGAGCGGCGACGCGCCCCCGAAGCGCGCCTACGTCTCGGCCTGGCAGTCGTGCGACGGCGAGGGTCTCGTGAACGGCCCGCCCTGCGTGCGCATGCAGCTGAGCGTCGAGAACTTCCTCGGCCAGGGCACCGTCACCTGCACGTGGGACGGCACCCCGGTGCGCTCGACCACCATCACCGTCGACGGCGCCGGAAACGGCTCGCGCCAGACCCAGTGGTACACGCAGGACACCGGGAACTACTCGCTCGAGAACCAGGCCTCGCGCATGCAGTGCGACGGCGTGCAGGTGCAGGCAAGACGATGACCTCTCTGCCCGCCGCGCCCTCGGGCACGGCGCCGAATCCGATCAGCTCCCCCACCCCGAAAGGACTCCCCCTCCTATGACGATGACCCCCGAGCAGGCGACCTGGTTCGCCGGCACCTTCGACAAGCTGGTGCAGAACGTCGGCATCGCCGTGCTCGGCAAGGAGCACGTGGTGCGGCTCACGCTCATGGCCATGATCACCGAGGGGCACGTGCTGCTCGAAGACGCTCCCGGCACCGGCAAGACCAGCCTGGCGAAGGCCATCGCCGCGACCGTGCAGGGTTCGCACCAGCGCATCCAGTTCACGCCCGACCTGCTGCCGTCGGATGTCACCGGTGTCACCATCTACGACCAGGAGACGCACAAGTTCGACTTCCACAAGGGGCCGATCTTCGCCTCGATCGTGCTGGCCGACGAGATCAACCGCGCGTCGCCCAAGACCCAGTCGGCGCTGCTCGAGGTGATGGAGGAGTCGCGGGTCTCGGTCGATGGCGTGACCCACGAGGTGGGCCGCCCGTTCCTCGTGATCGCCACGCAGAACCCCATCGAGCAGGCCGGAACCTACCGGCTGCCCGAGGCCCAGCTCGACCGCTTCCTCATCAAGACCTCGATCGGCTACCCCGACCTGGCCTCGGCCGAGCAGATCCTCGCCGGCTCCTCCGACCGCAACCCGTCCGCCCGTCTGGCGCCGGTCATCACCACCTCGGCCGTCGCCGACATGGCCGACCTCGCCGCCACGGTGCACGTCGACCCCGCCATCCTGCGCTACACCGCGCAGCTGGCCGAGGAGACCCGGCTCGCTCCCGAGTCGCGGCTCGGCGTCTCGGTGCGCGGTGCGATGGCACTCATCCGTGCCGCCAAGGTGTGGGCGGCGACGCAGGGGCGCCACTACGTGCTGCCCGACGACATCCGCGAGCTCGCCGGGCCGGTGTGGACGCACCGCTTCGTGCTCGACGCCGAGGCCGAGTTCCAGGGCGCCACCGCCGCCGACGTGCTCACCAGGGTGCTCGCCGACGTCGCGGCACCGCAGTCGAGGCAACCGGCTGCATGAACAGGGTTCGCGAGGCGACCGGCCGGGCATTCGGCTGGCTGAGGGGCACCGGATGGTCGGCGGTGTCGGGGTGCCTCGGCACGGCCTGGCGCCCCGTCTGGCGCGTGGCCGGGCCGGTGCTCTCGACGGTGTCGGGGTTCGGCTGGGGCGTGCTCGTCTGCACCGTCGCCGCCCTCGTCGCGGGGGCGGTGCTGGGCTGGCGTGAGCTGCTCGTGGTGGGCTTCGTGCTGCTCGCCGCCCTGCTCATCGCCGTCGGATTCGCGCTCGGCCGCTCCGCCTACGCCGTCACCCTCGACCTCGCGCTCAACCGCGTGGTGGTGGGTGAGAAGGCTGTGGGCCGCATCGCCGTGACCAATACCTCGCAGCGCTCACTGCTGCCCGCCCGCATCGAACTGCCGGTCGGCTCGTCGTTCGCCTCGTTCCACCTGCCACGACTCGCTCCGGGGGCGGAGCACGACGACCTGTTCGGCATCCCCACTCACCGTCGCGCGGTCATCATCGTCGGCCCGGTGCGCTCCGTGCGAGGAGACCCGCTCGGGCTGCTGCGCCGCGAGATCCGCTGGACCGACCCGCGTGAGCTGTTCGTGCATCCGAAGACCATCTCGCTCGGCGGCTCCTCCTCGGGGTTCCTGCGCGACCTCGAGGGCATCGAGAGCCGGGTGCTGAGCGAGAACGACGTGTCGTTCCACGCCCTGCGCGAGTACGTGCCGGGCGACGACCGCCGCTACATCCACTGGAAGACCTCGGCGCGCACCGGCAAGCTCATGGTGCGCCAGTTCGAGGAGACCAGGCGCTCGCACCTCGCCGTCGCGCTCTCGACCAACCGCAGCGACTACGTCGACGACGACGAGTTCGAGCTCGCGGTGTCGATCTGCGGATCGCTCGGCGTGCAGGCGCTCATCGAGGAGCGCGACCTCACCGTACTCACCCAGAAGGACACACTGCACACCGAGACCGGGCGGCGCCTTCTCGACGACCTCTCGGGAGTTCAGCAGAGCGACCGGCGCGAGTCGATCGTGCAGCTGGCGAAGACCACCGGAACGGCCGTGCCGAACGCCTCGGTGGCCTTCCTGCTGTTCGGCGGGCAGGTCACGCCCTCGCAGCTGCAGGCGGCGAGCGTGCACATCCCGCTCGGGGTGCGCGTGATCGCCGTGGCGGCACGACCCGGCTCGGCGATGTCGCTGCGCCAGATCGGCGACACCACACTGCTCTCGGTGGGAGAACTCACCGACTTCCCCCTCGCTCTCCGGAGGGCCAACAGCTGATGACGAAACCAGAGTCCTCGCGGCGCGCGGCGCGCGCTGCCGGCACCGCTGCCGATGCGCCCGGCGCCCCGGCCGGCAGCGCGGCCGCCCGCGCCGGCACCCCCCTGCTGCCTCCGCGCCCGAACCCGGGCCGGCCCACCTGGGCGATCGCCCTCGACTGCGCCGTCGTGGCGGCGGTGCTGCTCGTCTCGGTGCTGAGCTTCGGGCCCGCCTACGGCGGCGTCGGCTACCTCGTCGCCGGCCTCGGCGGCATCGTGCTCGGCATCGTCATCGGCCTCGCCGGCTGGCGGATGCGCTGGAACCTCGTCATCGTCGCCGCCGTCACCATCGTGGTCTACCTGGTCTTCGGCGGCCCGCTCGCCGCCCCCACCACGACCGTCCTCGGAATCATCCCCACCCTCGACACCTTCCGCACGCTGGTGCTCGGGGTGGTGTTCTCGTGGAAGGACGTGCTCACCCTGGTGACACCGCTCGGCGGCTTCGAGTCGGTGCTCATCGTGCCCTTCCTGACCTCGCTCCTTGCCGCCGTGCTCGCCACGAGCTTCGCCCTCCGGCTGAAGCGCTCGGCGTGGGCGCTCCTGCCGATGGTCGCGCTGTTCATCACCGCCATCGCGTTCGGCACCCGGGAGGGCGCCTTCCCTGTCGCCCAGGGTCTCGCCTTCGTGGGCATCGCGCTCGCCTGGGCCGCGTGGCGCCGGCAGGAGGCGCGCGCCGAGGCTTCGTCGGCCACCACCCTTGCAGGCTCCGCGTCGGTCGCCGACCCGCAGACCGCCGCGAAGCTGCGCCGCACCCGCCTCGCCACCGCCGCGGGTCTCGTCGTCGCCGCCCTCGGCCTCGGCTTCGCCACCGGCGGCCTCCTCGTCCCGGCGGCCGCCCGCGAGGTGCTGCGCGACCAGATCGAACCCCCGCTCGACCTTCACGACTACGCGAGCCCGCTGGTGGGCTTCCGCAGCTACGTGCGCGACAAGGTCGACGACTCCCTGTTCACCGTGAAGGGCCTTCCCGACGGGGCGCGCATCCGTCTCGCCACCCTCGACACCTACGACGGCACCGTCTACAACGTGGCGGGCGACGGCTCCACCGGTTCCGGCTCGTTCGTGCGGGTGAGCCCCGACATCGCCAACGACGTCGAGGGCGACCCGGCGACCCTCGAGGTCGGCATCACGGGGCTCACCGGCGTGTGGCTTCCCGACACCGGGTACCTCGACGGGCTCACCTTCGACGGCGAGCGCGCCACCCAGCTCGAGGGCGCCCTGCACTACAACCGGGCGACCGGCGTCGCGCTCGACACCGCGGGCATCGGCGAGGGCGACTCGTACACCATCGACACGGTGCTGCCGCCGAGCTTCAACGACGAGCAGCTGTCGAGCCGGAAGGTCTCCGACATCGGCATGCCCAAGGCGAGCGGGGTGCCCGACGTGGTGAGCTCGCTCGCCTCGGAGTACGCCGGTGACGCCGAGACGCCCATCCAGCAGGTGCGCAACATCGCCAACGGGCTCAGCCAGGACGGCTTCTTCAGCCACGGTCTCGAGGGCGAGGCCGTCTCGCGCGCCGGTCACGGCGCCGAACGCATCGCGAGCCTCCTCGACGCCGAGCAGATGGTCGGCGACGACGAGCAGTACGCCGTGGCGATGGCCCTCATGGTGCGCTCGCTCGGCATGCCGGCCCGCGTGGTGATGGGCTTCTACCCCGACCAGTACGAGGGCGCCGACGCCGTGCAGGACTTCACGGGCGACGAGCTCCACGCCTGGGTCGAGGTGCCCTTCGACGGTGCGGGCTGGATCACCTTCGACCCCACGCCGCCCGAAGACCAGATCCCGCTCGAGGAGGCCCCGAAGCCCAAGAGCGACCCCAAGGCCCAGGTGCTGCAGCCGCCGCCCCCGCCGCAGGAGCCGGCCGAGTTGCCGCCGGACATCCGCACCGAGGACACCGCCCAGGAGGAGGTGCAGGAGGAGGGCTTCGACTTCCTCCCGGTGCTCCTCGTCGGCGGTGGAGTGCTGGGGCTGCTGATCATCGTGTTCGGGCCGCTGCTCGTGATCGTGCTGGTCAAGCTCGCCAGGCGCCGTCGACGTCGGCAGGCGCCGCGGCCGGCCGATCGGGTGAGCGGGGGCTGGGACGAGATCGTCGACCGCGCGGGCGACCTGGGCACACGGGTTCCGGCCGGGGCGACCCGCCGCGACAACGCGCTGGTGCTGGCGGGTGCGTACCCGTCGGTGCCCGTGGTGGAGGTCGCACGGCGCGCCGACGGCAGCGTCTTCGGGCCAGGCGACCCGACTCCCGACGAGATCGAGCAGTATTGGACGGAGGTCGACCTCGTCGTGCGGAACATGGCGAAGTCGGCGTCGTGGTGGAAGCGGTTCGCGGCCCGGTGGTCGCTGGGGTCGTTCTTCCACCGCGGCAGGCGGGGCTCGAGCGAACGGCGCGGCGCGAAGACGGCGCGCGACGCGGGCACCGCCGGCTCGAGCGACTCGACGACGAGAGGTGACCGGTAGCGATGACCGACGCATCCTTCCCCTGTGCCCAGTGCGGGTCTGCGGTTCCCCGCAGCGCGCAGTTCTGCCTGGTGTGCGGCACCCCGGTGTCGTCGCGCAGCCAGACCTCGGCGCTCGGGGCGCAGTCGCTCGCCGGGGCGCCCGCCACGGTGGGCGCCGACGGGCGACCCATCGACGGGTGGCAGCCGACGCCCGCGGCACCGCCCATCCGCCGCGGCGACCTGTTCCCGGCGAACTACGGCCGCCGGGTCGTGGCATTCCTCCTCGACGGCGCGGTCGGGCTCGCGTTCTGGCTGCTGGTCACCATGCCGCTCATCGCCCTCGGGGTGATCGAGGTGCAGACCGACGAGACCCGCATCGGGGTGAGCGGGCTGAGCGCCGTGCTGCTGATCGTTCCCGCGCTGGTCTACCCGCTGGCGAAGCTGCTGATGCAGTCGTTCCTCGGCTTCTCCGTGGGCAAGCTCGCGCTCGGCCTCCGCATCGTGAACGTGGGCAGCCTCGGTCGGCCCGGTCTCGGCTGGATGCTGCTGCGCGACGTGTTCGTCGCCGCCGCCTCGCTGGTGTTCTTCATCGGCCAGTACGTCGTGTACCTCTCGCCGCTCTGGGACTCCGAGAAGATCGGGCGCGGCTGGCACGACCGGCTCGCCCGCACCTGGGTGATCGACGTGAAGGCGGGGCCGAACCCGCTCAAGGCGGCTCCCGGGCAGCTCGTGCTCGACGCCTCCCCGCGCGCTGCCGAGCTGCAGCCCGAGCCGGCCGGGTTCGGGGGCGGGCGGGCGTTCACGCCGGGGAACGCGTCGTCGCAGGCTGCTCAGGATGCGGGGTACGGCCGGGGTGGGCAGGATGCGGCTCCGGCGCCGGGCACGCCGGTCGCGGAGCCGTCGGGGGTGCCGGTCGCGCCGCCGCCGCCCGCTCCGCCCGCCCCTGGACCCGTACCGCAGTACGCGGCGCCGGGCTACACGCCGGGCGGCGGAGCGGGGTCGCCCGTGCCGCCCCCTCCGCCCGGGGCGCCGGCGGAGCCGATCGACGTCGTACCGGGCTTCGCACCCGCGCCCGTCGTGACCCCGGCCGAGCTCGCCGCAGCCTTCCCCGCATCCGACGCCCCCGCCGATGCGGAGCACGACGACGCGGAGCACACCCGGCTGTCGCAGCCGCCGGTGTCGGCGCGCGCCGCGGGGGTGACGGCCTTCCGGCTCGACAGCGGCGCCGTGGTGCCGGTCACCCGGCACGGCGTGCTCGGGCGCGACCCGGTGTCGCCGTCGAACGACCCCCGCGACATCCTCATCGCCCTCACCGGCGACACCCTCTCGGTGTCGAAGACGCACCTCGAGTTCGACGTCGAGCCCGGCGGGGTGTGGGTGAGCGATCGCGGCTCCACAAACGGTTCGGCGATCGTGCGCGCCGACGGTGCCGAGCTGCAGCTCGAACCCGGCGAGCGCATCACGCTCGAGAACGGCGACCGGGTGCGGGTGGGCACGCGGTACTTCACGGTGGAGGGGGCGCTGTGACGGGGTTGGGGTCCGGCGCGGGCCACACGGGCGCCGCGGCCGGCAGGCGACCCCGTGCGGGCGCGGGCGACGTGCGCGCGGGGGCGGGCACGGGCGGCGGGGTGCGACGCGACGAGCTGCGGCTGGGCGTGGGCAGCTCGACGCACACGGGGCTGAGGCGACGGGGCAATGAAGACTCGCTGCTGGCCTCCGACCCGGTGTTCCTGGTGGCCGACGGCATGGGCGGGCACGAGGCCGGCGAGGTGGCGAGCGCGCTCGCCGTCGAGGCGTTCGCGGCGCTCACGGGGGCGGGGTCGCTCGAGCCCGCCGACATCCGTGACGCCTTCGACCGCGCCAGGGCCGCCATCGGCAGGCTCGCCCACAGCGGCAGCCGCCGCGCCGGCACCACGGTGTCGGGCGTGGCCGTCGCCGAGAACGACGGGCAGGCGTACTGGCTGGTGTTCAACCTCGGCGACTCCCGCACCTACCGCTTCAGCGACGGATCGCTCGAGCAGATCAGCGTCGACCATTCCGTCGTGCAGGAGCTCATGGACGACGGAGAGCTCGACCGCGCCGCCGCCGCGAACCACCCAGGGCGCAATGTGATCACCCGCGCCCTCGGTGGCGGCGGGCTGTCGGAGGCCGACTACTGGCTGGTGCCGATGGAACCGGGCGACCGGATGCTGGTGTGCAGCGACGGGGTCTCGAGCGAACTCGACGACGAGGTCATCGCCCGCGTGCTGCGCGAGGAGCCCGTCGCCCAGGAGGCCGCGGTGCGCCTGGTGCACGAGGGTCTGCTGCACGGCGGGCGCGACAACCTGACCGCCGTCGTCGTCGATGCGTGGAGCACGAACGACTCCGGCCGGCCCTTCGACGGGGACGATGAGGGACCGCGCGGCTCCTCGCACGACGAGGACACCATCCCGCGCGGCCGCGCCGGGGCCTTCGGGAGGAACTGAGATGACCGCATTCCACTACACCCCGGGCACCTGGCACGCCATCGTGGCCCCCGCCGGCGTCGCGGTGCTGCCCGCCGGCGTGAGCGCCGAGATGCTCGAGCGTCTCTGGGTCTCACTGTCGGAGGGGCTCGGCCTCGGCGCCGTGCTCGAGTCGCTCACCGGAGCCTTCGGCACGAGCCTGCGAGCCATCCCCCCGTTCGCTGTCGCGACCGTCGACGGATCCGAGGTGCGCCTCGCCGTGCGCGGCGAGCTCGCGATCGACGTGGTCGAGGCCGGTGCCGTCGAGGGCTACTCCGTCTCGGGCGCCGACGTCACCACCTGGAGCGAGCGCGTCGTGCCCGCCGCCGAGCGGCTCGTCGTGCGGTCGGCCACGGGCGGCAGCGCCTCCGGCGGTGCCGACACGGATGCTCGGCTGCGCATCGCCAGCGGAGTGGTGCTGAGCTCGTCGGTCGAGGTCGACCTGGCCGCACCGACCATCGAGGTGCCCGCCCCCGCCGCGAGCGTGGTCGACGCCGGATCATCCGCACCGGTGGAGGCTGAGCCCGCGAGCACGCCGGGCACCCAGACCGCTGCCACCGGAACTGCAGAATCCGCGGCATCCGCACCGGCCGCCGCCACGGGACCGGCTGAGCCTCAGGCGCCCGCACCGACGGAGATCCCTGAGACGACGCTGCTGCCGGAGGAGGTGCCCGCCGAGGAGCCGATAGAGGAGCCTGCCGAGGCGTCGACCGGAGGGTCCGAGATCGCCGACCCCCCGCCCACCGCGTCCGGCGCTTCTTCCGCTTCCACCGAGACCGGCGGTTCCACCGCGCCCACCGATGACGCGGAGCGCACCATCGCGGCTCCCGCCACGGCCGCCCTCGACGACGAGCTGGAGAGCACGCGGAGCGAGCTCCCCGACGACGCCTACGACCACCTCTGGGGCGCGACCGTCGTGAAGTCGGTCGAGCAGGCCGCCGTGCGCGAGCTCGACGACGACGAGTCCGACGACGCCCCGAGCGACTCGGCCTCCCCCGGCGGCCCGGCCGCAGCCGCGAGCTCTGCGCCGGCCTCCGCCGCCCCGGCCCCCACGCCGGCGCAGACCTCCGAGAGCGCGCGCCCCACCCCCGACTCCTTCGCCCCACCCACCACCGCGAACCCCACCACCGCGGCACCGGTCACCCCGACCGCCGGCGGGCTCATCTCCGGCATCCCCGATTTCGGGAACGTGGGTGCCGCATCCGGGAGCGCGGGTTTCGACGCCCACACCGTCCCACCCGCCGCGCCCGCACCCTCGGCGCCGACGGCGGCGCCCGCCGCACCCGCTCACCCCTCGGGCATCGACGACGACCACGACGGCCTCACCGTCACCGTCTCCGAACTCGAGGCCATGCGCCGCCTCGACGCGGCCAACTCTTCCGAGGCACCGCAGCCCGCCACCGGCGCCCTCGGCCGGGTCGTGCTCTCCACCGGCGAGACGCACGCGCTCGACCGCGGCATCATCATCGGGCGCCGGCCGCGCGCGAACCGCGTGCAGGCCGACCAGGTGCCCGTGCTCGTCACCGTGCCGAGCCCCGAGCAGGACATCTCGCGCAATCACCTCGAGATCCGCCTCGAGGGCAGGCACGTGCTCGTGGTCGACCTCGACACCACCAACGGCTCCGTGCTGCACCGCACCGGCACCCCGCCGCTGCGGCTCGGCCCGAACGAACCCGTGCTGGTGCTCGACGGCGACCTGGTCGACCTGGGCGACGGCGTCACCGTCTCGTTCGAGGAGATCCCGTGAACGCCCGCCGGCCGCCCTCGGCTCCACCCGAGATCCCGGGGTTCAGCTACCTGCAGCTGCTCGGCTCGGGCGGCTTCGCCGACGTCTTCCTCTACGAACAGCGGATGCCGCGACGTCGTGTCGCCATCAAGGTGCTGCTGCGGGAGGCGCTCACCGACGGGGCGCGGGAGAGCTTCGACGCCGAGGCGAACCTCATGGCGCAGCTGTCGACGCATCCGTCGATCGTGACGATCTACCAGGCCGACATCTCCGAAGACGGCAGGCCGTACCTCGCCATGGAGTACTGCCCGAAGCCGAACCTCGGCGCGCGGTACCGGCGTGAGAAGATCAGTGTCGCCGAGGCACTCCGCATCGGCGTGCAGGTGGCGGGTGCCGTGGAGACCTCGCACCGCGCCGGCATCCTGCACCGCGACATCAAGCCCGCCAATATTCTCGTGACGGAATACAACCGTCCCGCCCTCACCGACTTCGGCATCTCGGTCGCTCTGGTCGGCGGCGACGAGCTGGAGTCGGTGGGCATGTCGATCCCGTGGTCGCCGCCCGAGGTGTTCGCCGCGACCCCGTCCTCCGGTGCCGCCGCCGACATCTACTCGCTCGGCGCGACCGTCTACACGATCCTCGCCGGCCGCTCGCCGTTCGAGGTACAGGGCGGGGCGAACAGCGGGCTCGACCTCATCGGGCGCATCCAGACCGCCCGCCTCGCCCCGACCGGCCGCGCCGACGTGCCGGCCTCGCTCGAGCAGGTGCTCGCCACGGCGATGGCGAAGAACGAGTCCGACAGGTATTCGACGGCGCTCGAGTTCGCCCGCGCCCTGCAGAAGGTGCAACTCGAGCTCAGCATGTCGGTGACGCCCACCGACGTGCTCGACGAGCACGTGCCCACCGACGAGATCGACGAGGAGGACGACGGCAACACCCGCATCCGCGGCATCGTCACCATCGACCCCACCGGTCCCGCCCCGGCGACCACTCCGGGGCGAGGGCCCTCGTCTGCCGGCCGCTCCCCCGCATCCGGCCCGGTCGGGCCTCGAACCCCCACTGTCTCTCCCGCCGACGACACCACCGGCCGCACCCAACTCCGCGACGATCTCCTCGCCCCGCCCTCCCCCAGCACTCCTCCGAGTCCGCGCGGCGCCCCATCGAGTTCGGGCGGCGCTCCATCGAGTTCGGGCGAGGGCGCCGGCGCGGGCCGCACTTCCACGGCCGCCGACGACTTCCCCCTCGAGCAGACCCTCCACCGCCCCGCCGCCCCGGCCCGGCCCGACGCCGAAGCCGCGCCGAAGCGCCGCGCTCTCCCCTACGTCGTCGCGGCAGCGGCGGTCGTCGTTCTCGCGGGCATCGGCGGGCTCGTCTTCGCCCTCAACGCCGGGTCGGAGTCGCCCGCGCAGCAGAGCGTCACCGAGACGAGCGCCCCCGTCGACGAGATCGGGGTCGATGCGGCTGTCCCCGCCCCCGCCGACCTCGCCGGCGTGGTCACCGACGACGGCTCGAGCGTCACCTTCAGCTGGAGCAACCCCGACCCGCGCGACGGCGACGAGTTCATCTGGTCGACGTACACCTCCACCGAGACCGGGCAGGCCGAGCGCACCGAGTCGCCGACCCTCACGCTTCCCGTGTCGAACGGCGGGTCGGTCTGCGTCGAAGTGAGCATCGTGCGCGCCGACGGCAAGAGCTCAGACCCCACGAGGACGTGCGCACCATGACCGACAGCCAGCCGAAGACCAAGGCGCCCGCCGCGCCCACCCCGGCCCCCGCATCCGGCCTCTCGGCGACCACCCCGGCCCCCGGTTCCACCGCGAGCGTCGAGTTCTGCGGCGAGTGGTTCACCCTCGACCCCGCGAGGCCGTTCGAGATCGGGCGCGAGGCCGACCTCGACATCGACGACAACCAGTACCTGCACCGCCGCTTCCTGCAGATCGCCAACGTCGACGGCATGTGGTGGCTGTCGAACGTGGGGTCACGGCTGAGCGCGACGGTCTCCGACGCCTCGCGCACCATGCAGGCCTGGCTCGCCCCCGGCGCGCGCATGCCTATCGTCTTCGGCCTCACCACCGTGGTCTTCACCGCGGGCCCCACCAGCTACGAGTTCACCGTGCACACCTCGGCGCCCACCTTCGTCGACCTCACCCCGGTGCCCGATGCGTCTGGCGCCACCACTGTCGGGGCCGTCACCTTCACCGCCTCGCAGAAGCTGCTCATCCTGGCCCTCGCCGAGACGATGCTGCGCCGCGAAGGCACCGGCACGAGCGAGATCCCCTCCTCGCAAGCCGCCGCCGAGAGGCTCGGCTGGGCGCTCAGCCGCTTCAACCGCAAGCTCGACAACGTCTGCGACAAGCTCAGCCGCAGCGGTGTCGAGGGCCTGCGCGGCGGGGTCGGCGCGCTCGCGACCAACCGCCGGGCGCGCCTGGTCGAGTACGCCGTGCTCTCCCGCCTGGTCACGAAGGCCGACCTCCCCCTGCTCGACCAACCCCACGACGAGGCCGACTAGCCGCCGACGACTCCGCCTGCCCCAGCCCCGCCCGCCCCAGCCCCCGGCCGCCCCGGCCCAGCCGGACGCCCCTCCCGCCGACCCACGAGCCCCTCCCAGACAGGTAACCGCACCGGATGCGCATCAAAGCCAGCCTCGTCCGCCCCGGCGGCAGCACCAGCAAGCTCCAGATCACCGCCGACGCCACAGCCAGCGTCGGCGACATCGCCCGCGCCATCCACGCAGCCGACCCCCAGCGCCCGGGCGCCGCGAGCGGCGGGCAGACCCAGCCCGCTCCGCCCCCTCCCGCCGGCCTCACGCTGAAGATCGCCGACTTCGGGGGCGACCAGCGCGTCATCGACCCCGCCTCGAACCTCCTCGACGCGGGTGTGCGCTCGGGCGCGACCCTCGAGCTCACCACCTTCAGCGACGGCTTCGCCGCCCCGGGCCGCGGTGGCCCGGCCGCGGCGACCCTCCGGGTGCTGAGCGGTCCGGATGCGGGGGCCGAGTTCCCGCTCCCCTTCGGCTCCAGCTACATCGGGCGTGAGCGCGGCATCGACGTGCGCCTCAGCGACGGCCTGGTCTCGAAGCGCCACGCCCGGGTGAACATCGGCGAGCAGGTCGAGATCATCGACTTGAGGTCGGCGAACGGCCTGCTCATGGGCGGCGAGCAGATCTCGCGCACCACGCTCTCCTCCGCCGATGTCGTCGTGCTCGGCGACACCGCCATCAGCGTCGTGCCGTTGCAGCGCCTCGGCGGTGCAGCAGCACCGTCGACCCCGGTCATCGAGTTCAACCGCTCCCCCCGCGTCGTCGCCCGCTACCCCGGCGACGAGTACCCCGCGCCCACCCCGCCGAAGCAGCCGCAAGCCATCCGCTTCCCGGTCGTCGCCCTCATCGCGCCGCTGCTCATGGGCCCCATCCTCTTCCTCGCCACGGGCTCTCCGCTCAGCCTCATCTTCATCGCGCTGAGCCCGCTCATCATGATCGGCACCTGGGCCGATCACAAGCTGCAGACCAGGCGGCAGCTCCGCGACGCGATCACGCAGTTCAACGCCTCGCTCGACGCCTTCGTCGCCGCCATGCACGAGCGGCAGCGGGTGCAGCGCGCCGTGCGCGTCACCGAGGCGCCCGCGGTGGCGGCGACGATCGACGCCGTGGAGCGCCTCGGCCCACTGATGTGGACCCACCGGCCCGAGCATCCGGCCTTCCTCACCGCGCGCCTGGGCATCGGAACGGCGTTCAGCCGCGACCGCGTGTCGACCCCGAACGAGAACGATGCGCTGCCCGAGTACTACGCGCAGGTGCTCGAGACGGCCGAGCGGTTCAGCCGCATCGACGGCGTGCCGATCGTGGTGGAGCTTCGGCGCTCCGGCGCGCTCGGTGTGGCCGGGCCGGCCGCCGAACGCGCCGGGGTCGCCCGCGCCCTCGTGACACAGCTCATCGCGCTGCACTCCCCCTCCGAGCTCGTCGTCACCGGTCTCGCCTCCCCCTCCTCACGGGGCACCTGGGAGTGGCTCGAATGGCTGCCCCACACCAGCTCGCCGCACAGCCCGCTCGCGGGCGACCACCTTGCCGACAACCCGGGCAGCGGCGCCGCCCTGCTCTCCCGCATCGAGGAGCTCATCGACGAGCGCACCGCGGGCGCGCCCCGCCCGCGCGGGCCGATGGAGCCCCAGGGCCCGGCCGGCAGCTCGAGCGACGGCGACCGCGAGGAGCTTCCGCGCCCCATCACCCCCGCCGTGCTGCTCGTCATCGAGAACGACGCCCCCGCCGACCGCGGCCGCCTCACCCGCATCGTCGAGCGGGGAGCGGATGCGAACGTGCACGTCATCTGGACGGCACCCTCCATCGGCGACCTGCCCGCCGCCTGCCGCAGCTTCGTGAGCCTCGACGGCGGCACCACCGCCCAGGCGGCCACCGCGGGGCAGGTGCGGCTCGGCGAGCACACCTTCCCGCTCGACGCCGAGACGGTCGACGCCGACACCGCCACCCGGCTCGCCAGGCGTCTCTCACCGGTGGTCGACGTGGGCGCGCCGATCGACGACGACTCCGACCTGCCGCGCTCGGTCTCCTACCTCTCCCTCGTCGGCACGGAGCTCGCCGAGGTGCCGGAGGCCGTCATCGACCGCTGGCGCGAGAGCAACTCGATCGCCGTGCGCGACGGCTCTCCGCCCGTGCGGCGCAAGAAGGAGGGGTCGCTCCGCGCTCTGGTCGGGCACTCGGGAACGGAGCCGTTCCACCTCGACATCCGGAGCCAGGGCCCGCACGCGCTCGTCGGCGGAACGACCGGTGCCGGAAAATCGGAGTTCCTCCAGTCGTGGGTGCTCGGCATGGCGGCGGCGCACAGCCCCGACCGTGCCACCTTCCTCTTCGTCGACTACAAGGGCGGTGCGGCCTTCGCCGACTGCGTCGGCCTCCCGCACACCGTCGGCCTCGTCACCGACCTCTCACCGCACCTCGTGCGTCGCGCGCTCACCAGCCTCCGCGCCGAGCTGCGCTTCCGCGAGCACCTGCTCAACCGGAAGAAGGCCAAAGACCTCGTCTCGCTCGAGAAGACCGGCGACCCCGACACCCCGCCGAGCCTGCTCATCGTCGTCGACGAGTTCGCGGCGCTCGTGCAGGAGGTGCCGGAGTTCGTCGACGGCGTCGTCGACGTCGCCCAGCGCGGCCGCTCGCTCGGCCTCCACCTCATCCTCGCCACGCAGCGCCCCGCCGGTGTCATCAAAGACAACCTCAGGGCCAACACCAATCTGCGCATCGCGCTCCGGATGGCCGACGCCGACGATTCCAGCGACATCCTGGGCGATCCGATGGCCGCCTACTTCGACCAGAGCATCCCGGGCCGCGGCGCCGCGAAGACCGGGCCGGGCCGCATCGCCGCGTTCCAGACGGGCTACGCCGGCGGCTGGACCACGAACGAGATCCCCCGCCCCCGCATCGACCTGGTCGAGATGGGCTTCGGCTCGGGCTCCACCTGGGACATCCCGCAGGAGGAGGCGCCCGTGCTCGCCGACCCCGGCCCGAACGACATCGCACGGCTGGTGTCGAGCATCCGCACCGCCGCGAAGATGGCCGAGATCCCCGCACCGCGGAAACCCTGGCTCGACGAGCTCGCCGCCGTGTACGACTTCTCACTGCTGCCGAACCCGCGCACCGACGAGCGCCTGCTGCTCGGCGTCATCGACGACCCGGCGAACCAGAGCCAGCCGACGGTGTTCTACGAACCCGACCGCGACGGCAACATGGCCGTCTACGGCACCGGTGGTTCGGGCAAGAGCGCCACGCTCCGCATGATCGCGGTCGCGGCAGCGGTCACCCCACGCGGCGGCCCGGTGCACGTCTACGGCCTCGACTTCGGGTCGAGCGGCCTCAGCATGCTCGAGCAGCTGCCTCACGTCGGCGCCATCATCTCGGGTGACGACGAGGAGCGGGTCATCCGCCTGCTCCGGATGCTGCGCGACCTCGTCGACGACAGGTCGCTGCGGTACTCGGCCGTGAACGCCGGCAGCATCGGCGAGTACCGGCGCATCGCGGGTGCGCCCGCGGAGCCGCGCATCCTGGTGCTCGTCGACGGCATCGGGGCGTTCCGCGACCAGTACGAGTTCGGCGGGCACTCCGCCTGGTTCACCACCTTCTCGCAGATCGCCACCGACGGGCGCCAGGTGGGCGTGCACATCGTCATCGCCGGCGACCGGCCCAACTCGGTGCCGGCCTCGCTCGGCTCGACCGTGCAGAAGCGGCTCGTGCTGCGCCTGGCGAACGACGACGACTACTCGCTTCTCGGCGCACCTAAAGACACACTGAGCGCCGCGTCGCCTCCCGGCCGGGGGGTGCTCGAAGGCGACGAGGTGCAGCTCGCGGTGCTCGGCGGCGACTCCAACGTCGCCGTGCAGTCGCGCGAGATCGCGAAGCTCGCCGAGGCGATGGCTCGTCAGGGCGTGGCGCCCGCGCGGCCCGTGCTCACGCTCGGCGACGCCATCCCGCTCAGCACGCTGCCGGCCACCACCGTCGGCGGCAAGCCCGTGCTGGGCGTGCGCGACGACACACTCGAGCCGTTCGGCTTCGAGCCGCGCGGAGCGCTGCTCGTCGCCGGATCGGCCGGCAGCGGGCGCTCGACGGCCCTGGCAGCCATGGCGACGGCTCTGCGGCGGGCCGACCCGAGCATCCGTCTGGTGCACCTGTCGCCGCGCAAGACGAACCTCACGACCCTGCCGCTGTGGTCGCTGTCGTTGAACGACCCGGCCCAGATCGCCGCCTTCGCGGACGACATGATCGGGCAGCTCGACGCCGAGACGCTGCGGCCGACGCAGTTCGCGGTCTTCGTCGAGAACGTCGGGGAGCTGAACGGCTCCCCCGCCGAGAACGACGTCGACCGCCTCGTGAAGCGGGCGCTGCGCGACGAGGTGTTGGTGGTGGGCGAGAGCGAGTCGTCGACCTGGTCGGCGGCGTGGACGCTCGCGGGGCCGTTCAAGAACTCGAAGCGCGGGCTGCTGCTGGTGCCGGGAGAGCTCGACGGGGACTCGCTGCTCGGCACCTCGCTCGGCCGCTTCAAGCGCGCCGATCTGCCGCCTGGCCGGGGGTTCTTCGTGCAGGGCGGCCGCGTCGTCAAGCTGCAGGTGGCGACGCGCGATGAGTGACGGGCGAGTCCTGCACAGGCGCTCGCGCGCCGTCGATCACCTCATGGGGACTTCTCCCCATCGCCGAAATCGACAACCGTCCGTAGTGTCTTTCTCGTGAGGTGATCCTCACAGGAAGTAGCGGAACCGGATCGTCCGGGCCGCGGAGAGTAAGGAGAGAACAATGGCCGTTTGGGGTCTTGATGTCGAGCAGGTCCGGTCGCTCAGCAAGCAGCTGAACACGCAGTCGCAGCAGGTGCAGCAGATCCTCACCACGCTCACCAGCGCCCTGCAGAGCGTGCAGTGGACGGGCCCCGACGCGGAGAACTTCCGCAACGAGTGGAACTCCACCCACACCGCTGCGCTGAAGCAGGTCATCGCCGCTCTCGAAGACGCGTCGAACAAGGCGGCGAAGAACGCCTCCGACCAGGAGGCCACCTCCAACGCCTAGTGCGTCTCCGGCGGGAGCCCTGGTGGCTCCCGCCGGTCTTCTCTGTCCGACCCGCACGCTTGAGAGGGTGTCATGGCTGGTGGTTTCTATGGAGCCGATGTCGACGAGCTCCGCCGGCTCGCGAAGCAGTTCGATACGGCTGCCGAACGACTCGGCACGATCGACTCGACGCTCTCGTCGAGCGTCAACCAGGCGCAGGCCTGGCAGGGGCCGGATGCGACGAGCTTCCGCTCCGACTGGAACGCGACCCACTCGGCGCAGCTGAAGGCCGCAGCGCAGGCGCTGCGCACCGGCAGCGCCGATCTGGTGAAGAACGCCGAGGAGCAGAACACCGCGTCGACCGACGGCGGCGCGTTCGGAGGCGGCGGGGGCGCCGGCGGCACGGGTGGTGGCAGCACCGGCAACGGCAGCTCGGGCAGCGGCTCGGGCGGCGGGGGCGGGGGCGGCCTCGGCGACTACGCCTGGGGCGACATCTCCGGCGGGCTCTACGGCGGGGTGGGCTTCGGCAACGCCGAGACGGTCTACGGGCCGAACGGCTCGGTCGAGCACACCGCCGAGACCGGCTGGCAATGGGGCGCGGGGGGCGAGCTGAACGGCGGGTTCGAGGCCGGCCACATCTCGGGCGAGGGTTCGATCGACGGCTACATCGGCGTCGAGGGACTCGCTGACGCGGGAGCCGGCATCGACGAGAGCGGCAACGCCCACGCCTCGGCCTCGGCCGAGGGCCTGGTGGGCGCCGAGGTGAACGCCTCGGGCTCGCTCGACACCGGCATGGCCAGTGTCGGCGCCGAGGGGCATGCCATGGCGGGCGCCGAGGTCGACGCCGAGGTCGGCGGAACGATCGGCCCGAACGGCGTCGGTGTGAACGCGGGTATCGACGGCTTCGCCGGTGCCCGCGCAGGCGGCGACGTCGACCTCTCGGTCGGCGGCGTCGGGGTCGGCGTCGGCGGCGAGGTCTGGGCCGGTGTCGGCGCCAAGGCCGAGGCCGACGTGCAGCTCACCTACGACGAGGTCAGTTTCTCCCTCGACGCGGGAGCAGCCCTCGGTGTCGGCGGCAGCGTCTCGATGGACTTCTCGTTCAGCCCGCGCCAGTTCGTCGAAGGTCTCGAGCAGGTCTGGCCCTGGTGATGTACCTCCTCGCCGGCCCCCTGCGAATCCCCACCGATTCCTCGTCAGCTTCGTCAGCATCCTGTTAGAAAGGCCACATCATGACGCACACGCTTTCCTTCCCGAGCGAGGCCGCGCCCGCTTTCGCCCCCATCGAACTGCAGCTTCCCGACGACTGGAAGGCCCTCTCCGTCTCCGGCGCCGTGCTCGCTGCCGGCAAGACGGTCGAGCAGGGTCAGTTCCGGCCGAACGTCGTGGTCGCCGTATCCCGCTTCGGGGCGGGCTACTCGCTCGAGACCGCCATCGAGGCGGTCGTGCGCCGCGTCGAGGAGATCGACGGTGTCGCAGAGCTCGGCCGCGAGCAGACCAAGGTGCTCGGTCGCCCGGGCTTCCGCATCGAGTTCAGCTACCCCGACCCGCGCGTCGGCGTGCTCATGCAGGCGGTGCGCATCGCCATCGTCGACCACGGCTCCGCCGCCGACCTGGTGCAGATCACCGCCACCACGACGGGCGCTCAGGCGCAGGAGCTGTGGGGCGAGGTGCGCGCCATCCAAGACAGCGCCGCCACCACCGACACCGTCGCGACGGCCTGAGCAGGGCCCGCGGTATGGCGACGACGTTCCACGAGGCCCAGGCGAGCATCCTCGCACTCAACGACGACGAGCTGCCGTTCGTCTTCGAGCCGACGGATGCGGGGGTCGTCGGGCGCTGGAACTACGCGAACCAGAAGTGGGCAGCCGTGCTCGGTGCCCAGTCGATCGACGCCGACTACACCCTCTGGGTGCTGCTCGACGAGGCGAACGGCACCTTCTCGTTCGACGAACGGGAGACCGTCGAGCGAAGCGGACTGTCGGCCGGCGGCGACGGCATCGGGCTGTCGTACGAGCGTTCCACTTTTCGCGGGCACAAGAAGTCGTACTCGTTCAACCTCGGTGCGGCCATCCTCGCCAAGGTCACCGACCGGCAGGGCGACCACGTCGGCCAGACGTACGGCTACACCTTCGACACCGACGAGATCAAGCAGCCCGTCATCGACACCCTCGAGGCCGCCGGCTGGGAACCCCGCCGCAAGGGCCTCTTCGGCAAACTCTTCGGCGCCTGACCCCGGCCCACCGTCGTCAGACGGCACGCGGCGCCAGGGGGGTATTTGCGAGTTGTCAACTATCGTGCAGCGGGTGTAACTTTGCAGTCTGCGCAAAGTTCTGCGCGCGCCCTCCGCCTCACCGTGGCGCGCCTGCGTCCCACTCCGTCTCGTCCCGAGGATCGCCATGTCTCGCACCACGTCGTCAACCAGCCGCCGGGCCCAAGCGGCCGAAGCCCGGGAGCAGGGCTTCCGCGAGTCGGGCGGCAAGATGACCCACCGTCAGATCCTGTTCATCATCTTCGGGCTCATGGCGGGCATGTTCCTCGCCTCGCTCGACCAGACCATCGTCGGCACCTCGATGCGCACGATCGGCGACGACCTCGACGGCATCAGCCTGCAGGCCTGGGTGACGACCGGCTACCTCATCCTGTCGACCATCTCCACCCCGCTCTATGGCAAGCTCTCCGACATCTTCGGCCGCCGCCCGCTCTACATCATCGCCATCGCGATCTTCCTGGTCGGCTCGCTCCTCGCCGGCATCGCGACCAACATGTACGAGCTCGCCATCTTCCGTGCCATCCAGGGCCTCGGCGCCGGTGGCCTCATGTCGCTCGCCCTCACCGTGATGGGCGACATCCTCGCCCCGCGCGAGCGCGCCAAGTACCAGGGCTACTTCCTCGCCACCTTCGGCATCTCGAGCGTCATCGGCCCCCTGCTCGGCGGGCTCCTCTCCGGCGCCCCTGAGATCCTCGGCATCACCGGCTGGCGCTGGATCTTCCTGCTCAACCTCCCCATCGGTGCCATCGCGATGGTGATCGTGCTGATGTTCCTGCACATCCCGCACACCAAGCGCGCGGTGCGCATCGACTGGTGGGGTGTCGCGGCGATCGTGCTGACGGTCGTGCCCATCCTGCTCGTTGCCGAACAGGGCCGCGAGTGGGGCTGGGGCTCGCTCGGCGCCATCGCCTGCTACGTCATCGCCCCGCTCGGCCTCATCCTCTTCCTCGTCGTCGAGCGCCGCATGGGCGACGACGCGATCATCCCGCTGAAGCTCTTCCGCTCGTCGACCTTCTCGATGGCGACCGTGCTCGGCGTGCTCGTCGGCTTCGGCATGTTCGGCGCCATGATGACCCTGCCGAACTACCTGCAGATCGCCGCCGGCGCCACGCCCACCGAGGCCGGCCTCATGATGATCCCGATGGTGCTCGGCCTCATGATCTCCTCGATCGTCTCGGGCCAGCTCATCTCGCGCACCGGTCGCTACAAGATGTTCCCCATCCTCGGCACCGGTCTCCTCGTCGCCGCGTTCTTCTACCTCACCTTCCTCTCGGCCGACAAGCCGATCTGGTACGTGCTGATCGGGATGCTCGTGGTGGGCCTCGGCCTCGGCCAGCTCATGCAGACCCTCACCATCGCGTCGCAGAACTCGGTCGGCCCCCGTGACATCGGTGTGGCGACCTCGGCGGCGACCTTCTTCCGCTCCATCGGCGGAACCCTCGGCACGGCCGTGGTGTTCTCGGTGCTGTTCTCGCGCCTCGGGCAGACCCTGCCGGCAGCGTTCACCAACCCGACGATCCTCGCCGGGGCCCAGGCCGCAGCGACCGACCCGGCGGTTCAGTCCGACCCGGCGAACGCGGCGATCCTCAAGATCCTGACGGATGCGCAGAGCAACCCCGCCTCGATCGGCGACGCCCTGAGCGGAGACACCTCCTTCCTCGTCGGCGCCGACTCCCGCCTCACCCTGCCCTTCGTCGACGCCTGGGCGAACGCCACCTCCACCGTGTTCTGGGTGTGCCTGTGCGTCGTGGCCGTCGCCTTCGTGCTGAGCTTCTTCCTCAAGGCCACCCCCCTCCGGGCCAAGTCCGCCCTCGAGGAGGCACACGCCGAGGGCGCCGCGGCGGGTGCCGCCGCGCGTGCAGGTGCTGCGGGAGCGGGCGTGGGTTCGGCAGAAGCCGACGCCGATACCCCCGCCATCCAGGCCCAGCTCGCCGCCGAGGAGATGGGCTCCCTCGTGCTCCCCGACACCTCCTCCACCCCCGCCCAGCAGCCCGCCGACAAGTAGCCCCCCCCCCCCCGGCCGATCCGCGCCCGCGCGCCCGCCCCACCGGCCGGCCCGCCCCCGCGCCCCCGCGCGGCAAACGCGACAGGCCCTACTCGACGACCCAGAGTGAGCGCGTGGCCGTGGGGGCGCGACCGCAGGCCGCGCCCCCACGACCGCACGCGAACATGTCGCCCGCGCCGCAGAAGCGGCGGCGCGGCAACAAACTCAGAAGTCCCGCAAGTTCCCGCGCAGCCCGCCGCCACCGTACGACCGCCGGAGGATTCCGCGCCGCCGCAGCACGGGCACGAGTTCGTCGAGCATCCGGTGCACGGTCACGGGGTGGAGGTCGCCCGAGAAGATGAAGCCGTCGTTGTCGGCGTCGTCTCCGATCTCCTCGATGAAGTCGGCGATCTCGTCGGCGGTGCCCACGTAGCCCTCGCGGGAGGAGATGCGGCCGAGCTTGGCCTTGGCGGTGAGGAGGTCGCGGAGGGGCACGTCGTCGAAGCTCTCGAACCTGCCGAGCAGGCCCTTGATGGTGCCGCGCGAGACGTGGTCTCCGAAGATCGCAGGGTCGAGCGGCCGGTCGAGGTCGAGGCCGGTGAGGTCGGTCTCGAGGTCGCTCGACTGTCCGAGCGCGATGGCCTGCAGCGTCTCGTCAGACGGGTGCTCGGAGGCGTCGACGAGGCGCTGCGCCTCTTCGGTGCTCGACACCACGATCGGCTTGAACACGAACAGGACGTCGATGTCGGCCGGCCCGCGGCCGGCAGCAGCGGCCGCTGCGAGCACCTTGGCCCGGTAGGCCCGCACGGTGTCGACGTCGAGCGAGGCCAGCGCGAGCTGCACCTGCGAGTTCGCGCCCGCGAACCCGAGCCCGCGCGGCGACCCGCCGGGCGACACCACGATCGGGTCGCCCGACAGCGCCTCCGAGCCGCCTCCCCCGAACGGCAGCGCGTTCAGCGGCCCGTCGAACGAGAAGTGCTCCCCGCGGTGCGAGAAGGCGTCGAGCTTCGACCCGTCGGCGAAGTGGCCGGTCGACGCATCCGCCACCAGGCCCTCCGCACCCCAGCTCCCCCAGAGACGCTTGATCGCCCCGAGCCACTCCTCGGCCCGGTCGTACGCCCCGTCATGGTCGAGCGGGTCGACCCCGAAGTGCCGTGACGACCCCACATCCGTCACGACGTTGATGCCGAACCGGCTGTCGCTGAGGTGCTGCAGCGTCGCGAACTGCCGCGCCGCCTGATAGGGCGAGTAGGCGAGCGGGTTCACCGTGGGCGCAATGCCGATGTGCTGGGTGACGTCGAACAGGTACGGCGCGAGCAGCAGCGGGTCGTGCTTCGGCCCGCCGTAGGCGCTGCGGATGCGCAGGTCGAGCGTCGACGCGTTGCCGAGCGAGAGCGCGTCTTCGATGATGACGAGGTCGAACCCGGCCTGCTCGAGCGTGCGCACCGACTGCTGGTAGAGCTCGGGGCCGGCCCAGCGGTAGTCCCAGTCGAGGTACGGATGCCCCCACCCGTGCGGCCCGAACCCTCGCGAGAGGAACCAGCCGAAGTGCTGCGGCCGCGCCACCTCAGGCCGCCTCGTGCACGAGCGCGCTGCCGTCGCGGGCCTCGTCGGCCCCGCCGCCGTCATGGGCTGCGCGGGCGTCGTCGTTCTCGCCGGCCCCGCGGTTCTCCGCCGTGAGATCGACGGATGCGACGTCCGCACCCCGCGCGTCCGGACCAGCGGCCACGCCCCGTGCATCCGGAACCAGACCCGCACCCCGCACGGCCGCCAGCCCCCGCGCGAGATCGTCGACGAGGTCGTCGACGTCTTCCACCCCGATCGACAGCCGCACGAGCCCCGGCGCGATGCCCGCCTCGGCGAGCTGCTCGGCCGTGCGGTGGGCGTGCGTCGTGGAGGCCGGGTGGATGATGAGCGAGCGCACGTCGCCGAGGTGCGTCATGCGCGTGAACAGCTCGACCGAGTCGAAGAACACCTCGGCCGCCGCCGCGCCCCCGGCGAGGGTGAAGGCGAACACCGAGCCCTGCCCGTCGGGCAGGTACCGCTCGGCGAGCGCGTGGAAGGGGCTCGACTCGAGTCCGGAGTAGTCGACCGACTCCACGCCCGGCTGATGCTCGAGCCAGCGGGCGATGGCGAGCGCGCTCCGCGACTGCCGGTCGACCCGCAGCGAGAGCGTCTCGATGCCCTGCTCGATGAGGAAGGCGTTGAGCGGCGACGGTGTCGGCCCGAACCGCGACACCACGACGTCGCGCACATAGGTGATGAAGGCCGACGCGCCGAAGCGCTCGACATAGCTCCGCCCGCCCAGCGCGTGCGCCGGTTCGGCCAGATGCGGGAAGAGCGGGCCCCGCGCATCCGTCACCGCCCAGTCGAAGGCCGAGCCCGACACGATCACGCCGCCGAGCACCGAGCCGTGGCCGGCGAGGAACTTGCTCGCCGAGTGCACGACGACGTCGGCCCCGTGCTCGAGCGGCCGCTGCAGGTAGGGGGTGGCGAAGGTGTTGTCGACGATGAGCGGGATGCCGTGCCGGTGCGCCACCTCGGCCACGAGGGCGATGTCGACGAGATCGTTCTTCGGGTTCGGGATCGACTCCACGAAGAGCGCCCGGGTGGTGGGCCGGATGGCCCGCTCCCACTCGGCGGCGTCGTTCGCATCGACGACGAACGAGGTGTCGATGCCGAGGCGCCCGAAGTTGTCGAGGAACAGCCCGCGCGAGCCCTCGTAGATGCTCGACGCCGAGACGAGGTGGTCGCCCGCCTGCAGCAGCCCGAGCACCGCCGAGGCCACCGCAGCCTGCCCGCTGCCCACCAGGATGGCGTCGATCCCGCCCTCCAGTGCGGCGATGCGCCGCTCGGCCGAGGAGGTGGTGGGGTTGCCGATGCGCGTGTAGGTGAAGCCGTCCTCGGCGCCGCCGAAGCGGTCGCGGGCCTGCGCGAAGTCGTCGAACTCGAAGCCGGCGGTGAGGTAGATGGGGGTCGCGCGGGGGTTCACGGTGCCCGCCCCCGCACCCGGGGCGCGGCCGGCGTGCACCTGACGCGTGGCGAACCCGGCGGGTCGGATGGCGGTGTGCTCGGTCATGATGTACCAGAGTCGCACGCCGCTCCGGGGCGACGCCCTTATGCGAAGTACTGTTACGAGGCGCGGGGGCCGCGACCCCACGGATGCACCGGACGGATGCGCTGACTAAGCTGGCGAGAGCGCTCTCAGAGCCGAATCGCGCACCACACACGAGGAGTCGTCCGATGACCACCGCATTCCCCCCTGGTTTCCTCTGGGGATCCGCCACCGCAGCCGCCCAGATCGAGGGCGCGGCCTTCGAAGACGGCAAGGAGGCCTCGGTGTGGGACACGTTCGCACGCGTGCCCGGTGCGGTGCTGAACGGCGACACCCTCGACGTCGCCGTCGACCACTACCATCGGGTTCCCGAAGACGTCGCGCTCATGAAGGCGCTGGGTCTGCACTCGTACCGGTTCTCGACCAGCTGGGCGCGCATCCGCCCCGCAGACCGGTACACCAACCAGGCCGGCCTCGACTTCTACTCGAAGCTCGTCGACGAGCTGCTGGGCGCCGGCATCCTGCCCTGGCTCACGCTCTACCACTGGGACCTGCCGCAGGCGCTCGAGGAGCAGGGCGGCTGGGCGAACCGCGACACCGCGCACCGCTTCGCCGAGTACGCCGAGGTCGTCTACGACGCGCTCGGCGACCGGGTCGAGCACTGGACCACCTTCAACGAGCCGTTCTGCTCGTCGCTGCTCGGCTACGCCTCGGGGGTGCACGCGCCCGGGCGGCAGGAGCCGGCCGCCGCGATCGCCGCGGTGCACCACCAGCACCTCGGGCACGGCCTCGCCGTCGCCCGCCTGCGCGAGCTCGGGGCGCAGAACCTCGGCATCACGCTGAATCTCACCAACGCCGTTCCCGCCGACCCGAACGACCCGGTCGACCTCGACGCCGCGCGCCGGCTCGACTCGCTCAACAACCGCATCTTCCTCGACCCGCTGCTGCGCGGCGAGTACCCGGCCGACGTCGTCGACGACCTCGCCGCGGTCGGCATCGACCTCTCCACCGGCGGCCCGCTCGTGCAGGAGGGCGACCTTGAGATCATCGCGCAGCCCCTCGACTTCCTGGGCGTGAACCACTACCACGACGACCAGGTGAGCGGCCACCCGATCGAGCAGCCCGCAGACCCCTCGGTCGTGCCGGTCGACCCCCACGCGGTCGCGGGGGGCCTGCCCGCGAAGTCGCCCTTCGTGGGCTCGGAGTTCCTCACCTTCCCGCTGCGCGGCCTCCCCCTCACCGGCATGGGCTGGGAGGTGCACCCCGCCGGGCTCCGCACCCTGCTCGTGCGGCTCGGCCACGAGTACGACACCCTGCCGCCGCTCTACGTCACCGAGAACGGCGCCGCCTACGACGACGAGGTGGCCGCCGACGGCGCCATCCACGATGTCGAGCGCACCGCATACATCCGCGATCACATCGAGGCGGTCTCCGAAGCCATCGCCGACGGCGCCGACGTGCGCGGCTACTTCGTCTGGTCGCTGCTCGACAACTTCGAGTGGGCCTGGGGCTACGGCAAGCGCTTCGGCATCGTGCGGGTCGACTACGACACCCTCGTGCGCACGCCGAAAGACAGCGCGAAGGCGTACGCGGAGGTCATCAGCCGAGCGGATGCTGCGGCGGGCGCGACCGATGCCGTCTCGTAAGGCGGTGGCCGGGTCGGGCGTGCGCGGGCTTCGCGGCCGGCGCCCGCGCGCCGGTTCATGAAGAACACGGGGGGCGTGCCGACGCTCGAGATGGTCGCCGCCGTCGCGGGGGTCTCGAGGGCGACGGTCTCGCGGGTCGTGAACGGGTCGACGAGCGTCGCCCCCGAGGCCGCGGCGGCCGTGCACGCGGCGGTCGCCGAGCTGAACTACGTGCCGAACCGGGTGGCGCGGTCGCTGGCGAGCCGGCGCACCGATGTCATCGCGCTGATCGTTCCCGAGTCGACCTCGACGGTGTTCGCCGACCCGTTCTTCGCGCCCGTGGTGCGCGGGGTGGCGCGGGCGCTCAGCGACACCGACTACACGCTCAACCTGCTCATCGCGTCGGAGGCCCGGCCCGAGAAGACCCGCCGCTACCTGCTCGGCGGCAACGTCGACGGGGCGCTCGTGGTGTCGCACCACGCCGAGGACCACTCCTACGTCGGGCTCGGCGACTCGTTGCCGATCGTGTTCGGCGGCCGCCCGGTGAACCCCGAGCTCGCCGATGCGCACTACGTCGACGTCGACAACCAGGCGAGCGCGCGTCTCGCCACCAGCCATCTGGTCGACATCGGGCGGCACCGCATCGCCCACATCGCCGGCCGTCAGGACATGCCCGCCGGCATCGACCGCCTCACGGGGTGGCGGTCGGTCGTGACGGGCGACTCCGCACCGAGACCCGACGAGCTCGTCGAGTTCGGCGACTTCACCCAGGAGTCGGGGGCCGTGGCGATGCAGCGCCTGCTCGATCGCGCAACCGGCGGCCCTCTCGCGTTCGACGCCGTCTTCGTGGCGAACGACCAGATGGCGGCGGGCGCGATCCGCGTGCTGCACGAGCGCGGACTCTCCGTGCCGGGCGATGTCGCCGTCGTCGGCTACGACGACGACACGTTCGCCTCCACTCTCACCCCGCCGCTCACCACGGTGCACCAGCCCTCCGCCGACCTCGGCGCCCGCATGGCCGAGGTGCTCGTCGCACGCCTCGCCGGGCGCAACCCGCCCCGTCACACGCTCATCCCGACGCATCTGGTGGTGCGCGCCTCCGCTTGATCATCGCATTTAGTGTCCTGCACGACAGTACTTGTGTTACTGTCCTGTAGGACGGTTTCCAGACGGGAGACCGCGGATCGGAGGATCGGATGATGAGCAAGCACCTGGCGAACGACGAACTCCCGGAAGCAGCGCGCGGCTTCGTCGCGGGCTGGCAGGCCGGCGACGAACGCGCAGTGGAGGCGCTCTTCGTCGAGGACGCAGTCGTGTCCGACGAGGGCCACACCTACCGCGGGCGCGGGGAGATCCGAGACTGGATCGACAAGGCGATCCACCTCTTCTCCACGACCCTCACCTTCCTTCGCGGGCGCGAGGTCGACGAGATGGTGGGCGCGACGTATCGCCTCGAGGGCGACTTCCCGGGCGGAGTGGTCGAGCTGGAGTATCAGTTCACGCTCGACGACGACGGTCTGATCGAGCATCTCGTCTTCGCACCGGCCGCCGTCTGAGTGCCCGGCCCGACGGGCACGGGCACGGGCACGGGCACGGGCACGAGGATCGAGGTCAGGGCTTCGGCGGCAACAGGCCTCGTTCGAGCATCCGCGTCGCCGACTCGATCGCGTCTTTGACGAATCGCTCGGTGAGAGCGGTGTACCGGCGCACATCGGCGGGCGACCACTCCTGCAGAACCTCGTTGATCATCCGGTCGCCCAGCGCGTAGACGCCGCGCGCCGCCTCCTCCCCCGCGTCGGTGAGGCGGATGAGGGTGGCGCGACCGTCGGACGGGTCGGTCGTGCGCTCCACCAGCCCGTCGCCCTCGAGCCGGCGCACGATCTTGCTGATGTGCGACGCACCGGTGTCGAGCACCTCGGCGAGCGCCGTCGGCCGCATCGGTCCCCAGGCGAGCAGATGGCGGAGCGTCGCGTGGGACTGCTGGTCGAGGCTCTCGCCGGTCTTGGCGAGGATCTCGCCCTGCAGGGCCGGTGAGTCCCAGAGCAGGATGAGTGCACTGAGGTTCGCGAGCAGCTCGGAACGATAGGGGAAGTCGCCCGCCTGCAGCGCTCGACGGCCGGGGCTCTTCGCGTTGTCGTCCATGATGCGAGTGTACTGTCCGGGCCGACAGCAACCGCAGCATCCCGAACGGCCACGTGCGGCGTCTCGCCCTCGCCGACCGCCGACCTCGTACCTGAGGCAGGTGGAGACGACGACCTGGGCCCCGTCTGACGCGAGAACCACAGCCGGCCGGCGGCGCCCCACTGCTCAGTCGAGGGCGGTGAGGGCTGCGAACTCGTCGTCGGAGAGACGGATGCCTGCAGCAGCCACGTTCTCCTCGAGGTGCGCGACCGAGGATGTCCCCGGGATCGGCAGCATCACGGGCGAACGGTGCAGCAACCAGGCCAGGGCCAGCTGACCCGGTGTCGATCCGTGGGCGGCAGCGAGCGAGGCCAGTGCCGAGCCCTCACCCGCGAGCTCGCCGGTGGCGAGCGGGAACCACGGAATGAACGCGATGCCCTCCGCGCCCGAGTAGTCGAGGAGCTCCGACGCACGGCGGTTCGAGAGATTGAAGAGGTTCTGCACCGAGGCGATCGGGGCGACGGCGCGAGCTGCCTCGACCTCGTCGACAGTGACCTCCGAAAGCCCGATGTGCCGCACCTTGCCCTCGCTCTGAAGCGCCGCGAGCTCGCCGATCTGGTCGTCGAGCGGCACCTTCGGATCGATGCGGTGCAGCTGCAGCAGGTCGATGCGGTCGACGCCGAGATGGCGCAGGTTCAGCTCGGTCTGCTGGCGCAGGTACTCGGGGCGGCCGAGCGGGGTCCACGCGTGCGGACCCTGGCGGGTGAAACCGACCTTCGTGGCGATGGTGACGTCGTCGGCGTAGGGGTGGAGGGCCTCGCGGATCAGGCCGTCGGTCACGAACGGCCCGTAGGCATCCGCGGTGTCGATGAGTGTCACGCCGAGCTCGACGGCGCGTCGCAGCACGGCGATGGCCCCGGTGCGGTCAGCTGGTTCGCCCCAGACGCCCGGGCCGGTGAGCTGCATGGTGCCGAAGCCCAGACGGTTCACGGACAGGTCGCCCCCGATGGCGAAGGTGCCCGATGCGGCAGCGGGTGTGGCGGGAGAGGTCTCGGTGCTCATGGGCTCCCCAACGCGGCATCCGCGCGCCGCATTCCGTGCTCGACCGTGCCGTACCCGCGAGTCGTGTCACCGAACGGTATGAGAAGCGCGCGCTCGAGCTCGAGGAGACCTCGGGGCGACGATTCTCATACGGCTGCGGCGCCCCCACCCGGGCACGCGCCCTGCGCCCGCGTGGCAGCTCACGCTACAGGGCGCGCGCCCCCGGCAGGCGCTCGCGCATCACGCGCACCGCGTCGGCGCTGTGGTCGACGAGCACGTAGTTGCGCCCGAGCGCCGACGCCACCGCGCCCGTCGTGCCGCTGCCGGCGAAGAAGTCGAGCACCCAGTCGCCCTCGCGGCTCGACGCCTGCACGATGCGCCGCAGGATGCCCTCCGGCTTCTGCGTCGGATACCCCGTCTTCTCGCGCCCCGTGGGCGACACGATGGTGTGCCACCACACGTCGGTGGGCAGCTTGCCCCGCGCCGCCCGCTCGGCGGTCACGAGGCCCGGCGCCATGTAGGGCTCGCGGTCGACCTCCTCCGAGTCGAAGTGGTACGCCTTCGGATTCTTCACGTACACCAGGATCGTGTCGTGCTTCGTCGGCCACCGCCGCCTCGACTTCGCCCCGTAGTCGTAGGCCCAGATGATCTCGTTGAGAAAGCACTCCCGCCCGAACAGCGCGTCGAGCAGCACCTTCGCGTAGTGCGCCTCCCGGTAGTCGAGGTGCAGGTACAGCGTTCCGTCGTCGGCGAGCAGCCGCCACGCCTCCACGATGCGCGGTTCGAGAAAGCCCCAGTAGTCGTCGAAGCGGTCGTCGTAGCGCAGCAGGTCGCCCCGGATGCGGTCGTAGCGCTGACCCTTGAACCCCGTCACGCGACCCTGCCTCGGTTCGGCGGCAGCCGCATCCGTCTCCCCGCCGACGGCGGGCAGCACCCGCGTCGAGGTGGTGGGCCGACGCTCCTGCGGACGCCCCGTGTTGAACGGTGGGTCGAGGTACACGAGGGTGAAGGATGCGTCGGCGAAACGGGCGAGCACGTCGAGGTTGTCGGCATGGAACAGCAAGCCCTCGCCGCGCGCCCCGGCCGCCATGCCGTCACGCGGATCGGACCCCGCCGCGGCAGCGGAGGACGGATCGGCGACTGGCACCGTGCAATTCTGACAGTTCCGAGGCGACAGGCGTATCCTCGGCCTCGTGACGAGCACCTCGATCAGCAACGACGTCCGCCAGAACCGCTACACCATCTCCCTCGACGACCAGGTCGCCGGCTTTGCCGACTACCGCCTCGAGGGGCACCGCATCGTGTTCACCCGCACTGAGGTCGACCCCGCCAAGCGCCAGGGCGGCCTGGCCGGGCGCCTCGTCGAGTTCGCGCTCGACGACGTGCGCACCTCGAGCGACCTCACCGTCGTTCCGCAGTGCAGCTTCGTCGCCCACTTCATCGACCAGCACCCCGACTATCAGGAGCTCGTCGACCGCGGTTGAGGTGTGGGAACCCCACAGGCAGGATGCGCGGGGCCGGGTCAGCCGGTGGAATGACGGTATGTCCGATGCCGTGCAGCAGCCCGCGAACCCGTCCCACTCCGAGCCGGCGCCCGAGCCCGGGCCCGCGCCGACACCCGAGCCCGCGCCGTTCGCGATCGACGGGGGCGGCGACGTCTCGAGCGACCCGCTCCAGCTCGAGGCCGCCGTGGTCGCCGCCGAGGCCGCCGGCTTCGACGGGGCGCTCGGCGTCGAGCTGAAGCACGACCCCTTCGTGGGGCTGGCGCTGGCGGCACGGGCGACGGAGCGCATCCGGCTCACCAGCTCGATCGCCGTGGCGTTCGCCCGCAACCCCATGAACACGGCGGTGCTCGCGAACGACCTGCAGCTCATCTCGCGCGGACGCTTCGTGCTCGGCCTCGGCTCGCAGGTGAGGCCGCACATCGAGCGCCGGTTCTCGATGCCGTGGTCGCGGCCGGCGGCGCGCATGCGCGAGTACGTGCGGGCGCTGCACGCCATCCAGGAGTCCTGGGCGACGGGGTCGCGCCTGTCGTTCTCGGGCGAGTTCTACACGCACACCCTCATGCCGCCCATGTTCAGCCCCGGCCCGAACCCGTTCGGCGCGCCGTGCATCACCCTCGCTGCGGTCGGGCCCGGCATGGCCGAGGTGGCCGGCGAGGTCGCCGACGGGATGCTCGCACACCCCTTCACGACACGTCGCTATCTCGAGCAGGTGAGCCTGCCCGCCGTGGCGCGGGGGCGCGCTGCGGCGGGGTCGGGCGCAGGCGCGGCGGGCGGCACGGGCACAGGCGCGCCGAGCGCTCGACCCGCCTTCGAGGTCAGCCTCCCTGCCTTCATCGCGATCGGCCGCGACGAGGCCGAGGTCGCCGCAGCGCGCACCGCCGTGAAGAAGCAGATTGCCTTCTACGGCTCGACCCCCACCTACCTGCCCGTGCTCGAACTCCACGGCTGGGAGTCGGTGCACGAGCAGCTGCACCGCGGCTCGCTCCGCGGCGAGTGGGATGCGATGGGCGACCTCGTCACCGACGAGATGTTCGACGCCTTCGCCGTCGCGGGCTCCGCGGCCGAGGTCGCCTCCGCCCTCACCGCCCGCTACAGCGGCCTCGTGCAGCGCCTCTCCTTCAGCGCCCCCTACCCCGTCGCCCCCGAGCTTTGGAGGGAGTTGCTCACCGCACTTCGCGCAACATGACACACTCTCGGCTTATAGTGATATATTCTCGACAGATTTCCGAGCCTGACCTAGGAGCCTGTCATGTCCAAGCCGAGCCTCGTCATTCAAGGCAGAGTCGCCCTAGTACTCCTCATCGGCGCCTGCTTCGCGTTGCTGCCCGCCGCCACCTCCTCCGCGGCTCCCTACGAGAGTTCGACTCGTCAACTCTCACAGACACTCTCCCTTCCGCCGGCGTCGGCCAATCAGCCCGTCGAGTCCGTAGCGATCTCGGGCGACGGCAAGTACGCAGCCTTCTCCACCCGTGCCACGAACCTGAGCGACCTGGCGAACGGCGTCGAGCAGGTCTACCTGAGTGACTTGCAGACAGGCGCTCTGACGATGGTGAGCGCGCGGTCAGGGGTGGCGGGCGACATGCCCTCGACGCAGCCCTCCGTTTCTGACGACGGCCGGTTCGTCGCCTACACATCATTGGCCGACAACCTGGCAGGCGGCTCCCCGGCGCGGGGGAGCAAGGCGCTCGTGTGGGACAGGGCCACCGGTACAACGCAGTTGGTGAGTCTCACAGACGGCCCCTCCCCCGCCCCTGCCACCGTCGGCGTGACCTCGGTCCGCGTGTCAGGCGATGGCACGGCCGTCGCCTTCCTCGCAGCCTCGAAACTGACCTTGGAAGACCCTCTCGGCACCTACCAGGTCTACGTGCGGAACCTCCGATCCGCGTCGACGACCATGGTGAGCGTGAATCCGCTCGCTACGGTGCCCTCAGGATCACATGGCGTTGACCGTGAAATCGCCATCTCGCGCGATGGCTCCGTCGTGGTTTTCACCTCGACCGACTCGTTGAGCAGCCAGCCGGGCGGAGGACGGCCACAGGTCTACGCGCGGATGCTGCGGTCTGGATCGACCGAGTTGGTGAGCGTCAACAGTGACGGCACCGCCGGGGGAGACGGCTCGTCGGTCACGCCCACCGTCTCGGCGAACGGCACCGCGGTCGCATTCGCGAGCAATTCGTCCGATATCAGCCCGCTCCATCCCGCAGCCGGGGGCACCTCGATCTACGTGCGCGACCTGACCACGAAAGCGACTGCGCTCGGTACTCCCACCGCCATGGGTTCTAGCGGTATCGCCTCAGCGGCGCACCCCTCGCTGTCAGAGGACGGCCGCTTTCTGGCGTTCGATTCCGCTCAGAAGGACGTCGTGGCGGAGGGGTCGGGCTTCCCGGGTTCGTTCTCGCAGGTTTACGTGCGCGATCGCGTCACCGGAACTGTCGTCGTTGCAAGCCGCAACCTGGCCGGCACCACGGCGGGAAACGACCGCTCAGAGCTTCCGACGCTCAGCAGCGACGGGAGCCTTGTCGCCTTCCGCTCCGCGGCGAGCGACCTCACCGCCACAGCCCCCTCGCTCGGGTCGCCCCAGGCATTCGTTTCTGGGGGTCACGTGACCCCGACGCTCCAGCGGATCGCCGGGGCGGACAGGTACACCGTGTCGGCGAACGTGTCCTCCGACGCCTTCACTCCCGAGGGTATCGTCGGGCCCACCGTCTATGTGGCCTCCGGCGAGGGTTTCGCTGACGCGCTGCCCGGTTCTGCAGTTGCGGGATACAACACGGGCCCGATCCTTCTGGTGGGAAGGGACACGATCTCTGGCGATCTACGTGCGGAGCTCACCCGATTGACTCCACGGCGCATCGTCGTGCTCGGCGGCCCTAATAGCATCAGCGCGCAGGTGGAGAACGACCTCAAGTCATTCTCCACCTCGGTCGACCGCGTCGCCGGGCCCGACAGATTCAGCGGGTCGATCGCGGTGAGCCGAACCTTCACATCGAGCGCGGTCGCTTACGTGGCCTCTGGCGAGAACTTCCCCGATGCGCTAGCAGGCGCCGCAGCTGCGGGACGCGAGAAGGCGCCCGTGCTCCTCACTCAGAAGGATTCCCTCCCCACGGGGATGAAGGAGGAACTACTGCGGCTCGGAGTCACGAAGATCGTGGTGCTCGGAGGGCCGGCCAGCGTGTCCGACGGCGTGGTGGCGTCCCTCGGCGCCGTCGCACCGACCACGCGAATCGCCGGATCCGATCGCTACGAAGGCGCTGCCGCCGTTTCTCGAACGGTGTTCGCAGCAGGTGCCAAGACAGTCTTCGTCGCGTCCGGGGAAGTCTTCCCTGACGCCCTCTCAGGAGGCGCTTCTGCTATCAAGAACGGCGCTCCCGTGATACTCGTCACCAAGAACTCGATCCCTGCCGCAGCAGCCGTTGAGCTCGATCGCCTCAATCCGAATCGAATCGTGGTTCTGGGTGGACTGAACACCGTCTCACAGACCGTCTACGAATCGCTCGAGCAATACCTCGCCCGCTGAGAGCGCTGGCGAGGCCTACGCTCGCCGGGCGCGGAAGGCCTCGACGGCGTCGGCGGCGACCTGGTGGTCGACGACGTCGGGCTCGCCCGAGGTGGTGAGGGTGCCGACGAGCTCCCCCGCGGCGAACAGCGGGATGGAGCCGCCGTGCGCCCGCATCACCTCGTGGTCGATCATGGGGTCGGTGGCCTGCTCGAACGGCGTGCCGGCGTCTTCGAAGCGCCGCTTGACGAGCAGCGAGGGGATGCCGAAGTGCCGTACCACCGCCGCCTTGCCCGCGAGCCACGGGTCGTTGCCCGGCCCCGTGGAACCGAGCCGGGCGCGGAACACGAGGTCGTCGCCGAGCACCACGTCGACCGCGAGATCGAGCTCGCGCTCGCGGATGAGCCCGACCGCGATCATCCCCAGCTCGACCGCGTCGTCGTTCGTGAACACGGGCAGCTCGAGTCGCGGCACCTCGGCGAGCGCCTCCGCGGTGAACACCGGGAGGGCGCCTTCGGGGTGTGTCTTCACGGAACTCGTCCGATCCACTCGGGTGTCGCGAACTTCGTGCGCACCAGGTCTTCGGCAGCGGCACGCTCGGCGTCGGTGATGGTCGACGGATGCGCGCCGTACAACCCGGTGAAGGTCGCGACGAGACGGTCGATCACCTCGTCGCGCGGCAGCCCGGTCTGGCTGCGCAGCGGGTCGACGCGCTTGGCCGCCGACTTGGTGCCCTTGTCGCTCATCTTCTCGCGGCCGATGCGCAGCACCTGAACCATCTTCTCGCCGTCCATGTCGTAGCTCATGGTGGCGTGGTGCAGCACGGCGCCGTTGCCGAGACGCTTCTGGGCGGCCCCGCCGATCTTGCCCTTGGCCGAGGAGATGTCGTTGAGCGGCTGGTAGAACGCCTCGATGCCGAGCGACTTGAGCGCCTGGATGACCCACTCGTCGAGGAAGGCGTAGGAGTCGGCGAAGGTCATGCCCTGCACGAGCGCCGCAGGCGCGTAGATGGAGTAGGTGACGACCGAGTTCGCATCCATGAACATGGCCCCTCCGCCCGAGATGCGCCGCACCACCTCGAAGCCGTACTTCTCGGCGTTCTCGAGGTCGACCTCGTTCTTCAGCGACTGGAAGCTGCCGATCACCACGGCGGGCCGGTTCCACTCCCAGATGCGGAGCGTGGGCTTCCTCCGCCCCTCCCCCACCTCGTTGGTGAGCACCTCGTCGAGGGCGAGCTGCATCTGCGGGGTCTCGGGGCCGGAGTGGATGAGCTGCCACTCGTACGCATCCCAGCTGGTCGCCTTCGCGAGCGAGCGGCGGATGGCGACGGCCACGGCCTCGGGCGAGAAGCCGAGCAGCACGGCGCCCTCGGGCAGCGCTGCACGCACGGCAGCCGCGATGGTCGCCGCGTCGCTGTCGCTCGGCAGCCCCTCGACCGCCGCATCGATGAGCGGCAGCGCGTCGTCGGGCTCGAGGAAGAAGTCGCCCGCCAGCCTGAAGTTGCGGATGCGCCCGTCGATCTCGTCGAGATCGACGACGACGAGCTTGCCGCCCGGCACCTTGTACTCTCCGTGCATCTCCTGCTCCCGTCCACCGTTCCCCGGCCGGGTCAAGCCTAGAACGCATCCGGATGCGCGGGGTCAGGAGGGCGCGACCGATCGGTAGCGATGTTCCGGCCGGCCGGTGCTGCCGTACTGCAGCTCGACGACGAGCACGCCCTGGTGGGCCAGCGCGGAGAGGTGCCGTTGAGCGGTCGCCCTCGAGAGGCCCAGGCGCTCGGCGACGACCGGAGCGGAGAGCGCCGCCTCGGCCGACACGAGCACCTCGAGCACGGCGGTCTCGGTGGGGGAACGGCGCGCCGGGGTGTCACGTGCGCCACCGTTCAGCACCCGCCGGGCCCGATCGATGGTCTCCTGGTCGAGCTCGGGGCGGGCGTCGAGCAGGTTGCGGTAGCGCTGGTAGGAGCGGAGCAGGGCGACGAGCTGGTCGTCGCCGAAGGGCTTCACGAGGTAGCCGAACGCTCCGCGCTGGAAGGCGCGGCGCACGGCGGCCGAGGTCACCGCCGCCGACAGCACGACCGAGTCGAGGTCGTAGCGGGCGATGAGGTCGAGGCCCGAGCCGTCGGGCAGGTAGATGTCGGCGAGCACGACGTCGGGGCGGTCGGCCTCGATGGCGGCGACCGCCTCGGCGACGGTGCCGGCCGTGGCGGAGACCTCGAAGCCGTCGACCGAGTCGACGATGCGGGAGTGGAGCCGGGCGACGTGGAAGTCGTCGTCGACGACGAGCACCCGGAACGCTGCGGTCATCGGCCGTCCTCCTCGTCGAACTGGTGCTCGAGCCGCGCCACGAACACCGCACCGTGCCGCTCGGTGCGGCCCTTCGCGAGACGCAGCTCCCCGCCGTGGCGGCGGGCGACCTCGGCCGAGAGCCGCAGGCCGATGCCGTGGCCGTGGGCGGGCTCGGGGCCCTCGTCGGGTTCGCCCGCGCGATGCGGTACCACCGCGTCACCCGGCGCCACGAGATCGATGCCCCCGGTCGCTGCGCCGATGCCGTCGCCCGAGTCCATCACCGAGAGGTGCAGCTCGTCGCCGTGCCGCAGGGCCTCGACCTCGACCCAGCGCGGTTCGCGCGCCGAGGCCGCCGCCGCATCGATGCCGTTGTCGACGAGGTTGCCGAGGATCGTGGTGACGTCTTCGGGGTGGCGGAGCGACCCGGTGACGTCGGCATCCGGCCCCACCCGCAGCGTGACGCCCCGCCGCTCCGCCTCGCGCGCCTTCGCCCCGAGAAACGCCTGCAGGTAGGGCTCGGCGATGAGTTCGGCCCGCTCGATCGGGAAGCGCACCGGCCCGTGCTCGCCCACCTGCTCGAGGTAGGCGAGTGCCTCGGTCGTCTCACCCGCCCGCACCAGCCCCGTCACCACGTGGATGCGGTTCGCGAACTCGTGCCGCTGTTCGCGCAGCGCGCTGGCGAGCGTGCCGACCGCCGTCAGGCGCCTGGTGAGGTCGTCGATCGCCGTGAGGTCGCGCACGATGACGACCCGCCCGAGCTCCTGCCGGTCGCGCCGCACGACGTGCACGTCGACGTAGACGAGCCGCCCGTTCACCACGAGAGGCTCGTCGCGAGGTTCGGCGCGCGGTTCGTCGTCAGGTCCGGTGCCCGGTTCGTCACCCGGTGAGGTGCCCCGTTCGTCGAGGCAGGCGAGCACCGCCGCATCCGTGATCGTCTCCCGCACCGGCTTACCCACCGGCTGGTCGAGACCGAGCAGCTCGGCGGCTCGGTCGTTGCACACGGTCACGACGCCGTCGGGAGACAGCCCGATCACGCCGTCGCCCACCCCTTGCAGCACCGCCTGCTGGTCGTGCACCAGCTCGAGCAGCTCCTCGGGCTCGAGGCCCAGCGTCTTCTGGCGGAGACGCCGGGTGATGAAGGCCGCGAGCAGCCACCCCACCGCGAGCGCCAGCGCCGTCGCCACGGCGACGGCGAGCGCGTCGGAGAGCGCCGTCGCCCACACCTCCGAGGGCGGCAGCCCGACGCTCACCTCGCCCACCACCCGCCCGGGGTCGTCGAGCGCGTAGATCGGCACCTTCGCGCGCGCCGAGTCGCCCAGGGTGCCGCGCTCCCAGCTGACGGTCTCCTCGCCGCGGAGCGCCGCATCCGGACTCGTCGACACCTGGTCGCCGATCTCGTCGGGGTTCGGATGCGCGAGCCGGCGCCCGGTGTCGTCGGTCACCACCACGAACAGCGCCCCGGTGCGACGCTCGATGTCGCGCGCGTAGTCGTCGAGCGTTCCCGCGACGAGCTCGGCGTCGGTCGACGGGGTGCCGCGGTCGGACTCCGCCTCCGCGGCCGCACGCACCTGCGGGGTCTCGGCGACGGTCTGGGCGAGGCGCAGCGCCGACTCCTGCGTCTGCTGCACGATGCGGGCCACGCCGGTCGCCGCGAACAGGCACAGGGTGATGGCCGAGACGGCGACCATCGCGGCGACAATGGAGCGGTTGACCTGGCGGGTGAAGGGCACCGAACGGCCCGGTCTCCGTCGCCGCGCCGTCGTCATGAGCCGATGCTACCCACGCCTCCGACGGGCGCGTGAGCAGAATGCGCAGAACGGGTTCTATGCGGAATTCGCCGTCAATGCGCAGTAGCGCGCGCGGCATCCGCCCTCGTTCCTATCGTGTCGGAACAGCCGCCCGGCCCCGTCGTGCCGGCCTCAGACGAAGGAGTCTCCCGTGCTCGTCCTCCTCGGATTCGGAATGGTCGCCGTCTTCATGGTGCTCATCATGACAAGACGCATGACACCCGTGCTCGCCCTCATCATCGTTCCCACCGTGTTCGGGCTGTTCGCGGGCGCCGGGCTCGGCGTCGGCGACATGGCGCTCGAGGCCATCGGCGGGCTCGCCCCCACCGCGGCGCTGCTCATGTTCGCCATCATCTACTTCGGGCTGATGATCGACGTGGGATTGTTCGACCCGCTGGTGCGGGGCATCCTGCGGCTCGTCGGCCACGACCCCGTGAAGGTCGTCGTCGGCACGGCGCTGCTGGCCGCGGTCATCTCGCTCGACGGTGACGGCTCGACCACCTTCATCGTCGTCACGAGCGCCATGCTGCCGATCTACCTGCGACTCGGCCTCAGCCCCGTGGTGCTCACCGTGGTGGCGGGTCTCGCGAACGGCACCATGAACATCCTGCCCTGGGGCGGGCCCACCGCCCGGGCCGCCGCCGCGCTCGACGTGTCGGCGAGCGAGGTGTTCGTGCCCATGATCCCGTCGATGCTCGCGGGTCTCGCCGTCATCTTCGTGTTCGCGTGGCACCTCGGTCTGATGGAGCGCAAGCGCCTCGGCCGGCTCGACCTGCCGGGCGAAGGCAGCCGCGAGGGCGAAGCGGATGCGACGGCCGGCGACGCGGGGACGCTCGGCCGGGTGACCGCGCGGCTGTTCCGCCGGGGCTCGGCGCCCACGGGGAGCGGTGCGGGCACCGGCGGCAGCGCGACCGGCGTGAGCCGCCCGGGCACTGCCGGCGCGGGCGGCGCGGGCGGCGGGTCGTCGGCATCGGGCACGACCACCCGGTCGCGCACCCAGGTCGAGCGCATCTCGACCGGGGCGCTCCGCGCCCTGGTGAACCCCGCCGACACCGCGATGGCCGACACCATGCTCGACCCCCAGCGCCCCACGCTCCGGCCCAAGCTGTTCTGGTTCAACCTGGCCCTGACCGTCGCCGTCATGGTTCTGCTCGTCGCCGACGTGCTCCCGCTCGCGTACGTGTTCATGGTGGCCAGCGCCGTCGCCGTCATCGTCAACTTCCCCCGCGTCGCCGACCAGGCCGAGCGCATCGTCGCCCATGCCCCCTCGATCGTCGGCGTCGTGTCGATGGTGCTGGCCGCAGGCGTGCTCATCGGCGTGCTGGAGGGCACCGGGATGGTCGACGCCATGGCGGTCTGGGTGGCGGGATCGATCCCCTCCGGACTCGGGGCGTTCTCGGCGGTCATCACCGGGCTTCTCAGCATCCCGATGACCTTCTTCCTCTCCAACGACGCCTTCTACTTCGGCATCCTCCCGGTGCTCTCGCAGAGCGCGGCAGCCTTCGGCATCGACCCGGTCGAGATGGCGCGCGCCTCCATCACCGGGCAGGTGGTGCACATGCAGAGCCCGCTGGTGCCGGCCATCCTGCTGCTCGTCTCGCTGGCCGGCGTGAACCTCGGCGACCACCACAAGCGGGTGCTGTGGCGGGCCGTCGTGGTGGCGATCGTGATGCTCGCGGTCGGGGTGCTGGTCGGTGCGATCGGCATCGGATAGCAGGCGACCGGATGCGCGCCCCGGCCGTGACGGGCGTGCATCCGGTGGCCGTCCCGGGGTGCCGCGCGCGCATCCGGTGGCCGGACGAAACGACGCGATAACACGCTGTTCACGACGAGCAAGTAGCGTTGAGGCATGACCGACACCGTCACCCGCGATGCGAGCCGTCTCGCGACCGCTCGCGCCCTCCTGTTCGACCTCGACGGCGTGCTCACCCCGACGGTCGACGTGCACATGAAGGCCTGGGCCCGATTGTTCGCACCCTACCTCGCCGCGCAGGGCGTCGAGCCCTACACCGACGACGACTACTACCTCTACATCGACGGCAAGCCGCGGGTCGAGGGCGTGCGCTCGATGCTCGAGGCCAGGGGTCTCAGCCTCCCGTTCGGTTCACCCGACGACGTGGCGGGCGAGTCGACCGTGTGGGCGCTCGGCAACCGCAAGAACGACGCGGTCGCCGCCGAGCTCGCCGAGAACGGCGTCGCCGCCTACCCCGGTTCGCTGGAGTTCCTCACCGCGGCCATCGCCGGCGGGTACGAGGTCGCCGTGGTGTCGAGCTCGCGCAACGCCGAGGCCGTGCTGACGGCGGCCGGCATCCGCGACCGCTTCGAGGTGATCGTCGACGGTGTGGTCGCCGCCCGCGAGGGCATCGCGGGCAAACCCGCTCCCGACACCTACCTACGGGCTGCGGAGCGGCTCGGGTTCACGCCGGCCGAGTGCGTCGTGATCGAAGATGCCCACTCGGGCGTCCAGGCCGGGCGCGACGGCGACTTCGGATTGGTCGTGGGGGTCGACCGGGGCGTCGGAGCGCAGGAACTGCTCGACTCCGGTGCCGACATCGTGGTCGACGATCTCGCCGAGCTGGTATCCGCGCTGCGCTGACAGCTGCTCCTGCACAGCGGCACCTCGGCACCTCATCCCTCCCCAGGCGAACGGATGCTCGGCACACCTGCCGCTCCTTCGCTAGCATCGACCGACGCGAACCTCCCTGGCTCCTCGTGAAAGAAAGCGCCCGATGAACCCGATCACCTCAGATCCGCTCGACCGCACGCAATTCCCCGTCGACGAGTGGGCGCTCACCGAAGCGGAGTTCCACACCGCCACGCAGGGTCGCACCGAGACCCTGTTCGCGGTGGGCAACGGCTACCTGGGGCTCCGCGGCAACTTCGAGGAGGGGCACAAGGCCTACGCCGAGGGCACCTTCATCAACGGCTTCCACGACACCTGGCAGATCAGGCACGCCGAGGAGGCCTACGGCTTCGCCCGCGTCGGGCAGACCATCGTCAACGCGCCCGATGCCCGCGTCATCCGTCTGTACGTCGACGACGAGCCGTTCGTGGTCGCCGACGCCGACACCATCGAGTACTCGCGCCGGCTCGACTTCCGCACCGGAGTGCTCGAGCGGGTCATCGAGTGGCGCACGCCCTCCGGCAAGCGGGTGCTCATCCGCTCGCGCAGACTGGTGTCGTTCGCCGACCGGCACCTCGCGGTCATCGACTACGAGGTCACCATGCTCGACGCCGATGCGTCGATCCTCATCTCGAGCCAGATCCTCAACCGCCAAGACCGGGTCGACGAGTTCGCCGCGGCCGGGGGTGCCGGGTCGGGCTCGCCCGCCGGGGGCATCGCCGACCCGCGCAAGGCGTCGGGCTTCGCCGACCGCGTGCTGCTGCCCCGTTTCAAGTGGACGCACGAGGGCCGTTACGTGCTCGGCTACCGCACCGCCAACTCGGGCATGACCATCGCCTGCGGTGCCGAGCACCACCTCGAGACCGACAACGAATGGGACGAGACCTCCCAGATCGACGACGACATCGCCAAGCACGTCTACCGGGTGCGCGCGAAGGCCGGCCAGCGCATCCGTCTGGTGAAGACACTGGCCTACCACACCTCGTCGACGGTCCCCACGACCGAGCTCGCCGACCGCACCAATCGCACGCTCGACCGCATCGGCGAGGCGCCGATCGACGATGTCTTCGCCGAGCAGGAGCGGTGGCTCGCGGCGTTCTGGAAGCGTTCCGACGTGGTGATCGCCGGGCAGCCCGAGGTGCAGCAGGCGGTGCGCTGGAACCTGTTCCAGCTCGCCCAGTCGACGGCACGCACCGACGGCGGCGGCATCGCGGCGAAGGGCGTGTCGGGTTCCGGCTACGGCGGGCACTACTTCTGGGACACCGAGATCTACGTGCTGCCCTTCCTCACCTACACCTCGCCGCAGGTGGCGCGGAACGCGCTGCGGTTCCGGCACGGCATGCTCGACGCCGCGCGCGACCGCGCCGTCGAGTTGAACCAGCGCGGCGCGCTGTTCCCCTGGCGCACCATCAACGGGCTCGAGTCGTCGGCCTACTACGCCGCGGGCACGGCGCAGTACCACATCGACGCCGACATCTCCCACGCCCTGTCGCAGTACGTGGCGGCCACCGGCGACTTCGACTTCCTCGACCGCGGGGCCATCGACATCCTCGTCGAGACCGCCCGCATGTGGGCCGACCTCGGCTTCTGGCGGGCGCGGGGCAAGTCGAGCGAGACCTTCCACATCCACGGTGTGACGGGGCCCGACGAGTACACCACGGTGGTCAACGACAACCTGTTCACGAACGTGATGGCTCGCGCCAACCTGCGCGCGGCGGTGCGGCAGACCCGGCGGCTGAAGCGCGAGGAGCCCGCCCTCTACGAAGCGATGGTGCGTCGTCTCGATCTCGCCGACGACGAGATCGAGGAGTGGTCGACGGCTGCCGAGGCGATGCACATCCTCTACGACGCCGACCTCGGCATCCATCCGCAAGACGCACAGTTCCTCGAGAAGGAGCTGTGGGACCTGGAGAACACGCCCGCGTCGAAGCGGCCCCTGCTGCTGCACTTCCACCCGCTCGTGATCTACCGCTTCCAGGTCATCAAGCAGGCCGACGTGGTGCTCGCGCTGCTCCTGCAGGGCGACGAGTTCACCACCGAGGAGAAGCGCGCCGACTTCGAGTACTACGACGCGCTCACCACCGGCGACTCCACCCTCTCGGCGTCGACCCAGTCGATCATCGCCGCGGAGGTGGGCTACCGCGAGCTCGCGCTCGGCTACTTCCAGGCGGCGCTCTACGTCGACCTCGGCGACCTGCACAACAACACCGCAGACGGCATCCACGTCGCCTCGACCGGTGGGGTGTGGAGCGGTCTCGCCTTCGGCTTCGGCGGCATGCGCGACTACCTCGGGAAGTTCACCTTCGACCCGCGCCTGCCCGAGGAGTGGGAGTCGCTGCTGTTCCACGTCACCATCCACGGCTCGTTGGTCGAGGTGCTGCTCGAGCAGTCGTCGATGACGTTCACCATCCTCGAGCAGGCGGGTGCGGGCGAGCCCTTCGGTCACGGTGCGGGTGCCGCCGTCGGCTCAGACCCGGTGCCGGTCGCCTCCGACGTGCCGGGTGGCATGCGGGTCGGTCAGCCGCTCGAGCTGTGGGTGCGTGGCGAGCGCGTGCTCGTCGCCCCCGGCGAGTCGGTGAGCGTGCCCCTCAAAGACGACCGCCCCACCATCGAGGGCGCCCCCACCACCTCCGACATCGAGGGCACCGTCCGCGCCGACGGCTCCGTCATCACCGCCTCCATGCCCACCATCGTCTCCGACCTCGACGAACCCGAGCACCTCGTCGGCATGGACTGAGTAGCCGCGACGCGCCCCTCAGCCCGTCGGGGCGGAGAGGCCGAGGCGGGGATAGAGGATCTCGAAGCCCTTCTCGAAGCCGCCCTGGAGGGCGTCGAGAACGTGGCCGGCGCCCGGGATGACGTAGAAGGTGGTGTGCCAGCCCGCGGCGGCAGCGGCATCCGATGCCGCCTGGGCGGCCGGGATGAAGGCCGGGTCGCCTCCGCCGACCGTGAAGATGCCGACCGTGTCGGGGTAGGCGTGCGCCCCCGAGGCGAGGATCGACGAGGGCTTCTCCGCGTCGAACGCCGCCTGGTCTCCGCCGAAGAGTTTGGCGACGACCGTGTCGGGGTCTTCCGAACCGGGGTACTCCTCGCCTGAGATCGACAGCACGTTCTGCCAGAGCTCGGGGTACTTCGCGCCGTACTTGAACGAGCATCCGCCGCCGTTGGAGTACCCGGCGATCACCCAGTGCTCGGGGTCTTGCTCGATCGGCAGGTTCGCCCGCGCCCACGACACCACGTCTTGGGTGATGAACGTCTCGGCGTTGCCGAGGGCAGCCGTGTCGGCGCACACAGGGTCGATGCTCTCGTCGCCCAATTGGTCCGCGACCAGCACGATCGGCGCAAGTCCATTGTTGCGAGCCGCGTACTCGTCGAGCACCTTCGCCACGTACTGCGGGTCGGGGTCGCCCGGCTGGCCCATCATGAGGATCATGAACGGCAGCGCCGGCGGGTTCGCCACCTGCGCCGCGGGCGGTAGGTAAAGGCCTGCGGGTCGCGAGGTGAACCCTGATGCGGTCGCCGGGATGACCTGCGTGCCGGTCTTCCCGGTGGCGGGCATGTCGGCGGGCGGCGTCCAGGTCTCGTAGAGCGGCTTGCCCGCGTCCGGATCGTCGGTGGGCCGTGGCGAGGCCGTCGGCAGGGCGATCGGATGCTCCACCACGATCCCGAGGAACGACGCGATCGTGGGCTTCAACCCGAAGTACGCGTTGATGCCGAGCGTGCCGGCGAGCGCGAACAGCACCACCCCGACGATCGCGACGAGCTTGCGCCACCACCGGGAGCGCCACAGGTTCACCACCGCGAGCCCGATGGCGGCGAAGGTGACGACGACCCACGCATCCGTCTGCTCGCTGAGCGGCACGCCGAACACGTTCATCGTCTCGACCACCCAGATGGTGGCGAACGCGACGAGGGCGCCCGCGAGCATCCCGATCAGTGCGGTGAGCACCCACCGGATGCGCGGGGGCCGCACGAGCAGGTACACGAACGCGGCGGCGGCCAGGGTGAACACGACCCAGATGACGGGCCCGTCGACGATGCGGGTCTCGAGCAGGGAGTCCATCAGGCGCTGCCGCCCACCCGCTCGTCGAGCCAGGCCACCAGGTCGGCGACCACCTCGTCGCGGTTGGTCTCGTTGAAGACCTCGTGGCGCGCATCCGGATACACCCGCACGGTGACGTCACTGAGGCGTGAGCGGCGGCGGTAGGCCTCGGCGAGCTTGAGCGTGCTGCGCTGCCCGCCCAAGGTGTCGTCGTCGCCGGCCAGGATGAGCAGCGGGCGGTCGGCGGCGAGACGCTTCGCGGGACGGCCGAACAGGCGCAGTCCGTCGAGCACGCCGAACAGCTTCAGCACCTCGGCGGGGAACATGAGCTCGTCGGAGGCGGCCCTCTGCTGCGCCTCGACGTCGCGGCTCAGCCACTCGAACCCGTTACCGGAGCGCGCACCGGCCGGGCGGTGCTTGCGGGTGAGGTCGCCGCCGTCCATGTGGCCGGGCATCCGGTAGGCGGTGCCGCTCAGCACCACCGCGTCGTAGTGCACGAGCGCGGGTGAGTTCACGAGGATTTGCACCATCAGCGACCCCCAGCTGTGCCCGAGCAGCACGAGGGGCACCTCGGGATGCTCGCGCGCGATCTCGACGCCCAGCTGACGGATGTCGTCGACCGTCGCCTGCAGACCCCCGACGCCGAGGCGCCCGAGCCGGCTGCGGTCACCGCCGTGCTGGGCGAGGCCCGTGGCCCCGTGCCCGCGTTGGTCGGCGACGTAGACGCTGTAGCCCGCCGCGTTCAGGTCGCGGGCGAGCGCCTCGTAGCGTCGGCCGTGCTCGCCGAGGCCGTGCGCGATCTGTACCACCGCCTTCGGGTGCTCGACGGTCCACGCGTAGTAGGTGATCTCGACACCCACCTCGTCGACGAAGCTCGCGGTGAAGTGCGCGCTCCGCCGCGCTGGCTCCGGATGCAGGTCACGGGCGTCGGCGTCGGCGTCGGGCATGCCTCATCCTCGCACGCTTGCCGGGCCGTCACCGCGAACATCCGACCCCCTAACCTGGGCACGCGCCCGAACCGGATGGAGTTCGGGACGGCTCACGGAGACGGATCGGGGATTCAGCGGCCGGGATCGACAGGGGCCGCTCAGCGGCCCTCCTCGCTGTAGGGGGTGACGGCCTCGTCGAGGTCTTCGGGGGTGGCTCCGTCGGGGTGGCGGTCGGCGTCGGCGATCGGATCGACGGGGTCGGCGATGCCGCGGAAGTTCTCGCCGAGGAGACCGTCCGGCTCGTCCCGGTCGCTGTCGCCGGCCTCGCCCGTCGCGCCCCCGTCGAGGGTGCCGTCGTCATCTCCGCCGAGGCCCTCCGCGAGGCCATTGGTCTGGTCGAACGGCTCGCCGAGTCCGTCCTTCGTGGTGTCGTCGCTCATGATGTGGTCTCCTTCGACGTCGATGTCGCGTGGTGTCGGTACCGAGGAATGGCCCCTGCGACCGTCATCTCAGCCAACGCCGGATGCGCGCATCCGGCAACCACCGCATCCGCCCCCACCGAAGGCGCGGGTCACGACTCGCGAGTGATCTCGACCTTCACGAAGAGCTGCGAACCGAACGGCCCCGCGTACACGCCACGGAGGGGGGCGATGTCGTTGTAGTCGCGCCCGCGGCCCACGATGACATGCCGCTCGCCGATGTCGATGAGGTTCGTGGGGTCGTAGCCGCGCCAGTCGCCGCAGAACCACTCCACCCAGGCGTGCGACTCCCCGGCGATGGTCTCACCGATCGCGGCGTCGGGCTTCGGGTGCAGGTACCCCGACACGTAGCGCGCCGGGATGCCGACCGAGCGCAGCGCGCCGATCGCGATGTGCGTGATGTCCTGGCACACCCCGCGCTTGCCTCGCCACGACTCGCGCGCCGTCGACTGCACTCCGGTGACGCCCTGCACGTACTCGACCTGCCGCCCGATCTCCTCGCAGATCTCGAGCGCCGCATCGCACGGCGAGGCGTGCCGTGCCGCGATCGAGGCCGCCAGCTCGGCGAGGTCGTCGGCAGGCGCGGTGAGCTTCGTCTGCTTCGTCTGCTCGACGTACGAGGTCGAGGCGGCCGACGCATCCGCGAGCCCCTCCCAGTCGATCGGATGCGCTGCATGGTCGCGCGCGCGCACCTCCACGAGCGAGGTCGCCGTGAGCGAGAGCTCCTTGTGCGGCGTGAGCACCTCGAACGACGACACCCTGGTGCCCCAGTAGTCGACGTAGTGGTGCGACGACGACACCGGTGAGATGTCGAGCGAGGAGTGCAGCACGAACTGACCCTCCGACGACACCGGAAGCATGCGCGCCTCGTTGTACGACGCCTGCACCTCGCCCTCGTAGCGGTAGCCGGTGATGTGCCGGATGCGCAGCCGGTTCATGCGCTCTCTCCGATCCAGCTGGGTGCGGCGTTGGTGGGGAAGTAGCGCTGCCGGATGGCCTCCGACGCGGCGCTCGTGGCCTCCTGCACGCCGTCCATGTGACGCGGCAGTTCTTGCAGGATGTCGGTGATCGGGCGGTACTCGAGCTGAGCCCGGATGCGCCCCAGCAGTCGTTGCGCGTCGTCGCTCACCCCGATGCGCTCGTTGCGCGGGCCGAGGTCACGCAGGCACTGCTCGGCGCGCGTGACCGAGTAGAGGATGGAGCGCGGGAACAGGCGGTCGAGCAGCAGGAACTCGGCGGCGTTGCGGGCGGAGGGCACCCCGCGGTAGGTGCGGAGGTAGGCCTCGTAGGCGCCGCAGGAGCGCAGGATCGTGGTCCACGACGGGCCAGACGCCTCGGTGAGCGAGCGGGTGGCGAGCAGACGGGCGGTCATGTCGGCGCGCTCGATGGAACGGCCGAGGGTGAAGAAGTGCCAGGCCTCGTCGCGCGACGCGCTCGACTCCATGATTCCGACGGCGAGCGCCGCGCGGTCGCGAACCCAGCCGAAGAACTCGTGGGTCTTCTCGCTGGCGATGCGCCGCGGCATGCGGGCGCGCGTGGTGTTGAGGCACTCCCAGAGCTCGGTCGACACGATCTCGCGCGCCCGGCGGGCGTTCTCGCGCGCGGCGCCGAGCGAGTACGCGATGGAGGCCGGATGCGTGCGGTCGACCGCGAGCATGGCCAGCACGTCGGCGCGGGTGAGCGAGCGCTCGTCGTCGGGCACGTCGGACCCCATGACGCTGAGGAGCGACCGGCAGGCGAGGTTCTCCTCGATCCACGGGTCTTCCAGAAGGAGCTGCAGGTGCACGTCGAGGATGCGCGCGGTGCCGTCGGAGCGCTCAATGTAGCGTCCGATCCAGAACAGCGACTCCGCGATGCGGGAGAGCATGGCCATCAGGCGACCCCGCCTTCTGAAGTGGGGCGCGCATCCGGTGCCTTCTGAGCAGGCGTGGGCACCGCATCCGGAACCTGACGGGACTGCTGTTGCTGCTGCGACTGGTCGGTGCGCGGCGCGTCTTCGGGCGAATGATCGGGCTGGTGCCCGTGGCCGATGATGGGGATGGCCTGCGTGTTGGCCGCCTGCTCGGCGACGAGGCCCTGGATGTTGTGGCCGTCGCTCGACGAGGACAGCGGGTCGGTGCCCACCACCCAGGTGTCTTTCGAGCCGCCGCCCTGCGAGCTGTTCACGACGAGCTGCCCCTCGGGCAGGGCGACGCGAGTGAGCCCGCCGGGGAGCACCCAGATGTCGGTGCCGTCGTTCACCGCGAACGGGCGGAGGTCGGCGTGGCGGGGGCGCATGCCGTCTTCGACGAGGGTGGGGATGGTGGACAGCTGCACCACCGGCTGGGCGATCCAGCCGCGGGGGTCGGCGATGAGGCGGTTGCGGAGTGTCTCGAGCTCTTTGGGCGAGGCGTCGGGGCCGACGACGAGGCCCTTGCCGCCGGAGCCGTCGACGGGCTTCACGACGAGCTCGTCGAGCCGGTCGAGCACCTCTTCGAGCGCGCCGGGCTCCTCGAGCCGCCAGGTGTCGACGTTCTTGATGATCGGCTTCTCGCCGAGGTAGTACTCGATGAGGTCGGGCATGTAGGTGTAGACGAGCTTGTCGTCGGCGACGCCGTTGCCGACGGCGTTCGCGATGGTGACGTTGCCGAGGCGCGCGGCGAGGAGGAGTCCTGGGCTCCCCAGCATCGAGTCGGCGCGGAACTGCAGCGGGTCGATGAACTCGTCGTCGACCCTGCGGTAGATGACGTCGACGCGCTGGGGGCCCGCCGTGGTGCGCATCCACACCTTGCCGCCCGAGCAGAACAGGTCGCGGCCCTCGACGAGCTCGACGCCCATGAGGCGGGCGAGCAGCGTGTGCTCGAAGTACGCCGAGTTGTAGACGCCGGGGGTGAGCACGACCACGGTCGGGTCGTCGACCCCGCTGGGGGCGGATGCGCGGAGGGCCTGCAGGAGCTTGTTCGGGTAGTCGCCCACGGGCCGCACCCGCATCGACACGAAGAGCTCGGGGAGGGTCTGCGCCATGACGCGACGGTTCGAGATGACGTAGGAGACGCCGGAGGGCACCCGCACGTTGTCTTCGAGCACCCGCCACTCGCCGTTCTCGTCGCGGATGAGGTCGATTCCCGACACCTGGATGCGCACGTTGTTCGGCGACACGATGCCCGCCGCCTCGCGGTGGAAATGGCTCGACGAGCTGATCAGCCCCGCCGGGATGACCCCGTCGCGCACCGCGGCCTGACCACCGTAGATGTCGGCGAGGAACGCCTCGAGCGCACGCACGCGCTGCGCGACACCGGCCTCGACGTCGACCCACTCGCTCTGCGCGATCACCCGCGGAACGGCGTCGAGCGGGAAGGGCCGCTCCTCGCCGGCGAAGTCGAAGGTGACGCCCTGGGCGAGGTAGGAGCTGGCCAGCGCGTCGGTGCGACCGCGCAGCTCCTCCTGGGTCATGCGGGCGAGTGCGTTGTAGATGTCCTTGTAGGCGGCACGGGCCTCGACCGGGTCGTGCGACTTCGGCTCGGGGAACATCTCGTCCCACGGCGATGTGCTGCCGCGCCTCTTGGCCGGGGCGAGGGTGGCGCCGTAGCCGTCGAACAGGTCAACCATGTGCGCGAGCCTACTGCCCGGGTGTTGCGTCGGTGTTTCCGGATGCGCGGGGCGGTGTGGCGAATCCGTTGCCGCATGTTTCTGTCATGAGTTATCCTCAGCTCATGCACGAGCCATCCGCTCCCCTCGCCCGTCGTAGCCTCGTCACGCCGCGCCGGTCGCGCACCGGGGTCGCCGTCACCGCATCCGTCGCCCTCGCGGGGCTCTTCTCCGCCGGGGTCGCGCCCGGAGCAGGAGCCGAGGCGGCACCGCTACGACAGGTCGCGCTCGCCGCCCTCGACAGTGTCGCGTCGACAGGGCCGGCGGCGCCGGGCGCCCTGGTGCTCGACGAGGGCATCGGCAGGGGCTTCAGCCTCGACACGCTGCGTGACCGGCTGCTCGTCTTCGACATCGGCCCGTCGTTCCTCTCCCTCGCGGCGACGGTCGCCCTCGGCCCGTCGCCGACCGATGTCGCCGTCGACACGACGGCACACAGGGTGGTCGTGTCCGACGACGTCACCGACACGGTCTCCGTGATCGACGGAGGGTCGGCGGTCCCCTCGGTGGTCGCCACCATCCCGACCGGCTCGGTCGACGCCGAGGCGATCGCCGTCGACGGCGCGACGGCGACGGTCTACGTGGCGAACCTCGCCTCCGACGACGTGACGGTGCTGCACCTCGACAGCGGCACATCCACCCGGGTGCCGGTCGGCGACGCCCCGGCCGACGTCGCCGTCGACCCCTCGACCCACATCGCCTACGTGGCGGAGGCCGACGGGCGGAGCATCTCCACGATCGTCGGCGACACCCCTGGTATCCGGTCGTCCATCGGCTCGGCGCCGCGCTCCCTGACCATCGCTGCAGACCGCATCCTCGTCGCCACCGATGATCTCGGCCCGGGCGGAGGGGTCTTCCGCGTGCAGGCGTACGACCGCGACCTCCGGGAGCTTGGCGGCTCGGTGAACCTGGGGGCCCGGGCGAGCGGTGTGGCCGTCGACACCCAGCTGCGCATCGTCTTCGTGCGCACGGAGGTGGGCGAATTGCGCACCCTGGGGTTCGACGCCCTCGACGAGCTCGGCCTCACGCCACCGCCCCTGACAGGCGGGCAGCCGCGGCAGGTGACGGTTCAGCAGTCGACCCACCGCCTCGTCGTCGTGACGACCGACCGTCGCACGGCGACGCTCACGTTGTTCGGAGTGGCCGCCTCACCGGAATTCGTCGGGGGCGCGCTGGCAGCCGCGCGCGTGGGCGCGGCCTACCGGGAGAAGGTCGTGGCCGTCGCCTCACCCGCGTCCGTCTCCTATGCCGTCCGGCCGGGAGACATCCTCCCCCCGGGCATCGTGCTCGACGGCTCCTCCGGCGAGCTGCGCGGAACTCCTCGGGTCGCGGGTTCGTACGACTTCTCGGTGACGGCCTCGAACGGCAGCGCGACGACCGCCTCGCGCGGGTTCAAGATCATCGTGGCACCCTGAGGCCGCGCGGCAGCCCGGGCGGCCTCAGGCGGTCGTGAAGCGTTGCCACCGCGCTCGTTCATGATCTATCCTCACCTCATGTCTTCGAGGAATAATCGTTTATCATCGAGGTCGCTGGCAGCGACCGTCGCCCTCGCCTCACTCGTCGTCGCCGGGGTCGCCGCCTCGCTCACGATCACAGGCGATTCGGCCGCCGCGGCGGGAAGTTTGCGCTCGATCGTACTGACGCAGGTCGGCTCGCTCGCCGACTCGGCGTCGAAGCGGCCGACGCCGCTGCAGATCGATGCCGTCACCGGCAGGGCGTACGCGATCGACCGGCCGAGCGACGAACTGGTGGTGTACGACATCGCCCTGTCGTCTCCGAGGGCTCTCGCGCGGGTGCCGCTCGGGAGCGATCCGGCCGATCTCGCGGTCGACGCCGATACCCACCTGGTCTACGTCTCCGATCACACCGACAACACGGTCACGGTGGTCGACGGCCACCCGGCCTCGCCGACCGCGAACACGATTGTCGACACGCTCTCGACCACCGGGCTGGGCGGGCAGGGTATCGCCGTCGACGAGGGCAGCAAGACCGTCTACGTCGCGAACACAGACTCGAGCGACCTCTCCGTCATCGACCTGTCGACCCGTGCGGTGGCACGTCTGCCCCTGGGGGCGAAGCCCGACGATGTCGTGGTCTCCTCGGGCGATCACCGCGCCTACGTGTCGAGTCCGGGCTCGCGCCTCATCGTCCCCGTGAGCGCGGGCGTTGTGGGTACACCCGTCGCCTCCGCCGCGACCCCCGTCTCTCTGTCCCTGGGCGCCGGTGGCCTCGTCGTCGCGACCACAGACGGCTCCGAGTCCCGGGTCGAGCTCTACGACTCCCTCCTCAACCGGCTGAACACCTCGGCCGTTCTCGACGCCCCGGTGGCCTCGGTGTCGAGCGACCGCGATGCCTACCTCCATTACGTCGTCACCACGAACAACACCTTCTACGCACTCCGGCTCGACACCCTCGCCGCCGAGGGCGACCCGACCACCCTTCCGTCGGGCCTCAGCACGGCGACCGTCGATCCCTCGAGCCACAGGGTGATCGCCACGAGTTCCGGGATGTCGGCAGCACACCTCGCGACCTTCTGGGTCGAAGCGAGCCCCGTCATCGTGTCCTTCACCACCTCGACGGGCGCTGTCGGAACTCCGTTCAGCCTCACGGCGGTGGCGGTCGGACTCCCCGTCACAATGACCTACAGTCTCGCCGGCGGCACCCTGCCCCCTGGCCTCACCCTCTCGGCGGCAGGGCTGATCTCGGGCACCCCGACCGCGATCGGCACCTACTCCTTCACCGTCGCCGCGTCGAACGGTTCTCCCACGCCGGGATCGGCCGTCTACACCATCACGATCACCGCGGGCTCGCCGTCGGCACCCGTCATCACCTCGCCGCCCCCGCCGAACGGAACTGTCGGCGTCGTCTACCCGACGCATCAGCTGACCGCCAGCGGCAGCCCGTCCGCTACGTTCTCGATCACCCGGGGATCGCTCCCGCCGGGGCTCACGTTCGACGAACGCGCGTTCACCATCCACGGAACCCCGACGGCGGCCGGCCGCTATGACTTCACCGTCGCCGCCGACAACGGCGTGGGCCTCGCCGACAGCCTCGACTACACGGTCGTCATCGCGCCGCCCGCCGCGGTCGCACCCACCATCACCTCCGGCCCACCGACTGCGGGTACGGTCGGCGCGACCTACCCCGGGTTCACCGTCGTCACGACGGGCTCGCCCGCCCCGCGGTTCTCGGTGACCCATGGCACCCTCCCCCCGGGCCTCACCCTCGGCGCCACCAGCGGCGTGATCTCGGGAACGCCGACCAAGGCCGGCCGCTTCGGCTTCACCGTGACGGCGATCAACGTTGCGGGCCAGGACAGCCGGGAGTACATCCTGGTGATCGACGCCGCCGGGCCGACGCCCACCCCCACGCCGACGCCGACTCCGACTCCGACCGTCACGCCGACGCCCACCCCGACCCCGACCGTCTCGCCCACCCCGGGCGGCGGCGCGTCGGGCGGCGGCGGGTCGGGCGGCGGCGGGTCGGGCAGCGGCGGCGGCCCGGGCGGCGCGCTCGGTAACCCGACGACCGGCGGCCCCGCGCCCGCTGGCAGCTCCGGCCATCTCGCGAGCACCGGCGCCGATGCGACAGCTGCGGTGACTCTCGGGCTCGCCGCTGTGCTGATCGGCGGCCTCGCCGTCGCGTCGGGATCACTCGTGCGCGGGCGCCGGCTGGAGTGACCCGCCCCGACGCCGGCTCTCGTCATCGCGAGGCCGGCGTCGGCCTTCGCCGTCGGAACGGAGGCGACAGCGCACGCATGCGGGGGTTATCCCCCACACCGATCGGGCGGTTCGCCTCATCGTGGGGGCGAGGGGGCGCGCTCTACGGTGGAGGCGTGAGACAGAAACTGACGTTCCTCTGGGCGGCGACGGTCGACCTGGCGCTCGACGGCATCCTCGGCACCGTGTGGTTCACCGTGATGGTGTCGCTGCTGGCGACGGGCATCTCGGCGATCCCGGCGCTCGGCATCGGCGTCGCGGTGCTGTGGGTGACCGCGGCGGTCGGGCGCGCCCTGCGCTTCGTCGAGCGGCGACGAGCAGAGGCGATGTACGGCATCACCGTCACGCCCCCACCGCGCCGCCGCACCACGGCGCGCGGCTTCGGCGGCTGGATCGCTCAGATCTTCCTCGACACCTTCTCGGCGGCGACGTGGAAGGGGCTGCTGCACCACTTCACCACGATGGTGCTCGGTTCCGTGTTCTGGTTCCTGCTCACCCAGGGCGTCGACCTCGCCGCCCTGGTCTCCCGCGGCGAGCTGGTTCGCGGGTTCGAGGGCCCCGGTGCCGCCGCCCTCATCGCACTCGCCGCCCTCGCCGTCGTCGTCGCCTACGTCGTCGGCGCCGGACTCCTCGACCGCCGCCTTGCCGCGGCCCTCCTCGGCACGAGCCGCACCACCGCCCTCGAAGAGCGGGTCGACGTGCTGCAAGACGCCCGCCAGGGCGCCGTCGATGCCGCGGCGGCCGAACGCCAGCGCATCGAACGCGACCTCCACGACGGCGTGCAGCCGCGCCTGGTGTCGGTGGCGATGACCCTCGGGCTCGCCCGCTCGAAGTTCGAGTCCGATCCGGCCGGCGCGAAGGCGCTCCTCGACGAGGCCCACCAGGAGACCAAGGAGTCGATCACCGACCTCCGCCACCTGGCCCGCGGCATCCACCCCGCCGTGCTCACCGACCGGGGCCTCGACGCCGCCCTCTCGGCCGTCGCCTCCCACTGCTCCGTGCCCACGAGTGTGCGGGTCGACCTCCCCACCCGTCCCTCCAAGGAGACCGAGGCCATGCTCTACTTCGCCGTCTCGGAGGCCCTCACGAACGTGAGCAAGCACTCGCGCGCATCCGGATGCTCGGTGAGCGTCACCCAGTCGCCCACCGGCGTGCGCGCCGTCGTCTTCGACAACGGTGTGGGCGGCGCCGCCCTCGGCCGCGGCGGCGGTGTGGGCCTCACCGGTCTCGCCGACCGCGTGCGAGCGGCAGGCGGCACCCTCACCCTCGACTCGCCGGCTGGCGGGCCGACCATTCTGACCGTGGAGGCACCGTGCGCATTCTGATCGCCGAAGACTCCGTGCTGCTGCGCGCCGGGCTCGAGCGCCTGCTCGCCGACGCCGGGCACGAGGTGGTGGGTGCCGTCGACACCGCGGAGGGCCTGCTGCGCGAGGCGCACACCGCGTCGCCCGAGCTCGTGGTGGTGGACGTGCGCATGCCTCCCACCTTCACCGACGAGGGCATCCGAGCCGCCGTCCTGCTGCGGGCGCAGCTGCCCGAACTCGCGGTGCTGGTGCTCTCGCAGTACGTGGAGGAGCGTTACGCCGCCGAGCTCATCGCCGGAAACACCGGCCGGCTCGGCTACCTGCTCAAAGACCGCGTCGCCGACGTCGAGGAGTTCCTCGCGGCCGTCGCCGACGTGGGATCGGGAGGCACCGTGCTCGACCCCGAGGTGGTGGCGCAGATCGTCATCCGTTCCCGTCATGCCCGCGAGCTCGATGCGCTCACCGCGCGCGAGCGCGAGGCCCTGCAGCTCATGGCGGAGGGGCGTTCGAACAGCTCCATCGCCGAGCGGATGCACGTGACCGAGGGCTCCGTCGAGAAGTTCGTCTCCGCCGTCTTCACGAAGTTCGGTCTCGCTCCCGAAGACAGCGACAACCGGCGCGTGCTCGCCGTGCTGAAGTACCTCGGCGGGCCGGGCACGAACCCGTCCTGACCCGCACCCTGACTGATCGCCCTACCGGAAGTTGGACACCATGACCGTCCCCACCACTCCTCCCCCCGTCGCGGCCCAGCCGGTGAACGCACCGCAGGGCCGCCCCGACCGCACTCTCCGCACCGCGCTCCTCGCGGTCGGCTCGGCGCTCGTCGCCGCGGTGCTGGTGCTCGGCGTCGTGCAGTTCGCGCAGGCCTCCACCGGAGACGACGAGTCGGGCGCATTCACCGTCGCCGACCCGTTCGACACCGTGGTCGTCGACACCAGCGCCGTCACCGTGTCGGTGCGCTACGACGACTCCCGCGACACCGCTCTCGTCGATTTCGACTCCGACGGCAGTCCGCTGCGCTTCGAGCACCGCGTGAACGCCGAGCGTCTCGAGGTGTCGGTGAGGTCGCGCGGCTGGTGGCCCTTCGGAGGCGTCATCGGCTTGAACGCGCATCCGCGGCTCGAGGTCGTGCTCCCCGGGTCGCTCGAGCCCGTCGCGCTCGAGGTCGGCACCTCGGCCGGAGAGGTCGACCTGGCGGGCGACTTCGCCGCCGTGCGGGTCGACAGTTCGGCCGGTGCGGTCACCCTGAGCGGCTCCGCCGACTCGCTCGACCTCAGCAGCTCGGCCGGTTCCATCACCGGCACCGACCTCGACGTCACCGGGCCCGTCACGAGCGAGACCTCCGCGGGCACCATGACGCTCGGCTTCGTCTCGCTCCCTTCGTCGATGCACGTCGAAGCCGCGGCCGGAGACGTGCGAGTGGCGCTGCCCGACGGGGAGTACGAGATCCGCACCGACACCGCCGTGGGCTCGGTCGCGCAGGGTCTCCGCAGCACTCCCGGCGCCTCGCGCGTCTACAGCTTCGAGACCAGCGCGGGCGACGTGGTGCTCGAGCAGGCCTCCCGCTGAGCGCGGCCCGCGGGCCGCAGGCCGGGCGACCGCCCGACCCGTAGTGTCGTGGGGTGACGAACGAACGGATGCACGACCCCACCGCGGCCCGCCGCCGCACCGTCGGGGCGGCCACGCAGCTCGGAACCGAGGTGACGATCAACCTCGGTTCCGCGCTGGCCGGCCTCGTCATCCCGATCGTCGGCTCGTTCGTGGTGGTCGCCGCCCGGCAGGTGGTGATGGCCGCCGTCGTGCTCCCGTTCTACCGCCCCACCCTCGCCGGGCTCCGCTGGCGGAGGCTCTGGCCGGCGGTGGCCCTCGGGTTCACGCTCGCGGTGATGAACCTCGCCTTCTACCAGTCGGTGCACCTGCTGGGGCTGGGGATCGCCGCGACCATCGAGTTCCTCGGCCCGCTCACCCTCGCCCTCGTCGCGAGCCGTCGCCTGCTCGACGTTCTCTGCGCCGTCGCCGCCGGGGCAGGCGTCGTGCTTCTCACCGGGCCGGGCGGCGACGTCGACGTGCTGGGTGTCGCACTCGCCCTCACCGCCGCAGCCGCGTGGGCGGCCTACATCGTGCTCACGAGGAGCGTCGCCACGCGACTGCCCGGCCTCGAGGGCTTGAGCGTCGCGGGTATCGTGAGCCTCGCACTGCTGCTCCCGTTCGCCGTCGCCACCTTCGACACGGCCGTCGTCGACCTTCGGGTCGTTGCCCTCCTCGTGGGGGTGGGTCTGCTCTCGTCGGCGATCCCCTACAGCCTCGACACGTTCATCCTGCGACGCATCACCCCCCGGCTCTATGCCATCATCACGGCGTTCGGGCCGGTGGTGGCAGCGGTGTTCGGCTGGCTCATCCTGAACGAGAGCTTCACAGTGCTCGAGGTGATCGCCATCGTGCTGGTGTGCACCGCCGCCGGAACGGCGATCGCGACCCAGCGCGATCGCCGAACCACACAGGTGTGATTCCTTCTCCCCATGTTCTCCACAGCCGAGTGCACAGCTTGTGCACACGGATCCGGGGGATGTCCGCGCCCTGCCCACAGAGTTATCCACAGGCGAAGAGCGGGACGGTTCTCCCCAGCACGGGCATCGAACACCGGGTGAACGCAGGTGGACGATTCAGGATGCACGCGCCGGAGTCATGTCACAATGGCGAAGCCACACACGAGCTCTGCGACACCGTCCCACAGCCCCGCGACAGAAGGTACGAGTCCCGACGACCATGCGACGAGAACTGAACATCGTCAGCTACAACCTGCGCAAGCATCACGCGAGCGGCGAGCTCGCCGACCTGAGTTCCCTCTACGACATCGACGTGCTCTGCCTCCAGGAGTGCGACACCGGCGACATGCCTCAGCAAATCAAGCACCTGGAGCTCGCCGACTCCACGAAGACGAACCGCCTGGGCCTCGCCATCTACTACCGCACCTCGCGCTTCGAGCTGCACGCCACCCGCGTCTTCGCTCTGCGCAAGTCGATGCACGACCGTGTGATGGCACCTGCGCACGAGCGCCTGCTCGCCGCGAAGCTCTTCGACAAGGAGATCGGCAAGGAGATCCTGGTGGGGTCGTTCCACGCCGCGCCGCTCACCGCCTCGAACTCGCTGCGGCGCAAGCAGATCGCCGCGGCTCACAGCGCTCTGCGCATCATGGGGCCCGGGCTGCCGACGGTGATGGTCGGCGACTACAACTACCCGTGGTTCCGCAACAACCTCAGCGAGCGCATGGAGGAGTCGGGTTACCTGCTCTCGTTCAGCGACAAGCCCACCTACGCCCGCTACAAGTACTTCAAGGGGCACTTCGACTTCGTCACGAGCGCCCACACCCGCATCGAGTCGATCGACACCCTCCCGCAGGGCGAGAGCGATCACCTGCCCATCCTGGTGCGCGCGGGCGTCGAAGACTGAGCCGCGGGCGCGCAGACGGCCCGGGGCTGAAGCGAGCGCTGGAGGCTGGGGCTAGTCGCGGTCGTAGTAGCCGCGGCGGCCACCGCCGCCGTAGACGACGATGCCCGCGATGGGGATGAGGGCGAAGAACACCCACGACCAGCGGAACCCGTCGGGGATGAGGTAGCCGCAGACGAAGAACAGGCCGAGGGCGATGAAGGGCATGACGCTCACCGCTACCACCCCGGCGGTGCCGCCGAGCGGCTGCCGACGACGCGCAGCGTCGGCGTAGCCGGATTGCGGGTCGCCGCCGTAGCCTCCCTGGCCGTAGCCACCCTGGCCGTAGCCGGCGGCGGGAGCGGCGCTGGGGGCGAAGGCCGGGGGCCCCGAGGGTGCTGCCGTGCCGGCTCCCGTCGACGGATGGGCCGACTCCGGCAGGTCGGTGAACAGCGGGGCGAGGTCGCCCCGGGTGACCGCGCGCTGCGCCGCCGCCGAACGCTCGCCGTACTCGTCGGGGGTGATGCGACCATCGGCCTGTGCTGCGGAGAGCGCGGCGACCGCCGCGTCGCGATCGGCGTTGCTGAGGCGGATCGAGGCGGAGGCGGGATCGTCGTAGGCTGACATGCTCTAACTCTGCCGCATCCGGAGCCTCGCGCGCATCCGCAGATCGGAGGATGTTCGTGCGGCGACGCGACCGCTCACGGTGCGCGGAGCAGCCCCCTGCGCCACAGCACCGCGGCGACGACTCCGGCCACCAGCACGGGCACCCCGCCCGACACCACCATGCCGAGCTGCGCACCCGCATGCTCGACGAAGGCGCCCATCAGCGGTCCTCCGATGGCCTGGCCGCCGAGCAGCACCAGCATGTAGAGCGCCATCACGCGCCCGCGCACCCCCATGTTGGTCGACATCTGCACCAGGGTGTTGGCGGCGGTGATGAACAGCAGCCAACTGAACCCCACCAGCACGAGCGACGCCGAGAACGCGAGCTGCCCGGGCAGCAGCCCGGCGATGGCCTGCAATGCTCCGTAGGCGGCCGTGGCGACGACGACGGTGCGGAGGCTCACCGAGCGACGCCGGGTCGACAGCAGCGCCCCGGTGAGCGCACCCACCGCCACCAGCGAGTTGAACACGCCGTATCCGCCGGCGCCCGTGCCGAACACGGTGTCGGCGTAGGCGGCGAGAAGCACGGGGAGGTTCTGCGCGAAGACGGCGAGCACAGCGAGGAGCACGAGGGTCCACAGGATGGCGGGCTTGCGCACGGCGTAGCGGATGCCCTCGCGCAGTTGCCCCTTCGCCCTCGCCGCCCGCGGTGCGCGGTGCAGCTCCGCCGTGTTCAGGCGGGTGAGTGCGACGACCACGAGGGCACAGGCGATGGCGTTGATGCCGAAGGCCCAGCCCGCGCCGACGGCGACCAGCAGTGCACCGCTCAGGGCCGGCCCGACGAGGGCGCCGAGCTGGAAGGTGGAGGAGTTCAGGCTGATCGCGTTGCGCAGCAGGCTCGGCCCCACGAGCTCGTTCGTGAACACCTGGCGTGCCGGGTTGTCGACGACAGTGATGAGCCCGAGCACCACCGCCACCAGGTAGACGTGCCACACCTCGATCGTGCCGGTGAGCGCGAGCACCGCGAGCACGCCGCTCGTGAGCACTGAGGCGCTCTGCGTGATGATGAGCAGCGTGCGCTTCGGGTAGCGGTCGACGATCAGGCCGCCCACGAGGCCGAGCACGAGCATCGGCGCGAACTGCAGGGCCGTCGTGATGCCGACGGCGACGACGCTGCCCGAGAGCTGCAGCACGAGCCAGTCCTGGGCGATGCGCTGCATCCACAGGGCGGTGAGGGCGACGAGCGAGGTGCCGGCGAAGATGCGGTAGTTGCGGACGCCGAGCGAGAGGAGCGTGTGCTTCCAGGGTGGCGGGGCACTGAGGACGGTGATGGGTTCGGTGGCGGGCGAGGGAGCGGCTATGGCGGTCACGTATGAAAAGTCCTGTTGTCGAAGTTCTTCTTCGACGTTAACCTTTTCCGGGGCATTGAGTGACGTAATCGTCGCTATAAGTGCCATTGGATTATCGAATAGTCAGGCAGGCGGATGTTCGACCCCACGCTCCTCGCGACCTTCCTCGCCGTCGCCGAGACGCACAGCTTCACCCGCGCCGCCGAGCAGCTCGGCCTCAGCCAGCCCACCGTGAGTCAGCAGGTGCGCAAGCTCGAGGCGGCAGCCGGGCGCATCCTCATCAGTCGCGACACCCGCGACCTGGTGCTCACCGACAACGGAGACGCGATGGCTGGTTTCGCGCGCACCATCCTGGCCGCGAACGCCGCGGCGTCGAGCTACTTCACCGGTTCGGCGATGCGCGGCAAGCTCCGCTTCGGCGCCGCCGACGACCTGGCGGCCACGCAGCTCCCGCGCATCCTGCGTCATTTCCGGCAGCTGCACCCGCAGATTAACCTCGAACTCACGGTGAATCAGAGCGTGCCGCTGTACCGGCGGCTGAAATCGGGGCACCTCGATCTCATCTTCATCAAGCAGATCCCGGATGCGCACGACGGCGCCATTCCCGAGACCGGCACCATCGTGCGCCGCGACACGCTCGTGTGGATGGCGGAGGAGCGCACCTTGCTCGAGCCCGGCGAGCCGGTGCCGCTCATCGCCTACCAGGCGCCGTCGATCAGTCGCACGCTCGCCATCGAGGCGCTGGAGGCCGCCGGGCGCACCTGGCGCATCACCTGCAACACCCGCGAGGTGAACGGGCTGCTGGCCGCGGTGCGTGCGGGTATCGGCATCGCCCCGCACCCGCACACGCTCATTCCCGACGACCTGGTGAAGGTGAGCAACCGCTTCTCACTGCCCGATCTCGGGGAGGTCGACTTCACGCTTCTGTCGAACCCTTCGGCGCCGGTGGAGGCGGTGGAGGCGCTGAAGTCGGCGATCATGGCGCGGGCGCTCAACCGCACGACATGAGCGTGGTGGTTCGCCGAGGGCGACGTCGGCTGCGCCCACCCTCGCCTCAGGCCAGGTCGGCGGTGGTGGGCGGGTTGGCGCCGGCGCGCGAGACCGTGATGGCGGCGCAGCGGGCGGCGAAGTCACCGAGTTCGACGAGCGCCGCGGCGTCGAAGGCCGAGCCGTCGCGGAGGCGGCCCGGCGAGGTGCCGGCGTCGAGCATCCGGGCCAGCTGCACGATGAGCGCGCTCATGAACGAGTCGCCGGCACCGATCGTGTCGACCACAGCGACCGGTCGGCCCGGCACGGCGACGCGTTCGGCGGCGGTGGCGAGCACCGCCCCCTCGCCACCCCGGGTGACGACCACGAGTGCGGGGCCGAGGGCGAGGATGCTGTCGATCGCGTCGTCGAGAGACGAGGCGTCGGGGTACAGCCACGCGGCGTCTTCGTCGGAGAGCTTCACCAGAGTTGCGAGCCCGGCGATCTCACCGAAGCGGGCGAGCGCGGCAGCGTGGTCGGTGATGATCGACGGGCGCATGTTCGGATCGAAGGTGATGACCGGGGGTTCGGCCGAGGTCGCCGCTGCGGTCGCGACTCGCAGCCGCTCGGCGATCTGCGAGCCCCCTGGTTCGAGGAACGCCGCGATCGACCCGGTGTGCACGATCGAGGCGGGCGGGAGTGCAGCGCCCTCCGGCAGCGACCAGCGCAGGTCGAACACGTAACGGGCCGACCCGTCGGCCTGCAGCACGGCGGTGGCCGAGGAGGTCGGCTCGTCGCGCAGTGAACTCGGGTCGAGGGTCACCCCCGCCGTGGCGAGGTGGTCGACGATGGCGCGACCCCGCGCGTCCGATCCGATCTCGGTGAGGAGCGTCGAGGGCAGGCCGAGACGGGCGGCGCCGAAAGCGATGTTGAGCGGGGAGCCACCGGGGTGCTCCGCTGTGCCGCGGTCATCGGGATGCTCGACGACGTCGACGAGCGACTCGCCGATGGCCAGCAGGGTGGTGGTCATCCGTATCCTCCGTGATGCGCAGACAAGGCAGCCCCAGTGTATTTCGTGGCGCGGCCCGGCGGTGCCGGGCCATCGACCGCACGGTGGCTTAGCCTTGATCGGTGCCTTCAGACCCCTCCGCTCGTTTCGGCGCAGACCGCTACGGAGCGGATGTGCTCGCCGACTACAAGCGCCGCCCGGCCCCCGTCGCTCTTCCCGAGGTGGAGGCCGAGTTCGACCTCGTCGTCGAGGAGGTGGCGAGCGACTTCTGCGGCAGCGTCGTGAGCGTCGACGGGCGCCTGGTGGAGCTCGAAGACCGGAGAGGCAAGCGCCGTACCTTCCCGCTCGGCGCGGGTTACCTGTTCGAGGGCACCCCGGTGAAGCTCGTGGCACCGAAGTCCGCCGCGGCGAAGGCGGCAGCGGCCGGCAAGCTCGTGCGCACGGCGTCGGGGTCGATCGCGGGGCCCGAGCAGCCGGCGCGGGTCGCCCGTGCGAGCCGCATCTACGTGGAGGGCCGGCACGACGCCGAGCTGGTTGAGAAGATCTGGGGCGACGACCTGCGCGGCGAGGGCGTCGTCGTCGAGTACCTCGAAGGTGTCGACGACCTCGACGCGGTCGTGCGCGAGTTCGCGCCGAGCCGCGAGCGGCGCATCGGCGTGCTCGTCGACCACCTCGTCGCCGGCTCGAAGGAGAGCCGCATCGCCGAGGCCGTGGCGCGCGGGCCGTACGGGGCCCACGTGCTCGTGGTGGGGCATCCGTTCGTCGACATCTGGCAGTCGGTGACGCCGAAGGCGCTCGGCATCAGGGCGTGGCCCACCGTGCCGCGCACGATGGAGTGGAAGCACGGCATCTGCGAGGCCTTCGGCTGGCCGCACGCCGACCAGGCCGACATCGCCAGGGCCTGGAAGCGCATCCTGTCGCGGGCCAACAGCTACACCGATCTCGAACCGGTGCTGCTGGGTCGGGTGGAGCAGCTGATCGACTTCGTGACGGAGCCTGTCTAGGGGCGGGTCAGTCGTCGCCGAGCAGTATGGCGGCAGCGGCGATCATCTCGAGCATGCGCTCGCGCATGTGCCCGATGTGCTTCTTCACGGCGGGTTCGATGGCGGCGGCATCGCCCGCGACCATCGCCTGGTACAGCTCGTCGTACTCCTCGGCGCAGGAGCGCAGCCGGCTCTGCATCGATGCCGCGCGCAGCCAGAACCGCTGGATGCGACGGCGGGTCTCGCGCACGGTCTCGGCGACCAGCACGTTGCCCGAGAGCGCGTTCGCGTAGCGGTGGAAGAGCTGGTCGGCGAGCGCCCAGGCGGCACGGTCGTCGTTCGCGGCCGCCGCGTACATGTCGTCGACGTAGCCCTTGAGCTTCCTGGCCTCGGAGTCGGTGAGGGTCGAGGAGGCCTTGCGGCAGATGTAGGTGTCGAGGAGTTCGAGCAGGTCGCAGGCGTCGTTCACCTCTGTGGCGGTGAGCTGCGACACCGTGAATCGCGCATTGTCGGTGCGCTTGACGAGCCCCTCCTTCTCGAGGCGCTGCAGCGCTTCGCGCACCGGGGTGCGGGAGATGCCGAGCTGGCTCGCCAGTCGGTTCTCCGACAGCGGCGACCCCGACCTGAGCCGGAAACCGGTGATCTCGGCGAGCAACCACTCGTACGCGTCGTCGACGCGACTCCCTGCTTCAGATGAAACCGCCATCATCACCTGCCCTCCACCTCAAGTCTACACAGCGCTGAATACAAGCTGGTATGAGTCGGGTCCTCCGCGGATCGGTGCACGAAAGCTGCGAGAATCCGAAGATGGACGCTTTGGATCACCGCATCATCGACCTGCTGAAGATCAATTCCCGCAGCGGCTACGGCGACATCGGCCAGGTGATCGGGCTCTCGGCTTCGGCGGTGAAGCGCCGCATCGACAGGCTGGTCGCCGACAACGTGATCACCGGGTTCACGATCCAGGTCAACCCCGCTCTCGACGGCACGGTCACCGAGGCCTACGTCGAACTGTTCTGCCGGGGCACGGTGGCGCCTGCCGAGCTGAAGCGCATCCTCTCGGGAGTGCCGGAGGTGGTGGACGCGGGAACCGTCACCGGAAGCGCCGACGCCATCGTGCACATCAGGTCGCGCGACATCCCGGGCCTCGAGGATGCTCTCGAGCGAGTGCGCATCGCCCCGAACGTCGACCACACACGCAGCGCGATCGTGCTGTCGAACCTCATCCGTCGCTGATGGCGGGGAGAGGTGGGGGTGCCGCAGGTGGTGGCGGTGCTGCTGCGGGTGGCGGTGCGGATGCGCGGGGCGGCGTCGGCGGCGGTCTCGGCTTCGTCGTGGAGATCGACGCCCGGAGCGGCGTGGCGCCGTTCGAGCAGCTGCGGGTGGAGATCCGCGACGCGATCGCCGAGGGGACACTGAGCGCGGGCGCCCGCCTGCCCACCGTGCGGGCTCTCGCCTCCGAACTCGGCCTCGCGGCGAACACGGTCGCCCGCACCTACAAGGAGCTCGAGGCCGACAAGCTCATCGAGACCCGCGGACGATCGGGGTCGTTCGTCTCGTTCAGCGACGACCCGGCCCGGCGCGAGCTGGAGCAGGCCGCCCGCGGCTATGCGGCCCGCGCCGCCGCACTCGGCATCTCGCGGGCTGATGCCCTCAGCGTGGTGACCGCGGCGCTCGACGCCCCGCGCGACTGAAAGGTCGCCACTGCGCCCTTGGTACAGGATGCCAAGTGCTGGTCGCGCAAAAGGTGCACACAGGCGCGGGAGTGAGCACTTTCTGCGACCAGCTCGGGCTCCTCAGAGGCCCTCCACTCCCGCGAGCACGTCGTGCGCCATCGAGGAGGGGTTGCCGAAGCGGTGGTTGGTGACGCTGACCGCCTGTTCGACGAGGAAGGGCAGCAGCTCGATGCGGCCCGCCCGCGTGACCTCGCCGGGGTACACCGCGATCTCGCACGACCCCTCGAGGGCGTCGGCGAGCGCCGCGGGGTCGCCTCCGATGAGCCGGACGCGCGGCACGTCGCCTTGGGCGAGGTAGTCGCCCGCTCGCGCCAGCCAGGTGGCGTCGTTCTCGATGACGACCCGGATGCCCCGCTCCTTGAGGTGCAGGCGCAGCGGCTTCGGCAGTTTCGCCGCCGAGCTCACGGTGACGGCCGAGCGGGCGAGTGTCGCAGCGGCCAGCACGCGCACGAGCTCGTGCAGCGGGCGCCCTTCGGAGAGCCTGATTGCCACCGGAACCGGGTGGTAGCGCAAGACGTTCGCCTCGACCCCGAGGCCCGACACGTCGCGGGCCGTGAAGTGCGCTGCGAGCGCCTCCTGATCGCTGCGGGCACCGCGACGGGCTACGTCGAACTCGCTCCAGTCAAGCCCCGCTGTCGACGACTCCAGGAGCCTGACCACCCGCTCGTCGAGCCCCGCGAGGTTGAGCCCCTCGCTCGGCGCCCCGGGATCGTTGCGCCACGTGCCGAGCTGCACGAGGTAGTTCGGGCCGCCCGCCTTGGCCCCTGCCCCCACCGACGATCGCTTCCACCCGCCGAACGGCTGGCGGCGCACGATGGCCCCCGTGATGCCGCGGTTGACGTAGAGGTTGCCGGCTTGCACCGCGTGCATCCAGGTGTCGACCTCGGCGGGGTCGAGCGAGTGGATGCCCGCCGTGAGCCCGAAGGGCACGGCGTTCTGCAGCTCGATCGCCTTCTCGAGGGTGGCGGCGCGCATGATGCCGAGCACGGGCCCGAAGTACTCCGTGAGGTGGAAGGGCGTGCCGGGCAGCACCCCGTCTTTCACGCCCGGCGACCACAGGCGCCCCGTGTCGTCGAGCTTCTGCGGGGCGACGAGCCACTTCTCGCCCGGGCCGAGCGTGGTGAGCGCGTCGGCGAGCTTGCCCGATGCGGGTTCGACCAGGGGGCCCATCTGAGCGGAGGGATCGGACGGGTAGCCCACCCGTAGCGACGACACGGCGTCGACGAGCTGACGCGCGAAGCGCTTGGAGCGCCCGGTCGAGCCGACGAGGATGACGAGGCTCGCGGCCGAGCACTTCTGGCCGGCGTGGCCGAAGGCGCTCCTCACGATGTCGGCGACCGCGAGATCGAGGTCGGCGCTCGGGGTGACGACGATCGCGTTCTTGCCACTGGTCTCGGCCAGCAGCGGGAGATCGTGCCGCCACCCGCGGAACAGCTCTGCCGTCTCGTACGACCCGGTGAGGATGAGCCTGCCCACGCGGGGGTCTGACATGAGCTGACGCCCGAGCTCGCCTTCGTCGACGTCGACCAGGGAGAGCACCTCGTGGGGGATGCCCGACTCCCAGAGCGCCTCCACCAGCACCGCGGCGCTCCGTCTCGCCTGCGGAGCGGGTTTGATGACGACGGCGCTGCCCGCGGCGAGCGCCGCCAGCACCGAGCCTGCCGGGATGGCCACCGGGAAGTTCCACGGCGGTGCCACGACGGTGAGAGCGACAGGTTCGAAGACCGCCCCGTCGACCTGATCGAGTTCGAGGGCGGTGCGGGCGTAATAGGCGGCGAAGTCGACGGCCTCGCTCACCTCGGGGTCGGCCTGGTCGATGGTCTTGCCGGTCTCGCTCGCCATCACCTCGATGAGCCTGTCGCGGTTGGCCTCCAGGGCGTAACCGGCCCGCCTCACGAAGCCCGCCCGGTCTTCTGCGCTGCGGGCGCCCCACTTCTCGCCCGCGGCCACCGCGGCCCTGATAACCCCCTCGAGCGCCACGTCGTCGGCGATCATCGCATCGGCGATGGTGTCGGTGCCGAGATTCGACCCGGCCACCCTGCCCAGGATGCGCGACCCCCACGCCCGGTTCGCCGGCAGCGACGGGTCGGTGTCGGGAGTGTTGTGGAACCCCTCGCGCGACGGCTCGAGCTGGGCGTCGTGCCTGTTCTGGGTGCGCCGCGGCGTGGGCGGCGCCGCCTCGGGGTCGAGCGCTTCGAGCGCTCGGAGGAAGCGGTCGCGTTCCCGCTCGAAGGCCGCGGTGTCGGTGGCCAGATCGAAGACCGACGACATGAAGTTGGCTTCGTCGGCATTCTCCTCGAGTCGACGAACAAGGTAGCCGATTGCGACGTCGAACTCCTCCGGAGCGACGACCGGGGTGTAGAGGAGCAGGCCGCCGACCGTCTTGCGCACCTCTTCGGCCTGCGCCGTCGCCATGCCGAGCAGCATCTCGATGTCGACGGATGCCGTCACCCCACGTTCCTCGGCGAGGAGCCAGGCCCAGGCGATGTCGAAGAGGTTGTGGCCGGCCACCCCGATGGTGACCGCGTCGACGTTCTCGGGGCGCAGCGCCCATTCCAGCACCCGCTTGTAGTTGGTGTCGGTCTCCTGCTTCTGGTCGAAGGTGGCCGACGGCCAGTCGTGGAGCACCGCGTCGACGCGCTCCATCGCCAGGTTCGCCCCCTTCACGACCCGCACCTTCACGGGGGCCCCGCCGCGTGCACGCCGCTCGGCGGCCCAGTGATGCAGACGCTGGAACGCGGGCAGCGCATCGGGGAGGTAGGCCTGCAGCACGATTCCCGCCTCGACGTCGAGGAAGTCGGGCTCGTCGAGCACACGCTGGAAGACGGCGATGGTGAGATCGAGGTCGCGGTACTCCTCCATGTCGAGGTTGATGAACGTGCGCCCCTCGCCCGACTCCGAACCGACGAGGCCCTTCTTCGACGCGAGCCGGTAGAGGGGGATGAGGCTCTGCGCGACGCGCTCGACGGTGGCGTCGAAGGCCCACATCGAGACCCCGGCGGCCACCGAGGACACCTTCACCGAGACGTAGTCGATGTCGGGGCGCTGGATGAGGGCCTTCGTGCCCTCGAGCCGCTTCGAGGCCTCGGAGTCGCCCAGCACGGCTTCGCCGAGCAGGTTGACGTTGAGGCGCACCGCGGTGGCACCGCCGTTCTCCCTGGCGCGCAGCACCTGCACTGCGGCACCGATCTTCGAGGGCCGGGCGTCGACGACGAGGTGGCCGACCATCTCGCGCAGCACCTTGCGGGCGATCGGCACGACGACTCCCGGAACGACCTCGCCGAGCATGCCGCCGGCCGTGACGGCCGCGCGGAGATGAGGCGGGAGGAACTGCGGAGTGCGCTTGGCGAGCGCCGAAAGATGCTTTCCGGCGACGAAGACGTCTTCCGGGCGGGCGACCCCGTCGACGAAGCCGAGGGTGAAATCGAGCCCGTCGGGGTCTTTCAGCACTCCGGCGAGCCGCGCGGCCCCGGGGTCGACGGGAGCATCGCGGCTCGCATCGAGCCAGTGCCGAGCCAGGGCCACCGCCTTCTCCCCCAGCCCGAGCGGCCCGAGCGATTCGGCCGGCACGACCTCGTCGACCGTCTCCGAGGGTGCCGGCTCACCATGAGCCGGCTCACCGGGCGACGGATCGACGTCGGCGTGGGGCTGCTGGGGGGTGTGCGGCTCGGCCATTCTTCGAGGATAGGTCGTGGCCCCGCCATTAGGCTCAGGGCATGCAGGCTGTGGAGAACTTCGATGTCGTGGTTGTCGGTGGAGGACACAACGGCCTCGTCGCCGCCGCCTATCTCGCCGCCGCCGGGCAGACTGTCTGCGTGCTCGAGCGGGACGACCACCTCGGCGGCGCGGCGGTCTCCTCGTATGCCTTCGAGGGAATGGATGCCCGCCTCTCCCGCTACTCCTACCTGGTCAGCCTCCTCCCGCAGAAGATCGTCGACGACCTCCGCCTCGACGTCACGCTGCGACGTCGCCGCTACTCCTCCTACACGCCGGAGCCCGGAACCGACCGCGGCCTCCTCATCGACAACGACGACCCGGTCGCCACCCGCGACTCGTTCGCATCGGTGGGCGCGGCCGCCGACGCCGACGCCTTCGAGCGCTTCGGCGCCGATCTCGCCCGGCTCGCCGCGGCCGTCTGGCCCACCCTCACCGAACCGCTTCCCACCCGCAGCGAGCTGCGCGCCCTCCTCGGCGATGATGAACTCTGGCGCGCTTTCGTCGAAGAGCCTGTGGGCGTCGAGATCGAGCGCAGGTTCGCCTCAGACCTGGTGCGGGGCGTCGTCGCCACCGACGCGCTCATCGGCACCTTCGCCTCGGTTCACGAGGCCACCCTCGCCCAGAACGTGTGCTTCCTCTACCACGTCGTCGGCGGCGGCACCGGCGACTGGGACGTCCCCGTCGGCGGCATGGGCGCCGTGACGGGCGAGCTCGAGCGGGCGGCCCGCGCCGCCGGAGCCGAGCTGCGCACCGGAGCCGAGGTGGTGAGCGTCTCGCCGGAGGGAGCCGTCGACTACCTTGACGCGTCGACGGGCGCCACTCGGCGGGTGCAGGCCGGCCGGGTGCTCGCGAACGTCGCGCCTGCGCTGCTCGACCGTCTGCTCGGGATCGACCCCGCGCCCGGCGTCCCCGCGCCCGGCGACCCCACACCCGGTACCCCCGCAGCCGGCACCCCCGCCCCCGAGGGCGCCCAGGTGAAGGTCAACCTCCTCCTCTCCCGACTTCCTCGCCTCCGCGACGCCCAGGTATCGCCCGAGGCGGCCTTCGGCGGCACCTTCCACATCAACGAACTGCTGAGCCAGCTCGAGGCCGCCCATGCCGAGGCGGAGGGGGGCGCCGTGCCCCGCGTGGTGCCCGCCGAGATCTACTGCCATTCGCTGACCGACCCGAGCATCCTGTCGCCCGAGCTGCAGCAGGCGGGTGCGCAGACCCTCACGGTGTTCGCCCTGCACACCCCGCACCGGCTCCTCGCCGACGGGGTGACGAATGCGCGTGAGCTCGGCGCCGCGGTGCTGAGCTCGCTCGACAGCGTGCTGGCCGAGCCGATCGAGCCGCTGCTCCTGCGCGACGCCCACGGTGAGCCCTGCATCGAGGTGAAGACGACGGCCGACCTCGAGGCGGCTCTCGGCATGCCGGGTGGCAACATCTTCCACGGCTCGCTCAGCTGGCCGTTCGTCGACGACGACGCGCCCCTCACCACTGCGGCGGAGCGGTGGGGCGTGGCGACCGGGCATCCGCGCATCCTGCTCTGCGGATCGGGGTCGCGCCGAGGCGGCGCCGTGTCGGGCCTCGGCGGCTACAGCGCCGCCATGGCCGTGCTCGAAGACGGCATCGACGGCGCCTGAAGGGCTCCGCGCGGCACGCTGGGGCCCGCCCTACTCCCAGACGCTCGCCGCCGGCGCCTTCGTCGACGGCAGCTTCGTCGCCTCGGCCCACGACGCCGCCCACTCGGGGAAGCGGTCGCCCGCAGGGGCGGGCCCGACGATGGCCTTCAGATCGTCGACCGGCACGATGCCGCCTGACCGCTTGAGGAAGCGGGCACGGATGAAGGCACGGGCATAGATCTCCCCGCGCACGACGAACCGCTGCTCCATCAGCACCGACCGGTCGTCGAAGCCGAGCACCCTGCTCTCCACCTCGAATCGCTGCCACAGCTGCAGCGAGCGCCGGAAGCTGATGGTCTCGGCCACGACGACCGGGTACCAGCCCCTCTCGCTGAGCTTCGACCAGGTGCCGCTGCGCTGCATGAGATCGAGGCGGGCGATGTCGAGTAGCGACAGGTAGACGCCGTTGTTCATATGGCGCAGCACGTCGAGGTCGGTCGGGATCACACGGAACGGCGTGCTCGAGACCTCCCAGACGCCGAGCCGCGACCTGAAGCGGGAGCGCAGGGACTGGAGCAGGGTTCGCAGCAGGAAGTGCACGGCCCGATCGTAGGGTTCGGGGTGCGGATGCGCGAAAGCAACTGAGGTTTCCGACAATCGCGAGCCGGTCGGGGCGGCCCGTGCTGGAAGTCCGGCGACTAGGATCGCCGGGTGCCCATCCCGAAGATCCTCCTGTACTACGTCTTCGCACCGGTGGCCGACCCGGAGGCGGTACGGCTCTGGCAGCGCGACCTCGGCGAGTCTCTCGGGCTGCGTGGGCGCATCCTCATCTCCGCGCACGGCATCAACGGCACCGTGGGCGGCGAGCTCGACGCGGTGAAGCGCTACCTCCGCAAGACCCGCGAGTTCGCCCCGTTCCGCGAGCTCGACGCGAAGTGGAGCGAGGGCACGGCGCTCGAAGACGCCCCGGCGAGCCCGCACACCCCCTACCGAGCGATCACCGACTTCCCGCGTCTCAGCGTGAAGGTGCGCGACGAGATCGTGAGCTTCGGTGCTCCGGACGAGCTGCGGGTCGACGAGCACGGGGTGGTGGGGGGCGGCGTGCGGCTGACGCCCGGGCAGGTGCACGAACTCGTCGACGAGCGCCGCGCTGCCGGCGAGGAGGTCGTGTTCTTCGACGGCCGGAACCCGTTCGAGGCCGAGATCGGGCGGTTCGAGAACGCCGTCGTGCCCGAGGTCGCCTCCACCCGCGACTTCGTCGCCGAACTCGACAGCGGCCGGTACGACCACCTCAAGTCATCCCCGGTCGTGACGTATTGCACCGGCGGCATACGATGCGAGGTGCTCTCGTCGCTCATGGTCGCGCGGGGTTTCGAGCGGGTCTTCCAGCTCGACGGCGGCATCGTGCGCTACGGCGAGGCCTACGGCGACGGGGGGCTCTGGCACGGTTCGCTCGCCGTCTTCGACGGCCGCGAGTCGATCGCCTTCTCACCCCAGGTCGAGGTGATCTCGCACTGCGCCGGATGCGGCACCCCCACGGCGCGGCTGCAGAACTGCTCCGACCCCGCCTGCCGCTCACGGCTCGTGGTGTGCGAGGCCTGCAGCGCGGCCCACGACATGAGCTGCCGGGAGCACGCAGCGCAGGAATAGGCTCGCCCCATGAGCTCTCCCTCCCCCCATAGCGCAGCCGCCGACCCACACCGCTCGAGCGCTCCGCGCGACTCCTACGACCCGCAGCTCGCCCACCCGAGCCACGAGCTCATCCACGATCGTGCCGACGCTCTGCTCGCGCTGCATCACGCTCCCGAGATCCTCACCGTGGTGAACGTCTGGGACGTCGCCAGCGCCACCGTCATCGCCGACCTGCCTGAGACCAAGGCCCTCGCCACGGCCAGCCACGGCATCGCGGCCGCCTACGGCTTCGAGGACGGCGAGAAGATCCCGGTCGATCTCATGATCGAAGCGGTCGGGCGCATCGCGCTCTCGACCTCGTTGCCGGTCTCGGCCGACCTCGAGGGCGGCTACGGCGACACGGGCGAGACGGTCAGGCGCGCCATCGGCGTGGGCGTGGTCGGCGCCAACATCGAAGACCGGATGCGCCCCCACATCGAGTCCGTCGAGAACGTCGCCGAGGTGATGAAGGCCGCCGAGGCCGAGGGCGTGCGGTTCGTGCTGAACGCGCGCACCGACGCGCTGCTGCGGCGCGGCGACCGCCCGCTCGACGAGGCGATCGACGACGCCATCGAACGCGGTCGCGCCTACCTCGACGCGGGTGCGGCGTGCGTGTTCGTGCCCGGGCTCGTCGACGAGGCGATCGCCGAGCGGCTGGTCGACGGCATCGGGCACCTCAAGGTGAGCGTCATCGGCGTACCGGGCGCGCTCTCCCCCGAGCGCTACCAGGAGCTCGGCATCGCCCGCATCTCCTACGGCCCGTGGCCGCAACGGGTCGCGCTGGCCGCCCTGCGGCAGTCGGCGCGCTCGCTCTACGCCGGCGGCGTGCTGCCGGCCGACACCCCGGTGCTCACCTAGGCCCCTGAGACGCGTCAGCGCCCCCCGTCGAGCCGTCGCTCCGCGCGCGCCTGGCGCCGCTCCACGGCCCGCCGGTGCGAGAACCGCCTGGCCTCCGTTCCCGACAGGGCGAGCAGCACGAGCACGTCGAACGACAACCCCACCAGGTTCGTCTGCAGGGTGATCTGCGGCCCACCCTTCACGAAGTCGATCGCCGTCACCACCACGGCGGCGGCACTGATGCCCATCCCCGTGAACCGGGCCCAGTTGTGCCCGTGATAGATCAGGAACGCCAGCACCGTGTACAGCGCAATGACGAGCAGCGCGACGGTGACGAAGACCGCGGCCACCACCGAGGCCAGGTAGCGCGCATCGGCGGGCGTCAGCGCACCGGTCAGCGTTCTGAAGTCGATCTCACCGTCGCCGAGCGAGAAGGCGACCACCACCACGGCGCCGAGGGCCGACAGGATGCGCGCCACCATCAGCAGCACACCCAGATAGATCGCTGCGGGTCGCCGAGTGCTCGCGATCGGCGATTCCGTGAACACGGCGGCCGGGGTGGGTGCGACCGGTCGTTCGGAGGCGCCGGCGGTTGCGGTGCCGCCACCTCCGGCATCCTCGCCCACCGCCACCTCGCGCAGGTCGATGACGGGCAGATCGCCGTCGGTGACGATGGCGTCACCCCCGCCGTTGACGTGGTGGTAGCCGGTCGAGAAGTTCTTGATCAGCTGCACCGACGCATCCGGATTCCCTTCCACCAGGGTGCTCACGATGTGGTCGCGCTCGCGGTCGGTGTCCTTGTCGATGCGGTGGGTGATCTGCAGCGTGAAGAACGACAGGCCGATGCTGCGGTCGTAGGTGCCGGCGGCCATCCAGTCGGCCTCGTGCCCGCCGGGCAGCAGCCACCCAGGGGGGCAGCGCCAGAACCGCACGTGGTGACGTTTGGCCGGATTGCCCTCCACCTCCTGCTGGTAGGTGAAGTCCTGCAGCTGGCCGAACAGGAACAGGCGCGAGACCGGCGCACCCGGGTAGCTGCGCCGCAGCAGGGTCGCCCGCACCGTGCGCAGCGCCGAGGTGAGGCCCATGTCGTCGGCCTGGTGCCAGCCAGCCCGCACCATGGCCTCGTGCACCTGCTGCTCGGTGCCCCGCAGGGCGACGTTCACGGGGTCGCCGAGCAAGCCCTCGCGGGTCTTCGCGCGGCCGATGAAGTAGTCGGGAACGTAGAACAGAGTGAGGATGCTGTGCACCCGGGGCAGCAGCAGGTACGCCACGACGAGCCAGAACACGACGAGGAACCACAGCTGCTGCCAGCCCCTGGCGAACGACTCGGTGGCGACCAGGAAGGCGAGCCAGGCCGTCGCCAGCGTTCCGAACAGGAAGAAGGCGCTGTCGACGACGAGCCCCACCGATCCGCGCAGGGTGCGGCGTCTGATGTGCTCGACCAGACCGGCGTCTTCGAGCTCCTCGGCGCTCGGATCGGCCATCGGGAGCATCCTTTCGTTCCGTGCGATTGTGCCAGCTTCGTGGGAATGCTGTGACAACGCCCGACCGCCACCCTAGGCTGGAATGGCGGCGTCGCCGCGCGTTCTTTCCCCGGACACCGACAGGAAACCATCGATGCCCACCGGCGTACCCATCGAGTTCGCACATCTGACGAAGTCGTTCGGCACCGTGAACGCCGTCTCCGACCTCACCCTCACCGTCGAACCCGGGCAGGTCACGGGGTTCCTCGGGCCGAACGGAGCGGGCAAGACGACCACCCTCCGCATGCTCCTCGGCCTCGTGCGCCCGACTTCCGGCGCTGCCACGTTCGGCGGCTCGCGCTACGCCGAGCTGCACTCCCCGCTCGCGACCGTCGGGGCCTCGCTCGAGGCGGCGAGCTTCCACCCGGGCCGATCCGCCCGCAACCACCTCGCGGTCTACGCGCAGGCGGCGGGCCTCCCGAAGACGGCTCCGGATGCGGCACTCGAGAAGGTGGGCCTCTCCGGCTACGGCAACCGGCGGGTGGGCGGGTACTCGCTCGGCATGCGCCAGCGGCTCGGGCTCGCATTCGCACTGCTCGGCGACCCGGGAGTGCTGGTGCTCGACGAGCCCATCAACGGGCTCGACCCGGAGGGCATCAAGTGGATCCGCCTGTTGCTGCGCGGCATGGCCGCCGAGGGGCGCACCGTGCTCATCAGCTCGCACCTGCTGAGCGAAGTGCAGCAGACCGTCGACGAGGTCGTCATCATCTCGCACGGAGCGCTCGTGCACCGCGGCGAGCTGTCGAGCCTCGACACCTCCGACTCGAAACAGGTGCAGGTGAACGCCGACGACCGCGACCGGCTCGCCGAGATCATCCGTGCCGCCGGCTACGAGGTGTCGAAGCTGCGCTCGGGAGTTCTCGTCGAGAACGCCGAGGCGGGGGTGATCGGCCGGCTCGCCTTCGACGCGGGAATACCGCTCACCGGGTTGTCGCAGAAGCGCACCGGTCTCGAGGAGTCGTTCCTCGCGCTCGTGGGCGAGGAGGGTGCGCTGTGAACCTCCTCTCCGCTGTGCGCTCCGAGATCACGAAGATCACCAGCACCCGCCTGTGGTGGGTGCTCTCGCTCATCATGGTGGGCTACGTCGCGCTGTGCGCGGGCGGGATGGCCGTCATCCTCGGCGGCCTGGGGTCGCAGGCGAACGGGCCCGCCATCCCCTCGGCCCAGCTGCCCTCGCTGGTGTACAGCTTCGCGACCTCGGTGGGCTACGTGTTCCCCGTGCTGTTCGGAGCGCTCGCGGTGACGAGCGAGTTCCGGTTCCAGTCACTCACCCCGACGTTCCTCGCGGTGCCGCGGCGCGGGTTCGTGCTGGCGGGCAAGGTCATCGCGCTGCTGCTCGCCGGCGCCGTGTTCGGGGTATTGGCACTGATCGCGTCGATGGGCGTCGGTGCGGGTCTGCTCGCCGCGTTCGGCGTCGACCCGCTGCTGTCGACACCCGAGATCTGGGCGTTCGTGGGGCGCAGCATCCTCGCCATGGCGCTGTGGTCGGCGCTCGGGGTGGGGCTCGGAGCCCTCGTGCCCAGCCAGGTCGCCGCCATCGTCATCGTGCTCGCCTTCACCCAGTTCGTCGAGCCGCTGCTGAGGGTGGCTGCGGGGTTCACCGACTGGTCGGCGCAGGTGGCCCAGTTCCTGCCGGGCGCGGCCAGCGACTCCCTGGTGGGTGCGAGCGTCTACGCCGCCATGTCCGGGGGCGGCGCCGGCCTCGAGTGGTGGCAGGGCGGGCTCGTGCTCGCCGCCTACGCCGCCGTCGCCACGGTCATCGGCTTCTTCACCTCTTGGCGCCGCGACGTCTCGTAGCGCCGCCCTGGCCGCCCCGCGCATCCGCCTTCGACCCGCTCCACCTCCCCACCCGAGCCACTTTTCGCGGACAAAGTCCGTGAAAACTGCGGTTCGGACGGACTTTGTCCGTGAGAACGTGGGTCGCCGCCGGGAGGATGTGCGTGGCAGGGTGGAGGGAGGCGAGCGGAAGGCGAAGCGATGGCCCGAGCGATGATGGCGACGGAGAAGGGCGCGGCCGCGCGGCTGCTCGAGATCGACGACGAGGAGTTCTTCGAGGGGTCGGGTGGCGACGAGGCCGTCGACCTCGACGTGCTGTTCTCGAGCGTGAACTTCAAGGACGGCCTCGCGATCACCGGCCGGCCGGGCGTGCTGCGCGCATGGCCGCTCATCCCGGGCATCGACATCGTGGGCCGCGTCACGCGCTCCCGATCGTCGCGCTTCGCACCGGGCGACCTCGTGGTGCTGAACGGAGACGGCATCGGCGAGAACCGTCACGGCGGCTTCGCCACGAAGGCGCGGGTGCGACCGGATGCGCTGCTGCACCTCCCCGAGGCGATCTCACCCGAGCGGGCAGCCGCGATCGGCACCGCGGGCTTCACCTCGATGCTGGCCGTGCTGGCGCTGCAAGACGCCGGGGTCACGCCCGACGACGGCGAGGTGCTCGTCACGGGCGCGGCAGGCGGTGTCGGCTCGGTGGCGATCTCCCTCCTGGCCGGCCGCGGCTACACCGTCGTCGCGTCGTCGGGCCGCGTGGAGGCGCAGGGCGACTACCTGCGGTCCTTGGGTGCCGCCCGGGTCGTCGACCGCTCGCCCCTGGGCGAGCCGGGCAAGCCGCTGCAGACCCAGCAGTGGGCGGGAGCCGTCGACTCCGTCGGAAGCACCACCCTCGCGAACGTGCTCGCGCAGACGAACTACGGCGGCACCGTCGTGGCCTGCGGCCTCGCGGCGGGAAGCGAGCTGCCCACCACGGTGATGCCGTTCATCCTCCGCGGGGTGACGCTCACCGGCGCGAACTCGGTCGAGGCCCCTCGTGCGCTCCGCGAGCGCGCCTGGACCGACCTCGCGAACGAGCTCGACCTCGGTCTCCTCGACTCGATGACCACCACCATCGGTCTCGACGCCGTCGCCGACACCGCCGAACGCATCCTCGCCGGCCAGGTGCGCGGCCGCACCGTCGTCGACGTCGCCTCGTAGCCGCGCCCACAGCAGCGCGCCCGCTTCAGTCGGTGATGCGGGTGGTGCCTTCGACGGGCGGGAGGCGGAGGGCGCGGAGCAGCTGCACGGAGTGGGAGGTGGTGACGATGATGCGGGAGAACTCCTGCTCGTCGAGGTCGATGACCACAGAGGTGCGGGTGCCCTTCACGAGGAGGAAGTCTTTGCCGTCGTGGAACTTCCAGGTGCCGACGGCCAGGGTGAGCGGGATGGCGGCACCTGGCGCTCTGATGCCGCGCACCCACACCCATGGGTCGTCGGTGAGGGCCGCCGACTTGATGCTCTCGAGCGGCACCACGATGTCGGTGCGCCGGAACGACAGCATCTTCTCGGCACGCGTGAGCCTGATCTCGAGGCGATCGGTGTGGACGAAGAGAACGGCCATGGATCTATCCTGCCGTGGCTTGCCTGAAGATCAGCACGATTCCTCAGGGATGCTGCATAACGATTGTGAACCCGCTCGGTGCCGGCGATGACCTGTCACTGCCGCGGCCGGGTCGCCGTCGCTGCTGCGGCCGCCGCGGCTGGGAGCGCGTCGAGGATGCGGGTGACCGCCGCCTCGTCGTGCGCAGCCGAGACGAACCAGGCCTCGTACACCGAGGGCGGGAGCGAGACACCGGCGTCGAGCATCGCGTGGAAGAAGGGGCCGTAGCGGTACCCCTCCTGACGCTGCACCTCGGCGTAGTCGCGAGGGGGCACGGCGGAGCCGAAGGTGAAGCTGAACAGGTTGCCCGCGCGCTGCACGCTGTGGGCCACCCCGGCGTCGGCGAGCGCCTCCGACACCGCGGAGGAGATCGTCGCCGCCGTGGCGTCGAGCGCCTCGTACACCGAGCCGTCGGCGAGTCGCAGCGTGGTGATGCCCGCGGCCACCGCGACCGGGTTCCCCGACAGGGTGCCGGCCTGGTAGACCGGCCCGAGCGGAGCCAGGGAGTCCATGACCTCGGCCCGCCCGCCGAGGGCGGCGAGGGGCATGCCACCGCCGACGACCTTGCCGAAGGTGACCAGGTCGGGAACGTAGGCCGGCACGTGGTGGGCGTCGGGGGCATCCTGATGCACCTCGGCCACGGGCCGGCCCCCGTTCTCGAGCCCCCACCACCCGGCGGCGCCGACCCGGAAGCCGGTGAGCACCTCGTCGAGGATGAGGAGCGACCCGTTCGCGTGGGCGATGTCGGCGAGCGCAGCGTTGAAGCCGGGCGCGGGTGGTACCACGCCCATGTTCGCGGGCGCCGCCTCGACGATGACGGCGGCGATCTCTCGGCCGCGCTCAGCGAAGAGTCGCCGCACCGCGTCGAGATCGTTGTACGGGAGCACGACCGTGAGGGCCGCGACCGCCTCGGGCACGCCCGCCGACGCCGGCAGCGCCAAGGTGGCGAGCCCCGAGCCCGCCTCGGCGAGGAGCGAGTCGGAGTGGCCGTGGTAGTGCCCCGCGAACTTCACCAGCAGCTCACGACCGGTGAAACCGCGGGCGAGCCGGATGGCGGTCATGGTCGCCTCGGTGCCGGTGGAGACCAGCCTGAGCTTCTCGACCGGGTTCACCCCGCCCGCGGTCACCCGCTCACGCACAAGCTCGGCGAGGTCGGTCTCGGCCGGTGTCGTGGCGCCGAAGGAGAGCCCGCGCGCCGCCGCCTGCTGCACGGCGGCCACCACCTCGGGATGCGCGTGGCCGAGGATTGCAGGCCCCCACGAGCTCACCAGGTCGACGTACTCGACCCCCTCCGAGTCGGTGACGTAGGGGCCGCGTGCCGACACCAGGAAGCGCGGGGTGCCGCCCACCGATCGAAAGGCGCGCACCGGCGAGTTGACCCCGCCCGGCATCGACTGCTGTGCCCGCTCGAACTCCGTGGCGTTGGTGGTGGCGGGCATCACAGTCCTCTCAGGGTGCGGGCGACCTCGACCGCCCAGTAGGTGAGCACGGCCTCGGCACCGGCACGACGGATGCTCGTGAGCGACTCGAGGATGGCCCGGTCGCGGTCGATCCACCCCTGGGCGGAGGCCGCCTCGATCATCGCGTACTCGCCGGAGACCTGATAGGCCCAGACCGGCACCGGAACCGCGGCGGAGACGTCGGCGACGAGGTCGAGGTAGCTGAGGGCGGGCTTGACCATGACGATGTCGGCCCCCTCCTCGACGTCGATGACCGCCTCGCGGAGCCCCTCGCGCCGGTTCGCCGGGTCGAGCTGGTAGGTCTTGCGGTCGCCGCGCAGCGTCGACCCCACCGCCTCGCGGAACGGGCCGTAGAACGCGGAGGCGTACTTCGCGGCGTAGGCCAGCACAGCGACCTGCTCGAAGCCGTCGGCGTCGAGGGCGGCGCGCACTGCGGCGACCTGGCCGTCCATCATGCCGGAGAGCCCGAGCAGCTGCGAGCCGGCTCTGGCCTGCTCGACCGCCATGTCGCGGTAGCGCACGAGCGTGGCGTCGTTGTCGACCGTGCCGTCGGCGGCGAGTACTCCGCAGTGCCCGTGATCGGTGAACTCGTCGAGACACAGATCGGTCTGCACCACGAGCGCGTCGCCCACCTCGGCGGCGACGACCCGCGTCGCCGCGTTGAGCACACCCTCGGGGTCGGTGGCGGCGCTGCCCGAGGCGTCTTTGGCGGAGTCGGCCGGCACGCCGAACAGCATGACCCCGCCGAGGCCGGCCTCGGCGGCTTCGGCGACCGCAGCGCGCAGCGAGTCGAAGGTGTGCTGCACCACCCCGGGCATCGACTGCAGGGGCGCGGGCTCGACGATGTCGTCGCGCACGAAGAGCGGGAGCACCAGTTGCGCCGGGTCGAGACGGGTCTCGGCGACCAGCCGGCGCATCGCCGGGGTGGAGCGCAGCCGGCGGGGCAGTACCGCGGGGAAGGAGCCTGAGGTCATGGCCTCCAGCTTAGATCCGCTGTCTCGGAAAGCGCCGGATCCCTCGAACATTCATTCGAAAGTCTGTACGGTGGAGCACATGAACCTCGACTTCCAGACCTCGCTCTTCGACGACCTCGACGCCGAGCCCGGCCTCGAGCCGCTCGGCGACGCGGTGGTGCGCACGCAGCTCGAGGAGGGCGCCTGGGTCGACCTCCGCCCGGGCTGGGTGTCGAACTCCGACGCGCTCTTCGAACGGCTCGCCCTCGACGTGCCGTGGCGTGCCGACCGCCGCGAGATGTACGACAAGGTCGTCGAGGTGCCGCGCCTGGTCTCGCACTTCGCCGCGGGTGACGTCTACCCTGATCTCACCCTCGCCCGCGCGCAGGACGCGCTGAACGACCACTACGGCAGGCCGCCCGGCCAGGTCTTCGAGACCGCCGGGCTGTGCTTCTACCGCACCGGAGACGACAGCGTCGCCTGGCACGGCGACCGCGTCGGCCGCGCCATCCACAGCGACACGATGGTCGCCATCCTCTCGGTGGGGGCGGCGCGCACGCTGTCGGTGCGGCCGAAGGGAGGCGGCGAGACCTTGAGGTTCCCCGTCGGCCACGGCGATCTCATCGTCATGGGCGGCAGCTGTCAGCGCACCTACGAGCACGCGGTGCTGAAGACCAAGACGGCGGTCGGCCCGCGCATCAGCGTCCAGTTCCGCCCCGTCTGGCCGAGGTGACGAAGGCGCGGTCTCAGCCCCGTCGGGAGTTCGCGACCTCGATCACCGCGTTGATGAGCGACTCGGCCGAACGCCCCTTCGCGATCACGTCGACGCGCAGCCCGTAGGCCGTCGCGTCTTCGGCCGTACGCGGGCCGATGGCCGCGACGAGCGTCGATTCGGGCACCGGCCCGAGCTGCTTCTGCACCTGCTCCGCCACCGAACCCGAGGTCACGAACACGGCGTCGATGGCCCCCGCGGCGAGATCGGCCCTGATCTGCGGGTCGACCTCGACCCCGATGGTGCGGTACGCGACGACCGACTCCACCGTGTGGCCCCTCTTGATGAGGCCCTCGGTGAGCACGGGCTTCGCGATGTCGCTGCGCAGCGTGAGAACGCGGAGCTCGGGGCCGAACTGCTCGAAGCGCTTGAGCTCGCGCAACAGGCCCTTGGCCGAGTTGTCTTCCGGCGGCACCAGGTCGACCTTGTAGCCCGCCGCCGTGAGGGCGGCGGCGGTGGTCTCGCCGACCGCGGCGATGTGCGTCTCGGGAGGCACCACGGCCTGGTGCGCGGCGAGCACGTCGACAGTGGTCGCGCTCGTCATGGTGAGCCAGTCGAAGGCGCCCTGGGCGAGTGCCTCGAGCGCCCGGTCGAGCGTCTCGGCGTCTTCGGTGGGCGCGAAGTTGATCATGGGCGCGACGATGGGCTGGGCGCCGACGGCGCGCAGATCGGCGGCGACGCCGTGGCCCCAGGGCCCGCCACGGGGAACGAGGATGCGCCACCCGCCGAGCGGGCGCTGCGACCACGCGGTCATCGGTCACCTCCGACCGGGGCGAACTCGGCGACTCCGTCGTCGAGCAGCTGGGTGGCTACCGCTTCGCCGAGCAGGGCGGCGACGTATTGATCGTCTCCGAGCAGGCGGGCCGATCGCTCGCAGCCGAGCTCGACGTCACCGGCGGGGCCGTAGACGGTCGCCGAGAGCGTGAGCTCGTCGTCGCGCACGCTGGCCGTGGCACCGACGGGAGCCGCGCATCCGGCTTCGAGGGCGGCCAGCACCGCGCGTTCGGCCAGCACGGCCGTACGCGTCGGGGGGTGCTCGATGGTGAGGAGCTCGGGAATGCTGTCTCCCTCTCGGGTCTCGATCGCGAGCGCGCCCTGGCCGGGCGCGGTGGGCCACAGCTCGAGTGCGAAGAGTTCGGATGCTGCCTCTAGCCTACCCAGCCGCGACAGGCCTGCCGACGCCAGCACGACGGCGTCGAGATCGCCGTCGGCGACTCGTGCCAGTCTGGTGTCGACGTTGCCCCTGATGTCGACGACCTCGAGATCGGGTCGGAGGCTCAGCAGCTGGGCGACGCGACGCGGTGACCCCGTGCCCACCCTGGCGCCCTCAGGCAGTTCGTCGAGGGTGAGTCCGTCTCGGCTGCACAGGGCGTCGCGAGCGTCTTCGCGCACCGGTATGGCGCCGAGCACGAGCCCGTCGTGCTTGGCGGTGGGAAGGTCTTTCAGGGAGTGCACGATGAAGTCGCACTCGCCGGCGAGGAGAGCCTCCCGCAGGGCGCTGGCGAACACACCGGTGCCCCCGAGGCTCGACAGCGACTCCTTCGAGCGGTCGCCCTCCGAGGTGATGAAGATGGTCTCGATCGACACCCCGGAGGCCTCCTCGAGGGCAGCGACGACGTGACCCGTCTGGGCGCGCGCCAGCGCACTGCCTCGGGTTGCGGCTCGGAGTGTTCTCGTCACGGTGCGCTCGTCGTTCCAGGATGCTGCGGGTCTCGTGCCGTGGTGGTGGGCACGAGGGGTCTCATTCGATTCTGTCGCATCCCGCACGGGAGTTGGTCGAATTCAAGGTCACGGTGCGATACCGGCCAGTGCGGGCTTGAAGCCCAGACGCACGTTCTCGCAACAGCCGGGCCGGCACACGTCGTACCAGGGACCGAGCGCGGTACGCGCCGGCCGCTCGCTCGCCGGAGTGCCCGACACGCGCTCGAGCACGAGGTCGACGAGCCCCGAGACGTACGCGGGGTCGACACCGGGGGTGGGGGTGCGCACGCCGTGCAGCCCGTGCTCGGCGCAGGTCTCGAGCGCCTCGTTGTCGAGGTCCCACATGACCTCCATGTGGTCGCTCACGAAGCCGAGCGGCACGATGACGACGGCCTTCACGCCCTTGGCGGGCAGCTCGGCGATGGCGTCGTTGATGTCGGGCTCGAGCCAGGGCTGGCTGGGCGGGCCCGAGCGGGACTGGTAGACGAGCTGCCAGGGCAGGCCGTCGGCCCCCGCCGCCGTCGCCATCACGGCCTCGGCCACGGCGAGGTGCTGGGCCGCATAGGCGCCACCGGGGCCGAACCCGCGCGCGGCCGGGCCGGAGCGCTCGGCGTCGGCGCTCGGGATGGAGTGCGTGCTGAACAGCACCTCGATCTCGCGGGCGGGGTCGAGGTCGGGGAACTGCTCCCGGATGCCCGCGATCGCCGCCGCGACGCCGTCGATGAAGGGCTGCACGAAACCGGGGTGGTCGAAGAACTGCCGCACCTTGTCGATGGTGATCTCACCGGCGAGCCCGGTCTCGTCGAGGGCGATGGCGAAGTCTTCGCGGTACTGACGGCAGCTCGAGTACGAGCTGTAGGCGCTCGTGGCGACGGCGATGAGCGAGCGGAAGCCGCGCTCGTGCGCCTCGGTGAGGGCTTCGCGCAGGTACGGATCCCAGTTGCGGTTGCCCCAGAGCACGGGCAGCTCGATGCCGCGGGTGGCGAGCTCGGCCTCGAGGGCCGCCTTGAGGGCGCGGTTCTGGGCGTTGATGGGGCTCACGCCGCCGAACGCCCGGTAGTGGTGGGCCACCTCCTCGAGTCGCTCGTCGGGGATGCCGCGGCCCCTCGTGACGTTGCGGAGGAAGGGGATGACGTCGTCCTGCCCCTCCGGCCCGCCGAAGCTGGCGAGCAGGATCGCGTCGTAGGCGACCGGCTGCTCGACGTGCTCCGGTCCGCTCGCGGCAGCGGCGCTGGCACCGGGCACGACGGCGGGATCGGATGCGACGGCGTCGCTCACTGGAGCACCTCGACGATCTCGGCGATGTCGATGCGCCGGCCGGTGAAGAACGGAACCTCTTCGCGCACGTGCAGGCGCGCATCCGTCGCCCTGAGGTGGCGCATGAGGTCGACCAGGTTGAGCAGCTCGTCGTCTTCGAGAGCGAGGATCCACTCGTAGTCGCCGAGCGCGAACGAGGCGACGGTGTTCGCGAGCACGGAGCGGTACTCGGCACCCTTGCGGCCGTGGTCGGCGAGCATGGCGCGGCGCTCCTCCTCGGGGAGGATGTACCACTCGTACGAGCGCACGAACGGGTAGACCGTGAGCCAGGCGGCTGGCTCCTTGCCGCGCATGAAGGCGGGCAGGTGGTTGGCCGAGAACTCCGCGTCACGGTGCACGCCCATCGCGTTCCAGGTCGGCAGGAGCGGAGCGAACAGGCGGGTGCGGCGGATCTGGCGGAGCGCCCACTGCAGCGTCTCGGGAACGCTGCCGTGCAGCCACACCATGATGTCGGCGTCGGCGCGCAGGCCCGACACGTCGTAGACACCGCGCAGCATGACGTCTTCGTCGATGACGGAGGCGATGGCCTCGTCGAGCTCGGCGAGCGCCGCGGGCACGTCGAAGCCGTCGACAGCGAGCGGGGCGTCGGGGTTGCGGCGGAACACCGCCCAGAGGGTGTAGCCCACCACGGGCACCGCCTCCGAGTCCTCGACGTCTCGGGGCGCGACGGGGTGAGGGTCGACGGCGGCTGTCGGGTCGGTCATGCTAGCTCTTTCGTTGTCGAGGAGGCCGGTGGGGCGACGCAGGCCCACCGCGGGTGCGGGCCGTTCCACGGAGTCGACGGAGTGGTCGGCCTGCCGGAACACGCCCTACCTCCACGGTACGCGACCTGGATGGGAGATTCGTCGACTCAGCGACGCCCTGCGAACCGGAAGCCGAGAACGGCTGCGGCCCCGACCGCCACCACGGCGGCACCGACACCTGCGGCGAAGCCGATGGGGTTGTCGCGCCGATAGCGGGCGAGCGAGCTCTTCAGGCGGTGCGCGGCGTGACGGGCCTGCTTCGGCACGTTCAGCTTGAACTCGATGGCGTCGAGCGTGGCGCGGAGCTCCGCGCGGGTCTTCTCGATGTCGGCGTGCAGCTCGGCCTTCGACCGTTGGGGGGTCGAGGCGTCGGCGGCACCGGGCTTCACGGCGTTGGCGTCACTCATCACTGGCCCAATCCCTTGACGACGTTGATGTCTTTCTTGATGCTCGTGATGGCGTCTTCGGGCACCGGAGGAACGCCCTTCTTGATCGATGCGACCCCGACGAGCACCAGGATCGCGACGAGCAGAAGAAGACCGCCGGCGACGATGAGCGCCGCGAGCCACGCGGGCAGCACCGTGGCGATGCCGAGCACGGCCGCTGCGATCAGCACCGCGAGGGCGAAGAAGGCGAACAGCCCCGCCGCCACGAACAGGCCGATGCCGATGCCGAGCTTCGCCAGCCGCCCGGTGAGTTCGCGCTTGAGGTTCTCGAGTTCGTCTTTGAGCAGCTGGATGATCAGCGTGGGCAGCTCGGCGAACAGCGACACGAGCGAGCGGCGTGCCTTCTTGTCGCGCTCTTCAGTCACGTCGGTGAATCCTTTCGGTCACTCGTCGGAGGTGGATGCGGATGCGGCCGACGACGAGTTCGCGCTCCGCTTGGGAGCGGGCTTCTTGGCGGCGGTGGTCTTCGCGGCGGCAGAGGGCTTCGGTGCGCCGGAGGCGGAGGAGGCCGATGCCGGGGAGCCGGAAGCCGAAGCGCCTCCCGAGCGGGCGACGGGCCCCGACGAGCTGCCGCGCTGGGGCGACGACAGCGGTTCGCGCCCGATGAGGGCGCCGAGCGCGTTGCGGGCCTTGCGGGAGAGGGTGGCCTTCACCTCGTCGACGCGGGCGCCGGCGAAGTCCTGCACGGTGTGCACCCCGGCCTGCACGGTCGGGGTGTTCCAGACCTTCTCCGCACCCGCCTTGATCTGCTCGTACCGCTCACGGCCGGCCCGTGTGCCGAGTACGTAGCCGGTGGCCAGCCCGACGACGAAGATGATCTTTCCGCGCATGTGAACTCCGATCGATCGTGAGTGCGGGGTCCCGTTCAGAGTAGTCCGGAAGCACCGCACCCGCATGGCCCCCGATCGCAGCCCGGCAGCTGCCGGTCAGTCGAGCCTGCGATCGCCCCTCAGTTCGGCGGCGAGCGCCGACGCCGTCTCGTTCGCGTGCTGGACGGTGGCGGCGAGGCCGGTGCCCGACACCCAGGCGCCCACCACGTCGAGCCCCGGCACCTCCTTGACGGCGGCGAGGGTCTGCCGCACGCGCGCCTTGTGGCCCACGGTGGCGAATGCGAGCGAGTCGTCCCACCGCACGACGGAGAACCCCCGCACCACTGCCGGGTCGAGCCGAACCCCCAGGAGGGTCGAGGCGTCGGAGAGCACCGCGGACTGCTCGGGAGCTGTCCCGGCGGATGCGTCGGGCGCGATGCCGGTTCGCGCATCGGTCGCTCCCACGGCACGAGCATCCGTCGGCGCGCCCCGTCGCCCGTAGGACAGGCGCAGCACGTGGCGGTGCGCCGGCAGCGCATCGGCGAGCCAGCGCCACTTCGCCGTCGAGTGCGTGAGCGCCTTCGCGCCGACACCCGGCGTGCCCTCGGCGACGAGCACCCCCGTGCCGCGGGGTGCGACGTCGAGCGCGGGTTCGTCGACGACGAGCGTGGCGAGGGTGACGGATGCGGGGGCCGGCCAGTCGCCGATGCCCGGCAAAGCGGCGGTCGCGCCGAGTGACGCCCGGCCGGCTCCGGCCTCGTCGAGGAGGCCGAGGCCGGGGCGGAACCCCGTCGCGACGACGACGGCGCGGGCGGAGAAGGCCTGCTCCCCGCCCTCGCCCTCGACCCTCACGCACCAGCGGTGCGCCGGGTCGTCGCGGCGGTCGAGCCCCGAGACGCGCGCACCACGACGGATCTCGACGCCGAAGAACCGGCAGTCGGCCTCCAGCGCCTCGATGAGCCGGTACATGCCACCCACGATGCCTTGCACCTGCGATCCCGCCGGCGCCTGCTCGCGCAGGGCCATCACGGCACCCGAGAGCGAACCCTGCACGGTCATGGCCTGGGTGAGGCCGGGGGCGACGGTGTGCACGTCGACGACGGAGGGGTCGGCGGAGTGCACGCCCGCGACCACGGGCGTGACCAGTCGCTCGAGCACGAGGCGCCCCATGCGGCGGCGCACGATGTCGCCGAGGTCGGTCTCGGTGCGCACCCGAAGCAGCGGCATCAGCCGGTCGAGGTAGGCGCGCAGCGAGCCGCGCCAGCCGATCACCCGGCGCACGTCGTCGGCGAGCGGCACGCCGGGGATGCCGAGCACGCCTGCCGCGGGCAGCGGCGCCGCTCCCCCGCTCCAGGCCACCCACGCGCCCTTGCGGTCGGGCACGACGATGTCGTCGCCGAGACCCAGTTCGCCGACCAGTGCGGCGACGGTGCCCTTGCGGGTGGCGAAGCTCTCGGCGCCCGAGTCGAGCTCGACTCCTGCCACGTCGTGGGTTCCCACGAAGCCGCCGAGCTCGGCGCGCTCCTCGAGCAGCACGACGTTGTTGCCCAGACGGGCGAGCCGACGCGCGACGACGAGGCCGGCGACGCCTCCCCCGACCACGACGACATCGGTGGCGGTCGGCGGATGCTCGGGGCGGGCATCCGTGCCGGCTGCGGGCGGTGGCGCCTCGGTCACGGCTCGGCCCGCAGCGAGTCGAGGGGGGTGCCGTGCACGAGCTCGACGATGCGGGTGAGCACGCCGGGGTCGGTCTCGGGTGGAACCCCGTGGCCGAGGTTCACCACGTGCGCGGGAGCGCTGAGGCCACGGCGCAGCACGTCGAGCACGTGGGCCTCGAGCACGGGCCAGGGCGCGGCGAGCAGCGCCGGGTCGATGTTGCCCTGCACGGGCACACCACCGCCGAGCCGCTCCGACGCCACGTCGAGCGGCAGCCTCCAGTCGACGCCCACGGTGTCGACTCCGATCTCGTGCATCGGCTTCAGCACCTCGCCGCTGCCGACGCCGAAGTGCACGAGCGGCACGGGCAGGTCGCGCACGTGCTCGAGGGCCTCCGCCGAGAACGGTGCGACCCGGCTGACGTAGTCGGCCTTCGAGAGGGAGCCGACCCAGGAGTCGAACAGCTGGCCGGCGCTCGCCCCGGCGACGATCTGGGCACGGAGGAAGCGGCCGGTGACCTCCGCCGCCCAGCTCAGCAGGCCCGCCCAGGCCCCCGGGTCGGCGTGCATGAGCGTGCGGGCGCGGATGTGGTCTTTCGACGGCCCGCCCTCGACGAGATAGGCGGCGAGGGTGAACGGGGCGCCCGCGAAGCCGATGAGCGGCGTGCTGCCGAGCTCGCCGACGGTGAGTGCCACACCCTGCTCGATGGCCGAGAAGTCGGCACCGGCGGGGTCGGGCAGGGCGACGACATCGGCGGCGGTGCGCACGGGCTCCGCCAGCACGGGCCCGCGCCCCGGCACGATCTCGACGTCGACGCCGGCGAGCCGCAACGGTATGACGATGTCGCTGAAGAAGATGCCGGCGTCGACGCCGTGGCGACGGATCGGCTGGAGGGTGATCTCGCTCGCCATCGACGGGTCGAGGCAGGCGTCGAGCATCCGTGTTCCCACCCGGAGTTCGCGGTACTCGGGCAGCGAACGGCCCGCCTGACGCATGAACCAGACCGGGGCGGTGGAGCCGCGCGTTCCGGTGTAGGCGGAGACCAGGGCGGAGTCTCCCTTACGGCCGTCGAGGAGCGGATGCGAGGCGGGCAGAGTCACCGAAACATCCTACGCGTCGGCTGGATTAGACTTGGTCGGTGCTCATCTGTCTCACCGCCAACCACCGGAACGCGAGTTTCGACATGTTGGAGAAGCTCTCGGTGGGCACGGCGGAGGTCGCCAAGACGCTCGTGAGCGAGAGCGACTTCGTGCAGGGGGCCGTCGTTCTGGCCACCTGCAACCGCTTCGAGGCCTACCTCGACATCGACGAACCGCTCACCGCGGGCATCTCGCTGGCGGTCGAGGAAGCCGCCGAGACCTTCGGCTCGGCCTCCGGCACCGACGTCGCCGAGCTGCGCGACAGTCTCACCGTGCTCTGCGGCGACGGAGTCGCCGACCACCTCTTCGCCGTCTCCTCCGGCCTCGAGTCCGTCGTCGTCGGAGAAGACGAGATCGCGGGGCAGGTCAAGCGCGCACTCAGCACCGCCCGCATCGACGGCACCACCTCGTCAGACCTCGAACGCCTCTTCCAACGCGCCTCGCACACCTCCCGCGGGGTGAAGACGAAGACGGGCCTCGGCGGCGCCGGCCGCTCCCTCGCCCGTCTCGCGCTCGACCTCGCCGAGAGCCGCGTCACCGACTGGGCGGCGACCCGGGTGCTGCTGGTCGGCACGGGCCAGTACGCCCGCGTCACGCTCGCCAACCTGCGCGAGCGTGGCGTCACCGACATCAGCGTCTACTCGCCCTCCGGCCGTGCCGCCGTGTTCGCTGCCAAGCAGGGCCTCGTGCCCGTGCCCGCCGAGGGCTACCTCGCCGCCGTCGCGGCCTCCGACATCGTCATCACCTGCAGCACCGCCGAGACCGTCGTGCTCGACGCCTCGCACCTCGTCGCCGCCTCCGCGCTGCCGGGCGCTCTGGCCCGCCGGCTCGTCATCGACCTCGGCCTGCCGCGCAACGTCGACCCGGGAGTGGCGGGCATCGGGGGCACCGAGCTGCTCGACCTCGAGACCATCAGCCTGCACGCCCCGCTCGACGAGCTGAACGCCGAATCGGATGCGCGGGCCCTCGTCGACCAGGCCGCCGCCGAGTACCGCGCGGGCAAGGCCGAGGCGGCGGTCACCCCCGCCGTCGTCGCTCTGCGTTCGCACCTGTTCGACCTGCTCGACGCCGAGATCGAGCGCTCCCGCTCGCACGGCGCTTCAGCGACCTCCTCGCCCGGCGAGCAGACCGAACGGGCACTCCGGCACCTCGTGGGAGTCATTCTGCACTCCCCCTCCGTGCGGGCACGCGAACTCGCCCGAGAGGGTCGTGCCGACGAGGTGTTCGCGGCGGTCGAGACGCTGTTCGGGCTCGGGGGCGCGGCTGCGGAGCGTTCTGTCGACGCCGCAGCCGCAGCATCCGATACTGACACCGACTCCCCGGTCGCCCTCGACGCCTACCGCCGCCACGGCGCCTGAGCCGCGGCACAGGAGCCGCACGGAGCGCCCGAGTGCCTCAGGCGAGCCCGAGCGCCCCGCACACCCGATCGATGTCGGCTTCGTCGTTCCACAGGTGGAAGGCCACCCGGGCGCGCCCCGCGCGCGACGAGCCGGCGATGTCGGCTGCGGCGAGCGCCGCGATGACGCTGCCGTCGGGGTCGGGCCAGGTGACGATCGCGCTCTCCGACTCGGGCTCGCCGAGGTGCCGCCGCAGCGCGTTCGCGAGGCCAACGCAGTGCCGCTGCACGGCGGCGATGTCGGCCGAGGCGAACAGTTCGACCGCCGGAGCTGTTCCGTACCACGCCTGCCAGGCCGGCGACACGTCGAAACGGCGCGCACTCGATGCGAGCCGCATCTCGGGCCCGTAGCACGAGCCCCACACGTCGTCACCCGAGTACCAGTTCGCCGTGAACGGGTGCAGGCGTTCGGCGAACTCCTCCGAGACGGTGAAGAACGTCGTGCCTCGGGGCGCACAGAGCCATTTGTAGGCGTGACACACCGTCGCGTCGAACCGGCTCGCGTCGACGGGCATCCAGCCCACCGCCTGAGTGGTGTCGACGAAGGTCGCCGCGCCGTGCCGCTGCGCGGCCTCGACGACGGCCTCGGCATCGGCGAGGCGCCCGGTCGCCGACTGCACGAGTGAGAACGAGACCAGCGTCGTCGAGGGTGTGACGGCTTCGGCGAGCCGCTCGAGCGGCACGCACCGAACCGTGAGCCGGCCGAGTTGCTGCTGCACCAGGAACGGGAACACCATCGAGCTGAAGTCGCCCTCCACCAGCAGCACCTCAGAACCCTCGGGCAGCGAGCCGGCGACGACCGAGGCGAACACCGAGACCTGCGATCCGACGGCAACCCGGTCGGTCTCCACCGAGTTCAGGCGCGCGAAGGCCCCGCGAGCCCGCTCGACGGCCGCGCCGTACCGGGCGGGGTCGCGGTGGCCCTCGCCCCAGGCGCCGAGGTCGCCGGTCAGGGCCTCGACGGTCTCGCGAGGCGGCGCACCCACCATGCACGCCGAGAGGTAGCCGGGTCGCACCGAGAAGTGCGACCGGAGTTCGTCGAGGGTGAGTGCGGCCATGCCCCCATGGTTCCGGAGCCGGTTCCATCACACCACCGCCAGTGTCGGATGCCATCGATAACCGAGCATTATGCATGCGGTAGCCTGGCCGCCATGACGCTCTCGAGCATTCCGGTGACGCCCCCCTCGGGCGCGTACGACCTCGACTCCCAGACCCTCCGGGTCGTCGCCGCGATCGCCGAGTTCGGGTCGATCACCCGGGCAGCCTCGGTGCTCGGGTTCAGCCAGCCGGCCGTGAGCCAGCACCTCAAGCGGGTGGAGTCGCGTCTCGGCATGCCCCTCGTCACGCGCTCGGGCCGCGGCATCCGACTCACCGAAGCCGGAGGTGTCGTGGCGAGGCACGCCGCCGTCGTGCTCGCGGCCCTCGACTCCGCGGCGAGCGAGCTCTCCGACCTCTCCGGGCTGCGCTCGGGCCGGGTGCGCCTCACCGCGTTCCCCTCGGCCTCCTCCACCATCGTGCCGCAGCTCATCGGCACCATGGCCGCCGAGCACGCCGGAGTGCAGTTCAGCTACCTCGAGGCCGAACCGCCCGAGGCCGTCGCCTCCGTGCGCGACGGCCACACCGATCTCGCCGTCGCGTTCCACTACCCCGCCGACCGCGACGACCCGTTCCTCGACTCCGTCGAGACCCTCGTGGTGCACGAGCTCGCCCGCGACGAGATCCTGGTGCTGGTTCCCGACGGTCACCCCGCACTCGACGCCGACCCCGGCACGTCCGTCGACCACGGCACCCCCGTCGACCTCGCACGCCTCAGGCAGGAGTCGTGGATCGCCGGATGCCCGCGCTGCCGCGCCCACCTCATCGGCAGCTGCGCCCGCAGCGGTTTCTCCCCCACCGTCTCGGTCGAGACCGACAACGCCGTCGCGGTGATGAGCATGGTGGCGGCCGGCCTCGGCGTCGCGCTGCTGCCCGCGCTCGCCCTCGCCGCCTCTCCTCTCCCCGCCGGCATCGTGGCACGCCCCACCTCGGGAGGAGACCACCGGATGATCGTCGCCGTCACGAGGCCGGGTGCCGACCACGTTCCCGCGGTGGGTGAGGCGCTCCGCCTGCTGCGCGCGCATCCGTCGACCACCGCGCGCGGATCGGCGCGCTAGAAGATGTACTCCAGCACGTCGGTGCCGAGGGTGCGCATGGCGTCGAGCACGGCGAGGCGCGCCGAGATGCTGCTGTCGTTGAAGCGCATGGTCACGGCATAGGAGACGCCGGCCCGGGGACCGGTGACGACCCCGGCTTCGCTGCGCACACCGGAGTCGGTGCCGGTCTTGTTGAACAGGGCGACCCCGTGGTCGGCGTCGAGGTGCGCGAGCGGGTCGAGACCGAAGGCTCCCGCCACCATCGAGAGGTCGCTGTTGAGACCGAGCCAGCCGACCACGAGCCGGGAGGTGGCCTCGTCGACGATCTCACCGCGTTCGAGGCGACGGAACAGGCTCGCGAGCTCGCGCGCCGAGCCGACGGAGAGCTGGGGAGCGTCGTCGGGGCCGCGCTCGTCGCGCACGATGTCGAGGAGGAGGGTGCGCTTGAGGCCGAGCGACTCGGCGCGGGTGCGCACCGCGTCGAGACCGATGCGCCGCAGCAGCACGTTCGTGGCGAGGTTGTCGCTCGTGGCGCCGACGAGCGCAGCCAGGTCGGCGATGGGCAGGGCGGGAACCTGGAGGTGCCGCCACAGGCCCGAGTCGGCGACCGAGTCGTGAGGCGTGCGGTTGAGGATGCTGAGTGCCTCCGGCCCGGGAGCGGGGCGCGCCGAACGAGGGGCGTTCGCGTGCCCTGCGGCCTCCACGCCGCCCAAGGGATCGCGCCCGCCGCGCCCTCCGTCGCGCGCCGAGATGCGCGCGGCGACCTCGATGAGCAGGAGCACCTTGCCGATGGAGGCGGTGGGCACCGACAGGTGGTCGTCGACCGAGAACAGCACGGTGCCGTCGGCGAGGTCGATCGCGCAGGCGGTGACCTGCACGCCCGAGAGCGCGAGCTCGGTGAGGGAGGCGAACCCCTTGCGGAAGACGATGCCGTCGTCGACCGCATCCGACCGGCGGCCGCGCGGAGCCTGTTCCTCCCGCTCGGCACGTGCCCGACGGCGGATCGAATCCGGCATGCTGTGGCGCCTCCCCTGCCCCGCGCTCGCGCGCGGCCTCCTACCAGATGGTCACACGCTCAGCTGGGTCCAACCAGAGACGATCGTGTGAATCGACGTCGAAGGCCTCGTAGAACTCGTCGATGTTGCGCACGATCTGGTTGCACCGGAACTCGTTCGGGGAGTGCGGGTCGATCGAGAGCAGGCGGATGACCTCCTCGTCGCGTGACTTCTGCTGCCAGGCCTGAGCCCAGGAGAGGAAGAAGCGCTCCGCGCCCGAGAGCCCGTCGACAACGGGCGGCTCGACCTGCTGCCCGTTCTCGTCGCGGAGGCTCAGCAGATAGGCCTTCCAGGCGATGCCGAGACCGCCGAGGTCGCCGATGTTCTCGCCGATGGTGAGCGCGCCGTTCACGTGGTGGTCGGGAACCTGGGCGGGGGCGAGGGCGTCGTACTGCGCGATGAGCGAGGAGGTGCGCTTCTCGAACGCCTCGCGGTCGGCCTCCGTCCACCAGTCGGTGAGCCTGCCGTCGCCGTCGAAGCGCGAGCCCTGGTCGTCGAAGCCGTGGCCGATCTCGTGCCCGATCACCGCGCCGATGGCCCCGTAGTTCGCCGCGGCGTCCCTCGACTCGTCGAAGAACGGGAACTGCAGGATGGCGGCGGGGAAGACGATCTCGTTGAAACCCGGGTTGTAGTAGGCGTTGATGGTCTGCGGCGTCATGAACCACTCGTCGCGGTCGAGCGGCTTGCCGATCTTGCCGAGCTCGCGCTGGAACTCGAACTCACTGGTGGCGCGCACGTTCGCGATGAGATCGGTGGGGTCGACCTCGAGCCCCGAGTAGTCGCGCCAGCGGGCGGGGAAGCCGATCTTCGGGGTGAACTTGGCGAGCTTGTCGAGCGCGCGCTCCCGGGTGGCCGGGCTCATCCATTCCAGTGTCGAGATCGATTCGCGGTAGGCCTCGATGAGGTTGGCGACGAGCACGTCCATCGCCGCCTTCGCGGTGGGCGGGAAGTGCTTCTCGACGTAGATCTTGCCGACCGCCTCGCCCATCGCGCCCTCGACGAACGAGACGCCCCGCTTCCAGCGCGCCCGCATGCTCGGGGTGCCGGTGAGGATGCGGGCGTAGAAGTCGAAGTTCTCCTCGACGAAGTCGCCCGAGAGATAGGGCGCCCAGCCGTGCACGATCTTCCAGAGCAGCCAGTCCTTCCAGCTCTCCAGCGGCTGGGCGGTGAGGGCCGCCACGACGCCGTCGACGAAACCGGGCTCACGCACCACGAGCTCGTCGAACACGCCCTGGGGGGCGCCGAGGGCGTCACGCCAGAGCTCGAGCAGGGTGGTGCCGTCGACGACACCGGCGGTGCCGGCCAGGTCGACGAGCTCGGCCCAGCTGAGCAGGTTGTAGGTGGCCTGGGCGTCGCGGGTGCGCACGTTGTCCCAGTGGGTGGCGGCGATCGCCGTCTCGAGGTCGAACACCCGCTGCGCGCGACGCGGAGCGTCGTCGATGCCGGCGAGCTCGAACATGCGCTGGATGTGGCCGAGGTACGCCTCCCGCACCGAGGCGAACTTCTCGTCGCGGAAGTAGCTCTCGTCGGGCAGCGAGATGCCGCCCTGCTCCACGAAGACGAGGTAGCGCTCGGGGTTGCCGGGGTCGTTGTCGACGAAGAGCCTGAACAGGCCGGACACGCCCTGGCGCTCGAGACGGCCGAGTGTGGTGACGAGGCCCGGCACGTCGGCGACGGTGTCGACCAGCGCCAGCTGGGGTGCGATCGGCGTCGCCCCGAGGGCGTCGATGCGCTCCTCGTCCATGAAGCTGGTGAACAGGTCGCCGATCTTGCGGGCCTCGGTGCCCTCGGGGGCGCCCTGAGACTCCTCGATGATCTCGCGCACGGCCTTCTCGGCCTCTTCGGCGAGCACGTAGAAGGAGCCGTAGCGCGCCTTGTCGTCGGGGATCTCGGTGCGCTCGATCCACCTGCCGTTGACGTGGCGGAAGAGGTCGTCTTGCGCGCGGACCGTGGGGTCGAGGCTGTCGATGTCGATTCCGGATGCAGTCACGCGACAACTCTACGCATGACGCGCTTCCGGATGCCGGGTCGACCTCGGGTCAGGCCAGCAGCTTCGCCTTCGCGGCCGCGAACTCCTCGTCGGAGAGGATGCCGGCGTCTTTCAGGGCGGCGAGCTTCTGCAGCTCGGCGACCAGGTCGACACCACCCGCGGCGGGCGCGGGCGCGGGCGCCGCCGCCGGAGCGGCCGGCTGCTGGGCCGCCACTGCGGCTGCCGCGGCGGCGTCGATCTGCTCCTGCTGCTGCTGGGCCTGCCAGGCTGCCTGCTGCTGCTGGTCTTGCGCCCTGGCCTGGGCGCGGCGCTGCATGCCGCCGCTGACCGCGGTGGCGGTTCCCGCCACGACGGCGGTGCGGGCGGCGAGGCCGAGGAGGCCGGGGCGGCCCATCCTTCTGAATCCGGGCATGTCATGTCTCCTGTCGAGAGCTGGTTCGGGGTGCGGGGGTGCTGCGGATGCGGGGCCCGGGCGAACCGGGACGGAACGAAGGGCGCGCCGCTACTCGGCGATCGCCGCCATGACCTCGTTGACGACGGGCGCCGGGATGCGCTCGCTCGACACGACGGTGCCGCCGTTGCCGGCCAGCTTCGAGGCCAGGTTCTTGGCCCAGAGCAGCTCGATGACGAGCAGCGCCGCCGAGGAGCCGGCGGGGATCTCGGCGGCGAGCTCCTCCACGTCGTCGATGGAGGCGAGCCCGGTGGCCTCGAGCACGAGGTCGCCGAAGCCGATCTCGTCTCCGGCCTCGTCGAGCTCGAGCACCGTGAGGTCGCCCTCGAGCGACTTCGTGACGAAGAGCAGGTCGAGCAGGCGCACGGCGCCGGCGTCGACGACCTCCTCGAACGCGGAGACGATCTCGGGGCCGGGGCGCTCGCCCTCGAAGCCCACCAGGATGAGCTCGACCGGACCGTAGGTGAATTCAGCCATCGTCGGCCTCTCGTCGTCGGGGTCGGTGGCCGGCGCGCGCTGCTGCCCGTCGGCCCGACCCTCGGCACGTTACCAGCCCCGATGAGCGCGCCACCACCGATCTAGGCTGAACAGGTGCTCACCATCGACCGCGACATCCTGCGTCTTGCGGTTCCGGCACTCGGCGCCCTCGTCGCCGAGCCCCTGTTCCTGCTCACCGACACCGCGCTGGTGGGCCACCTCGGCGAGGTGCCGCTGGCCGGGCTCGGCGTGGCGAGCGCGGTGCTGCAGACGGTGGTCGGGCTCACCATCTTCCTCGCCTACGCCACCACCCCCGCTGTCGCGCGACGGCTCGGAGCCGGCGACCGCCCGGGTGCGGTCAAGGCGGGCATCGACGGCATGTGGCTCGCGCTCGGGGTGGGTGTCGTGCTGGCGCTGGCGGGGTGGCCGCTGGCCCGGCCCGTCGTCGACCTGTTCGGCTCGACGCCCGCGGTGGGCGATGCCGCGGTCACCTACCTCACCGTCTCGCTGCTCGGCATCCCGGGCATGCTCGTCGTCATCGCTGCCACCGGGCTGCTGCGCGGCCTGCAAGACACCCGCACCCCGCTCGTCGTCGCCGTCGCCGGCTTCGCGGCGAACGCCGGGCTGAACGCCCTCCTCATCTACGGGCTCGGCTGGGGCATCGCGGGCTCGGCGGCGGGCACCGTGCTGGCGCAGTGGGCCATGGCCACGGTCTACGTGGTGATCGCGGTGCGAGCCGCGCGCCGCGATCGGGTGGCGCTCCGCCCTGGTCGGGACGGCGTGGGCGGAGCGGCGCTCTCGGGCGGCTGGCTGCTCCTGCGCACGGCGAGCCTGCGGGTCGCGATCCTCGCCGCCGTCACCGTCGCCGCCGGCCTCGGCGTCACCGAGCTCGCCGCCTTCCAGATCGCGATGACGATCTTCACCACGCTCGCGTTCATCCTCGACGCGCTGGCCATCGCCGGGCAGGCGCTGATCGGGCACGGGCTCGGCGCCGCCGAGGTCGACCGGGTGCACCTCGTCACCAGACGCCTGGTGCGCTGGGGGGTGCTCACCGGGGTGGGGCTCGGCGCGCTGACCGCGGCGCTCGCCCCGTTCGCCGGGCCGGTGTTCAGCCCGCTGCCCGAGGTGCATTCGGCGGTCACCGCCGCCCTCCTCACGATGGCCGTCGGCATCCCGCTGGCCGGCTTCGTCTTCGTGCTCGACGGGGTGCTCATCGGCGCCGGCGACGCCAGGTACCTCGCCTGGACGGGTCTGGTGAACCTCGCCGTCTTCGCACCGATGGTCGCCGCCCTGGTCGTCGTGCATCCGGAAGGCACAGCAGGGCTGGTGTGGTTGTGGCTCGCCTTCGGCCTCGGCTACATCGGTGCGCGCGCCGTCACCCTGGGGCTCCGGGCACGCGGCTCGCGGTGGATCGTCACGGGCGCGCCCGCCTGAGGCGTCAGACCTCGATGCGGTCGCCCACCCGAGCGACCCGAACATCGCCCGCGAACTCAGCGGATGCGCGGCGCACCGCATCGTCGTCGGCAACGGTCTCGGCGAGGTGCGTGAGCAGTAGTCGCTCGGCACCCGCGGCCGCCGCGGTGCGACCCGCGTCGTCGGGGGTGTGGTGCACGGGCGGGCCCGCGGGTGCGCCGTCGTAGCCCGCCTCGACGATCAGGAGATGAGCCCCTTCGCCGAGCTCGACGAGGGAGGTGCAGGGTGCGCTGTCGCCCGAGTACGCCAGGCGACGGCCCCGGTGCTTGGCCGCGAGCCCGAAGGCGGGAACGCCGTGCTGCACCGGGCCCCACTCCAGGGTGAGGTCGCCGAGGCGGTGCTCCCCCCATCCACTCATCGTCACCGGGGTGAACACGCGCGGCAGCTCGTGCACGGCGTTCGGCCCCAGGAAGTCGACGAGCCGCTCGACGAGGCCGTCGGGGGCGATGAGGGGAATCGGATGCGCGGGGCGGAGTTCGGAGAAGCGCAGGGCGTAGTAGGCCACCAGCAGGTCGGCGGAGTGATCGGCGTGCCGGTGCGAGACGAAGACGGCGTCGAGCTCATCGAGACCGATGTGGCGCTGGAGCTCGGCGAGGGTGCCGGTGCCGGCGTCGACCCAGACGTTCGTGGGGCGGCGCGCGGAGTCGGTGCCGGCGGAGTCGGTGCCGGCGGGGTCGTCGGTCGCCTGCAGCAGGTAGCCCGAGCACGGGTCGCCGGGCCGCGGGTAGGGGGTTGCTGTGCCGAGCACGGTGACGATCACTCAGGCCTCCTCTCGGGCGCTGACACGCCGTCATGGGGCGGTGCCGTGGTGGCACCGCGGTGGAAGGTGCAGACGAAGACACCCGAGGCCGCCGGCCTGCCCGCGAGCAGCTCGACCACGGCGGTTCCCGCCGCCTTCCCCTTCTCGGCCACCGGCTGCCGCATGGTGGTGAGGTCGCGGTCGCCGAGCCCGTCGATGCGCACGCCGTCGAAGCCCGTGACGCTGAGGTCGCGAGGCACCTCGAGGCCGAGGTCGCGGGCCGCCTGCAGCACGCCGACGGCCAGCAGGTCGCTCTGCGCGAGCACCGCGGTGGGCCGCTCGCGCTCGGGCACCTCGAGCAGGGCGCGGGCGGCGAGGGCGCCCTCCTCGACGAGGTTGTGCCCGGCCGACCAGGCGGGCGCGTCGGGGAAGACGCGCAGCACCCCCTCGAGCCGGTCGGCGGCGACGGCGGTGGTCATCGCCTGTCGGCGCTCGGGCGTGAGCGGGCCGGTCTCGCGGTGCTCGTCGGTGCCGAGGGTGATGACGGCGACCTTCCGGTGGCCGAGTTCGGCGAGATGCCGCGCCAGCGTCTCGGCCGCGTCGGCGTTGTCGAGACCGATGTCGGTGACCCCGGCAGCGTAGCTCTGTGCTCCACCCTCGATCGTGACCACCGGCACACCGCGGGCCTGCAGGGCCGGGATCACCGAGCCGAAGACGGGGCTGCATCCCATGATGACCGCCGCGTCGACCGCCGCCTCGCGGATGCCGCCCTCGACCGCCCCCGATTCGGTCATGAGCAGCAGGCCGTTGCTGTCGGAGCCGAGCCCCGTGGCGATGCCGTCGAGGGTCGAGACGTTCACCGGGTCGCGGAAGGCGTTGAGCAGACTCTCGTCGAAGACGATGCCGACGACCCCGGAACGCCCCTGACGCAGCGACCTCGCCCGCGGATCGGGCCCTGAGTAGCCGAGCTCCCGAGCGGCGGCGAGCACCCGCTCACGTGTGGCGTCGGAGACCGGGCCCGCGCCGCTGAAGGCGAGGGATGCGGTCGACACCGACACCCCCGCGTGCTCGGCCACGAGGGAGAGCGTGACCCGTGGTTGCTCGGCGCTCGACATGCTTGCTAGCCTAGTCGAATCGTTTCGATCGAATCGTTTCGACCCCCCACCCATCGGAACCCTCCACGACCAGCGCACCACCGACCAGGAGCACCATGACCACCGCCACGCTCTCGCGCCCGCAACTCACCGCCTGGCGCAACGCGATCTTCGTGGTCTTCGCGCTGTCGGGCATCTCGCTCGCCAGCTGGGTCGCCCGGCTGCCCACCGTGCGCGACAACCTCGGCCTCGACACCGCGCAGGTGGGCATCCTCATCTTCGCGATGTCGGCAGGCTCCGTGATCGGCCTCGTGGCCGCGCCGCCCATCATGCTGCGTCTCGGTGCCCGCACGGGCATGGTGGTGGCGCTCTGCCTCGTCGCCCTCGGCTGCGTGCTCATAGGGCTCGGCACCTCCGTCTTCTTCACCGCCGCGGTCGTGGCGGTGGGCCTCGCCCTGTTCGGCTTCGGCAACGGCGCCGTCGACGTGATGATGAACGTCGAAGGCGCCGCAGCCGAGCGCGCCATCGGCAAGACGCTCATGCCCCTCATGCACGCCTTCTACAGCTTCGGCACGGTGGCGGGCGCCGGCCTCGGTGCCCTCGCCTCGCTGTTCGCGGTGCCCGTCGCTGTGCACCTCAGCGTGATCGCGGCGGTCATCGCCGTCGCGGCGCTCGTGGCCATCCGCTTCGTGCCGCGCGGGGCCGAGGCGTCAGAAGCGTCTGGCGCGACCGAAGCCGACGCAGCGGGCTCGTCCGCCGCCGCAGCACCCCGGGCGGGCTTCCGCGAGCGTCTGCTCGGCAGCCTCGTCGTGTGGAAAGACCTGCGACTGCTCGCCATCGGCGTGATCATGCTCGGCATGGCCTTCGCCGAGGGCTCGGCAAACGACTGGCTGACGCTTGCCGTCGTCGACGGCTACGACCAGTCGAACACCACCGGCGCCGTCGTGTTCGGCCTGTTCACCGTGTCGATGACGGCGGGGCGCGTGCTCGGGGGGCCGGTGCTCGACCGCTTCGGGCGCGTTCCCGTGCTGAGGGTGAGCGCCCTGCTCGGCGCGCTCGGGCTGGCCGTGTTCATCTTCGCGCCCGCCCTCGCGCCGATGGCCCCCTGGATCGGCTACGCCGGCACCGTGTTCTGGGCCCTCGGCTGCTCGCTCGGCTTCCCGGTCGGCATGTCGGCCGCCGCCGACAACGACGACCCGCGTGTGTCGGCGGCGCGGGTGAGCGCCGTGGCGATCATCGGGTACGTGGCGTTCCTGGTGGGCCCGCCCGTCATCGGCCTGCTCGGTCACGAGTTCGGCATCCTCAACGGCCTGCTGCTCGTGCTCGCCCTCGTGGTGCTCGCCGGCCTCGCCTCGCCCGCCGCCCGCGAGCGCCACCCCCGCCCCGCCGTGAAGCCGGCCGCTTCGGCCTGAGCCGCCGCGCGCATCCGCGTTACGCTCGTCGGGTGCGTCTCGTCATTGCCACCTGTTCCGTCGACTACGCGGGCCGTCTCAGCGCGCACCTGCCGCTCGCCAAGCGCCTGCTCATGCTGAAGAGCGACGGGAGCCTGCTCGTGCACTCCGACGGCGGCTCCTACAAGCCGCTGAACTGGATGAGCCCGCCCTGCACCGTCACCGTACTCGAGCCCGACGCCGACCAGGCGGATGCGGGAATCACCGAGCTCTGGAAGGTCACCCAGAAGAAGACCGACGACGTGCTGGTCGTGTCGATCCACGAGGTGGAGCACGACTCGGCGCACGAGCTCGGCATCGACCCCGGGCTCGTGAAAGACGGCGTCGAGGCGCACCTGCAGAAGCTCCTCGCCGAGCAGATCGAGCTGCTCGGCGACGGCCACACCCTGGTGCGCCGGGAGTACATGACGGCGATCGGCCCGGTCGACATCCTCGCCCGCGACTCGGCCGGTGCTGCCGTCGCCGTCGAGATCAAGCGCCGCGGCGACATCGACGGCGTGGAGCAGCTCACCCGCTACCTCGAGCTGATGAACCGCGACCCGCACCTCTCGCCCGTGCAGGGCGTCTTCGCCGCGCAGGAGATCAAGCCGCAGGCCCGCACCCTCGCTCACGACCGTGGCATCCGCACCCTCGTGCTCGACTACGACGCCATGCGCGGACTCGACGACGCCGACTCCCGCCTGTTCTGAGCGGCGCGCGACCCGTTCGCGCCCCGCGCCCCGGATAGGGTGGGCGGGTGGCACGTCGCGCTCCCGCCTTCCCGAAGTCGTACTCGAACCGGCAGCTCCGCAAGGCGCTCGAGACGTTCGCGGCCCTGCCCAACCGCACCACGCTCGACGCCCTGCTCGCTGCGATGCGCACCGGAGGCCTCGTCGTCGACATCACCGGAACGACGGATGCTGCCGACCCGCAGCTGCGCACCCTGCTGTCGACCGAGGGTGAGCCGGTGCTTCCGCTGTTCACCTCGATCGCCGAGCTGAGGCTCGCTGTTCCCGAGGAGGCTCGGGCCGAGGCTCAGGCGATGATCCTGCCCGCGCGCGAAGCGCTCGCGCTGGTGGAGACTGCCGACTTCGTCGCCGTGCAGTTCGACCCGGGGAGCATCGGGCAGGTCATCAAGCGCGACTACGTCACGGGCTGAGCGGGGGCGCGCCGCGCATCCGGAGTCTCTGCGCCGAACGACGGAGCCCCTAGGTGTGTCTCTCAACCCGGGGGGCGGCGAGGACGTGCCCGGGTGGTGTGATCGCAAGGCGGATGAGGAGTCGATAGCGGCGCTATCGACTCCGAAGACAACGCCGCGAGCGCGCCGCCCGGGTGCGCCGCAGCGCCCGCCGGGTTGAGAGACACACCCTAGGCCACGAGAGCGAGCACCACGGTCGCGAGCGGCACGATGACCACGACCGCGATGAGCCCCAGCCCCATGAAGCGCGGCCACGAGATGGTCACCCCGAGCGACGTCAGGCGCTGGTGCCAGAGCAGGGTCGCGAGCGAGGCCCACGGGGTGACCAGCGGGCCGAGGTTGGTGCCGATGAGCAGCGCCATGATGCGCGCCGAGCTGTCGGCGTGCGGCTCGAGCACGAGGTAGGCGGGGAGGTTGTTCAGCACGTTCGCGCTGAGGGCGCCCACCGCCGCGAGGTGCAGCAGGCTGAGCGGGTCGTCGCCCGAGCCGGTCACCTGGGTCAGAACGGATTCGAGTCCGCGCACCTGAGCGGCTTCGACCAGCACGAACAACCCGAGGGCGATGCCGAGCGCCTGCCACGGGATGAGCGAGGGCCTGATCGCCGAGCGTCGCCGCACGAGGAACATGCCGAGCAGCAGCACCGCGCCCGCCCCGGCCACCAGCGCGACCTCGATGCCCGAGACGAGCATCGGCAGCAGCACCGCCACGACGACGGCGCTGAACACGAGCAGCACGCGGTCGTCGACCGGCGTGCGCTCGGGCAGCGTGAACGACCCGCGGAGGCTGCGGCGGTGCACGAGCGAGAGGATGGCCACGGTCGCCGCCACGCCCACCAGCCCGGGCGCCCACGACACCGCGAGGAAGGAGGCGGGGCTCTCACCGAGACGGTCGGCGGCGAGCAGGTTGGTGAGGTTCGAGACCGGCAGGAACAGCGACGCCGTGTTGGCGAGCCACACGGTCGCCAGCGCGAAGGGCAGGGGCGGGATGCCGACGTGCTGCGCCAGAACGACCACCACCGGTGTCACCAGCACGGCGGTGGTGTCGAGCGAGAGGAAGGCGGTGCTCACCACGGCGAGCGCGATGACGAGCGCCCAGAGCAGCCACACCCGCCCGCGACCCCAGCCGGCGAGGCGTTCGGCGAGCGCCGTGAACACGCCCGCCTCGCTCGCGAGTTCGGCGACGATCGTGATGCCGACGACGAAGGCGAGCACCGGGGCCACCCGCGCAAGGAGCGCGACGAAGTCGCTCCAGGGCAGGAACCCGGCGGCGACGACGAGGGCGGCGGCGAGGAGGAGGGCGACGGTGAGGATCGTTCCGATCCTGCGCCCTGCAGCGGCGAGCATGATCGGCGAGTCTATTCCGCTTCGGGTCGCCGCCGGTGACGGTCGGGGACACCTCCCGGCGCCCGCTCGGTTGGGGGGGCCTGAGCGCCCTCCACCTAGGATGTCTCGGGTGACTCGACAGACTCCCACCAAACCCTGGTCGTGCATCCTGTTCGACCTCGACGGCACCATCACCGATTCCGCCCCCGGCATCATCGGCCGTCTGTCGCGCACGCTCGAAGCCCTCGGCCGGCCGGTGCCGCTGCCCGCCGAGCTGGTCGCCTTCGTCGGCCCGCCCATCCTCGACGGGTTCCGCGACGTCGCCGACATGAACCCGCAGGAGGCCGCCGAGGCGCTTCAGGTGTACCGCGGGCTCGCGGCGACCGACGGCCCTCAGGGCGACGCCACCGTCTACCCCGGCATGCTCGGGCTGGTGAAGGCCATCCACGAGGCCGGTGTGCCGCTCGCGCTGGCCACCTCGAAGTCGGAGGTGCAGGCGCAGCGCGTGCTGGAGCACCTCGGCATCGCCGACTGCTTCGACGTCGTCTGCGGCTCGTCGGAAGACGAGACCAGGAGCGCCAAGAAGGACGTGGTCGAAGAGGCGTTGCGCCGCCTGAGGGAGCAGGGGGTCGACCTGTCGAACCTCGTCATGGTGGGCGACCGCGAGCACGACGTGGAGGGCGCCGGGCATCACGGGGTTCCCGTGGTCATGGTCGAGTGGGGCTACGGCTCGCCCGCCGAGGCGGTGGGTGCCATCGCGGTGGTGCACTCGGTCGAGCAATTGCGCGACAAGCTGCTCTGACAGGTCCATACTCCCTTCATGGGGTCTGAAGCGCTCGTCACGGTGACGGTGACGGATGCGCGTGGCCAAGTGCTCCTCACCGCCGACGGCGTGAAGGCGGTGCTGGAGTCGGGCGAGCTCGTCCTCCGCGCCCCGGTGCGCCGCACCTTCGTGCTCACCTCCCTCGACGGGGTGGAGACAGCGGGGCCCGAGCTGCGGTTCCACGACCACGAGCACCGCTTCGCCCTCCGCTTCGAGTCGGAGACGGCAGCGGTGCGGTGGGCTGCCAAGGCCTCGGCGCCGCCGCCCACACTCGCCTCGAAGCTCGGGGTCTCGCCCGAGCATCCCGCCGTCGTTCTCGGGCGGGCCCCGGGCGACGAGGTGCTGCTCGCCGCACTCGACGGGTGCAGAGTCGAGGGGCCGCAGCCGTCGGCGGTCGTCGCCCTCGCCGAGGTCGACACCCGCGACGAGCTGGAGCAGGCCCTCATTGAGTGGGCAGCCCTCCCCACGCCTCTGCCGCTCTGGGTGGTGCACGGCAAGGGTGCGACGACGGCGATCCGGGCCGACGAGGTGCGGCTGGCGCTGCGCGAGCGCGGGTTCACCGACACGAAGGTGTCGGCCGTCTCGTCGTCGCGGGGCGCGACGCGATACAGCCCGCCGAGGCCGCATGGCTGAGCGCAACGGCGGCGTCGGCGGTCACGGTGGCGGCGTCGTCGAAGCAAGACGGCACCCGGTGCTGAGGCGGTTCGCGGGCGTCGTCGTCGCAGCGCTGGCGGTGCTCGCGGTACTGGTCGTCGCCTTCGTCATCTCGGCGAAGACCACCTTCGCCGCCGAGCTCGAGCCGGTGCAGGAGGTCGCCGCCGACAGCGCGGTCGACGTGCGGTGGAGCTACGACCAGGTGGTGCTCACGCCGAGCGCCGGTGGGAGCACGACCGGTCTGATGTTCATTCCCGGGGCGAAGGTCGACCCGCTCGCCTACATCTACAAGCTCGCGCCGCTGGCCGAGGCGGGGGTGACCGTAGTGATCCCCCGGCCGCTGCTCAACTTCGCCATCCTCGACGCGCGGCCGCTCGAGGCGTTCACCTCGGCGGCTCCGGGTGTCGACACCTGGTTCGTGGGAGGGCACTCGCTCGGCGGTGTGAAGGCCTGCCAGTACGCGAGCGGGGGCGGGGTGGCGGGCCTGGTGCTGTTCGGCTCGTACTGCGCGGGCGATGAGTCGTCGCTCGACGTGCCCGTGCTGTCGCTCTGGGGTTCGAACGACGGGCTGAGCACGCCCACCGACATCGAGGCGAGCCGCGCCCAGCTGCCCGCGGGCACCGAGTTCGTCGAGCTCGAGGGCGCCACCCACGCCCAGTTCGGCGACTACGGTCTCCAGCCCGGCGACGGCGACACCACCACCACCGACCCCGAGGTGCGCGCCGCCATCGCCGCCGCCCTGGTTCCTTTCGTCACCGAGGGCGGCGGCTGACACCGATTCGTCAGCGTGCCTGCCGGCGTCCTGCCTGCCTCACCCGAACGACGGCGAGCGTTCCGCCGAGGAGCGCGAGCGCCACGAAGGCCACACCGGGAATCACCTCGGCACCGGTCTGCGCCAACGACCCGGCGCCGCGCGTGCCGGCGGTGCCGGCGGCCTCGCCCGCACCCGCACCGCCGCTACCCGAAGCACCGCCACCCGTTCCCGACCCACCGGGCGCCGCGGTCGCCGTCGCGCTCGGAGTGGGAGTCGCCGTCGGGTTCGGCGTCGCCGTCGAGGTGGGCGTCGGAGTCCGAGTCGGTGTGGGAGTGGGCGTCGGCCCGACCCCCGACACTGCCTCGGCGGTCAGCGGCAGGATGACCGTGACGCTCGGCGCCTCGGGATTGCCGTTCATGACGCGGCCGACGATCGTCACCGTGCCGGTGACACTCCCCGCCTTCGTGGGGCTGAATCGAAGATCGACGGTTCCCGTGTCGCGCGGCATGAGGGTCGCGCCCGCACCGAACGACGACGACGCGATCTTCACGGTCGACAGCGCAGCGCCGGCACTGTCGCGCACCACGACGTCGCCCTCAGTGAAACGGAGGGGGTCGATGCCCGCCACCGTGATCGTGAGGCGCACCGTCGCCTGACTCCCCGTTTTCACGCTGCCGAAGGCCAGTGCAGCCCTGCCATCCGGCTGGGTGGCCGTGAAGGAGGCACGATCGGTGGTGAGGGACTGGGCGTCGAAACGGACGGGGAGAGTGAACGAGCCAATACCCGAGACGTCGAGGGCGGTGAGTGCCACCGTCTGGCTGGAGACCGTGCCGGCGGCCGGCGCTGTGTACTGCACGGTGAGCGTACGCCGCTGCCCCGTCGCGATCACATCACCGGCCTTGATCGTCGTGCCGGTGAGAACGAACGGGGCGGTCAGGGTGCCGAGGGGCGCCGGGTCGATCGTGACCGAGTCCATACCCTCGTTGAGGATGGTGATCGTGCGGGTGATGACGGTTCCTGTCTTGACGGGACCGAAATTGCCGTCCTTGCCCTCGATGATCACCGACAGGGGGTCGCTCGGAGCCGCCATCGCCGGACCCGGCGCGAAGGCCGCACCCGCTAGAGCGATGCCCGCGACGACGAGCGTCGTCAACGCGCGCTTCAGAACGGAGTTCGATGGCATGGGGGTACCCGCTTTCTTCTCAGACGTGGGAATCAGCGTGCGTGACGACCGCCCCACCCCGTTATGAGCAATCAGTACTCACCCACCGGGCCTCCCTACGATGGGCACATGGACGCCCTCTCACTCCTCCCGAGCGTGATCGTGTTCGGCACCGTCGGCGTGGCGGTGGTCTCGGCGGTCGTGCTGCTGCGGCGCCGGGCCCGGCGCTCCCCCGCACCCGCCATCTCTCGCGCGCCGGCCCGCGAGAGCGTCGCCGACCTCTCCCGCCGCGCCGGCATCGCCCTCGTGCGCATGGACGACGCCGTGCGCTCCGCCGAGCAGGAGCTCGAGTTCGCCCGCGCCGAGTTCGGCGACGCCGCCACCACGGCCTTCGCCGACGCAGTCGCCACGGCGAAGCGCCGCGCCTCGGAGGCGTTCGCCCTGAAGCAGCGTCTCGACGACAGCGTTCCCGACACCGAGCAGGAGCAGCGCGATTGGAACAAGCGCATCCTGGCCCTCGGCGACACCGCCGTCGCCCTGGTCGACGAGCAGACCCGCGGGTTCGACGACCGCCGCCGCGCCGAGAGCTCCGCCGCCGAGTCACTGCGCCTCGTGCGTGCCCGTCTCGCCGAGGCGCGCGCCGACGTCCCGGAAGCGCGCCGCACCCTCGAACGCGTCTCCGCCTCGTTCGATCCCGAAGCGCTCGGCAGCCTCACGAGTGCGCCCGACCGTGCCGAGAGACTCTTCGCCAGCGCCTCCTCGCGCCTCGACGAGGCGGCGGCGCTCCTGGAGTCCGACCCGCTGGCCGCCGTGGCGGGTCTTGTCCGCACTGCAGGAGAGGAGCTCGCCGACGCGCGCGACATCCTCTCCGACGTGCGCGAGCTCCCCGCCGCTCTCGACCGCGCCACCGCAGCCCGCGAGGCGGCACTCGCCGCCGCCCGCGACCTCCTCGTCGAGGCGGCGCGGCTGCGCGACGAGGTCGACGACCAGTCGGCGGCGACCGAGATCGCCGTGGCCCTCACCGGGCTCACCGACGCCGTCGGCACCGCCTCGCGGAGACGACCACCGCATCCGAGTGCCGACCTCGACCTCCTCGCCGCGGCGAGCGCCCCCCTCGAGACGGCGGTGGCCACGGCGCGGAGCGCCCAGCGCCGGCTCGACGCCGCCCGCGAGGCTCTCGCCGGTGCCCTGCAGATCGCCGAGAGCCACCTCGACACGGCCCGCCGCTCGATCGCCTCGAACCGCGGCCGGGTGGGGCCGGATGCGCGCACCCGCCTGGCCTCGGCCGAACGCGAACTCGGTCTGGCACGCCTCGAGGCCGACCCGATCGCCGCGCTCGACGGGGCGCGCCGCGCAGCGACCCTCGCCACCGATGCCGACGCCCTGGCCCACTACGACGCCCTGCACGGCTGAGCCCCAGCGGGCATCCCCCAGAGCGGGCTACCCCTTAAAGCACGAATGCCGGTCACAAGACCGGCACCCGATGTCCGTGCGCGAGGGGGGACTTGAACCCCCACGCCCTTGCGGGCACTGGCACCTGAAGCCAGCGCGTCTGCCAATTCCGCCACTCGCGCGAACTAGGAGAGGTTAGCACGCCGCGGCGGCGCGAGCGAACCGGGGCCCTGACGGGGCCTGAGAGTGCATTAACACCCAAGACAAGTAACATCGACGTAGCATTCACGCCTTTGACAGTGCGCCTCCTGCGCGCGGCAGCCACCGACACCGAGAATCCCACCGGACTGGTGGGCCGACGGAGACGCGGAAACAAGATCGGGAGAGACGTGGGAATACTGGACAACTTCGAGAGGGGTCTCGAGCGCGCCGTGAACGGCGCCTTCGCGAAGACCTTCCGCTCGGGGCTCCAGCCGGTCGAGATCTCCTCGGCGCTGAAGCGCGAACTCGACACCAAGGCGGCGGTGGTCTCGCGCGACCGCATCCTGGTGCCGAACAGCTTCCAGGTGCGGTTGTCCTCCTCCGACCACCAGCGCATGGCGGGCATCGGCCAGGCCCTGCTCGACGACCTCGACCAGATCGTCGTTCAGCACGCCGCCCAGCAGGGCTTCCAGTTCGCCGGCCCGGTGATGATCGAACTGGTGCCCGACGAGAAGCTCACCACGGGTGTCGTGCAGATCGACTCGGCGAACCTGCAGGGTGAGGTGAGCTGGGTTCCCGTGCTCGACGTCGCCGGGGTGCGCCACCCCATCACCCGCTCCCGCACCATCGTCGGCCGGGGCAGCGACGCCGACATCACCGTCGACGACACCGGCACCTCGCGCAAGCACGTCGAGATCGTGTGGGACGGCCAGAACGCCCAGGCCCGCGACCTCGGCTCCACGAACGGTTCCGAGCTGAACGGTCGGCCGTTCCAGCGCGCCAACCTCGAGCCCGACTCGGTCATCCGCATCGGCCGAACCGACATCGTCTTCCGGGTGGTGCCGCAGACCTCCGTGCGCGGTGCCGATGCGGGCAGGGGAGCCCGGCCCGCCGAGGGCCGCGCCTCCCACGACGCCGGCCGCCCCCCGCTCGATCCCGGCGGATTCTGGCGGTAGGCGGCTCATGAGCGAACTCACCCTCCTCATCCTGCAGCTGGCGTTCCTGGCGCTGCTGTGGGTGTTCATCTTCATCGTGGTCTACGCGATGCGCTCCGACCTGTTCGGTCAGCGGGTGCGCAAGCTGAAGGATGCTCCTGCCGCAGCAGGTGCCCCCGTGAACCCCCCCGCACCGAACCCGGCGAACGCAGCCGCGGCAGCCCCGGCAGCCCCCGCCGCACCGCCCCCGCCCGCGCCGAAGGTGCCCACCTTCGTGCCCGTCGCCGGCACCGAGCTGAGCGGTCCGCCGCGCGCCACCACCACCAACGCCGGCCGACTCGTCATCACCTCGGGCCCCAAGTCGGGCAGCGAGATCGCCCTCGGGTCGGAGCCGCTCACCATCGGCCGCTCCTCCGACTCCAGCGTCGTCATCCGCGACGACTACACCTCCACCCACCACGCTCGCCTCATGATCTGGGGCGACGAGTGGGTCATCCAAGACCTCGATTCCACGAACGGCACCTTCCTCGACGGCGTGCGGGTGACCGCTCCCGTCCACGTGCCCCTGAACACGCCGATCCGCATCGGTGCCACGAGCTTCGAGCTCCGGCGGTAGCCCATGGCCATCGTGACCGTGAGCGCGGCCGTGTCCCACGTGGGCAAGATCCGCTCGAACAACCAGGACTCCGGCTTCGCCGGCGAGACCCTCTTCGCCGTCGCCGACGGCATGGGCGGGCACGCCGGCGGAGACGTCGCGAGCGCCCTGGCGCTCAAGCGCCTCGCCGAGATCGACGGCGAATACAGCTCCGCCGTCGATGCCGAGTTCGCGCTGCAGGAAGCCATCGTCGCGGCCAACGCGGTGCTCACCGAGACCGTGTACGAGCATCCGGAGCTCACCGGCATGGGCACGACGCTGTCGGCACTCGTGCGCGTCGGGCACAGTGTCGCCCTCGCCCACATCGGCGACTCCCGGGTCTACCGCCTGCGCGACGACACCCTCACGCAGATCACCGTCGACCACACCTTCGTGCAGCGGCTCGTCGACTCCGGGCGCATCACGCCCGAGGAGGCGAAGACGCACCCGAGGCGCTCGGTGCTCATGCGCGTGCTCGGCGACGTCGACGCGGCGCCCGAGGTCGACCTGCAAGTGATGGACACCCGGCCCGGCGACCGCTGGATGCTCTGCTCCGACGGCCTCTCCGGCGTGGTCGAGCACGACGAGATCGAGGCGATCCTGAAAGACTCCATCGCCCCGGCAGACGCCGCGGATGCGCTGGTGAAGTCGAGCCTGGACCACGGCGCCCCCGACAACGTCACCGTCGTCGTGGTCGACGTGCACCAGTCGCTCGACACCCCCGAGGTGGAGCCGGTTCTGGTGGGCTCGGCGGCACGGCCGATCGCGTTCGAGCAGTCGTCGGGTCGGCGCACCTCGCGCATCCCTGGCCTCAGGCTGCACCCGAGGGGCCCCGCCTCCACCGAGCCGAGCCACTTCGAACCGGGCTCGGAGGATTACCTCGACGAGCTCATCGAAGAAGACCGGCGGCGCAGCCGTCGCCGCAAGATCACCTGGCTGATCGCGGCACTCCTCGCCGTGGCGCTCATCGCCCTGGGTCTCTACGCCGGCTACCGCTGGACGCAGACCCGCTACTACGTGGGCGAGTCGAACGGCAACGTCGCCGTCTTCCAGGGTGTGCAGCAAGGGGTCGGCCCCATCCAGCTCTCGCACGTGTTCCAGGAGACCGACATCCCGACGGATGCTCTCCCCGGTTACACGCAACGCCAGGTCGAGAACACCATCAGCGCCGACTCGGTCACCGCGGCGCTCGACATCGTGAAGCGCCTGAGCGACACCGCGGCCGAGGGCTCCGAGAGTGGATCGGGCGAGGGCGGGTCGACCGACGGCGGTACGCCGACGCCGACGCCGACGCCGACCCCGAGCCCGAGCGGGAGCCCCGCACCGTGACAGACGCCACAGCTCCGGTGGGCACGGCACCCGCCGCCCCGGCCGCTCCTCCCACCAAGGGGGTGCGACGCATCCGGGTGCCGCAGAAGCTGCGCAACCTCGAGCTGTTCCTGCTCGTGTTCGTCTGCGCGGTCAACGCCTTCGCCATCGTGCTGGTGCAGTTCGGTGCGCTCGGCGCCGCCGACGGCACCGTGGTGACCCTGGGTGCCGGGCTGTCGCTGCTCGTGTTCGGGCTGCACATCGCGCTGCGATTCGTGGCGACGAACGCCGATCCGTTCATCCTGCCCATCGCGACGCTGCTGAACGGTGTCGGCATCGCGATGATCTACCGCATCGACATCGCCGAGAACCTCACCGGCTGGGAGAGCACCGCGGTGCGCCAGGTGGTGTGGAGCGGCATCGCGATCGTGCTGGCGCTCCTCGTCATCGTCGTCATCCGCAACCACCGGGTGCTGCAGCGCTACACCTACCTCGCGATGCTCGTGGCCGCGGTGCTCCTGCTGCTGCCGATGCTGCCGGTGATCGGCCAGGAGATCTACGGGGCGCGGGTGTGGATCCACATCGGTGCGTTCTCGTTCCAGCCCGGTGAGGTGGCGAAGATCGCCCTCGCGGTGTTCTTCGCCGGCTACCTCGTCTCGCGCCGCGACAGCCTGTCGATGGTCGGCACGAAGGTGCTCGGCATGCGCTTCCCGCGCGCCCGCGACCTCGGCCCCATCCTGGTGCTCTGGGCGATGTCGATGGCGATCATCATCTTCCAGCGCGACCTCGGCACGGCGCTCCTGTACTTCGGCCTGTTCGTCGTGATGATCTACGTCGCCACCGGGCGCGCCAGCTGGGTCGTGCTGGGCGTCGGGCTGTTCCTCGTCGGAGCCGTCGTCGCCGGCCAGGTGCTGGTGTACGTCAACGACAGGTTCACCAACTGGCTCGACGCCTTCAACCCCGCCATCTACGACGAGGTCGGGGGCAGCTACCAGTTGGTGCAGGGTCTGTTCGGCCTCGCGAACGGCGGACTCATCGGCACCGGTCTCGGCCGGGGGCGGCCCGACATCACCCCGCTCGCGCAGAGCGACTACATCGTCGCCTCGCTCGGTGAGGAGCTCGGGCTCGCCGGCCTGTTCGCGATCTTCGCGCTGCTGCTGCTGTTCGTCTCGCGCGGCTTCCGCATCAGCTTCGCCGGGCAGGACGACTTCGGCCGTCTGCTCGGCGTGGGGCTGTCGTTCACGGTCGCGCTGCAGTGCTTCATCGTCATCGGCGGTGTCACGAGGGTCATCCCCCTCACCGGTCTCACCACGCCGTTCATGGCGGCGGGCGGCTCCTCGCTCGTGGCGAACTGGATCATCGTCGGACTGCTGCTGCGCCTGTCGGACACAGTGCGCAATCAGCCGAGGCTGGTGATCTAGAGACGTGACCCGTGAACTCAAACGCGTGAGCGTGGTCGTCTTCCTCATGTTCGCGACCCTGTTCGTGTCGACGACGATCATCCAGTTCTTCCAAGCCGACAATCTCTCGAGCGACGCCAGGAACGCCCGCACCATCTACGCCAGCTACGACACCGAGCGCGGCCCCATCCTCGTCGACGGGCAGCCGATCGCCGTCTCGGTGCCCACCACCGACGAGTTCAAGTACCAGCGCACCTACCCGAACGGCCCGCTCTACAGCGCCGTCACGGGCTACTACACGCTCGGCCAGGGGTCGAGCCAGATCGAGCAGGCGCTGAACGACTACCTCTCGGGAACCAGCGACTCGCAGTTCCTCGACTACCTCAACCGCCTGGTCACCGGCCAGAACCCCCAGGGCGCCTCGGTCGAGCTCACCATCGACCCCGTGCTGCAGCAGGCCGCCTACGACGCGCTCGGCAGCTACCAGGGCGCCGTGGTGGCGATCGAGCCGGCCACCGGGCGCATCCTCGCGATGGTCTCCAAGCCCGACTACGACCCCAACACCCTCGCCGTGCACGACAGCCAGCAGGTGCTCGACACCTACGACCAGCTGCTCGCCGCCCCCGGCGACCCGCTCATCAACAAGACCATCAACGACCTGAACCCGCCCGGGTCGACGTTCAAGATCGTCACCACCTCGGCGGCCGTGCAGACCGCCGGCCTCGACGTGAACCACACCGAGCCGAACCTCGCGCGCCTGCAGCTGCCCGGCTCCGACTCGACCGTCGCCAACGCCGGCGGCGGCACCTGCGGCGGGGGCGACACTGTGACCATCCAGACCGCCTTCGTGCTCTCCTGCAACATCCCCGTGGCCGAGCTCGGCATGGAGATGGGCGAGCCGGCCCTGGCCGACATGGCGAAGGCCTTCGGCTTCGGCTCGGAGCTGTCGGTGCCGATGGATGTCTCGACCAGCGTGTTCCCGCGCGGTCTCGACGACGCGCAGCTCGCGCTGGCCTCGTTCGGGCAGGGCAGCGATGTGGCTACGCCCATCCAGGTGGCGATGCTCTCGGCAGCGGTGGCGAACGGAGGAAAGCTGATGACACCGACTCTCGTCGACGAGATCAGGGCGCCTGATCTCAGTCTTCTCCAGGGCTTCGAGGCGAAGGAGTTCGGCACCCCGCTGACTTCGGTAACAGCTTCGACACTTTCCGGGCTCATGGTCGAGGCCGTCGAGAGCGGCGCGGCGACTAATGCAAGAATAGACGGGGTCAGTGTGGCCGGTAAGACCGGGACCGCGGAGAACGGGGAGGGCGATCCCTACACCCTGTGGTTCACCGGATTCGCTCCTGCAGACAATCCTCGGATCGCCGTCGCAGTCGTCGTCGAAGACGGCGGCGGGATGGGCCAGGACGGTACGGGGAACGAACTAGCCGCACCGATCGCGAAACGAGTACTAGAGGCGGGCTTGAGTAAATGAGACCCACAGCAGGGGTGACCTTCGGGGGCCGGTACGAGCTGTCCAATCGCATCGCGATCGGGGGCATGGGCGAGGTCTGGCAGGCCACCGATCTCGTGATCGGGCGCACCGTCGCCATCAAGATCCTGAAAGACGAGTACCTCGGCGACCCGGGCTTCCTCGAGCGCTTCCGCGCCGAGGCCCGTCACGCCGCCCTCGTCAACCACGAGGGCATCGCCAACGTCTTCGACTACGGCGAGGAGGAGGGCAGCGCCTACCTCGTCATGGAACTCGTTCCCGGCGAGGCGCTCTCCACCATCCTCGAGCGCGAGCACGTGCTCTCCACCGACCGCGTGCTCGACATCATCGCGCAGACCGCGCTGGCCCTGCAGGCGGCGCACGCCGCCGGGCTCGTGCACCGCGACATCAAGCCGGGCAACCTCCTCATCACGCCCGACGGGCGGGTGAAGATCACCGACTTCGGCATCGCCCGCATCGCCGACCAGGTGCCGCTCACCGCCACCGGTCAGGTGATGGGCACCGTGCAGTACCTCTCGCCCGAGCAGGCGAGCGGTCAGCCGGCGTCGCCGACCACCGACATCTACTCGCTCGGCATCGTGGCGTACGAGTGCCTCGCGGGCAAGCGCCCCTTCACCGGCGAGTCGCAGGTCGCCATCGCCATGGCGCAGATCAACGAGACCCCTCCCGACCTGCCGACCACGGTGGCGGCGCCGGTGCGCAACCTCGTGCTCTCCTGCATCGCGAAGAAGCCCGACGAGCGCCCCTCCTCCACCAGCGCCCTCGCGCGGGCCGCGATGGCCCTGCGTCGCGGCGACATCGCCTCGGCGGCGGCGGCCGTGCCCGCCGTGCTCGGCAACGAGCCCCTGCCGCCCACCGTCGCGACCACGGTGATGCCCTCGCCCGGCAGCACCCAGGCGACAACCGTGCTCTCGCAGCCCCCGGCGGCAGCGGCAGCCCCTCCTTTCGCGGGTCTTCCCCCGTCGGCAGCGGCCGAGGAGGAGGAGCCCAAGAAGCGCAGCCCGTGGACGTGGCCGCTCATCGTGCTCATCATCATCCTGGCGCTCGTGCTCGTCGGCACGATCGTCGCCTTGGTGTTCCAGGGCAACGGCAGCGGGGCCCCCGCGACGACACCCGCCAGCACGGCGTCGAACACGCCGAGCAACACGCCCACGTCGACCTCCCCCACTCCGACCCCGAGCCCCACCACGGTCGCCGTGAGCGAGGCGGAGCTGAAGGGCAAGTCATTCGACGAGGCCGCCGGCATCCTCGAAGGCATGGGCCTCAGCGCCGCCCGCGTGGCCGGAAACCCGGCTCCGGCCGCCGACCAGGTCGACATCGTGTATCAGGCCACCCCGGTCGGCAACGTGAAGATCGGCACCACGGTGTCGCTCACCGTGTACACCGACGTCATCGTTCCGGATGCTCCGACCACCTCGCCGACCGCCGGCCAGGGCGTCTCGGGCGACACGGTTCCGGTGAACGGCGTCTTCACGGTGAACTGGGTCTCGTACAGCTGCCCCTCCGGCACCACGCTCAGCGGGTACGCGGTGGAGGCCACGGGAGCCACGGTCACCACCCCACCGTCGGGCACCACGGCGCAGGCGTCGCTAACCGCGACCGGTGAGGCAGGCTCATCCATCGAGGTGAAGTACAGCGCGAGCTGCTCCGGCTCTGCCTCCGGCCTGTCGCCCGCGCTCGTGCTCACCATCGAGAACAGCCAGCCCACCAACCCCGGGAACGGAAACGGCAACGGGAACGGCAACGGCAACGGCGGCGAGAACGGCCAGTGACCGACGAAACCCGACTCCTCGCGGGGAGGTACCGGCTCGGTGAGCTGATCGGCCGCGGCGGCATGTCGAACGTCTACTCGGGGCGCGACGAGCGTCTCGGGCGCCAGGTCGCGATCAAGCTGCTGAAGTCGTCGCTCGCCGGCGACCCGGTGTTCCGCACCCGCTTCAGGCAGGAGGCGCAGGCCGCGTCGCGCATGGCGCACCCCACGATCGTGCGTGTGTTCGACGCCGGGGAGGAGCGGGTCGCCGAAGCCGGCGGCTTCGAGGGCATCGTCCCGTTCATCGTGATGGAGTTCGTCGAGGGCAAACTCCTCAAAGATCTCATCAAGGAGGGCCCGGTCGACTCGGCCGAGGCCATCCGCATCACCGAGGGCATCCTCACCGCCCTGGAGTACTCCCACCGCGCCGGTGTCGTGCACCGCGACATCAAGCCGGGCAACGTGATGGTCACCCACGGCGGCCAGGTGAAGGTGATGGACTTCGGCATCGCCCGTGCCATCTCCGATTCCTCGGCCACGGTCGCGCAGACCACCGCCATCCTCGGCACCGCCCAGTACTTCTCGCCCGAGCAGGCCCGCGGGGAGTCGGTCGACGCCCGCACCGACCTGTACTCGACCGGCGTCGTGCTGTTCGAGATGCTGACCGGCGAGCCCCCCTTCAGAGGCGAGACCCCGGTCGCCGTCGCCTACCAGCACGTCTCCGAGATGCCGGTGGCACCGTCGAGCATCAACCCCTTGGTGTCGCCCGCCATCGATCAGGTGGTGCTGCACGCCCTGGCCAAAGACCGGTTCGCGCGCTTCCAGAGCGCCGTCGAGTTCCGGGCCGACCTCGAGGTCGCCGGCGCCGGCAAGATCCCCTCGAAGCGGCTGCCGGCCGAAGACTTCCAGTCCTCTCTGTTCGGCGCACCGCCGAGCCTCACGCAGGGCAACGAGTCGGCGCTCACCCAGCTCGCCGGCGACGACGAGTACTCGGTGCGCACCCAGTCGCGGCCGCCCGTGGTGTGGATCTGGGCGGGAATCGCCTCGGTCGCCGTCATCCTCGTCGCCATCGTGTTCTGGGTGCTCACCCTGCAGCCGACGGATGCGCTCCCCTCCACGTCGAGGGAGGTGCCGAACGTGAGCGGCCAGAGCTTCGAAGCCGCAGACGCCACGCTGCAGCAGCTCGATCTCGTGACCCAGCGCTTCGACGTCAACAGCGACACCGTCGCGGCAGGCCAGGTGGTCGAGACCGACCCGGCCGCGGGAACGATCGTGAGCCCCGGTACCGTCATCGAGGTGCGGGTCTCTCTCGGCAAGCAGGCGGTCGCGGTGCCCGATGTGAAGGGCACAGCCGCCACCGACGCGGCGTCGACGCTTTCCGGCGCCGGCTTCGTGGTGGGGCAGACCATCAAGGAGAACTCCCCCGACGTGCCGGCCGACATCGTCATCCGCACCGATCCCGAGGCGGGAACCGATTCCTTCTCGGGCGACACCATCGACCTCGTCGTCTCCACCGGCCTCGTCACCGTTCCCGACCTCACGGGGCTCGGCATCAACGATGCGGATGCGCGGCTCACCGCCGACGGCATCCCGGTCACCAGGCAGCCCGTCACGGGATGCCAGCCCAATGAGCTCAACACGGTGCGCAGTCAGTCGGCGATGGGCGACCTCGCCCAGAAGTCTCCGGTGACGCTCACCTTCTGTGCGAGCTGAACCGCGCACCAGGGCCCTCACCGAACGTCGTCGTCATTCCACAGCCTGCGGATGGGCTGTGGATAACCAGGCGAGGTGAGTGCTCGCAGCCGCCGTCAGACGGCGCGCAGGAGGGGGTTGAGCGAGGCAGCGCGCTCCGGTGCCTCCTCGAGCCCGGCTGCGGCGAGCCAGTTCCCCAGCATGCGGTAGCCCCCCTCGGTGAGCACCGACTCCGGGTGGAACTGCACGCCGTACACCGGGGCGCTCACATGGCGAAGACCCATGATGACGCCGCCGTCGGTACGGGAGGTGACCACCAATGAGTCGGGCACCGTGCCGTCGACGACGGCCAGCGAGTGATAGCGGGTCGCCGTGAACCCGTCGGGCACGCCGTCGTAGAAGGCGCTGTCGTCGTGCCTGATGACCGAGGTCTTGCCGTGCATGAGCTCCTCGGCGTTGGTGACCGTCGCCCCGAGGGCCTCCGCGATGGCCTGGTGGCCGAGGCACACTCCGAGCAACGGCTTGCCTGCATCGAGAGCGGCGAGCACGACCGGAATCGACACTCCCGCCTCGGAGGGCTTGCCGGGCCCGGGCGACACGAGCACCGCGTCGTACCCGGAGATCGTCTCGGCGGCGTCGGCGGCGTCGAACGAGTCGTTGCGAACCACCTCGGTGTCGGCGCCCAGCTGCTGCAGATAGCCGTTCAGCGTGTAGACGAAGCTGTCGTAGTTGTCGATGACGAGAACGCGGGTCATTGCTCCACCGTGACATCCTGCGAGGGCGCCGTCAACTGATCGATCCACGGGAAGACCCAGAAGGCCAGCACGGCCAGCACCGCCACCACCAGAACGATGACGATGAGGATGCGCAGCCACAAGGGGCCTGGGATGAGGCGCCAGAGCGCTGCGTACATGGTCAGGCTCCTACGAGTCCGGAGAGGGCGGCCGGTGCGCCGGCCGAGCGGGGAGTCCAGTCGGTGAGCACGCCGTAGGCGATGATGCGTTCGGACGCGATGTAGAGCGGGTTGCAGCTCGTGAGCGTGATGATGCGGTCGGTGGGCGTGGCGCCCTCCACCTGCGGCACGGGGTCGATGACCCCGACACCATAGGGAGTCACGTACTCCAGGCCGCGGAAGGTGTAGGTGTACCACCCGTCCTGGGTCTCGATGTAGATCTTGTCGCCGACCGTGAGCTCATTGATCTTGAGGAAGGGGCTGCCCCAGCCGTCGCGGTGCGCGGCGATGGCGAAGTTCCCCACCTCGCCGGGCATCTGGGTGGTGGAGTAGTGACCGGCTCCACCCTTGTTGAGCACCGACTTGGGGTCGACGCCCTGCGCGATGGTCTTCTTGAAATCGGAGCCGAAGCGCGGCACGTACATCACCGCGAAGTCTTCGGTGTCGGCCGGAGCCTCGAGGCCTGTCGCCGGCGGCTCGCCGTAGGCGAAGGCGGTCGTCGCCGTCGGGTCGGTCGCGGGTGCGGAGGCCTGGGGTGAGGGAACCGAGCCCGCGTCGCCCTGCTCGGCCCAGGTCTCGGAGAGCGAGCCGGCGTCGGAGGACTGCTGATTGCTCAGCAGGATGCCGTTCAGCGAGAACTGCCAGCCGAGGAACAGCAGCACGAGCACGCCGGCGGTGATGAGCAGCTCACCGGCTACCCCGACGATGCGGTTCACGAGGCTGCGCTTGCGGCGGCGAGGGCGGCGGAGCGGGGGTTCGTCATCGACGGAGATGGCGGCCCGCTCTTCGGTCATGAGAGCAATCCTAAGAGGTGCTGGCTGTGCGACCGCCTCGAACTCCCGCGCTCTCCACACCTTGTGGAACGGCCTGTGGAGAACCAGTGGAGAACCGTGTGGGAAACCCCGTTAGAATCGTCGGCATGGCTCGAGACAAAGCATCCACCAAGGACGTCGCCCGCCGCAACCGCGAGGTTCAGCGCACGAGCGACGACTCCTCGGCGCAGAATCCGAACCCGGTCTGGTTCAAGCCCGTCATGTTCGGGTTCATGATCGTCGGTCTGCTGTGGATCATCGTCTTCTACGTGAGCCAGGGGCTTTTCCCCATTCCCGACCTCGGCAGCTGGAACATCCTCATCGGCTTCGGCATCGCCTTCATCGGCTTCATCATGACGACCCGCTGGCGCTAATTACACGGGTGTGATTATCCCCAGTGTGGAAACTACTGTGGATAACTTTGGGCTGTGGATAACCTGGTCCACACCGAGCCCGGTCGGTCTCGCTCGGCAGAGGGCTAGACGAGCACCCGAACCGCGGTGATCGCCACCAGTGCCACGGCGACAGCGGCGACCAGCAGCACCTGAACGGTCTTCAGTCGGCGCGGGCGGGTGCGCACGTAGACCAACGCGACGAGCGCACCGGCGATGAGACCGCCGACGTGCGCCTGCCACGAGATGCCCGGCACCAGGAATCCGTAGGCGAGGTTCAGGGCCACCAGCACGAGCAGCTGCACGCTGTTCCCACCCAGATGGCGGTTGATGATGAAGTAGGCGCCCATGAGGCCGAAGATGGCACCGGATGCGCCCACCACCGGCTGCAACGGATTCGTCAGCAGGGTGACCGCCACCGAGCCCCCGAACCCGGAGATGAGATAGAGGGCGAGGTAACGCCCTCGACCGAGCAGGCGCTCGAGCGCACTGCCGAACACGAACAGCGTGAACATGTTGAACAGCAGGTGCAGGATCGACCCGTGCACGAAGACGGCGGTGAGCATCCGCCATGGTTCGAACGAGACGCCGGTGGCCGGGATGACGTAGGCTCCCGCGAACTGCAGCGCCTGCGTCACACCGGGGATGAACTGGAGCAGGAACACCACCACGCACACCGCGATGATGGCGTACGTGACGACGGGAGCGCCGCTGCCCGTCAGGTTCTGCAGGATCGCCGGTCGACCGCGCTTGACGCGAGGCGCCTCCTGCCGGTCGCGAGCTGCGCACTCCACGCAGTGCACGCCCACCGCCGCCTGCACCTGACACTCGGGGCACACGGTTCGCGCGCAGCGCTGACACAGCACGTAGCTCTGCCTGCCGGGATGCCGGTAGCAGTAGTTGTCAGACGACGCCGGGGCGCTGGTCATCGGAGTGCTTCGACCCGTCGAGGGAGAGGAGCGCTCAGACCGCCTCGATGGTGACGTTCTCGAGCACGACCTCGTCGAGCGGACGATCGTAGGCGTCGGTGGCCACGCCCGCGAGCTTGTCGACGATGCGCTTCGAGGCGTCGTCGGCGACGGCGCCGAAGATGGTGTGCTTGCCCTGCAGCCAGGTGGTGGGGCCGACGGTGATGAAGAACTGCGAGCCGTTGGTGCCCTTGCCACCCTGCACGCCGGCGTTGGCCATGGCAAGCACATAGGGCTCGGTGAAGTCGAGTTCGGGGTTGATCTCGTCGTCGAAGCGGAAGCCGGGGCCGCCGGTGCCGTTGCCCAGCGGGTCGCCGCCCTGGATCATGAAGCCGGGGATGATGCGGTGGAAGACGATGCCCTCGTACAGCGGTGCCGTGGTGGGCTGACCGGTCTTCGGGTCGCTCCACTCCAGCTCACCCGTGGCGAGGCCGACGAAGTTCTTCACCGTCTTGGGCGCGTGGTGGCCGTAGAGGTTGACGACGATCGGTCCGTGGTTGGTGTTGAGCGTGGCGACATGGGTGTGAACGGGCATGTGGTCATTCTCGCACATGGGCCATGCCGTCCAGTGAAGGCCCAGGTTTTGCTGAGGGTCTCATCAGCGACCCGGCTTCTGTGGTCGGGCGATGCGTGCCAAGATGAAGACATCCGTGCTCTCGCCGATGGAGGTTTCTCATGAGTCTTTCCCGCAAGCGTCGCAAAGCGCTCAAGCGTCTGAAGGGAACGGCAGAAGAGCTGTGGGTCGATCAGCAGGCCGTCATCGACCGGGCGAACGCCATCCTGCGTGAGGCCGGCAAGCAGGCGAGCTTCCTCGCCGACGAAGAGGTGAAGCCGCGCGTGAAGTCGGCTGTCGACTCCGTCGCTCCCACGATCAGCCGCAAGGCGGCAGAGGTGAAGGTGGCCGGCGAGGCCGTCAAGCGCCAGTTCGCCACGGATGTGCTGCCCGCCCTCGCAGGCACGGTCGCGTCCGCGGCGTCGGTGCTGCAGTCGTCGAAGAACCCCGAGCTGTTGAAGCAGGCGGGCAAGAAGGCGGCCAAGGCCTCGAAGGCGCTGCAGAAGCAGGTTCCGAGTTCGGGCGGTTCGAAGGCCGGCGTGGTCGTGATCGTGAGCCTCGGTGTGGTCACCGCCCTCGGCATCGGTTACGCCCTCTGGCAGACCTTCCGCGCCGACGACGAACTCTGGATCGCCGACGAAGACCCCGAACCCGAGACCAACCCCGAAAGCTAGAACCAGCTTTCACAACGAAGAAGCCCCCGGCACACCACCGGGGGCTTCTTCCGTTAACTCAGCCCTCAACGACGAAGAGGATGCGCGTACGCATCCTCTTCCATAGGCACAGACGACGAAAAGGATGCGTGTACGCATCCTTTTCCATTGGTACCGTGGAGCCTGGGAGAATCGAACTCCCGACATCCTGCTTGCAAAGCAGGCGCTCTACCAACTGAGCTAAGGCCCCCCATCAAACCGCGGTTCGAGGGAGATTTCTTGTGGATCTCTCGTGGGGCTACAAGGACTTGAACCTTGGACCTCTTCGTTATCAGCGAAGCGCTCTAACCGCCTGAGCTATAGCCCCGTTTTTTGACCAGAGACGAGACTACCCTACGGAGGCCCCGATCTCCCAATCGGCTTACTTGTTGGTGAAGCCGAGCATGACTCCACCGGTGATGCGCACCGCGAGGTTGTACAGCGCCGCCGCGATCGCACCGAGCGCCGTGATGACGATGACGTTCAGCAGCGCGACGACGATGGAGAAGCCCATCACCTGCGGCAGCGAGGCGAAGTCGAACAGGTCGAAGTTGCCGGCGCCCGCGATGTCTTGCAGGAGCGTGTTGACGGAGTCGAACACACCGGTCTGGTTGAGCACCGACCACACCAGGAAGCTGGCGACCACGGTGACGATGCCGAGGATGATGGCCAGGAGGAAGGAGATCTTCAGCACCGACCAGAAGTCGATGTAGACCAGCTTCAGCCGAACCTGCTTGGTGGTGGCGACTCTTGCCGTCTTCTTCGCGAATTTGTCGCCAAGATTACTCATCCGTCGTTACGTCCTCTCCAGGGGCAGACTCTGCCCCTGTGCTCTCCTCGAGCTCCGATTCAAGGTTTCGTTCGGTGTTCTTCGCCACCGCGATGATGCGATCGTCGTCCGCGAAGCGGGCGAAGACCACGCCCATCGTGTCGCGTCCCTTAGCCGGTACTTCGGCCACGGCAGAGCGTACCACCTTGCCACTGGCAAGAACCACAAGGACCTCGTCGTCCTCCCCCACGATGAGGGACCCGATGAGATCGCCCCTCGCCTCGGCGAGTTTGGCCACCTTGATGCCGAGTCCGCCTCGGCCCTGCACGCGGTACTCGTCGACGGAGGTGCGCTTGGCGTAGCCGCCCTCTGTGACGATGAACACGAAGCCCTCGTCGGAGACGACGGAGGCGCCCTGCAGGCGGTCGTCGTCGCGGAACTTCATGCCGATGACGCCCGAGGTCGCCCGGCCCATCGGCCGGAGGGCCTCGTCGCTCGCGGTGAAGCGGATCGACATGCCCTTCTTCGACACCAGCAGCAGGTCGGCGTCTTCGTCGACGAGCATCGCCGAGACCAGCTCGTCGTCGTCGCGCAGGTTGATGGCGATGATGCCACCGGTGCGGTTGGTGTCGTACTCGGTGAGCGCTGTCTTCTTGAGCAGCCCGTCGCGGGTGGCGAGCACGAGGTACTTCGCCGTCTTGTAGTCGGGGATGTCGAGGATCTGCGTGATCTGCTCGTCGGCGGCCAGCGCCAGCAGGTTCGCGACGTGCTGTCCCTTCGCGTCGCGGCCGGCCTCCTGGAGCTCGTAGGCCTTGGCGCGGTAGACGCGACCGCGGTTGGTGAAGAACAGCAGCCAGTGGTGCGTGGTGGTGACGAAGAAGTGCTCGACGACGTCGTCGGCTCGTAGCTGCGCCCCCTTCACACCCTTGCCGCCGCGGTGCTGGCTGCGGTAGTTGTCGCTCCGCGTGCGCTTGACGTAGCCGCCGCGGGTGACGGTGACCACCATCTCCTCCTCGGGGATGAGGTCTTCGATGTTCATGTCGCCGTCGAAGCCGAACATGATCTCGGTGCGCCGGTCGTCGCCGAACTTCTCGACGATCTCGCCGAGCTCGTCGATGATGATCTCGCGCTGACGGGCCGGCGAGCCGAGGATGACGTTGTACTCGTCGATCTTCAGCTGCAGCTCGTCTGCCTCGTCTTGGATCTTCTGACGTTCGAGCGCGGCGAGCCGGCGCAGCTGCAGCTCGAGGATGGCGCGCGCCTGCAGCTCGTCGATGTCGAGCAGATCCATCAGCCCGTCGCGGGCCTCCTCGACGGTCGGCGAGCGACGGATGAGCGCGATGACCTCGTCGAGCGCGTCGAGCGCCTTGAGGTAGCCGCGCAGGATGTGCATGCGGGCCTCGGCCTCACGCAACCGGTAGGTGGTGCGCCGCACGATGACGTCGATCTGGTGCGAGACCCACTCGGTGATGAAGCCGTCGAGCGGCAGGGTGCGCGGGATGCCGTCGACGATCGCGAGCATGTTCGCGCCGAAGTTGTCTTGCAGCTGGGTGTGCTTGTAGAGGTTGTTCAGCACCACCTTCGCCACCGCATCGCGCTTCAGCACGATGACGAGGCGCTGACCGGTGCGACCGGAGGTCTCGTCGCGGATGTCGGCGATGCCCGCGAGCTTGCCGTCCTTCACCAGGTCGGCGATCTTGATGGCGAGGTTGTCGGGGTTCACCTGGTAGGGCAGCTCGGTGACCACGAGGCAGGTACGGCCCTGCAGTTCCTCGACGTTCACCACGGCGCGCATGGTGATCGACCCCCGCCCGGTGCGGTACGCATCCTGGATGCCCTTGACACCGAGGATCTGAGCGCCGGTCGGGAAGTCGGGGCCCTTGATGCGCTGGATGAGCGCCTCGAGCAGTTCTTCGCGCTCGGCCTCGGGGTTCTGCAGGTACCAGATGGCGCCCTCGGCGACCTCGCGCAGGTTGTGCGGGGGGATGTTCGTGGCCATGCCGACGGCGATGCCGACGGAGCCGTTCACGAGCAGGTTCGGGAAGCGGCTCGGCAGCACGATCGGCTCGAGCGTGCGGCCGTCGTAGTTGTCCTGGAAGTCGACTGTCTCTTCCTGGATGTCGCGCACCATCTCGAGCGCGAGGGGCGCCATCTTCGTCTCGGTGTACCGGGGGGCCGCAGCGCCGTCGTTGCCCGGCGAGCCGAAGTTGCCCTGTCCGAGCGCGAGGGGGTAGCGCAGCGACCAGGGCTGGATGAGGCGCACCAGGGTGTCGTAGATCGACGAGTCGCCGTGCGGGTGGAACTGGCCCATCACCTCGCCGACGACGCGCGCCGACTTCGAGAAGGCGCGGTCGGGCCGGTAGCCGCCGTCGAACATCGCGTAGATCACGCGGCGGTGCACGGGCTTGAGTCCGTCGCGCACGTCGGGCAGGGCGCGGCCCACGATCACGCTCATCGCGTAGTCGAGGTAGGAGCGCTGCATCTCCAGCTGCAGGTCGACCTGCTCGATGCGATCGCCGGGCGCGGGGGTCAGTTCATCCGTCATGTGTCAGTAGTCAGTCTCTGTCGAGGCCCGAGGGCTCAGATGTCGAGGAAGCGGACGTCTTTGGCGTTCTTCTGGATGAAGTTGCGCCGGGACTCCACGTCTTCGCCCATCAGGGTGGAGAAGATCTCGTCGGCCGCCACGGCGTCGTCGAGGGTGATCTGCCGGAGGGTGCGGGTGTCGGGGTCCATGGTGGTGTCCCACAGCTCCTTGTAGTCCATCTCGCCGAGACCCTTGTAGCGCTGGATGCCGTTGTCTTTCGGGATGCGCTTGCCGGCAGCCTGCCCGTCGACCAGCAGCGCATCGCGCTCGGCGTCGGAGTAGACGTACTCGTGCGGGGCGTTCGACCACTTGAGGCGATAGAGCGGGGGCATCGCGAGGTAGACGTAGCCGAGCTCGATGAGCGGTCGCATGTAACGGAACACCAGGGTGAGCAGCAGCGTCGTGATGTGCTGGCCGTCGACGTCGGCGTCGGCCATGAGCACGATCTTGTGGTACCTGGCCTTCTCGGGGTTGAAGTCCTCCCCGATGCCGGCGCCGAAGGCGGTGATCATCGCCTGCACCTCGGCGTTGCCGAGCGCGCGGTCGAGGCGGGCCTTCTCCACGTTCAGGATCTTGCCGCGGAGCGGCAGGATCGCCTGGGTCTCGGGGTTGCGGCCCTGGATGGCGGAGCCGCCGGCCGAGTCGCCCTCCACGATGAAGATCTCGCTGCGGGAGGGGTCGCGGCTCGAGCAGTCCTTGAGCTTGCCCGGCATGCCGCCGCCCTCGAGCAGGCCCTTGCGGCGCGTCTGCTCTCGCGCCTTGCGGGCGGCCAGACGCGCCTGCGAGGCCTGGATGGCCTTGCGGATGATGTCACGCGCCTGCACCGGGTTGCGGTCGAACCAGTCGGTGAGCTCGGTGCCGACGACGCGCTGCACGAACGCCTTCGCCTCGGTGTTGCCGAGCTTGGTCTTCGTCTGGCCCTCGAACTGCGGCTCGGCGAGCTTGATCGAGATGACGGCGGTGAGGCCCTCGCGCACGTCGTCGCCGGAGAGGTTGTCGTCCTTCTCCTTGATGATGTTCTTCTCGCGTGCGTACCTGTTCACCAGGGTGGTGAGTGCGGCGCGGAAGCCCTCTTCGTGGGTGCCGCCCTCGTGGGTGTTGATCGTGTTGGCGTAGGTGTGGACACTCTCGGTGTAGGCGGTCGTCCACTGCATGGCCACCTCGAGCGCGATCTTGCGATCGGTGTCCTCCGACTCGAAGGAGATGATCTCCTCGTTCACGAGCTCGGCCTTCTTCGAGGTGTTGAGGTACTCGACGTAGTCCTTCAGGCCGTTCTCGTAGAGGTAGGTGACGACGGTGTCTTCTGCGGTGCCGTCGTCTCCTCCGCGCTCGTCGGTGAGCGTGATGCTGAGGCCCTTGTTGAGGAAGGCCATCTGCTGGAACCGTGCGCGCAGCGTCTCGTAGTCGAAGACCACGGTCTCGAAGATGTCGGGGTTCGGCCAGAAGGTGGTCTTCGTGCCCGTCTCGTCGGTCGACTCCCCCTTCTCGAGCGGAGCGAGCGGGACGCCGATCTCGTAGCTCTGCCGGTACACGTTGCCCTGGCGGCGCACCTCGACGTCGAGCTCGCTCGACAGCGCGTTCACCACCGAGGAACCCACACCGTGCAGACCGCCCGAGACCGCGTAACCTCCACCGCCGAACTTGCCCCCGGCGTGCAGCACGGTGAGGACGACCTCGACCGTCGACTTCTTCTCGGTGGGGTGCATGTCGACCGGGATGCCGCGGCCGTTGTCGACGACCGTGATGCCGCCGTCCTTGCGCATCACGACCTCGATATGGGTCGCATAGCCCGCGAGGGCCTCGTCGACCGAGTTGTCGACGATCTCGTACACCAGGTGGTGGAGGCCGCGCGGGCCCGTCGAGCCGATGTACATGCCGGGGCGCTTGCGAACCGCCTCGAGACCTTCAAGAACCTGGATCTGGTCCGCGCCGTACTCGTTGTCAGGGTGGACCTTGTCCGATTCAGACATATAGATGGGGCTCCTTGGTGTCGCGCCCACCGGCCGGGCAAGACGACCCTTAATTCTATCAAACGAAGGGTGGGAATCGGCCCTCAGACGCCCCGCTGACGTGTTTATTTCGCGAGGTTGACCACATTTGCCCTGTCAACCGTAAGTATCGCGAGGACCCCGGCCTGGAATCGATCTGGAGCCCCGTTTCCAGGACGGGGCGTGGGGTGCTTCGAAGCGGATCGACTCGATGCCCGCGTCGGGAAACCGCTGAGCGATCGTCGTCATGATGAGCACACGCATGTGCCGCAGCTGGGTCGCCCAGGCCGTGGAGTCGCATTGCACGGTCAGCACCGAGTCGGTGATGCCGATGGGCGTCGAGTGCTCTGCGGTGTCGGGGCCGGCGATCTCCTTCCAGGCCAGCAGCAGGTCGGACTTCGCCAGCGAGCTCGTCCAGCCGAGCTCGCTCTCGAGTCCCGCCATCACGTCGCCGAGGCCACGCGGGTCGCGCCCGCTGCCGTACGGAACGTTCGCCTCGTCGTCGTCGCCGGGGCTCCTCCCCTTCTTCTGCCGCCATCTCGCGGCACGCGCATCCGAGTTCCCGAACGCCGATTTGAGGCGCAGGTAGACGTTCTGGGCCTCAGACATCGGCCGGCTCCTCGACGATGCGGCCGGCCCGTATGCGCACCGTGTGCGCGGTGAGCGCTTCGGGCACGTCGTCGTAGACCGCGGCGGTGATGAGCACCTGCTCGTAGTCCTTCACCGCATCCGCCAGCCTCGCCCGCCGGCGCTGGTCGAGCTCAGCGAAGACGTCGTCGAGGATGACGATCGGGTCGCCGGTCGAGGAGTCGGACCGCAGCAGCTCGGCGCAGGAGAGCTTCAGCGCGAGCGCGAACGACCACGACTCGCCGTGACTGGCGTAGCCCTTGGCCGGAAGGCCGTTCAGCGTGAATGAGACGTCGTCGCGGTGCGGTCCGCAGAGGGTGATGCCGCGATCACGCTCGGCGCGGGCGACACGCTCGAGCGCTGTGCGGAAAGCCTCGGCGAGCGCCTCGCGGCTGGGCGCATCCGTCGTGCCCGGCGCCGCCCTCTCCTCGTCTTCGTCGCGGTCGTCGGACTCCGGATGCTCGGCCAGCACGCTCAGCACCACCTCGAGCGCCGGCTCCTGCTCCGACCCCGCCACCGCCTGGTACGCCTCGCGCACGAACGGGGCGAGGGCCGCGACCACGGCGATGCGTTCGGCCATGATCTCGGCGCCGAGCTCCACCAGCCGCTCGTTCCAGAGTTCGAGCGTCGGCAGCTTCGCGTCACGGAGACCGGATGCGCGCGCCGACTTCAGAAGCGCGTTCCGTTGCTTGAGCACGCGCTCGTAATCGGCGAACACCCCGAGAAGGCGGGGAGTCTTGGCGCCGAGGAGCGCATCCACGAACCGCCGGCGGGTGGAGGGTTCGCCCCGGATGAGGGCTAGGTCTTCGGGCGCGAACAGCACGGTCGAGATGTACCGCGGCAGATCGCGCGGTTTCACCGCCGCCCGGTTCACCTGCGCCCGGTTGGCGGCCGAGCGGTTCAGCTGCAGTTCCACCAGCAATTCACGCTCTTCATGGCCGAGGCGTGCCCGCACGATCGCCGAGTCCCGACCGGCGCGGATGAGTGCGTGATCGGTCGAGACCCGGTGCGAGGCGAGCGTGCTGAGGTAGCCGAGCGATTCCACCAGGTTGGTCTTGCCCTGCCCGTTGCTGCCGACGAACAGGTTCGGGCCGGGCTGCAGTTCGACCTCCGCGGTCTCGTAGTTGCGGAAGTCGGTGAGGCTGAGGTGGCGGACGATCACGGCCGGCGGGACTCGGCGGGTTGTGCGGTCAGTCGAGCTCCTTGACCGCGTGACCACCGAACTGGTTGCGCAGCGCGGCGACAGCCTTCATCGAGGGCGAGTCCTCCTGGCGCGAGACGAACCTGGCGAAGATCGACGCGCTGATGGCGGGCATCGGCACGGCGTTCTCGATCGCCTCCTCGAGGGTCCAGCGGCCCTCGCCGGAGTCTTCGACGTAGCCCTGGATGTCGTGGAACTCGGGGTCGGCCTCGAGCGCACGCACGAGCAGCTCGAGCAGCCACGAGCGCACGACGGTGCCGCGCTGCCAGGCCTTGAAGGTGCCCGTGACGTCTTTGATGATGTCCTTCTTGGCGTCGAGCAGCTCGTAGCCCTCGGCGTAGGCCTGCATGATGCCGTACTCGATGCCGTTGTGCACCATCTTCGCGTAGTGGCCCGCGCCGACCTCACCCGCATGAACGAAACCCTCGTCGCGCGGGCCCTCGGGGCGAAGCGCGTCGAAGATGGGCATGGCCCGCTCGACGTTCTCGGCGGTGCCGCCCACCATCAGGCCGTAGCCGTTCTCGAGGCCCCAGACGCCGCCGGAGACACCGGCGTCCATGAACTGGATGCCCTTCGGCGCGAGGAACTCGGAGTGCTTGAAGTCCTCGGTCCACTTCGAGTTGCCGCCGTCGATGATGAGGTCGCCCTCCTCCAGCACCTCGGCCAGGTCGTGGACGACCGAGTCGGTGATGGCGCCGGCGGGAACCATCACCCAGACGATGCGAGGAGACGGCAGGGCTGCGGCGAGGGCCTTCAGGTCGGGCACGTCGCTCACAGCAGGGTTGGTGTCGTAGCCGACCACGTCGATCCCGGCGTTCTTCAGGCGGGCGCGCATGTTGTTGCCCATCTTGCCCAGGCCGATGAGTCCGATGTTCATGTTCGACTGTCTCCTTGCGTGAGGTGGTGTCAGCGCAGCAGCAGGTTGGGCTGCAGCAGGTACTTGTAGTCGTCGGAGCCGGGCTGGTCTTTCGACGACTGGCTCGTGATGAGCACCGGGCCGGGCTTGTTCGGGTTGTCGGTCTTGGTGAACGAGATGCGCACGAACTCCGAGTGCACGGCCGAGAGACCGTCGAGCAGGAACTGGGGCTTAAGCGAGACGACGGTGTCGTCTCCCGTGAGCAGTGCGTCGATCGATTCGGAGGCCTGCGCCTGCTCGGAACCGATGGCCTCGAGGGTGACGCCGTCGATCGTGAAGGTGAATCGCAGTGCCGCTTCACGCTCGAGCACGAGCGACACACGCTTGGTCGCCTCGATGAGGTCGGCGGTGTTGATGACCGCGTAGTTGTCGACGGTCTCGGGGAACAGCCGCTTCACCGGCGGGAAGTTGCCCTTGATGAGGAGCGTCGTCACGGTCTTCTTGTCGGACTTGAATGCGATGAGCTCGCGGTCGTCGCTGTTCGTGATAGCCACCGAGATGGTGCCGGCGTTGCCGAACGTCTTGCCGACCTCCTGCAGGGTGCGCGCGGGCACCAGGGCGGTCGCGGTCGTGGTGCCGGAGTCGTTGGAGTCCCAGTCGATGTTGCGCACCGCCACACGGTAACGGTCGGTGGCGACGAGCGAGATGGTGTTCTCGCTGACCTCGAGCTGAACACCCGTGATGACGGGCGTGACGTCGTCACGTGAAGCAGCGACGGCGACCTGCGAGACAGCCGCCGAGAACTGCTCGGCGGGGAGGAGACCCGATTCGGCACCGACCTGCGGCAGGGTGGGGTACTCCTCGACGGGCATGCTGAGCAGGGTGAAGCGGGCGGAGCCGCAGCTGACCACGATGCGGCTGTCTTCGGTGGCGAAGCGCACCGGTGCATTCGGCAGGCGGTTGGCGATGTCGGACAGCAGGCGCCCCGAGACCAGCACCACACCGGGCTCCTCGACGTCGGCGGCGATCTGCGTCTGGGCAGATACCTCGTAGTCGAAGGAGGAGAGGGTGAGACCCTCGTCGTTCGCCTCGATCAGCACACCGCTCAGGATCGGCAGTGTCGTGCGCTGCGGAAGCAGCTTGACGGCGAATGACACGGCTTCGCTGAAGACGTCTCGGTTTACTTGGAACTTCACGAAGTCACCTCTGTCGGTGTTGGAGACCTGGGGTCGCTCCATGCTACCGGGTGGAGGACTTGTCATTCGGGTCGCATCCGCAGCGCTCGCAGCGCGTCGAGGTTGTCGGAGGGATTTTCATTAAGAGAGATTTCTTAATGGTCTTAACGTCTGTGGATATGTGGACAAGTCTGTTTAAACCGCGACGCCACCGAGAACTACATCTTTGTGAGTTGTCGAATCCGTGTGAACGACATGGGGATGCGAGCGACGGCCGGGTGACGG